>NZ_JBYRJC020000002.1:316536-1036976 GCF_058349885.2 Microbacterium sp. W1-4-2 | reverse complement strand
GTTCCTACCCGGTTTGCTCCGGCCCCCGCCGCCCCCCGACGCGGCATCGGTCGCGGCGGCGTCGGCCGCGTGCGCACCGCGCTGCATGCCGATGCCGTGGTCGCCGTCGCCGGCGATCGCGTCGAGCCTGCCGAGCTCGTCGACGTCGCGGTCGATCGCGGCGCGGATGGCGCTGAGGGCCGATGCCACGACCCGGCCGGCAGCGGCCGCGTCCGGCGGCGCCGCCGTGATCGCGGCGTCGTCGGCTGCGGCATCCTCGCCCGAGCCGGCGGGGCCGCTCACATGCTCCATCGCGCCCTTGCGATAGGCGGGCGTGTACGCGGGCGAGCGCCAGGCGCGTTCGAGCTCGTCGTCGAGCCACATCAGGGTGAGCGAGACGCCGGCCATCTCGAAGCTCGTCGCATACTCCCCCACCTCGGGGTCGACGATCGTGACCTCGGCGGCCTCGAGCGCGGCGGCGATCCCGCCGTACAGCACGAACAGCTCTTCGGACTTGACCGAGCCGAGCCCGTTGACGATCACGCCGACCCGGTCGGCGGCCTCCGGCCGCTCGTCGAGCAGCCGGTCGACCAGCAGCCGCGCGATGCCGTCGGCACCGGGCAGCGGCACGGTCTCGATGCCGGGCTCGCCGTGGATGCCCATGCCGATCGCCATCTGGCCGTGCGGCACGGTGAACAGCGGCTCGTCGGCGCCGGGCAGCGTGCAGCCCGAGAAGGCCACGCCGATCGACCGGGTGCGCTCGTTCGCACGGGCGGCGAGCGCCGTCACCTCGTCGAGCGTCATGCCCTGTTCGGCGGCCCAGCCCGCCACGCGGAACACCGTGAGATCCCCGGCGATGCCGCGCCGCCGGTCGCGTTCGTCCGGCCCGGCGCTGCACACGTCGTCGGTGACGCGCACGGTCTGGCACGGGATGCCCTCGGCGCGCAGCTGCTCCTGCGCCTGGTCGAAGTTCAGCGCGTCGCCGGCGTAGTTGCCGTAGGTGAGCAGGACGCCGGCGTCGCTGGCGACGGCGCGGGCGACGGCGTGCACCTGCTGCGCGCTGGGCGAGGCGAAGACGTTGCCCATCGCCGCACCGTGGGCGATGCCGGGGCCGACCAGGCCCGCGAACGCCGGGTAGTGCCCCGATCCCCCGCCGATCACGACGGCGACCGTGCCGGCGGGCGTGGCCGCCGCGCGGGCGACACCGCCGCGCACCCGCCGGACGAGGTCGCGATGGGCGGCGACGAAACCGTCCGCGGACTCGTCGGCGAAGTCCGCCGGATCGTTCAGTACGTAGCTCATGGAGTGCCTTCGGGGTTCGGGAGGAAAGAGGCCGGGGGCGGATGCGCGGGCACCCGCCCCCGGTCGGCCGAACGGGAGCGAACGGCCGTCTGCGGACCGGTCAGCCGCTGTAGGTGAAGGGACCGGTCATCTTGTCGACGTTGTCCTTCGTGATGAGGATGCAGTCGAAGGACTGCTTCTCCTGCGCCGGCTTCTTGCCGGTGCGGATGTACTCGTCGAGCTCCTGCACGGCCTTGGCCGCGAAGGTCGCGACCGGCTGCAGCACCGTGTAGGCCAGCTCTCCGGACTTGATGGCGTCGACCGCGTCGGGCGAGCCGTCGAAGCCGCCGACGACGATCCCGCCGCCCTTGGAGTCGGCAGACACCTTCTTGCCGGCCTGCTTGATCGCCGCGATCGCGCCGAGCGCCATCTCGTCGTTGCCCGCGATCACCGCGTTGATGTCGGGGTGGGCCTGCAGGATCGACTGCATCTTCTGCTGACCGAGCGCGCGGTCCCAGTTCGCGGTCTGCTGCGCGACCTTGACCCAGCCGGGGTACTGCGAGATCACGGTCTTGTAGCCGTTGGACCGGGTGGCGGCGTTGTTGTCGGAGGGCAGGCCGAACAGCTCGGCGTACTTGCCCTTCTGACCGGCGGCCTTGATCCACTGCTGCGCGCCCAGCGCCGCACCCTGCGCGTTGTTGGACACCAGCTGGCCCAGAGCCACGCCGAGCTGGTCGATCTCGGCGTTGACGAGGAAGACCGGGATCTTCTTCGCCATCGCGCGCTGGATGTTGCCGATCGAGCCCTGCGCGTTGGCGGGGTCGAGGATGATGCCGGCGGCGTGCTTGGCGATCGCGGTGTCGATGATCGTGGACTCGGTGTTCACGTCGCCCTTCGACGCCGCGACCGAGGCCGTGTAGCCGAGCTTCTGCGCTTCGGCCTGCGCGACGTTGCCCTCGGTGAGCCAGTACGGGTTCGACGGGTCGTTGACGACGATCTGGATGAAGCCGCCGGCCTTGCCGCCGGTGCCGGCGGAGCCGGACGGCTGACTGCCGCCCGAGCCGGCGCAGCCGCTCAGGCCCAGCACGGCCGTGATGCCGAGCGCCAGCGCTGCGACGATTGCTTTGCGGGACATTTCTCTTCCTTTTCTTCTCGGTGATTTCCGAATGTGTGGGATGCCTCAGCCGGCCTCTGTGGAGGCGACGGGCTCGGCGGTCTCGCCGTGACCGGCGGTGGCTGCCGGCGGCGGGGTCGGTGCGCCGTTCTTGCGGGCGCGACGGGAGCGGAGCTGGATGCTGTTCAGCAGGACCGCGAGGACGATGACGGCGCCGGTGAACACGGTCTGCACGTACGCCGAGATGCCGACGATCGTGAGCCCCGCCGCCAGGAACCCGATGACGAAGGCGCCCAGCAGCGTGCCGCGCACGTTGCCGGTGCCGCCGAACAGCGACGCACCGCCGATGACGACCGCGGCGATCGCCGTCAGCTCGTACGACGTGCCCTGCGTGGGTCCGGCGCTGGTCAGCTCGCTGGTCAGGATCACCCCGGCGATCGCCGCGCACACGCCCGCGATCACGTACGCGCGCACGCTGACCTTCTTCACCGGCACGCCCGACAGCTCGGCCGCGCGGCGGTTGCCGCCCTGCGCGTACAGCCACCGGCCGTATACGGTGCGGCTCAGCAGCAGGCTCGCGAGGATGCTGATCACGACCATGATCCAGATGCCGACGGGGATGCCGAGGATCGAGTTGAACCCGAGCCACGCGAATCCGGTGTTGCCGAGCTCGGGCTTGCCGCCGAGGTTGTTCACGGTCAGCCCGTTCGTGGTCAGGGCCGCGAGGCCGCGCACGACGTACATCGTGCCGAGCGTCGCCACGAACGGCGCCACGTTCAGCCGCGCAACCAGCACGCCGTTGAGCAGGCCCACCAGTGCGCCGGTGGCGACGGCCAGGACCACCACGACCCACACCGGCGGGTAGAGGATCACGTCGCCGATCGGGAAGCCCTGCAGGGCGAGGCCGGCGACCATGCCCGACAGGCCCAGGGTCGATCCGACCGACAGGTCGATGCCGCCGTCCATGATGACGATCAGCATGCCGATCGACAGGATCGCGTACACCGACACCTGCTGCGTCATCACGATGATGTTCGACAGAGTGGGGAACGACGTCGGCGCCAGGATGGTGAAGACGATGAAGATCGCCAGCAGCGCGAAGAACGCACGCCCTTCCAGCAGCACCGCCGTCCAGGTCAGCCCTTGAAAGGGGTGCCGACGTCGTGAGATGAGTTGCTCGACCATGTCTGTTCCTTCGATGCGGCTTACGCGGTCACCACGGCCTCGCCCGAGGCGGCCATGATCTGTTCCTTGGTGGCGGTGGGATCGAACTCGGCGACGATGCGCCCGCGCGCCATCACGAGCACGCGGTGGGCGATGCTCAGGCATTCGCCGACCTCGCTCGTCGAGTACACGACGGCCAGCCCGGTGTGCGCGCGCTGCGCGACCAGCCGGAAGACCTCGGCCTTCGCGCCGACGTCGATGCCGCGCGTCGGCTCGTCCAGCAGCAGCACCTTGGGCCCGGTCGAGACGATCTTGCCGATCACGACCTTCTGCTGGTTGCCGCCCGACAGCGACCCGATCATCGCGCCGCCGCCGTCGGTCTTCACACGCACGTCGTGGATGGCCTCGTCCACGTGCGCCCGCTCTTTGCGGCGCGAGACGAACAGGCCCTTCACGAACGTGCTGACGCTCGCCAGCGAGATGTTGCGGCCGACGCTCATGGTGGGCACGAGCCCGTCGCGCTGGCGGTCCTCGGGCACGAGGCCCAGGCCCGAGGCGAGCCGGTCGCGCAGGTGCAGCCGGGTGATCTCGCCCTTGCCCATGTGGATCGTGCCGCCCACGAGCGGCCGGCGGCCGGCGACGGCCTCGAGCAGCTCGGTGCGGCCGGCCCCCATCAGGCCGTAGATGCAGACGATCTCGCCCTCGCGCACCTGCAGCGACAGCCGGTCGACGAGCATGCGGTTGGGCTCCTTGGGGTCGGCGACGCTGACCCCCTGGATGTCGAGGGCCACCGGCCCGAACTCGTACCCGGTGGGCGGCGAGCCGAGGTCGAAGTGCTCGCCCACCATGTTGCGCACGATCCACTCCAGGTCGATGTCGGTGGCCAGGCCCCGCGCGGTGACCGCTCCGTCGCGCAGCACCACGGCATGGTCGGTGACCTGCAGCGCCTCTTCGAGATGGTGCGAGATGTAGACGATCGCGACGCCGTTGCGGGTGAGGTCGTCGATGACCCGGAACAGGATGTCGACCTCGTTGGCCGACAGCGCCGAGGTCGGCTCGTCCATGATCAGGATGCGCGAGTCGGCCAGCAGCGCCCGGGCGATCTCGACGAGCTGCTGCTCGCCCAGCCGCAGCTCGGACACCTTGACGTGCGGGTCGATGTTCAGCCCGAGCCCGGCGAGCGCCTCGCGGCTGCGCTTCTCCTGCTCGCGGTAGTCGACCGCCAGGCCCCGCCGCAGCTCACGGCCCATGAACAGGTTGTCGCGCACCGAGACGTTCGGCGAGAGGCTCAGCTCCTGATGGATGATCGAGATGCCGTGGTCGCGGGCGTCGTTGGTGTCGGAGAACGTGACCTCGGCCCCGTCGAGCAGGATCGTGCCCGACGTGGGCTGCTCAACGCCGGAGAGGATCTTCATGAGCGTCGACTTGCCGGCGCCGTTCTCGCCGAACAGCGTCGTGACGGTGCCCGGGTAGACGTCGAAGTTCACGCCCTTCAGGGCATGGATCCCGCCGTACGTCTTGACGATGTCCCGAGCCGACAGGACGGGCGCGTCGGAGGGCTGTGCAGCGCTCATCGGTTCACTTCCCCACGGTGATCCGCGAC
This sequence comes from Microbacterium sp. W1-4-2, assembly GCF_058349885.2. Lineage (NCBI taxonomy): Bacteria > Bacillati > Actinomycetota > Actinomycetes > Micrococcales > Microbacteriaceae > Microbacterium > Microbacterium sp. W1-4-2. The sequence continues at coordinate 1,031,835 of NZ_JBYRJC020000002.1, read as the reverse complement.
GGGGTCACGTTCCACTGCGCCGGGTTGATCAGCGTGAACGCCCCCTCGACGTCGATGGTCTTGCCCTTGAGCGTCGACGGATCGAGCTTGGCGAGGGCCTTCTTGAGCTGATCGTTGAGGGCGGCCCCGGCATCCTGGAACTGGATCTGGTTCTCGAAGTCGTTCAGCGTGACCTTTCCGGTGACGTCGCGCAGGTCGGTGCCGTTGATGGCGGGGCCGAGCTGCAGGCCCACCTTGATGTCGGAGGGCAGGCCGGCGACCGTGATCGGCGTGTAGCCGTCCGACGGCACGGTCCCGACGACGCCGGTGAACTTCACCGGGATGATGTAGGTCGCCCCGTCGGTGGTCTGCCCGTACTTCTTGCCGGCCGCCGTGGCGTCGGCCTTGGCGGCGGCGGCCAGCGTCGTCGCGTCGACGGCGTGCTGGGAGATGTAGGACTGGATCTTCGGGAACTGGCTGCGCCCATACTCGGCGGCGCTGAACTGGCCGGCGCCGGCCGCCTCGGACGAGCCCTTCTGGATGATCTTGGTGCTCAGGCCCATCGCGATCAGCAGCACCACGATCAGCCCGATCCAGATCAGGCGCTTCACGAGCGGGCGCATGCCCTTGCGCTTGACCGCGACGCTGGTGGTGACGGCGCTCATGGGATCAGCACCCGCGACTCGGTGTCGTTGGGCCGGATCTGCAGCTTGCGGCCCTCGCCGCGGCGGAACATCTCCAGCGCCTGCGTGTAGTCGTCCAGCGTGAACGAATGGCTGATCATCGCGGCGGCGTTGATCGCGCCGGCCTCGAACAGCTCGACGGCCCGCCCGAAGGAGTTGAGCACGGCCATCGTGCCGACGATGGAGATCTCGTCACGGTAGACGCGGAACGGCGAGTACTGCGCCGTTCGGTCGGCCGGCGCGACGCCGAAGTCCTGGAAGAACCCGGCGGGCTTGACACGGGTCAGCGCATCCTCGATCGCGCGGATGTTGCCGGTGCAGTCGATCACGACGTCCCACTTGGCGCGGTCGGCGTCGTCGGCGCTGGTGTAGCGGTACGCGATGCCGCACTCGGCGGCTGTCTTCAGCCGGTCTTCGTTGAGGTCGACGATCGTGACGGTCGCCGCGCCCGCGCGCGAGGCGAGCTGGGCCATGAGCAGGCCCATCGTGCCCGATCCGTAGACCAGGACGTGGTCGCCCAGGCGCCGGGGCAGCACGTCCCAGCCGCGGATCGCGCAAGCGAGCGGTTCGATGAGCGCCGCCTGGTAGAGGTCGGTGTCGGGCTTGAGCCGATAGACGTTGCGGGACGGAGCCGTGAAGAACTGCTGGGCCGCGCCGTCCGAGGCGACCACGCCCAGGCCGTTCCACTGCGGGCACAGGTTCTGGTGGCCGTTGAGGCAGAACTCGCACTCGCCGCAGGTGGTGCTCGGGTTGACTGCGACATGATCGCCGACCTTGAAGTCGAAGACCCCGTCGTTGACGCCCTCGCCCAGCGCGACGATCGTGCCTGTCGCCTCGTGCCCGGGGACGAGCGGGAACACCGTGCCCTCGAACTCGCCGTCGAACACGTGGGTGTCGGTGCCGCACATGCCCACGGCCGCCGTCTCGATCAGGATCTCTTTGTACCCGGGCTGTGGGGTGGGCCGCTCTTCCAGGGCGAACTCACCCTGGGCGGTGAAGACTGCTGCGCGCATGTGTGCTCCCGTTCGCGGTACGACCATCGCGCGTGCGCCCGGAGGGCCGGGCCGTCGACCCGCGGCTGCGCGGGGCGAGCGGTCATCGGTGGTCGTTCACCTCGTGTTATTTTTCCTGTGATCTTGTCACACGATCACGTTAGATACACCATAAGAACGAGGGCGTGCGGATGTCAACATGTTTTGTGCGTCGACCGCCCCGCCCGTATGACCCTTTCGGAGAGGAAGCGACGATGCCCATCCCGCACACCATGCGAGCCGCCGTGCTGACCGGCCCCGGCCGCATCCGGCTCGAAGAGCGCCCCGTGCCCGTGCCCGACCCCGACGAGGTGCTCGTACGGGTCACCGCCGTCGGCGTGTGCGGCTCGGACGTGCACTTCTACAAAGAAGGGCGCCTCGGCGACTGGGCCGTGACCGAGCCGCTCGTGCTCGGGCACGAGTCCGGGGGCGTGATCGTCGCCGCAGGGTCCGACGTCGACGCCGGCCGCATCGGGGAACGCGTCTCGATCGAGCCCCAGCATCCCTCGACGTCGTCGGCCGAGACGCTGCGCGGCGACTACAACCTCGACCCGCAGATGCGCTTCTACGCGGTGCCCGGCACCGACGGTGCGTTCCAGGAGTTCGTGACCATCCAGAGCCACTTCGCCCACCGCGTGCCCGAGAGCGTGAGCGACCACGCCGCCGCCCTGCTCGAGCCGCTGTCGGTCGCCATCGCCGCCGGACGCAAAGCCGGGTTCGAGGTCGGGTCGCGGGTGCTGGTCACCGGCGCGGGCCCGGTCGGCCTGGCCGTCGCGCAGGTGGCGCGCGCCGCGGGCGCTGCCGAGGTGATCGTGACCGACATCAGCGCCGAGCGGCGCGGGGCCGCCGTGCGGTTCGGCGCGACGAGCGCGCTCGACCCCGTCGCCGAGGCGGACGCGATCGCCACCGCGGACGTCGACGCGTTCGTGGATGCCTCGGGGGCGGCCGCCGCCGTGCGGGCGGGCATCGACGCCCTGCGTCCGGCCGGACGCGCCGTGCTCGTCGGGATGGGGCTGGCCGAGCTGCCGCTGCCGGTGACGCGCATCCAGAACCGCGAGCTGGTCGTGACCGGCGTCTTCCGGTACGCGAACACGTGGCCCGCCGCGATCGCCCTGGCCGCGAGCGGACGAGTCGACCTCGACGCGATGGTCACCGGGACGTTCGGGCTCGACGCCGTGCAGCAGGCGCTCGAGTCGACGACCGCGGCCGGCACGATCAAGAGCGTGGTCGAGCCGCAGCACTGAGGAACGCGCAGGCGCCGGCCCGTGTGCGGGGATGATAGTCCCGCACACGGGCCGGCGTCATCCCCCTGCCGGCGAGGCGGCGCGCTGCACTGGAATCGAGGGTGGAAAGGACCACCATGAACGATGCCAGCTTCTTCGAGTCGCGCGAGGCGAATGTGCCCAGGCGCCGCGACGGCTCCGACCTTGAGAACGACCCCGACATCGACACCGAGCTCGACGATGACGATCTCGACGATGACGATCTGATCGACACCGGGCCCGCGGCGGGGCTCGACGCGGGACTCGACGACGGGGCCGATTCCGACCTCGACGACTACGGCGACGACGACGGCGAGGTGGACGACGGCGACAACCCCATGCCGGCGAGCGAGAGTCTGCCGGACGGGCAGTTCGACGACCAGGACATGTCGACGACCGACGGCGAGCCGGCCGACACGGACCCGATGGCCGAGCCGATCCCGCCCGACGCGCCGCCGCGCTGAACGCACGCGCTGGTCAGCGCTGGTCCATGCGCTGCAGACCGCGCCGGGCGCCGAGCCGCGTGCGCACGCGCCGGGCGAGACGGCCCGCGCGATCGCGCAGCAGCCAGACGACGGCGAGCGCGAACAGGACCACGGGCACGGCCTCGGGTGTCAGCAGCAGCCCGCCGAGGACCACTTCGAGCACCTCGAAGCCGACGAGTGCGCCGGCGGCGAGGAACATCCAGGTGCCGAACCGCCACAGCGGTGCGGAAAGGTGCGCGATGCGACGCCGGATGAGCCGGACGCGCAGGCGCGCAAGACGGACGGGACGGGAGTGCAGAACAGACATGGGAGGGCCTTCGATCGAGGCGGGCAGAGGGCATCTGCCGCCGCGCGCACGTCGGGTCCCGGCGCCGGAACGATGAAGGCGGGTCAGACGAGGGCGAGGCGGCCGAGCCGTCCGCCGGGCGCACGCGGGCCGCGGCCGCCGCGCGGGCGGTGCGCTGTTCGATCGAACGCCGCCACGACCCAGATCGGGCCGGACGCGGCATCCGGACCATGCGCAAGGCGCAGCATGCGCAACGCGACCGCCAGCACTGCTGCGGCGATCATGCCCACAACGGCCATTGCGAGCAGCGTCGCGACGAGCACCAGCACCGAGGACGAGTGCACCTCGAGCCACGCCCACGTCGACAGCGCGATCGCTGCCTGCGACAGGTGGTCCATGCGCGTTCTCGACTCACTGCGGTTCGGGATGCCTCGGTCCCGCCATTCTGTCACGCGCGTCTCGGTCGCGTACGGCGTGGGCGGACGCCGCCGCCGCGGTGCCGGTCACGGCCCCCTGGTCGCGGCCGCTGCGCCCGAGTAGGTTCACGTCATGCAGTCGCTGCTCGTCTTCGAGGGACAGGGATGGCCGCAGATCCTGGATCTGCTGCTCGCGTTCGCGCTCAGCTCACTGATCGGGCTGGAGCGGCAGCTGCGCCACCACAGCGCGGGGCTGCGCACCCAGGCGATCGTCGGCACGGCGTCGGCCCTGTTCGTGCTGGTGAGCAAATACGGCTTCTTCGACGTGCTCGGCGCACACGTCGGCCTCGACCCCTCGCGTGTGGCCGCCCAGGTCGTGACCGGGATCGGCTTTCTCGGCGCCGGTCTGATCCTGACCCGCAATGGTGCCGTGCGGGGGCTGACCACGGCGGCCTCGGTGTGGGAGACCGCCGCGATCGGCATGGCGGCCGGTGCGGGACTCTGGCTGCTGGCGGTCGTGGTCACCGCATTGCACTTCGTGATCACGTTCGGCTATTCGGCGATCGCCAGGCGCCTGTCGGGCGGACACGAGCGGCAGGCGCAGATCCGGGTGGTCTACGCGTCCCGGCAGGGCGCACTGGGCACGATCCTGTCGGCGATCACTGAGAACGGATGGGTCGTGCAGCACGCCGAGCCGCACCCCGACGAGGAGTCGGGCACCTCGTCGGTGCTGCTCGAGCTCGAAGGCTCGGGTGAGCCCGCGCCGCTTCTGGCCCGGCTGGCCGGGATCGACGGCGTGCGCGACGTGCAGCTCTACGGCGAGAACGACCTGGAGTGAGCGGGGGCGAGTCGACTCTCGCCCCCGCTCCGCGTCACGCGAATCGGGCCAGGCGCTTGGTGGCGGTGGCGCTGTGCGCGGCCATCCCCTCCGAGTCGGCGATCACCTGCACGGCGTCGGCCAACTCCGGCGTCGCCTGCTGCGCCACGCGCTGGTAGGTGAGCGGCTTGAGGAAGCGCGAGACGGACAATCCGGCACTGTGCTTCGCGCCTCCGGCGGTCGGCAGGACGTGGTTCGTGCCCGCCATGCCCTTGTCGGAATAGGCGACGGTGCTCCATGAGCCGAGGAACAACGACCCATAGTTGCGCAGCCGCTCGTGATACCACTCGTCGTCCGCCGTGATGATCTCCAGGTGCTCCGGCGCGAGGTCGTCCATGAGCTGTACCGCCGTCTCGCGGTCCTTCGCGACGGTGACCGACCCGTGATCGCGCCAGGCCGGACCGGCGATCGGCTCGGTGGACAGTGTGCCGAGCTGGCTCTCGATCTCGCCGATCACGGCGCGACCGTGCGCCTCGGACGTTGTGATCAGCGCCGCCGGAGACGTGGGGCCGTGCTCGGCCTGGCCGAGCAGGTCCGCGGCCACGATCTCGGGGTCGGCGGTGTCGTCCGAGATCACAGCGACCTCGGACGGTCCGGCCAGCAAGTCGATGGCGACGGTGCCGAACAGCTGTCTCTTCGCCTCGGCGACGAAAGCGTTGCCCGCACCCACGAGCATGTCGATCGGCAGATCGCCGAGCAATCCGAACGACATCGCGGCGAGCGCCTGCACTCCGCCGAGGACGAAGACCCGATCCACGCCGGAAAGATGCGCCGCGTAGACGACGGCGTCGTTCGCGCCGCCGTCCGGCTGGGGCGGCGTGCACGCGACGACCGTGGGAACGCCCGCGACCTTCGCGACCCCGACGGTCATGAACGCACTGGCCGTCAGAGGAAAGCGCCCTGCCGGCAGATACGCGCCGACACGGGAGACGGGGATGTAGCGCGCTCCGGTGATGAGACCGGGGACCAACTCGGTCTCGAAATCCTCGAGATGCGCGCGCTGGGCCGCGGCGAAGGCCTTCGTGCGCTCCGAGCCGAGTTCGATCGCAGCGCGCAAACGAGGATCGAGCCGGTCGCCGCTGGTGGCGATCTGCTTCGCCGACAGTTCGATGTCACCACCCTCGTAGTGGTCCAGCCGGCGGGCGTAGTCGAGCACTGCATCCATGCCGCGGGTCTGGATGTCGCCGAGCATCCGGGTCACCGTCTCGATGACGGCGGGATCGCGTTGGGCTGCGGGAGCGTCGATGGGGGTCTTCAGGTGGCGGAACGAGCCCTCGAGTCGCTCCAGCACGGCGGGTGTGAATCTCATAGCGGCACGGTAGGCGCAAACGGGATGCCGACACAAGCCTATATATACTTATCCATTCCACAGGGTTTACCATTGAGTAGTGACGATTGCGCAGCTGAAGGCGTTCCTCGCAGCGCTGAGCCTCGGCTCCTTCACCGCAGCAGCGGAAGAGCTGGACATGACTCAGGCGTCGGTCTCGGAACTCGTCGCCCGCCTGGAGCGCGAACTGGGAGCGCCGCTGTTCACGCGCGGCGGACGGCGGCTGGTGCCCACGGAGTCCGCACGGGCGCTGCGGCCCCACGCCGAACGGGCGATGGTGGCGATCCGCAGCGGGCTCGACAGCGTCCATGCCGTGAGTTCACTCGAGACCGGCACCTGCACGTTCGGCGTGCTGCGCAACGCGGCATACTACGACCTCTCCGATCTCGTGCAGCGCTTCCACCGACGGCACCCGAAGGTCAAGATCCGCCTTGTCGGCCTGAACTCCGCGCTGGTGGCCGGATCGGTGGCGTCCGGTGAGATCGAGGCCGGTCTGGTCGTGCTCCCGATCGAGGAGGAGGGACTGCACATCGAGCCGCTGTTCCGCGACGAGGTGTTGTATGCGTCCGCGCGTCGTGCCACCTCGGCGGGGCCGGTCGCGCTCGAGGAGCTGTGCGCCGCCAAGCTCGTGCTCTACGACGCCTATGCGGGCTGGCGAGATCCCACCCGACGGCAGCTGCAAGAGCGGGCGCGTCTGCACGGCCTGACACTCGAACCCGCCATCGAGGTCGAGCACGTGGAGACAGCGCTGACGCTGGCTGCTACAGGTGCCGCCGATACGATCGTGTCGCGCACCATCGCGGATTCCCCCGGGTTCCCGCCGGGCATCGATCTGGCGCCCTTCGCCGAGCCCCTGTACGACACGATCGCACTCGTGCGGCGCGAGGGCGCATATCTCTCACCTGCGACGGCACGCCTGGCCGAGCTGGCCCGCAAGACCCTGCTCGCCAAGCTCGCCGATCACGCCGGACGAGCACGGGTGCCCTGACACGGTCCATCCGATCATCGGCGTGCAGTGCCACTGCCGATCAATACAGCTCCGGGCGACGGTCCGCGAACAGATCGTTGTACGGGGGCACCGACTTGTCATCGGGATGTCGCAGTGTCAGCGAGGCCGCCGCTCCCGTCGACGAGGAATCGGCCACCCATCCGTCTTCGGATATGACGCACGAACCGCCGGTCCATGGCATCCCTCGTTCGACACCTCGTCGATCGGCGACGACCGTCGCGAGTCGCGAACTGCGCGCCGCCGCCATCGCCTGGATCGTCTCCGGCGGATGCTCGCGAGCCGGCCGTGACACGCGCGGCCAGTTCACCGGCACCGCCAGCAGTTGCGCGCCGCCCAGCGCGAGGCGCCGGGGCACCTCGGGGAACTCGTTGTCGTAGCAGATCGCCACACCCAGCGTTCCGATGGGGGTGTGCACCAGCGTTCCCGCCTCAGCCCCCGGGTCGAACATCTCCGTCTCGATCCCCCAGAGGTGTGCCTTGCGGTAGTCTGCCAGCCGCTCGGCGCGAGTGAGCACAGCGGCGCTGCTCCACAGCCCGCTCCGCTCGCGCTCGGCGTACCCGATCACGGCGACCGCTCCCGGCGGCAGAACGGATGCCACGGCTGCCCACCGGGGGTCCTCCCGTGACATCGCGGCCGACCTCGCTTCGTCCCGATCACGGAAGACGTAGCCGGACGTGGCCAGTTCCGGCGCGACGACCAGTCGCGCTCCCGCAGCGACCGCTGCGCGCACCGCCTCGACGATGCGGCGGAGATTGCCCTCGACATCGCCCAGCACGATCCGCGGCGAGACAGCGGCGACCCGCAGCCGGACCGGCGCCGGCCGCGGGCCGCCTTCGACGATGCGAGACAATCAGTCGTCCTCAGTGGCGGTCACCATGACCCCCACCGGTGCCAGATAGCCGTTGGGATCGAGCATCCAGTCGGCCTTACGCGCAGCCTCGACCACCTCGGGCGCCCACTCGATGTAGACGCGGTCGTCGCCTTCGTTGATGACGAGCAGATCGCCGGCGCCCTCCTGGCCGCCCTCGACACAGCGGAACGAACGCCAGGCCCCCTGCGGCACCGAGAACGAATCCGCCGGCCCCAGGGTGACGGTGGCGGCCTCGTCGCCATTGAGCTGGACCTCCCAGGTGCCCGAGGCGACCAGGACGGCCTGCGCCCGGTGATGACGGTGGCGCAGCATCCCTTCACCGGGCTGCGCACGCAGCCACGCGAGGTTGAACGAGTGCGGCTCGTGGATCGGCGGCACCTGGCGTCGATCTTCGCTCATGCCGTAGCCGATCACGAGCGCAAGGCGAGCGCGCCCGCCCTCGACGCTGTTGCACAGCAGAGCGTTGTCGCGGTACACGCGGTCGCCCGGCTGCACGACGCGGCTTCGCATCTCTTCGACGCTGTAGACGGTGAGTTCATCGATGTACTTCTGCGCCATCGGGGTGATGAGCGCGACATCGTCGGGCACCACGTCTCCCGCGACCGTGTCGATGAGCTTGTTGTCGGCGGTCAGGCGCAGGCCATAGCCCTCGGCCTCCCGAAGCACGGAGGGACCCCAGATGATGCCGCCGTTGTCGTCGCGGCCGAGCACCGTGTACAGCACGCCATCGTCCGGGCCCTCGTTCGTGAAACCCCGGAACACCCAGGTGGGGATGGAGACGATGTCGCCATCGTTGCTGACGTATTCGCCCTGGGTGCCGTCCACGCCCCAGCGCAGGCGGAACCGGCCGCCCAGGTTCACGAAGACCTCGGCCGTGAAATGCAGATGGAGGTTGTTGGAGATGCCCTGCGGCATGCCTGCGGCTCCGGTCTGGAAGCCGTGCTTCTCCTCGAGGTTGACGAACTGGTCCGCACTCTGCGAGACGCCTGCCCCGATGAACGAGAAGTTCTCCTTCTGGTCGGATCCGGGCGTGCGGCAGTCGATGAAGGCGGCCTTGCACGCGACCCAATCGTCGCGATGGATCGTCCGCCGCGTGATCTCCGCGCTGTTGACGATGACGTCACTCATTGTTCTCTCTTTTCCTGTGTTCACGAGTGGTCAGTAGATGTTCGATGAGACGACCGGTTCGTCGCCCCGGCCGCCGGCGATCTGGGCACGTAGGGCGATGTCGTCCCACAGCCGCACTTCCTTGACGATCGCCCCCTGATGCAGCGTGAACTGCGAGATGCCGAGCACGTCCACCGGCTTGCCGGTGAGCGGTCCGTAGTTCGGCTTGCCGTCGTACACGCCGACGAACTTCCACAGGACCGCGATGCGCAGCCCCGCGTAGCGCACGTCGTAGTTGGTCTGGATATCGCGGATCTCGAACTGCCCTGCCGGGAACGACTCCAGAAAGCGCAGCAGCGCGCGGCGATAGCCCTCGGGACGGATGACGAGCCGATTGCCGACCGTGAGCAGGACAAGGTCGCGCTGGAAGAACTTCTCGACCTTCTGCAGATCGCGCTCGTTCCACACCGTCTGGATCATCTCCAGCACCGTTTCCACTTCGGGTCGATAGACGTCGGGCCGCGCGCCGGAGTCGCCGGACGTGAGCGGATCGGCGGGAGCTGCTTCGGTCCACGAGCCGCTGTATCCGCGGAAGGCCTGCCGACGGGCGACGTCGTCGGGGTCCAGGCCTCGCGCGAGCACCCCTGCGAGCGCATCGCGCACCACCCATTCCTCCACCATCCGTCCGCGACGGTAGAGGCAGTTCGCGATCGTGCGGGAGTACTCGGATGTCTGGAGGTGACCCGACAGCACGAGGTGCGAACTGAGGAACGCGTCGCCGCCGCGCGCCTCCCAGATCACGTCTTCGGCCTGACCGGTGCGGTCAGGCGTGTCGGAGATGCGCATCAGCGTGCCCTCGATGACTTCGTCACGGGTGGTCGAGGTGCCGTAGGCGCCGTGCACGATCGAGTCGGGCTCGTAGTTCTCGCGGATGTAGCTGATCGCACGATCGACCCAGATCAGGTCGGTCACTTCGCGGATGAAGTCGTCGGGGTCCGCATACGGCTTGTAGGCCACGGGGTCGAGAGGCACAGCGTCGCTCCTTCACATCGGGATCTGCAAGCGATCTCGCCCATCGAGTCGCTCTCCTCCGCAGTGTATGCGTATGCACAATGTGAATGCAAGAGGTTCCCACAGCGGCGCCGACGAACACGACGCGCGACCCCGACGTTCAGTGCGCAGCGACGGCCAGCGTGCTGCGCTGCACGAAAGCGGTCGGGAACACCACGCGCCGAACCTCGGCGCCGGGCTGCTCGACCCGTCGCACGACAAGCTGCGCGGCCTCGTCGATCATCCGGACATAGTCATAGGCGATCGTGGACAGCCTGATGATCTCCCAGGACGCGCCCGGCAGATCGTCGAAGCCGATGACCGAAACCTGGCCGGGCACGGCGACGCCTTGGGCGCGTGCGGCGTTCAGCGCCCCGTACGCCACCACGTCGTTCCCACAGAATACGAGCGTGGGCGGCAGTGCGCTTCGCAGCAGATCCATCATCGCCTCGTGCCCGGTGTCGGAGTCGAACGGGCCGCGTCGGATCAGGTCGTCCTCGAGCTCCAGGCCGTACGCGGCGAGCTCGTGGCGCAGAGCGCTCTCGCGCCCGATCCCGGTGCTCGTGTCTGCCGGACCAAGGATCGCGCCGATGCGCCGATGCCCGAACTCCACAGCCGACGCCACGGCCTCGCGGAAGCCCTGCACCGGATCGACGACCGTCGCGTCCGCGTCGACGAGGGACGCCGTGCGGTTGAAATACACGAAGGGGATGCCCCGGTCGCGCAATCGCAAGGGGTTCACGGAGTTCACCGTCGTGGTCGTGAGGATGACCCCGTCGAGCCCATCGGAGAGGATGCGCTCGGCGATCGTCTCGTCAGACCCGGTATCCGTGTGCAGCATCAGCCGGTAGCCGAGGCGGTCCAGAGCCCGGTGCGCCGGAGCGATGATCTGCCAATAGAACTGGTTGTCGAGATCGGTGACCAGCATCCCGATCCGCCGGGTGCGGCCAGACGAGAGCGCACGACCCGCCTCGCTCGGGACATACCCCAGCAGACCCGCCGCATCGCGCACGCGCCGCTTGGTCTCCTCCGAGACCCGTGGATCGTCCCGCAAGGCGCGCGAGACCGTCGGCTGCGATACACCCGCCAGCCGAGCGACATCGTGGCTGGTCACGCCCATCCGCCGCCCCCCTCTCTGCGATTGCCCGCAGTCTAGCGATCCTTGACAGTCGATGCATACGGAGTCACACTTGCAACATACGTATGCACGAAAGGATGCCCCATGGCCGAATTCCTGAAGAGCGCGGCGACGCGCTCGTTCACCGACACCACGCACGCCGACATCGCTGCCACCGTGGACGGCATCGTCGCCGACATCCGCCGGACCGGCGACGACGCGGTGCGGCGTTACTCCGAGGAATTCGACCACTGGTCGCCCTCGTCTTTCCGGCTCGACGACGAGCAGATCGCAGAGATCATGGCCACGCTCGACCAGCAGGTGATCGACGACATCGAGTTCGTGCAGAAGCAGGTCCGCGAGTTCGCACAGGCGCAGCGCGATTCGCTCGTCGACCTCGAGGTGGAGACGCTGCCCGGCGTGCACCTCGGTCAGAAGCACGTGCCGATCCAGGCGGTCGGTGCGTATATCCCGGGCGGCAAGTACCCGCTCACCGCTTCTGCCCACATGACGATCATCACCGCCAAAGTCGCTGGCGTTCCACGTGTCATCGCCTGCACGCCCCCGATCCACGGCGAGATCCCCGCCGCGACCATCGCCGCCATGAAACTCGCCGGCGCCGACGAGATCTACCTGCTCGGCGGCGTGCAGGCGGTCGCGGCCATGGCGGTCGGCACCCAGACGATCGCTCCCGTGAACATGATCGCCGGCCCGGGCAACCCGTACGTCGCCGAAGCCAAGCGTCAGCTGTTCGGCGAGGTGGGCATCGACCTGTTCGCCGGGCCGACCGAGATCCTCATCGTCGCAGACGACTCGGCCGACCCGTTCCTGGTTGCGGTCGATCTGCTCTCCCAGGCCGAGCACGGCCCCGAATCACCCGCCATTCTCATCACGACATCACGAACGGTCGGCGAACAGGTCGAAGCGCATATCCGGCGGCTGCTTCCCGATCTGCCCACGAAGGACTACGCGGAGGTCGCGTGGCGCGACTGGGGGCAGATCATCATCGCCGACGACCTCGACGAGGCGTATGCGCTGGCGGACGGCTTCGCTTCGGAGCATGTGCAGATCTTCACGGCCGCCCCGCGCGAGGCGCTCGAGAAGATGCACGCGTACGGAGCGCTGTTCCTCGGCGAGAAGACGTGCGTGTCATACGGCGACAAGGTGATCGGCACCAACCATGTGCTGCCCACGCTGGGCGCAGCACGCTACACCGGCGGGCTCTGGGTCGGCAAGTACCTGCGCACGGTGACCTACCAGGAGATCACGGATGCCACGTCCTCGGCGTTCCTCGGCGACGTGCTCGGACGCGCTGCGCGCGTCGAGCGGTTCGAGGGGCACGCCCGCTCCGGCGACGCCCGGGTATGGCAGCACACGGGACGCGCCTTCGCCTGGATCGACACCGCCTTCGACTCGGCAGCGGCGTCGTGACCGGGGCGCTCGCCGGTCGCACTGCCGTCGTGACCGGCGGCGGCAGCGGCCTGGGTGCGGCCATCGCGCGCGCACTGCACGCCGAAGGCGCCCACGTGGTCGTGACCGGCCGTGATCGGCCAAGGCTCGACGCCCTGGTCGCGGAACTCGGCGATCGTGCGACCGCGTGCCGATGCGACGTCGCCGACGAGGCGTCCGTCGACGCCCTCCGGCAGCAGCTCGAGCAGCGCGAGATCTCGATCCTGATCAACAACGCCGGCGTCCCGGGACCGGTCGCATCCTTGACCGACATCAGCGTCTCGGAATGGGACGACGTCTTCGATGTGAACGTCCGAGGCACGTTCCTGATGTGTCGCGCGTTCCTGCCCGGCATGGTGGCACGCGGCACGGGCGACGTGATCAACGTCGCGTCGGTGTCGGGCAAGCGCCCGCTCCCGCACCGCACACCGTACTGCGCGTCGAAGATGGCTGTGATCGGGCTCACCTCGACCCTCGCGTTCGAGGTCGGCGCCGCGGGAGTGTCGGTGAACACCCTCTCGCCCGGTCCCGTGCACGGACCGCGCATGGAGCGCAACTTCCGACTCGAAGCGCAGAGGTCGGGCGGTACCGTCGCCGAGGCGGAGGAAGCGTTCGTCTCACGTGCGGCCCTCGCGCGCATGATCACCGAGGACGAGGTGGGCGCCGCCGTGATCGCCATGCTGCGCATGCCCGGCCTCTGCGGGGCCGACATCGATCTTTCGGCAGGAATGGTCGCATGAACGAGTCGTCACTGCGCAGCCGTGCACGCGCGGGCGAGCACCTGATCGGTGCGCTGCTGCGCATGCCCGCAGAGGAGCTGGTCGAGATGGCGGCCCTCGCCGGCCTCGACTTCATCCTCGTCGACTGCGAGCACGGCCCCGCCGATGTGACGGCGCTGCGCCAGCACATCGCCGTCGCCCAGACCCATGGCGTGCCGACCCTGGTCCGCATCGGGGCCCGCGACGACGGCCTCGCCCTGCGCGCGCTCGATCAGGGGGCATCTGGGATCGTCGCCCCGCACATCGACTCCGTCACCGATGCGGAGCAGCTCATCGCCGCGACGCACTATCCCCCGCTGGGTCACCGCGGCTTCGCGACATACAGCCGGGCCGGCGACTTCGGCCGTGTTCCGGCCGACGAGCACCGCAGGCGCATGCTCGAGCACACCCTGGTCATCGGCATGATCGAATCGCCCACGGGGGTGGCGCAGATCGACGGCATCGCGGCAGTCGCGGGGCTCGACGGCGTCATGATCGGGCCGGCCGACCTGGCTGCGGCATCCGGCGCCCGCGATCTCGCGCTCGGCGAGGCCATCCGACGCGTGCACGTCTCCGCAGAGAGGGCGGGCCTGCTGCGGATGGACATCGTCTCGAGCACCGCGGCGGCCCGGGACGCGTTCGCCGACGGCGCGGGACTCGTCGTCTACAACCTCGCCCACACGCTCATGGAGCATCTGTCTCACCTGAGCTTCGAAGCGCGCTGAGCGGCTGCCCAGGACGGTCACTTCAGGTCGGAGCGCCAGGCTCGGATCACCTCGCCTGCGATCTCGGGATGTTCCATCGGCAGCAGGTGTCCGGCATCGACGGACACCAGCTGTGCGTCGGCGATCGCCTCGACGATCTCGGTGTGGAACGCGGGGGGACACAGCGCATCGCGGGTGCCCGAGATGACGAGGGTCGGCACGCGCAGCCGCGCCAGCGCCGGACGCAGGTCGGATCGCGTGACTTGGAGGCGCAGTTGCGCCGTCAGCTGCGCGGATCCGACGGCATCGCCCATGGCCAACACCCTGGCGGCGAGACGGCTCTGTGCGGGCGCGGTCACGAGCCGATCGAGGATCGATGCCTGCAGAGACCGTGCGGACGCACCCGCCTGCAGCCGCTGCTCCCACTCCCGCCATCCCGCGCGCTGAGCAGGGGTGGGCGCCTTTGCGTTGGTCGACATGACGCACAGCCCCGCCACTCGCCCGGGCGCCCGCACGGTCAGCGCCATCGCGACGATGCCGCCCAGCGACAGGCCCACGAGCACGAAGCGCTCCGGCAGCTGCTGCAACAGACGCCCGACCTGTGCCGTCATCGTCTGCTCGTCCAGTGCGACCGTGTCGCCTTCGAGGCCGCACCCCGACCAGAGATCCGCCGAGCAGTTCATGCCGGGCAGCAGGACGAGCGGCGCCATCTCAGCCCTTCACCGCGCCGTCGCTCAGACCGGCGACGAGGTACTTCTGGGCGATGAAGGCGATGATGAACACAGGGATCGTCAGCAGCATCGAGGCCGCACCGGCCTGCTGCAGCATCGGCAGCGTCTGGCCCAGCTGCGTGGCGATGAACACGGGCACGGTCTTGGACGACGTGTCGGTGAGCACCAGCGCCGTGAGGTACTCCTGGAACGCGAAGAGGAACACGAAGATGCCGGCGGTGAGGATGCCGGGACGCATGAGCGGGATCATGACCCGGCGCAGCATCCCGATCCGCGAACACCCGTCGATCATCGCCGCTTCGTCGAGTTCCCGCGGAATCTCAGCGAAGAAGTTGCGCAGCAGCCAGATCGAGAACGGCTGATTGATCGCCACGAGTGCGATCGCCAGCGAGAACGTCGTGTCATAGATGCCCAGTGCCTTGCTGATGTCGTACATCGGCAGCACCACCGCGAACCGTGGCAGCGCGCGGAAGATGAGGGCGAGCACGAGGAGCAGCGCCGACACGTATCCCGGAGATCGTGACAGTGCGTAGGCCGCGGGAATGCCGATCACGAGCGCGATCACCGTCGAGATCACCGCCACGACAAGCGTGTTGACGAGGTAGTCGGCGAAGTAGGTCGTCTGCCACAGATCCACGAACGCCTGCAGGGTCGGTTGATAGCCCCACAGGACAGGCGGGTTCGAGAACGCGACGTCGGTGGGTTTGGTGACCGAGAGCGCCATCCAGACGAAGGGGCTCAGCATGACGACGCACAGCAGCCCGAGCAGGACCCCGGTGACGACCGGAGGCCTGCCGGAGCGCCGGCGCTGCCTCGTCCCACGGACGTCACCCGTCGTGATCGCACGCGTAGAGAGGTCGATGCTGTCGAGGCTCATCGCACGACCTTCGCTTCCTTGAACATCCCGCGGATGAACGGGATGAGCATGATAAGAATCAGGATGATCGTCAGCACGTTGACCGCGCTGCCGAGGCCCAGCTGCTGCGCCCCGTCGGCGAAAGCGACCGTGTACACGTAGTACATGATCGATTCGTTGCCGATCAGCGCCGCCTGCGGCGACAACGGGATCAAGTTGTCGAACAATCGGACCACGTCCATGATCGAGATCAACGCGACGAACCCGAGCACTCCCCTGATCGTGGGGATGATCACCTGAAGATGCGTCTGCCACGTGTTCGCACCGTCGATGGTGGCGGCCTCGCGGAGTTCGCCCGGCACGCTCTGCAGACCGGCGAGAATGACGAGCATCGCGAACGGCAGCAGGAACCAGACCGTGTTCGCGATGACGAGGATCGCGTTGGGGACCTGGTCGGTGAACCACAGCACCTCAGTCCCGGTGAAGAACCCGATGAGGTGGTTCACCAGTCCGCCGAAGTTGTCGTCGAAGAGCCATGAGAAGGCCACCGCCCCCACGAGATTCGGCAGCACGTACGACACGAGCATGATCCCGAGGACCACGGGACGAGACTTCGTGAGCCGATTCACGCCGATGGCCACAAGGTATCCGAGCACCATGAGGATCACCGTCACGATCACCGTCACGGTGACCGTGAACACGACTGCCCGCACGAACCGGGGATCTGTCAACGCATCGATGAAGTTGGCCAGGCCGACGAACGTGCCGGGTGAGCCGTAGTGGACATTCTCGAAGCTCCACTGAATCGTGCGGATCAGCGGCAGGACGAGAAGCCCGCCCATGACGAGAAGACTCGGAAAGGTCAGCAGCCAGAACTCACGAGGCTTCATCTTCTACTCCTGTTGGCCGGCCGTGGCCCGGATGATCCGGGCCACGGCCGGGACGGTTGCACGAGTCGCCACCTCAGTGGGCGGACTCACCGGCCGATTGCATCTGGGCGAGTCCCGCGTCCACCGACAGCTTCCCGGCGAGGGTCTCGACGAGAACGGGACGGATCGCGTTCGTGACGGTCGCAAGGGTCGGAGACACGACGGGAGGCATCGTCCCCGCCATCGAGTCGTTCGCGGCCTGACCGTAGGGCGAGTTCTGCGCGGTCACCATCCCTGCACGGGCAGGGTAGGCCGCCGGCACCGAGGCCTTCGACGCCTTCTCGCTCACAGCCGAGGCCATCATCTGGAAGAGCATGTCGTGATCTAGTTTCGTGTTGAACGGGATGGACCAGCCGTCGATCGAAAGCCTGTCGTACAGATACTTCGCGCCGTCGGAGACCCGCGGCGGTGCGGCGAAAGCGAAGTCCTTGGACAGCTTGCTGTTCGTCGGGTTCGTGAGATCGCTCATCCGGCCGGAGAACATGATGGAGATCGCCGCGGTCCCGTTGTACATCTGCTGCTGCACCTTCGGCTGATCGAAGGTCGTCACCTGCGGATCCATGAAGGGCTTGAGGGCGATGAGTGCTTCCAATGCCGCCTTGGCCTCGGGGGTGTCGAGTGTCACCTTGCCGCTCTCGTCCACGAAATCGGCCCCGAGCGAGTTCATCGCCGCTTCGAAACTCGTGGTCACATCGGCGGTCGCCAGCCAGGGCAGTGCGATCGGGTACTTCATGTCGCCGGAGGCCTGGATCTTCTTGGCGTCGTCCATCATCTCGGCGAACGTCGTCGGCGGCTGCAGACCGAGCTTCTTGAAGATGTCGGAACGGTATGCCATCACATACATCTGGGCCTGCATGGGAAGGGCGTACAGCTTGCCGTCGTACGACATGCCCTTCCTCATGGACTCGCTGATGTCGTCGAGCTTGTACTCGGCGGCGTACTTCTTGAACAGATCATCGAGCGGTACGAGCTTCTTGTCGCTCGCGAAGCCGGGGATCACGAATCCATACGTCTCGAGGATGTCGTAGGTTCCGGTATCGCCGGCCAGGGTCGCGGTCGTCTTTGTGACCTGGCCGCCGAAGTCGATCGGGTCGTGCTTGACGGTGACGTCTCCCTTCGTACAACTCGAGACCATGGTGTCCGTGAACGGGTCGATGGCCGAAGAGTTGTATGCGAGGACATTCACCGTCGTCGCCTTCGACGGGGCTTTGTAATCGCACGTCACCTCGGTCGCGTTCGCGTTGCCGGTTCGGCTCCCCGCACCGCAGGCGGTGAGGGAGAGCACACCGACAACCGCGAGAGCGGCGAGGGCAAGGGTGCGGCTCTTGAGGGTTGACATGCTCCGAGGGTATACGTATGCAGGCCGAAGGTAAACCCCCATTTTTCAGCACAGCGCTAGTTTCTCAGTCGCACATTGGGCATGTCTATGAATACGATTACCTGCTACGTCACGTACGCTCCGTGCTCGCCTGGAGGCTGACCCAGTCTCGCATCCGACACGCCCCGGCAGGCTGCGGAATCGCGCTAGGAGGCCGCGATCTCGACGAGCAGCCGCGCGGCTCCGCGCAGATCCCGCGCGCCGCCGCGCCACAACGCCGTCAGCGGGCGGGTCACGGGCTCGCCCGCGATCGGCACCCGGCGAACGCGGCCGAGCACGACGTCGTCGGCGACCGCCAGCTCGCTGAGCACGGCCGGCGCGACACCCCCGGCCACTGCCGACAGCACCGCGACGGTCGTGCCCAGCTCGAGCGCCGGGTCGGCGGGCGGCGTGCCGAGCCGGCGCTGGACCGCCACCTCGTACGCGGACCGCGTGCCGCTCCCCCGCTCGCGCACCACGAGCGGCGTCGCGGCGAGCGCGGCCAGCGGCACCGAGCCCGCCCATTCGTGCCCGGGCGGCACGACCGCCACCAGGCGGTCGATCGCCACCGTGGTCGAACCCAGATCGGCCGGAACCGCGGGACTCTCGATGAAGCCGAGGTCGAGCGCCCCGTCGCGCACGAGCCGGACGATCTCGGCGCTGTTGCCCGACCGCAGGCGGACGGCCGTGGCATCCCGGCCCGCCGCCAGCTGCTGTTCGCGCAGCCGCAGCATCCAGCCCGGCAGCAGTCGCGCGGCGATCGTCTGGCTGCCGCCGACGGCCAGGGTGCGCTCGGGCGACGCATGCAGCAGGTCGAGCGCCGCGCCCATCCGCGCGGCCGCCGCGAGCACGTCGCGCGCCCACGCGACGACGGACTCGCCGTCCGCGGTGAGCCGCGCTCCCTGCGGCGAGCGCACGAACAGCTCGACGCCCATGAGCCGCTCGACCGATCGGATGCGGGTCGAGACCGCCTGCTGGGTGACGTGCAGCTCGCGCGCGGCCGCCGTCATGCTGCCGGTGCGGGCCACGGCATCCACCAGTTCCAGCCCGGCCAGCTCGGGCACCCGTCTGTGCATCGCTCTCCCCCGCATATGACCTGCACAGTCACAACCTGTGCTTGTGTCACCACAGGTTACCGCCGGGTTCCCCCACCGGCACGGCGTACGGAACCATGGAACAGTGCAGCTGAGCCCCGTCCCCACCCTCCATCGCCGCCTCGGTCTCCGCGCGCTCGACGTCTGGCCCGGCGTCGGCGTGTGCGTGCTGATCGCGATCGCCGCCACCCTGATCGGGCGCGTCGTTCCGATCCTCGGCGCGGCAGTGCCGGCGATCGTCATCGGCGTCGTGATCGCGCTCGTGCGCCGGCCGCACGAGCGGCTGCGGGCCGGCATCGCCTACAGCTCGAAGTTCCTGCTGCAGTGCGCGGTCGTGCTGCTCGGCGCGCAGCTGTCGCTGCTGGCGATCTTCCAGGTCGGCGTCGAGTCGCTGCCGGTGATGCTGTCGTCGCTGGCGGTCTGCCTGTTCGGCGCGTGGGCCATCGGTCGCGCGTTCGGCATCGAGCCGCGCCTGCGAACCCTGATCGGCGTCGGCACCGGGATCTGCGGGGCGTCGGCCATCGCCGCCGTCGCACCGGTGATCGGGGCGGCCAGCGCCGAGATCGCCTACGCCATCTCGACGATCTTCCTGTTCAACATCCTGGCCGTGGTGATCTTCCCGGCCATCGGCCACCTGCTGCAGATGGACCCGCACACGTTCGGCCTGTTCGCCGGCACCGCCGTCAACGACACCAGCTCGGTGGTCGCCACGGCCAGCGTCTTCAGCGCCGCGGCGCTGGGCTTCGCCGTCGTCGTCAAGCTCGTGCGCACGCTCATGATCATCCCGATCACGGTCACCCTGGCCATCGTCGAGGCGCGTCGCGACGCGGGCTCGGGCATGTCGGCGCGGCAGGTCGGCAAGCTCGTGCCGTGGTTCCTCATCGGCTTCCTCGTGGTCGCCGTGATCAATTCGCTCGGCGTGATCACGCCCGGACTGCAGGCCTTCCTCGTGCAGGCGAGCATCTTCTTGATCGCTGTGGCGCTCGCGGCCATCGGTCTGTCGACGGATGCCGCAGCCCTCCGCCGTGCAGGCCTGCGGCCCCTGCTGCTCGGCGCCGTGCTCTGGGTCTTGGTGGCGGCGACATCCGTGCTCGTGATCTGGGCGACCGGCGGCTTCCGCTGACCCCGCGCCCCGCCGGGGCTTCCCTCCCCCGCCGCCCCGGCCGCGGCATCCCATCCCCGTCCGTTGCACCATCCGCCCCTCGCCTGAAGCGAGGGGATCTCACGAAGCGAGGGCACGTGAAGGCGAATCCGCCCTCGTTTCATCAGATCCCCTCGCCTGAGGCGAGGAGCGCACCCATGACCGGTGCGACGCTCACCCGACGAACTCGTGCAGCCGTCGCGCGTCGCGCACGGCCGCGCCCTCGCCGTCGTTGTTGAAGTAGGCGACAACGGCGAGACCCGCCGAGCGCCATTCGCCGATCCGCGCCGCCCACCGCTTCAGCTCGGCGTCGGCGTACGAACCCGCGTACAGCCGCTCGGGATCAGGCCCGTGCAGGCGCACGTACACCGTGTCGGTCGTGGCCCGCGGCACGCACGGCATGCCGGCGCCGCTCATCACGCAGTAGGCGGCCCGGTGCCGCTCGAGCAGCGCGAAGACCTCCTCGTCGTTCCAGGAGGGATGCCGCAGCTCGACCGCCGCGCGCACGCCGCGGGGCACGACTCGCAGCAGGGCGTCGAGCCGATCGTCGTCGCGTGCGACGGCGGCGGCGAGCTGGAACAGCAGGAAGCCGGCGCGATCGCCGAGCGCCGCCATCCCGTCCTCGAGCCGCGGCATCCACGCGTCCGGATCCCGCAGCCGGCGCGCGTGCGTGAGCCCGCGCGGAGCCTTCACCGCGAACAGGAACCCGTCCGGCACCCGCTCGCGCCACCGGGCGAACATGTCGGCGCGCGGCCAGTGGTAGAAGCTCGAATTCAGCTCGACGGTGTCGAACTCGGTCGCGTACACGTCCAGCCGCCGGGCCGACGGTGTGCGCGGCGGATACAGCACCTCCTGCCAGTGGTCGTAGCTCCACCCGGACGTGCCGATGCGCACCTCGCCGGCCCTCATCTCTCCAGCATGGGCGCCCACGCCGCCCCCGGCGCTCATGCGTCGCTGCGGAACCCGGTCACCTTGTGCGTGCCGTCGCAGTACGGCTTGATCGCCGACATCCCGCACCGGCACAGGGCGACCGTGCGCCGGTGGCGCGGGACGGGCCGGCCGTCGCCGTCGACGAGCTCGAACGCGCCGCGCACGAGCAGCGGTCCGTTCGGGCACGGTGTGATGGTCGTGGGCATCACGGTCATGCGATCGCCTCTCCGCTGCGCAGCGAGCTGCGGCCCTGCCCCCAGCACGACAGCATGTGCGCGCCGACCGCCCCGTCGAGGGCGAGGCAGGCCTGGGCGCCGAAGAGGATGTCGGGGATGAGCTCGGGGTGCTGCTCGGCGAGCGATCCCGCGAGGTCGCGGCCGGCGATCTGCTCGTGCACCGCGTCGGCCTCGACGTGCTCGTCGAAGTAGTCGAGCACGTCGTCCCCGTAGCCGAGCCGGCGCAGCCCGTCGCCGTACAGCCGGTTGGGGATCGACGAGGTCATCTCGAACGCCGCGAGATGGCCGACGATGGCCCCGACGAGCCGGCCGTTGAGCCCCAACATCGACATCGCGTTGAACGAGGCCAGCGTCACGGCCGGGATGTCGTCGAGGTAGTGGCCGTAGGTCGCGTCCAGGCCCGCACCGCGCATCGCCTTGGCGAACACCGTCGCGTGCACCCGATCGGGGCGACCCCCGCCGTACTCGTCGGACTGGATCTCGACCAGCGCGGCCTTAGGCACGCCGGTCAGGCGCGGGATCGCCCAGGAATGCGGGTCGGCCTCGCGCAGCGTGTACACCGAGCGATGGATGAGGAACTCGCGGACGTGGGCTTCGGTCGCCTTCTGCGCGATGAACCGCGACAGGCTGGGCCCGTCGTCGGCGGAGGTCAGCTCGAACAGCACGTCGGCGACCGCCTCACGTCGCGGCTCGGGCAGGGGCAGGGGCGCCGCACGCCGGCGCAGCGCGGCCTCGACCGCGCTCTCGAGCACCCGGCGCACCGCGATCAGGCCCGGATCCCACTCCCGGTCCGACCCGATCCCGTGGATCAGCCCGTACGACGCCGCGTAGAGGCAGAACAGCGCGAGCTGCAGGTCGTCGTCGACCATCGGGTCGTCGGTCTCGAGGCACACGCACTGGGCCGAGGCCAGCAGGTCGACGTCGACCTGCGGACCGGTGCGCGAGGCCAGCACCGCGGCGCTCAGCGGACCGCGGGGCCGGAACGGGATATCACGTCCCGCAGGGGCGGAAAGAGCGGTGGTCACGGTTCCTCCAAAGGTGAGCGCCGTCCCACCCTGACCGGACGGGCGGTGATCCGCGCCCGGGTTGACGCGGGGGGATCCGCGCGGTAACGGGCCGCACACGCCAACGCACGGGTGGAGTTCGCCGCCCGCCGCATCCGGACTCCGCGGTAGCGCACTCCGCCCCGCATCCGCGCCCCGATCGCGATCCACACCGTCACCGAGCGCTCGGCGACCCACACGGGCGCCCACAGGCAGTCCGAAGCGCAGAAGACCGCGCGTCCGCCGCCCCGCCACCGGCCCACGGCCGCCACGACGACGGCCGCGGCCGCCAGCGCGATCACCGGCCCGGGCCGGCGCGCGGCCGCACAGGCGGCGATGAAGGGCAGGATCGCCGCCTCCCTGACCAGCCGCAGCGGCTGTGCGAAGTCGTCGTACGCCTGCCGCACCCGCTGGCCGGCGAATCCCCGCACGGTGGGCGGACGGCGCACCACGACGGCGTCGCGGGCGACCACGACCCGCCCGCCTGCAGCCCGCACGGTCCGTTCGAGCTCGAGGTTCTCGAACAGCACGCCCGTGTCGTATCCGTCCGTCAGCGCGGCGCGCCGCAGCGCGACGGTTCCGCCGAAGTCCCCGCCCCCGGCGCGGTTCAGCAGGATGCGCCCCGTGTCCCACCGCGCATGCCACGGCGCAGGGCGGAACACGTTCTGCGGGCGGACGAGGTCTGCGTCCCGCAGCCGATCGTGCACGGCCACGAGCCGTTCGCGGTCGTACCGCACGTCGTCGTCGGCGACGATCACCCGCTCGTGGCGAGCAGCCCGGATCCCGGTGAGCGCCCCGCACGCCTTGCCGTTGGTCCCGGGCACGGCGGGGCGCACGTGCCGCACCCGCCCCATCCCGACCCACTCGCGACCGTGCGCGGCGAACAGCGCGTGCGCCGATCCGTCCACGACGGTGACATCGATCCATCGGTCGAGCGTCGCGAGATACCCGGTCAGCTCCGGCAGGTCGGCGTCATCCTCCCAGCGCAACGGCAGCACGTACTCCGCATCCAGCCGCGCCGCCTGCTGCCCCGTCCGGTTCCACCCCATCCGGCGATTCTGGATGCCACACCCCGGCCGTGCGAAGCCCCTTGTCCCGGCGTCCGGCCGGGCGTAGGGACGTCACCGTGCACGCTCCGGCGACCGGGAGGGCCCTGTCCATCTTGTGAGAATGGTGGAAGAATGCGGATATGGCGACCACTACACCGGTCGACCTGACAGACCCGAAGACGATTCCGCTCCCGCCTCGCCAGGCCGAACTGCTCACGCATCGCATCCGCGTAGAGTCCAAAGCCAATATCGTCGTCAGATGGATCACGTCCACTGATCACAAGACGATCGGGTACATGTATCTGATCGCGTCGTTCCTGTTCTTCCTGCTGGGCGGCGTGATGGCGATGATCATCCGCGCCGAGCTGTTCGAGCCGGGCCTGCAGATCCTGCCGACGGCCGATCAGTACAACCAGCTGTTCACGATGCACGGCACGATCATGCTGCTGATGTTCGCGACGCCGCTGTTCGCCGGTTTCGCCAACGCCATCCTGCCGCTGCAGATCGGGGCGCCGGACGTCGCCTTTCCGCGGCTGAACGCGTTCGCGTTCTGGATGTTCCTGTTCGGCTCGTCGATCGCCACGGCAGGCTTCCTCACGCCGCAGGGTGCGGCGGCATTCGGCTGGTTCGCGTACGAACCGCTCGCGAACGCCACGTTCTCGCCCGGCGCCGGCGGCAACCTCTGGTTCCTGGGCCTGGCGATGAGCGGTTTCGGCACGATCCTCGGCGCGGTGAACTTCATCACCACGACGATCACGATGCGCGCACCCGGCATGACGATGTGGCGCATGCCGATCTTCACGTGGAACTCGATGATCACCAGCATCCTGGTTCTGATCGCGTTCCCCGTGCTGGCGGCGGGCCTGCTCGCCGGGGCGGCCGACCGCGTCCTCGGCGCGCACCTGTACGACGCCGCGAACGGCGGGGTGCTGCTGTGGCAGCACCTGTTCTGGTTCTTCGGCCACCCCGAGGTGTACATCATCGCGCTGCCGTTCTTCGGCATCATCACCGAGGTGTTCCCGGTGTTCAGCCGCAAACCGGTGTTCGGCTACAAGACGCTGATCTATGCCACGATCGCCATCGCCGCCCTGTCCGTGTCGGTGTGGGCGCACCACATGTACGCGACGGGCGCAGTGCTGCTGCCGTTCTTCTCGCTCATGTCGATGCTGATCGCAGTGCCCACCGGAGTGAAGATCTTCAACTGGATAGGCACGATGTGGCGCGGCTCGGTCACGTTCGAGACGCCGATCGTGTTCGCGATCGGGTTCCTGACCTCGTTCGTGTTCGGCGGGCTCACCGGCGTGATCCTCGCGTCTCCCCCGCTCGACTTCCACGTCACGGACTCGTACTTCGTGGTGGCGCACTTCCATTACGTGGTGTTCGGCACGGTCGTGTTCGCGATGTTCTCGGGCTTCTACTTCTGGTGGCCGAAGTGGACCGGCAAGATGCTCAACGAGCGACTGGGCATGATCCACTTCTGGATGCTGTTCATCGGCTTCCACATGACCTTCCTCGTGCAGCACTGGCTGGGCGTTGCCGGGATGCCGCGCCGCTACGCCGACTACGCCCCATCGGACGGGTTCACCTGGATGAACCAGGTCTCCACGATCGGCGCGATGCTGCTGGGCACCTCGACTCTGCCGTTCCTGTTCAACGTGTGGATCACTGCGCGCAAGGCGCCCCGGGTGACGGTGAACGACCCGTGGGGCTACGGGGGGTCGCTGGAATGGGCGACGAGCTGCCCGCCGCCGCGGCACAACTTCACGTCGATCCCGCGCATCCGCAGCGAGCGGCCCGCGTTCGACCTGAACCATCCTGAGGCATCGGCCGAGTCCGACATGCTCGTGCCGCGCTGACGCGCCCGGCTCCTGTCCCGGCCGGCACCCGCGGCCGGAATGTTTCGCCCTGTGTCGCATCGCTTCGCCGATGCGCGGCATCCCCGTACTCTCGAAGAATCCCGACGAGAAGGAGACTCCCGTGAACACGCCGCTGACCCGCACAACGCCCTTCGAGGTGCGTGAGCGTGCAGCGTGCATGTGCCGGCACGGGGAAGTCTGCTCGTCGTTCGCGGCGGGGCACGCCCTGCACCTGATCCAGGCGCGACTCGCTTCGGCCACGCCCGCCGAGTGGTCCGACGCCCTGGTGACGACGGTGGATGCCGCAGCCGGCACGATCACGCTGCACACGATCGAGGGCGAGACCCACGTGCTGTGGAACGGCGGCGGAGCAGCCCTCGAGGTCGCACCCGGCACCCCGGTCGCGCTGCACGCCCGCTACGGCGTGCTGGCGATCGGGCGCGTCCGGTACAACGTCGCCGCGCTCGCAGACTGACCGCGCGGGCTGTCACCTAGTTGTACTGCCTGGGCAGTACAACTAGTCCAGCACCGCGAGGATCGCTGCGGCGTACGCCCGGTAACCGGCGGCGGTCGGGTGCAGGAACGTCCCGGGATCCGAGAGGTCGCCGTTCAGCCACGCGTCCAGATCCCCGATCCGGTGCCCGCTGAAATCGACCGGGGCGAACCGCACCGGCACTCCCGCGGCCGCCTCGGCCGCGACCGCGCCGGCGATCTGCAGGTTCAGAGCCATGACGCCCTGGTTCACGACGCCGTCGATGAACGAATGCTCCGCCAGCCCGGGTGCGAACGGCACGGCGTAGCCGGTCACGACAACCGTGGCCCACGGTGCGCGAGCGTGCGCGCCGGCGATGACGGTCGCCACCGAAGAGCCGATCGTGGGCAGCACGGCCAGGGCGTGCCCGATCGCGGCCTCGCACGGCTCTCCGGTCGGGTCCTGCGCACACGCCGCGAAGATCGCCGCGAGATCGAGGTTGTCGGCCCCAACGGTGACGGTCACCAGCGTCGTGCCCCTGTTCAGGCTCGACAGCTGCGACGCCAAGACATCGCCCGTCGTCGCTCCGGTGCAGGCGGGATCGCGCAGCAGACTGATCATCGGCTGGGGCGCGGCATCCAACAGCGCCGGATAGCCGTTCGAACTGACCAGGCAATCGTTGAGATAGGAGCCGGCGCCCTGTCCGGCGGCATAGGAGTCGCCGAGGGCGACGTACTTGGCCACCGGCGAATCCTGCTGATCCGCGTGGGCTGCGACGGTTCCGAACGGAACCAGGAGACATGCAACGGCGACCGCCAAGGCTGACACCCAGCGGCCCCGGAGGGGGCGGACAGCGCTCATATGCGGATCGTAGACCCGCGCCGCTCCGCCCGACAGAGCGGAGCTGGAGAGCCGGTGCGAAGCCCCGGCGGTCAGGCCATCGCGGCCATCGCGGTGCGCATCTTCATGCACGCGTCCATGCAGGCCTGGCAGGCCTGAGCGCACATCTTGCAGACCGCGCTCTCGGCGGCGTGCTGCATGCACTCGTCCATGCACGTCTGGCACATCGCCACGCATGCGTCGAGCATCGCCATCATCGAGGCGGGAGTCATGCCCTGCATGCGCATCATCGCGCGCATCATGGTGTTGCACATGTCGGCGCAGTTCATGCACGCCGGCGAACAGTCCATGAGCTGCATCGAACAGATCGTGCAGGCCTGCTCGCAGGCCGAACACGCGTCCATGCACTCCTGCATCATGGCCATGTCCATCTCGGCCATGCCGGGCATGGACATCATGCTCTTGTCCATCGCGCCCATCATCATCGCATCCATCGTCGACCCGCCCTCCGGCTCTCCGGCATTCGTGGGCGGGGCAGGATGACCCGCCTGAGGCCAGGGTAGACCCGCAGCGCTCCGGCGTCGATGGCCGATTCGCCCGCCCGCGGCGGTGAGAGAATGGGCCCGATGGATGTCACCGTCATCGGCGCCGGCCGCGTGGGCCCGGTACTGGCCCGCGCACTGCGTTCGGCGGGCGTGACCACGCACGGGCCGCTGCGCCGGGGCGAACGGATCCCCCGCGCCGAGGTCGCGCTGCTGTGCGTGCCCGACCGTGAGATCCGGGATGCCGCGGCCGCCGCCGCGGGTCGTGCGACGTTCCTCGGCCACACCTCGGGCGCGACGACGATCGACGACGTCGATTTCGGCGTCCATCCCCTGCAGACCTTCACCGGAGAAGAGGATGCCGCGGTCCTGCGCGGTGTCGGCGCGGCCATCGCCGGCCGCACACCCGACGCGGAGCGCGTCGCCCGGCGGCTGGCCGAGACGCTCGGCATGCGGCCGTTCGTGCTGGCCGACGAGCACCGCGCCGCCTATCACGCGGCGGCCTCGGTCGCCTCGAATTTCCTCGTCACGCTCGAGGCCGCCGCCGAGCAGCTCGCCACCGCCGCGATGCCGGCCGAACGCGTGCGGGAGCTGCTGGCACCGCTCGTGCGCACGACGGTGGAGAACTGGGCAGCGCTCGGCGCGGCATCCGCCCTCACCGGCCCGGTCGCCCGCGGCGACGAGGAAACGGTCGCCCGGCAGCGCGCGGCCGTCGCCGCGACCGCACCCGAGCTGCTGGAGCTGTTCGATATGCTCACCACGCGCACCCGAGTGCTCGCGGCCGAAAGGAGGGTGTGAGGTGAGGATCGTCCGCACCGTGCCCGAGGTGCGCGCGGCAGTCGCCGATGCGCGCGCCGCGCGCACGTCGGGAGGCGGCGTCGGCCTGGTGCCGACCATGGGGGCCTTCCACCGCGGCCACCTTTCGCTCATGCAGCGCGCCCGCGCCGCGAACGACCTCGTGGTGGTGTCGCTGTTCGTGAATCCGACGCAGTTCGGCCCGAGCGAGGACCTGGCCGCCTACCCCCGCGACGAGCAGCGCGACGCCGACCTTGCCGAGGCCGAGGGTGTGGACGTCCTGTTCGCGCCGTCGGCCGACGAGATGTACCCCGACGGATTCGCCACCGCGATCCACGTCGGCGGCGTCGCCGAGGTGCTCGACGGCGCGGCCCGCCCCGGCCACTTCGACGGCGTGGCCACCGTGGTCGCGAAGCTGTTCGCGATCGTCGCCCCCGACGTCGCGTATTTCGGCCAGAAGGACGCGCAGCAGGTGCTCGTGGTGCGCCGCATGGTGCGCGATCTCGACCTGCCGGTGCGCATCGAGGCGTGCCCGATCGTGCGCGAGCCGGACGGGCTCGCGATGAGCTCGCGCAACGCGTACCTCAACGCCGCCGACCGTGCGCGGGCGACCGCGCTGAACCGGGCGCTGGCCGCCGCCGACGCCGTCGTCGCGCTCGGCGAGACGCGGGCCGAGCCCGTGCTGGCGGCCGCGCGAGCCGTGCTCGCGGCATCCGGAATCGACCCCGAGTACCTCGAACTGCGCTCGCCCGACGACCTCGCCCCGGTCGACGCCGTCGCCCCGGAGGCACTGCTGGCGGTCGCCGCCCACGTGGGCGCGGCTCGGCTCATCGACAACAGGATGCTGGAGGCTCGGCGCTGATGTCCGCATACGCTCCGCGGCCGGCGCGGGTCACGATCCCGTCGTTGGTCCAGAAGAAGGCCGCCCGCGAACCGATCGCGATGGTCACCGCATACGACTGTCCGGGCGCGCAGGTCGCCGACGCGGCCGGCGCCGATGTCGTGCTCGTCGGCGACTCGGGCGCCATGACCGTGCTCGGCTACGGCAGCACCGTGCCGGTGTCGGTCGATGAGATGCTGATGCTCACCCGGGCTGTGCGCCGGGGCCTGACGACGCCGCTGCTGGTGGGCGACCTGCCGTTCGGCTCGTACGAGGCCTCGGACGAGCAGGCCGTGCGCACCGCGCAGCGGTTCGTGAAAGAGGCCGGGTGCGACGCGGTCAAGATCGAGCGCGGGGGAACGACCGTCGCCCGCGCGCGTGCGATCGTCGAGGCGGGCATCCCGGTGATGGGTCACGTCGGGCTCACGCCGCAGACCGCGACGGCCATCGGCGGCTACCGCTCGCAGGGGCGCACCGCCGAAGCGGCGCTGCAGGTGGCGCGGGACGCGCTGGCACTGCAAGAGGCGGGATGCTTCGCCCTGGTCTTCGAGGCGATCCCGAGCGAGGCGACGGCGGCGATCGTGCCGAGGCTGGACGTGCCGGTGATCGGCATCGGCGCCGGAGCGGACACCGACGGGCAGGTGCTGGTGTTCCACGACCTGCTCGGCATCTCGGACGGACACGCCGCCCGGTTCGTCAAGCGCTACGCGCAGCTGCGCTCGGCGATGGTCGACGGCGTCTCGGCCTACGTCGACGACGTGCGCGGCGGCGGCTACCCGGCCGCCGAGCACGGCTACGCGATGGAGCCGGGCGAAGCCGCACGGCTGCAGCTGCTGCTGTCGGTGCTCGCCGGGGCCGACTGACCGCCCCGCCCGCCCGAGCCGCGCTGCGGCGCGCCATCATAGGTGCCGCCGGTCGCGCGGGCAATCCCCTGCCGCCGGACGTGCGCCCGCCGTTTACTTGCCCGTACAGCCCGCGGCAGACGACCCGGGCACGACCGACCCGAAGGGGGAACATCATGAGCGTGGGAAAGCACGCCCAGAACGCCGCCCAGCACGCCAAGGGAGAGGCCGAAGAGGCGTGGGGCAAGGCGACGGATGACCAGTCCACTCGGATGAAGGGCAAGGCAGATCAGGCGAAGGCCGACATCAAGGAGAAGATCGAAGAGGCCAAGGAGCACTTCGACGACCGATGAGTCGGCGCACGGCGCGGCGGCGGGGCGGACATTCCGTCCCGCCGCCGCGCGGTTTCAGCCCAGCGCGGTCTCAGCCCAGCATCGTGCGCAGCGGATAGTCCTGGTCCTCGAGGATCAGCTGGGCCGCCGTCCCCGTGGCACGGTTGACCACGACCGGGGCCAGCAGATTGACACTCACGCCCTCGTCGGTCGGATGCGCCACCACCAGGACGAAGGCGTCGTCGGGGCCGTCGAGCGCGAGGGCTGCGACCTGATCGTCGGTGAGCGTGGGCGCGTAGCCGGCCAGCACCGTCTGCGGGTCGACGAGGTACACGCGCAGCTCGTGCTGGTGCGCGGCCTGCATCGTGAACAGCCCGTCGGCGCCGGCCACGGCCTCGAGGGCGAACTCGGTGTGCGGGGCGAAGCCGGGCGGCGGCGTCACGAACGACAGGGCGGCGGTCACCGCAGGAACTCCATGAGCGACGGCTGCAGCACCCGTCCGGTGACGGCCAGTGCAGAGCGGTAGACGAGCTCCTGCGACTGCAGGCGCACGAGCACCTCGACCGAGTCGACGTCCTCGACCGCGGCACGACGGGCTTCAAGCGACACGGAGTCGTCCACGGCGGCCCCCCTGGCGCGCTCGATCTGAGATTGGCGGGCGCCGACCGCGCCCTGGGCACCGAGCATAGCGGTCATCCGTTCGTCGATCGCCGTGAGGTGACCGCCCACGTTGGCACCGGCGCGCAGATCGGCCGCGACCGTGTCGAGGAGCGCGAACACCGAGCCGGCGCCGACGCCGAACACGGCCGCGCCGTCCGCGTCCACGCGCACGGTCACCCCGTCCGAGACGCGGCGGCGCACCTCCGACCCGACCGTTCCGGTGTAGCCGTAGTCGGCGTCGAACGCGGCGCCCGCGTCGCTCGTGCCGGCGAAGACCGAACGCCCGAGCAGGGTCGTGTTCGCCTGGGCGAGCAGCTCGTCGCGGATGCTCTCGAGCTCGACGGCGATCGCCTCTTTGGCCGTGGCATCCAGCGCCCCGTCGTTGGCGCCCTGCACCGTGAGATCGCGGGCGCGCTGCAGCAGCGACGTCGATGACGTGATGGCGCTGTCGACGGTCGAGACCCAGGCCAGGCCGTCGTCGATGTTGCGCGCGTACTGGTCGTTGCGTCGCTGTTGCGCGTGCACCTGCAGCGTCGTCGCGGCCGCCGCCGGGTCGTCGGACGGCGCCGTGAACGCGCGCTGGGACGTCGCCTGGTCCTGCAGGCGCGCGAGCTGCGACAGGTTCGCCTGCAGGTGGCGCATCGCCGACTGCGCCATGGCGGGGGCGGTCACGCGCGAGATCATCGAACTCCTCCGTTCATCGGCCGACGATGCCGGTCTTGTTGATCAGGACGTCCAGGGCCTCGTCGACGGCGCTGATCACGCGGGCCGCCGCCTGATACGCCGCCTGGTACGACAGCAGGCTGATCGTCTCTTCGTCGCCGTCGACGCCCGCGACCGACTGCTGCGCGGACGCCGCCGCCACCGCCGCGGACTCCGAAAGGCGGGCGCGCTGCACGTCGCCGCCCGTGGCGACGCCCAGGCGCAGGATCCGGTCGGCCCACATCGCGTCGGGCGAGCCGTCGCCGACGCCCAGCTGCGAGAGGGCGTCGGCGTTGGTCGCGTCGGCGGCGCCGGCGCCGGGCGTCGCCAGGGCGAGCTCGGCGACCGAGGTCGGCACGACGCTGAGCCCGAGGGCGGCGGGGCCCGCCGTCGCGACTGCGAAGAAGTCGCCGCCCGCGGCGCCCGAGGCGGTCACCCCGAGCCGGTGCTGCGCGTTCACCCGGTCGGCGAGGGTCGTGGCGACCGCGTTGTACGAGCCGGCCAGCTGCGCGAGCGTGCCGCCCTGATCGGCGGGGGCGAGCACCGCGAGCGTGCCGCCCAGTTCGCCGTCGGTCAGCGTGACCGCGAAGTCCGTGTCGTCCCACCGCAGCGAGACCGGCCGGCCGGCGTCGATCGAGACGGGCCCGGTCGCGGCCAGGTGGCGGGCGTGGCCGCCCGACACCAAGGCGTTGCCGTCGATCCGCACGGTCAGGGTGCCGTCGGGTTCGACCGTCGCGCGCCCGCCGGCCATGCGCGCGACGGATTGGGCGAGCACGCTGCGCTGGTCGACGAGCTCGTTGGCCGGCCGACCGGATGCCGCGGCATCCCGGATCTGCGTGTTCAGCGCAGCGATCTGATCGGCCGCGGCGTTCAGCTGCACGACCGTGCGGTCCACGCCCGTGCGGGCGTCGGCCCACTGCGCGGCCACCGTGCGATAGCCGTCGGCCAGGCGCCCGGCGAGCTCTTGGGCGGACCCGATCACCACCGCTGCCGCGGCACCGGAATCGGGTGTGTTCGCGAGGTCCTGCCATCCGGCCCAGAACGCCGACAGCCGGGCGGCCAGCCCGTCGGACGTCGGCTCGGCCAGTGCCGCCTCGGCGGTCGTGGCGGCGAGCGCGCGCGTGGACCAGAACCCGGATGCGGCCAGCGTGTCGCGCACCCGGGCGTCGCGCAGCCCGTCGCCGAGGCGGGCGATTCCGTCCACCGCCACGCCCTGACCGGGCAGGGCGCCCTGGGTGAACCGGCCGGTCGATGCGGGGGCGCCCATGGCCGAGGTGGTCACCCGCTGCCGGGTGTAGCCGACGGTGTTCTGATTGGCGATGTTCTGCCCGACGACGTCCATGCCGCGACGCGCCGCAGCCAGGCCCGAGGCCGCCGTGTTCAATCCGCTGAAGGTCGACATGCCGCTCTTCCGCTCACATCCGGGTGTCGACGATGCGGGCGGCGTCCTCGCGCGCCCGCGCGCCGTCGGTCGTGTACTCGCCGGTGTCGGCGCCAAGCCCCGCGATCGTCTCCTGCGTCGTGCGCAGCACCGCGCTCAGCTGCTGCACGTTGACGTCGCGCAGCTGCCCGATCTCGGCGACCAGCTGGGTGAGCACGCGCAGATGGTCGGCGAACACCTCGCGCCACGCGTCGGTCGGGGCGTGCTCGACGAGCTCTTTCAGCGTGGCGGCCTCGGGGGCGCCCCACTCCTCGGCGACCGCGGTGGCATCGACGACCCGGGCCACGGTCGTGGTGCGCAACCGCTCCAGGACATGCTCGATCTCGTTCGTGGCGAAGTGCATCCAGCGTCCGTCGCCGGCGGCCAGCAGCAGCCGCTGCACCTCGAGTTTGAACAGCAGCATCTCGAGCAGCTCACGCTCGTGCCAGAGCCGCATCGACAGCTCGTTGGTTGCCATGTGAGTCCTTCTTCCCCAGGAGCGGACGACGATTTCGGAGATCTTCTTGCCCTATCGGCCGGGCCTCACATATGGTTATCGCGACAAGATGAGCGTTTTCTCATTTTTCTCCTCTTCGGAGAGAGGATGCCTCATCTGGTCGGGTTCCGTCGGAGCCGAGCCTACTGGGGGCCGTGAGAAGGGCGTGCTGGGGACTCGCGCAAGATGGAGACATCCCCATGCAGACGCGTGCCGAGCGCAACCGCCTCATCGAGGAGAACCTGCCTCTCGTCGGGTATCTCGCGGCCGAGACGCATGCGCGCGCGACGCACGTGCCCCGGGAAGAGCTCGCCAGCGCCGGTGCCCTCGCGCTGGTCACGGCCGCTGACGCGTTCGATCCCACGCTGGGAGTTCCGTTCGGCGCCTACGCGCGGCGGCGCATCCTGGGCGCCTTCGCCGACGAGATGCGCGCGATGGACTGGGCCTCGCGCGGCATCCGCAAGCGGATCAAAGAGACCATCGCTGTGCGCGAGACCCTGACGGCAGGGCTCGGGCGCGACGCCACCGTCGCCGAGATCGCGATCGCGATGGGGTCGTCCGCGCGCGAGGTCGCCGAGGCGCTGGCCGACGCCTCGCGCAGCGTCACGACGCTCGAGGACCCGGCCGCACATGCCCTGAGCAGCGGCTTCCCGCTGCCCGAGGAGTCGGCGGTGCTCGCCGAGCGCCGCCACGTCCTGACCGCGGCCGTCCGCGCCCTGCCCGAGCGCATGCGGTTCATCGTGCAGGCCGTGTACGTCGACGAGCGCCCCGTGAAAGAGATCGCCGAGCAGCTTGGGGTCTCGCATTCGGCCGTCTCGCAGCAGCGGTCCGAGGCCGTGCGCCTGCTGCGCGACGCACTGGAACGGTACTTCGCCGACGGGCAGGCCGCTGCGCCGATCTCGCGCGTGTCGCCGTCAACGCGCGACGCGTTCTTCACGCGGATGGGCGAGGCCGGCGGCGATCGCGTGGCGAGTGTGCTGGCCCGCACCGCGATCGCGCTCTGAGCCACCCGGCGCATCCCGGCTAACCCGTCCGCGCACGCGGCCGATAGGTCTCAGCGGAGCCCACGGACGGGCTGCCAGGTACCCCATCACGGAGGAGCAACACCATGGGTATGCAGATCAACACCAACGTGTCGGCACTGAACGCCTACCGCAATCTCGCCAGCACGCAGAACGACCTGTCGAAGTCGCTCGAGAAGCTCTCGAGCGGTCTGCGCATCAACCGGGCCGCGGACGACGCGGCGGGCCTCGCGATCTCCGAGGGCCTGCGTTCGCAGGTCAACGGCCTGAACGTCGCGGCCCGCAACGCCCAGGACGGCATCTCGGTCATCCAGACCGCAGAAGGCTCCCTGACCGAGGTCCACTCCATCCTGCAGCGTCTGCGCGACCTGTCCGTTCAGGCCGGCAACGACTCCAATAACAAGGAGTCGCGTGACGCGATCGCGAAGGAGGCGACCCAGCTCGTCTCGGAGCTGAGCCGGGTCGCCGACTCCACGAACTTCAACGGCATCAACCTCCTGGACGGCTCGAACTC
Source organism: Microbacterium sp. W1-4-2 (assembly GCF_058349885.2). Classification (NCBI taxonomy): domain Bacteria; kingdom Bacillati; phylum Actinomycetota; class Actinomycetes; order Micrococcales; family Microbacteriaceae; genus Microbacterium; species Microbacterium sp. W1-4-2. The sequence goes on along the minus strand of NZ_JBYRJC020000002.1, from coordinate 996,685 downwards.
GCAGCTGAAGTTCCAGGTCGGCGCCGACGGAGTGCAGAGCAGCCAGATCACGGTCGACCTGAGCACCGCCAACGTCAAGGAGATCGCACAGCAGCTCGCGGGCGGCGACCTCACCACGACGGGCACGGGCTTCGCGATCGGGGATGTCGCGGCCCTGGGCGGACCGGCGACGTTCACGGTCACCAACGGCGGTCAGACGACCACCGTCACGACCGCGGACCTCGGCGCGGTGGGCAGCTTCTCGAGCGTCGAGGCGTACGCCGACGCGCTCCGCGGCGACGCCGACTTCGCGGCGAACTTCTCGGTCTCGGTGCAGAAGGACGCCAACGGAGCAGGTGTCGGCGTCGTCGTCACGGCCCTCAACGGGGGAACGCTCGCCGACGCCGACAACGCCACACCGGGCGCGGGCCTGGCTGCCGGCGTGGCCGGGACCTCGCTCAGCGGCGGCCTGAAGTTCGACACCGCCGCGAACGCGCAGGCGTCGATCGCGATGATCGACCGCAGCATCACCCAGATCTCGGCCGCCCGCGCCGACCTGGGTGCGAACCAGAACCGGTTCGAGTCGACCATCAACAGCCTGAACGTGTCGGCAGAGAACCTGTCGGCCGCGCAGAGCCGCATCCGCGACACCGACATGGCGTCCGAGATGGTCAAGTTCACGGCGAAGAACATCCTGTCGCAGGCAGGCACCGCCATGCTCGCCCAGGCCAACCAGGCCAACCAGGGCGTGCTGCAGCTGCTGCGCTGACATACCGGGCGGCTCCGGGCCCTGCCGGAGCCGCCCCCCACCCCCCCCCTACTGACGCGGAAGGACTCCCATGGGACTCTCGATCGACGGCCTCGTGTCGGGCCTCGACACGACCGCCCTCATCAAGTCCCTCATGGACGTGGAGGCCATCCCGCGCAATCTGCTCTCGGCCAAGAAGGACGACAAGAGCGGCATCATCTCGCAGCTGCAGTCGCTCAACGCCGCCATCCAGAGCCTCGCCGACCAGGCCGAGAAGGCCGGGTCGCCCACCGCGCTCGCCCAGTTCGCCACCTCGTCGTCCTCGTCCGCCGTGACCGTCGTCGCGACCGCCGAGGCCGCCCCGACCTCAGCCGCCATCGTGGTCGACAGCATCGCCCGCGCGCACACGATCGTCACCGCCGCATCGGCCGTCTGGCCCGACGACCCGCCGGTGCTCACCCTCGAGAACGCGGCGGGCGAGCGCGTGCAGGTGACCGCCGCCTCGACGTCGATGGAAGACGTCGCCCGCGCCATCTCGGCCGCGGGGACGGGCATCACCGCCACCGTCGTCCGCGCCGGCACCGAAGCCGACGGCAGTGCCGCCTACCGCTTGCAGCTGACGGCGGCTGCGACCGGCGCGGCAGGAGAGTTCCGCGTCTACCGGGGCGATGTCGCCGCGGTCGACGCTGGGACCGCAGTCGACGTGACCACCGCCCCGGGGGGCGCGGTGGTCACGGTCGGCTCGGACGCGCAGCTGCGCCTGTGGGCAGGGACGGCCGCCGAACAGGTCGTCACGGCGTCGGGCAACACGTTCGCGGGCCTGTTCCCGGGCGTCGACATCACGGTGACCGCCGCATCGGCCGAGCCGGTCTCGATCGGCGTGTCGGCCGACACCGCCGCCCGGGCCAAGACCGCCGGCGACTTCATCGCACAGGTCGCCTCGATCCTCACCCGCATCGACAAGGGATCGACCGCCACCGTGCCCGACGCGCCCGGCGGCACCACCACACTCGGCGTGTTCACCGGCGACAGCACGGTGCGCGCCATGCATCAGGCGCTGACCGAGGCGATCCAGCATCCGGTCGACGGGGTCTCGCCGTCCACGATCGGCATCTCGATCGACCGCCACGGGGTGCTCACGTTCGACAAGGAGAAGTTCGCGACGGCTCTGGCCGAAGACCCAGCGGCCACGCAGGCGATGTTCGCCGGGATCGCAGCGCGGGTGCAGGATGTCTCGGCCCGCTACTCCGACCAGTACGACGGCCTGCTGACCACCCGGATCGTCGGGCAGCAGGGCGAGGTGAAGGCGCTCGGCGACCAGATCGCACGCTGGGACGTGCGCCTCGAGCAGCGCAAGGCGGCGCTCCAGCGCACGTACTCGCACCTCGAGACGATGCTCTCGCAGCTGCAGTCCCAGTCCTCCTATCTCACATCACAGCTGGCGAGCCTGCCCACGGCGCAGAAGGGATCGACCTCATGAACGCCGCGTTGAAGGCGCAGCAGCGCTACCGCGACGACGCCATCCTGTCGGCCGCGCCCGAGCGGCTGGTCACGATGCTGTACGACCGGCTCGTGCTCGACATCGAGCGGGGCGAGGCCGCGCAGCGCGCCGGAGACTGGATAACCGCGAACGCCCAGCTGCAGCACGCGCAGGCGATCGTGACCGAGCTGTCGTCGTCGCTGACCGACGCGTGGGACGGCAGCGCCGGACTGCGCGCGCTGTACACGTTCCTCACCCAGACGCTGATCGGTGCGAACGTCGGGCGCGACCCCGAGCGCGCGCACGCGTGCCTCGAGCTCGTGCGCCCGCTGCGCGATGCCTGGCACGATGCAGCCGCGTCTCTCGCCGGCGCTCCGCTCGCGGGGGCGGCACTCGCCGGGGCCGACGCGTGACCGACGCGTCATGGGGGGCGCTGCTCGACCGGTTCGAGCGGGATCTCGACCTTCCGGCGACGGCCGCCCGACCGTGGGCGACGGTCGGGCGGCCGCTGCCGGAGGATCTCGCCGATCGCGCCCAGCGCATCCGCGACCGTCAGCGGCAGCGGATGGACGAGGTGAGCGCCGCCCTCGACGACCTTCGGCAGCAGATCGCCGCCCTGCGCCGCATCCCACCCATCCGCGGCGACGCCCCCGCGCTGCTCGACCTCGATCTATGAGAACGCTCTAACGAATCGCGGGCACGCGCCGATAGAGCACAGCGAGCAGGGATCGCTCACGGACTCGGCCACGGACAGGCCACCACCGACCGACGACGGGGGACGGGCCTGTGCTCGATTCTGTGACCATCTCGGCGCTCAGCAGCGCGCTGGACGGCCTCTCGCTGAGACAGCGGGCGATCGCCGACAACATCGCGAACATCAACACGCCCGCGTACCACGTCAAGCGCGTGCGGTTCGAAGAGGCGCTCGCGGCATCGGTCGCCGACGGCACGGGGCGCGCCACCGCGACGGTCGCCGAGTCCCTCGAGCCCACCCGGCTGGACGGCAACAACGTCAACCTCGACACCGAGACGCTCTCGAGCATCGACACGATGCTGCGCTACCAGTTCGCCTCTCAGGCGATCGACGGCTCGCTCACCTCGGTGCGCACGGCGCTGCGGACCACATCATGACCTTCGACGCGATCGGCATCGCCGGCACCGGCCTGACCGTGCACCGCAAGTGGCTGGACGCGCTCAGTGACAACATCGCCAACATCAACACGGCCGTCGCTCCCACCGACGCCGCGTTCCGGGAACGCTACGTGCAGGTGCAGACCAGCGCCACCTCGCCCGGGGTGTACGTCGCCGGCACGCAGCTCGGCGACGCCGAGGGGCGCCTGGTGCTCGAGCCCGACAACCCGCTGGCGGACGAGGCCGGCTACGTCCGGTACCCCGACATCGACCTGGGCGACCAGATGGCGCAGCTGATCCTCGCCCAGCGCGGCTACGAGGCCAGCGCCGGCGTCGTCGACCGCGCGCGCAACACGTACGAGGCCGCCCTGCAGATCGGGCGCGGCCGATGAGCGCCGTGCCGGCCGTCGGCGCGGTCGCGGCCGCGCTGCCCACCGTCGCCGCCCCGACCGGCCCCGCCGTCACGAACGCGGCGGACGGCAGCGGATCGGCGTTCGCGACGAGCATGGCCGGCGCCGTCGACCAGCTCAGCTCCCTGCAGTCCACCTCGAACGCGCTGGCGGTGGCCGCCGTCTCGGGTGACCTGAACGACATCCATTCCGCGATGATCGCCTCGACCCGCGCCGCCGTCACCCTCGAACTCGTCGCGGCCGTGCGCAACAAGGGCGTCGACGCGTTCAACGAGATCATGCGGATGCAGGCCTGATGCCCCAGCCGGTCAGCACCGCTCTGCGACGGATCTCGGCGTTCGTCGCAGGCTTCACCGTCGCCCAGCGCACGATCGCCGTGATCGGGCTGGCGGTGCTCGTGCTCGGCGGCGTCGCCCTGTTCAGCTGGCTGACCCGCCCCGCGTACACGCCGCTGTTCTCGGGCCTGAGCGCCGCCGACGCGAACGCCGTGGTCGAGCAGCTGCGGTCGTCGTCGGTGCCGTACGAGCTGACCGACGGCGGATCGACGGTGCTGGTCCCGAAGGACGACGTCTACGACCAGCGACTCGCCGCAGCGTCGGCGGGTCTTCCCAGCGCGAGCTCGGGCGGCTACACGCTGCTCGACAAGATGGGGGTGACCGCCTCAGAGTTCCAGCAATCGGTCACCTACAAGCGCGCGATCGAGGGCGAGCTGGCCGCCACGATCTCTTCCATGCAGGGTGTGAGCGCCGCATCGGTCAAGCTCGCCATCCCCGAAGAGAGCGTCTTCGTCTCCGAGACGAAGGACCCCACGGCATCCGTGTTCGTGGAGGTCGGCGACCGCTCGACCCTCTCTCCCCAGCAGGTCGAGGCCATCGTGCACCTGACCTCGGCGGCGGTGACGGGCCTGAAGCCCGAGAACGTCGCCGTCGTCGACCAGACCGGGCGCACGCTCTCGGCCGTGGGCGTCGGCCAGTCCGGCGGCATCGACGAGCAGGCCGGGGACTACGAGACGCGGATCGCCTCGAGCGTCCAGCGCATGCTCGACACCGTCGTCGGCCCGGGCAATGCGACGGTCACGGTGTCGGCCGACATCGACCGTTCGACGAACCAGCGCCAGGACGAGACGTACACGCCGGCCGAGGGAGCGCCCCCGGCCAGCGAGCAGACCCGCACCGAGACCTCGACCGGCGGCGGGGGCGACGCCGGCGTGCTCGGCCCCGACAACATCGCCGTCCCGTCGGGCCAGAACGGCAGCGACCGCCGCTCGACGGAGGTGACCCGCAACAACGTCGTGAACAAGACCACCCAGACCACGACGACGCCGGCGGGGTCGCTGCGACGCCAGTCGATCTCGGTCGCGGTGGACTCCACCGCGGCGGGGAGTGTGGATGCCGCAGCCCTGCGCGGACTGGTCGCCACGGCCGCAGGCGCCGACACGGCGCGCGGCGACGTCGTCACCGTCGAGTTCGTCTCGTTCAGCCAGACCGAGGCGAAGGCCGCGCGCGACGCCCTGAAGGCCGCGAAGGACGCGGCCGAGGCGGAGCGGCAGGCGGGCATGCGCAACGCACTGTTCATCGCGGCCGGCATCGCGCTGCCGCTGCTGATCGCCCTGATCGTGTTCGTCGTCATGCGAGCGCGCCGCCGTTCGCGCGACGACGACGACGAACCCGCGTACGTGCCGCTGCTGGACGGCCGACCCCGGTCGCTCACCGGCCCGGCCACGCCGCCCGCCGTCGAGCCGGCGCCGGTGGCCACGCTCGAGTTCACCGAGCCCGAGCCGGCCACCGAGCCGGACCCCGACCTCGAACTCGAGCTCGAGCCCGCGCAGGTGCGGCTTCAGCGGCGGCGCTCCGAACTCGAGGCGCTGACGCGCAGCGATCCGCGGCGCACCGCGGAGCTGCTGCGCCGCCTCATCGACGACAGGCAGGACGCATGATCGCCCTCACCGGCCGCCAGACCGCCGCCGTCGTCGTGATGAACATCGATCGCGCGCAGGCGGTCGAGGTGATGAAACACCTGTCCGAAGACGAGGCCGAGGCCATCGCGGCCGAGATCGTCGCTATGCGACGGCTGGATGCCGAGACCACGGCGCGCGCGCTGGGCGACTTCCACCACCTGGCGGCGGGACACCTGCCGCCCGCGCGCGGCGGCCGCGACATCGCCGCGCGCCTGCTCGAGGCGTCGCTGGGCGCCGACCGCGCCGCCGACGTGCTCGGCCGCGTGACGACGACGCACGCGAACGCGTCGTTCGACTTCCTGGGCGCGGCCGCGCCCGCACAGCTGGCGACCCTGCTGGACGGCGAACTGCCGCAGACGGTGGCGCTCGTGCTCGCGCACCTGCCGGTCGACCAGGCCGCCGCGGTGCTGGCCGCCCTTCCCGATCCGGCCCGCACCGATGTCGCACAGTCGATCGCGACGATGGGCACCGCCACGCAAGAGGCGATCACGGTCGTCAGCGACGCCCTGCGCGCGCGCACCGGCGTTTTCGCGACGCGCGACGCCCCCGAGACGCTGGGCGGCGTCGAGCCGCTCGTCGAGATCATCAACAGCTCTGACGCGACGACCGAGAAGTCCCTGCTGGCGAGCATCGAGGCCCGCGACAGCGCGCTGGCCGAAGACATCCGATCGCGCATGCTCACGTTCGCCGACATCGTCAAGCTCGAGGACCGCGACGCACAGCGCGTGCTGCGGGGCATCGACATCCGCTCCCTCGCCCTCGCGCTCAAGGGCGCCCAGCCGGCGATCGCCGAGGTCATCCGCGGCAATGTGTCGGAGCGCAACCGCGACGCCCTCGACGAAGAGGGCCGCCTGCTCGGCCCGGTGCGCATGTCGCAGGTCGAAGAGGCGCGCGCCGAGATCGTGCGCACGATCCGTGGACTCGAAGCGGTCGGCGAGATCACGGTGCGCCGTGCGGACGAGGACGAGTATGTCACCTGACGCATTCGCCCCCGCGGTGTTCCCGCAGCTGGACGGTGCTGATGACGGTGCCGGCGCCGGCCTCCGGACCGTGCGCGAGCGGGCCCACCGCCTGGGCTACGCCGCGGGCCACGCCGAGGGGTTCCGCGCCGCCGCCGCCGTGGCCGCATCCGCCGCCGAGCAGGCCGAGGCCGAGCGCGCGGCACGCGAGGCAGCGGCCGCGCGACGGGTCGCCGACGCGGTGGCGGCTCTGCAGGCGGCCACGCACGCCGTCGCCCGCAGCGCGCACGAGCTGGCCGCCGCGACCCAGGAGCAGGTCTTCGCCCACGCCGTCGAGCTGGCGGAGGTCATCCTCGTCGCCGAGCTCGCGGACGACGAGGCGGCGGCGTCGGCCGCGATCCGCCGGGCGCTCGCCTCGGCCGACCCCGTCGACGTCTGCGGGGTGCGGCTGAACCCCGACGACCTGCGCACGCTGCACGGGCTCGGCGCGGTGCCGGCCGGCATCGCGCCGGTCGCCGATCCCGAGCTGGCGCGCGGGGATGCCGTGGCGGTGCTCGACGACGGATTCGTCGACGCCCGCATCGGCGCCGCCCTCGAGCGGGCGCGCCGGGCGGTGGCGGGAGGAGCGGGGTGAGCGCCTGGGCGGCCGTGCGCGCGGCGGCGCTGCCCGAGCGGGTCGGGCGGGTCTCACGCGTGCGGGGGCTCAGCGTCGACGTGCGCGGCGTGGACGGCGCCGTCGGCGACCTGGTCTCGCTCGGCGACGACCGGTTCGCCGAGATCGTCGCCACCGACGATGCCGGCCTGCGCTGCATGCCGCTCTCGCCGGCCGCGGGCCTCACCGTCGGCGCGCCGGTGCGCGTCCTCGGCGGACCGCTGCGCATCCCGGTGGGACCGGCCCTGCTCGGGCGGGTGGTCGACGGCTTGGGCCGGCCGATCGACGGCCGCGGCCCGATCGAGGGGCCGCGCGTAAGGCTGGACCATGAGCCGCCGTCGATCATGGAGCGCGATCGCATCGCGTCGCCCATGCCCCTCGGCATCCGCGTCCTCGACACGCTCACGGCCGTCGGCCGCGGCCAGCGCGTGGGCCTGTTCGCCGGATCCGGGGTCGGCAAGTCCTCTCTGCTGTCGATGATCGCCCGCGGGACGCAGGCGGATGCCTCGGTCATCGCGCTGGTCGGCGAGCGCGGCCGCGAGGTGCGGGAGTTCATCGAGGACGACCTCGGGCCCGAGGGCCTGGCGCGCTCGGTCGTGGTGGTCTCGACCTCCGACCAGCCGGCCATGGCACGGTTGCGGGCGGCGTTCACGGCGACCCGGATCGCCGAGGCGTTCCGCGACGAGGGCGCCCATGCGGTGCTGATGATGGACTCGCTCACGCGCGTCGCGATGGCCCAGCGCGAGATCGGGCTCTCGGCCGGTGAGCCGCCGGCCACCCGGGGCTACCCGCCCTCGACGTTCGCCGTACTCGCGCGTCTGCTCGAGCGCGCCGGCACCGATCGGCGCGGTTCGGTCACCGGCGTCTACACGGTGCTCGTGGACGGCGACGACCACAACGAGCCGATCGCCGACGCGGTGCGTTCGATCCTCGACGGCCACATCGTGCTCGACCGCGCGCTGGCGCTGTCGGGCCACCACCCGGCGATCGACGTGCTCGCCTCGGTGTCGCGGGTCGCCGGCAAGATCACCTCGCCCGAGCAGCGTGCGCACGTGTCGACGCTGCGGGCGGTACTGGCCGCGCGCCGCGGCGCGAACGACCTCATCGACATCGGCGCCTACCAGTCCGGCGCGAATCCCCGAGTGGATGCCGCGATCGCGAACGAGCGGGCGATCAGGGCGTTCCTCATCCAGGCGCTCGACGAGACCAGTACGACCGACGAGGCGTGGCGCCGGCTCGCCGCTCTCGTCTCGACCTTCGGAGGTGCCCTGTGAAACGCCCGTTCTCGCTGTCGGGACTGCTCAGCGTCCGCAGCATCCAAGAGCGCGAAGCCGCCCAGCGCCTCTCGCGCGCGTCGATCGAGGCGAGTCAGACCGAGGCGCGCGACCGTCGCCTGCGGGCGGCGCTCGGCGCCGAACTCGAGGGACTGGACGCGCGGTCGCTGTCGGCCCTGGCCGCGTCGCGGGCCGCCGGTCGCGCGATGCTGGCCGACCTGGCCGCACTGGCCGAGGTCCAGCAGCGCGAGGTCGACACCGCCCGCAGCGCGCACGACGCGGCCCGGCGGGACGTGAAGGGGCTCGACAAGCTCGCGAAGGCGCACGCGCAGCGGGTGCGCGCCGACGAGCTGCGCGCCGAGCAGGCCGAGCTGGACGAGATCGCGCTGCGAGCACGCGGGCAGGGGGACGCATGAGCATCGCGAGCGTCATCGCCGCCCCGGCCGACGCCACCCGCCGCCCGGCCGCCACCACGCCGCCCGCGACCGGGGGCGCCGGATTCTCGGGCGCCCTGCAGGGCATCCTCGACGCGACGCCGACCGCCTCTGCCGGCGATCCGAGGGCAGCCGCATCGACGGAGCACACCGCCGACGCCGCGGGCGCGCCGATCGCCCTGCGCGCTCCCGCGACGCTCGCCGGCGCACCGGTTCTCATCCCGGCAGCGACGGCCGAGACAGCGTCCGATTCGGACGCCGCGGCGACCACCGCCCCCGGCGACGCGCCGCTTCCGGCCGCCACACCGGCATCCGACGGATCCATCGACGTGCCTTCGCCGGCGATGGATGCCGCAGCCGCGGCCGCGCTCGTCGCCGCCTCGACACCGCCGACGGCCCACTCGTCGACGAGCGCCGCATCGCCGGGCACAGCATCACCGGGCGCCGCGTCGCGCGGCACGGGGGCTGCGACCCCGGCGGGTTCGACGACGGTGCCGCCGGCGATCGGAACGGGGCCGCAGCTGTCGCCGGTGCCGGACGGGACGACCACGGCGAGCGGGACGACGCGAGCGAGCGGCGCCGGGCCCTCGTCCGCGAAGACGACGTTCCCGTCACCGGCGGGCGCGTCGGCGGCCGCAGCGACCATATCGAGCGGGGCGCCGATCGTCGACGCTCCAACGCGCGCCGCGTCGGTCGCACCCTCTGCGCACGCCACGCGATCGACCGCCTCCGCGGCATCGGCGGACGCCGTCCCGGCCGCGCCGCCTAGTTCCATACAGCCCGGCTCCATACAGCCCGGTTCCGTACAGCCCAGTTCCGCGGCCCCCAGCGCCGTGCCGGGCATCGCCGTCGGAACGACGCCCATCCCGGCCACGCCGGCGCCACCGCCCTCGGCTGCGGCATCCCCCTCTCCCCCGCTGGCGCCGCAGGTCTCGGGGACGGTCGTCGCGTTCGCCCAGGCCCCCGACGGCCGGCACAGCGTGACGCTGACAGTGGCGCCCGAGAACCTCGGCCCGGTGACCGTCCGCGCCCACATCGTCGGCGGTGTCGTGCACATCGAGCTGCAGGCGCCGTCCGATGCGGGGCGCGAGGCGCTGCGGGCGATCCTCGCCGATCTGCGCCGCGACCTCGCGGCCGTGAGCACCCAGGCGTCGCTGTCGCTGTCGACCGGCGATGCCGCGTCCGGCGGCGCAGGCGGCGGCTCGACGGGCGGCTTCGCCAACGGCTCGGCCGCTACTTCCCACGGCTCGGCGCAGGCCGCGGGCGGCGACGCGTCGGGCGGCGCGCAGCCCCGGCATCCCGACACCGCGTCCCGCAGCGCACGCCAGGACGCGCCGCAGCCCCCGGCCCGCATCGGGGCCGCCCCTTCGCCGGCGAGCACCGGGCTCGACGTCTTCGCCTGATCCGAGAGGACATCATGACCACCATCGACCCTGTCGCCTCCGCCGGCGTCGCCACCCAGGGCGTGCACACCGGCACGACCGTGCCTGCCGCGCAGCGCAAGCAGACGCTGGACTCCGAGGTGTTCCTCAAGCTCCTGGTCACACAGCTGGCGAACCAGGACCCGAGCTCGCCGATGAACACGAACGAGATGATCGGGCAGACCACCCAGCTCGCCTCGATGGAGCAGCTCACCGCGCTGACCTCGACCGCGCACGAGACCTTCGCCCTGAGCATGCGGCAGGCCGCGGCATCCCTTCTCGGACAGCGGGCGGAGTACACCGACGCCGACGGCGTACTGCAGTCGGGCACGGTCACCGCCGTCTCGTTCGCCGGCCCGGTCCCTGTCGTCACGATCGGCGCCGCCACCGTCCCGCTCGACACCGTGTCGGGCCTGTCCACCACCTCTTCCTGAACGATCTGAAAGGCACACCATGCTCCGCTCGCTGTACGCAGGCATCTCGGGTCTGCGCTCGCACCAGACCATGCTCGACGTCACCGGCAACAACATCGCGAACGTCAACACGACCGGCTTCAAGTCGTCGGCCGTGCAGTTCCGCGACTCGCTGTCGCAGCTGGTGAAGAACTCCACGATCCCGCAGGACGGCGCCGGCGGGTCCAACCCCGCGCAGGTGGGTCTGGGCGTGCAGGTGGCCGGCATCGGCACCAACTTCGCCCAAGGCGCCGCGCAGTCCACCGGCGTGCCGACCGACCTCATGATCTCGGGCGACGGCTTCTTCGTCGTGCGCAACGGCGCCGAGACCAACTACACCCGCAACGGCGGCTTCTCCTTCGACGCGAGCGCACGGCTGGTCAGCTCCAACGGCTCGCTCGTGCAGGGCTGGACCGCCGTCGACGGCGTCATCCGCCCCGGCCAGGGCGTCGGCGACATCACGCTGCCCGTGGGCGTGACCCTGCCGGCCACCGCCACGACCGCGGCGACGGTGACCGGCAACCTGCCGTCCGAGACCGCCGTCGGCGAGCAGCTCGTGCGCGACGTTCGCGTCTACGACGCCGAGGGCAAGAGCGCGATGCTGCGCCTGACCTTCACCCGCACCGCGGGCGGCTGGGACGTGGCCGACGGCGCGGGCGCCACGACCTCGATCGCCTTCGCCGACGGCCGGCAGACCGGGGCCGCTTCGATCGTCTCGGGCGGCATCCAGGTCGACCTGTCGGCCGTCACCGGCTACGCCGACGTCAGCACCGTCGCGTTCGACACGCAGAACGGCGAGCCCGCCGGCACGCTGAACTCGTACGCGCTCTCGGACGACGGGAGTCTGATCGGCACGTTCAGCAACGGCAAGACGCAGGTGCTCGCGCGCATCGCCCTGGCGGACTTCACCAACCCCGGAGGCCTCGAGAAGGCGGGCTCGTCGGAGTACCGGCCGAGCGTGAACTCGGGTCAGCCGACGATCGGCAGCGCCGGCGAAGACGGCTTCGGCGACATCATCAGCGGCGCCCTGGAGATGTCGAACGTGGACCTGTCGCAGGAGTTCACCAACCTCATCGTCGCCCAGCGCGGGTTCCAGGCGAACGCGCGCATCATCACGACGAGCGACGAGGTGCTGCAGGAGCTGACGAACCTGAAGCGCTGACGCCGCTGACCGCCTTCTGCGCACTCACCGGTTCATCTCCGCCTGGATGCGCCGATCGAGGTCGTCCAGTTCCGCGAGCAGCTCGGCGGCGACCCACACCCGATCGCGCTTTCGCCCGGTGATCTCCTGGATGAGCCCAGCGTCGGCGAGCCGCGCAATGGCCTTGTACGTCTGCTGCTCCGACGACCCCGAACGCTGTTCGATCTCGTCGGCCGCCATCACAGGGTGATCGTAGAACGCCGGGATCAGTGCTGCGACAGCGGATCCCGCTCGGGGGCGCAACTCGGCGGCCCATTCCTCGGGCAGCGCCTTGATCCGGGCGATCGACGCGCGCGAGCACACCGCTGCCGCGCGCACCGATCGGGCGAACAGGTCGATGAGGGGCGATGGATCGCCCTGCCGGTAGTCGCCGAGTGCTGCGAAGTAGTCGTCGCGCTTGGCGAGAAGGCCGCTCGCGAGCGGGACGACCGCATTACGGGTGACGCCGCGACGGCGGAACACAGCCGACACCAGGGCGCGGCCGATACGGCCGTTGCCGTCCGTGAATGCGTGGATGGACTCGAATTGCGCGTGCCCGATCGCCGCCTGCACCATCACCGGGATGTCGTCTCGGTTCAGATAGGCGATCAGATCGCGCATCAGGGCAGGAACACGCTCCGGTGCGGGCGGAACGTGGAGTGCGTCGCGCGGTGAGTGGTCGCTGCCGCCGATCCAGTTCTGCATGTCGCGGAGGCGGCCTGCATAGCCGGCCTCCATCGGGTCATCCCTCATCAGAGCGTGGTGGGCTGCAAGCAGATCGTCGAGGCTGAACACGGCACGGGTGCCGACCCCCATGACCAGACCGTGCAGTGCCGTGCCGGCGGCCACCATGCTCGTCGCCGATGAGTTCGAGCGATTGCCGGCCAGCGCCTTGGCGTAGTCGGTCGCCGTCGCTGTGATGCGTTCGATCTTGGAAGATGCCACGGACTCGGTTCTCATCATGAACCAGCTCACGGCTGCGGAATGCCCCTCCGCATCGGTATCGGCCTGGGCGACGGCCAGGAGTGCTTGCTCCGACGCGACAACCGCCGGGATGGGGGGAATGAAGTCGAGTTCTGCGATCGCCGGGGGGATCGAGGCATCCACCGACGTCGTCATCCGATCTTCCCGCGTACCGCCCCTGACTCGCTGGTGCCACGGGAGGGTCTGCGCGGCATGCGCGGGCCAGCCGACAAGCGACAGGGGATCTTCAGCGTCCACAAACCTGACTATCTCATGAATTACCAAGCGTTAAGCAGCTCAAACACGAGGGCCGTGGGCGGCACTCGCACTGAGCGCGATCGTGCCGCGGCAGAGCGCCTTACGCGTGCCGTGCGGCCGCCGACAGTCACCCACGACGGACCAGGATGGACCGTCGGGTCCCGCCCCACAGCGAGGACGAGCATTCCAGGATGGAGCCCATGATCGTCGTCACGCGTCTGAACCGCACCCGGTTCGCGGTGAATCCCGACCTCATCGAGCGGATTCAGGCCGCACCCGACACCACGCTCACCATGGTCGACGGCGCCACGTTCGTGGTCACCGAGACGATGGACGAGGTCATCGACCGGATCACGCGGTTCCGCGCGCAGATCCTCGCGACCGCCTCCGCCTGGGCGCAGCCGTCTCCGCCCGAGGAGGTGGACTGATGGATCCCTCCTTCATCATCGGCCTGCTTCTCGCGTTCGGCGGGCTGCTGGCCATGATCGGCATCGAGGGCGCCTCGGTCTCGGCGCTGCTGCTGCCGGCGCCCATGGTGCTCGTGTTCGGCGCCACGATCGCCGTCGGCATCGCCAGCGGCACGCTGCGCGACGCAGTGTTCGCGATCAAGTCGCTGCCCCGCGCGCTGCGCGGCGACAAGCGCGGCGCGCACAGCATGATCGCCACCGTCGTCGGCTACGCCGAGAAGGCGCGCGCCGAGGGCCTGCTCGCCCTCGAGCGGTCGGTGCCGGACGAGGACGACGCGTTCCTCAAGCAGGCGCTGCAGGGCATCGCCGACGGCACGGACGCCGAAGAGCTGCGCCTCGTGATGGAGGACGAGATCGCGTCGACCGCGGCCCGCAACCGCGCCGCCTCGAAGTTCTACTCGACCCTCGGCGGCTTCGCCCCCACGATCGGCATCATCGGCACGGTGGTCTCGCTCACGCACGTGCTCGAGAACCTCGACAGCCCCGACACGCTGGGCCCGATGATCGCCGCGGCGTTCGTGGCGACGCTGTGGGGCCTGCTGTCGGCGAACTTCATCTGGCTGCCCATCGGCGGCCGGCTGCAGCGGCTCGGCGAGCTGGAACTCGAGCGCATGACCCTGCTGATGGAGGGCATGCTGGCCGTGCAGGCAGGATCCGCGCCGCACTTCGTCGGCGAACGGCTCACTGCGATGGTCTCGCAGCGGCCGAGCGAGAAGGCGCAGAAGAAGCCGGCCCGCGCCGCGGGCGACATCGCCCCGGATCCGGTGCCGGCACCATGAGCGTGCGTCGCCGGCGTCGCACCGCGCCCGAGGAGCATCACGGCCCCGACGAGCGCTGGATGGCGTCGTACCTCGACATGGTGACCGTGCTGATGTGCATGTTCATCGTGCTGTTCGCGATGTCGACGGTCGACGCCGAGAAGTTCGCCGCGCTGAGCAACTCGCTGGCCACGGGGTTCGGTCAGCAGCCGTCGCAGACGGTGGATGCCACGCAGGGCGTGGTCGTCCCCGTCGAACTCATCGACAAGAAGGCCCAGGACTTCGCCGACGCCGAGCTGGACGCCGCGCGCACCGAGTTCGACGAGCTCTCGCAGCTGCGCAAGCGCCTGCGCCAGGCGCTTGCGGAGCGGGGTCTGCAGGATGCCGCGACCTTCACGATCGACGAGCGGGGCCTGACGATCGGCCTGGTCAGCGCCGAGACGTTCTTCGCGACCAACAGCACGACCCTCAGCGGCAAGGCGGTCGCCGTGCTCGGGACCCTGGGCACCGTGATGGCCGACATCCCGAACGAGATCTCCATCGAGGGGCATGCCGACCGCCGGACGGCCGCAGCCCCGTTCCCCACCAACTGGGAGCTCTCGGCAGGCCGGGCCACCCAGGTGCTGCGCTACCTCGTCGAGGACCGCGGGCTGAAGGCGAGCCGGGTCAAGTCCGTCGGGTACGGCGACGCCCGCCCGGCCGCCCCCGGCTCGAGCCCGCGCGCCCTCGCGCAGAACCGGCGCGTGGACATCGTCATCCTCTCCGACGCGAAGGAAGGAGTACGCCGGCTGCTGCCCCTCGTGCAGGAGGCGCCGTAGCGGCACCGACCCCTCACCCTCCTTACGCGCGTCCGCCACCGCCCGATAGTCCGGGGCGTGGTGATCGAGGACAGCGCGCGATCGGGCGTCCCCGCAGAGGCGGGGTCGACCCGCGACGTCGAAGTGTACGACTTCGGGCGTCCGGCGTCGCTGTCGCGCGAGCACGCCCGCGTGCTCGAGGTGGCGTTCGAGACGTTCTCGCGCCAGTGGGCCGCGCAGCTGTCGGCCCGGATCGGCGTGCGCGCGCACGTCTCGGTCGAGCAGGTCACGATGCAGACGTACGACGAGTATGCGGCATCCCTCCCGGCGACGACCACGATGGTCGTGTGCGCTCTGCCGGACGCCGAGGAGCGCATCGTCATCCAGTTCCCGCTTTCGGCGGCCATCGCGTGGATCATCCAGATGGTGGGCGGCCGTGCCGTCGACGTGGTCGAGGAGCGGCCACTGAGCCCCATCGAGCAGGCGCTGATCCGCACGCTCATCTCCGACGCGGCCGACAATCTGACCAATGCCCTGGGCGGCCTGCTGCCGACGGGTCTTGCGATCAGCGGCATCCAGTACAACTCGCAGTTCGCGCAGGTGGCCGCCGCCAGCGATCTGGTCATCGCGGTGCACTTCTCGATGCGGCTGGGCGAGCGGACCGTGCCGGCCAGCGTCATGCTGCCGGCCTCGGTCGTGCTCGAGACCCTGACGACCCGGTCCACCGAGTCGGCCGAGTCCGTCTCGCCCGGCCTCATGCGCCGCCAGGTGGAGCTCGCGCCGATCGAGCTGGCCCTGCGCCTGGCCCCCGCCATCGTGCGCCCCCACGACGTGCTGCGGCTGTCGGTGGGTGACATCGTGCCGCTGCCGCACTCGGCCGACCGGCCGCTCGAACTCGTCGTCGACGACCACATCATCGCCACCGCCGCGGTCGGCACGAGCGGCGCGCGGCTGGCGTGCGTCGTCACCGCGACGCCCCCCGATCCCGCCCTCGCTGAGGAGTCCGCATGACCAGCACCACCGCTCACGAATCCGCCGTCGCCGCCGCCTTCGCCGCACGACTGCCGACCGCGGCACCGGCCACCGCGCGCGCCGCCCAGGCGTCGGGCGACACCGGCGAGGCCGTCGTCGCATCGTTCATCGGCGACACCAGCGCCCAGCTGGCGGTGCAGCTGCTCGACCCCGCCGCCCTCGTCGACGGGATGCCCGACGCGCCTCTGACCGACCGGCTGCACGGCACGCTGATCGCCGCCGTCGGCGCCCTCGGCCCCGGCACGCTCGGCGACCCCGCCCTCGAGGACGCGTCGGCCGTGTTCACCCACCCTCTCGCCCAGGTGTTCGACCTGGTCGACGACGCCGAGCGCACGATCGGGCGCCTCGCGGTGCGCATCACCCGCACGTCGGGCGCGGCGGCCGCACCCTCGCGCCGCCTCAACCGGATCGCCGGCGTCGAGATGGACCTGACGGTCGAGATCGGCCGCACCCGGATGGCGGTGCGCGAAGTGCTCGACCTGGAGCCGGGGCGCATCGTCGAGCTGGACCGCTCGGCGGGGGCACCGGCCGACGTGAAGCTGAACGGCCGCATCATCGCGCACGGCGAGATCGTCGTCGTCGACCAGGACTACGCGGTGCGGATCACGCGCATCCTCGAGAACGTCGAGGTCTGACCTGGATGACCTGCTGCTGGCGCTGCGCGTCGGCGTCTCTCTGGTGGCGGTGCTGTGCCTGCTCTGGTACCTGCAGCGCCGCCTCTCGCGGCGCCCCGCGCGGCGCGAGGTCGAGACGATCCGGGTGCTGGGGCGCAAGAGCCTGGGCTCGAAGGCGCAGCTGGTCGTCGTGCAGACCGACGACGCCCGCTACGTGCTGGGTGTCACCGAGCGGGGCGTGAGCGTCGTCGACCGGCTCCCCGCCCGCACCGAGCCGGCAGCGGCCCCGGCCCAGTGGACCGCGACCCGTCCGGTCGCCGCCGCCTCGTTCGACCGTGCGCTCACGGCGGCATCGGCGATGGATGCCGCAGCCCCGGCGCCGCTGGTCGCAGCACCCCTGCGGTCCGACCTGCGCGCGCAGCGCGCAGGCGCCCACCGCCCGCGCGCGCAGGGTCTGTCCGCGCAAAGCCCGTCCGCGCAGAACCCGTTCGCGTCGCTGACGACGCTCGGCGGCCTCTGGCCGAGCGGCGTCGGATCCCGCCGGAGCGCCGGGCGCACGGCATCCCGTCCCCACGCCCTGCGCTGGACGCTGCTGATCATGGCCGTCGTGGTGATCGGCGGCGCGCTGGCGATGACGATCGGCACGCCCGCGCACGCCGCGGTCACCGATCCGACCCCGCCCGCGGTCCCGACCGTCGCGCCCACCGCCGGCCCCGGGATCACGATCGGCATCAACGGCATCGACGGCTCGCCCTCGGCATCCGTCCTCACCCTGCTGGCCATCACCCTGCTGTCGGTCGCCCCCGCGCTGCTGCTGATGATGTCGTCGTTCACGAAGATCTTCGTGGTGCTGGCGATGACCCGCAACGCCCTGTCGCTGCCGACGATCCCCCCGAACCAGGTGCTCGCGGGCCTGGCGCTGTTCCTGTCGCTGTTCATCATGTGGCCGGTGCTCACCGACATCAATCACGTCGCGGTCCAGCCGTACACCGACGGCAGCATCACGTTCGCGCAGGCGATCGACCTCGGCCAGGGGCCCTTGCGGAAATGGATGCTGTCGTTCACCCGTCAGGAGGACCTCGCGCTGTTGTCACGCGTGGCTGCGGTGCCGAATCCCGCCGACCCGCAGAGCGTGCCCATGCAGACGCTCATCCCGGCGTTCATGCTCTCGGAGCTGCGCGCGGCGTTCGTGATCGGGTTCGTGATCTTCGTGCCGTTCCTGGTGATCGACCTCGTGGTGGCCGCGGCGCTCATGTCGATGGGCATGATGATGCTGCCGCCGGTGATGATCTCGCTGCCGTTCAAGATCCTGCTGTTCATCCTGGTCGACGGGTGGGGACTGATCATCCGCTCGCTGCTGGAGAGCTACGGAGGCACCGGATGAGCCCCGAAGCCGCCCTCGACATCGGCGCGCAGGGCCTGCTGATCGCCGCGAAGCTCGCCGCTCCCATCCTCGTGACCGCGCTCGTGGTGGGACTCGCGATCTCGCTGCTGCAGTCGATCACCCAGGTGCAGGAGGTCACGCTCTCGTTCGTGCCCAAGGCGATCGCCGTCGGCATCGCCCTGGTGGTGGCCGGCAACTGGATGATCTCGGAGATGATCGCGTTCACGAACGAGATGTTCGCGCGCATCCCGATGCTGCTGACGGGCGGATGACGTGCACCTCCCCGTCGACTTCGCCTGGCTCGAGGCCACGATGCTCGCGGCCGTGCGCATCACGGCGTTCCTGTTCCTGGCGCCGCCGTTCTCGCACGGTGCGATCCCGGCGCGGATCCGCGCGATGCTCGGGGTGGGCCTGGCTCTCGCCGTCAGCGGCGCGCTGCCGCGCACCGCGGTGATGGACGTGCTGCCGTTCCTGGGCGCTCTGGCGCTGCAGCTGCTGACCGGGGCGCTGCTGGGTTTTCTCGTGCTGCTGTGCTTCTCGGCGGTGCAGTCGGCCGGCAGCCTGATCGACATCTTCGGCGGCTTTCAGCTGGCGCAGGTCTTCGATCCGCAGATGCAGGTGTTCGGCGCGCAGTTCACGCGCCTGTTCCAGCTGACCGCGATGACGCTGCTGTTCGTCTCGGGCGGCTACCAGGTGATCATCGCCGGGCTCACCCGCAGCTTCGCCGCCGTGCCGGTCGACGGAGTCTTCGCCTCTGCCGCCCCCGCGCGGCTGCTCGTGGACGGCCTGTCGCAGATGGTGCTCGCGGCGGTGCAGATCGCCGGTCCCCTGATCCTCGTGCTGTTCCTCGCCGACGTCGCGCTGGGCCTGGTGACCCGCGGGGCGCCGGCGCTGAACGCGTTCGCGCTGGGCCTGCCGGTCAAGGTGCTGCTGGCCCTCGTGCTCGCCGGCACCGTCTATCTCGCCCTGCCCGGCATCGTCGAGGCGCTCGGGTCGGATGCGCTGAACCTGCTGCGGGGGGTGGGCCGATGAGCGACAGCGGCGAGCGCACCGAGAAGGCCACCGACCGGCGCCTGCGCGAGGCGCGGCAGAAGGGGCAGCTCTCGCGCAGTCAGGACCTCACCGCGTGGATCGGCATCGGCGCGGCGGCCGTGTGCCTGCCGGCGGCCGTGGCGGCGGCGGCGTCGGCGGGCACCGAGCAGCTGGTGCGGCTGACCTCGGTCGTGCGCGATCCCACCGCGGCCTCGGCCCGAGCCGCGCTCGAGCTCGGCCTCGGGGCGGTGCCCGGCGTGATCGGGCCCCTGCTGGCGACCGTCGCGGCCGTCACCCTGTTCGGCGCGGTCGTGCAGGGCGGCGTGCACCTGCGCCGGCCCTCAGGCAGGTACGAGCAGTTCGACGTGGTCAAGGGTCTCGGCCGGCTGTTCGGCCGGCGCGCCCTATGGGAAGGGGCGAAGGCCCTGCTGAAGACCGCCGCCATCGCCCTGGTCGTCTGGCTGGTGATCGCCGGGCTCATGCCGGTGCTGTCGGCCAGCGGCGCGCACTCCGTGGCCGAGCTGCTCGGCACCGCCGCATCGGGCATCGCCGGCCTGCTGCAGGCGACCGTCGCGGTGGGCCTGGCGCTGGCCGCGATCGACGTGTTCGTCGTCATGCGACGCAACGCCAAGCACACCCGGATGACCAAGCGCGAGGCCAAGGACGAGAACAAGAACAGCGAGGGGGATCCGCTGATCCGCCATCAGCGTCGGTCGCGGCAGCTCGCGATGAGTCGCAACCGCATGATCGCCGCGGTCGCCGACGCCGACGTGGTCGTCGTCAACCCCACGCACGTGGCTGTGGCACTGCGCTACGAGCCGGGCAAGTCCGCTCCACGGGTGGTCGCCAAGGGCAGCGGAGTGATCGCCGAGCGCATCCGGCAGAAGGCGACGGATGCCGGTGTGCCCATGGTGCGCGACATCCCGCTCGCCCGCGCCCTGCACGCCGGGTGCGAGCTGGGCCATGAGATCCCCGAGACCCTGTACACGGCCGTGGCCCACGTGCTCGTGTTCGTCGATGCCCTGCGTCGCCGCGGCGCTGCCCGCGGCATCCACTCCCTTCCCCCGAGGAGGACCGCATGAACTCGCTGATGCGAAAACTCACCGTGCCGGTCGGCGTCGTCGGCATCCTGATGCTGCTCGTGGTGCCGATCGCCCCGTTCCTGCTGGACTCGCTGATCGTGCTGAACATCATGTTCGCGCTCGTGATCCTGCTGACCACGATGTTCGTCAAGAAGCCCCTCGACTTCTCGGTGTTCCCGTCGCTGCTGCTGGTGGCCACGCTCTTCCGGCTCGGGCTGAACGTCGCCTCGACCCGGCTCGTGCTCGGCGAGGCGTACGCGGGCCAGGTGATCGAGGCGTTCGGGCAGATCGCCGTGGGCGGGTCGCTGATCATCGGCGCCGTGGTGTTCCTGATCCTCGTGGTGATCCAGTTCGTCGTGGTCACGAAGGGCTCGGAGCGGGTCGCCGAGGTCGGCGCGCGGTTCACGCTCGACGCCATGCCCGGCAAGCAGATGGCGATCGACGCCGACCTGAACGCGGGGCTCATCACCGATGTGCAGGCGCGGGAGCGTCGTGCCGAGGTCGCCGCCGAGGCCGACTTCTACGGCGCAATGGACGGCGCGTCGAAGTTCGTCAAGGGCGACGCGATCGCGGGGCTCGTGATCATCGTCATCAACATCGTCGGCGGCATCGCGATCGGCATGGTGCAGCGCGGGCTGTCGATCGACGAGGCCGTGAGCACCTACACGCTGCTGACGATCGGCGACGGACTGGTGACCCAGATCCCGGCGCTGCTGATGGCGGTGTCGACAGGCATGATCGTGACCCGCTCGAACGCCGAGACCGAGATCGGCGAGGCCGCCTCGGCGCAGCTGCGGCAGTCGCGGCACGCGCTGTCGATCGCCGGGGGCGCTGCGGCCGTGATGGCGTTCATCCCGGGGATGCCGGTGCTGCCGTTCCTGGCGATCGGGGCGATCCTGCTCGTGCTCGGCCGACGCACGGCGGCCCGGCAGGCGCGCGAGGTGGCCGCCGAGCAGCAGCTCGAGCCGGCACCGGCCGGCGACGGCACCGACGAGCTCATCGAGCGCATGCGCGTGCATCCGCTCGAGATCCAGCTCGCCCCGAACATCGTCGACCTCGTCACGGGCGGGCCCGACGACCTGCTCGCGCGGGTCAAGGCGCTGCGCCGCCGCATCGCGCTGGACCTCGGCCTGATCGTGCCGCCGGTGCGCACGCGCGACAGCATCGAGCTCGAGTCGTCGACGTACGTCATCCGCGTGGCGGGCGCCGAGGCGGGCCGCGGCACCGCGCCGCCCGGATCCGTGCTCGCGCTCGGTCAGGGGCTCGACGTCCTTCCCGGCGCGGTCTCGCACGACCCGGTGTTCGGGCTGGAGGGCAAGTGGATCGCCGCCGCGATGCGGCACAGCGCCGAGCTCGCCGGCGCGACCGTGGTCGATCGGGCGAGCGTGATCGTCACGCACCTGTCCAGCGTCATCCAGGCCCACGCGGCCCGGCTGCTCGACCGCGAGGACGTGCGCCGCCTGACCGACGCGCTCAAGCAGGTCTCGCCCGCCGCGATCGAAGAACTCACCCCGACCCTGCTCTCGCTCGCCGAGATCCAGCGCGTGCTGCAGGGGCTGCTGGCCGAGCGCGTGCCGATCAACGACCTCGCTCGCATCTACGAGGCCCTCGCGCTGCGCGCCAAGGTCTCGACCGAGCCCGAGGGCCTGATCGAGGCCGCCCGTGCCGCGCTCGGGCCGGCGCTGGCGGCGCGGTTCGCCGACGGCGGCACTCTACGGGTGATCATGATCGCCCCGCTGCTCGAGCAGGCCATGCTCGAGGGCATGCGCGCCGGCGAGGACGGCTCGCACATCGTGCTCGAGCCCGACCGCCTCGAGTCCGTCGTCGAGTCGGTGCGCCAGGCGGTGACAGCCGCCGACGACAACGGCGGAGAGGCGGTGCTGGTGTGCGCGCCGGGCCTGCGCCCGGCCGTGCGGCGGATGGTCTCGGCCCAGACCGACGGGCTGGCCGTGCTCTCGTACACCGAGGCGACCTCGGCGGGCCTGGCGATCGAGACCGTCGGAGTCGTCCGCGACGGCGCCGCGCAGACCGCCGGGGCCCTCGCGCCGGTCGCGCACACGTGAGAGCTGCTCGACGCCGCTGAATCTCCGTCCCGTGTTGCCGCTTCATCCGCCCGACGCGGCACTTCGGGACGGCATTCCCAAGCCGCCCGACGAATCGCCGGCCCATAACGCCGGTTCACCGGCCCGACGCGGCACTTCGGGACGGCGCTCCGGAAGCCTCCCGCCGACGACGCGGCGCGACGCGGATGGATGCCGCATCCCGGCCTTCGGTCGTCACCTATGACCACTCCCACACGGCGTGGACGGTCACAGACGCCGACCGGACGAATTGCATCGCGCGCCTGCGGCGCCGCGCAGACCGCCGGGGCCCTCGCACCGGTCGGGCAGACGTGAGAGCAGCCTCGCCCCAGTAGGCTGTGGGGATGCTGGTGTTGACGAGGCGGATCGGCGAGAGCGTGCTCATCGGCGGCGACATCACGATCACGGTCCTCGACGTCAAGGGCGACAGCGTGCGCATCGGCGTGCAGGCCCCGCGCGAGACGCGGATCCAGCGGGCCGAGATCGTCCAGGCCGTCAGCGACGAGAACGTGTCGGCCGCCGCCGACACGGGCGCCGACGCCGAGAGCGCGATCGTCGCGGCGCTCGCCCGCCGCCGTCCGAACCGGGACCAGGCCCGGCCCCAGGACCAGAACGAGTCCGAGTCCGACTCCTGAGCCGATCGCGCCATGGTCATCACCTGACCGCGCCGTAGCCGCGGTGCACTTCGGGGTCCAGTCCGTGGCCTCCGACCACCCCGGGAATACCCCTAGGGGGTATCATGTTGTCCTGGAGGCGATGCCCACCTCGGGCATGCGAGCGAAAGGACGGACCATGACGACGACCGAGTACCAGGTCACCGGGATGAGCTGCGGGCACTGCGAGATGTCGGTGCGCGAAGAAGTCGGCCGCATCGCCGGCGTCGACGACATCCAGGTCAGCGCCACGACCGGCTCACTGGTGGTCACCTCGGCCGCTCCCCTCGACGACGCCGCCGTGATCGCGGCGGTCGACGAGGCGGGGTACGCAGCGGTCCGCGCCTGACGCGCCGTCGGGACCGAGGCATCCACCCATGACCACCCCCACCGACACCAGCGTCGAACTCGCCATCGGCGGCATGACGTGCGCGTCGTGCGCGACGCGCATCGAGAAGAAGCTGAACCGGCTCGACGGCGTCGTCGCGACCGTCAACTACGCCACCGAGAAGGCGCGCGTGACCGCGCCGGGCGACGTCGATCCGGCCGTGCTCATCGCCGAGGTCGAGAAGGCCGGGTACACGGCGACGCTTCCGGCGCCGCCGGTGGAGAAGAAGGATGCCGCGCCCGACGCGGACCCCGAACTGCAGTCCCTGCGCACCCGGCTCATCGTCTCGGCGGTGCTGTCGGCACCGGTGATCGCGATGGCGATGATCCCGGCCCTGCAGTTCACGTACTGGCAGTGGGCGTCGCTGGCGCTGGCCGCGCCCGTCGTGGTGTGGGCAGCGCTGCCGTTCCACCGCGCGGCGTGGACGAACCTGCGCCACGGAGCGGCGACGATGGACACGCTCATCTCGATGGGGACCTCGGCCGCGTTCCTATGGTCGCTGTACGCGCTGTTCTTCGGCACGGCCGGCATGCCCGGCATGACGCACCCGTTCGAGTTCACGCTGCAGCCCTCGGACGGCACCGCGAACATCTACCTCGAGGTCGCCGCCGGGGTGACGACGTTCATCCTCGCCGGCCGCTACTTCGAGAAGCGGTCGAAGCGGCAAGCCGGCGCTGCGCTGCGCGCGCTGCTCGAGCTCGGCGCGAAGGACGTCGCGGTGCTGCGCGGCGGCGTCGAGGTCAGGATAGCGATCGACGAGCTGCGCGTGGGCGACGAGTTCGTGGTGCGCCCGGGCGAGAAGATCGCCACCGACGGCGCCGTGGTCTCGGGCACCTCGGCCGTTGACGTGTCGATGCTCACCGGCGAGTCGGTGCCGGCCGAGGTCGCGCCCGGCGACGCCGTGACCGGCGCCACGGTCAATGCGGGCGGTCGGCTCGTGGTGCGGGCCACGCGCGTGGGCGCCGACACCCAGCTCGCGCAGATGGCGCGCCTGGTCGAAGATGCGCAGACCGGCAAGGCCGAGGTGCAGCGGCTCGCCGACCGCATCTCGGGCGTGTTCGTGCCGATCGTACTGGCCATCGCGGTCGTGACCCTCGCGGTGTGGCTGATCGCCGGGTTCCCGGTCGCGGCCGCGTTCACCGCTGCGGTGGCGGTGCTCGTGATCGCCTGCCCGTGCGCCCTGGGGCTGGCCACGCCCACCGCGCTACTGGTCGGCACGGGCCGCGGGGCGCAGCTGGGCATCCTCATCAAGGGACCCGAAGTGCTCGAGTCGACGCGCACCGTCGACACCGTCGTGCTCGACAAGACCGGCACCGTCACCAGCGGCCGCATGACCCTGGTCGACGCGGTCGCCGAGCCCGGCACCTCTCGCGGCGAGCTGCTGCGCCTGGCCGGAGCGGTGGAGGATGCCTCGGAGCACCCGATCGCGCAGGCCATCGCCCGCGCGGCCACCGAAGAGGCCGGCACGCTGCCCGAGCCCGCAGACTTCGCGAACCTCGAAGGGCGCGGCGTGCAGGGCGTCGTTGACGGGCACCTCGTGCTCGTCGGGCGCGAGACGCTGCTGGCCGAGTGGTCTCTCGCGCTCTCACCCGCCACGACCGCCGCCAAGGCGCAGGCCGAGGCCGACGGCAAGACGGTCGTCGCCGCCGCCTGGGATGGCGCGGCCCGCGGCATCCTGATCGTCGCCGACACCGTCAAGCCCAGCAGCGCCGAAGCGGTGCGCGAGCTGAAGGCGCTCGGGCTCACGCCGGTGCTGCTCACCGGCGACAACGCCGCCGTCGCGCACCGCATCGCCGCCGAGGTCGGCATCGACCGGGTCTACGCCGAGGTGCTGCCGAAAGACAAGGTCGACGTCGTGGCGGGGCTGCAGGCCGACGGCAAGGTCGTCGCGATGGTCGGCGACGGCGTGAACGACGCCCCGGCGCTGGCGCAGGCCGACCTCGGGCTCGCGATGGGCACGGGAACGGACGTCGCGATCGAGGCATCCGATCTCACCCTCGTCCGCGGCGATCTGCGCGCGGCGGTCGACGCGATCCGTCTGTCGCGCAGGACGCTCGGCACGATCAAGGCGAACCTGTTCTGGGCCTTCGCGTACAACGTCGCCGCGATCCCGATCGCCGCCCTCGGGCTGCTGAACCCGATGCTGGCGGGCGCCGCGATGGCGTTGTCGAGCGTGTTCGTGGTGGGCAACAGCCTGCGGCTGCGGGGCTTCCGCAGCGTCGTGCGCGAGCGCTGAGCCCGGCGCCCTGCGGCCCGGCCGGGCGCGGCGGGACCACCCTGCCCTCGTCCGGCCACCCTTCCCTCGCCCGGCCACCCTGCCCTCGCCCGAGGCGAGGAGATCTCGCCGAACGAGTACCGTATCCGGCGGTTCGGCCCTCGCCTCGTCAGATCTCCTCGCTTCACGCGAGGGTGCGGATGCTCATCTCGTCGACGTTGGGCACGTGTGCGCGGACGGATGCCTCGGCCGCGACCGCGATGCGGTTCGCCTCGATCAGCGGCACGTCGCCGACGCGGATGTCGGCATCGCCGTGCAGCCGGTGGCCGATCCACCGCAGCCGCACGCGGTCGATCCCCTGGATCTCGGGGACGTGCTGCAGGGCGTGCTCGGCACGGTCGAGGAGTTCGGGTTCGATGCCGTCCATCAGGCGGCGCCCGACCGAGCGGATCGTGCCGACCAGCAGCACGGCGATCATCGCCGAGATGAGCAGCCCGACGATCGGGTCGGCGAGGGGGAAGCCGAGCAGCACGCCGATCCCGCCGACCACGACGGCGAGCGAGGTGAAGCCATCCGTGCGGGCGTGCACGCCGTCGGCGACCAGGGCGGCCGAGCCGATGCGCCGACCGGTGCGGATGCGATAGACGGCGACGGCCTCGTTGCCGAGGAACCCGATGACGCCGGCGGCGATGACCCAGCCGACGTTCTCGATGGGCCGCGGGTGGACGA
Organism: Microbacterium sp. W1-4-2; assembly: GCF_058349885.2. Taxonomy (NCBI): domain Bacteria; kingdom Bacillati; phylum Actinomycetota; class Actinomycetes; order Micrococcales; family Microbacteriaceae; genus Microbacterium; species Microbacterium sp. W1-4-2. The sequence goes on along the minus strand of NZ_JBYRJC020000002.1, from coordinate 970,155 downwards.
TGCGGTCGATCGCCTCCCACGCGGCGACGACGGCCGACGCGGCGATCATCAGGACGATGAACAGGCCGGCGAGGTCTTCGGCGCGGTTGAACCCGTATGTGTACCGGCGGGTGGCGGCGCGGCGCGAGAGGACGAACGCGATCCACAGCGGGACGGCGGTCAGCGCGTCGGAGAAGTTGTGGATCGTGTCGGCCAGCAGCGCGATCGAGCCCGAGAATGCGACGATCGTGCCCTGCAGCACGGTCGTGGCCAGCAGCACGACGAGGCTGATCTTGACCGCGCGGATGCCCTCGGAATTGGCCTCGAGCGCATCGTCGATCGAATCGGACGCGTCGTGCGAGTGCGGCACGAAGATGCCGTGCAGGATGCCGGTGAGTCCGGTCGGATGGGCGTGACCGTGGGGACCGTGGGCATGGCCGTGCTCATGCTCGTGCTCATGCTCATGCTCGTGCCCGTGCTCGTGTCCGCGCCCGTGCGGGTGCGCGCTCACGCGCCGGCCGCCTCGACGTGATGATGGCGTGGGACACCGCCGAGCGAGTGCTCCGCCTGGAAGATCGCGTCGGTCACGAGCTGCGACGCGTGCTCGTTCTCGAGCCGGTAGAACACGCGCTGCCCGTCCTGACGGGTCGACACGATCCGCGCCATCCGCAGCTTCGCGAGGTGCTGCGACACGGCCGCCGGCGACTTGTCGACGATGTCGGCGAGGTGGTTCACCGAGAGCTCGTCGTTCGCGCGCAAGGCCAGGATGATGCGCACCCGGGTCGCATCGGCGAGCAGCCCGAACACCTCGACGGCGAGCTCGACGAACTGACTGTCGGGGTCCAATCCGCATGCCTGCGTATCTGCATCCATACGCAGATTATTGCAGACGTCTCGACAGCCGAAGACATCATTGTCAACACCGTTCCGCGGGCATACTGTGTCGCCATGTCAGATCCCGTTGCGACAGACCCGGATCACTATCGCGTGCTCTGGGAGAACGAGCGCGTGCGCGTGCTCGAGTACCGTGACGGGCCCGGGGACCAGACGCACCTGCACGAGCATCCCGACAGCGTCATGGTGACCCTCTCGGCGTTCGAGCGGGAGATCTCGTCGGGCGGCCGGCAGGTGCCGGTACACCTCGATGCCGGAACGGCCCGGTGGCTCGACGCGCAGACGCACGCCGGGCGCAATGTCGGAGACACCGCCACCCACGTCATCTTCGTCGAGTTGAAGGAGCCGCGTCCGACAGACGCGGCCGAGACCCACACGCTCGGCCCCACGGCGCCCTGACCACCCGTCTGCGCGGTGGCCGTACGCGGTACAGGGCAGCGGCGTCCGGGACGGCGATTTCCGGAGCGACGCGGGTCCCAGCGTGCGAGCGTCACCGCGCAGCCAGGCCGTGCTCATAGGCGTAGATCACGGCCTGCACCCGGTCGCACAGTCCGAGCTTGGCGAGCACCCGGCCGACGTGCGTCTTGACGGTGGTCTCGGAAACGACGAACCGCTCGGCGATCTCGGCGTTGGTCAGCCCCTTGGCCAGCAGCAGCAGGGTCTCGCGCTCGCGCTGCGTCAGCACCTGGTCGACGTCGGATGCCTCGGCCGGCGCATGCTGCAGGTATGCCGAGATCAGCCGCCGGGTGACGCTCGGCGCCAGCAGCGCCTCGCCGGCGTGCACCGAGCGGATCCCCGAGACCAGCAGCTCGGGCACGACGTCCTTGAGGAGGAAGCCGCTGGCACCGGCCCGCAGCGCGTCGTAGACGTAGCCGTCCATGTCGAACGTCGTCAGCATCAGCACGCGCGTGCGCGCGCCGGTCACGGGGTCGGCGACGATGCGCGCCGTCGCCTCGATGCCGTCCACGCCCGGCATGCGCACGTCCATGAGGACGATGTCGGGCTGCAGCATCCTGGTCTTCGCCACGGCATCCGCCCCGTCGACGGCCTCGCCGACCACCTCGAGATCCGGTTCGATCTCGAGGATCATGCGAAAGCCCCGGCGCACGAGCGCCTGGTCGTCCGCGATCAGGATGCCGATGCTCATACGGATTCCTTCTCACCGGCCTCGTCGGGGCCATCGGCCGGGATCGGCAGGTGCGCGACCAGCGTGAACCCGTCGTCCTGCCGCTCCGCGTGCAGGGTTCCGCCGTACAGCGTGACGCGCTCGCGCATGCCGAACAGCCCGTGCCCCACGCCCGCGTCCGGTTCGCGTGCGCCGTCGGGTGGGCGACCGTCGTCGGTCACGCGCACGTCGACCGCTCCCTCGGCGTACCCGAGCTCGACCTCGACCGCACACGGGGCGACGGCGTGCCGCAGCGCGTTCGTCAGCCCCTCCTGTACGACGCGGTAGACCGTGAGGTCGAGACCGGTCGGCAGAGCGCGGTCGGTCCCGGTGCGGCGAAGGCTCACCGGGAGCCCCGCGGCCCGGAACTTCTCGATCAGGTCGTCGAGCTGCCCGAGGCTCGGTGCCGGATGGCGCTCGGCGGCGTCGTCGGCCTGCCGCAGCATCCCGACCATGCGCCGCATCTCGTCCAGCGCCTCGCGCCCGACCTCTTCGACCGCCTCGAGCGCACGCCGTTCCTCGGCTTGATCGGCGGCGAGCCGGCGCCGCACGGCGGAGGCCTGCAGGGTCATGACGCTCACGCTGTGCCCGATGACATCGTGCAGCTCGCGCGCGATGCGATTTCGTTCTTCGACGACGGCCCGCGCCTCGCGCTCTGCGCGCACGACCCGCCGCTGCGCGGCGTGCAGCGTCTGACTGCGCACGAGCGCGCCGACCAGCCACGCGACCACCCACGGCGACATCCACCCGAGCTGCTCCAGTCGCAGCAGCGGGGTGTTCACGACCGGGTCGAACACGTCCCACACCGTCCACAGCACGACGACCAGCACGAGTCCGCACCACGACCGCCGACGGTCCACGTACCGGCCCGCCGAGTATGCTCCGATCGTGCCGGGCAGCGCGACGCCCATTCCCTCGGGCGCTCCGAACAGCGAGAACTCGATGGCGCTGACCACGACGATCGCCGACAGGCAGACGAGCGGTGCGGGTCGGCGCAGCACCAGCAGCAGACCCGTGACGACGTAGACCGCCGCCTCGGCGGCCACCGGCCCCTGCCGATGCGTCGCGTTGATGCCCCACAGCGCCTCGGCCAGGCCGAAGGCGGCGACCACGACGGCGATCGCGATGTCGAAAGCCCAGCTGCGGTGGCTCACCGACCCACAGTAGAGCCGCAGGCCGCGCACGCGCATCCTCCTCACGGAGGACCCGTCTTCGTGCCGGCGCACGAGCTCAAGACCGTCACCCGTGACGACGCGCGGGCCCCGGGCGCGCTCGTATCGTCCGAAGCACGCCCAGATCGGGCGCCACGATCGAGGAGGATCCCATGTCCGCATGCACACCGTCCGCATCCGCGACGTCCACAGCGGCGCCGCCGCGCTCCGCGGGCGTCGGACTGCTGATCTATGCGCTGGCGACGTTCGCCGCGTTCATGTTCGCGGGCTCGCCCGGGGGCGACTACCACGACGCACGCATCGCGGCATATCTCGAGCAGGCCCACGCGCCGACCGCGCTGACGCTCTGGTTCGTCGCCGCGGCAGGCGCCCTCGCGCTCGTCGTCTTCGGCGCGGGTCTGCGCCGGATTCCGGGGACGGGGAGCCCGCTCGCCGCGATCGCCACGGTCGGCGCCGCCGTGAGCGTCGTCGGCGCCTGGCTGGCCGGCGGGCTGGTGATCGGCATGATCGAGGGCGGCGCTCCGGTTCGAGCCGGCGTCCCGCATCCGCTCGCCTACCTGCTCACCGAGATCGGCAACCTCATGGCCGTATGCGGGCCCGCGCTGTGCGTCGGGGTGATCGCCCTCGTGCTCGCCGTCCGCTCCGGCCTGTCGATGTGGCTGCGGGTGTGCTGCGCGATCGGCGGGGTGTGCGGCATCCTCGCACCCTTCTTCTTCACGTACTTCGTCTACCTGCTCTTCACCCTCGTCCTCGCCACGGCGCTCATCGCATCACGCCGGGCACGGGGCGGCCACGAGACGGCTTCGAGAAGACTCCTGCGAACCGCGTCATGAATCGCGGCGACCGACGTCTCTTCCATAGGCAGCCGTGTGCGCTGCCGCCGCACCCAGAGCGGCGAGTCCGCGCCGCACCTCGGCTGCACTGACGCGGCAAGGGTGGAGGAAGGCCCCGATCCTCCTCCACCCTCTTCGGGACGCGTCACCCCACCGGCCCGAACGCCGTCAGAAAGCGGTCGCGGAACGCGTCCATGCGCCAGATCGGCGAGACGGCGGTCGGCCGCATCCCGGGCGTCCAGTGCCATCCGCCGATCGCGCGCAGCACCCCCGGGTCGCGCGCGATGATGCTGATCGGCACGTCGTGGCCGGCTCCCGTCCCGCTGACGACCGTCGCGGGCTGATGGTCGCCCAGGGCGATCACGACGAGGTTCGGGTCGTCGACGTTCTCGAGGAACGAGAACAGCGACCCGAGGGCGTACTGGATCGACCGCCCATAGAACCGCTGCACGGTCCGCGGGTCCTGCCAGACCTGGGCGGCCGTCTCGCTCTGCGCCGGCTGCCCGTCGAACACCGACCCGTCGCCGAGCTGCGACCACGGCACCAGTTGCGGCAGCGGCGCCCAGGGCGTATGCGACGACACCAGGTCGATCTCGGCCATCACCGGCCGGTGCGGCCCGGCCAGCTCGGTGTCGGCGAAATGCTTCAGCGTGTACTGGTCGGGCACACGCGCGTACCCGAACTGGGGGCCGCGATAGCCCACGTCGCGGGCGCCGAGCAGCGTGTCGTAGTGGTAGAAGTCCGTGCCGACCGGCCAAGGCCGGATGTTCGACGGGATGTCGCCGACCGTGCGCCAGCCGGCCTTGCCGAACGCGCCGGTCAGGGTCAGGCGCGTGCTGTCGACCACGGCGTTGTAGGCGGTCGGCGAGTCGGCCCACACCCCGGTCTGCAGGGTCGAATGCGCCAGCCAGCTGACACCGCCGAACGTCGGCGAGGTCAGCCACGCGCTCTGCGCCGCATAGCCGTGCGCAGCAAGGGAGGCGTCCCCCGCCTGCAGCACGTCGTCGACGCCCGCCGAGAAGCGCGAGCCCTCGACGGCCACCCGGCCGTAGCTCTCGACGAACGCGATGACGACGTCCTTGCCGCGCAGGGCCGTGAGCAGGTCGGCCGCCGGCACGTCGCCGAACGGGTCGTCGGCGAGCGTCTTGGCCAGTGCGACGCGGGCGCTGAGGTCGGCGGAGGCCCGGTCGACGGCCGACCCGACGGTGTCGATGGATGCCGCGACCGCGACCGGCGGTGCCGCGCTCAGCGACGAGCCGACCAGCGAGGCCACGATCCAGCCGGCCGTCACCGCGCCCAGTGCCGCTCTTCCCCGCCGCACGCGGCGGCGGATCACGGCGTCGATGCGCAGCACCGCCCACGCCAGCACGAGGACCGCGGCGACGGCCACGAGCGCCAGCACCACGACGGCCAGGGTCACGAGCGTCGGACCCACCGCGTCCGAGGCGACGCCGAGCGCCGAACCCAGCTGCGGCCAGTCCAGCGGATCGAACCGAGTGCCGAGCACCGCCCGGTAGCCGCGGTCGATGCCGCCCAGCACGAGCGCGGCGACCACGAACACCCCGAACGCCGCTGCCAGGGCGGTGCGCAGCGGCCGCCACGGCACGAGGGCCAGCACCAGCAGCGCCACGAGCGACTCGGCCGGGACCCGTACGAGCGTCGCCGGGTCGCCCGTCGCGATGTATCCGGGGAGCACCGGCAGCACCACCAGCAGCACGACGGCGACGGTGGCGGCGGCCGCTCGGCGCACGTCGTGACCGCGCCCGCTCATGGCGCGTCGCCGTGGGTTGCCGCGACCCGCGCGCCCACCGGCGACAGGTCGGGCCGTGACATCCCGAACCGGCCCGACAGCGCGTATCGCAGCAGAACGACGTCGCCGATCTGCCGCGTCTCGGCCAGTCGTGCCCGGTGCGAGGCGGTCCACGGGAAGGCGCTCGGGCGCATCGCGCGCGGCGCGCGGGCCTCGCCGACGAAGAACGGCGCGACCACGAGCTGCAGCTCGTCGACGACGTCGGCGGCGAGGAACTGCGTGAGCAGGGTGCCGCCGCCTTCGACCATGAGGGACCGGATGCCGCGCTCGGCGAGGTCGTCGAGCAGGACGGGCATGAGCACCCGCTCGCCCAGCCCGACGACGATCGCCCGGTCGCCGATGCGTGCGCGCAGCCGCCGCGCACGATCGCGCGGGCAGTAGACGATGCGCTCGACCTCGCCCGCGGTGAAGAACGCGGCCTGCACGGGCAGATCGCAGCTGTCGGTCACCGTGACCTTCACCGGCGACGGCGTGAGTCCTTCGGCGATGCGGCGGGCGCGCCGCGCGACATCGCGCACGAGCAGCCGCGGGTCGTCGCGGCGCACCGTGGAGGCGCCGACCATGATCGCATCGCTGCGGGCGCGCACCTCGTCGACCCGGTCGAAGTCGGCGGCGTTCGACATCGCGAGCCGGTGCGGCCCGGTGCCGTCGAGATAGCCGTCGATCGACATCGCGCAGCTGAGGGTCACATACGGGCGCTCGGTCATGCGGATCTCCTCTCGTGACGGGCCCGGCTCAGATGCAGGGCGCGGATGCCGTTCACCACGAGCACGACGGCACCCGGCGCGACGGCGATCATCGCCAGGACCCCGAAGGCGGTCGAGACCGCGACGCCCGCCCCCGCGCCGATCCCGACGACGGCGAAGGCGGCGGCGCTGGTGGCCTCGCGCGGGCCCCACCCGCCGAGGTTGACGGGGATCGCCGCCGCCGCCAGCACGACCAGCGCGACCAGCGCCAGCTCGTGCGGGGCGGCCGCGACGCCGACCGCGAGACCGGCGACGACGAACATGCCCGCCGTGGCGGCCAGGACGACGATCGAGGCGACGACGATCGCCGCGAGCGCCCGAGGACGCTCCAGCAGCGGACGCAGCAGGCGCAGCTCGCGCAGCACGGCGTGGCGCGTACGCGGGATCGCCGCGAGCACGACCGCGACGACAGCGCCCACGACTGCGGCGAGGGCGACGACCCACACGGCGCCCGACCGCGGGGCGACCAGGCCCAGCGGCACGAGCACAGCGAGCGTCCCCGCGGCCTGCACGAGCTGCCCGGCGATCCGCTCGACGGCCACGGCACGGGCGGCAAGGCCCAACCGGTCGCTGCGCCGCCCGTGGTCGTATGCGCGGTGCACGTCGCCGAGGATGCCGCCGGGCAGCACCGTGTTCAGGAACTGCGAGCGGTAGTAGGCGACGACCGCCTCGCCCCACGGCAGCGGCAGTCCGAGCCCTGCCGCGACGACGCGCCAGCGCCAGGCCGCCGCGGCCGTTCCGGCCGCGGCGAGGCCGACGGCCAAGCCGGTCGCGGCCGGTGAGACGGCGACGATGCCGCGCACGAACGGCCCGGTGCCCACGACGATGGCCGTGGCGATGACGATGCCCGCGCCGGCGGCGACGCGGGCAGCCACCCGCACGCTCCGCGGAACCCGGTGCTCAACCGCCGTCAGTCCGGCCATGCCAGCACATCCTCGTGCGACACCGTCACCCGCAGCCGCCCGGCGAGCGCCTGTGCGTGCCACCGCTCCCGATGCTCGTGTGCGAGGGCGGCGAGTCCGGGCTGCAGCTCCACCGCGGCGCCGATCCAGCCGTCCAGCCACGCGACGATCAGCTGCTCGTCGCCGGGGCCGAGCCGCCACGGCGTCGCCGCGCGGCGCACGGTCCATCCGGCGGCGGCGAACGCGGCCGACACGACCGCGACCGCGCCGGGTCCCAGCATCCTCCGCCCCTCGGCGTCCCGGCGCTGATGGTCGTCGAACGCGGCGCCGAAGACGGCCGCGGCGCCCGCCTGGTCGGCGGTGCCCGGCGCGAGCCGGACCTTGCCTGTCACGCTGAGGCTGAACAGCGCGGGCGCGCGGGCGGCGACGCACGCGGCGACGATGCGCGCGGCCTCGTCGCCGGTGACGACGTCGAGCAGGGCGGATGCCGTGACCGCCGCGGCTTGCCGGAAGGCGTCGGGCGCGAGCGCGGCCAGCTCTTCGACCCGGACGTCGGCGACCACGCGCCGCCCCTCGGCGTCGGCCGCCGACCCCACGTCGAGGCGGGACAGGATGCCGGCGTCTGCGTCGTGCAGCACCCAGCGCTGCGGTCCGGGCAGCCGCGGCGCGAGCCAGCGCGTCATCGCTCCGGTCCCGGCGCCGAGGTCGTGCACGACCACCCGTCCCGGCGGGATCAGGTGCGACAGCCTCGCGGCGAGCACGGCCGAGCGCGCGCGGTCGTCGGCGCCGGCGCGCAGCGCGAGCCAGTCGGGGGCGACGGTCGAGATCGTCATGACGCCTCCAGCGCCGCCTCGACCGCGGTCACCGTGTCGCCCCAACCCGGAACACTCGCGCGGACGAGCCGCGCCTCCCGGCGCAGCCGGGCCCGCAGCGCGGGATCGGTCATCCACGCCCGCAGCGCCTGCGCCAGGGCGGCGGGGTCGTCGGGGCGGACGAGGATCGCCCCTCCCCCGGCGACGGTGTCGGGGATGCCGCCGACGGCCGCCGCAACGATCGGGATGCCACGGGCCCGGGCGTCGGCGATCGCCATGCCGGCGCTCTCGACCCGCGAGGGCGCGACCAGCAGCGCGCACCGGTGGTACGCGGCATCCAACGCGGCCCCGTCGAGCACGCCGGCGAGCGTCACCCGGCCCCCGAACGCCGCGGCGCGCTGCGCGATGCCGGACGCGAACTGCCGGAACGGCTCGGCCGAGCCGATGATCGTGCAGGTCCAGTCCGTCTCGCCCAGCGGCGCGAGCGCGTCGAGCAGGGTGTCCTGGCCCTTGTGCGGCGCGACCACCCCGACACACAACAGCTCGCCGTCGCGCGCCGGGCGCGCGGGCTCGTGCGCGGCGCGCACCCCGGGCACGGCGACCGAGACGCGTCCGGGGTCGACGAGGCCCCGCCGGACGATCTCACCGGCGGTCCAGCGGCTCGTGACGATCACATGATGCGCCGACCCCAGCACCCGTCGCTCGGCGGCGGCGACGGCCGGGCTCGCATCGGGGAAGGCCGCGGCGACCATGTGCGCGAGCACCACGAGCCGCACGCGACCCACGGCGGCGGCGACCGCGTCCGGCGCCCATCCGGCGACCAGTCCGTCCACGAGCACGAGCGCGTGGTCGGGAACGGTGCGCAGGACGGATGCCGCGGCCGCGGCATCTCGCGCCTGCGGCACGTGGACGATCCACCCGCGGCGGCGCAGACCGTCGCGCACCCGCAGGTCGTACACGTTGCCGCCGCTGACGCGCCGCGGGTCGTCCACGCCGGCCGGGACGACGAAGTGCAGCACGCCGTCCATCACAGCGCCGCCTCATACGACGCCCAGGCGATGTGCGACTCGTGCAGCGTCACGGCCACGCCGGTCAGCGGAGCCGCGCCGAACGCGCCCTCGCGGGCGCGGGCCGCGAGCCGGTCGCCGATGATCTGGCACAGCCGCTCGGTCGTCGTGTTCACGCCCTGCAGGGCGGGCACGGCGTCGAGGTTGCGGTAGGTGAGCTCGGCGACGATGCCGCGCAGCTCGTCCTGGGCGCGGCCGATGTCGACGACGATCCCGTCGTCGTCGAGCGCGGCGGCCCGGAACGTCGCATCGACCAGATACGTCGCGCCGTGCAGGCGCTGCGCCGGCCCGAACACGGCGCCGCGCAGGCTGTGCGCGATCATCAGGTGGTCGCGCACCGTGACGCTGAAGCTCATGCGCCGCTCCAATCGATCGTGTGGCACAGCGGGTCGGCGGTGCCGTCGGCCAGCGCCGCGGTGATCTCGGGCAGCCGCGTCCACGGCGAGGTGCCCCCGAGCAGCGCGTCGAAGACGGGGTCTTCGAGCAGGTGCAGCGCGAGGACGAGGCGGTCGGTCGTGGACCGGTGCGCCCGCCTGCCGGCGGCGACGGCGCCGACCTGGCTGGCCCGGATCGACAGGCGCCGGGAGTGGAAATCCGCGCCCAGCTCGAGCGGCACGGCGCGGGCGCCGTACCAGCTCGCGACGATCACCTCGCCGTCGGTCGGCGTGACACGCAGTGCGTGCTGCAGTCCCGCGGGGCTGCCGCTGGCCTCGATCACGACGTCGGCCGGGGCCTCGTCGTCGGCGACCTGCGCGAACCCGACGCCGAACGCGTCCGCCAGGGCGGCCTTGGCCGGGTCGACGTCGACCAGGGTCGCCTGCACGCCGGGGATGCCGCGCAGCAGCGCCGCGATCGCACCCCCGATCAGCCCGGCTCCGATCACCGTGACGCGGTCGCCGAGGCGGGGCGCGGCATCCCACAGCACGTTCACCGCGGTCTCGACGGCGCCCGCGAGCACCGCCCGCCGCGGCGGGACGGCGTCCGGCACGAGCACGAGCGCGTCGACCGGGGCCGTGAAGTGCGACTGGTGCGGGTAGAGCGCGAACACCGTGCGCCCGCGCAGCTCTGCGGGCCCCTGCTCGACGACGCCGACGTTCAGGTAGCCGTACTCGACCGGGAACGGGAAGTCTCCGGCCTGGAAGGGTGCGCGCATGCGGTCGCGCTCGCCGGCCGGCACCTCGCCGCGCGCGACGATCGACTCGGTGCCGCGGCTCACGCCGGTCCACAGCGTGCGCACGGACGCCTCGTCGTCGTGCGGCTCGGCCACGGGCATGGGCCGCAGCTCGCCGGCCCCGGGCGCCACCGTCCACAGCGCGATGGCCTCGTGCCGCCTCGGGTGAACCGGAGCGGGGCCCGGTGTCGTGTCCCTCACGAAGACCATGTAGAGAACACGGAGCGCGCATGCGAAAGGTTCACCGCAGGCCGTGGTGGTGGGCGGCGGCAGGGGGCGCCTCGCTGCCGGCAATCCACCTCCTCGTCCCCCTCTCGGCTGCCGGCTGGGCCGCCGGGATCGCATACCTCGCCGTGTCGACCGTGCTGCTCGCGCGCGGCCTGCGCCGGCGGGCCGCGGGGCGACTCGGCCCCGCCAACGCGGTGACCGCGACCCGTTCGGTGCTCGTCGGGATCACCACCGCACTGGTGGCCACCTCGTTCTCGGGTGCGGTCCCGGTCGCGCTTCTTGTGGCGATCGCGACGTGCGCGCTGGCGCTGGACGCGGTGGACGGGTTCGTGGCCCGCCGCACCGGCACCGTGAGCGAGCTGGGCGCCCGCTTCGACATGGAGGTCGACGCGTTCCTGATCCTCGTGCTGTGCGTCTACGACGCCCGCCTGGTCGGCTGGTGGGTCGTGAGCCTGGGCCTGCTGCGGTATGCGTTCGCGGCCGCCGCGTGGCTGCTGCCGTGGATGGGCCGGGCCCTGCCGCCGCGGTACTGGCGCAAGGTCGTGGCGGCTGCGGCCGGTATCGCGCTGACCGTGGTCGCGGCGCAGCTGCTGCCGCCCGTTCTGGCGCTGCTCCTGGCCGTCGCGGCGCTCGCGCTGCTGCTGGAGTCCTTCGGCCGCGACGTCGTGTGGCTGGTGCGGATGAACCGCAGCGTGCCGGGTCTCGTGTTCTCACCATGGGCCCGCCGGACGGGCCCGGAAGAGAGCAGGAAGACATGACCGACATGACCGCGGCGCGTGCGCACCGGACCGTCCGCATCCTCAGCGCCCTCGTTCTGCTCGCCGTCGGCGGCATCCATCTGTTCCTCGTCTTCGACGGGGTGGGCGGCGTGCTGGGCGTGCTGTTCGTTCTGAACGCCGTGGCGGCCCTCGTGCTGCTGATCGGGATGCTGGTGCTGCGCGGCCGGCTCCTGCAGCTGGCGACCGTCCTGAGTCTGCTGTTCGTGATCGGGACGCTCGGGGCTCTGCTGATGGCGCTGACCGTCGGCTTCTTCGGCATCACCGAGGTGTGGACGTTCACCCTCGTGCCCGAGACGATCATCGTCGAGTCGGTCGGCATCGTGATCCTCGCGATCGCGACCGCGGCGATGTTCCGCCGGTCCGCGGTGCCCGCGACGCCCTGAGCCGGACTCAGGCCGCCAGGTCGTGCTCGGTGACCGGCTCGACGAACTCGGGGGCCGGCTCGCCGAGCTTGACCACGACGACGCCCACCAGCACGAGGACGCCGCCGGCCGCCTGCAGCAGATCGGGCAGCTGGCCGACCAGCATCCACCCGAACAGCTCCGCCGCGACCACTTCGGCGAGCGCGACGAACGAGGCCAGTCGCGAGCCGAGCATGCGGGTCGAGGCGATGCCGAGCACGTATGCGAGCGCGGTGGCGAGGATGCCGATGGCCAGCACCGGGACGAACCAGGGAACGGTGCCGAAGCGGTAGGCGACGTCGGCGGTGCTCCAGCTCAGCGGCAGCACGCCGACGGCGCCGGCCAGGGTCAGGCCGACGGCGCCCAGCAGCAGGCCGAGCCCGGCCAGTGCGATCGGCGGCAGCCCGGTGTCGGAACGGGCCGACAGCACGAAGTACGCGGCGGCGCCGACCATCGCCCCGAGCGCCCAGAGGATGCCCCCGACGTCCACCTTCGCGCCGGTGAGGATGTCGAGCATCAGCACCAGGCCCGCGAACGCGATCACGGCGCCGATGAGGCTGCGCCCGCTCGGCCGCTCGCCGCGGCGCATCCACAGCCACAGGATCACGGCGACCGGGGCCGTGTACTCGATGAGCAGGGCGATGCCGACGTCCATCACTGCGACGGCCTGGAAGTAGAACAGCTGTGTGGCCGTCACCGCGAGCAGGCCGTATGCGACGATCATGCCGGCGTGCCTGCGCACCGCGGCCCACCGCCCGCGCAGCGCGATGAGCGTCGGCACGAGCAGCACGAGCGCGGCGACCCACACCCGGGCGGTGACCGCGGCGCCGGGCGTCCAGCCGGCGTCGATCAGCCCGCGTGCCCAGGCGCCAGACATCCCGAACGAGAAGGCGGCGCCGAGCGCGACGAGCAGGCCCGCGCCGACCTGGGACCGGCGGTGCGTGTCACCTGTGACCATGCTCATGATCGATGACACTATCGCCGCATCGTGTAAGGTTTCAACATGTTGTTCACAGATGACACGGAAGAGGCGCTGCGGGCCGCCGTGCGACTGGTCAACAGCGCCGAAGAGCCCGACACACTGGCATCCCTCTCCGACGTCGACGCGTTCCTCGAAGAGTTCGCCTACACCGGCCGCATCGATCGCGACGACGCCGAGCTCGGGGCACTGCGCGCCCTGCGTCCGCGGCTGCGCGGGATGCTGCTGGCCCCACGCGATGAGATGGTCGAGCGCGTCAACGCCGCCCTCGCCGAGGTCTCGCTGACGCCGCGGCTGGCGCGGCACGGCGAGATGGACTGGCACCTGCACGCCGTCGCCGACGACCACCCGCTGCCCGAGCGGATCCTCGTCGAGACCGCGATGGCGCTCATCGACGTCATCCGTGCCGACGAGGGCAGCCGCATCACGGTGTGCGACGACGCCGAGTGCTCGGCGCTCGCGCTCGACCTGTCGCGCAATCGGTCCAAGCGCTACTGCTCCACGACGTGCGCGAACCGCAACGCCGTCGCCGCCTACCGCGCCCGGCGTGCGGCGGAATCGTAGCGGTCATGCCGTCGCCGCGAGCGCCAGCGTGGCGGCCGCGACGGTGACCGGCGCGACGATCGCGCCCAGCAGCAGGTAGCGCCGCCAGCCGACCTGGACGCCCTGGGCGACGAGCCGCTGATTCCACAGCAGGGTCGCCAGCGACGCCCACGGGGTGATGAGCGGGCCGGCGTTCACGCCGATCAGCAGCGCCGCGATCCGAGCCGGCGTGCCGGCCGTCGGCTCGAGCGCGAGATACGCAGGCAGGTTGTCGATCGCGTTCGCGCTGACCAGCCCCGTGAACGACAGACGCAGGAGCGCGAGCGGCGACTCGCCGTGACCGGCGATCCTCGTCATGAGCGCGCCGAGGCCGGCCTCATGCAGTGCGGCGACGAACAGGAACAGGCCCGCCGCGAGCAGCAGCAGGCGCCACGGGATGAGCCCGAGCCGCACGGCCGAGCGCCGGCGCACCGCGAAGATCGCCGCCATCACGAGTGCTGCGCCCGTCGCCGGCATCCACACCGGCAGGCCCGAGACCAGCAGCGGCAGCAGCACGACGAGCACGGCGCCGGCCGCCGCGCACAGCACGCGGTCCTCCGCAGGGGTGCCGGCGCCGCCCTCGTAGCGCACGCGCATCGACCGGCGGAAGATCACGAACACCGCGATCATCGGGATCGCCATGGCCACGACGGCCGCGGCGCCCGTGAGGGAGAGGAACGCGATCGGGCTCAGGTCCCCCATGGCGTGCTGGGCCAGCAGGTTGGTGAGATTCGAGACCGGCAGCAGCAGCGAGCCCGCGTTGGCCATCCACACCGTCGTGAGGGCGAACGGGATCGGATCCAGGCGCGCGTGCCGCGCGAGCGCGACCACGACGGGGGGTCAGCAGCACGGCCGTGGTGTCGAGCGAGAGGAACACGGTGCTCACCGCGGCGAGGACGACCACCAGCAGCCACAGCAGCCAGGCGCGACCGCGGCCCCACCGCGCCACACGCTGCGCGAGCACGGTGAACACCCCGGCCACCGCGGCCAGCTCGGTGACGACCGTGATCGCCGTGACGAACAGCAGGATGGGCCACACCCGCTCCCACAGCTCGACGGCGGCCGTGAGCGGCAGCAGGCCGGCGAACAGGGCGACGGCGCCGAGCCCCAGCAGCACGACACCGATCGTCGCCGTCCGCATGCCGCCCCCCCTCACTCCGCATCGAAGCGTACGCCCGGCGCCGGCGCGCGCTTCAGAACGGGCGGATGCCGGAACGCCGCTCTACGCTGGTGGGATGACAGACGGGCGACCGGCCGTGCTGTACGTGGAGGATGACGCCGACATCGCCGAGATGACCGTCGAGGTGCTCTCGGACACGTACCGCGTGGACCACGTCACGGACGGGGAGGCCGCCCTGCGGCTCGCGCTGCACAATCGGTACGACGTGATGGTCGTGGACCGTCGGCTGCCCGGACGCGACGGGCTGAGCCTCGTCGAGGCGATCCGCACGGCGCGCATCACGACGCCGATCCTGGTGCTCACCGCCCTCGGGTCCATTCCCGACCGCGTTCAGGGACTGGATGCCGGCGCGAACGACTATCTGACGAAACCGTTCGACTTCGACGAGCTGCTCGCTCGGCTGCGGTCGCTGCGGCGGGGTTTCCTGGCCGAGGGGCGCCGGCGCATCATCGGGGAGTGGGTCTTCGTCCCCGAATCCTGGGCGGTCTACTCGCCTTCGGGGCTGCGCGTGGCTCTGACGGCGACCGAGAACGCGCTTCTCGAGTTCCTGTCGGCGAGTCCCGAACGCGTGTTCAGCCGCGAGGAGATCATCCGCGGCGTGTTCACCTCTGCGGACGGGGCGGGAACCGTCGACACCTACGTCCACTACCTGCGCCGCAAGACGACGACCGAGATGATCGAGACCGTCCGCGGCCGCGGCTACCGCCTCGGGGCGCCGGGATGAGCGACACCTCCGACCAGCGCCGCGTCCGACGCTCCGCGCGCCAGATCGGCCTGTGGACGGGGATCGCCTCGGCCGTCATCCTCGCCGTGGGCGTGGGCATCCTCATCGCCGTGATCCTGTCCACCGCCCGGCCCGAGCGCACCATCGATCCGGACGACCTGCATCGGCCGCCGCCGACCGACCACATCGTCGTCGACGTCGACCGCGTACTGCCGTGGGTGATCCTGCTCGGCATCGTCGGAGTCGTGCTGCTGGGCCTGGTGGCGTGGGCCGCCGCCCGCCAGGCCGTGAAGCCCCTGGGCGAGGCCCTGCGTGCGCAGCGCAACTTCCTCGCCGATGCCAGCCATGAGCTGCGCACCCCCCTGACCGCGCTCACCAGTCGGGTGCAGATCCTGCAGCGACGCCGCGCCCACGGTGAGCCGCTCGACGAGACACTCGACAGACTGCGCCGGGATGCGGCCACCATGGACGACATCCTCACCGAGCTGCTGCTGGCCGCCCAGGCCGATCATGCGCCCGACCGCACCGCCGCCGCCGAGGTGTCCGCGGCGATCACCGCCGCCCTCGAGACGCTTCGGCCGACGGCCGAGCAGGCGGGCGTGGACCTGTCTGCCGCGGTCGGCGAGGGGCTCGAGGCCGGACTTCCCCCGGTGACGCTGACACGTCTGTGCGTCGCGCTCGTCGACAACGCCGTCCAGCATTCGCCCTCGGGCCAGACGGTCGCGGTCGGCGCGACGGGCGTCGGTCGCACCGTGCAGATCCGGGTCACTGATCACGGTCCCGGGATCGCCCCCGAAGACCGAGACCGGGTCTTCGAGCGGTTCGCCCGCGGGGCCGACACCGGCCGGCGGCGCGGATTCGGCCTCGGCCTCGCGTTGGTCAAGGACGTCTCGGACCGGTACGGGGGCTCCGTGCGGATCGAGTCGACGTCGGCGGCGGGGACGACGTTCCTGCTCGTCCTGCCCGCGGCGCGCTGACCGGGCTACGCCTTCGCCTGATCGATCGCGCTCTGCAGCGACTGCTGGTAACCCTCGCTCGTGTACGTGGCGCCCGACACCATGTCGACGTTCGCGCTCTGCGCCGCCACCGTCTGCTGCACGAGTTGAGGCAGCGCGTAGGAGTTGATCTGCTGGTCGCGCCCGCTGCCCTGGGGATACACGGGCACGTCGACGGCCGTGATCCTGCCGCCCGCGACCGTGATCTTCACCTGCAACGGTCCGTAAGGGGTCTGGGATGTCTGTCCCGTGAAGGTCCCCGCCTTCCAGCCGCTCGACGTCGCCGGCGAGCTCTTCGTCGACGACCCACTGCCCGAGCCCGTGCTCGATCCGCTGCTCGACCCCGTGTTGGACGACCCCGTGCCCGACGACGACGGTGTCGTCGCAGCTCCTGGGTTCGCGGCACCGAGGGGCGCTGCGGTGAGCACCGGGTTCAGTGAGGTGCGATAGCTGAACAGCAGCACGAGGCCCGTGATGGTGGCCAGCAGTCCGTAGACGATCTTCTTCATGGGTTCCTCCTGCTTCAGACGCTGAACGCTTCGGTGTGGATGCGGCCCGCCGCGACACCTGCAGCGGTGAGATCCCGCTCGACGCTGCGCATCCACGGCACCGGCCCGCACACGAAGACGTCGTACGCCTCCAGGTCGGGGGCCACATGGCGCAGCAGTTGCGCGCCGCCCCATCCCGCGTGCGTCGCCGGCAGCCAGGCGGTCCCCTCGGGGCCCCGCCGGCCGTCCAGCGCGTAGTGGACCACGCCGCGCGATCCGACGAGCTCGCTGATCTCGCGGCGGCGCAGGCCGTGTCCCGCGGTGTGATCGCGGGTGACGAGGATCGCTTCGCCCGGCGCGTACTCCTCGGCCTGCAGCAGCGCGATCAGGGGCGCAACTCCCGCCCCTGCGCCGAGCATCAGCAGCTTCTCCCCCTGCCTGCGCTCTCCCGTCATCGCACCGTACGGGCCCTCGATCATCACCCTGGTGCCCGCGCGCAGCTGCGCCAGTCGGTGGGTGCCGTCGCCGACGCGCCGGGCCGCGATCACGAGCTCCTCGCCCGTGGGAGCGGCGGCCAGCGAGAACGGATGGCCGCGCGACCAGCCCGGTCCGTCCAGGAACCGCCAGACGAAGAACTGCCCGGGCCGTGCACGCAGAGAGCGCAGCTGCCGGCCGCGCATGCGTACCGCGACACCGTCGTGCCCGTCCGGCTCCACCGTCACCACCCGAAGCTGGTGCCGAGACGAACGCCACAGCGGCACGCCGATCCGGAACCACAGCACCGCGGCGGCGACGACGGCCCACAGCGCCCACCAGTAGACGGTCGCCGTCGGCGACGAGGTGAAGTCGGCGCCGGTCCACAGCATGTGCGGGATCGCAAGGCCGGCGCCGAGGTATCCGTACAGGTGCAGCAGGTGCCACGACTCATACCGCAGTCGCCGGCGCGCGCGTCGGATCGAGGTCGCCACGACGACGATCAGCAGCACCGTGCCGGCCGTCGCCAGCAGCATCCCGGGATAGTCCCAGACGAAGACCCACGCCTGCACGAACACGTTCACCGAGGCGGTCAGCGCGTAGCCGATCGTGATCAGCACGATGTGCGCCAGCATCAGCCAGAACGACCAGAATCCGACGATCCGGTGCATCCGCGTCATCCCGTCGCGTCCGAACCCTCGCTCGAACAGCGGCACCCGCGCCATCAGCAGCACCTGGTACAGCAGCAGGTTCGCCGCGACCAGGCCGGTGAGTCGTCCCAGCGTCGTCAGCGAGTTCGCGTTCAGGCCGACCAGCGCTTCGACGCCGCCGCCCCGCACCCACAGCATGACGACGACGAGGCTCGTCAGCCAGATGACCGCAACCGCGATCAGGTTCCACGCGCGCGGCCGCCCGCCCGGACGCGGACGCTCGGGCAGGAGCGCCGGCAGGCCGGCGATCGAGGATACGGAGGAAGCCATATCCGGATCATCCGACCGCCGATGACAGACGGCTCCAAGAATCGTCCCGTGCGCGCAACCTCACGGTCACCTCATAGCGCGCGCATGGGTGCATCCGGCCGCCGGCCGTCAGGCGTCGCGTGCGCCGGACAGATCCCCTCCGGTCTGCTCGAGCAGGGTGCGGGCGGCGGCACGACCGGATTCGATCATGCGGTCGTACTGGTGGAACTCCAGCAGCCCCACGCCCATCGAGTGCGGCGTGAGCACCCACGCGCCCTGGCGCTGGGCCTCGGCCGCCCCGCCACCGCCGATCATGAGCGTGCGCAGCATCGTCTCGCCCAGAGGAGGCACGCGCACCGGCCGCGGCGTGCCGTCGGACGCAGGCCGCCGATGCCCTCCGCCCATCGAGATGTTCACAGCGACGATCGGCCCCTCGTCGCGCTCGGTGACGACGTCCACCGGCAGATTGTCGAGCACACCGCCATCGACCAGCAGCCGGCCCTCGCTCGGGATCGGCGCGAACAGCACCGGCAGCCGCGACGACGCGGCGAGCGCATCGACCATCGACCCGGTCCGGTGCACCACCGGCGCCCTGCTGAGCAGGTCGGTGCTGACGCAGCGGAATCCCCGGGGCAGCTCCTCGAGCCGCCAGTCGCCGAACGTGCGCACCAGGCCCTTTTGCACGCGTCTGCCGCCTGCGAGCGACGTGCGCGGCAGGTGGTAGTCGCCGAGCGCGTTCTCTCGCACGAACTCCTGGTACGTCACATCGGCCACCTCGGGCGCCGTGACCCCGGTGGCGTAGTACCCCGCGATGATCGCGCCCATGCTCGCGCCGGCCAGCCGGTCGACGCGGACCCCGGCCTCCTCGAGCTCGAGCAGCACGCCGACGTGCGTGATGGCACGCGCGCCCCCGCCGCCGAGGACCAGGGCGATCGACCGGCCGGCCAGCCGGTCGACCAGCCCCCGCACGGCGCTCGGAACGTGACCGGTCGCCGATGCCTCACCCGGGGTGAGATCCGTGATGCGCCAGGGGTCGACGGCCCGCAGCCAGGCATGCCGGGCCGTGCGGGAGCGCGCGTCCGTGACGAGCACCAGCTCGGGGCGGCCCGTCATCCGTGGCATCGTGCTGGCCGGGGGCTCCCCAACCGTCCCGACCAGCACGACCGTATCGGCCTCCCGCGCGCAGCGAGCGACCCATTCCTCGTCGTTCCCCGCAGCGACGAGGAGGACCAGGGCGTTCTCAGCTTCGGCCCGATCCACCTGCTCGGGCGCGTGACGGCCGACGAGCATCGCGACGCGCAGATGCTCGGCCAGTCCTCGTCGCAGCAGCGCGGCGACGTCTTCGACGGGCGCGCCCCGGCACACCCCGACCACCGCGACGAGGCTCGGGCGCGCCGCGAGGCGGGTGACCGACGGGCTCGCGTCGGCGAGCTGGTGCGCGAGCGCGGTGACCAGAGCCGTCAGTGCCGTGGCATCCTCGCCGATCGTCCGGTCCAGCAGAGCGCGAGAGACCTCGAGCACCTGGCAGTCGCGACGCGCGCGAATGGATGCCGAGCGGCGCCCTCCGGTGAACAGGGCCAGTTCGCCCACGACGGCGCCGGGCCCGAGTTCGCGCACGACCTGGTCGCCGATGACGACCTCGGCGCGGCCCGAGAGCAGGACGAACATCGATTCCGCGACGTCTCCGACCTGCAGCAGCCACCCGCCGGCGGGCACCACCCGTCGCAGGGCGGTGGCGAGGATCCGCTCTCGCGCCGCCTCCGGCAGCCTGCCGAACAGGGACTCCTCGACCGGCGGAAGCGAGCGGCGCATCACGACCGACCGCGACGACGTGGGCTGGCGCAGGTCGGGCGGGACGCCCTCCCCGTCGACGGCCGTCTGCTCGTCATGGTGCCGGATCCGGCCCATGAACAGCGTGATGACCGCCCCCGCGGCGAACGACACGATGCACACCGTCCAGCTGTCGCGCAGGCTGGGCACCACCGTGGCGGCGGTCGGCGTGCCGAGGATCACGACCAGCACTGCGACGCCGATCGTGCCGCCGACCTGGCGGGCGCTGGAGATCACCGCCGATGCGGTGGCGTACCGTCCGCCCGGCTGCGACGCGAGCGTCGAGGCGGCCAGCAGCGGCAGCGTCGCCCCGACGCCGACGCCGCTGATGATCTGGCCGGGCAGCCACTGCGCCCAGAACGACGGAGCCGTGCCCACCGCCTGCACGTACCAGACGTAGCCCAGCGCCCAGACGACGAATCCGGCCGCGATGATCCACCGGTAGCCGTACCGCGCGGCGACGGGTTCGAGCAGGCCGGCCACGACCGCCGCGACAAGGGCGCCCGGGATGAGCGCCAGCCCCGCCTCGAGCACCGTGTACCGCCACACGTACTGCAGCCAGAGCACGTTGGTCAGCATGTAGCCGAAGAAGCCGACGCCGGCGACGAGGGTCGCGACGTTCGCGACGAGGAAGGGCCGGTTGCGCATCATCGCCAGGTCGAGCACAGGCGCCGGGTGCCGCATGGAGCTGAGGACGAATCCGACCAGCAGCACCGCGGCGCCCCCCGCGGCGCCCCACAGCATGAGACTGGCCGGGCCCCACTCCGAGCCCTTGATGATCGCAAGGGTGGTCAACCCCAGGGCGCCCGCCAGCAGCACGGCCCCGCGCATGTCGGGCATCCGGCGCCGCCCGGGCGCACGGCTGTTGACGAGATGGCGCAGGCCCAGCCACCAGGCGACCACGCCCAACGGCAGGTTGATCCAGAACGCCCAGGTCCAGCCGCCGGCCTCGACGACCAGGCCGCCGAGGGGCGGGCCGAGTCCGGCCGCGACCGCGGCTGCCGCCGACCACAGCCCGACCGCCCGTGCGCGCTTGCCGGCCGGGAACCCCTCGATGACCAGCGCCAGCGAGGCCGGCACGATCATCGCAGCCCCCACTGCCTGGGCGATGCGGCCCGCCACCAGCAGGCCGATCGACGGGGCCAGCGCGCAGACGGCCGAGGCCACCGTGAACAGTCCCACGCCGAACAGGTAGAGGCGGCGGCGGCCGACCACGTCACCGAGGCGGCCGAACACGATCATGAACGCGGCGAACACGACGTTGAACGCGTTCAGCACCCACGAGATGTTCCCGATCGAATCGCCGGGGAACGAGGCCCGGATGCTCGGGAACGCGATGTTCACGATCGTGGCGTCCAGAAACGCCAGCACGGCGCCGAAGGATGCCACGAGCAGAACGGTGCGCCCCGGGATCCGACCGCGTCGAGGCACCGCCACATGCAGGGTGTCGGCGATCGGGTCGAAGTCGGTGTCCTCCCGGGACTGAAGCGCCATAGGCCCAGGATGGGCAGGACGCTCCGGCCGAAACCTCCGTGATCTCACGGATCTTTTCCGCCGCCGCGCGCGCCAGACTGACAGCACCCGATGCCCGTCGCCGCAATCCGCCGTGCGCGGGCCGACCCACAAGGAGTGTGTGTCATGTCGCATCAACGGATCCAGCCCAGGCTCCATCGCACGCGCTCGCTCATCGCCCTCGCCGTGCTGTCGCTGCTCGCCCTGACCGCGCCGCAGGCGGGCCTGAGCGCCGCCTACGCCGCCCCTGCGCCACCCAAACCCACGTCGATCACTGTGACGGCGCAGACCGACCCGACCCTCGCCGCCGACCTCGCCGGCACACCCGGCCAGGCCATGCCGGACGTGCTCACCGCGGTCGGTCAGTCGTTCCAGATCACAGTCTCGCTGTGGGCGGGGCTGCAGCCGGCGTCGTACCCCACCCCGACCACCGTCACCCTCTCGCCGTCCGGACCCGGGACGCTCGCCCTCGTCGGCGGTGGCTCGGCGGTGATCCCCAAGAACCAGACCACCGCGACGTTCGACGTGACGTACTCGGCGCCGAGTTCCGCCCTCACCATCACGGGCACCGTGGGCTCGGGCAACAAGCAGCTGGTCGGGCAGACGGCATCCTTCCCCGTCGAGCTGACGCTGAACGTCCTCGGCGGCAGCGATGCCTCGCTGACGAACGGCACCGCCGGGGCGGACGGCTCCGGCTGCACGACCGTCGACGCCCAGCACCCGATGTGCGGCATCGTCACGCTGCCGAACGGGGCCACCGGCAACGTCGCGCTCTCGCTCGGACTGTGCCCGAGCAGCACTGCGTGCGCCACGGGCGGCCTGGTGACCCAGCTGATCGCGAACCTGAACGGCACGGACGGCGCCGGCCTGTACACCCGGACGAGCCCCGCGCAGATGACGATCGTGTGCGACAAGTCGATCTGCGGGCAGGGCGGCGTGCCGTCGTACCTCGCCCAGTGGTCGCAGTCGGCCACCGGAGCGCTGACCACGGCCCCCGCGTGCCCCGCCAAGGGCGTGATCGGCGCCGACCAGCAGTTCTGCACCGACACGGTCTCGAGCACTCGTGACAACGCCGGCGACCTGCGACTGGTCGTCCTGTTCCTCGACGATGTGCGAGGGACGATCTGACGGCTCAGGCCACGACGCCCAGGGCGTCCAACGCGCGCCGCGACTCCGCCTGCAGTGCGGGGTCGCGGGTCGCGTGGGCCAGCGCCAGGCGCAGCAGCGCGGGTTCGTAGCCGCCGTACGTCCCGGTCGTCCGGGCCAGTCCCGCCCGCGCAGCGGCGGCTGCCTGCTCGTGGCGCCCTTGGGCGACGAGGGCCTGCGCCCGGATGCGATGCAGACGGGCGAGGGTGTCGGATGCCTTCGCCTCGGCGGCCCGGATCGTCCGGTCGATCAGCTCCAGGGCTTGCGCGGTGTTCCCCTCGCCGGCCAGCGCCTCGGCGCGGGCGGCGTCCAGCAGGGCGACCTCGGTGGCCAGTTCCAGCCCCGACAGGACGGCGCGGGCCCGCTCGAACGACGCCCAGGCGCTCGCCCGATCGCCAGTGCCCGCCTCGGCCCGCGCCTGCTCCCGCAGCACGAGTCCGACGAGCTCTTCGTCGTCGACGCGGCGCGCCAGGCGCAGGGCGACCCGCAGCACCGGCAGTGCCTCGTCGTACCGCCCCTGTGCCACCAGCACATCGGCCCGGTTGTACACCGCGGTCGCCTCGTTGGCGTCGTCGCCCAGGCGGTGGAAGCTCTCGGCCGCCCGGGTGAACGCGTCGATCGCCTGCCCCCAGCCGCCGGTGTTGTACGCGTCGATGGCGAGGTTGTTGAGGGTCAGCGCCTGCCCGCTCAGGTCGTCGAGCTGCTCGTACAGCGCGAGGGCGAGCTGACCGTACGGGCGGTCCTCAGCGAGCGCGGACGCGCCGTAGGCCAGGTGCAGCGCGTTGAACGCGTGCGCCAGCACCTCGCGGTCGTCGGCTGCCTCGGCCCAGCCCACCCCGAGCCGACCCCACCGCACCGCCTCGACGGCCCGGCCCTGCAGATGCATGCAGAAGCCGTATCGAGTCGCGAGCCGGGCGCGCACGGCATCCGCCGCCGTCCCCTCCGCGCCGTCGAGCAGCCGCATGGCGCGGGTCAGCTGGGCCAGAGCCGGGCGGTAGCGCCCCAGCCGCAGGGTGATCCGCGCCTCTTTGTAGAGCACGTCGGCGGTGGCCACCACCTCGGCGCCCATCTCGCGCCGCGCGCGCCGCAGCGCGGTCAGCGCCGCGGTGCCGTCCCCGGCCATGTCCAGGCTCTCGCCGAGCGAGACCCAGGCGGCCGCGCGCGCGGCGGCGGCGATCTGCGGCAGGTGCGCGGCGCTGTCCAGCGCCCGCTCGAAGAACGCCGCCGCCTGGCCGTACGCGTACTTGTCGCGCGCCTCGGCGCCCGCGCGCAGCGACGCCGACCACGCCTTGTCGTACAGCCCGGCCGCGTGGAAGTGCAGGCTCAGCAGATCGGGTGTGGCGCCGCGGTCGCCGCCGGACGCCTCGAGGGTCAGCGCGACGCGCTCGTGCATCTCGCGGCGCTGCCGGAACGGCAGGCCGGCGTAGGCGACGTCGCGCACCATCGCATGGCGGAACTCGAGCTCGCCGGACTCGACCGTGCGGACGAACTCGTCCAGCCGGCCGGTGATCTCGTCGGGGCGGACCCGGTCCGGGTGCACCCGGGCGAGGAAGACCGGGTCGAAGCGCGTACCGAGCACCGCGGCCAGCCGCAGCAGCGTCCGGTCGGCGGGTGCCAGGCGGTCGATGTCGACCAGCAGCACCGCCTCGACCGAGCCCGGCAGGTCATCCACCCCGGCCGACGAGTGCACGCTCGTGGCCAGCGACGTGAGGAACAGTGGGTTGCCGTGCGCACGCTCGGCCATCGCCTCGAGCGTGTGCCGGCTCGGACGGGTGGCACCGACGGCGGACTCGAGCAGCTCGAAGGCCTGCTCCGGGGCCATCTCGCCGAGCGCGATGCGCTCGTCGTCCGGCTCGGCGATCTGCGGCACGAACCCCACGGGGATCTCGCGGCGCGTCACGATCACGCACCAGGGCCGCCGGTGCGCCTCGCTGTTCAGCCGGTGCAGCAGCGAGCCCGACGCCTCGTCCATCAGGTGGGTGTCCTCGAACACGAACATCGTCGGCGTGGTCAGCAGCGCCGCCAGCAGCGCGACCGTGACGGCCTCGATCCGGCCGCGCCGGAACTTCGGGTCCACCTCGTCGACCTCGCGGGTCGACGGCAGCTCGAGGTCGAGCGGCACGCCCAGCAGCGGCAGCCACGGCACGAGGTCGGTGGCGCTGCGACGCACGTCGTCCACCAGTCTGGCCGTCGCCTCGGCGGGTGCGGCATGCGGTCCGAGCCCGAGCACGGCCCGCAGCAGCACCCCGATCGCCGCGTACGGGGTGGCGCTGTCATAGCTCGAAACCCCCGTGACCAGCCGCCGCATCCCCTCGGGATCGCCCAGCTCGCCGATCAGCCGCGACTTGCCGATGCCCGGCTCGCCGACCACGTCCACGACCGATCCCCGTCCGGCCATCGCGTCGGCCAGCCGCGAGCGCAGTGCGGCCAGCTCGGCGCGACGCCCCACGAAGCGCGTCTGGTCGTGATTCGTGCCCGACCGCTCCCGCACCAGGCGCACCACCACCGCGTGGACCGGGTCACGCTTGCCCTTCACCGCGAACGGCGGCAGCGATTCGCTCTCGACGTCGGCGTGCGACTCGTCCACGACGCGGATGGTCGCCACGACCTGCCCGGCCGCCGCACGGCCCAGCAGGCGGGCGGCCAGGTTGACCGCGTCCCCTTTGATCGAGTACGTCCGTCGCAGCGCGGGACCGAGCTCGCCCGTGAACACGTGCCCCGCGTTCACGCCGACGCGCACGTCGAGCAGCCGATCCTGCCCGGTCGTGCTGTGCGACGCGATGTCGAGCGCGGCCCGCAGCATCCGCTCCGCGTCGTGGCCGGCGCTGCGCGGCGCGCCCGCGGTGAGCATGATCTTGCCGCCGTCGTCGGCGATGTCGGACTCGAAGAACGTCACGCCGTGGCGCAGGCACGCCTGCTGCACCGCGGCGACCACGTCGTGGACGGCGCCGGTCGCGGCATCCACCCCTCTGTTCTCGAGCAGCTCGTCGGCGCCCGAGAACTGCACGAACGCCACCGCGATCGGCCGATGCTCGGGGGCGGCGAGGCCCGCCTGCAGATGGGCGCGGATGCCGGGCGGCAGCGTGTCGGCGATGGAGGGGCTGGATGCCTCGACGGCGGCGGCCTCGGACGGCGGCGCCGGCGCGGGCGCCGGGCATGAGCCGAGCAGACGCGCAGCCGTCCCCCTGACGTCCACGACGCCCCCGAGCACTCCGGCCGGCAGGAGCGCGGCGGTCGCGGCGCTCACCAGGATCTGCCCGGCCCCGCACACCTGCTCGACAGCGGTGAGGTGGCTGCTTTCGGGACCGGCCACGATCAGCTCGCGATGGCTGGCCGTGTCCCCGACGAAGAAGAAGTCGAATCCGCGGGAGTCGTCACCGTCGCCCGCGTCGGCGCTGTGGATCCCGATCGACATGCGCAACGGCGCCGGCACCGGCAGGGCGCGCGTGCGCACGAGCTCGCGCAGACGCGCACGCATGCGATGCGCCGCGTGCGCGGCCCGGGCTGCGTGGCCGTCGCCGCGGAGCAGCAGCAGCACCGCGTCACCGCCCCATTTGAGCAGGTCGGCGCCGTCGTCGAGCGCCGGGGCCAGCAGGGTCGCGAACGTCTGGTCGAGGGTGTCGCTCATCAGCTCGGCGCCGACCTTGCCGCGCCGCGCGAGCCGCTCGGTCAGCCGCGTGAAACCGGAGATGTCGGCGAAGACCATCGTGCCCGGCAGGCGCCGGTGCCGGCGCTCGGGGCAGTCGCGCAGCCATTCCGCGGCCAGCCGTGAGGCGAACGGCTGCAGAGTGCCCTCCCGCCCGCTCATCGGCGCACCGCCGCCGGTAGACTCTGGCACGGGGGTACTGGGAGAAAGGCGGGGGCCAGCGCATGCGCTCGACGATCCGCCGTGCGGTCCCCTCCCCTCCGCCCCGGCACGTGTTCATCGGCCGTGATGCCGAGCTCGACCAACTGGTCGAGGCGTTCCCCACGGGCGATGCGCCGACCGGTCGCTTCATCGCGGTCAGTGGCGAGGGCGGGATCGGCAAGACGTCGCTGATCGACGCGGCGGTACGGCGGGCCCTGCCGCACCACGTCGTGCTGACCGCGAGCGCCGACGCGATGGACCGTCGCCGCCCCTACGGGCTGCTGATCGACGCGTTCGCCCCGCGACTGTCGGACCAGGACCGGGTCGTCGTCTCGGAGCCGAACCGCTACGCCGCCGGCGAGCGCCTGTACGCGCTGATCGACGAGGTGGCCGTCGCGCCGACGATCCTCGTGCTCGAGGACCTGCAGTGGGCAGACCCCGACTCGCTCGGGCTGCTGGCCCGACTGAGCCGGACGCTCGAGCAGCTGCCGCTGACGATCATCGGCTCGATGCGCACGCAGGCGCGGCACGAGACGCCGCCCGAGCTCGACCGGCTGCTGAGCGTGCTCAGCGAGCGTGACCTGCTGCGGCCGATCGATCTGACCCCGCTGTCCGACGCGGCGTGCCTGAAGATCACCGAGCGTCTCGCCGGCGGGCGGGTCGAGGGACCGCTCGCGCGGTACGTCACCGCGGCCGGCGGCAATCCCCTCTTCCTGACCGAGATGGTCCGAGCGCTGCTGCGCGACGGCGCGCTCACGATCGGCGCGAGCGGAGAGGCGCTGCTGGACGCGCCCGTGGGCCCCTCGCCGTCGCTGGCGATGGTCATGATGCGCCACCTCAGCCACCTGAGCGCCCCGACGCGAGAGCTGCTGAGCTCGGCCGCCCTGCTCGGCACCCGGTTCTCGGTCGCGCAGCTGCGCGTGGTGGCAGATCGCCCGATGAGCGCGCTCGTCCCGCTGCTGCAGGAGTCGTTCGCCGCCGGGTTCCTCGCCGAGACCGAAGAGGACGTGCTCGGCTTTCGGCACGAGCTCATCCAGGAGGTGCTGCTGCACGACCTGCCCACCGCGGTGCGCGCAGAGCTGCAGCGCGAGATCGCGCTGCGGCTGGATGCGGCCGACGTCGCGCCCGAGACCGTGGCCGGGCATCTGCTGCGCGCCCCGACCGCGCCGCAGGACCTGCCGTGGATCCTGCAGCTCGCGCAGCGCACGGCGTTGGCAGCCCCCGCGACGGCCGCCGAGCTCTGGGAACGCGTGATCGCCACGACCGCGCCCGGCGACGCGATGAACGTCCGAGCGACGGCCGGCCTGGCGCGGGCCGCGCTGAGCGCCGGCCGGGCGGCGCAGTCGTGCGCCCTGGCCGAGAGCGCGCTGCGGCGCGACGTCCCCGCCGACGTGCTGCCGGACCTGAGCGCGACCTACACGCACGCCCTGATGCAGCAGCATCGCCATGCCGAGGCCCGCGACCAGACCGAGCGGTACGCCGTCTCGGAGGTGCTCGAGCCCGCCGACCGAGCGGCCCACCTCGCGTTCGCCGGCTGGCCCCGTCTCATGCTCGGCGATCTCGACGGCGCCAAGCGCATGGCCCGCGAGGGCGCGCAGATGGCCGCCGAGGTCGGCAACCACGGCGCCGAAGTGCTCGCGCTCACACTGCACGGACAGATCGCCGAGTTCCAGGGCGACCTCGACCTCGGCATCGATCTGCTCATGCAGGCGACGGCGACCGCCGACCGGCATCCGTCCCTCGGCTCGATCGAGTCGTTCCCGCACGCGCTGCTGGCCCTGGCGCTGGCCGACACCGACCGCACCGCCGAGGCGCTCGCCCTGCTGCAGCGCGCCCTGCAGGTCTCCGAGGAGTTCGGCTACCGCACCGGAGTGGTCGCCGCCCACGCGTTCGGCGCGCAGGCGCGCAGCCGTACCGGCATCCTCTCCGACACCACGGCCGAGCTCGACGCACATCGGTCCCTGGTGGACTCGATGGATGTCCGCATGAACCCGCCGATGTTCGGACTGCGCGCCCACCTGGTGGCGCATCAGAGCGGGCCGGCCGCCGCGCTGGAATGGTCGACCCTGCTCGACCCGCCGCCCGACCGCTCCTTCTGGGCCGGCCGCGGGCGCGCCTGGATGTGGCTCGGGCTGAGCCAGGCCCCGCGGGCGCGGGGCGACGACGCCGCGACCTTCGCGGTGCTCTGGGACGGCTGGCACGAGCTGCGCCACGGCGACATGCTGATGGACTGCGCCGACCTCGCCCTCGACCTCGCGACCCTCGCGCACCGCGTGGCGCACACCCATGCCCCGCAGCGGCGGGTCGCGCTGGAGTCCGCGCACGAGGTCGCCGAGGTCGTCACCGCGCTCGCCGATCGCAACCCCGGCGTCACCCACCTGCGGGCCACCGCGCTGGCGGTGCAGAACGCCGGGGCGGTGCCGAGCATCGGGGACGGGGAGGGCGACGGCGAGCCGGGGGCGCTCGTCGAGGCCGCGCGGCTCATGGCGGGCACGCCGAGACGATTGGATGCCGCGCGACTGGCCGAGCTCGCGGCGCTCGCATTGCCGGCACGCGACGACCAGACCCGGGCGCTCGCGGAGTCGTCGCTGCGCCTGTATGCCGAGATCGGCGCCGATCACGACGTCGCGCGCACGCGGGCGGTCTTCCGGCGCGCGGGCGTCGCGGTGCTCGCGCATCCGCGCGCGCGGCCGACGTTCGGCTGGGGCTCGCTCACCCGCACCGAGCTGCGCATCGCCGACCAGGTGGCCACGGGCGCGACCAATCCCGAGATCGCCCAGCGTCTGAGCGTCTCGCGGCGAACGGTCGAGAGCCATGTGTCAAACGTCCTCACCAAGCTCGGGCTGCGCTCGCGCACCGAGCTCGCCGTGTTCGTCGCTCGACGTCTCGAGGACTCCGGACAGCACGGCTAGCAGGTCGATCCAGCCGCGGAAGGGCATCGCCTCCCCACGGCAGCGGACCCGACCGACCGGCGGATCCGCGTCGTCCAGCACGATCTCGATGCGCACGCTGCCAGCCTGACCCCTTCGTGGCGGCCCGGGATCCGTGAGTTCACGGATCTTATCGGGCGTCGGGCGTGGACAACCGCCGGGAGAGCGTGCCCTACTCCCCCACCGTCTCGGATCCGAGGTGCCTCGACATCGCCGCCGCCTCGGCGATCAGCTGCTTGCGCAGTCCGGGCGCCGAGCGAAGATCGATGCGCTGTGTGGGCGCGGCGATCGTCATCGCCGCCACGACCTCTCCGGTGTGACCGATCACCGGGACCGAAATGCTCGAGAGCCCCTCCTCCTGCTCCTGCGCGCACATCGCATACCCGTCTCGCCGGACGGCCGCGAGCTCGGCGCGCAGGACCTCGGGGTCGGTGATCGTGTACGGCGTCTTACGCTCCAGCGGACCGGAGCCCAGGAACTCGTCGAGGAAGTCCGCGCTCTGCCACGCCAGCAGCACCTTGCCGGATGCGTTCGTGTGCAGCGGCGAGCGCCTGCCGACGTTCGCGACCATCGCGAACGAGTCCGCCGACTGGCCGCGGTCGATGTAGAGCACCGAATTGTCGTCCAGGATCGCCAGCAGCACGGCCTCGCCGGTCGCATCGGCGAGCGTGTCCAGGTGGAATCGGCCGACCCGAGTGAGATCGGTGGAGCGCACGACGGCGCTGCCCAGCTCGTACATGCCCCAGGTCAGCCGGTAGCGGGCGGACCCGTCCTTGGCCACCAAGCCTTCGAGCTCGAGCGTCTTGAGCAGGTTGAACGTCGCCGGTTTGCTCAGCCCGACATCCGCCGCCAGCTCGCCGAGGCTGCTGGGTCCGCTGGACCTCGAGAGGCTCTTGAGCAGCTTGACCGCATGGACCACGGAGCGGACCGTACGGGATCCGTCCTTCACCGTGGCGCTCTGCGTCTGTGAAGCGTTCATTCCGTTCCCTCGATTCGCCACTGTCGAGCGTAACTCGTCCGACTGCCCTCACGCCGTCCCGTGCGCGGCGCGCGACCGACGCGACAGCGAATCGACCACGACGGCCAGCACGAGCACGCCGCCGGTGATCATGAAGCGGATCGACGAGTCCAGATTCAGCAGGTTCAGCCCGCTCGCGATCGCCTCGATCACGAGGATGCCCAGCAGCGCCGACTGCGCGCTGCCACGTCCGCCGAACAGGCTGGTGCCTCCGATGACGGCCGCCGCGATGGCGTCCAGGTTCACGTCGCCGGTCCCGCTGCTGAGGGTCGCGGCGGCAAGGCGACCGGCCGCCATCAGTCCGCCGGCGGCAGCCAGCACGCTGGAGAGGATGAACGCGGTCAAGTAGATGCGATCGACCCGGATGCCGGCGCGACGGGCAGCCTCGACGTTGCCGCCGATCGCGAACATGGCCCGCCCCCAGCGCGTGCGGCGCAGGGCGTACGCCACCACGCCGATCACCGCGAGGAAGAACAGGAACATGATCGCCACTCCGCGCGACTGGTTCAGATACCAGACGACCGCTTCGAGGCCGACGAGAAGAAGGATGCCGCGGATCCAGATGCCCGCTGCAGACGCCGCCGACAGCCGGTCGCGCCGCCGCTTGGCTGCGGAGGCGAGGGTGACGACGACATACACCCCGGCGATCACCACCACGAGGACGTACGACGCCACCGGCGCGAGGAACATCTTCTGCGCGAACCGCACGATGAAGGAGTCGAACGGCAGGTTGATGGAGCCGTTGGTGCCCAGGATGAACAGCTGGAACCCGAGGACGGCCAGCAGGCCGCCGAGCGTCGAGACGAAGCTCGGCACTCCGAACCGGAGGAACAGCAGCGCATAGATCGCGCCGAGCGCCGCACCCATTGCGAGCGGCAGGGTCAGCGACAGCCACAGCGGCCACCCCAGCTGCACGAATGTGACGGCGAGGATCGCGGCGGCGAATCCGCTGACCGAGCCGATGGACAGGTCGATCTGGGCGAGGAGCAGCACGAGCACCACCCCGACGGCGATCGTGCCCACGGCCGCGCTGTCGAGCATGAGGTTGACGAGGTTGATGCTGGACAGGAACAGCGGGTTCAGCGTCTGGAACACCACTGCGATGATCACGAGGCCGATGATCACCGGCAGCGACCCGATGTCGCCGCGGCGGATGCGACCCCACAGCGTGCGCAGCTCACCCGCGATGCCGGTCGCGGACTGCAGCCGCTCATCCTGCAGATCGAGGGTCACGGGTGTCGATGCCTCGACCCGGGGCTTGAGGCTCATCTGATCTGCTCCTTCGCCGGAGGGTTGTCGACGTGGTGGGCCGCTGCACGCTTGGTGACGGAGTTGTCGGCGGCACCGGTGATGGCGGTGATGATGTCTTCGTAGCTGACGTCGCGGGTGATGAACGCGCCGTTGTTGCGGCCGAGCCGGAGCACCACGATGCGGTCCGACACGTTCTGCACGTTGGCCATGTTGTGGCTGATCAGGATGACGCCCAGCCCGTGGTCGCGGAGCCGCTCGACGAGGTTGAGCACCTCGGCGGTCTGCGCGACGCCGAGCGCCGCGGTCGGCTCGTCGAGGATCACCACGGACGGCTCTCCGACCAGCGATCGTGCGATGGCGACCGTCTGCCGCTGACCTCCCGACAGACTCGCCACGGGAATGCGCACGGAGGGGATCTTCGCCGACAGCTGCGCCAGCAGGCCCCAGGATCGCTTCTCCATGTCGACCTCGTCCATGGCCAGCGTCGATCCGCTCTCACGGCCGAGGAACAGGTTCTGGACGACGTCGAGGTTGTCGCACAGGGCGAGGTCCTGATAGACGGTCGCGATGCCCAGCTGCTGCGCGTCCAGCGGCGACGAGATGGTCACCGGCTCGCCGCGCCATTCAATGGACCCCGCGTCGGCGGGATGAGCCCCGGCGAGGATCTTCACGAGCGTCGACTTGCCGGCGCCGTTGTCGCCGACCAGCGCGACGATCTCGCCCGCGTACACATCGAGGTCGACGTCGGTCAGGGCGCTGACGGCGCCGAACGCCTTGGAGATGCCGCGCAGCGAGAGCAGCGGACGCTCAGCGGCAGACGCTTCGGGTTCTGGTGTCGTGGTGCTCACGGTGCTCCTTCTGCGGTGACGTCGAGGGACCCTTCGGCCGGCCGGGTCGGGTCCCGGCCGGCCTCCGGTCGCCTACTGGATGCCGTGCGCCGTGCACGCCGCCGCGAACTGGGTGGTGCAGATGTCGCTCACCTTGTAGACCCCGTCCTTCACGACCGTCGATGCGACCGTGTCGGCGGTGACCGACTGCGGCTGCTGCAGGAACGCCGGGATGCCGTCGACCGAGTCGGTCGAGGTCGGCGTCTTGCCCTGAGCGAGCTCGAGCGCCACCTTGACGGCCTGGTCGGCCTCGCCCTTGAAGGAGTTGTAGACGGTCATGTACTGCTGACCGGCCAGGATCGACTGGACACTGGCGAGCGTCGCATCCAGGCCCGTGGTCGGCACGAGCTTCATGCCCGCCGCGTTCATCGCCGAGATGGCCGCCTGCGCGTTGCCGTCGTTCGCGGTGTAGAAGGCGACGATCTTGTTGCCGAACTTGGCGATCTGCGACGCGGCGAACTTCTCCGCGGTGGGGCCGTCCCACGTCTCGAGGTGGGCGAGCACCTTGTAGCCCGCCGGCTCGATCTGGCTGAGCGCGCCCTTGCGGATGTTCACGGCGTTGTTGTCGGTGCTGGCGCCGTTGATCATGACGATCCCGCTGCCGGCCGGAACCTTGTCGGCCTTCAGCTTCTCGACGAGCGCCTGCCCCTGCAGCTCGCCCACCTTCTCGTAGTTGTTCGAGATGATGTACGACAGCTGCGGGCTCTTGATGAGCCGGTCGTAGGCGACGACGGGCACGTGCTGTGCGACGGCCTGGTCGACGATGCTGGCAGCGGCCACGCCGTCCCACGGGTCGACGACGAGCACCTTGGCGCCCTGCGTCAGCATCGAGTTCGCCTGCTGCTGCTGCTTCGATGCGTCCTGGTTCGCGTTCGCATAGAGCACCTCGCATTTCGGGCAGGCCTGCTTGAGCGCCGCTTCGAAGCTCGGGCGATCCTGCGTCTCATATCGCGTCGATGTCTCGTCCGGCAGCAGCAGCCCCACTTTGAAGCCGGATTCGACCGATGCCGCCTGATCGCTGTTTCCGGGCTGTGGACCCGCGGATCCCGACTCCGGCGCACACGCGACCAGACCCAGACCCGCGAACAGCAGGACGGCGCCGAGGAGCGTCGCCGCCCTGCCGCCGGTTGTGATCTTCATGGAAAGCCTCCATCCCTGGTGTCGTCGTCCTCGACGATCGACAGAAGCGTCGCATCGGCCGCAGAGCGCAACAAGGGCTTTCCGAACAAAAGTGTTAGGCAGTGGCGAACAGCGTTCATTGCTCGCTAATCGACCGACCTTGCCCTGGAGCGAGTCGCGACCGCGCCGCCAGCTCCGCGGAGATGTGCGCCGCGGCGGCGTGCAGTCGCCCTCGGAGGCGGTCGGGCGAGATCGCGCGCAGCTGCACCGTCGGGAACGCGACGGCGACGGCCGCGCACACCGAGCGGTCGGCGCGCAGCACCGGAACCGCGACACTCGAGAGCAGCGGTTCCTGCTCCTCCCAGCACACGGCATAGCCGCGATCCTTCGTGGCGACCAGTTCACGGCGCAGCGCGCGGGGATCGGTGATCGTCGCCGTCGTCTTGGCCACCAGGCCTGCGCGCAGCACACGATCGACGCGCAGCTCCGGGAGTGCGGTGAGCAGCACTTTGCCGGATGCCGTCGTGTGCAGCGGCGAGCGCAAACCCGTGTCCGCGCGCATGCGGATGGTCGCGGCATCCTCTCTGTCGATGTACAGCACGCCGTCACGGTCGAGCACCGAGACCAGCACGGCGCCTCCGGTCGCGCGCGCCAGCTCATGCAGCGCCTGCCGGGCGGCGCCCGTCATCCGCTGTGCCTCCACCACGGCGCATGAGTACTCGTACAGTCGCCACGACAACGCGTATCGCAGCCGGTCGTCGCGGCCGATGAGCTGCTCGCCCACCAGCGTCGACAGCAGGTTGTACGTCGCCGGCTTGCTCAGCCCCGCCCGCCGCGCCAGGGTGCTGAGCGTCAACGGCGCGCCGGCCGCGGCCAGACACCGCAGCAGGGTCATCGCATGTCGCACCGATCCCACGGTGCGAACGATGCCTGCGGCGGCCGCGTCGGGAACTTCGGTCATGGCATGCTCACCCCTACTTCGTCGTAGCGTTAGCACCTCGCAAACACCATTATCTCACCGCTATTGATCGTAGGCCAGCCCCGATCTAGCGTCGTGATGACGCCTCGCAGGAGCCGTCGTGAGACGAGGGAGAAGCCGATGCCGCAGCGTCCACTGGACATCGATCGCGCATTGGACGTCGCCCAGTCGCAGGTGGACCGGCTCATCGCGGCACACCCCGACCGCGTCCCGGTGTACACGACGCACGGCGAATGGGTCTTCGACGAAGACCCATGGGCTCCGGTGTGGACCGCGGGATTCCTCACGGGGCAGCTCTGGATCTTCGCCGAGCGCACCGGCGAGTCCCGCTGGTACGACGCGGCCCGCCGCTACAGTCTGGCGCTGGAGCAGCGCAAGCTCGACACCGGCACGCACGACATCGGCTTCATCTTCACGCCGAGCTGGGGCCGCTGGCACGAACTGGAGCCGTCGGCACGCACCGCCGACGTCCTCGTGCAGGCCGGGCGCACGATGGCCGGTCGCTTCAATCCGCACGGGCGGTACCTGAGCACATGGGTCGCGGCCGGCAGCACGTTCATCGACATCATGATGAACATCGACATCATCTTCCGTGCGGCGACCCTGCGCGGCGACGCCGCCCTGACGGACGTCGCGGTCCAGCACGCGCTCACGACGCGCCGCTTCCTCGTGCGCGGAGACGCGACCACCGTCCACGAAGGCTGGTTCGATCCGGCCTCGGGCGAGTTCCTCCGCGCGGCCACGCATCAAGGGTTCCGCGCGGACTCCTGCTGGGCGCGCGGACTCGCGTGGGGTCTGTACGGCTTCGGCACCGCCTACCTGCACACCGAGGACCCGCGTTTCCTCACAACCGCCGAGTCCCTCGCCCGCACCTACATCGAGCGCACCGGAGATGCCCTCGTCCCGCCGAACGACTGGGACGACCCGCGCCCGACTCAGAAGCACGAGGCATCGGCCGCAAGCATCGCCGCGGCGGGCCTGCTGCAGCTGGCCGGGCTCGCCGGCGGTCACGGCGCCGACTACGCACGCTATGCGGCCCGGATCCTCGGCACTCTCGCCGGCCCGGGCTACCTCGCCGACCCGACGGGCAGCTGGGAAGGCGTCATCCGCCACGCGATCTACCACTCCGCGCGCGGACTGGGCGTGGACGAGTCTGTGATGTGGGGCGACTACTACTTCACCGAAGCACTCTGGCGACTGGCATCCTCGTCTCAGCTGCGGACCCTCGCGGGTATCGCCGATCAGACCTCGTCCACCGACACACACCAGGAGATCCTGCAATGAGCCAGCACTTCTCATCGCCGCCGCGGCTGATCATGGGCGCGGACGCCCTCGAGACCGCCGCCGCCGAACTCGCAGCCCTCGGCACGCACGCGCTGATCGTCACCGACCCGGGCATCGTCGCCGCGGGGATCCATGCGACCGTCACCGACGTGCTGGGCTCGACCCTGCCCACCACGACGTTCGCCGACGTCGTCGGCAACCCCGATATCGCCACGGTGCGCCGGGCGGATGCTGCCCGGCGCGACGCCGGGGCGGACGTCATCGTCGCGATCGGCGGCGGCTCGAGCATCGACGTGGCCAAGTCGGTCGCGGTGCTCGGCGCGAACGGGGGCGACATCGCCGACTACGAGGGCGTGGACCGCTTCACGAACCGGCCCCTGCCCGTGCTCGTGATCCCGACGACGGTCGGCTCGGGGTCGGAGGTGACCAAGGGCGCGGTCATCATGAACCCCGAGACGCAGGTCAAGATGATCATCGTGTCGGACCTCATGTTCGCCACGATCGCGGTGCTCGATCCCCGCGTGGTCGCCGGGCTCCCCGGACGGATCGCCGCGACGACGGGAATGGATGCTCTGACCCACGCGATCGAGGCCTACGTCGCCAAGGGCGCGAACCCCGTCACCGACGCCATCAACCTCGGCGCGATCGAGATCATCGGCAAGAACCTCGTGGCGGCCTCGCGCGGCGACGCCGACGCGCTGTACAGCATGCTCGTCGCGTCATCGATGGCGGGCATCGGATTCCACGACGCGGGCCTGGGCGCCGTGCACGCCCTGGCGAACACCCTGGGTGCGCATTTCGGCGTGCACCACGGCACCGCCAACGCACTGTTCCTGCCATATGTGATCGACTTCAACATCCCGGCTGCCCCCGCACGGTTCGCACGCATCGCAGCGGCGCTGGGTGAGGATGTCGCGGGCCTGGACGAGGGCGAGGCCGCCCTGCGCGCATCCGCGGCGGTGCACCGCCTGGCCGACGAGACCGGGGTGCCGCAGCGGCTCGCGGACGTGAACGTCCCGGTCGAGGCCATCCCCGAGCTCGCACGCGACGCGTTCATCCAGGCCGATCTGCCCGGCAACCCCCGCGAGGTGTCGCTCGACGACCTCATCGCACTGTACGAGAAGGCGATCTGACGGGACGTGCCACGCCTCGTCGTCGTACCGAAGGAGACAACATGACCATCGCAGCACCCCGCGCCGTGCCGCACTTCATCGCCGGAGACACCGTCGACAGCGATGGAGCCGAGCCGATCGACCGGCTCGCACCGGCGACCGGCGCCGTCGTGAGCATCGTGCAGGCCGGCGGCGAGCGCGAGGTGGCGCGTGCCGTGCGCGCCGCCCGCGACGCATTCGACGACGGGCCGTGGCCCCGGATGACGGGGCTCGAGCGCTCTGTGCGCATCAACCGCGTCGCCGACCTCATCGAGCGCGACGCCGACCGTCTCGCCGTGCTCGACGCCGAAGAGACCGGCAAGCCAATCACCCTCGCCGAGAACGACATCGCCGGCGCGGCAGGTCTGTGGCGGTATGCGGCATCCCTCGCCCTGACCATGAGCGGCGCGACCTATACGAACAACGGCCCCGACTTCACCGGGCTCGTGCTGCGCGAGCCGATCGGCGTCGTGGGCCTCATCGTGCCGTGGAACTTCCCGGCCCTGATCCTCAGCCAGAAGCTGCCGTTCGCGCTGGCCGCCGGCTGCACGGCCATCGTCAAGCCCTCCGAGCTCACCAGCTCGAGTGCACTCGAGATCGTGCGGCTCACCGCCGAGGCCGGCATCCCCGCCGGTGTCGTCTCGATGGTCGCCGGCGACGGCCGGGCAGGTGGCGCGATCGCCGCCGCCGAGGGCATCGACCTCGTGTCGTTCACCGGCTCGACGGTCACCGGCCGCAAGGTCATCGCCGCGTCCGCCGGCACCATCAAGAAGCTGTCGCTCGAGCTCGGCGGCAACGCCGCCAACGTCGTGTTCGCCGACGCCGACCTGGCCGACGCCGCC
This sequence comes from Microbacterium sp. W1-4-2, assembly GCF_058349885.2. Lineage (NCBI taxonomy): Bacteria > Bacillati > Actinomycetota > Actinomycetes > Micrococcales > Microbacteriaceae > Microbacterium > Microbacterium sp. W1-4-2. The sequence continues at coordinate 932,019 of NZ_JBYRJC020000002.1, read as the reverse complement.
GCCGGCGTCGTGTTCGGGGTGAACTTCAACAACGGCGAGTGCTGCGTCTCGCAGCCCCGCCTGCTCGTGGACCGGGATGTCGCCGACGACTTCGTCGCCGAGGTCGCCCGGCAGACCCGGCTGCTGAAGGTCGGCCAGCCCATGGATCGCACGACCGACGTCGGTGCGCTGATCCACGCCGGTCACCTCGCGAAGGTCACGTCGTACATCGACGGCGCGGCATCCTCTGACGCCGAGGTCATCGTCGGCGGATCGCGGCTGACCGACGGCGAGTTCGCGCTCGGCCAGTTCGTGGCGCCGACGGTCATCGACCGCGTCGGGCCCGAGACCCCGGCCTTCCAGGACGAGATCTTCGGCCCCGTGCTGACCGTGACGCGGTTCGCCTCACGCGACGAGGCCGTGCGCCTGGCCAATGCCGTGCCGTACGGACTGGCCAACAGCGTGTGGTCGAAGAACGTCGACACCGTGCTCGACGTGGCCAAGGCGCTCAAGAGCGGCACCGTGTACGCGAACACGACGATCGACGCACCGCCGCAGATGCCGTTCGGCGGATACAAGCAGAGCGGGGTCGGGCGCGAGATGGGACAGGCCGGCTTCGAGGAGTTCACCGAGCTGAAGTCGGTCAACATCCGCACCGGCAAGCGCGCGGGCACCTTCTCGGTTCCGGCCCCGCGGTGATGACCGGTCCACGGCAGGATGGCACCATGGCCGCCCAGATCACGTGCGAGACCCTCGACGGCGGCGTCGCACTGCTGACGCTGCACAACCCGCCGCTGAACCTCATCACGCTCGGGCTCACGGCTCAGCTGATCGACGCCGTCGCACGCATCCGCGCCGACCGCGGCATCCGCGCCCTGGTCATCACCGGTGCCGGCGACCGCGCGTTCTGCGCGGGAGCCGACATCCGCGAGTTCGACGCCGTGCGCGACGACGTGGTCGGCAAGAAGCTCGCCCGCGAGAACGAGGCCATGTCGGCGGTCGCCGCACTGCCGATCCCGACGATCGCCGCGATCGGAGGCGTCTGCCTCGGCGGCGGCGGCGAACTGGCGCTCGCGTGCGATCTGCGGGTGATGGACGAGAGGTCGGCGATCGGGTTCCCCGAAGTGCACCTCGGTGTGTTCCCCGGTTCAGGCGGCGTGATCCGGCTGCCGCGCCTGGTCGGACCGGCCCGCGCGCTGGATCTGCTGTACACGGGTCGCACGATCGGTGCCGACGAGGCGCTGCGGTGGGGACTCGTGAACAGAGTGGTGGATGCCGGCAGTGCGCTCGACGCGTCGCTCGCGCTGGCCGGGGCCCTGGCCGCGGGACCGGCGCTCGCGTTGTCGCTGATCAAATCGGGGGTCGCGGCATCCCCCCTCCAGACCGACGACGAGGCCGTCGCGGCATCCCTCGTCGACAGCGCGAGCGTCTTCCGCGGACCCGACCTCGAAGAGGGGCTCGCGGCGTTCGCCGCCAAGCGGCCACCGCACTTCACCGCGCCGCGCGATACGGCCGACGACGTCATCGAGACACAGGAGGAGCCCGCATGACCGGAATGCTCGACGGGATCAAGGTCGTCAGCTTCACGCACTATCTGCAGGGTCCGTCCTGCTCGCAGCTGCTGGGCGACCTCGGCGCCGACGTCGTGCGCATCGAGCCGATCGGCGGATCGTACGAACGATTCTGGTCCGGGGCCCGCGTTTTCGTCGGCGAGCAGAGCGTGTTCTTCCTGCTGGCCGGGCGCAACCAGCGCAGCGCCGAGATCAACCTCCGCTCCGAGGCGGGTGAGCAGGTGCTGTGGCGCATGCTCGAACGCGCCGATGTCGTGGTCGAGAACTTCCGGCCCGGTGTGCTCGAACGCCGCGGGTTCGGCTACGAGGCTGTCAAGGCGCGCAACCCCGGCATCGTGTACTGCTCGCTGACCGGCTTCGGGCCCACCGGTCCCCTCGCGGCGCGGCCGGGGCAGGACCTGCTGATGCAGTCCTTCAGCGGTCTCGCCTCGTTGAACGGTCGCGCGGGCGATCCGCCGGTGCTGGTCGGGTCGGCGATCGTCGACGAGCACTCGGCAGCGCTCGGCGCCATGGGCATCGCCGCCGCGCTCGTGCGACGGGCGCGCACCGGTGAAGGCGCGAAGGTCGACGGAAACCTCCTGTCCGCCGCGATGGATCTGCAGCTCGAGCCGTTGAACGCGCATCTGAACGGCGGAGAGCTGTGGGATCGCAGCCCCTCCGGGATCTCGTCGCGGTTCCACCAGGCTCCCTATGGCGTGTTCCAGACGTCGGACGGGTGGCTCACGCTGTCGCTCGCGGACGGCGCGACCCTCGCCGACGCGTTCGACGATCCGCGATTGGCCGCATTCACGCGCGACGACCAGTTCGACCAGCGCGAGCAGGTCAACGAGATCATCGTCGAGCACATGCGCCGGCAGACGACCGCGCATTGGCGCGAGCGCCTCGACGAGATCGGCGTGTGGAACTCGCCGGTGAACGAATACGCCGATCTGCTGGACGAACCGCAGATCGCGGCGAACGAGACGGTGTTGACCTTCGAGCATCCCGAAGCGGGGACGGTGCGCGTCGTGAACCACCCCGTCAAGTACGACGGCAGCACGCCTCCGCTGCGCTTGATCCCGCCGACCGTCGGCGAGCACACCGACGCCGTGCTGCGCGAGGTCGGCTACACGACGGACGACATCGACCGCATGCGCTCCGAAGGGGCGATCGGGCCCGACCGCACGGTGGTGGGCTTCGACCGGCGGCTGTCCGAACCCGCGTCCTCCTACTCGGCGAAGCGCTGAGCCGCAGTTCGACGTCCTGCGGCTCATGTGCCGCGGCGCCACGAAGAAGGATGTCGCGACCCGAGATCCGCCCCGCGAGTCCGCCGTGCGCGAACTCGGGCCACAGCCAACTCCGACGGCGCAGACTGAGGGCGTGAACGAGACAGAGCCGGACGCTGACGCGCTGGACGCGTACTCCGCGACCGTGATCCGCGTCACCCGCTCGGTGCTGCCGTCGGTGGCGGCCGTGACCGTCCGCTCACACCGGGGCGGAGGGGCGGGAAGCGCCTCGGTGATCACCAACGACGGACACCTGCTGACCAGCGCACACGTCGTCGACGGCGCCGAGCAGATCGACCTCGCCTTCTCGGACGGCACCGGCACCGCGGCTCGCCTCGAGGGCGCCGATCCGCTCTCGGACCTCGCGGTTCTGTGCGCCGACGGACCGACACCGCCGCCGGTGCCGCTGGGCGACGCGACCGCCCTGCACGTCGGCCAGCTGGTGGTGGCGCTCGGCAATCCGCTCGGCCTGGCCGGCAGTGTCACCGCCGGCATCGTGTCGGGACTCGGCCGCTCACTTCCGACCCGGTCGGGCCGGGTCATCGACGAGGTGATCCAGACCGACGCCGCACTCAACCCGGGCAGCAGCGGCGGGGTCCTCGCCGACAGCGCGGCGCGCATGGTGGGCGTCAACACGGCCGTTGCCGGCGTGGGGCTGGGCCTGGCGGTGCCGATCAACGCGACGACCCGGGCGATCATCGACGCGCTGCGCTCGACGGGCCGGGTGCGGCGCGCGTGGCTGGGCGTCGCGGGCGCGCGGGTGCGGCTGAATCCCGAAGCGGCGGCGAAGGTGGGGGCGGATGCCGGGATGCAGGTCGTCTCGGTCGTGCCGGGCAGCCCCGCGGCCGCCGCCGGTGCCCGCTCGGGCGACATCGTGATCTCGCTCGACGGCATCCCGATCCTCGATCCGACCGGCGTGCAGCGGGCGATGGTCGAGACGGCGATCGGCCGCCGGATGGAGATGACCGTGTGGCGCAACGGCGCTCTGGTCGACGTCGTCGTCGAGCCCGAAGAGCTGCGCGTGCCGTGAGCCGGGGGCCGTCCGCGGCTGGGCGTAGGTTGGAGGGATGCCCCGCATCCTCGCCGTCACCGGCGGCCACGTCGTCCCCGTCAGCGCAGACCCCATCCCGAACGGCACGGTCATCGTGACCGACGGGGTCATCACCGCCGTGGGCGGCCCCGACATGGCGGTGCCCACCGGGGCCGAGGTCGTCGACGCCGCCGGCTCGTGGGTGGTGCCCGGTTTCGTCGAGTCGCACGGGCACGTGGGCGTTCACGAGGACGGCGAGGGCTGGTCGGGCAACGACACGAACGAGATGACCGACCCGAACGGGTCGCGGTTCCGGGCGATCGACGGCATCGACATCGAAGAGGTCGGCTTCCGTGACGCGCTGCGCGGCGGGGTCACCACCGTGGTCGTCAAGCCCGGATCGGGCAACCCGATCGGCGGGCGCACGGTGGCGATCAAGACCTGGGGAGGCCGCACCGTCGACGAGCAGGTGCTCGCCGGCGACGTGTCGGTGAAGTCCGCGCTGGGCGAGAACCCGAAGCGCGTCTGGGGCGAGAAGAGCAAGACCCCCGCCACGCGGCTGGGCGTGGCATCCATTCTCCGCGACGCGTTCACGGCCGCGCAGTCGTACGCCAAGAAGCGGGATGCCGCAGCCGAGAAGGGCGAGCCCTTCGAGCGGGACCTGGGCAAAGAGACCCTGGCCGCGGTGCTTGCCGGCGACCTGCTGTGGGACCAGCACTGCCACCGGCACGACGACATCGCCACGGCCATACGCATCGCCGAGGAGTTCGGCTACACCCTCGTGGTCAACCACGGCACCGAGGCGCACAAGATCGCCGACGTGCTCGCCGAGAAGCACATTCCGGTCATCTTCGGGCCGCTGCTGACCTCGCGCTCGAAGGTCGAGCTGCGTGACCGGGCGATCGGCAACCTCGCCCTGATCGCCGCGGCCGGCGTGAAGGTCGCGATCACGACCGACCATCCCGTCGTGCCGATCGACCAGCTGCGGCTGCAGGCGATCCTCGCGGTGCGCGAGGGGCTGCCGGCCGCGACGGCGCTGTCGGCTCTGACCGCGAACCCGGCCGAGATCCTGCGGCTGCAGGACCGGGTCGGCGCCCTCGAGACCGGACGTGACGGCGACATCGTCGTCTGGTCGGGTGACCCGCTCGCGGTCGATTCACGCGTCGAGCGCGTGTTCATCGAGGGCCGCATGGTCTACGGACCGGCCGCGGACGAAACGGATGCCGTGACCCCGCGCGTCGTCGAGCGCTGGGCGCGGTTCGGCCGTAGATCCTGGATGGGGTGACGACAGGCGGTCAACCGCTCGTCACGGGGACTTCACCAGTCGTGGACGGTCCCGTCCACGAGCCGGTTCACCGGCAGGTAGGCCTTCGTGTACTCGAAGGCGGATGCCGCCTGCTCGTCCAATTCCACACCCAGTCCGGGGGTGTCTCCGGGGTGCAGGAAGCCTCGGTCGAAGGTGAACGAGGTCTGAAACACCTCGAGCGTCTTCTCGTTGTGCGGCATGTACTCCTGGATGCCGAAGTTGTGGATCGCAAGATCCAGATGCAGCGCGGCGGCCATCCCGATCGGCGAGATGTCGGTCGGGCCGTGGATGCCGGACTTGATCCCGTAGATCGCGGCGAAGTCGAGCAGCTTCTTCATCGCGGTGATGCCGCCCGTATGCGTGACCGCCGACCGCACGTAGTCGATCAGCCGCTCGGTGATGAGCGTCTGATAGTCGTACACGGTGTTGAAGACCTCGCCGATCGCGAGCGGGGTCGTGGAGTGCTGGCGGACCAGCCGCAGCGCGCTCTGGTCCTCGCCCGGCGTGCAGTCCTCCAGCCAGAACAGATCGTACGGTTCGGTGTCCTTGGCGAACCTCGCCGCTTCGATCGGCGACATTCGATGGTGACCGTCGTGGAGGATGCGAAGCCCGGTCCCGAAGTCCTCGCGGATACGCTCGAAGATGCCGGGCATGTGCGAGAGATACGCCCGCGTGTCCCACGTCTCCTCGGTGGGAGCGACGGCTGCGGTGCCGTCTGCAGCTCGTTTCGCCGGCTCGTAGTCGTAACGCACCCCCGGCCCAGCCGAAGAGACGCCGTAGATCTGGCCGAGCCCCGGCACGCCGGTCTGCACGCGCACAGCGGTGAACCCCAGCTCCTGATAACCGGCGACGGCGTTCGCGAGCGCCGCGTAGTCGGTGCCGGAGGCGTGGGCGTACACCCGCACCCCCGACCGGTTCGCGCCGCCGAGCAGCTGGTACAGCGGCATCCCCGCCTTCTTGGCCTTGATGTCCCAGAGCGCCATGTCGACCGCCGCGATGGCCGCCATAGTGACGGGACCGCGGCGCCAATAGGGCCCGCGGTACAGGTACTGCCAGGTGTCTTCGATCCGATCCTCGTCGCGCCCGATGAGCGTCGAAGCGACGTGATCCGACAGGTACGAAGCGACCGCCAGCTCGCGCCCGTTGAGGGTCGCGTCCCCCCAGCCGACGATCCCATCGGCGGTCACGATCTTGAGCGTGACGAAGTTGCGTCCCGGACTCGTGATGCTGACATCGATGCTCTCGATAGCCATTTTTTCGCCTTTCGATTGCCGGGTGCGACCGCTGGTCGGTCGCACCCGGCGTGTCATTGTCGGATCCCGCGGATCACATCGCTGCGCGCGGATCGGTCAAGTCGCGGCCTGTCCACTCGGGCGCCCAGATCGCGACGATCAAAGTCGACAGGGTGAACAGCCCGAGCAGGATCATGACCGGGATCGCGCTGCCGGTCGCGGCGGCGACCCAGGCGGCGGCGACGATGGGGCCGACTCCGGTGGCGACGATCGCCGCCAGCTCACGGACGATCGCGGTGGCCGTGTAGCGGTTGCGCGCGCCGAAGATCTCGGGGATCGAGATGTTCTCGAGCGATGCGAGGCCGAGCACCGAGACGTTGTGGATGATGACGTATCCGAAGAAGATCCACCCGATCTGCTTCGAGTCGATGGCAAGCATCGTGGGCACGATGAGTACGAGCGAGATCGCCGACATGACGATGTACATACGCCGACGGCCGACCTTGTCGCCGAGCCACCCGACCAGCGGCACGGTCAGGAATCCGATGAGCGACGAGACGATGACGACCTGCGCTCCGACGCCCTTCTCCACGGCGAGCGTGATCGTGATGAACGAGATCAGGTACGTCTGGATCAGGCCGGAGTTGCCGGCTTGACCGAAGCGCAGGAAGAAGCTGACGAGGGTCGCCTTGATCGGCTTGCGCTCCAGCGACTCCAGAGTGCGGATGTCGCTGGTGGCCGTCGCCTGCTTGACCACCTCGGCGCGCGGCAGCGCTCGCCCGTCGACCACGTCGACGCGCTCCTCGAACACCGGGCTCTCTTTCAGGGTCAGCCGCACCCAGACGGCGAAGACCATGACGATCGCACTGGCGACGAACGGGATGCGCCAGCCCCACGAGATGACCTCGGAGTCGGTCATCACTGCAAGCAGGATGGCCCAGATCGCAGAGGCGAACAGCGTGCCGCAGTTGGTGCCGAGGGCAACCAGCGACGCGATGATCCCGCGCCGGTTCGGGGCCGCGTACTCGGCGAGCATGACGCCCGCCCCTGAGATCTCCGCTCCCGCGCCGAAGCCCTGCAGCAGGCGCAGCAGCACGAGCAGGATCGGGGCCAGGATGCCCACCTGCTCGAACGTGGGGAGGACGCCGATGAGCGTGGTCGCCGCCCCCATCAGGACGATCGTGTAGAAGAGCACCTTCCGGCGCCCGATCTTGTCGCCCAGGCGGCCGAAGTAGAGCGCGCCGAGCGGGCGGGCGACGTAGCCGACCCCGTAGGTCGCCATGGCAAGCACCACTGCCATCCCTGGGCTCTCGCCGGCGAAGAACAGCTGGCTGAACACCAGGGCGGCGGCGAGCGAATAGAGCTGGAAGTCCATGAACTCCAGCGCGGTGCCAAGCCATCCGGACAATGCGGCGCGGACGAGGTCGCCCATGCTGCGCTGGACGGTGGGCGGCGGCGCGGGCGCGTCCACGCTGGGGATGTCGGGCGTACTCATGATTACTCCTTCGTAATGGGTGCGGGACAGGGTCAGAGACCGAGGAGGACCTTGGCCGAAGCCGACGAATCGCGAGCCAGCGCGAACGCTGCGGCGGCGTCGGCCGCGGGGACGACATGCGAGATGACGCGGTCGAGATCGGCCGTCTCGGCGAGCAGCGCGACGGCGTCGTCGATCTCGGTCGAGAACCGGAAGGCGCCGCGCACGGTCAGTTCCTTCGCCAGCATCGGTGCCAGATTGACGCTGATCTCGGCATCGGCCAGCATGCCGACCTGAACGACAGTGCCCGCGCGTCGCACGGCTCGAATCGCCTGTGTGACGGATGCCGGAACACCGGAGCACTCGAAGACGATCTCGTATGACTCGTCCGCAATGTCGTCTCGCCCGACGAGGACGAATTCGGTCGCGCCGAGCGCCGCCGCACGTTCGAGCGGTTCGGTGCGCACATCGCTCACGGCGACCGTGGCGGCACCGGCATGCACGGCGGCGGCCAGGACGAGCAGTCCGATGGGGCCAGCACCGATGACGAGGACGCGCTTGCCGTGGACGTCGCCGGCCGATCCAACGGCATGGAGCGCGACGGCGAGGGGTTCAGCGAGAGCGGCGCGCTGGAGGGGCAGACCGTCGGGCAGGCGGCGGATCATGTGCTCCTCGACGAGGAGGTACTCCGCTGCTCCGCCCTGACGGTGCGGCATCGTCGCGGCACTGCCGAAGTAGTCCCCACCGGGCCGCAGGTGGGGCCGGTTCTCGAGCCCCGCGACGTCCGGCCCGTATCGGGCAGGATGGATGGTGACGGGGGTGCCCTTCGGGAGGCGCCCTGACGGGTCGAGATCGATGACGGCCGAGATCTCGTGACCCGGTGTCAGCGGCTCCCGGATGGTGTACTCGCCGTTCGCGCCGTGGAAGTAGTAGTGCAGGTCCGACCCGCAGATCCCGACGTACCTGACGCGGAGCCGGACCTCGCCGTCACCAGGGACGGGGAGATCCCGATCCTCCCAGCGGATGTCTTCCTTGCCGTGGATGGCGAGAGTCTTCATGGTTGCCCTGTCTTCGTGAGTCGTCGCGACATCGCGGCGCATCGGATCGATCGCATCCGTCGTCATGTCGACGGCCCCTGCAGGCTGTCGACGATCGCGGGTTCGGATGCCTCGAGGCTGTCGACGATCGCGGCATCGACACCGTCCCGCACGATCGTGTCGATCACGCCGCCGACCCGCTCGATGAACGGCTGCCGATCGGCCAGCTGCTCTCCGAAGAGCTGCAGGCCGGCGATCGCGTGCTCGGCGAGCGCCCGTCCAGTACGGGCCGGCAACGACAGACTCTGGAGGCGACCTCTGACGGGGTCGGTCATCGCCCGCGCGGACGATCCCGGTTCGAAGCCCTGAGGGGGAGCGATGCATGTCAGATACGCCGCCACGGTCAGCGCGATCATGTGCGGCATCTCGCCGCGATCGAGCATCAGAAGGGCAGGCCCGGGGATGCGCTGCCGAAGCTTGACCGATCCGTCCGTGCCCACCTGACTCGTGCGATGACCGAGTGCGCTGTTCCCCCACCGCAGGAACAGTTGGCGCTCATAGTCGTCGATGTCGACGCCGGTTGGCACCTGGATCGAGGGGGTGTACTCGCGAGCGAGCACCGTCCGCGCCGCACGCTCGATGTCCTCGTGCCCGACTGCTTCGGGAATCGTCCGCGCCCCTCGCAACGCGCCCAGGTAAGCGATGAGCGAGTGGGTCCCATTGAGCAGACGCACCTTCATCTGCTCGTATCGGTCGACCTCGGTGCTGAACACGGCACCTCCCCGATCCCACGCGGGTCGGCCGGCCGCGAAGTCGTCCTCGATGGCCCACATCGAGAAGGGCTCTGCGGGAACCGGGATCTCGTCCCGCACGCCGAGCGCCCGCGACACCTGCTCACGGAGCTCCGTGGTCGTCGACGGCACGATCCGATCCACCATGCTCGAGGGGAATGTGACGGCTTCATCGAGGTACGCCAGCGCTTCCGCGCCCTCTCCGTGCGGCAGCGCCTGAAGGAACTCGCGGACGAGCCGCTCGGTGTGATGTCCGTTCGCAGCCAGGTTGTCGCAGCTGAGCACCGTGAGGGGCGCGCCCGAGCTTGCTGCACGGCGCTGAAGACCGCGGACGAGTTGACCGATGGTCGACTGCGGCAGCCCGCCACCAAGGTCCGACGCCACCGCCGGGTCGGAGGTGTCGAGGTGTCCCGTCGAGGACGAGTAACTGTAGCCCTTCTCGGTGATGGTGAGGGTGACGATCCGGATGCCCGGGTCGGCGACACTCCGCATGACCCGCTCGACGTCGTCGCGTGCGACAAAAGCATCCGTGTGAACGCCGGGGACGGCCAACGGCGCTCCTTCCGGTGAGATGGTGGCGACCGTGTACAGCAAGTCCTGCGCGCGCATCGCGTCGACGATCGTGCGCGAGCGCGAAGCAACGCCGATGATCCCCCAGTCTCCGCCGTCGGCCGCCAGCGCGGCCGCGGTGTACACGGCCTGATGGGCACGATGGAAGTTGCCGAGACCCAGGTGCACGATTCCCGCCGCCTTCGGCGTTGCCTGCCGCGGAACGCGGACCGCCTGCGACCGGGACAGGCGCTGCGCGGGGCAGCGAGCGTCGTCACCCGGCACGGGGTCCGCGGCCGTTCCGGAATCGTCGACGATGGGCATGAAAACGATCATGAATGATTTGCACAAGCTTGTCAAGCACTTACATGCGGCGAGAATGGACCATGATGAGATTGTCCTCTCGAGGGCAGGAAGGCGACGATGGCTGCAACCTTGACCGAGGTGGCGCGGCGTGCGGGCGTGTCGATCGCGACGGCATCCCGCGCGTTCGGCGAACCGGCACGCCTCGCCAGCACGACGCTCGAGCGCGTACTGAACGCCGCAAGCGAACTGGGGTACGAGAATCCCCAGGCCGCAGCGACCTCCCGGTCGTTCGCGGTGATCGTCCCCGACGTCGCAAACCCGGTGTTCGCGAAACTCCTCAAAGGGATCCACACGCAGGCGTGGCACGGCCGCCACCGCACCGTGCTCTTCGACTCCGACGAAGACCCCCGCCGAGAACGCGAGCAGATCGAGCGCGCCCGAAAACTCGACGGCATGCTCCTGTGCTCACCGCGGCTGCCCGACGACGAGATTCGCGCACTCGTCGGCGAGACACCGCTCGTTGTCGTGAACCGGATGCTTCCCGGTGCGCCGTACGTCCTCATGGACACCGAGCACGGCCCGCAGCAGGCTATCGAGCATCTGGCCGCACTCGGGCACACGCACGTCGCATATGCGGCCGGCCCGCAGGGCTCATGGGCCGACGCGCGCCGGGCCGACACGGTGGCCAAGGCGTGTGAGCGATTCGACATCCGTCTGACCCGGCTCAGCCACCAAGAAGCGTCGATCCAGGGTGGGCGCGCGGCCGCAGCTCCGGCCGCCGCGAGCGGTGCCACCGCCGTCATCGCCTACAACGACCTGGTCGCGCTCGGACTCGAGGCCGGGATGTCAGACCTCGGCAGAACGTGTCCGGACGACATCAGCATCGTCGGCATCGACGACATCGACATCGCCGCCGCAGTCAAGCCCGCCTTGACCACGGTGCGCATGCCGATCGAGCGATGTGGTGCGCTCGCTGTTGAACTCCTCCTTCAGGCGATCTCCGATGGCACACGGCCTGAGGTCGCCACCCTCGAATCACAGCTCATCGTCCGAGGGTCCACGGCCCCTCCACCCGCGAATCACTGATCGGGTCGATCCGGCGGCGCGGCCGGCCCCCACACGGCGGGTTCCTAGGTGACGGAGATTACGCTCAGTGTCGGGACAGCGGATGCGAATGTGCGGCACTCTCCCCGCCCGTCTCTTGCCCACTGACTCCCGGAGCGACCGAATGACCAGCATCCAGCCCCCGACCGCTGCAGACCCGCGGACGCGACTGGCGCGCCTGCCCCAGCTGCAGCACTGGCTGCTGGTGAGCCTCATCGGCACGCTCGCGCTGCTGCTGCTCGGCTTCTCGGCGAAACTGCTGCCCGGGGTCCTGCCGACCGAGCTGAGGCTGGACGAGGCGCTGACCGATCACCAGTTCAGCGTCCTGAACGCGATCGGCATCGGGCTGTCGACGGTCTTCTCTCCTCCCGGGGCGGCCCTGATCCTGGCACTCTCGTTCATCTACCTTCTGCTCGTGCGGCGCTCTCCCGTCAACGCGTTCGCGTTCACGGGCGCTGCCGCGTTCGGCTGGCTGAGCACAGAGCTCTTCAAGATCATCGTGGCCGAACCGCGCCCGAACGGAGCGCTGCTCGACCACCCGCTGATGGCCGAGGTCGGCAACGACAGCTTCCCCAGCGGCCACACCGCGTTCATCGCATCGTTCGTGATCGCCGCGTATCTGCTGGCGCGCGGCACCCGGGCGCAGGGTCCGGTGGCAGTGGCCGGTGTCGTCGCCGTGGCCGTCATGGCCGCCGCCCGTCTGTACGTCAGCGGCCACTACCTCACCGACGTGATCGGCTCGGTGATCCTGGCGCTGACGGCCGCGGTGTTCTTCACCGGGCTGTGGAACCGCATCGGACTGGCCATCCTCAACTGGCTTCCGCTGGTCGGCAGACTGGGGCCGGTCCCCGCCCGCTGAGCAGACGTGGAACCCTGCGGGCCCGCGATATCTGGTTGACTCGGCACATGGACGAGCTGCCCGCGATCGTCGACGTCCACGGGACGCCGCTGCACAGCACCGCCGTCACCGACGAGTTCTCGTGCTGGGCCGCTGAGATCGCCGATGCCGGCACCGTCAGCATCCTCATCGAGCCGGCGGGGCCGCCCACGCCCGAGGCGATCGAGACCGCGGCGGGAGTGATCGCAGACTTCTCCCCGCTCGCCGAGGTCGCCGCCGCGTATCTGGTCGCGACGCTCACCGCGCCCGAGTGGGGGTTGGATGCCACGGACCTCGCGTCGCTGGCCGCCGCACCGTTCGACATGCCCGAGGCCGTCGTGTGGGAGGACGGCACGTGGATGCTGCGCTTCGCCGAGTGCGGTCTCGCGATGGGCGACGAATACGGCATCGGCGTGAACTTCGTCGGCCGGCAGCCGCTGGGCGTCGAGGACCTCTCCGAGGCGGACGACGCCTGACGCGGCCGCTCCAAATCGCCAGTGCGGTCAGTCCAGGCTCACCTGACTCAACTCACCGCGCGAGGCGACACCGAGCTTGCCGAAGACGTTGCGCAGGTGGAAGTCGATCGTGCGGGGGCTGACGAACAGCCGGGCTGCGGCATCCTTGTTCGACAGGCCCTGCTGGATGAGGATGGCGACCTGCCGCTCCTGGGCGGTCAGGTCGGTGGCCGTCGAGGCGTCGCGGCGTCGAGCGGTCTCGCCGGATGCCCGCAGCTCCTGCGCGGCCCGTGTCGTCCAGGGCGCGGCGCCGAGCCCCTCCGACGCGGCGAGCGCCGTGCGCAGATGCGAGCGGGCGTCGACGCGCCGCCGGTTGCGGCGGAGCCACTCGCCGAAGGCCAGTTCGGTGCGGGCGCGCAGCGGCGTGCGCGGCGAGTCCGCACCTGCCGCGAGTGCCCGCTCGAAGTGCTGTTCCGCGTCGTCGTCGGCCGCGAGGACTGCCCGCCCGTGCTCGACGAGGGAGATCGCCGCCGGGGACTGCACGCCGTCGGCGAAGCTCACGATGTCGTCGAGCCATCGTTCGCCGACCTGACGCTGATCGTTGCGCGCAGACAGCTCGAAGACGTCGGGGGCCGCAAGGCGTCGCAGCCACGGCGCACGGACCTGGTCGAACAGGTGCAGGGCGGTCTCGGGCGCATCGATCGTCCGCAGGGCGCGCGTCCAGTGCAGGAGGTCGACGACGAGACCGTCGGTGATGCCGATGGGATGGCGGTCGCGGATCCGTGCAGCCCGGTCCAGGTGATCATCGGCGGCGTCTTCGCCGCGCAGCGCCGCGATCAGGGCGAGTTCGGCATTGGGCAGCGCGGTCATACCGATGTGGCTCGTGCTGGCGGCCAGCGGGAGCGCTTCGGTGGCGGCCGCTGCGGCCTTCGACCAGGCGCCGGTCGCGATCTGGGGGTAGAAGCCGCGGGTGAGGGCATGCTCGATCCTGGTCAGGGCGCCCGCTCGGCGGGCGGCGACCAGCTGCTCCTCGTGCAGGCGGAGGCACCGTCGATCGTCGTCGACGAGCAGCGCAGCCATGCCGAGGTTCGGCTGCAGCACGTCGTCGTCGACCGAGCGGGCGTCGGTGAGCGCGAACGCCTCGCCGAACCATGCCGTAGCCTGCTTCCAGTCGCCGGCGGCGACAGCCGCGAAACCGTGCATGAGGGCGCCCGTGGCGCTTCCCCGCGATGCGGACTCCGTCACCGCAGCGCCGAGCACGGCCTCCGGATCGACGCCGGGTGCTGACCGGGCTCCGAATGCGGTCAGCGACGCCGCGAGCATCGACAGCCCGAGCGTCATCTCCTCGTCGACGCCGGCGGCGACCTGGGCGGCCTGCACGATCAGGTCGTACCCGTCATCGAGCGAACGGGTGTTCCAGGCGACCTGGCCCTGCAGCGTCAGCAGCTGCGCGCGCAGACGCGGCTCGGTGATCAGCTGCGCGGCGGACGCTGCCAAGGCATCTGCCCGGGACGGGTGTGCGCCGAGCCAGGCCGAGGACGCCGCCAAGTAGAGCCGCCGGCCCCGGTCTTCGCTTCCGGCGGTGAGCTCGGCGGCGCGACTCCACGCGGCTGCCGCCGCCTCGTGCCCGCCGCGAGAGGCAGCGCCCTGCGCGACCGTGTCGAGGGCGGCGACCACCTGCTCATCCGGCCGGTCCGCGGCAGCAGCGAGGTGCCACGCGCGGCGGTCGGGATCGTCGTGCAGAGCATCTGCCAGAGCGCCGTGGACGGCGCGGCGTGCGGTGCTCGTCGCAGCCCGGTAGACGGCAGAGCGGACCAGGGGGTGGTACATGGACACGACCTCGTCGTCGATGCGCAGCAGCCCCGACCGTTCCACGGCATCGAGCGCGTCGCCGCCCGCGTCGAGTCGTTCGGCCGCGGCGCGCACGACGGAGAGTCGGCCGGTGTCGTCGGCTGCGGCGACGAGCAGCAGTTGCTGGGCGGCGTCGGGCAGCCGTCGGTGTCGGTCGATGAACGCACGCTCCACCCCACCCGCAGACGGCAGCGGGTCGGGCAGCGGCGCACGTCCTGCCAACTGGTCGTGGTCGAGGGCGGACGAGAGCTCGAGCAGCGCGAGCGGGTTGCCGCCGGTGGCGAGCACGAGCCGATCCCGGACCGCCGGATCGACGGCGCAGCTCTCGCCCGCAGCGCCCGACAGAAGCGTGTCGGCGTCGGCACCCGCCACACCGGCGAGGGTCAGTGCAGGCACGTCGGGCGCGTCGAACCCGTGCGCGTCGCCGTCGCGCGCGGCGAACAGCAGCGCCACCCGTTCGGCGTCGAGCCGTCGAGCCACGAACAGCAGCGCCGCAGCCGACGCATCGTCGAGCCAGTGGGCGTCGTCGACGACCACTGTCACGGGCGCGGTCTCACTCGCATCCGAGAGCAGACTCAGGGTGGCCAGGAACGTGAGATACCGGTCGCCGTCGCTGGTCGTCTCGCCCAGTGCCGCGCGCATCGCCGTCTGCTGAGGTGCCGGCAGCGCACCGAGACCGGTGCGCAGAGGCCGCACGAGTCGTTGGAGCGCGGCGAAGGCCAGCGGGGACTCGGATTCGACGCCCGACGTGCGCAGGACCGTCGCGCCGACGGCCCCGTCGGCGACGGCATCGGCCAGGAGCGCCGATTTGCCGGACCCGGCCATGCCCCGCACCACGAGCGCCCCGCCGTTGCCCGCACGCGCGCGGTCCAGCAGCGCGGTGATCGCCGCGCGTTCGTGGTCCCGTCCCGCCAGCACACCCCGATCGTAGCGACCCGGCGGGATACGCGGATTCGAAGAACCTGGCGATTCCGCCGGTGTGAGCGACCCCGCTCCGAAGCGATCCTGGCGGAAGCCTCGACCGCTTCCATCCGAAGGAGAACATCATGTCATCGCACACCACCGCACATCCGTCCCCGCATCACGATCGATCTGCGAGCGACGCCGCCCAGACCTCGGATGCGCCGGCGCGGCATCCTCATCCCCCGCGGCGCTCATGGACGATCTTCACGCTGATGATCGCAGCGCAGTTCATGGTGATCCTCGACGTGTCGGTCGTGAACGTCGCACTGCCGTCGATCGGCCTTTCGCTGCAGCTGTCGTCGGCCGAGTTCCAGTGGGCGGTCAGCGTCTACGTGCTGCTGTCCGGAGGGCTGCTCCTGCTCGGCGGACGCATCGCCGACCTCTTCGACCGGCGCGGCGCGTTCCTGGCCGGCATCGGGCTGTTCACCGCGGCCTCATTGGTGAGCGGTCTCGCAGACGGCGCGCTCACGCTCATCCTGGCGCGCGCCGCGCAGGGGGCCGGTGCCGCCCTGCTCACGCCGGCAGCGCTGTCGATCATCATGACCGCGTACGCCGGCAGGCAGCGGCAGACCGCACTTGCGATCTGGGGAACCGTGGGAAGTCTCGGCATCGCAGCCGGTGTGCTGTTCGGCGGCGCGCTGACCAGCGCACTCGGCTGGCGTGCGGTGTTCTTCATCAACGTGCCCATCGGCGCGGCCGTGGTCGCCGGCACGCTGTACTGCGTGACCCGTGGCCGGTCTCAGGCCGGGGCGCTGCGCAGGCTCGATGCGCCGGGGGCCCTCACGCTCGTCGGCGGACTGCTGGCGCTCGTGTTCGGCATCGAAGCGACCCGCTCCGCCGGGTGGGCCGCACCCATCACGTGGATCGCGCTCCTGGTTTCGGCCGCCCTGCTCACGACGTTCGCTCTGATCGAGCGACGTGCGGCCCACCCGCTGGTGGCACCCGCGATCTGGCGCGTCCGATCTCTCGTGTCCGCATCCGCCGTCATGGCCGGAGTCACCGGAGCCGTCGTCGGCGCGATCTTCCTGTCCTCAGTGCACCTGCAGGGCGCCCTCGCCGCGTCACCGATCGTCGCAGGTCTCGAGTTCCTTCCGCTGGCCGCCGCGATCACGATCTCGGCGACGGTGGCGTCGAAGGTCATCGGACGAGTGGGGCCCCGCATCCTCATCCTCATCGGCCTCGCCATCATGGCCGCCGGCGTCCTCCTGCTCGCGGCGAACGCCGACGGTGCCTCGTATGCCGCGCACGTCCTGCCGGGCTTCCTCGTCACCGGAGCCGGCGTCGGCCCCATGTTCGCCGCCATCGCGGTCGCCGCGATGCGCGACGTGCCCGGTGACAAGGCGGGACTCGCCTCAGGTCTCATGATGACCGGCCACGAGATCGGTGCCGCCGTGGGCGTCGCCGCACTCACCGCCGTGGCCGGCGACCTCACGACGAGGGCGGGACTCATCGACGGCTACTCGCACGCGTTCCTCGTGGTGGCCGGTGTGCTCGCCGCCCTGTTCGTGCTGACGCTGCTTGCCGTCCCGGGCGGCAAGTCCGCGGCAGCCGGCCACGGTGCGCACGGTCCGCACGGCGGGCACGGTCACTGATCGATGCTGCACGGCACACCCCGCACCTTCATCGGCACGACCACCTTCGCTGTGACCGGCATGACCACCGCCGACAGCGGACGTGCGGTCTCCCGGCAGATCGCACGTCTGCCCGGCGTCGCCGCCGTGACCATCGACGCCGCGTCCGGCACCGTCACCGTCACGGTCGCCGAGCCGGTCGATCGCGCCGACATCGCCGCCGCGATCGAGGACGCCGGCCACACCCTCATCCCTTGATCACCCGGCGGGCGGCACCCGCCATCACCCATCCGCTGCCAGAAAGGCATCCATCATGACGACCATCCGCACCCGCCTGACCCGCACCATCACGACCGCACGACGCCCGCTCCGCACGGCGCGCGAGCATCACGCCGCGCGCATCGAGTCCGATCGGCCGCTCGTCCGTGCACCACAGGCGCCGACGACGGCGTACGGCTCGGCCTTCCGCCAGCACATCCTCTGACACCACGAACCTGAAAGGACGAATCATGACCACCACGATCACCACGCCTCACGAGGCCCCGCGGACCGCCCCGTCCGTCCCCGTCGCCGCCCGTGCGGTCGACGTCGTGAAGACCTACGGGCACGGCGACGCCGTCGTCCGCGCGCTCGACGGCGCGACCGTGACGATCCCCCGCGGCCGGTTCACCGCCGTGATGGGACCATCCGGATCGGGCAAGTCGACCTTGATGCACGCGCTGGCGGGCCTCGACCGGGTGGACTCCGGCCGCATCCTGCTCGGCGACCTCGATCTGACCATGCTCTCCGAGCGGGAGCGGACCCTGTTGCGCCGCGAACGACTCGGGTTCGTCTTCCAGGCGTTCAATCTGATCCCCGCCCTCACCGCGCGGGAGAACATCGCGCTGCCCCTGACCCTGGCCGGCAAACGTCCCGACTCCGACTGGTTCGCCGAGGTGGTCGATGTACTCGGGATCGGCAGCAGACTCTCCCACCGCCCCTCGCAGTTGTCGGGCGGACAGCAACAGCGCGTCGCCGTCGGCCGCGCCCTCATCGCCCGTCCCGAGCTGGTCTTCGCCGACGAGCCGACCGGCAACCTCGACTCGCGTGCCGGAGCGGCCCTCCTGGACTTCCTGCGCCACGCGACCCGCTCCCTGGGGCAGACGATCGTGATGGTCACGCACGATCCGGTGGCCGCGGCGTCTGCCGACCGCGTCGTGTTCCTCACCGACGGACAGATCGTCGACGAGCTCGCCGACCCGACGGCGGACACGGTGCTCGCCCGCATGTCGAACCTCGAGACCGCGCAGGGGCGGTGATCCCGATGTGGCGACTCGCTCTCAAGAACACGCTCGCGCACCGCTCGCGACTCGCGCTCACCTGGATCGCGGTGGCGCTCGGCGTCGCGTTCGTCACCGGAAGCCTGGTGCTCACCGATACCAGCACCCGGGTGCTGGACGAGCAGTTCCGCACCACAGCGGCCGGCGTGGACCTCACCGTCCGCGCGGCGGCGGCCTTCGACTCGGCGATGGGGGTCGCCGTGGAGCGCGATCCGCTCCCGGCCGACCTCGCCGATCGCGTCCGCGCCGTCCCCGGTGTGGCCGCGGCTCGCGCCACCGCCGGTGGCAGCGCCCAGCTGGCGACCCGCGGGGCCGGCATGCCGAGCATGCCGATCCTGCTCGGCTCGTGGGAACAGGCGCCGTTCGCGCCCTACGTGGTGCGCGCAGGACACGCCCCTCGTGCGGCGGACGAAGCCGTCATCGACCTGGCCACCGCCCGTCGGCGGCAGATCGCCCTCGGCGACACGATCACCGTGTCGGCGAGCGCCAGCCGCACCCTGCGGGTGGTCGGGCTCGTCGGGGTCGGCGACGCGGACGGCCTCGCGAACACCACCGTCGCGCTCACGAGCCTGCCCGCCGCCCAGTCGCTGCTGGGGCTCGGATCCCGCGTCACCGCGGTCGAGGTCGTGGCCGCCGCCGACACGGGCGTCTCGGCACTGCGCGAGCGGATCGCCGACCGCCTGGGCGCCCCATTCGCGGTCACCGGCGCCCAGGACGCCGCGGCCGCGAGCGCGGCGTCCGCGCAGCAGAGCGTGCAGTTCCTGCGCATCGTCCTGCTGGCCCTGGCCGGTGCCGGCCTCGTGGTCGGCGCCTTCCTCATCGCGAACACGTTCGGCATCGTGCTCACGCACCGGTCGAAGGAGTTCGCACTGCTGCGTGCGGCCGGAGCCACCGGCCGCCAGGTACTCGGCTCCATCGTCGGCGAGGCCTTCATCGTCGGGCTCACCGGCGCAGGGGGAGGCATCCTGCTCGGCGTCGGCGCCGCCTATGGACTGCGTGGGCTTGCGCAGGGTGCGGGCCTTGCCCTTCCCGACGGGCCGCTGACCGTGACCACCGAGACGATCCTCGTCGCGCTGCTCGCCGGCACCGGGGTCACCCTCCTGGCCGCCCTGGGCCCGGCCCGCCGCGCCGCCCGGGTCGCTCCCGTCGAGGCGATGCGGGCCTCCGATCCGGCTCCGGCCGCACGCCGCCGGGCACGGATCGTCACCGGCTGGGCGGCCCTCGGTGCCGGCGTGGTCCTGGTGGCTGCGGTCGCCTTCGTCCGCAACGCGGGCATGGTCGCCGTCGGCGCCGTGCTTCTGCTGGCCGCGCTCGCCCTGCTCGGCCCGGTCGTGGCGCCGTGGCTTGTCCGTGTCGTCGGGCGCCCCCTGAGCACCCTCGGCGTGCCCGGGCAGCTGGCGCGCGAGTCGGCGGTCCGCCATCCGGGCCGCACCGCGGCGACCGTGACGGCCCTGGCCATCGGCCTCACCCTGATCGGCTTCGTGGCCGTGGTGGGCGGCTCGGTCAAGGCGTTCACGGCAGGCGGCGCCGAGGTCGTCACCGCGGACCTGCTCGTGCAGAGCAGCAACGATGAGATGCTGGGCGGGCTCTCTCCCGAGGTCGCCCAGCGCGCTGCCGCCCGCCCCGAGGTGGCGGCCACGTCGGTCACCCGGTTCGGCCACTGGCTCGACGACGGCACCGCCAATGCCCTGACCGCGGTCGATCCGTCCACCCTGCCGGACGTCGTGCAGATCCGGATGGACTCGGGCAGCCTCTCCCGCATCGCGAACGGCGGAGTCGTGGTCGCCGAGTCCGTCGCAACCTCGCGGCACCTCGCACCGGGCGACTCGCTAGCGATGACGTTCCCGCGCGATGGTGAGCAGAGGATGCCGGTGGTCGGCGTGATGGCAGACAGCACCGCGCAGGCCCTGTCGACGGACTACGTGATCTCGCTGGACGCGTACGCCGACCACTACAACGAGAAGATCGACGCGACCGTCTACGTCGCCGTCGCCGACGGCGTGTCGGTGGGCAGGGCCCGGGCGGCGCTCGACGCCGCGCTCGCAGGCTTCCCCAACGCGCAGATCCGCGATCACGCCGAGGCCGCGGCCGGGCGCGCGGCGGCGATCGAGGAGGTCCTCGGGCTGGTGACGGTCCTGCTGGGCTTCGCCGTCTTCATCGCACTGCTCGGCATCACCAACACGCTGACGCTGTCGATCGTGGAGCGCACCCGCGAGATCGGGCTGCTGCGGGCGATCGGCATGACCCGGCGTCAGCTCGGCCGGATGATCTGCGCCGAAGCCGTGCTCGTCGCCGCCATCGCGGCCGTCGTCGGCCTAGCGTTCGGGATCGCCCTGGGTGTCGCCACGGTCTGGGCGCTGGCACCCGGTCCGCAGCCGATCGTCATCGTGCCCACCGGTCAGCTCGTCACGACCGCGGCCGTCGCCGTCCTCGCGGGGCTGGCCGCGGGCCTCCTGCCGGCCCGGCGCGCATCCCGGCTCGACGTGCTCACCGCGATCGCCGCCGAATGAGGGCATCGGGGCCGGCCGCGTGTACGCGAGGCCGGCCCCGATCTCTCGCGGTGCGAGCTCCGACCTGCGAGGATGATCACCATGTCCGGATGTCCCAGCACGCCACACATCCGGCTGCGGCAGCTTCACGCAGACGACGCCGCCACCCTGGCGAAGCTGTACCGCGCCAACCGCGACCACCTCGCACCGTTCGAGCCCACCCGCGCCGAAGAGTTCTTCACGACCGCCGGGCAGGCCCGCCGGATCGCCGGCGCACTCGCCGATCGCGAGCACGGGCGAGCCGAGCCTTACCTCATCGAGGTCGACGGCCGCCCGGCCGGTCGGATAAACGTCACCAACATCGTGCGCGGCCCCTTCTGCAGCGCATCGCTCGGCTACTGGGTGTCCCAAGAGGTGACGGGGCGCGGTGTCGCCACCGCCGCGGTGGGCCACGTCATCGCCGAGTGCTTCGCCCAGCACGGACTGCACCGGCTCGAAGCGAGCACCCTCACCGACAACCACTCCTCGCAGAAGGTCCTCCGGCGCAACGGCTTCACCCTCATCGGGCGTGCTCCCCGCTACCTGCACATCGCCGGCCAGTGGCGCGACCACCTCCTCTTCCAGCGCCTCGCAGACGACACGTCCGCCCCGGCGGCCTGACACCGCCCGCGTGCGACGCAACCCGGCGATTTCGCCGGCGCGAACCCGGCGACCCCGATGACACGGTGGTGCTGTCGTCTCCCGACCCGGCAGGCGACACCGACATCCCCACGGAACGGACCTACCGACATGACCACAAAGTCCACCACCCAGATCGACATCCGCCGCGCGGAACCCGAGGACGCCGGGACCGTGATGGAGATGGTCCGCGAGATCGCCGAGCACGAGGGTCACCTCGCGCACCTGACCGTCACGACGCATCGCTGGGCCCAAGTGCTCGCCCGCCACGATGTCGTCGTCCTCATCGCGCACAGCGGCGGCGGCGCGCTCGGGTACGTCTCCGCGGTCCGCCGCATCCACCTGTGGAACGACACCGACATCCTCGCCCTCGACGACCTCTACGTTCGCGAAGCCTTCCGCGACCACGGGGTCGGCCGCCTGCTCATGACCACACTTGCTTCGGAGTTCGCCGCGCCGGACGGCCTCACCGTGACCTGGGGCGTCGAGCCCGACAACGAGGCGGGCCAGCGCTTCTACCGTCGCCTCGGCGCCACGCTCCGCGACAAGGTCATCGCCGGCTGGTCCCCCGACGCATACTCCCGCGCCACCGCCGCGGCGCGCTCCTGAACCCCTGGTCTCGTCGACCACGATCATCGAGAAACGCCATGCCCACAGCATCCACTCCCCGCACCCGCAGCCCGCACGCACCTGCCCCGACTGTCGGCGGACGCGCCAGAAACCTCGCCCTCGGACTGCTGGTGTCCGCACAGTTCGTGGTGATGCTCGACACCTCGATCGTCAACGTTGCGCTGCCGTCCCTCCAAGCCGACCTCGGACTGGACCCGGCGGCGCTCACGTGGGTGGTCAACGCCTACGTGCTCGCGTTCGGCGGGCTGCTCCTCCTCTCCGGCCGGGTCGCAGACCTGTTCGGCAGACGCCGCACCTTCGCCGTCGGCTCTGCGCTGTTCACGATCGGCACGCTGATGGCTGCGAGTGCGCCCGGCGCGCAGCTGCTCATCGCCGGCCGGATCGTCCAGGGCATCGGCGCCGCCGCGCTCAGTCCAGCCGCCATGTCACTGCTCCTGCACATGTTCCCCGGGCCGCAGCGCGCCAAGGCCATGAGCGTCTGGGGCGCAGCCTCGACGCTGGGAGGGGCGACCGGGGTCGTCGCCGGCGGCATCCTGTCCGGATGGCTCGGGTGGCAGTCCGTCTTCCTCGTGACGGTTCCCTTCTCGGCCGCCGCGATCCTGATGGGCCGCAGGCTCCTGGCCGAAACGCATGCCGGCCCCAGCCGCCGATTCGACCTGGCGGGCGCGACGACGATCACCGCAGCCGTCGTGGCCCTCGTCCACGGTGCGCTCTCCGCCGCTCAGCACGGCTGGAGTTCGCCGTCGACGTTCGGCAGTCTCGCCGCCGCAGCGCTGCTGTCAGTGATCTTCGTGCTCATCGAGCGGCGGACCGCCGACCCGCTGGTCCCGCTTGCGCTCTTCAGGTCGCCGGTTCTGTCGATCGGTGTCGGTCTGGCCCTTCTCGGCGGGGCGGCCAGAGCATCCACCTTCGTCCTCATCGCCCTGTATCTGCAGCAGGCCCTCTCCATCGCCCCGGCACAGGGCGGGCTCGCGATGGTCCCGACGTCCCTGGCCGGCTTCGCGGTGTCGCTCGCACTGCTCCCCCGGGTGCTGCGCGCCATCGGTCCGGAGCGCAGCCTCGTCATCGGGCTGATCGTCCTCGCCGCCGGCCACCTCTGGCTGGCCTGCGCCCCTCGCGGCGCGGGCTACCTCGTTGCCGTTCTGCCCGGACTGCTGCTGGTCGCCACCGGCGTCGCGCTCAGCTTCACGCCCACCACGATGGTCATCGCATCCGGCCTCCCGGACGCACGCACCGGCCTCGCCTCGGGCCTCGCCGGATCGGCCACTCAGATCGGAGCCGCGCTCGGAGTGGCCGCCTTCACCGCGATCGGCATGGACGTCGCCGGCGAGAGCACCGGCGCACTCGGAGCCGCCGCATTCTCGGCCGCTTTCACCGCGGCGGCCGCGGTCGCCGTCCTCACCGCAGCGCTCGGGATCACCCTCACGCGCGTCCCCTCAGGGCAGCGCGCCACCCGCGTCGCCCGAAGAACTCCCGCACGGGCAGAAGCAGCCCGATCAGCGAGAGCGCGATGAACACGATCTGGTGGATGTGGTCCTTGCCGGGCGGAAGCCCGCCCACCAGGTGCAGTGCCCAGAAGATCGGATAGAACCACAGCGCGACCCATGCCCAGCGCTCGCGCCGGCGGAACGGAAAGACGACCACCAGGCCGCCGAACAGGCCGAACCCGATCGACGCGAGTCCGTCGGCGCGATAGAGCAGTTCGTCGCTGCCCATGGGGACGATCGCGATCACGAGGCCGAAGACGAGGATGCCGAGACTGACGACGGCGAGGCACAGCACACCGATCCGCACCGTGACTCTCTGCCGACGCACGTCAGCCACGATACCCTGGGTCCCCGTCATTGCCCGACCTCAGCCGTCTGTGATGCGCCGCGTTGCACGGGGAGAGTTCCGTCGTGCCCTCTGGTTCAGCGTCCTCGGCCTGCTCGATCTCGCGGTCGCCGTCACGCTGGGCGCTCTCACCAGCACCTCGACCGCCCCAGCCGCGCTCGGCGCGGAAGCTACTCCGCAAGGAGTACGGACAGATACTCCCGCGGCCCGATGACGACGCGGCCGCAGGCGCCGAGAATGTGAAGGAACGACGCGATCCCCCTCGAGGAAAGGAACGCCGATGTCCACTCCCAGCTTCCCCGAAATCCTGACTCGTCGATCTCGCGAAGCCCTCATCACGCTGGCGGCTCAGTTCCTGCTGGGCATGGGCGCGAACCTCGTCGGCAGCCCCGAAGAGAACACCGGCGCCGGGGCCGTGGTGGCGGGCATCGTTCTGGGCCTGCACGCGCTGGTGGGCATCGGAGTCATCGTCGTGTCGGTGCGGGTCTGGCTGGCCGCGCGACACGAGGACCTGTCGGTGCGAGCGGCGCTGTCGGCGTTCGTCGTCGTCATCCTGACGTTCCTCGCCGGGGTCGGCACGATGATGACCGACAACGGCTGGCTGTCGTTCGCGATGTCGGTCGGATTCGTCGCAGCGGCCGCCCTGTATGTCACGACCGGCGCCACCGCCCTCGCGCGACAGCGTTCATCCGCGGTGCGATGAGCTCCGGTCGCTCTCGCTGTCACGCGTCGGCGGCTCTGCGGGCGGCCTCGAACGCGTGCTCGGCCGCGACGATGGCGGCCTCGGCGCTCGCCCTGCGCTCGTCCACGACCGGGGCCTCGCCCTGAGCCTTCCGCAGCTGCTCCCGGACACGCGCGAGCTCGGCGTCCAGCTCACGCTCACGGCCCGTCAGCTGCTCGAGGCGGCGGGCGACGTCAGCGGCCTCGCGGTCGGCCCTGTCGAGCTCGCGCTGCGCACGGGCGAGGTCCTGTTCCGCCTCGCGCACCGCCCGCTCGGCCTGGCGACGCTCCCGACGCGCGGCCACTTCGTCGACCTGCGGGCCAGCGGCGACCGGTGCGCTCGGCGCGCCGCCGCCGACCGCCGCGGCCACGTCGAACGGGACCCCGCTCGACGGCTCGAGCTCGCGGACCAGACGTCCCGACGCGACCGCGGCCGCGGCATCCCGATCGAAGAAGGCCGCGGCGATCGTCTGCTGCACCGCCTCGAGAGTGGATGCCGTGACCCGGGCGCCACGAGCGGATGCCAGCGCCACCGCATCCCGGGCGAGCTTGTCGGTCAGCGCGCGGCGCCGACGTCCGAGCTCGGCGAGGGTCGAGGCATCCATGTCGCTCTGCGCCTCACGCAGCTCCTCGGCGAGCTGCAGCGCCTGACCGAGCTCGCCCGCGCGCTCGCGGGCGAACACATTCACGATCCACGCGGCGACCGACGGTTTGCGCAGCGTGCGGATCTGGTTCGCAAGATCCGGATCCGAGACGTCGTCGGCACGGGCGTTGCGCGCCCCGATGAACTCCGCCGGGGGGCCGGAGTACAGCTCCACGGCGACGTCTTCCAGCAGCCGTTCGGGCATCAGCGGCGGCCTCTCACAGAGCGTCTGCACATGCCTCGGAGCCTACGCGTCGCGCCCGGTGCGCGAGGTCTGATTCACGACAAGAAATGCATTGACTGGAGATCTGCCGGAAGAGTAATATTCGTGCGATCAGCGCTCGTTGAGTGCTGACGACACGGCGGGCCAGCCACGGACATGTTCCGGTTGTCGCCACCCGAAGCTCGCGATGCCGCGCGACCGTTTCCGCCGGGGCTGGGGACGAACACGCACACGGGCGATTCTGCTCACACATCCTTCCGACTCTCGTCTTTCTGACACTCGTCATTCTGCGCGGAGTGCCTGCTCCGCGCTGCCTCTCGCCGCGCCCCCGGTCACCGACATGTCCATATGCCGGCGAAACGGCCGGCGCACTCGGGCGCACGATGCCCGGAAAGCGAGTTTCAGATGTCCAAGCAATCCCCCATGTCGACGCGTCGGCGGGGACTTCTGGCGATGGGCGTGATCGGCGCCTGTACGATCGCCTTCCTCACTCCCGGCGCCGCCGATGCGATCCTGCCGGGCAGCACCTTCGAGGGCAACGACGGCAATCTGGTCCACGCCAGCTCGACGACGACCGACTGGGACAACGTGGCCGGCCGCAGCGTCGGCATCGACCGCCCCACCGGCAAGACCGACAACTCCTTCGGCCAGGGCACGAAGGAGGATGACACGGGCCCGACGGTGGTGACCGGTTCGATCCCGCCGAACAAGAACGATCTGACGCGCTTCTACGAGGCATCGGAGCAGGTCTCCAACGGAGACATCTTCCTGTACCTCGGGTGGGAGCGCCTGGTCAACATCGGCAACGCGAACCTCGACTTCGAGATCAACCAGGCGACGAGCCCGACGTTCACGGCCGATGCCACCGGAGCGGTGACGCTCAACCGCACTCCGGGCGACCTCCTGGTCACCTACGACTTCGGCGGCAGCGGCACACCCACGATCGGCATCAACACGTGGGTGACGTCCGACAACGGCACCGCGGCGGACTGCTACTCGAGCAGCTCTCTCCCCTGCTGGGGCAAGCACAAGAGCGTGAGCGGCTTCTCCGAGGCGGCGGTGAACACCGGCACGATCGACGAGCCGATCGCCGGAGGCACCCTCGGCGCCGGGCTGTTCGGCGAGACGGCCATCAACCTGACGGATGCGGGCGTGTTCCCTCCGAACGTGTGCGAGGCGTTCGGATCGGCCTTCATCAAGAGCCGTTCGTCGTCGTCGTTCACGGCCGAGCTGAAGGACTTCATCGCCCCGATCCCGGTGCAGATCTCGAACTGCGGCAGCATCACGATCAAGAAGGTCACGCAGAACGCGCCCGCCAATGACACGACGACGTTCCCGTACACGACGACGAACCTGACACCGACGTCGTTCACGCTCGCCGGCGGAGGCCAGAAGGTCTTCGACAAGCTGGGCGTGGGAACCTACACCGTGACAGAGGGAGCGAACCCCGCGCACTGGAACTTCGTGAGCCTGACCTGTGACGCCACCGAGCAGATCAGCGGCAAGACGGTCACGATCGACCTCGCACCGGGGCAGAACGTCACCTGCACGTACACGAACCACTTCACGAACAGTCCGACGATCGCCACGACGCTGTCGGCACAGAGCGTGGACGTGGGCTCGTCCGTGCATGACTCGGCGAGCCTCACCGGCGCGACGGCGAACGCCGGCGGCACGGTGACCTACACCGTGTACACCGACAACGCCTGCACACTGGGCGCGCGGGACGCCGGGACGAAGCCGGTGACCAACGGAGTGGTCACGGACTCGAACGCGCTGGTGTTCAACACCGTAGGCACCTTCTACTGGCAGGCGGTCTATTCGGGTGACGCGAACAACAACAGCGCCACGAGCGCGTGCATGTCGGAGGTGCTGACGGTCAAGAAGCTGCAGCCCACCGTGTCCACCGCGCAGAAGGTGATCCCGAACGACGCGATGACGCTCGCGGGCGGCTTCAGCCCGACGGGTTCCATCACGTTCAACCTCTATGCGCCGACGGATGCCACCTGCTCCGGCACCCCGGCGCTGACCCAGACTGTTTCCGTCGCGAGCGGAAACGGCGTCTACAGCACCACCAACACGACGTTCGTGGCGAGCGCGGAAGGGACCTGGCGCTGGGCCTCCAGCTACAGCGGCGACGCCAGCAACCAGCCCGCCACCTCGGCGTGCGGCGTGGAGCAGTTCACGATCCTCAACCACTGAGGCAGTGAGGTGGCCGGCACGACGAGAGCGTGCCGGCCACCGGCGTGCGCGGCACGGAAACAGAGCGTCGCGCGGCGTCACAGTGCGGAACACGTTTTGGGTTCTGGCCCGGACAACGGCGAGGCTCGAAGGGCGGCAGGAGACAGCATCCACCGTCACTCCCCCCTTCACGAAAGAGGCACGCGCATGTCCACGACCACTCCCGAGCAGCCGAGCGACCCGAACGGTCTGCCGCTTCCCGAGAAGCCGAAGTCGAAGCTCGGCTGGGTGATCGGGATCGGCGTGGTTGCGATCGCGGTGATCGTGGCCGTCGTGCTCGTGATCGTCAACGTGACGGCGCCGAAGTCCACCGCCGCGGCCGAGACGACGACGGTGCGGATCGGCACGACCGAGGCGGCCGCTCCGTACTGGCCGATCCTCACGAAGCTCGCCGCGAAGGAGGGCATCACCATCAAGGTCGTGAACTTCAGCGACTACACGCAGGCGGACCCGGCGCTGTCGCAGAAGCAGATCGACCTCAATCTCTTCCAGCACCTGCTGTTCCTGGCCGACTACAACGTGTCCAATCACGACACGCTCACGCCGATCGCGTCGACCCTCGTCGTGCCGCTGCCGCTGTACTCGAAGAAGTACACGGCAGTCGCCGACATCCCGCACGGTGCGAAGATCGCGATCCCGAACGACGCGACCAACCAGGCGCGGGCACTGCTCGTGCTGCAGGAGGCGGGCCTGCTGAAGCTGAAGGACGGCGGCAGCGTGCTGTCGACCCCGGCCGACATCATCGCCGCCGAGTCCCGGGTGAGCGTCGTGCCGGTGGATGCCGCGCAGACCGCGCCGGCTCTCGCTTCGGCCGACGGCGCCGTGATCAACAACAACTTCGCGCTCACCGCGGGGATCGACCCGAAGAGTGCGCTGTTCCAGGACGATCCGAAGAAGGCTGCCGCCGAGCCGTACATCAACGCGTTCGTCGCCCGCGCCGCCGACAAGGACAACCCCGTCTATCTGAAGATCGCTGCGCTCTACCAGAGCACGGCGGTCACCGACGCGGTGCTCGCCGAGTCGAAGGACACCGCCGTGATCGTCAAGCGTCCGCAGGCGCAGCTCGCCGGCATCCTTGCGGGTCTCGAGAAGACCGTTCAGGCGGCCCGGTAGTGACCGAAGGCCCCCTCATCGAGTTCCGCGAGGTCTCGAAGAGCTTCGGCTCGGGTGCGAACAGGGTGACGGCGGTGGATGCTGTCACCCTGTCGATCGCGCGCGGTGAGATCTTCGGCATCATCGGGTACTCCGGTGCGGGCAAGAGCACGCTGGTGCGCCTCATCAACGCCCTCGAGCCGGTGACCAGCGGCGAGCTGCTGATCGACGGCGTCGATGTGGCGCAGCTGTCGGAGGCGAAGCTGCGTCGCATCCGGGCCGGGATCGGGATGATCTTCCAGCAGTTCAACCTGTTCCGCTCGCGGACCGTGTTCGGCAACGTCGCCTACCCGCTGAAGGTCGCGGGGTGGCCGCGGGCGGATCGCAGGCGCCGCGTCGCCGAGCTGCTCGCTTTCGTCGGGCTCACCGACAAGGCCTGGAGCTACCCCGACCAGCTCTCCGGTGGTCAGAAACAGCGCGTCGGGATCGCCCGCGCCCTCGCGACCAACCCGAAGATCCTGCTCGCCGACGAGTCGACGTCGGCGCTCGATCCGGAGACGACCGCGGACGTGCTGCGGCTGCTCGCCCGTGTGAACCGCGAGCTCGGCGTCACGATCGTCGTCATCACCCACGAGATGGAGGTCGTCCGCTCGATCGCCGACCGGGTCGCCGTGCTCGACGCCGGCCGGATCATCGAGACCGGCACCGTGTTCGACGTGTTCTCGGACCCGCAGACCGAGACCGCGCGGCGCTTCGTGGGCACCGTGCTGAAGAACGAACCCGACGAGGTCGAGTTCGAGCGGCTCAGAGCACGCCATGGCGGGCGTCTGGTCACCGCCCGGGTCCACGACGACGGGCGGCTGGGCGCCGTGCTCTCCGATGCGCTCGCGACCGGCGGTGTGCGCTTCGAGATCGTCTTCGGCGGCATCAGCGCACTGCAGGGCAAGTCGTTCGGCAGTCTCACCCTCGAGCTGCTCGGCGACGACGATGCCGTGGACGGCCTGATCGCCGACCTGCGCGCGATCACCCAGGTCGAGGAGGTCGCCCGATGAAAGCCGACTGGTCGACGCTGTGGCCCGTCTTCGTCCAGGCGATCGGCGAGACCCTGTGGATGGTGATCGCGACGCTGCTGCTGGGCGGACTGTTCGGCCTGATCCTGGGCGTGCTGCTCTACACCACCCGTAAGGGCGGGCTGCTGCAGAACGCACCGGTGTTCACGATCCTCAACGTGCTCGTGAACATCGTGCGACCGATCCCGTTCATCATCTTCATCACCGCGGTGGCTCCGCTCACGCTCAGCGTGATCGGCACGTTCATCGGCACGGCCGCCGCGATCTTCCCCATGGTCATCGCGGCGAGCTTCGGCATCTCGCGGATCGTCGAGCAGAACCTCGTCACGATCGAGCCCGGTGTCATCGAAGCGGCGCGCGCCATGGGCGCGAGCCCGTGGCGCATCATCCTGACGCTGCTCATCCCCGAAGCCCTCGGCCCGCTGATCCTCGGCTACACCTTCGTGTTCGTCGCGATCGTCGATCTGTCGGCTATCGCCGGCAGCGTCGGGGGCGGCGGACTCGGCGACTTCGCCATCCAGTACGGCTACCACCGCTACGACTGGATCGCGACCTGGGCCGCGGTCCTGGTGATCATCATCCTCGTGCAGGCCGCCCAGTTCCTCGGCAACCGGCTCGCGCGGATGGCCCTGCGGCGGTAGACGCGCTCGGCCGTTCGCGCGTCATCGCCCACGCGGCCGGCACACCATCAGGCCGAGGCGCGGATCCACACCCGGTCGTTCGCGATCTTCACATCCCAGACCGGTTCCGGGACCGTCGCAGGGCCGCGCGCGACGGTTCCGTCGGCGATGTGGAATCGGCTGCCATGCCACGGGCATTGCAGGCATCCGTCCGCGACCAGGGTGCCTTCATCGAGCGGGCCGCCGGCGTGCGTGCACGTGGCCGAGAGGGCATGGATGACACCGTTCTGTCTCACGAGCACGACGGGAACACCGGCCACCTCGACGCGCATCGGCGTCGCATCGACGACGTCCGCGTCGGCCGCGACATCCGACCAGTCCGTCGTGCCCGATTCGAATGCGGTGTGGTTGACGCCCACTCCTCGCACCAGCGAGAGGTGCCCGCCCAGGTAGGCGGCCGCCAGGGTCATGCCCAGCCCGGCAAGGCTGAGCACGGCGCCCAGGCTTCGAGAACCGCGACGCCGCGCCACCCACGACGAGACCTGCAGCACGGTCCCGGCACTGTTCGCGATGGCGTGGACGAGCCCGGCGCGCTGCTCGGGCCCATAGCTGTCGGACCAGTCGGACGCACCCGCCGCCGCTGCGGGAACCGCGGTCAGCACCCCGAAGCCGACCAGGCGA
Organism: Microbacterium sp. W1-4-2; assembly: GCF_058349885.2. Classification (NCBI taxonomy): domain Bacteria; kingdom Bacillati; phylum Actinomycetota; class Actinomycetes; order Micrococcales; family Microbacteriaceae; genus Microbacterium; species Microbacterium sp. W1-4-2. The sequence goes on along the minus strand of NZ_JBYRJC020000002.1, from coordinate 900,419 downwards.
CGTGCGGCGACGGAGCCTTGCTCACCGGCGGTGAGATCGATTACGGATGCCGCGGCCCAGGCCCCGATGGGAAGGTCGGTCAGAGCCGGATGGAGCTGATGGCCGAGCCACGTTCCCGACAGGGCGTTCTTGATGCGTTCATTCCCCGTCACCTTCTTGACAAGGGTCGCAAGGGGCGTCGACACCCGGTCCAGACCCTTGAATCGCTCGATCGTGCCGATCGTGTGGTGCAGGACCTCACTCAGATTTCGCACTGCCGGACCTCCTCAGCGGTGTGCAGACCTCAACAGTGGGCCGAAGTGTCGGTCCGAAAACAGGGCCTTGACACGATTGTGCCCCTTGCCCGCACGGAGTGGGCGACGGTGATGCGAGGATGACTGCCGACGTGCGCAACTAGAGTCGGATGGTGAGCGACCGACACCACGACCTCACGTTGCGCCGTGCGGGCATCGCGCTCGAAGTCGTGACTCTGCTGTGGAACATCGTGGGCGTCGTGCTGCTGGCATTCCTCGCCTACCGATCCGCGTCGGTGGCGCTGCTCGCGTTCGGGCTGGACAGCCTCATCGAGATCGGCGCCAGCATCGTCGTGATCTGGGAGCTCACCGATACCGGCGAGCGGCGCCGGCGACGCGCCCTCACCCTCATCGGGTGGGCGTTCGTCCTGCTCGCCGTGTACCTGTCCGTGCAGGCGGTCGTCGCGCTCGTGTCGGGTCACCATGCGTCGCCCGCCGCCGGAGGAGTCGGGTGGACGGCGGCGACTGCCGTCATGATGTTCGCGCTCGCGTGGGGCAAACACGCCGTCGGCCGGCGGCTGGGGAACCCCGTGCTCATGACCGAGGGGCGAGTCACCCTGATCGACGGCATCCTGGCCACGGCAGTGCTCGCAGGACTGCTCCTGGACTCTCTGTTCGGACTGTGGTGGGCGGACCCGGCCGCCGCACTCGTCGTCGTGTTCTACGCGGCCCGCGAAGCCACCCACATCTTCAAGGAGTGATCGTGCCGGCTGGAGCGGCGTTATTCCTATGACTCTGCGCACAGTGCCGATCTCGCCTTCCGGGCCATCTCGATTACCCGTACCGTGAGAACGGCGGCGTGGCCTGCCAGAGAGCGGAGGCGGGGAATGGATTCTTTGGACGTCGCGGACGCACTCCTCGCCGGACAGCCGCAGATCAAGGACTGGCAGGAGGACTTCTACCGGACTCTGCACCGGCATCCGGAACTGGGACACCAGGAGGTGAAGACGGCGGCAGCGGTCGCCGACGGACTGCGCGGCTCTGGATTCGACGTCCAGGAGCGCATCGGCGGTACCGGTGTGGTCGGCGTCCTCGCGAACGGCGCCGGGCCCGTCGTGCTGATGCGTGCGGACATGGACGCCCTGCCGGTCCAAGAGGCCACCGGTCTGCCATACGCGAGCATGGATCGCGCGCGGGACGCGGACGGCCAGGACGTGCCGGTCATGCACGCATGCGGACACGACGCTCATGTCGCGTGCCTGCTCGGCGCCGCGCGGCTGCTGTCCATGAGGCAGGACGTCTGGCAGGGCACCTACATCGCACTGTTCCAGCCGGCGGAGGAGCTCGCCGACGGGGCGGAGGCGATGCTCGCGGACGGGCTGGCCGACAAGATCCCCCGGCCCGATGTCGCTCTCGCCCAGCACGTGCTGCCGTTTCCGGCGGGCAAGGTCGGCACCCGGCAGGGCGCCTTCCTCTCCAGCGGGGACAGCATGCGCGTGACGGTGTGGGGGCGCGGCAGCCACGGCTCGATGCCGCAGCTGTCCGTCGACCCCGTGGTCCTCGCGTCGACGATCGTCCTGCGGCTGCAGGGCATCGTCTCGCGGGAGGTCACGCCCGGCGAGTTTGCGGTCCTGACCGTCGGACGGATCGCGGGCGGGTCGAAGAGCAACATCATCTCGGACCATGCGGTGCTCGAACTCAACATCCGGACCTTCAGCACGCAGACGCGCACGACGATCGTGAACGCGATCCGTCGGATCGTCGAAGGCGAATGCGCGACCTCGGGGTCGCCGAAGCCACCCACGTTCGAGTTCTACGACCATTACCCGGTCACCGAGAACGGCCACGCCCCGACATCCCGCGTCGCCGACGCCTTCGCACGCCACTTCGGCGACGATGCGTTCACCATCGAGCGCCAGTCCGCCAGTGAGGACTTCAGCGAGATCCCCGACGCTCTGGGCGTTCCGTACACCTATTGGGGCGTGGGATGCATCGACCCCGACCTGTACGCGAAGGCCGAGACCGCCGGCACGGTGACGACCGACATCCCCGCCAACCACTCGCCCGCGTTCGCGCCCGTGATCGAGCCCACGCTCGAAGTGGGCACCGCGGCCGCCGTCGTCGCCGCGATGGCCTGGCTGGGCACGCCACGGTAGGTCGTCCGCCGGGACACCGTACGCTGGGGTCGTGCCGTGGTCACTCGTCCTGGATCTGCTCGGGACCTTCTTCTTCGCACTCTCGGGAAGCCTGCTCGCCGCGCGCCGAGGCTTCGACATCGTCGGGTCGCTCCTGCTCGGCTCCCTGACCGGACTGGGCGGCGGCGTCATCCGAGACCTCATCCTCGGCGTGCCGCCGACCGCCTTCGCGAACCCCTTCTATCTGATCCCCCCGGTTGCCGCAGCGGCGCTCGTCCTCTTCCTGTCACGAAGCGTCCAGCGCTTTCCGAAGACGCTGCTGTTCTTCGATGCCGGCGGACTGGCGCTGTTCTGCATCACGGGAACGATCAAGGCGCTGGAACACGGCGCCAATCCGGTCTCAGCCGCCCTGCTCGGCGTGACCACCGCGGTCGGTGGAGGACTCCTGCGCGACGTCGTCGCGAACCGCGACCCCCAGCTCTTCAACCCGCATGACCTCTATGCCGTTCCGGCGATGTTCGGGGCGGCCACGATCACCGCCCTCTGGACACTCGGCGCGTGGAACATCTGGACCGAGATCGCGACCGCCGCCCTGGTGTTCGCGTTCCGCCTGCTCGCCCTGCGCTACAAATGGCATGTGCCGCTGGCCGCGACATCCCACTTCTCCGATCCGAGGAACACTGTGTGACGTCTGCAACTCGACGCCGATTTCTCTCGGTGTCGCAGCGAAACCAAGGCTAGCGGTGGGTCGGGTAACATCCGAACGCGACTGATTGAAAGGTGCCTCGATGCGCAGGACGATGCTCAAGTCGAAGATCCACCGCGCGACCATCACTGCGAGCGACCTCGACTACGTGGGCTCGATCACGATCGATCCCGACCTGCTCGAAGCCGCCGACATCCTCCCCCACGAACTCGTCCACGTGGTGGATGTGAACAACGGCAGTCGCTTCGAGACGTACACGATCAGCGGCGAACGGGGCACCGGAGCCATGCAGGTCAACGGAGCTGCAGCTCGTCTCGTGCACCCCGGCGACACGATCATCGTGATCTCCTACGCCGATTACGACGAGCAGGAGCTGCCGGACTACGCGCCCATCGTCGTGCACGTGGACGGCAGAAACGGGATCATCGGCGTCGACGCCGCGGTCGCCGAACTGCGTACCGCCGTTGGACCAGGCCCATCACCGCGCTCGACCAGCTCGGCACCGGATCACAGGCCGATGTAGGCGGCGCCGTTGAACTGCTCTTCGACGCCATCGGGCACATCGTCCGCAGTGAGCTGAGGAACGGCAATCAGGCCTTACACATCATCGAACAGACCACCGAAGGGGTCTCGTGCATCACCGGTGTCGCGAGGGTCGAACTGCACTGTCTCGACTGTGAACGAGACCTGTGTGACCGGCGAGAACAACACGCTCACCTCACGGTTCCCCACCACCACGAAATCGACGAACGCTCCCCCGGTGTTGATTGCGCCTACGATCCGTCGCTTCAGATCTTCGATCTCCTGCCCTTGCGCCAAGGGGAACGTCCCCCCGTTCACCGAGATCTCAGTGCGGACCATCGTCTCCATGGCATCCATCCTCGAACCATATACACCGATGCTCTCGCACGCGATAGGGGTTGCTTTCGGTCGTGCGTGCTTCGACCCCTGGCCGCCGCGCTTCAACATGCTGTGGAGCAGTACAGATGCAGGAGCGCCCCCTGGCGCGCCGCACACGAAGAAGCACCCGCGCTCCCCAGTGCTCTCAAGGGACCGCGGGGGTCTCACAGGGCGGTGACGGTGGGATTGGAACTATGCCGCATAACAGCATGCTCGGCCACGTCTCACGATGAATCGTCGGAGATCGGCTCTTGCACGGGCGCCTCGCGGAGCTGAAGCCGATCTGCGAGACTGGCCGCATGGAAACCGCCGTGCCGCTCGATACCGAGGCGATCCGGCGCGCCTGCGAGCGGTATGGTGTGGAGCGGCTCCGTGTCTTCGGTTCGGTGCTCACCGATCGGTTCAATCCGGAGACGAGCGATGTCGACTTCCTCGTGACCTTCCGACCGGAGCGGGAGAACCTGTTCCACGACTACTTCGATCTGAAGTTCGAGTTGGAACGGATCGTCGGCCGGGGAGTCGACCTCGTCGTGGAGCGTTCAGTGAGGAACCCCTTCTTCAAGGCGGCAGCCTTCGGGAGCGCGCAGGATCTATATGCGGCCTGAGGCAGGTGCGCATCTTTGGGATGCAGTCGAGGCCGCCAAACTAGTCCACGAATTCGCCCACGGCAAGACCGAGGCTGATTCACCTCCGACCTTGTCGTCCGCTCGGCGGTCGAGCGTCAGCTAGAGATTCTCGGCGAGGCGCTGAACCGACTCCGCAGAGATGATGCGGGTACGGCAGCCCGAGTCCCCGACCTCGACAAGATCGTCAGCATCCGGAACGTCCTTGCTCACGAATACGGGGACATCGACTACGAGATCGTGTGGCGCGCGGCGACTGACGCTGTCTGTTAACCGTTGCGCTTCTTCGTCGGGACATCGCCTCGCTGCGAGTGGTCATCGTGGGCGCCGCTGTCCTTGAGTGCCGCAGCGATGTGGTCCGGCGATCAAGCGCCGGTGACACCCGCCGAGATCCGCGAATGAGCAGCCCCAAAACGGCTACACTGTCTCGTCGCGTGATCGGATTCCGGTTCCGGAGACGGTCGTCGTGGCATATCGCGCCGCAATCTGAGTCCCGCCCTCGCGGCGCGTTGGTTGGCGTTCCGTTGATTCCACGCGGGTTCGCGACGGCCTCAAGTCACGTTGGGCACGATTCAGTTCATCTCGGCCCGAGTCAGCTTCGGAGGATTTTACCCACGGTTTACCCACGTCGCAAAGTTGCTCAACTCGTGTCGCGCATCATTCTGACGGCGTCCACCATGCTGTATCGGGACTCGAGGATGTCGAGGATCTCACCCACTGAGCGCCTCGGCCCATGCGCTCCCGACCGGGCGGCGATCTCCCTCACGGCGTCGAGGGCTCGTCTCGGATTCAACGCGACAGTGTTCGCGGCGAACTCGCGCGCACGGAGCACCTGAATGGTCGGCGGAATTTGTACGGTGGGGAAGTCCTTCAAGTTCTCGGTCACGATCGCGCGGGCGCCGGCGACGAGTGCTGCGGCGACCACATGCTCATCGTCTGGGTCGGGAAGACCGAAGGAGCCGACCAGTGGCTCCCATCCCTCGACCTCTGCGTCAGCGAAGACGGCCCGCATTTGACTAATCAGCTTTGCTGCGCGCTGGGCGGCAACGAGTGGTTCGATGCCGATCCGTTCGAGCTTCAGTTGCTCGTGGAATTCGAGTTCGTCCAAGATGGCGGCGCTCCAGGTGGGCCGGTACGCACCCTCGATCGCGAGCGAGAGCAGGAAGTCCCGTTGCAGGCTCGGCCACAGCACGCTGGTGTCGAGAGTCGCGGTGAACACGACACCATCCTGTCAGTCGGCCGTGCGCGCCCTCCGCGCCGCAACGGCCTTCCGTGCTGCTTTCAGGTCAGCGAGGGTGTCCTCGATGTTGTCTTCGCCGACCTCGCTGCCCGTCGCAGCGAGGAACTCGTACTGTCGCTGCCGACGCTGCTCCCGATACTCGAGAAGATCGGTCAAACGGATGCGACGGTGCGTGCCGGCCTTCTCGAACGGGATCTCGCCCGCATCCAGTAGCTTCACCACCGTGGGACGGCTCACGCTGAGCAGGTCCGCTGCCTGTTGCGTCGTCAGCCGCGTCGATTGCGGCACCACCGAGACGGCCAGGCCGTTCCGCATCGCATCAACGACCTTCACCAGCGCCCGGTAGACGGGCTCGGGCAACTCCACCTGGTCGCCCTGCTCCGCACCCGACAAGAAGTAGCGCCCGCTGGCCGCACCAGCTTGTGCCTCGTGAGACGTGAGGAAGTCGAGGACCGGCGCGAGCACACGGCCGTCGCTCGGAAGATACGTCTCCTCCAACACCGCACCAGACATGATCAACCTCGCTTCAAACGCAGAGCTTTGCGTTTACTGCGACTAGTATACCGCCGACCGTTGCCCGATGTGCGATCCGACCGACGCCGGGCCGGCCGCGGAATGTCGTAGGTGCCGTGTACTGTCGCGGCATGTCTGTACGCTGTCCGACGAAACGAGCCGCGATTGGCTCGAAGGGCGAAGCGGTCCTTCTTGCTGAACGTGCCCACAAGCCGACCCAAGTTGTCCGATGTCCGTACTGCGGCTGGTGGCACATCGTTGGGGTCGGCTCTGCACTTGAGCGTCCTTCGAAGCCGAGGAAGCACCGCTAGCTGCTCCCGTATCGAACCCTCCGACAGCCCCAAGGCCCGGTTCGTCTTGTGGGTGCGGGCGTCCGGGTGTTGACTCCCAGTCCGCTTGCCTGGGTAGATGGTGCAATGAGCGACGCTTCTGCTCCGCAACCTCCAACGGATGAGGAGCTTGAACATCGTGCAGCGCTGATCGGAATCCTCTCCGATGAGGTGGACCGTCAGCTCGAATCAGTGGGCGCGCGAACGCGTAGTATCTCCACGCGGGCATCCTTGCTCGTCGGTGCAGCGGGAATCATGACCGGCCTCCAGGTGTCAGCCATCGAGGACCCCCTGTACGCAGCGTCCGTAGGGTGCGCTGCCATCGCCGCGATCCTCGGCGTCGTGATCCTTATCCCTCGTGCCGCGCCCGAGGTCTCCGTCATGGCAACCGACACGTCCGCAGAGACTGAGCTGTGGAACTACGGCAGTGTGCGGAGCCGGTGGACCCTCGCGCATTGGAAGCACAACACGCTCTTAGAGCAGGAGCGCGCCCTCCGGTGGCGCGCGACTCTCGTCACGATCGGCTTCGGGATGATTGCCCTGGCGATCATCTTCGCCGCCGCCGCACTGACCTCAACGGTTGGAGACACACATGTCCGACACTCCTCCCCCGGCCGCGCCTCCGTCGCCTCCACCACCGCAGCCAGTGCCCTCACGAATCATTCGTGAGTCCCCGCAGCCGCCGCGGCACAACCCCCCGCCGCCGGATCGACGTCGGGTCACTGGCGATTGGACCAATCGGCGGTGATGTCCCGGCAGCCGTGGCGCGCGGTGGCGAATAGGGCCGATGAGACGCGGACGTGCTGCCAGGGTCTTCTGTGCTTCGCGATAAACCCGTGCCCATGCACGGGCCCGGACTCGCTCTCGGTCCGACAGCCAGGAGAACAGCCACACAAGCAACGCGATCAGGACCAGAGTGCCGATCAACCCGCCCAGGAGGGCCTCGGTCTGCTCGATCGACTCGAACAGCTTTCGGCCAACGACCCCCGTGTACGCCCCCGTGCTTTGGTCGTACGGCGTAGTCGCGATCGCCCCGTTCATCAGAGCGATCATGAACCCCATCAGCAGCGTCGCGCCAGTCGCCGCCACGGTAATAACGGCCAACATGGCAGGTCCACGCGTGCCTGGTTCCCTGTCATCAGCAACCAAGTCCGTCTCGACAAGTACTTGCCGTTGCACCTCGGGCGTGGCCTGCCTGAACAGTGCTATCCGCTCAGACAGTTTCGAGAGACTCGGATAGAGGTGCCGTCGTGCATCCTTCCGGATCGGATCACGACGCACACGAAACCGGTCGATGAACCCCAGTGCCACTGCATCTCCTTGAAACTGATCGACGTCGATCACTCTTCGATCCGTTGCCGGTAGCGCTCTGCGACCCGATACACAATCGCCCGGGAGATGTGAAACATCGTCGCGATCTCCCCCGGTGTGAATTCACTCCTGCGAGGCGTCCTGATCATCCGCGACCGTCATGTACGGATACTGGCAGCCGCTCGCGCCGCGCGCAGATGACACGCCTGAGGCCCCGTCACGAAAGACGTAACGCCGTGGTGGATGCTGCGGGTACCGGATCACTCCCGACGCAACCGGAGGGGATGAACACTGCCCGCACTGCTCACGGCGCCACCTATGAAGATGCAGATTCCCACCGTAGGTATCCGACGAGCGGCGACAGATCCGCGGAATCTCGGGGGTCGATGCACCACCGGCCAGCGCGCCAGAGCCGCGCGGGTAAACGTGGGTAAAGGGGACCCAGCAGAATGGTGACTTGACGGCGCGATCCGACGCACAATGTCGGCGCGTTTACCCAAATCTTTACCCAAACGCAGATCAGCGCCACTCGGAAGAGGCGCTGATCTGGTGTTTATTTCCGCGGTGACGGTGGGATTTGAACCCACGGTAGGGGGTTACCCTACACAACTTTTCGAGAGTTGCACCTTCGGCCGCTCGGACACGTCACCGCCGACAAGTTTACGGCACGACCGGCGTCGTCGCGAATCGACGGGATTCGGCCTATCACCGGGGCCGTTTCGATTCGCTCGCGCCTCGCGCGGGCCGCTCAGCGACCGCGCCCCGACCTCACCAGGCGGCGGCGACTTCGGCGTGCGTGCGCAGGATGCCCTCGGTCGTCCCCTCGGGTGCACGCCCGATGCCGCATTCGGTCGCCACGCCGAACACCGGCACGTGCCGCAGCGCGGCCTCGATCCGGCGCGCCGCGCCCGCAGCGCCGTCCTCGCGGTGCACGAGCCCGAGGTACAGCTCCGTATCGCCGACCCGAAGCCGATCGAGAGGCGCGAAATAGGCGTCGTCGTCGCGCTCGATCGGCACCGGCAGGTGGATCCAGTCGATGCGGCGCGACGCGGCCGCCACGATGTCGTTCGCGAACCGCACGAGGTTGGCGGCGTCGGTCGGCTCGACGAAGTGCTTCTCGGCCACGTCTCCGTAGCAGAGGTGAAAACCGACCTCGACGTCGACCGGCACCCGATCTGCCTGCTCCGCCGAGCGCGCGGTCAGCCCGTCCCACACGTCGCCCTCCCACCACGGCGCGGCCGAGACGCCCTCGATCATGCCGAACTCGACGGCGTTGTCCCACTGGATCGCGAGGTCCTCGTGCGGGATCGCGGCGAGGATCTCGTCGAGCTCGCGGTACATCGCCGCCCGGTAGACGGGCTCGATCGCGGCGCGCTGCTCGGGCGGAAAGAACGCCCCGACCACCGCCAGCGGCGTCGGCAGCGATACCTGGAACCTCGTTGCCGGCGGAATCGCACCCTCTTCGCGCAGCCTCCGGAAGATCGCGTACGACTCCTCCGCCGCGGCGGCGTACCCGAGCGGCGGCAGCCGCAGCGAGGCCGGGTCGACCCCGTCGGCGACGCGCAGCGGCCGGGCATCCAGCATCCTGAGCGGTATCCGCTCCGCACCCACCCGCTCGATGCCCTCGGTCTGCCCGAGCACGTCGGGCTGGAACATGATCCAGTGGAACCGCGGCCCGCATTCGCCGTCGGGGATGCGCTTGAGCCTCTCGCCGAGGATCTCGGCGGCCGTGCGCATGGTGGTCTCGGCGTCGTCGTAGTTGACGCTGCCGACGAGGTGGGCGCCCTGGGGCTGGGTCATGATCGTGCCTTCGAGAAGAGGGTGGATGCCGCATCCCACGCTACCTCCGTCACCGGGCGCCGTCCGCCTCTGCGTCGACGGCCCGGCACCTCTCCGGCGCACGATACGCTGGCGCCGGAGCCGGGCGGCACGCGCCGCCCGACCCGTGGACGGAGGTCGTCGATGCCTGCACGTGTACTGATCCTGGGTGCCGGGTTCGGCGGCCTCGAAGTGTCGGCGAGCCTGTCGGAGCGGTTCGCCGACGACATCGAGATCACGCTCGTCGACCGATCCGAGCACTTCGTCTTCGGCTTTGCGAAGCTCGACGTGCTGTTCGGCAAGCGCACGGCCTCCGCTGTCTCGCACCCGTATCGGCGCCTCGCGAAGCCTGGCGTGCGGTTCGTGCGCACCGAGATCCGCGCCATCGACCCGTCCGCACGGCGCGTGAAGACGGATGCCGGTGACTTCGAGGCCGAACATCTCGTGATCGCGCTCGGCGCCGACCTCGACCCATCGGCCACACCCGGGCTCGCCGAGCACGGCCACGAGTTCTATTCGACCGAGGGCGCCTTCGCCGCCGCCGACGTGCTCGCCGGATTCCGCGGCGGACGCGTGGTGATCGGCGTCGCGTCGGCGCCGTTCAAGTGCCCGCCCGCGCCCAGCGAGACCGCGCTGCTCATGCACGAGCACCTGAGCGCCCGCGGGCTGCGCGGGGCCTCTGAGATCGACCTCGTCATGCCGCTGCCTGCCCCGGTCCCGCCCGTGCCGGCGGCATCCGACGCCCTGCTTCAGGCGTTCGCCGACCGGGGCATCCGGTGGCACCCGAACCGGGTGATCGCCCGGCTCGATCCGCACGAGGTGGTGTTCGAGGATGCCGGGGCCCTGCCGTACGACTTCTTCCTCGGCGTTCCGCGCCACGTCGCCCCGCCGGTGGTCGCGACCTCCGGTCTCGTGGTCGACGGCTGGGTGCCGGTCGACCCGGCGACCTTGCAGACCGGTCACCCCGACGTCTACGCGATCGGCGACGTCGCCGGCGCCGGAACGCCCAAGGCCGGCGCCTTCGCCGAGGGTCAGGCGGCGGTCGTCGCCGACCGGATCTCCGCGCGCATCCACTCGGCGGCCGGCACCGCGCAGTACGACGGGGGCGGCGTCTGCTACGTCGAGTTCGGCGGCCACCGCGCCGCACGCGTGGGCGTGACGTTCGCCGGCGGCACCTTCGACGACGCGAGCGACGCGCTGGCCGGGGCGAAGGACGCATACCGCACCTCCCGCATCCGACGCTGGATGGGCGAGCCCGCACCGACGTCGTGACGAGGGATGTCGCAGCCGCGGCATAGCCTGGGATCCATGGCCACCAAGCGACCCACCGCGTCCCCCTACCGCTGCACGGAATGCGGGTGGACGACGCTGAAGTGGGTCGGCCGCTGCGGGGAGTGCCAGCAATGGGGCACGGTCGTCGAGGCGACCGAGTCGACCGGGATCGCCGCGCGCAAGGTCGCCCCCATGGCACCCGCGGCCGGTCGCAGCGCCCGGCCCATCACGATGATCGACACGACCGCGACGCCGCGGCGCACGAGCGGCATCGCCGAGTTCGACCGCGTGCTCGGCGGGGGCGTCGTGCCGGGCGCCGCGATCCTGCTGTCGGGCGAGCCGGGCGTGGGCAAGTCGACGCTGCTGCTCGAGGTGGCCGCACAGTCGGCGCGGGCGGGCCGGCGCGTGCTGTACGCGAGCGGCGAGGAGTCCACGGCCCAGGTCCGCCTGCGTGCCGAGCGCACCGGCGCCCTGCACGACGAACTGTTCCTGGCCAGCGAGACGGACCTTGCAACGATCCTCGGTCACGTCGACGAGGTCGAGCCCGACCTGCTGATCGTCGACTCGGTGCAGACGGTGTCGTCGGCGCTGTCGGACGGGCTGGCCGGCCACCCGAGCCAGGTTCGCGAGGTCGCGGCCACCCTCATCCGGGTCGCGAAGGAGCGGCATCTGCCGGTGGTCATCGTCGGCCACGTCACGAAGGACGGGTCGATCGCGGGCCCGCGCATCCTCGAGCACCTCGTCGACGTCGTGTGCCACTTCGAGGGCGACCGGCAGACGTCGCTGCGGTTCCTGCGCACGCTCAAGAACCGGTTCGGGCCCACGGACGAGGTCGGATGTTTCGACATGACGGGGTCGGGAATCGAAGAAGTCCCCGATCCCAGTCGGCTGTTCCTCGGCAGCGGCAAGCCCGTGGCCGGCACGTGCGTCACGATCGCGCTCGAAGGGCGCCGCGCGATCCCCGTCGAGGTACAGGCGCTGACGGTCGCCGCCCCCGGGCCGAACCCGCGTCGCGTGGTCAGCGGCGTGGACTCGTCGCGCGTCGCGATGATCCTCGCGCTGCTTGAGAAGCGGGCGCGCATCGAGCTGTCGAAGCAGGACGTCTACGTCTCCACCGTGGGCGGGGTGCGCCTGGTCGAGCCGGGCGCCGACCTGGCGATCGCGATCGCGATCGCCACGGCCCGCGGCGAGAAGGCCGTGCGGCACGACGTGGCGGCCATCGGCGAGCTGAGCCTGTCGGGCGAGATCCGGCCGGTCGCGCAGGCGGCGCAGCGGCGCAACGAGGCCGCGCGCCTGGGCTACCGCACGGTGATCGACGAGCGGGCCGAGTCGATCGGCCACGCGATCCGCACCCTCGCCGCAACCGCGATGGCCCCGGCATCCACCGAAGGCGTGCCCGAGTTCTGAGCTTCAGGCCTCCAGCGCCGCGATGATGTCGGACGGCGTCGCTTGCATCGGGTGGGGACCTGCGATGTCGAAGAACACGGTCGTGATCTCGTCTCTGTGCGCCTCGAGGAACGACCGCAGCCACGCCGGCGAGTGCAGGCCGACCGCGGGCGGCAGCGTTTCGGGCTTGTGCACGGCATCGCTGAACAGCAGCAGCGCGACGTCGCCCGAGCTCGGATCGCGGAACGTCCAGACCTCGCCCGCATCACGCGGGTCGTCGCGGGCGCCCGCGTGCATCAGCGGGACGACGGTCGGCCCGTGCCGCAGAGCGAACGCGACAGCCGCAATGTCCTGGGTCTGCAGCGCGTCGGCCAGCTGGGTGTTGCGGAACTCGAGCTGCTTCGCGTGCGTCTTGGGGCGCTTCTTGCCGGATGCCACGTCCCCAGCGTAATCGCGGCGGACGGCGTGTCCGAGCCGGGCGACGGATCGCAGAGAAGAAGAGAGGACCCTCTCGAGTCGCTCATTGGGGACTGGGCGACTCGAGAGGGTCCGAACGCTGTGCAGACGGTGGGCCTGCTGGGGACAGGCACTTCCGCTGCTGGGGACAGCGACACCGCACACTCGCACAACGTGTGATTCAAGTGTACGAGAAGTTTCCGACTGTTTGCTGTCCCCTCTTTGGGGGACATCAGACCATTCGGGCTCCTGAAGGTGGCGGACTCAGCCGCCGATCGCCGTCAATACAGCTGAAAAAGGACGTCGTCGACCGCGTCGATCCCACCGATCGACACGGTCAGATGGTATGTCGCTCCCCCGCCGGGCGCCTTCGGCCTGTTCTTCGCCTGGCACGTCGCGACGCTCGATCGCGTGCGATCCCAGACGATCGGCTCGGCGCTCGAGACCTTCTGACCGGCCTTCAGGAGCACGACCATGTCGCTCGGCTCGCTCTGGCAGTCCGTCGAGCGCCACCAGGTGTCATCCCCGCTGGTGATCGTGAACACCTGGGCGCTCGTCCCGACGTTCAGCGTGCAGTCCTTCGAGCCGGTGTTCATCAGCTGAATCGACAGCTTCGGGTCCTGGCCCGTCACGTAGCGGGTCTTGTCGGTCACGCCCGTGACCGTGATGTCGCCGGTGGCGCACGGCGCCGCCGACGCGCCCGGGCTGGGCTTCGGCGACCCGGACGCGCCCGGCGTCGGCGAGCCCGATGCCCCCGGAGTCGGCGACCCGGACGCGCCGGGAGTCGGAGTGGTCGCCTGCGGAGAGCTCGAGACGGCCGGCACCAGCGGATCGGCGACTCGCGGCGGCTCATTCGCCTCGGCGGAGGCACCGGCCTGCCACGGGCGCGCGATCAGCAGCCAGACCCCCGCCGCGATGGCGATGAGCACGAGCAGCAGGACGAGCCTGCGCCGGCGATAGACGGCGGGCGAATGGCGGCGTCCTGACGTACTCACCCTGCCAGGCTAGGTCGGCTCGCGGCGCCAGCCGTGCAGGGCGCGCCCGGGCCTGTCACAGGTGCTTGAGCATGCGGGTGTTGCCGAGCGTGTTGGGCTTGACGTGCGCGAGGTCGAGGAACTCGGCGACGCCGGCGTCGGGGCTGCGCAGCAGCTGCGTGTAGACGTCGGGGTCGACGATCTGCTCCCCGATCGGCGAGAAGCCGTGCCGGCCGAAGAACGACACCTCGAACGTCAGGCAGAACAGGCGCGACAGCCCCAGCTCGATCGCACGGGCCTCGAGCACCTCGACGATGCGTCCGCCGATGCCCTGGTGCAGCTGGTCCTCGCGCACCAGCAGGGTGCGCACCTCGCCGATGTCGCGCCACATCACGTGCAGCGCGCCGCAGCCGATGACCTCGCCCTCGAGCTCGGCCACCACGAACTCCTGCACGGCCTCGTAGAGCGACACCAGCTCCTTGCCGAGCAGGATGCGACGATCCACGAGCGGCTCGAGAAGCCCCTGGATCTCTCGCACATCAGCGGTTCGGGCGGGCCGGATGACGATGTCGCTCACGCAGCAAGCCTACGACCGCGAAGGGGCCGACCCGCGGCATCCCGCGCGTCGGCCCCCGTGCAATGGGTGCGTTGTCGTCCGTCAGCTCCCGGCGATGATGTCGGGCGTCGCGGGGATCTGCTCCTGCCCGCCCACGCCGATCGCGACCTTCTCGCCGCGCGGAGCATGCTCGAACACGAACTGGCCGTTCTCGGCATCCACCTTCACGTGGTCACCGGAGTTCAGCTCGCCGTGCAGGATGCGCTCCGAGAGCTGGTCCTCGATCTCGCGCTGCATGGCACGGCGCAGGGGACGTGCGCCCAGCGTGGGGTCGAACCCGATCTCGATGAGCTTGTCTTTGGCGGCGTCGGTCAGCTCGACGGTCATGTCGCGGTCGAGCAGGCGCTCGGCCAGACGCTTCGTGAACAGGCCGACGATCTGACGCAGTTCGTCCTTGTTCAGCTGCGGGAAGACGATGATGTCGTCGACGCGGTTGAGGAACTCGGGCTTGAAGTGGCGCTTGAGCTCTTCGTCGACCTTGCCCTTCATCCGCTCGTAGCTGGTGGTCGTGTCGCCCTCGACCTGGAAGCCGACCGGGCCACCCGCGATCGCCGACGAGCCGAGGTTCGTCGTCATGATGATCACGGTGTTCTTGAAGTCGACCACGCGGCCCTGGCCGTCGGTCAGCCGGCCCTCTTCGAGGATCTGCAGCAGCGAGTTGAAGATGTCGGGGTGGGCCTTCTCGATCTCATCGAACAGCACGACCGAGAACGGCTTGCGGCGCACCTTCTCGGTGAGCTGGCCGCCCTCTTCGAAGCCGACGAACCCGGGAGGGGCGCCGAACAGGCGCGACACCGTGTGCTTCTCGCCGAACTCGCTCATGTCGAGCGAGATCAGCGCGCCCTCGTCGTCGAACAGGAACTCGGCGAGCGCCTTGGCCAGCTCGGTCTTACCGACGCCGGTCGGGCCGGCGAAGATGAACGAGCCCGACGGGCGCTTGGGGTCCTTCAGGCCCGCGCGCTGACGGCGGATCGTGCGCGAGAGCGCGGCGATCGCCTCGTCCTGGCCGATGACGCGCTGGTGCAGCGCCTTCTCCATGAAGACGAGGCGCGAGGACTCCTCTTCGGTGAGCTTGAAGACCGGGATGCCGGTGGCCTGCGCCAGCACTTCGGCGATGAGGCCCTCGTCCACGACGGCAGGGGTCGCGACATCCCCGCTGCGCCACTGCTTCTCCAGGCGCAGCCGCTCGGCGAGCAGCGACTTCTCCTCGTCGCGCAGGGAGGCGGCCTTCTCGAAGTCCTGCTCCTCGCTGGCGGCCTCCTTGCGGGTGCGCACGTCGGCGATCTTGTCGTCGAGTTCGCGCAGCTCGGGCGGGCTCGACAGGATCGACAGGCGCAGGCGGGCGCCGGCCTCGTCGATCAGGTCGATCGCCTTGTCGGGCAGGAAGCGGTCGGACACGTAGCGGTCCGACAGGTTCGCGGCCGCGACGATCGCGCCGTCGGTGATCTGCACCTTGTGATGCGCCTCGTACCGGTCGCGCAGGCCCTTCAGGATGTTGATGGCGTGCGGCAGGCTGGGTTCGGCGACCTGGATCGGCTGGAAGCGGCGCTCGAGCGCGGCATCCTTCTCGAAGTGCTTGCGGTACTCATCGAGCGTGGTGGCGCCGATGGTCTGCAGCTCACCGCGGGCCAGCAGCGGCTTCAGGATGCTCGCGGCGTCGATCGCGCCCTCGGCCGCACCGGCGCCGACGAGGGTGTGGATCTCGTCGATGAACACGATGATGTCGCCGCGGGTGCGGATCTCCTTCGTGACCTTCTTCAGGCGCTCTTCGAAGTCGCCGCGGTAGCGGGACCCGGCGATGAGCGAGCCGAGGTCGAGCGAGTAGAGCTGCTTGTCCTTCAGCGTCTCGGGCACGTCGCCCTTGACGATCGCCTGGGCCAGGCCCTCGACGACCGCGGTCTTGCCGACGCCCGGCTCGCCGATCAGGACGGGGTTGTTTTTGGAGCGGCGCGAGAGGATCTGCATGACCCGCTCGATCTCCTTCTCGCGGCCGATCACCGGATCGAGCTTGTTGTCGCGTGCCGCCTGCGTGAGGTTGCGACCGAACTGGTCGAGCACCTGCGAGCCTCCTTGGGCTCCCGTCGCGCTCTCGTGCGCGGCGCCGGAAACCGCCGCAGGCTCCTTGCCCTGGTAGCCGGACAGAAGCTGGATGACCTGCTGACGCACCTTGTTGAGGTCCGCGCCGAGCTTGACGAGCACCTGTGCTGCGACGCCTTCGCCCTCGCGGATGAGACCGAGCAGGATGTGCTCGGTGCCGATGTAGTTGTGCCCCAGTTGCAGCGCCTCGCGAAGGCTCAGCTCGAGGACCTTCTTCGCACGGGGCGTGAACGGGATGTGACCGGTCGGCTGCTGCTGACCCTGGCCGATGATGTCCTGGACCTGCTCGCGCACCGCATCCAGCGAGATGCCGAGCGATTCGAGCGCCTTCGCCGCCACACCTTCGCCCTCGTGGATGAGGCCCAGGAGGATGTGCTCCGTCCCGATGTAGTTGTGGTTGAGCATCTTCGCCTCTTCTTGGGCGAGGACGACCACGCGTCGAGCTCGGTCGGTGAATCTCTCGAACATCTCTGACTCCTCCGGCGCACTTCTGGCGCTTGTAAAGAGCGTAACGAGCGCAGGGATGCCGCAAGCCGGTGTTCGCCGTCGGCATAGCGTTCTCGACCCCGGTCGTCGAGCGAGCGCGCGCGGCGCGAGCGAGTCGAAACGCGCTTGCGTGATGCGACTGCTGCTGCTTCTGCCGCCGCTGGCCTCGATGGTCGGCGTGATCCTGCTGGTCATGGCCCTGTTCTGCGCGCGTCTGGCTGGCGATCGGGCTCGGCGCGTGCTCGGCGCTCGGCGCTATGGCACGCGGCGGCCGGCGGCCGGCACTCTCCCTCGGCTCAGTCGTCACCTATTACAGTCTTCTGTCGACCAGCACCGTCAGAGACGACGACTCAAAGTCTGAGCTGGATTTCAGTCGTCATCGATGACCGCCGAGGCTCGCGCGGCACCGTCATGGATGACGACTGACGGCGTGAGGCGGATGCCACGCCCCGGCCACCCCGAACGCGCCTAGCATCGAGAGGGTGAGCGGCCTCGCCTTCAACCCCCGACGTGACGAACCCGATGCCGCGGAGCCGTCCGCACGGCCGCGCGACCTGGTCGACCGGCCCGAGATGTTCGGCCGCTGGGGCAAGCCGATGCGCGCCGCGGACGGCGTCGATCCGGCGGATGCGCGGTTCATCGCGGCGAATCTGCAGCACTGGGTGGCCAACGCTGTTCGCGAAGAGGTGCTCATGCAGCGCAGCAACCTCGCCACGATCGTGCCGACGCTCCAGGTCACCTCGCCCGAGATGACGCTCGACCGGGTGTCGCGCCTGCAGCACGGCGACGAGCCGATGCGGCTCGACGACCTGCTGGTGTGGGCTCGACGGTTCGACAGTGTGCGCAGCATCCTCACCTCGGCGTTCGGCGACGCGACTCGGCCGCCGGTCGCCACCGCTCCGCCGGCCGACGGTGGGATGGGCCCGATCGTCAGCACGGGGCTCGCCCGCCGGCGCGCCGAGAACGCGTCGCCCGAGACGCGCTGACTACTGCAGGGCCGACGTGAGCCGGGCAAGGTTGTCGAGCACGGTCGAGCGCAGGGGCTGCTGGTTCCACTCCTCGAGCGTGAGCTCGCGCGACAGGCGCCGGTACTTCTCCTCGATCTCGCGCATCTCCGACACGAACTCCTCACCGCGCACGAGCATCGAGATCTCGAGGTTCAGACCGAACGAGCGCATGTCCATGTTGCTCGACCCGATGATGGCGACCTCGTCGTCGATCGTCATCGACTTCGAGTGCAGGATGTACGGCTTGCGGTACATCCAGATCTTCACCCCGGCCTTCAGCAGCGCCTCGTAGTAGCTGCGCTGCGCGTGGTAGACCATGGCCTGGTCGCCCTCTTCGGACACGAACAGCTCGACCTGCAGGCCGCGGTGGCACGCGGTCGTCACGGCCAGCAGCAGCGCCTCGTCGGGCACGAAGTACGGGCTGACCATGATGATCTTGCGCTGTGCGTAGTACAGCAGCCCGAGGAACAGCCGTAGATTGTTCTCGAACCGGAATCCCGGGCCGCTCGGCACGATCTGGCAGTCGAGGTCGCCGGGACTGGCCTCGGCGATGTCGAACAGCGAGATCTCGTCTTCGAGCGTCTCGTCGGTCTCGCTGTACCAGTCCGACAGGAAGACCGCGTTGATGGATGCCACGACCGGCCCTTTGATGCGCACCATCAGGTCGACCCAGTGCAGGCCCCGACGGATGTTCTTGCGCAGGTTGTAGGTGGAGTCGGTGATGTTCTGCGACCCCATGAACGCGACGTCGCCGTCGACGACCAGGAGCTTGCGGTGGTTGCGCAGATCGGGTCGCTGGTACTTGCCGCGCAGCGGCTGCACGGGCAGCATGAGCTGCCACCGAGCGCCCATGCGGGTCAGCCGGTCGAGGGTGCGGCGGTAGCGCGGCTTGCCGCGATTGGCCCAGTGGTCCAGCAGCACGCGGACGGTGACCCCGCGCGCCGCGGCCTCTTCGAGCGCGCAGAAGAAGTCGTCGGTCGTGTCGTCGGACTGCAGGATGTAGAACTCGGCGTGCACATACTGCGTCGCGGCCCGGATGGCCTCGGCCATCTCGTCGAGGCTCTGCCGGTACTCCGAGATCAGGTGCGCCTCGTTATCGCCGGCCAGCGGCATCGCCCCGAGCATGCGGTTCATCGTGACCATCGTGTTGAACCAGTCGGGCGCGTGCGGCCGCAGCGTGCCGAAGTCGAGGTGCGCGCTGGTCTCGCGGATGTAGTCGTTGATCGCGTCCTGCTTGCGCCGCCGCTTGCGGGGCAGCCGCGGCGTGCCGATCAGCAGGAACAGCAGCACACCGGCGATCGGGATGAAGTAGATCGCGAGCAGCCACGCCATGGCGGCGGTGGGCCGGCGGTTGCGGGGCACGACGATGACCGCGGCGATGCGGATGGCCACGTCGAACACGAGGATGACGATGGGCCACCACGTCGCGATGAAGCTCATGCGCTCCCCCTCGCTGAAGTCAAAGCTCAGCGTATCGGCTCGCGACGACATCCCCGGGACCGCGGGGTGGGATGCCGCGGCCCGGCCTCAGCGGGCGTCGATCGTGGCCCCGACCAGGCATGAGGCCCAGTGGTGCGGATCAGTGACTGAGGTTCAGCGGCCGGCGGCAGGCGGCGTGGGCGGAATCGGCGGCAGGCCGCGCTTCGCGCGCTCCTCGGCCTCGACCTTCGCATAGGTGCGGCGCTCGTTGCGGTCCATGTGCACGACCGAGCGCAGGATGAAGATGAACATCCCGAGCACCACCACGGTCGGCACGAGCGACCAGAACGCGGCGACCCAGAAGTTGTCCATGCCTCCATCGTACCGGCGGACGCGGCATCCCGGCCCCGCCGCCTCCTCCCCAGATCGGGGTTCGGACGTGGATCGGGCGAAGCATCCACAGATCACGCTCCGAGCCGCATGCGGGCCGGGCCCGCCGGGCAGGCTCGAGGCATGTCCACCGTGATCCGCACCGAGCAGTCCGCCTCGTTCCTGTCCCTCGTGCCGCAGCTGCTCGGGCACGTCCCGAAGCGGGGCCTCGTGGTGGTGCCGTTCGCGCGCAGCCGCACGATGGGCGCGTTGCGCGTGGCACTTCCCGACGACGCCGACATCGATCAGACCGCCGCCACGTGTATCGGGATGGTGTGCCGCCTGGCCGATGCCGACAGCCTGACCGCCGTGGTCTACACGGACGCCGCGATGGGCGACGCACTGCCCCACGACGATCTCGTGCGCGCCCTGGCGCGCCGGACCGACGCGTGCGGCCTGCACCTGCGCGACGCGCTGTGCGTGAGCGGCGGCCACTGGGGCTCGTACCTCGACCCGGAGTGTCCGCCGGGCGGCATCACGCTCGCCCCCTTCCCGCGCACGCCGGTGGACGCTGCCGAGGTGCGCGCGCAGACCGCCGATGCGCTGGCCGCGATCGAGACGGCGGTGTGCGCCCTGTGCGACGGCGACGCTCCGCCGGGCGGCCGGGTCGATCCCCGTGCGTTGTGCGCGACCTGCCGGCTCGACGATCTGCCCGCCCTGTTCGAAGAGGCGCTCGGGCTCGACCCCGAGACGATCGACCCGTTCACCGCGGCGCTGCTGATCTGGGCGCTCGACCGGCCCGGCACACGGGACGTCGCGCTCGTGCAGTGGTGCGGGGCCGCCCGTGACGGAGACGCCGCGGCCGAGGCGCTCGTGCGCTGGGAGGACGGGGCGGAGTATCCGCCCGATCTCGGCGAGCGGATGTGGGGCGACGGCGTCGATGCGGATCCGCAGCGTCTCACCGCGGCACGCGGCGTGGCGCAGGAGCTCGCCGCCCGCTCTCCGGCGGCCCGGCGCGCAGGCCTGCTCGCGGTGTGCGCCTGGCTGTCGTGGGCGCTCGGTGATCTGGCGCAGGCGCTGCACGACGCAGAGTGTGCGTGCGACGTCGAGCCCGAGCACGGGCTCGCCGAGCTCGTGCTGTCGTTCCTGGCGACAGCGCACCGCCCGGGATGGGTGCGCGATCTGAACGCGGCCACCGCGCCGTCGATCCGAACGTGACCGACGTCCCGGCCGACGTCAACGTCGACGACCGCCGACCGGGTCGGCCGCTTACTTCACGAGGGGGAACAGGATGGTCTCGCGGATGCCGAGCCCGGTGATCGCCATCAGCAGGCGGTCGATGCCCATGCCCATGCCGCCCATCGGGGGCATGCCGTGCTCCATCGCGCGCAGGAACTCCTCATCGATGCGCATGGCCTCGACGTCGCCGGCTGCGGCGAGCTTCGCCTGCGCGATGAACCGCTCGCGCTGGACGACCGGGTCGATCAGCTCGGAGTACCCGGTCGCCAGCTCGAAGCCGCGCACGTACAGGTCCCACTTCTCCACCACGCCGGCGATCGACCGGTGGTCACGCACGAGCGGGCTGGTGTCGACGGGGAAGTCCATGACGAACGTCGGGCGCGTGAGCGATCCCTTCACGAAGTGCTCCCAGAGC
The DNA here is from genome assembly GCF_058349885.2 of Microbacterium sp. W1-4-2. Classification (NCBI taxonomy): domain Bacteria; kingdom Bacillati; phylum Actinomycetota; class Actinomycetes; order Micrococcales; family Microbacteriaceae; genus Microbacterium; species Microbacterium sp. W1-4-2. Next base: position 878,875 of record NZ_JBYRJC020000002.1, on the reverse strand, counting down.
TCTTCGACCCACTTGCCGTGGGTGGGGTGCGGCGGGGCGTCGACGCCCTCGCGGTCGGCCAGCGCGCGCAGGTCGTCGACCGAGGTCTGCGGCGTGATCTGGACGCCCGCGGCCTCGGACAGGGAGTCGTACATCGAGATGCGGTCCCACTCGCCGCCGAGGTCATACACCGTGCCATCGGCCCAGGTCACGGTCGTCGAGCCGCTCACCGCGATCGCGGCGTTCTGCACGAGTGCCTGGGTGAGGTCGGCGATGCCGTTGTAGTCCGAGTACGCCTGGTAGGCCTCGAGCATCGCGAACTCGGGGCTGTGCGTCGAGTCGGCGCCCTCATTGCGGAAGTTGCGGTTGATCTCGTACACCCGGTCGATGCCGCCGACCGCGGCGCGCTTGAGGTAAAGCTCGGGCGCGATGCGCAGGTACAGCTCGGCGTCGAACGCGTTCGAGTGGGTCACGAACGGGCGGGCCGAGGCTCCGCCGTGCTGGATCTGCAACATCGGGGTCTCGACCTCGATGAAGCCGCGCTCGGTGAACGTGCGGCGCAGGCTGGCGTTGACCTCGGCGCGTGCGCGCACGGTGGCCCGAGCCTGGTCGCGCACGATCAGGTCGAGGAAGCGGCTGCGCACGCGGCTCTCTTCGCTCAGCTCGGTATACATGTTCGGCAGCGGCAGCAGCGCCTTCGATGCGATCGCCCAGTCGGCGACCATGATCGACAGCTCGCCGCGGCGGCTCGAGATGACCTCTCCGCTCACGTACACGTGGTCGCCGAGGTCGACGAGCTCCTTCCAGCGCTGCAGGGACTCCGCGCCCACCGAGGCGAGCGAGACCATGGCCTGGATGCGGCTGCCGTCGCCGGACTGCAGCGACGCGAAGCACAGCTTGCCGGTGTTCCGGCTGAACACGACGCGCCCGGCGACCGCAGCGGTCACCCCCGTCTCGTCACCCGCCTCGAGGTCGCCGAACCGCTCACGCAGCGACGGAATCGTGTCGGTCACGGGAACGGTGACCGGATATGCGCCGCCCGCGGCATCCTTCCGCTCCGCGATCAACCGCTCGCGCTTGGCCATGCGCACGGCCTTCTGTTCGACGACGTCCTCTTCCGAGGGCTGGCCGGGCGCGGTGTCGGCGGGGGCGGGGGTGTCGGTCATGCGGCGGGCTCCTCGAAAAGTCGCGTCCCAGTCTATCGGCGGCCGTCCGCGGCAACTGACCCCGGCCAGTGCCGGTCGCCCGGCCGCGGAAGCGTCGCGGCGCCGATCCGCCCAGGAACGACGGGGTCGCGCGACGATCGAACAACATGGGGGTCGCGTGGCCGACGGCTGCGCGCGACACTGGAGCCGGAGGGGACTCGGATGGATGCTCGTCAGCCCCGCAGGCGACGTCGCGCGCACCGGAGCACCGCGGCACGGCGTAGCGCCGCGACACTGCTCACCGCCATGGCCCTCGCACTGACGGCCTGCTCGGCATCCTCTGCTCCGCGACCTTCCACGACGCCGCACACGACCCCGGCGCCCGCGCCGACGGCGGCGGCACCATCGGCGAGCGGGGCGACGACCACGCCGATCGCCCATCTGGTCGTGATCTTCGGCGAGAACGTCTCGTTCGACCACTACTTCGGCACGTACCCCGACGCGGCGAACACCGACGGCACACCGTTCCACGCGGCGGCCGGAACGCCACAGGTCGACAACCTCCGCACCGGCGGCCTGCTCGCATCGAACCCCAACGCGTCCCCGCCGCACCGGCTCGGTCACGACCACGCCCTCACGTGCGACCAGGACCACGACTACACCGCCGAGCAGCAGGCGGTCGACAGTGGCCTGATGGACCGATTCGTCCAGTACACGTCACGCAACTCGTGCTCCGGCGCCTTCGGCGAGCCCGGACTGGTCATGGACTACTACGACGGCAACACGGTCACGGCGCTGTGGAACTACGCTCAGCGCTTCGCCATGAGCGACAACTCCTGGGACACGGTGTTCGGCCCGTCCACTCCCGGAGCCCTCGACCTCGTATCGGGTCAGACATGGGGCATGACGCTGGTCGATCCGGCGTCCGGCCGCGTGGTGCGCGATCCAGCCCAGGTGTTGGCGCCGGATGCCGCGGGCCGGGGCACCTTGATCAGCGATGTCGACCCCGTCTTCGACGACTGCAGCCATAGATCGTCGGGGGCACCGCTCGGGCGGTTCACGGCATCCACTCCCAACATCGGGGACCTCCTCACCGACGCGCACGTGACCTGGGGGTGGTTCTCGGGCGGCTTCCGCCCCACGACGCCCTGGAACGAAGCAGCCGGCACTCCGGCGCAGTGCGACGCGAGCCGTGCGAACATCGGCGGTGCGCGGGTGACCGACTACACAGCGCACCACGAGCCGTTCCAGTACTACCCGTCGACGGCCAACCCGCATCACCTGCCGCCGACATCGACCGCCATGATCGGTCACGACGACCAGGCCCACCACCAGTACGATCTGCGCGACTTCGACGCCGCCCTGGCGTCACGCGATCTGCCGGCGGTGTCATTCCTCAAGGCGCCGGCAGCGCAGGACGGTCACGCCGGATACTCCGATCCGCTCGACGAGCAGCGTTTTCTCGTCGACATCCTCAACATGCTGCAGACCTCGCCCGAGTGGGCCTCGACCGCGGTCGTCATCGCCTACGACGACTCCGACGGCTGGTATGACCACGTCGCGCCGACGATCCTGAACGCATCGCACGAGCCGGGCATCGACGCAGCGATCTGCGATCACTCGAGCGCCCCCGTCACCGACGGCAAGCCGGGCCGCTGCGGGCCGAGTCAGCGTCTGCCGCTGCTGGTCATCTCGCCGTACGCGCGCCGCAACGCCGTAGACCACTCCCTCACCGAACAGACCTCGGTGCTGCGCTTCATCGAGGACAACTGGCGCCTGGGGCGTCTGGGCGGCGGCAGCTTCGACGCGCGGGCAGGTTCCCTCGCCCCGTTGTTCGACTTCGCGGCGCCCGACCCGCGTCCGCTGCTGCTGAACCCCGACGGTTCGGTGCGCTCCGGCTGACCCCGCGGCGGTGAACCGGGCTACTCCAGGTCGGGCGACAGATCGCCGGGGTCGCCGGGGTCGGTGAGCGCCTCGTCGACGCTGGAGTGCACGATCGTCGACAGGAACGCCCGCGGGTTCTCGACACCCACAGACGCCAGCAGATCGGATGCCTGTCGCACGATCGAGCGCGAGAACTCGGTCGCCGTCGCAATGGCCTCCGCATACGCCGGGCGATCGGCATCCTTCACCACCACCGGCTCGCAGCCGAGCTCGACGGCGAGCGCCTGGGCGATCGGCAGCACCGCGGCCGGCGCGGTGACGGCGGCGAACGCGTCGGTGAGCTGGCGCAGATCCATCGACGTGCCGGTGAACGCGATCGCCGGATGGATGGCCAGCGGGATCGCGCCCCGGGCTGCGGCGGGCATCAGCACGTCGAGCCCGAACCCCGGGTCGGTGTGCACCACGAGCTGGCCGATCTGCCAGGCGCCGAGGTCGGCGAGCCCGGCGACCAGGCCCGCCAGCTCGTCATGCGGCACGGCGAGCACGACCAGCTCGGCCCGGCGCACGATCTCGGTCGCGTCCAGGAACGGCACATCGGGCAGCACCGACTCGACGCGGTCGTCGTCCGACCCTGACGTGATGCCGACGACGGCGTGGCCGGCCCCGGCCAGCGCGGCGCCGATCACGGGCCCCACCCGGCCCGCGCCGATGATCCCGACCCCCAGGCGCCCTTCGCGGCTCATGAGTCCTCCCCCGCCCACCGGTGCGTGCGGTCGGCGGCGCCGGCGGCCACCGCGGCGGCCTCGGTGCGTGCGAACACGTCGATCGCGGCGCGGCGGTCCACGGCGCCCAGCGACCCCGAGACCCGCCCGGCGATCGTGTGGGCGTGCACCTTGGCGACGTCCAGCGCCCGGGCCAGGGGCCCCTGGTGCAGCCCGACGCTCTGCAGGCGTGCCAGTGGGAACACGGCGAGGTTGCGCCAGACGAACCCGCGGCGGAAGAACAGTGCGCCCTCGGCGAGCAGGAACCCGTTGCGCCGCCACGACAGCGGCCGCAGGATCCGGGCGCGGCCGGGGGTGTTCGTGTACGGGTCGCCGTCGGGTCCCGGCCCCAGGATGCCGTGCTCGAACACGAGCGGCCAACCGTCCTCGGGCATCGCCGGCATCAGCAGCCGCAGCACGCGCTCGACGTCGGCGCGGTCGCCGACCGGCAGCACCTCGGCGAACTGGTCGGGCTCGTTCGAGTCCGCGCGCTTGCCGGTCATGCGGTTCACCCGCACCGCCCACCACCCGGCCGGCCGCCACAGCAGCGGCTGACTGACCTCGATGGCGTGGATGCGCCCCGGCGGCAGCGTCTCGGTGACGGTCGTGAACAGCCCGTACGTGATCCGCACGCCGTCGGGCGTGGGCGCGATCGAGTACCGCAGCGACTTGGTGGTCGAGCGCACGATCATCGTGCCGAAGGCGAGGATCATCGGGATGATCGTGAACAGGATCCACACCGTGCCCACGACCGATCCCCAGATTGCCGCGGCGATCAGCACGACCATGATGATCATGCCGCGGCCGAGCAGACGCGACAGCAGCAGCCGCACGATCGGGATCTGGACGACCGACGCGGGCTCGGCGACGGGCTCCTCGGCACCCAGCACGAGATCGTTCAGGGCGTCGGCGACGACGGATGCCGCAGCCACGACGCGCGAGCCGCCGTGGGCTGCGGCATCCCGCGCACGCGCCTCGGCGAGCCGTCTGCCGGACGCGAGACGCAGGATGTCGGCGCGCACCTCTTCGGCGTTCGACGTCGACAGGTATTCGAGTTTGACGTTGGAGTCCGAGCCCGCGCCCACGACCTCGAGCTTGGCCATGCCGAGCAGGCGGGCGATCATCGGGCGGGTCAGGTTCACGCCCTGCACGCGGTCCAGCGGCGCACGGCGGTGGCTGCGGAACAGCACGCCGTGACGCACCTCGACGTCGTCGCCGGTGATGCGGAAGCTGTGGAACCGCCACGCCAGGTAGAACAGCCCGATCAGCACGAGCACGACGACCAGCAGCGCGACCAGTGCCAGCAGCACGAGATTGTGCCGCAGGATGAAGTCGATCGGATCGCCCGGCTCTTGGAAGTCGGGGACCTCGGGCACGGTCGTGCGCAGGAAGAAGTCGATGATGCGCTCGCGCAGGTTCGAGATCACGATGCCCGCGACGATCACGAGCACCAGACCCCCGCGGAACAGCGGGGTGAGCGGGTGCATCCGGTGCCATTCGCCGTCGCTGAGCGGCGAACGCGCGCCCGGCAGCGGAGCGCCGGGAACCGGGACGGACGGTGCGGTCACAGGCCGGTCCTGCGAGTCTCGGCGACCTCGATCAGGGTGTCGCGCAGGGTCTCGGCGGCCGTCTGGGTGAGTCCGGGGATGACGACGCCGGTGGATGCCGCGGCAGTGACGAGCTTGAGCTGGGCGATGCCGAACGCCCGGTCGAGCGGCCCGTGCGTGATGTCGACGAGCTGCATGCGCCCGTAGGGCACCGCGACCATGCGCTGCCACAGGATGCCGCGGCGGAAGACGAGGTCGTCGCGGCGCAGCTGGTACCCGAACGAGCGCGCCTGGCGCGGGGTGATCACGGCGGTGCCGGCGAACAGCACGGCGGCGATGCCGCCGGGGATCCACGGCCACGCGTCGCCTGCCACCGCGGTGAGCACCGCGGCGGCGACCAGGACGATCACGAGCATCGCGGTCACCGAGATGAGCCGCACCCACACGTACGACCGCGCGAGCTGGTACCACGTGCCGTCGCCGAGCGGCAGCCGGTGCGCGCTGCGCGGCTCGAGCACACGATCGAACGTCCCCGCGTCGAGAACCGGGTCACCCGCTCGCTCCGGTGGCGCGGCGGGCGCCGGCGGCGCGGCGGGCGCCGGGGACTGCGCGTCAGCGGGCGGCGTGGCGGGCGCCGGGGCCTGAGGAGTCGGGGTGGTCCCCTCCCCCGGCGTCGGGGTGTTCGTCATCGTCGTCCTTCCGGATCGTGCACAGGTGCTCGGCGATCAGCCCCGCGGCGATGAGCACGGCGGCACACACCACGGTCGCGATCAGCGCGCTCAATGAGCCTACCGACGGGTCGGTGGGTCGGCTCAGCACGAACAGAAGCAGCCCCAGCCCGAGTCCCCCGAACACTGCGCCGACCAGGCTCGAGGCCTTCGCGAGCATGGCGATGCGCACGGCGTGGAAGGGATTGATGGGCGCGGCGATGTGCCCGTGCGAGGCACGGTAGATCGGCACCGCCAGCAGCACCACGATGATCCCCACCGCCGCCAGCAGCACCGGCAGCGACACCATCGGCGTGAACGACGAGCGCCCCGCGGCGGTCAGCGCCTGGTCGAGCACATAGCCCCCGCCCACGCCGAGCGCGGCGGCGACGATGAGCGGGGTCGGTCGCGTGCGGTTCATGCGTCCTCCTCCCGCAGCGCTGCGGCCAGCGCGTCGACCCGCCCGGCACCGGGCAGCACCGCGTCGGGGTCGACGGCGAGCCAGGGCTCGAGCACGAACAGCCGCTCGGCGGCGCGCGGGTGCGGCAGCGTGAGGTCGGGGTCGGCGCTGCGCACGTCGCCGTACGCGATGATGTCGAGGTCGAGGGTGCGGTCGCCCCAGCGCTCCAGGCGCACCCGCCCGTGCCGCTGCTCGATCTCGTGCAGCGCGTTCAGCAGCACCGACGGGGCCAGGCGCGTGGTGAGCACGGCGACCGTGTTGAGGTACTGCGGGGCATCGGCATCCGGGCCGTCGAGCTTGACCGCGACCGACGTGATCGGCTCGGCCACGTGCACGTCCTCGGTCAGCGGCAGCGCACGCAGCTCGGCGATCGCGGCATCCAGCGTCGCCTCGCGGTCGCCGAGATTGGCCCCGAGCGCGACGACCGCGCGGATACCCGGCACGGCCGGCGTGAACCCCTGGGCGAGCCTGCGGCTCATGCGGCCCTCCGGCGACGGATCGTCACGGTCACGTCGTCGAAGGGGACCGTGATGGGGGCGTTCGGCTTGTGCACCGTGACGGTGACCTGCTCGACGCGGTCGAACGCGAGCACCGCGTCGGCGATGCGCTGGCACAGCGTCTCGATGAGGTCGACCGGGTCGCCGGCGATGATCGCCGTGACCGCTTCGGCGACCTCGCCGTAGTGCACGGTGTCGGTGACGTCGTCGGATGCCGCGGCCGGCCGCGTGTCGACGTGCAGGGTGAGATCGGCCGAGAACTCCTGACCCTCGCGGCGCTCGTGCTCGTAGACGCCGTGGTAGCCGTACGCCCGCAGCCCGCGCAGCGCGATCTCGTCGAACTCGCCCATCATGCTCCCCACGCCTCGGCGACGCGCAGTGCGTCGCGGGTCGCCGCGACGTCGTGCACGCGCACGCCCCACGCGCCCGCCTGGGCGGCCAGGACGCTGGCGACGGCGGTGGCCAGGTCGCGGCGCTGCTCGGTGGCCTCGCCGGCATCGCCGGCCTCGAGCAGGTCGGCGAGGAACCGCTTGCGGCTCGTTCCCACGAGCACGCGCGGGCCCACGGCCACCAGCGCGGGCAGGCCCCGCAGCGCCTGCCAGTTCTGCTCGCCACGCTTGGCGAAGCCGATGCCCGGGTCGAGGATGATGCGCTCGGGCGGGATGCCGGCGGCCGCGGCGACATCGATCCGCTCCATGAGCTCGGTGACGACGTCGCGCGCGACGTCGTCGTACTGCGCGTGCGCGTACATGTCGTCGGAGTGACCGCGCCAGTGGCTGATCACGACGTCGGTGCGGCTCTCGGCCACCACGCGCAGGATGTCGGGATCGGCAAGACCCCCGGCCACGTCGTTGATGATGGCGGCGCCCGCCTCGATCGCGGCCTCTGCGGTCGATGCGTGCATCGTGTCGATGCTGATCACGGCGCCCGCGGCCGCCAGTTCCCGGATCACCGGCAGCACGCGTTCGCGCTCGACGCTCGGGTCGATGCGCTCCGCACCGGGCCGGGTGGACTCGCCGCCGATGTCGAGGATGTCGGCGCCGTCCGCCCGTAGCTGCAGGCCGTGCGCGATCGCGTCGGCCGTGCGGACGTAGCGCCCGCCGTCGCTGAACGAGTCGGGCGTGACGTTGACGGCCCCCATGATGACGGTCATGCGCTCCCCTGTCCGATCAGTGCGATGAGCTCGGTCCGCGCCGCCGGCTCGGCGAACTCGCCGCGCGCCGCGATCGTGACGGTCGCGGCGTCGGGCTGACGTCCGCCGCGCATCGTGACGCATTGGTGCACCGCATCGAGCACCACGAGCACGCCCCGGCAGTCGAGGGCGCCTGCGATGGTGTCGGCGATCTGCTCGCCCAGCCGCTCCTGCACCTGCGGGCGGGCGGCGAGGATGTCGATGACCTTCGGCAGTGCTCCGAGCCCGACGACCTGCTCCCCGGGCAGGTACGCGATGTGCGCGTGTCCGGCGAACGGCAGCAGATGGTGCTCGCACACGGAGCGGAAGCGGATGTCGCGCAGCAGCACCGCACCCGACGGCGTCGTGTCGGGGGCGGGGCCGTGCGAGACCGAGATCGTGCGACGCAGCGGGGCTGCGGCATCCTCTCCCACTCCGGCGAAGAATTCGTCGGCATACAGGTCGGCGACCCGCTGCGGGCTCATGCGCAGACCGGGCCGGTCCGGGTCCTCCCCGATCGCGACGAGAAGGTCCCGGACCAGCGCGCTCACACGGTCACGGTCGACGGCCACAGGCCCGAGCCTACGCGGTCGCGGGGCGCGCCTGCCCGCTCGGGCGGCGGCGCGGGGCCTTCCCCTGGGGCTCGGCCTCGGTCGAGGCGGCGATCCCGGTCGCCGGCGGACGCGGCATCTCGATCGGCGGCAGTGCCGAGACCGGACGGTCTTCGCTCGAGAGCCACTGCGGACGCTCGGGGAGCTTCGTGACGTCGGTGAAGATCTCGGCGATCTCGTGGTGGTCCAGCGTCTCCTTCTCGAGCAGCGCGAGCGCCAGCTTGTCGAGGATCTCGCGGTTCGCGTTGAGCACCTCGTACGCCTCGTTGTGCGCCTGCTCCATGAGGGCGCGCACCTGCTCGTCGACGGTCTCGGCCATCGACTCGGAGAAGTCGCGCCCGTGGCCCATATCGCGGCCGAGGAACATCTCGCCCGACGAGCTGCCCAGCTTGACCGGCCCGATCGCGGCGGTCATGCCGAACTCGGTGACCATCTTGCGGGCGATGCTCGTCGCCTTCTCGATGTCGTTGGACGCGCCGCTGGTCGGGTCGTGGAACACGATCTCTTCGGCGACGCGGCCGCCCATCGCCCACGCGAGCTGGTCCTGCAGCTCGTTGCGGGTGACCGAGTACTTGTCTTCGAGCGGCATCACCATCGTGTAGCCGAGGGCCTTGCCGCGCGGCAGGATCGTGATCTTCGTGACCGGATCGGAGTGGTTCAGCGCCGCCGCGGTCAGGGCGTGACCGCCCTCGTGGTACGCGGTGATGAGCTTCTCTTTGTCTTTCATGACGCGCGTGCGCCGCTGGGGACCGGCGATCACGCGGTCGATGGCCTCGTCGAGCGCGCGGTTGTCGATCAGCTGCGCGTTCGAGCGGGCGGTCAGCAGCGCCGCCTCGTTCAGCACGTTCGCAAGGTCGGCGCCGGTGAAGCCCGGCGTCTTGCGCGCGACGACCTCGAGGTCGACGCTCTCGGCGAGCGGCTTGCCGCGGCCGTGCACCTGCAGGATCTTCAGGCGCCCGTGCAGGTCGGGCGCGTCCACGCCGATCTGGCGGTCGAAGCGGCCCGGGCGCAGCAACGCCGGGTCGAGGATGTCGGGGCGGTTCGTCGCCGCGATGACGATGACGTTCGCCTTGGGGTCGAAGCCGTCCATCTCGACGAGCATCTGGTTCAGGGTCTGCTCGCGCTCGTCGTGGCCGCCGCCCAGGCCCGCGCCGCGGTGGCGGCCGACGGCGTCGATCTCGTCGATGAAGATGATGGCCGGGGAGTTCTCCTTGGCCTGGTTGAACAGGTCGCGCACGCGGCTCGCGCCGACGCCGACGAACATCTCGACGAAGTCCGAGCCCGAGATCGAGTAGAAGGGCACGCCCGCCTCGCCGGCGACCGCACGGGCCAGCAGCGTCTTACCTGTTCCGGGAGGGCCGTACAGCAGCACGCCCTTCGGGATGCGCGCACCCACAGCCTGGAACTTTGCCGGGTCCTTCAGGAAGTCCTTGATCTCTTCGAGTTCTTCGATCGCCTCGTCGGCGCCCGCGACATCCTGGAATGTGACCTGGGGCATCTCCTTGGTCACCAGTTTTGCGCGCGACTTGCCGAACTGCATGACCTTGCTGCCGCCGCCCTGGGCCGAGGCCAGCAGGATCCAGAACAGCACACCCAGCAGCAGCATCGGCAGCAGCAGCGACAGGAAGCCGTCGAACCAGCTCGGCTTGGGCACCGAGTCGTTGTAGCCGTTCTTCGGGTTCGCGTCGTTGATCGCCGTGACCACCTGGTCGGCGCGGGCCGAGACGTAGTAGAACTGCACGTCGGTCGCACCCTCGTACGGCGTCGACAGCGTCATGTCCACGCGCTGGTCGCCGTCGGTGTTCAGCACCTTCGTCACCGTCGTGCCCTTGAGCAGGTCGAGACCCTGCTGGGTCGTGATCTGCTTGGCGCCGCCGAGACTGGAGATCAGCGAGAATCCGATGATCAGCAGGAGCCCGATCAACACCACGTAGAGCAGTGGGTTGCGGGTGATCTTCTTGAAGTCCATGGTGCGGGGTCGGCCCCCGGAGCCCTTTCGTCGCGGTCCGCGGGCGTGCGGACTGTCAATTCAGGGTATCGCGGGCGTATTGTGCGGCGTCTGTGCATTCGCCCACGGCGTAAGGTGAATCCCTTTATGAATAGACGTGCGGCGCGAGCACCGCGACGTCGCGCACATTGCGGTACTGCTCGGCATAGTCGAGGCCGTACCCGATGACGAACTCGTTCGGGATGTCGAAGCCGATGTACTTGCAGTCGACCCGCACCTTGGCGGCTTCGGGCTTGCGCAGCAGCGCGAACACCTCGACGGATGCCGCGCCCCGGGATGCGAAGTTCTCGAGCAGCCAGCTGAGCGTCAGACCCGAGTCGATGATGTCCTCGACGATCAGGACGTGCTTGTCGTGGATATCGGTGTCGAGGTCTTTGCGGATCTGCACGACGCCGCTCGACTTGGTGCCGCTGCCGTACGACGAGACCGCCATCCAGTCCATCGGCACCACCGTCGGCAGCGCCCGCGCGAAATCGGCCATCACCATCACAGCGCCCTTGAGCACTCCCACCAGCAGCAGGTCCTTGCCGGCATAGTCCTCGGCGACCTGAGCCGCGATCTCGGCGAGCTTCTGCTGGATCTGCTCCTCGGTGACGAGGATCTTCGTGATCTGATCGGAGATGTCCGCCGCGCGCATAGGGTCGAGTCTACGGGCGGCTGCCGTCGTTCGCTGAGAACTCGATGCGGCCGCCGGCACGACGGGCGCGACATCCGGGCAGGTCCACCGGCCCCTGCCCCGACCAGTCCGTGACCAGCCGGGCCACCTCGAGGGTCTGCGTGCGGGTCAGGCTCTGCCCGAACTCGCTGGCCACCACGTGCCGGATGATGCGGTGCCGCAGAGCGGCGGGGTTCGCGGCGAGCGCCGCGACCGACACCGAGATGCCCGCCTCGGCGTGCTCCACGATGTCTTCGATGGTCTCGTCGATCATCTCGGCGAAGGCCGCGGCATCCTCTCGCAGCTGGTCGGCCGTGCGGGCCAGCGCCTCGGCGATGCCCGGGCCGAGCTCGGCCTCGAGCACGGGCAGGACCCTTTCGCGCACGCGCACGCGCGTGAAGGCGGGGTCGGCGTTCTGCGGGTCGTCCCACGCCTGCAGACCCTGCTCGTCGCACGCCGCACGGGCCACGGCGCGCGGCAGGGCGAGGAACGGGCGCAGCAGCGGGATGCCGTCGAGGTCGGCGACGGGGGCCATGCCCTGCAGGCTCGCGGTGCCCGATCCACGGGCCAGACCCAGCAGCACGGTCTCGGCCTGGTCGTCGAGGGTGTGGCCGACGAGGATCGCGGCCGCGTCCGTCTCGACGGCCGCGCGCCGCAGCGCGTCGTACCGCGCGGTGCGCGCGGCGGCTTCGGGGCCGCCTTCGCCGCCGACGTGCACGCGCTCGACACGGGCATCGAAGCCGAGGTCCTCGGCCTGGCGGGCGGCCGCCTCGGCGACGTCGTCGGACCCGGGCTGCAGCCCGTGGTCGACGGTGACGCTGATCAGGGTCATGCCGCGCTTGGGCGCCTCGAACGCGGTCGCCGCCGCCAGTGCGAGCGAGTCGGCGCCGCCTGAGAGGGCGACCATCACCGCGCCGGGACGCACGTCGGCCACAGCCCGGCGCACGGCCAGGCGCGTCTGCGCGACGGCGGGATCGAGGCCGGGGCGATGCTTCACGACCCCACCGTACGCCGGAGGCTAGGCTGTTGCGCGGAATTCCCGTCATCGAAGGAGCACACCTATGGGCGCGTACGACGCCGTCATCGAGATCCCGCGCGGCAGCCGCGTGAAGTACGAGGTCGACCACGAGACCGGGGCCGTCCACCTCGACCGCATCCTCTACACGGTGTTCGGCTACCCCGCCGACTACGGCTTCTTCGACAAGACGCTCGGCGAGGACGGCGACCCGCTCGACGTGCTGCTGCTGCTCGACCAGACCCTCTTCCCCGGCGTGCACGCGACCGTGCGCCCGGTCGGGGTGCTCCACATGACCGACGAGGCCGGCGGCGACGACAAGGTCGTGGCGGTGCTCGCCAAGGACCCGCGCTGGGCGCACATCCAGGACGTCGCCGACATCCCCGAGCACACCAAGAACGAGATCGCGCACTTCTTCGAACACTACAAGGACCTCGAAGAGGGCAAGTGGGTCAAGGTCGAGGAGTGGGCCGACGCCGCCGAGGCCGAGCGCCTGGTGAGCGAGGCGTTCGCGCGATTCGAAGCGCACTGAGTCCGGACTGCGCCGCAACGTGGCGAGGGGCGGATGCTGCGGCATCCGCCCCTCTGTGCGCGCGGCGTACGATCAGACGCTGATGCCGCGGTTGGCCATGAAGTAGATCGGGTTGACCGGCGACCCGTTCACGTACGTCTCGAAGTGCAGGTGGCAGCCGAACGAGTTGCCGGTGTTGCCCTCGCTCGCGATGACCTGGCCCGCGCGGACATGCTGGCCGGCACGGACGAAGAGTCCGCCGTAGCGGATGTGCCCGTACCCGGTGCCGATGCCGCCCCCGTGGTCGATCTTGATGTAGTTGCCGTAGCCGCCGTTGTAGCCGGAGTAGACGACGGTGCCCGAGTGCGCGGCGTAGATGTTCGAGCCGCAGCTGTCGGCCAGGTCCACCCCGTAGTGGAAGCCGCTCGAGCAGTAGCTCGGCCCGCACTGCACGGTGCGCGGCCCGTACCCCGAGGTCTGGCCGCCGTCGTTGGGACGGCACCAACCGTTGGCGTGCACGCGGCCCCCGCCGCCGCCACCACCACCACCGCCGCCGCCTCCGCCGCCGGAGTTGTTCCGGGCGGCCAGCTCGGCCTGACGCTTGCGCTCGGCCTCGAGCTTGCGCTTGCGCTCTTCTTCGGCCTTGCGGCGCACTTCGACGCCGACCCGGTACTGCGTGATGGTCTTCTTAGTCGTGTCCTTCAGCGCGGCCAGCTGCGCCTGCAGGTCGTCCATGTGCGCGTTCTCATTCGCGACGGCCTGGTCGGCGGCCTCGGACGCCTGCTGCGCAGCGATCATCTTCTGCTCGGCGACCTTCTGCAGGCGGTCGCGCTCCTGACGCTGCTTCTTGGCCAGATCGCTCAGGTTCTGCGCCGAGTCGCGGGCCGACACCGCATCGGCGTACACGGCGTTGTTCGCCTCGAGCAGCGTGTCCATCGTGCCCAGGCGCGCGAGCAGGTCGTCGGCGTTGGCCGCCGATCCCGACAGGAACAGCTGGAGCGCCGTGTCATCACCGCCGTTGCGATACAGCTGGGCGGCGACGCGGCCCGCCTTGTCCGATGCATCCTTGGCCTTCGCCGCCTGCTTGTCGGCCTGGTTCTGCAGGTCGTCGGCGCGCTTCGCGGCGGCGAAGTACTCCTGCTGTGCCTGGTAGAACGCATTGCCGGCGGCTTCGGCCTGCTGCTGCGCGCGGACCGCGGCAGCCTTGAGGTTCTGGATCAGCGTCTGGATGCGCCCGATCTCAGCGTTCTTCGCCGCCTCGTTCGCCTTGGCTCTCTGCACGTCGGGCCACGACGGGTAGTCGGCGGCGAACGCGGGCGGGATCTGCGGTGCCACGGCGATGCCTGCGCCGGCGACACCGAGCACGCCCAGGGCGATCGCACCGCGGCGGGACACGAGCGACGGCCAGAGCGCGCGCTTCTCGCGGGCCGTCGGCGCGCAGTCGCAGTCCTCGGTCACCGTGGTCACTTCCTCGTTCACCCGGCCTCCTCTCCCAGCCCTTGCGGTGGTTTCGTCGGGTGTTCTCACGGGCACAACGCAATCAACAGTAGCAACATCAGTCACAGATGCAACAGATTTTCACCGGGATGCCGCGTCTGCCGGTCGGGTATACCCACCCATGATGCTCCCGACGAGTCCGCTTGGCGAGAGTTTCCTGGGCGGGTCGGGGCATCCATCCCCGTTTCGATTTGGGGATTCGGCGAGGCATCTCTTATGCTTGAGCGTCGGCAAGCGTGAGCGGCGCCCGCGAGGGTCAAGCTTCACCCGGCCCCATCGTTTAGCGGCCTAGGACGCCGCCCTTTCACGGCGGTAGCACGGGTTCGAATCCCGTTGGGGTCACTCTTCCGGTACAATTTCATAGTTCTGGCCCTGTAGCGCAGCTGGTTAGCGTGCCGCCCTGTCACGGCGGAGGTCGCGGGTTCAAGTCCCGTCAGGGTCGCTCCAAGCGACGGGCCCTTCTCGGAGGGCCTTTCGTCTAGGATGCGGCAGTTCGTTCTCACGGATGCCGCATGGCTCTGTAGCTCAGTTGGTAGAGCGCACGACTGAAAATCGTGAGGTCACGGGATCGACGCCCGTCGGAGCCACGGGAACCCTCGCGTGGCTTCTACACGCGGGGGTTTCTTTGTTGTCCATGGTCAGCCGCCTCTTATTGGGCGGACTCTTCTAGCTGCCGCACGCGGGCATGACGAACGAATGCGGGCTCCGACCCTCAAATCGGCCGCTTGTGCCGGGGGTTGTGCCGGGGACCTCTCCCGGCACAGAGTCCAGTTCTCTCGGCACAGCGACGCCGGCGTGCCGGGCGTCTCCAGCGCAATCAGGACCAATGGCGACCAACCACGACTAACGAGGACAATACCGGTTGGATGTCCGGCCACGACCACACGATTCCGCTTCGAACTGCACAGGAGCCGCGCGCGCCCCCTAGCATCGACCCAGTGCTCGACTAGGCTCCCGACCCGATGGGCGCTTCGTGTGACGATGTCATCGGGAGCCTAGTCGAGCACTGGAAAGACGAAACCCCGGCGATGTGGCCAGGCCAGTGATCGTTCCGGGGTCTTCGTGTACAAGCATACGGTCAGGATCCTGAATGTCAACCGAACGAGCTGCGCTGCGCGACGAAGACTACGAATCGATCCTCCCTCTCGTAACGGCTGAACGACTCAGCTCATACTCTAGAGCGACCCGCGGCAATGTCGCAGAAGCCTTCGCTCTCTACGAGTGGAACATGCGCGCGGCGGCGAGCATGATGGAACTCACCTCAATGGTTGAAGTAGTCACTCGCAACGCTCTCGACATCCAGCTCCGCGGCTGGGCAGCTCGCAAGCATGGACAGGCGTCTTGGCTGGATATCGCACCACTCGATCGACAGGGACGCAGCGACATTCAAAAGGCACGGGATCGAGCGACACACCGAGGGAGCCGACCAGAAGTTCATGGCCGCGTCATCGCTGAGCTGCCGCTCGGGTTCTGGCGATATCTCGTAGGGTCGCGATACCTGACGTCACTGTGGGTGCCTTCGACGCACACGGCGTTCCCGCATGCGCATCCAGATCTCCGCACCAGGCAACGTGACGTAGCCTTCCGGATGCAACAGCTCAACTTCGTCCGGAACCGCGCAGCTCACCATGAACCCATCCACCAGCGCGATCTCCGGCGCGACCTGCGACTGGCTATCGAACTTGCGCAGTGGATCTCGCCAGCTGCGGGGCACTGGGTTGAGCGCACAACTTCGTTGCCTCAGGTACTCACTGAACGCCCGAAATGAGTCCGCCAAAGCCGCAAGCGCGCTGACCGCGACCGCAGAAGTCAGAGCATTCGCGTGTCTAGAGTCAGGCGGAGATTGGGATGTCTCTGTCCCGGTGGTTGCGCGGTGATCTGGTTACAGAGGAGGCCAAACGGCAGTTCAAGCAGGCCATCTCGGCGGCGGCGGTCCGGCGCTGGTTGCATGCCGACGCGATGAATCCCTGACGACGCTGATCCTGGATCCGCGGAGTAGACCCGTTCGCACAGCAGCAACGGTCCGGGCCGATTCCATGTCGGGAGTCTGATCCACAATGGACCCATGCCCGCCGTCGCCCAGGTCCTCGCTCTCGCACACCTCGTGGAGAGCGATGCGGCGTGGCGTCTGCTGCGGGCCGACAGCGTCCCGGTGATCGCGGGGGTCCTCGGCATCCATCTCGGCGGCGACGAGCATCGCATGGAGGCCGACGAACTCTACGAGCGGGTGGACGCCGATCTTGAGCGCCTGCGGGCGCAGGGGTACGCACTGTCGTTGAACGCCAAGGGGTACCTCGCGCAGTGGCGGGCGGCGGGATTCGTCGTACGTCGTGCGTCGCTCGAATCCCGGGGCGAGACCTTCGAGCTCGCCCCCGATGCGATCGCCGCGATCCGGTTCTTGCAGGGGCGGGCGGCTCCCCGCTCGAGCGTGACGGAGTCGCGCCTGGCGAGCCTCGCGGCGCAGGTGCGTCAACTGGCGATCGACACAGATCCCGATGTGTCGGGCCGCATCGCGCTGCTCGAAGAAGAGATCGACCGGCTGCAGCGACGCATCGAATCGCTCCGTTCGGGCGACGAGACCGCGCTCGACGGCGATCGGGCTCTCGAGCGGGCACGCGACCTTCTCGCGCAGGCCGCCGACATTCCCGACGACTTCGCGCGCGTGCGCGCTGAGTTCGAGTATCTCAACGCCTCGTTGCGGCAGAAGATCGTCGAATCCGATGCCTCGCAGGCAGCGGTGGTCGATGAGGTGTTCCAGGGCATCGATCACATCGCCGACTCCGACGCGGGCCGCAGCTTCGCCGCCTTCTCGCAGCTCGTGCTCGACCCGGCGCTCGGTGCGGCGTTCGAGGCCGACATCCGTCGCGTGCTCGACCGTGGGTTCGCACGCGAGCTGACCGGCGACGAGCGGCGTGCGCTGCGCTCGTTCCTCGGCACACTTAAGGGCCGCAGCGCCGAGATCCACGACGTCATCACGCTGTTCGCGCGGGCGTTGCGCCGCTACGTACAGTCGCAGGATTACCAGCGCGACCGGGTGCTGCGCACCCTTTTGCGCGAGGCCCAGCACGCGGGTGTGGCGGCGGCCGAACACACCAGGCCCTGGCATCCCACCCGGCTCAGTCTCGACCTGTCGACGGCGTCGTTGTCGACCGTCGGCAGCATCGACCTGCACGACCCCGCCCAGCTGATCGCCACCGACGCGGTCGTCACCCACGCGCCCGCCACAGCCAGCATCGAACAGCTGCGCGCCCTCGCGCGTGAGACCGAGATCGACTTCGACGAGTTGACGGGCAACGTCAACGTGATCCTCGGCGAGGTGCCGACCTGCACGGTCGGCGAGGTGCTCGCACGGTTCCCCGCGACGCAGGGCATCGGCAGCATCGTAGGCCTGCTCGCCCTCGCCGCCGAGCAGGGCACCGTCGATGACGAGCCCGAGATCCTCACTTGGCGCGGCACCGACGACGTGCCGCGTGCGGCGCTTGTCGCCGCGCACCGATTCACAGGAGCAGTCATATGAGTGACGAGTCGCCGACGGATGCCGGTGAGGCCGGTGTTCCGACCTCAGCCGAGCTGTGGGAGGGCGATACCGGGGCGCTGCCCGACCGCACTCGCCGCGTGCTGTTGCGGATCCTGCGCGGCCCGTATCTCTCAGGCGAGCGCGAAGCGCAGTCGTGGGCGACCCTGCTGACTGACGAAGCCGTCATCCGGTCACGACTGGCCGACCTGTTCCTGGAACTCGTGATCGATCGCGACAACGAGTTCGCGTTCGTGCGCAACGTGCCCTCCGACGACGCGCCCCGGGCCGTCCGATCGGAGTCGCTCACATTCCTCGACACGGCGATGCTGCTCGTGCTGCGCCAGACGCTGCTGAGCGAGGAAGGCCAGGGGCGCGTGCTCGTCGGGCAGGCGGAGGTGTTCGAACAGCTCGCCGTGTTCCGCACCGCCGACCGCGATGAGAAGGACTTCGCAAGCCGCCTGAACTCCTCGTGGAACAAGATGCACAACAGGCTGCGCGTGCTGCACTCTGTCGGCGACGATAGCGCCGAGATCTCGCCCGTGCTGAGGCTGATCGTGGATGCCGACCAGGTACGCACGATCACGGCCGAGTATCAGCGCATCGCCGAAGAGTCAGTGGCATCCCTCGATGACAACGAGACCGCACCGGACGCGACGGGGGTGGGCGAATGAGCATGCTGACCTTTCCCGACGACTTCGACGGGCTCGACCGCGATCGTCCGGGTCAATGGCGCCTGGCGGCCGTCGAGCTCGTCAACTGGGGCACGTTCGCGGGACACGTCGAGATCCCGATCGCGCGCCACGGGCACCTCTTCACCGGTGCGTCGGGGTCAGGCAAGTCGTCGTTGCTCGACGCGATCGCTGCCGTCCTGACGCCCGACAAATGGCTGCGGCTCAATGCCGCGGCGCAGGACGGCGCCAGCCGGCAGAGCGATCGTTCACTCATGAGCTATGTGCGCGGCGCATGGACGAAAGAAGCCGACGACACGAGCGATCGTGCCACGACGACGTACCTGCGACCGCGCACGACCTGGAGCGGCATCCTGCTGCGCTACGAGAACCTGCGTGACGAACCGGTCACGCTGGTGCGGGTGTTCCACGCCCCCGGCACGCGCACTGAGACGACGGCGCTGAAGGACGCGCGACTGTTCGTCCGCGGCGATCTGCGTCTGCTCGACCTGCAGCCGCACATCGCGAGCGGCATCGATGCGCGGCGGATGACCGCCGCGCTGCCCGATGCGCTCATCACGACGGGCGGGCGCCACGGGCGCTTCCATGAGCGGATCGTGCGCCAGTTCGGGTTCCGCAGCGAGACGACGCTGCAACTGCTGCACAAGACGCAGTCGGCGAAGAACCTCGGCACGCTCGACGCGCTGTTCCGCGGGTTCATGCTCGATCAGCCGTCGACCTTCCCGCGTGCCGACAATGCCGTCGAGCAGTTCACCGAGCTCGACCGGGCGCACGCCCACGTCGTCGACCTGCGGCGACAGGCACAGGCCTTGGCAACCGTCGACGAGTCCATCATCGCGTTCGACACGGCCTCGGCCGACCTCGCGCTCGCCGGCGGCCTGCACGACGCCGTCGAGCCGTACACGGCCGCGCTCACACTACGGCTCGCGCGCGAGGCGATCGGGCCGGCGCGGGCCGCACGTGCACGGGCCGAGGGCGCCCGCGTCGACGCAGACCGGGCGCGGCGCCTTGCTGCCGATGCGCTCGAGACGGCGAAGGCCCGCGTGCGCGACGAGGGCGGTGCGCGCGTCGAGGTGTTGCAGCTGCAGGTGGACGGCGCCGTGCGCGACGTGCAAGCGGTGTCTGATGCGCGCGGCCGGCTGACGGCAGAACTGGAGCGCATCGGCAGTCCGCTGCCGCAGGATGCCGGGCAATTCGCAGAGCTGCTCGATGCCGCCGTGACCGAGGCGCTGCGTGAAGTGCCGGCGGTCTCGCACGAGGTGCGCGACGCCGCGGCGATCGCGCGCAAGGGCGTCGCGGAGCTCGACGAGAAGATCCGCGCCCTGCGCGAGCACCGCAGCAACCTCAATCCCCGCCTGCTGGCGGCACGGCGCGAGCTCGCGCACGCTCTTCGCGTTCCCGAGCAGGCGCTGCCGTTCGCGGCCGAGCTGATCTCGCTCGCGCCCGAGCACGCCGACTGGCGCGGCGCGATCGAGCGCGTGCTGCGGCCGCTGGCGACGACGATGCTCGTGCGCGACGAGCATCTGGCACAGGCGCGACGGGCGGCGGATGCCAGACACCTGGGCATCCGGCTCGTGATCGAAGCCGTGCCGGTCGAGGTCGACCCGCCGCGCCGCCCCCGCGATCCGCGGTCGCTCGTGCATCGCGTGGCGGTCACTGACGGCGGCTTCGCCGCGTTCTTGCAGCGACGGCTCGTGGCCGAGTTCGACTACACCTGCGTCGACCACCCTGACGAGCTCGACGATGTCGACCGCGGAGTCACAATCGCCGGTCTCGTCAAACGCAGCGCGCGCCGGTACGAGAAAGACGACCGGGCCGATGTGCACGACGCGTCGCGGTGGGTACTCGGCGGCGACACCGAGGAGCGGCTCGAGGCGCTGCTGGCCGAACTGCGGGAGGCCAAGGCGCACCGCGACCGGGTCATGGCGGCCGACACGCAGGCCGACGAAGCCCGTGAAGCCGCGCTCGCCCGCCGTGGCGTCTTCGAGCGGATCGCGTCGTGCACGTGGCAGCAGATCGATGTCGCCGCAGCCGCGGCCGTCGTCGACGCGCGGCGGGCTGAGCTCGTCGCGCTGACCTCGGCGTCATCGAGCCTGCGCGAGGCGCAGACCGCGCGTGATCGCGCCGCCGAGCAGGTCGAGGCCACCGAGCAAGAGCACGACCGCACGGTGCGTGCCGAGGGTATCGCGCGCGACCTCGTCGACCGGGTCGCGGCCCAGATCGCCGAGCTCGAGCGGGCTGCTCCCGACCCGGTTCCCGACGACATCGCCGAAGCTCTCGATGCCCGCTTCCGCACCGAGGGTCGCTCGCTCACGCGTGAGAATGTCGACGGTCGTGCACGGGCGGTGCAGGCGGCGCTCTCGAAGGAAAAGGATGCCGCGGCGACGCGACTGCGCGAGGCCGAGGCATCGTTCGCGGCTCGTGCCGCGCGCTTCCGCGCGGAGTGGCCCGCGGCGGCCGCCGAGCTGACCGCAGAAATCGGCGACCGCTATGGATATCGCGCCCTGCGCGAGGGGATCGTCGCGAGAGGGCTGCCCGACAAAGAGGGCGAGTTCCGCAAACTCCTGCGCGACCGCTCACGCGATGTCGTCGCGCACCTGCTGAGCGACCTGCGCGACGCACCGGGCTTGATCCGCGAACGCATCCTGCCGGTGAACGCGTCGCTCGGGCGTTCACCGTTTGAGGGGCGCGATCGGTATCTCGAGATCGACGTCAAGACGACGCGTACACCCGAGGTCGAGTCGTTCCTCGCCGATCTGCGTCGCATCGTCGAAGGCAACTGGGCCGACGAATCCGACGCAGGCGCCGAGCAGCGCTTCAGCGTGCTGCAGCAGGTCATCGGCAGACTCGGGTCGAAAGACCGCTCCGACGTCGACTGGCGCACTCGCGTGCTCGACACGCGGCTGCATGTGAGCTTTCTCGCGCGCGAGAAAGACGCGGCGGGGCGCGTCGTCCGCGTCTACGACTCGGCTGAAGGGCTCTCGGGCGGGCAGCGCCAGAAGCTCGTCATCTTCTGCCTCGCGGCCGCACTGCGGTATCAGCTCACCGAAGAAGAGACCGATGTGCCGACGTACGGGTCGATCGTGCTCGACGAAGCCTTCGACAAGGCCGACACCACCTACACACGCAACGCGATGGACGTTTTCGAGGCGTTCGGGTTCCACATGATCCTCGCCACTCCACAGAAGCTGCTGCAGACGCTTGAACGCTATGTCGGGGCGGTCACCTCGGTGTCGAACCCGGAGCGACGGGCATCACAACTCGCGAACGTCGTGTTCCAGACCGATGCGGAGTCCGCCGTGAATGCTCTCGTAGCCGAATCCGCCGAGGCCACGCCATGAACATCAGTACAGGATCAGTGCCTCGTCGGATTCGGATGAGTGCGCCGGTCACGGTCGAGGGTCTGCGGCAGCGCGCTGAGCGGCTGTTCGAACGTGACGCACGTGCCTGGGCCTCGGCCGGTGTCGGCGGCGCAATCAGCGCGGTGCTCGACCTGCCGTTGCACCCACCGACCGAACGTGCGGCGCTCGCAGACCTCGAGCGGACCCGGGCGTGGGTGCGGTCATGGCGCACGTTCGAGAACGAACTGAAGGATGCCGGAGGGTTCGGCGGTGGTGCCATCGATACAGCGGGCACCGCACCAGCGGCTGTGCTGGTGACGTGGGTGCGTCGCGACTGGCCGCGAATCGGATCGCAGGACGTTCCCGAACGGATTTGCATACGCGGGGCTGCAGCGATCGCGTATGTCGCGCAGAAAGTGGCAGAGTGGGTGCTGATGTCGGAGCGGCTCCACGAACTGCGCGCCGTCCTCGGTTCCAGCGACGCTGCAGCCGCAACGATGCGCGTGCACGCGCGCGCCATCACCGCCCTCGCGGACAGCGACTTCGGCTTGTTGGCCGGTGTGATCGGCTGGTTGCAGCAGCATCCAGCATCCGGACAGCGAGTGCGGGAGCTCCCCATCCGCGGCATCCACACGAAGTGGATCGAGCAGCGACGTGGGCTGATCGAGGCGCTGCACCGCGCGGGAACGGGTGAAGCCGGGCTCGGACTACTCGACCCCGAGCCGCTCATACGCCTGCGTCTGCTCGATCCGGCGCTGGCGACCGGCCTGCCGCGTGACCTAAGCGCACCGATCGGTGATCTGGCCGCACTGGATCTGCACCCGGCGCAGGTGTTCGTTTTCGAGAACCTCACGACCGTGCTGTCGATGCCAGAAGCGCCGGGCGGGGTCGTGATCCATGGCGGCGGATACCGGGTCGACCTCGTCGCCCGGCTGCCGTGGGTCGCAGATGCCCCTGCCATCACATACTGGGGAGACCTCGACTCGCACGGGTTCGGCATACTGGATCGGTTCCGATCGCACGGCGTCGAGGCCGCATCGGCTCTGATGGACACCGAGACGCTACTCACGCATCGTGATCTCTGGGTCCAGGAGGCAACTCCAGACCGCGGGGTTCACATCCACCTCACGAACGCCGAGCAGGCTACGCTGCAACTCCTCGCGGCTGAGGGAAACGTCCGTCTTGAGCAGGAACGCGTCCCGTGGGAGTACGCGCTCGCCCGCCTCAGGACGGCGTGCCGGTGACCATCCGTCAAGACAAGCGACACATCCAGCCAGACTCGTTCATGTCGAACATCATTCTCGTGACTGCGACGAGGTCGGTAGCCGGTTCTGCGCGCCGACCCGTTCAGCCGCGAGGCGAATCGCGTCCGGCAGCAGTCGGTGCCGCCGGCTACTCGACCGTGTACCGGCGCTCTATGCCCGCGGTCATCCGTCCCCACTCGCTTGCCGCCACGCGCTGCTGGTGCGCATCGAAAGCGGTGGTGTCGACGAAGCGCTCCTCGACCGACCACACCTTCGGGTCGGCCGTCCGCTCGACGGCGAAGACGAGGCATCCCGGCTCTGCACGGCTGAGAGCGATGTGCAGCGGCAGGTGTTCGGCAACGCGATCGACTTCGTCCATGTCGCGGCAGACCAATTCGCCGTGGAGGCGCACTTCGGGCACGACGTCAGCCTAGGGGCCGCTCAACGACCAAAGGGCCGCGCGGTGGTGCCGACGAGCTCGCGGACCATGGGCAGGTCGGGTTCGGCCCAGTCCAGCGCATCCAGCTCGGTGATGCGCACCCACTCCAGCCGGTCGTGATCGGTGCTGGCCGAAGGTCGCGGGCCGGCCAGGCTCGCGGCGAAGCACGTGAGACGGATGCCACGGCCGGCGACCACGGTCTCGTCGGTGCGCAGCATCCTGCCCACCGCCACCTCGACCGACAGCTCCTCGCGGATCTCGCGGGCCAGGGCCGCCTCGGCCGACTCCCCCGCCTCGACCTTGCCGCCTGGGAACTCCCACCGACCGCCCGCCGACCGGTCCGGCAGCCGCCGGCACGCCAGCACGCGGCCGGCGTCGGCGATCACGGCGGCCACGACGTCGAGCGCCGTCACAGCTCTCCCGGTGAGACGGCCTGCGAGTCGAGCTCCTCGACGAGCGCGGACCTCTTGCCCGCGCGCTGCGGCGCGTACACGACCAGCGAGTGGAACATGAAGCGCACCACGAACGCGACCGCGAGCGTGATGGCGGCGGCGATCACGCTGGAGATGTGCCACGAGTTCACGAGCAGCGCGATCACCGGGATGCGCACGAGCGCCTCGACGTTGTTGAACGCGAACGACTTTGCGAACCGTGACCACACGCCCGTGGCATCCGCCCGCATGTCCTGGAAGACGAAGCGCTCCTGCAGCACGAAGTTGCCGATGATCGTGACCTCGGCACCGATGATCGCCGCCGGAATGTAGTGCATCCCGAACGTGATCAGCACCCACATGATCGCGAGGTTCGCGAGCGCCCCGAGCCCGCCGATGATCGCGAACAGCGACATCTTGCCGAACCGCAGCGCGGTCAGCTGCGCGAGAAAACGCAGGCCCTGCCGCACCGAGGCCTTCGACTCGCCGGCCAGGCGGTCGGCGAAGCGGAACGGCACCTCGGCCGCGCGCAGACTGCGCCGCGCGAGGATCTCGAGCAGGATCTTGAAGCCGCGGGGCCGCAGTCCGTCGAGGTCGACCGCCGTGCGGTCGATCAGGAAGAACCCGGTCATCGGGTCGGTGACGTCGCGCAGCCGGATCGGGAACATCGCCCGCGTGAGCATGGTCGACAGGCGTGAGACAAGCACGCGCGAGCGGTCGGCCAGGCCCTGCGCGGAGCCCTCGCTGACATACCGGGATGCCACGACCACGTCGACGTCGCCGCGCCCGAACCGCGCGAACAGCGCAGGGATGTCCTCGGGCGGGTGCTGCAGGTCGCCGTCCATCACGAGGCAGACGTCCGCAGCCGCGGCGCGCACGCCCTCGACCACGGCACCGCCCAGCCCGCCGGTGGGGGTCTCGCGATGGATGAGGCCCACCGGAAGGGGCGCGGATGCCGCGACCTCGCGGATCGTGTCGGGCGTGGCATCCGTGCTGTCATCCACGAAGAGGATCTCGGCCTCGATACCCTGTACTGCGATCGCCGCCCGGCGCACGAGCTCGGCCACGTTGGGTGCCTCGTTGTAGGTGGGGACGATGATCGACAGTTGCATGGGTTCTTCCGGATCGCAGACGTTCGCTCCATCGTCCCATGCGCGTCTGGCCATGCCCACTCAGAAGAGCACATCCACACGCCACACAGGCCGGATCGCCAGGCCGCTCACGGCCAAGGGGGCGCGCGCACAGCGCCGACCCAGCCGCCACCGGGGAGAATGGGAGCCATGACGACTTCTGACAGCACGATCAAGATGTTCGGCGCCGACTGGTGCCGCGACTGCCGCCGCACCAAGAAGCAGCTCGACGAGCTCGGCGTCGCGTACGAGTACATCGACCTCGTCGCCGACCCGACGGCCGCCGACGTGGCCAAGGAGATCTCGGGCCGCACGAACATCCCCGTCGTCGTCTACCCCGACGCGTCGCACCACGTCGAGCCGTCGAACGCGGACGTCGAGGCCAAGCTGCGCGAGCTGTCGCTGATCTGACCCGGTACATCCTCTCGGTCGGGTCGCGGCCGCGCTCCGGGACCTCCGCGCGTCGATAAGCTGAGAGGCGTGGACGAAGGAGTCGAGCGCAACACCCGGGTGATCGAAGAGTCGGTGGTGACCGACTTCGCCGACCGCATGACCTACAGCGGATATCTCGAGCTGAGCACGCTGCTGTCGGCGCAGCATCCGCTCAGTTCGCCGGAGCATCACGACGAGCTTCTGTTCATCGTGCAGCACCAGACGACCGAGCTGTGGCTGAAGCTGATCCTGCACGAGCTGGGCGCCGCGTGCGTGCACCTGCGTGCCGACGAGCTGCCGCAGGCGCTGAAGTGCATAGCGCGCGTGAAGCACATCCAGAAGCAGATCACCGACCAGTGGTCGGTGCTGGCCACGCTGACCCCGGCCGAGTACGCGCAGTTCCGCGGCGTGCTGGGCAACGCCAGCGGATTCCAGTCGGCCCAGTACCGGGCGGTGGAGTTCACGCTCGGCAACAAGCACCGCGGCATGCTGCGCGTGTTCGAGTCCGATCCTGCGAACCACGCGCTCGTCGAGGCGGCTCTCGAGGCGCCGAGCCTGTACGACGAGTTCCTGCGACACCTGGCCCGTCGCGGATTCGAGGTTCCGGCATCCGTCCTCGAGCGCGATGTGACGACCGCGTGGCAGTACCTGCCCGAGCTCGTGCCGACCTTCGTCGGGATCTACGCCGACCCCGACGCGCACTGGGACGCGTATGAGACCTGCGAAGAGCTCGTCGACCTCGAGGACAACTTCCAGCTGTGGCGGTTCCGCCACCTGAAGACGGTCGAGCGCATCATCGGGCACAAGCGCGGCACGGGCGGATCCAGCGGGGTCACGTTCCTGCAGCGGGCGCTGGAGCTCACGTTCTTCCCCGAGCTGTATGCCGTGCGCACCGAGATCGGGGCATGACCATGATGCTCGCGGACGCCGAGGCGCTCGCGGCCCTGCTCGGCCCGACGGCACGCCGGTGCCGGCGGGGGATCACCGGCGACGAGGGGATCGCGCTGGCCCCCCTGACCGACCACCATCTGCACCTGCACCTGGTCGACGAGCATGCGCTGCCCGCGCACGGCATCGCAGCGGCGGTCGATCTCGGCGGCGATCCCGCGCACTTCGCGCGGCGTCCGAAGCAGAGCATGCCGCACCTGGAATATGCCGGGGCGTTCTTGACCGTGCCGGGCGGCTACCCGTCGTTCCGCTCGTGGGCGCCGGCGCAGATCGTCGAGCTCGTCACGGATCCGTCGCCCGCGCCCGGGGTGCCCGGCGGGGCGCGCACGAGCGTCGACGAGATGGCCGACGCCGGCGCGTCCGTCATCAAGATCGCGCTCAACGCGGTCGAGGGGCATGTGTTCGACGAGGCGACCCTGCGTGCGGTGGTGGATGCCGCGCACCAACGCGGACTGCCGGCCGTGGCCCATGTCGAGGGCGACGGGATGACCCGGTTCGCCCTGGACACCGGGGTCGACGTGCTCGCGCACGCCCCGTTCACCGAGACGCTGGATGCCGAGCTGATCGCGCGCGCGGTGCAGGCCGGGCAGATCTGGATCTCGACGCTGGCGATCCACGACGAGCCGTCGACGGCGATCGACAACGTCGCGGCGTTCGCTGCCGCCGGCGGTCGCGTGCTGTACGGCACGGATCTGGGTAACGGCGACCGGCCGAGTGGACTCGACCTCGCCGAGCTGCGCTGCCTGCACCGCGCCGGCGTGCGCGGACCCGCCCTGATCGGCACGCTCACCGACCCCTGGCCGCGCGCGGCCTGGGACGGCGGTGTGGCGACGTTCGTGCCGGGGCCGCCGCCCGAGTCGGCGAAGGAGATCCCGCACTGGCTGAGCGGCGCGCGGGTCGTGCCGACCGAGGAGCTGATCACGGATGAGTACTGAGAGTGCGACGAGCCTGACCGTGGACGAGTCGCGGGCCGAGGCATCCACCCTCGACGCGGCCGACCCGCTGCGCGCGCACCGCGACGCGTTCGTCGGTTCCGAAACGTCGCTCGTCTACTTCGACGGCAATTCGCTGGGCCGCCCGTTGCGGACCACCGCCGAGCACACCGCGGCGTTCGTGCGCGACGACTGGGGCGGGCGGCTGATCCGCGGCTGGGACGAGCAGTGGATGGCGGCGCCTTTCACCGTCGGCGACGAGATCGGGCGCGTCGCGCTGGGCGCGGCGGCCGGGCAGACGATCGTCGGCGACTCGACGACCGTGCTGCTGTACAAGCTGCTGCGGGCGGCGTTCGACGTCGCGCACGCGGCTGACCCGGCGAGGGTCGAGATCGTCGTGGACCGCGACAATTTTCCGACCGACCGGTTTCTCGTGGAGGGCATCGCCGCCGAGCGCGGAAGGGTCGTGCGATGGATCGACGTCGACCTCTCGGCCGGCGTCACGGCGGACGCGCTGGCCGCAGCGGTCGGCGCGCAGACCGCTGTCGTGCTGCTCAGTCACATCGCATATCGATCGGGTTATATGGCGGACGCCGCGGCCCTGACCGCGATCGCGCACGAGGCCGGCGCACTCATCCTGTGGGACCTGTGCCACTCGATCGGCGCCGTGCCGATCGAGGCTGACGCATGGGGGTTCGATCTCGCGGTGGGCTGCACGTACAAGTACCTCAACGGCGGTCCGGGCTCGCCGGCGTTCGCGTATGTCGCCGCGCGGCATCAGGCGGCGCTGGCCCAGCCGATCCAGGGCTGGATGGGCGCCGCGGACGTGTTCGCGATGGGCCCGGAGTATGTCGCCGCCGACGGCATGCGCCGCTTTCTGTCGGGCACGCCGCCGATCACCGCGATGGTGGGCATGCGCGACATGCTCGCCCTGATCTCGGCTGCGGGGATGGATGCCGTGCGCACGAAGTCGGTGGCGTTGACCGAGTTCGCGATCCGGCTCGCGGACGCGTGGCTTGCGCCGCTCGGCGTGACCGTGGCGTCGCCGCGGGATGCCGCGTGGCGCGGCGGGCACGTGACGCTGTCGCACCCCGCGATGCGCGAGGTGACGGCGCGACTGTGGGAGCAGGACGTGATCCCCGACTATCGCGACCCGGGCGGGCTGCGGATCGGCCTCTCGCCGCTGTCGACGTCGTTCGCCGAGGTCGCCGCCGGGTTCGTGAAGATCGCCGAGGCGCTGCGCGCGGTCGGCTGAGGCGGGGTGCGCCGGGGGTGTCCGGCGTGTCGCATTGCTTCCGTTCTGGGCATTCAACTTCCCGTTCACATACGCCTGGCCGGCGGGTGCGGCTGGCGGTGCGAGAGTGTGGAACTTCGGACCCCGCCGCGGCCGCCAAGAGCTACAGCATTCTGCTGATGCGGCAGGTCTTGACGGCGGGCTGCAGGTTGCCGCTGATGCGCCAGGAAAAGGCTGGCGCATCAGCGGATAAGTGCAGCATCGGCGATCGACGCGGCCGGCCCGCGGGACCGAGTCGCACTCGAGCTGGGACGCAGTGCCACGCGTAGACTTGAGAGCCCGCCCGAAGGAGAGCGACGTGTCCACACCCGCGAACAGCAGCCCCCAGCCGCCCGTGAGCGAGAACAACGGGTCCGACGCGACGAGCGCCGAGCAGAACGCGGCTCCTCGGGCGACGCGCACGCCGGCAGGAGGCAAGGGCTCGCAGGTGAAGGATGCCGCGGCCAAGACGCGTGCGAAGAGCTCGGCGTCTGTGGGCGGCGCGGCGAAGAGGGCCGCCAGCGCAGCCGCGTCGAAGGCCGCTCCCGCGAAGACGACCCCCGCCAAGACGCCCCCCGCGAAGACGACCCCCGCCAAGACGGCCCCCGCGAAGACGCCCCCCGCCAACACGCCCCCCGCCAAGACGACCCCCGCGCAAGCCGCGGCGGCGAAGAAGACCGCGGCGACCAAGAAGACCGCAGCGACCAAGAAGACCGCGGCGAAGAAGACCGGCGCGACCGGCGGCGCGGGGGCCGCGGCATCCCTCGCCCCGGATGTGCGGCAGACGCTCGACGCGGCGATCGACGCCGTGCAGACCGGCGCCCGGTCGTGGGCGCACCTGACCCTGGAGCAGCGGGCTCGGCTGTTCGAGCGGGTCCGCGCGACGGTGGTCGCGTGCGCCGAAGAGTGGGCGGCGACGGCGGCGCGCAGCAAGGGGCTCGACGCCGACCACGCCCTGGTCGGCGAGGAGTGGCTCTCGGGCCCGTACGCCGTGCTCGGCGCGATCGACGGATACCTGACGACGCTGCGCACGCTGGCCAGGGGCGCGAGCCCGCTCGACGGCGTGAAGACCGACATCGCCCCGGGCGGGCGGTTGCGCGCGCACGTGTTCCCCGCGACGGGCATGGACAACGTGCTGCTGTCGGGCTTCACCGGCGAGGTGTGGCTCGAGCCGGGCACGACCCTCGCGCAGGCGAAGGATGCCGCGGGTCTCGCGCAGCGGCCGGATCAGCGGCATCCCGACTCCACGACGGTGGGACTCGTGCTCGGCGCCGGCAACATCACGTCGATCCCGGTGCTGGACGTGTTCTACGAGCTGCTCGCGGCGAACCGGGTGAGCGTGCTGAAGGTCAACCCCACGCAGGACGTGCTGGTGCCGGTGTTCGAACGCGCGCTCGCGCCGCTGATCGAACCCGGCCTGCTGCGGATCGTGCGCGGCGGGGGCGATGTCGGCGGGTATCTCACGCAGCATCCGGCGTTCGCGCACGTCCACATCACGGGATCGGCGACGACGTTCGACGCGATCGTGTGGGGCACCGGCGCCGAGGCGACGCGATGCAGGAAGGCCGCCGACCCGAAGCTGACGACGCCCATCACGGCCGAGCTCGGCGGCGTCTCGCCGATCATCGTCGTGCCCGGGGCCTGGACCGACGCCGACCTGGCGTACCAGGCATCCCACATCGCGACCATGCGGCTGCACAACAGCGGGCACAACTGCATCGCCGGCCAGGTTGTCATCATCAGCCGTGACTGGCCGCAGCGCGAGGCGTTCCTGCGCGCGCTGCGCACGGCGTACGAGGGTGCCCCGCGCCGCCCGGTCTGGTACCCGAACAGCCGGCGGAAGATGGATGCCGCAGCGGCGGATTACCCGGATGCCACGTGGTCGGCCGACCGCACGCGGGTGCTCGTCGACGTCGACGCCGACGGGGACGCGGTGGCGCTCGAGACCACCGAGTACTTCGCTCCCGTGCTGGGCGTGGTCGAGCTCGACGGCAACGGGCAGGAGTTCGTGGATGCCGCGGTGGCGCACGCGAACGAGAAGCTCGCCGGCACCCTGGGCGCGAACGTGCTCATCGACCCGGCGACCGAGCGGGCCCTGGGCGACGGGTTCGAGCGTGCGATCGCCGATCTGCGCTACGGCGGGATCGCGATCAACGCATGGACCGGCGTGGTGTTCGCGACCCCGATCCTGTCGTGGGGCGCATACCCGGGCGCGACGCTCGCGGACGTGGCGAGCGGCATCGGAGTGGTGCACAACACCCTGCTGCTCGACCGGGTCGAGCGCTCGATCATGCGCGGGCCGTTCCGTCCGTTCCCGCGCTCGCTCGGCGGGCGGGGCCGGTTCTCGGTGCTGCCCAAGCCACCGTGGTTCGTGGACTCGCGCACCGGCACGGCGGTGGCCGAGGGCCTCACCCGCTGGCACATGGACCACAGCGTGACGGCCCTGGCGGCCACGCTCGCGAAGGCGATGCGCTCGTGAGCGGCCCGTCGTCTCGTGCCCGCTTCACCCGGCCTCGCCCGGGGACCTCGCCGCTCGAGGCGGACTACGTCATCGTCGGGGCGGGTTCGGCCGGTGCGGCGCTGGCCGCGCGCCTGACCGAGGACCCCTCGGTCTCGGTGCTGCTGCTCGAGGCGGGCGGGCCCGACAAGGCGATGCAGCTGCATGTTCCGGCCGCGTTCTCGAAACTGTTCCGCGGCGCGTACGACTGGAACTACGACACCGTCCCGCAGCCCGGGCTGGACGGTCGCACGATCTTCTGGCCGCGCGGCAAGACCCTCGGCGGCTCGTCGTCGCTGAACGCGATGATGTGGGTGCGCGGCTTCGCCGCCGATTACGACGCCTGGGCGGCGGTGGCCGGTGCCGACTGGTCGTGGGACGCGCTCGTGCCGTACTTCCGGCGCGTGGAGAAGACGCAGGATGCCGCGGACCCCACGCAGGGCACTTCCGGCGCGCAGCCCGTCGAGCACCAGCGCGATCCGCGCCCGCACACGGCCGCGTTCCTCGAGGCGGCGCGCGAGGCGGGGTACCCGGTCACCCCCGCGAATCTCCCCCAGGGGCAGGGCTTCTCACAGACCATGGTGACGCACCATCGCGGGGCACGGGCATCCACTGCCGACGCCTACCTGCGGCCCGCGCACGGCCGTCGCAACCTACGGATCGTGACCGGCGCGTTCGTGCGACGGGTGACGTTCGCGGGCCGGCGGGCCACCGGCGTGTACGTCGACATCGACGGGATCACCCGGCACGCGCTCGCACGGCGCGAGGTGATCCTGTGCGGCGGCGCCGTGAACACTCCGCAGCTGCTGCAGCTGTCGGGGATCGGCCTTGCCGCGCACCTGCGCGAGCACGGCATCGACGTCCTGGTCGATTCGCCCGAGGTGGGCGCGAACCTGCAGGACCACCTGGTCTCGGGCCTGGCGCCGGCCGCACGCGGTGGCACGTTGTACGGGGCCGAGAAGCCTGCACAGCTGGCCGCGTACCTCACGCACCGGCGTGGGATGCTGACCTCCAACGTCGCCGAGGCGTACGGATTCGTGCGCACCGACGTGGCGGATGCCGTCGGCGCCCCGGCCGACCTCCCCGACATCGAGATCATCTTCGCGACCGCGCCGTACGTCGGCGAGGGGCTCGTGCCGCTGCCGGGCGAGGGACTCACGGTCGGAGCGATCCTGCTGCAGCCGCGCAGTCGCGGAACGGTGCGGCTCGCCTCGGCCGACCCGACGGCGAAGCCGCTCATCGACCCGGCGTACCTGTCCGACGCGGACGGCGTCGACGAGCGCACCATGCTGGCCGGGCTCGCCGTGTGCGAGCGGCTGATCGACACGCGTGCGCTGAAGGCCGTCACCACCGGTCGATGGGTGCAGCCGGAGGGCGGCGAGGCGATGTCGGCGACCGAGCGCGCCGAGCTGTCGCTGCACGGCTATTCGCACACGCTGTACCACCCGGTCGGAACGGCCCGGATGGGCCGGGACGAGGCATCCGTCGTCGATCCCCGGCTGCGCGTGCGCGGGGTCGACGGCCTGCGGGTGGCGGATGCCTCGGTCATGCCGACGATCATCCGCGGGCATACGAACGCGCCCGCGATCGTGATCGGCGAGGTGGCTGCCGACCTCGTGCGCCGCGACCTCGCCCGGTGAGGGACGAGCGCCGCGGCACCGGTCGTTGAGCGAGGAGCGCAGCGACGAGACGAAACGACGCGGCGGGAGCGGCGCCTCGTTTCGACTCGCTGCGCTCGCTCAACGAGCGAGGGGGATCAGGCGTCGAGGGCGAACAGGTCGGTCGCGTCGCGCAGCGCGCGGGCGATGCCCGGCTCGGCTGCCGAGTGCCCCGCATCGGGCACCACCACCAGCTCGGACTGCGGCCAGGCACGGTGCAGGTCCCACGCGGTCATGATCGGCGTGCACATGTCGTAGCGGCCCTGCACGATCACTCCGGGGATGTCGCGCAGCGCGCCGGCTCCGTCGATCAGCTGCCCCTCGCGGAACCAGCCGCCGTGCATGAAGTAGTGGTTCTCGATGCGCGCGAACGCGGTGGCATGCTCGGGCTCGACCGCCTCGGCGACGTGATCCGGGTCGGGCCGCAGGGTGACCGTCTCGGCCTCCCACCGCGTCCACGCGACCGCGGCCGGTCCGTGCACGGCAGGGTCGGGGTCGGTGAGCCGGCGGTGATAGGCCTCGATCATCCGCGACCGCTCCAGCAGCGGGATCGGCCGGATGAACTCCTCCCACAGGTCGGGGTAGACCACCGCGGCACCGCCCTCGTAGAACCACTCCAGCTCGTGCCGGCGCAGCGTGAAGATGCCGCGCAGCACGAGCTCGGTCACGGCGGCCGGGTGCGCCTGCGCGTAGGCGAGGGCGAGGGCGCTGCCCCACGACCCGCCGAACACCTGCCATCGCTCGATGGCGAGGTTGCGCCGCAGCAGCTCGAGGTCGGCCACCAGATGCCAGGTCGTGTTGTACCGCATGTCGGCCGCCGCGTCGGATGCGTGCGGCGTCGACCGGCCGCACCCGCGCTGATCGAACAGCACGATGCGGTACTTCTCCGGGTCGAAGAAGCGCCGGTGCCACGGCGACGTGCCGCCACCGGGCCCGCCGTGCAGGAAGACGACGGGCTTGCCGGCGGGGTTGCCGCTCTGCTCCCAGTACATGCGGTTGCCGTCGCCGACCAGCAGCATGCCGCTCTCGTACGGCTCGATCGGCGGGTAGAGGATGTCGTCGAGATGGTGGGGTGCGTTCACAGCTTGCCTTCCGCGACGGAGAACGTGTCGCACGCGTCGGCGCCCGTCGCCTCCTGGATGTGGTCGTCGCCGAACGCCGCAGCGGCGTTCAGCGCATCGTCGATCTGCGCCCGCGTGGGCGACTCGCTGTCGTCGCGGTTCGCATCGGCTCCCGTCGTGCAGTTCTCGACGTCGCCCTCGTCCACGCCGAGGCCGGCCACCCCTCCTCCGGCCATCGCGATTCCGGCACCACGGCGACGAGCTTTGCTCCCCCCGACGTTCGCATTGTCATTGAACGTCATGTGCTCTAAGGTAGCGCGACGACCGTCCCTGATGCGGGAGCGCCGCCCGGCGGAGCGGGACCTCGCCGGATTAGGCTCAGGGCGAGCATGCCCCGAGCGGCATGCGCGGATCGGGGTGAGCGGATGGATCAGGGTCTGCTGATACTGCTGGTCGCCGTCGGAGCCGTGCTGGTGATCGCCGTCATCTCCGCCCTCGCCGAGCGTCTGGGCGTCGCCGGCCCCCTGCTGCTGGTCGCCGCCGGGCTCGGCATCGCGCTCATCCCCGCAGTGCGCATCCCCGAGATCCCGCCGGAATGGATCCTCGCAGGCGTGCTGCCGCCCCTGCTGTACTCGGCGGCGGTCAACCTTCCGGCGATCGAGTTCCGGCGGGACTTCCGCGCCATCTCGGGCCTGGCCGTGCTGCTGGTGATCGTCAGCGCACTGGTCCTCGGCGGGTTCTTCTGGCTCGTCGGCATTCCGCTGCCGGTGGGCATCGCCCTCGGCGCGATCCTCAGCCCGACCGACGCGGTGGCCACATCGATCGCGAAGCGCCTGGGCATCGCGCCGCGGGTCGTCACGATGCTCGAGGGCGAGAGCCTGCTCAACGACGCGACGGCCCTCGTGCTGCTGCGCACCGCGATCATCGCCATCGCCGGCAGCTTCTCGATCTGGGGCGCGGTGGGCGCCTTCGTCTGGGCGGTGGTGTGCGCGCTGGTCATCGGGGCGATCGTGGGCTGGATCGCGCTGCGTCTGCGCGCGTGGGTCGGCGGATCGGCGGCCAACACCGCGATCAGCTTCACGGTGCCGTTCCTGGCCTACTTGCCGACCGAGGAGCTGGGGGGGTCGGGCCTGGTCGCCGCCGTGGTGGCCGGGATCGTGGCCGGTCAGGGCGCCCGTCGCCTGCTCACCCCCGAGCAGCGCCTCAGCGACCGGATGAACTGGCGCACCGTCGAGCTCGTGCTCGAAGGCGCGGTGTTCCTCATCATGGGCCTCGAGCTGCGCGAGATCGTCAGCGCCAACGTCGCCGAATCGGGCGGGCTCTGGCAGGGCATCTGGCCGGCGCTGGTGGCTCTGGCGATCGTGCTGGCCGTGCGCGCCGTCTACGTCACGTTCCTGGTCTGGACGCGCGACCGCCGCGCCGCACGGCTGGATCCCGAGCGTCTGGAGGCGTTCGGCGGCCGGCTCGACGCGATCGCCGCCGGCGATGCTCCCCTGCCGCGACGCCAGGCGCCGGTGCCGCCGCGCCCCGGGCGCATGCCACGACGCCGGTGGCTGATGCCGCGGCGCCGGCGGCCGATGAGCGACGAGCAGGTTCAGCGCCGCGTCGGCACGATGCGCGCCCGGGTGGACCAACTGCTCGGCGACATCGACTACTACCGCAAGTCGCCCCTGGACTGGCGCCACGGCACCGTCATCGTGTGGGCGGGCATGCGCGGCGTCGTCACGCTCGCGGCGGCCCAGACGCTGCCCCGCGAGGGGATCGAGCACCGGGCCCTGCTCGTGTTGATCGCGTTCCTGGTCGCGCTGGTGAGCCTGATGCTGCAGGGGTTCACGCTGCCCGCCGTCGTGCGCGCACTGGGCCTGTCCGAA
The DNA here is from genome assembly GCF_058349885.2 of Microbacterium sp. W1-4-2. Classification (NCBI taxonomy): domain Bacteria; kingdom Bacillati; phylum Actinomycetota; class Actinomycetes; order Micrococcales; family Microbacteriaceae; genus Microbacterium; species Microbacterium sp. W1-4-2. The sequence goes on along the minus strand of NZ_JBYRJC020000002.1, from coordinate 842,964 downwards.
CCCGGCGAACAGCACGAGCCGACGCAGGAGCGCGAATCACTGGACGGACAGCTGCGCAAGGCCGCGGCATCCTCCATCCGTGAAGGCACCCTCGTCCGCCGCGACGGCACCGCGTTCGCGCCCGAGCTGTTCGAGGCGGTGGCCGCGCAGATGGATGCCCCGCCCGAGGCCCTGCGCGAGGCCGAGCCGCGCGAGATCATCGAGCTGCGGATGGCCTCGATCGGCGCGATGCGGCGACGGCTGGACGAGCTCAGCCACGGCGGCGCCTACAGCACCGAGGCGCTGCGCCACGCGCTCGCCCAGCTGGACGCCGACGAGCTGAGCCTGCAGATGCGCCTCAACGAGGAATGACGCGCGTCCTGCCGGATCGGGGAGAATGGAAGGATGCACGACGAAACCAGCCCGCTTCCCCTGCCGCACACCGCGGCAGAGTGCCCGAAGTGCTTCGTCGAGCTGCAGCACGATCGGGACTGGTGGCAGGCGCGCCCCGCGGGCTCGCGCCTGGTCGGACTGGTCGTCGCCCGCGACGACATGCCGAGCATCAAGCAGCAGCGCGACGATCTGACGCGCTTCGGCGTGCCGATCGAGGGATTCCGCCACCCCGCGCCCGAGACCCTCGAGACGTGGGAGGAACGGCTGGTGCGCCTGTTCGGCACGCTCGGCAGCGGCGATGTGCTGGTCGTCGCGAGCATCCACGCGCTCGGACGCGACATCGACGAAGAGACCCGTACCGTCGCCGCCCTGCGCCGGCGCGGCGTCGTGGTCAAGGTGCTCAGCCACGAGGGCCGGCACCTGTTCGACACCGGGCGCTGAGCGCCGGGCAAGCCGAGCAGGGCGCGCCGCGCGTCAGTCGTCGTCCGCGCCGACGGCGTCGGCCGCCGCGGCGGCCTCGGCGTCCAGCAGCGGCAGATCGAGCCGGGTGACCAGGCGCGCCGAGATCGCGTGCTCGACCAGGCGCACCCGCCGGTTGGTCGCATACGCGCGCACCCCGCCGCGCATGCCGGGAACGCCGATGCGGTCGAGCTTGTCGCACACGTTGTCGAGCTTGCGGTTGAAGCGCGTGAGGGTCCAGCCGAGCCGTTCGGCGGCCTGGGCCGAGGTTGGCAGCTCGCTCATGCCGGCTCCCTCACGGCGCAGCACCGGCTCGGCGAGGGCGAGGATCATCACCTTCTGGCTGGGCGTGAGCGGAACCTCGCCGATCGTGCTCTGCCCGTCGTTCTCGTCGAAGCGCATCATCTCGCGGAACGGGGGCTCTGCCGCGTGCACGACGAGCTCATATGTGGTGGGGCCGGCCGAGAAGATCACCGTCGTGGTCTCGAACACGAGCGGCAGCCGCGCGCCCGGCGCCAGCCACGCCTGCACTCGACTGCCCGAGTCGGTGACCGTGGCCGCCAGTCGCGAGCCCACGTTGGAGAGGATCCACAGCCCGTCGGCGCACTGGATGGTCAGGAAGTGTCGGTGCAGGAACAGGTTGTCCTCGATGGCCAGATCGCCCTCGCGCCCGACCGTGAACACCTCGCCCGCGGCGACGGAGTAGATCTCCCCCGCGAACTCGACGGTCACCCGGTCGGTGCGCGCCTTGCCCCCCGCGGTGGTCATTGCACGCACCCCGTCGTGAAGTCCGACGCACCGCCGTCGGTGCGCTGGGTGCGCACGTTGATGCACGTCCGGCCGGACGAGTCGGCCTTCTGTGTGGCCGCGGGCTCGGTGGCCTTCTGCAGCCTGCCGGGCCGGTCGGGTCGCGACGCATCCTGCCAGACGAAGAAGTCCCCGTCCGCGGTGTCGGTGTTCTTCCAGGTCCACACGACGTTGCCCCCCTTGATGACGCCGGTCAGGTCGGAGGGTGGCGCCACCGTCGTCGGCAGCGCGTCTTTCGGCTTCGACGACGCCGGCGGTGCCGACGCCTTCGGCCCGGGTGCGTCGCCCCCCAGCAACGCAGGAAGTGCGACGATCGCGATCACGGCCAGCGCGACCACGACGATCCCGCCCCCGACGGCGGCCCACAGGCCCACGCGCGAGCGCGACCCGGTGTCGGTCAGCGTGTCGGAATCGGCGACCGGCACGTCGCGGATGTGCGCGAGCGTCGACGCGTCGGCGGCCCCCGCCGCGGCGTGTCCTGTGCCGTACGCCGGGTCGGCGCCGGTCGGCGCGGTTCTCGGCGGGATCGAGGTGGATGCCGCAGCCGCGGCGGGATCCGCACGCACCGCGGTCGCATCCAGGTCGGGCGCGAACGCCGGCGGCGCCAGCGGTCGGGTCGACTCGGGCCAGGTCGGAGCCGTGGCCGCGCGCGTGACGTCGGAAGGCCGGGTCAGCCCCGCGGCCGGCGCCGTCTGCGGGTCGATGCTGACCACGCCGCGCACGCGGGTCAGCCCGTCGTCCTCGTCCTCTTCGATGTCGTCGGGCAGACCGTCGTCGAGGATGTCGATCGGGGTGACGGCCAGCGACAGCTCGATCTGCACCTTCTGCAGGGCACGGGCGAAGTCCACAGCCCGCTGGTAGCGGTCGGCGGGGTTGCGCGCCATGGCGCGTTCGAGCGCGAGCTGCAGCGACAGCGGGGCGTCGGCGCGACCGAGGGGCGGCAGCTGCCCGGCCTCGATGCGTCCGATGAGGTCGGCGGCGGTGTTGCGCTGGCCCCGCAGCTCGAACGGCGAACGGCCCGCGAGCAGCGTGTAGACGGTGGCTCCGAGCGCGTACACATCCGAACGGAAGTCGCTGCGCGGCGCGTCGGCGAACGACTCGGGGGGCGACCACGGGATCGACAGCCCGGCGGACTCGCCCGCGGCGGCGGTCGTCGACGCGATGCCGAAGTCGGTCAGGGCGGGACGGTTGTACTCGGTGACGAGGATGTTGGCCGGCTTGATGTCGCGGTGCAGGACGCCGGCGCGGTGCGCGGTCTCGACCGCGGCGGCCACCTGCACGCCGACCCGCAGCGATTCGGCGACCGAGAACGGCTCGCGCCGGTAGCGCACCTGCAGGTTCGGCTTCGGGCAGTACTCCATCACCAGGTACGGCCGGCCGTCGCCGGCCACCCCCGCCTGGTAGATCGTGACGATCGCCGGGTGCGTCGAGAGCATCGCCATGACGTTCGCCTCGTCGGTGAACTCGCTCACCGACCCGCTCGACATGCGATCGGTCAGCAGCACCTTGACGGCGACGCGGCGGCGCGGCAGCTGCTGCTCGTAGAGGTACACGTCGGCGAAGCCGCCCGACCCGAGCAGGTCCACATACGTGAACCCGGGCAGCTCGGGAGGAGCGGCAGGCGTCCGACGAGGGCTCACGCGATGTCCTCCACGGTGACCAGGATGCCGTCGCCCAGGTCGAGGATGTCGCCGCGCACCACGACGTTGCGCTCGCCCGGGTGCAACCGCACCGGGTCGGCGCCGGGACGGCGCAGCGTGGTCCCGTTCGTGGTGTGCAGATCGGTGGCCAGGATGCTGTCGCCCTCGACACGCAGCTCGAGGTGGCTGCGCGAGATGTCCTGCTGGGGGCTGTCCACCGCGATCAGGTGCGGCAGGTCGGTGCCGGTGACCCGGGTCGAGCGGGGCCGGCGGCCGATCACGACGGTGCGGTCCAGTCCGACCACCTGACCGGTCGACAGCCGCAGCCGTCCGGGCGCCGGCATGCGCGGCGGGGCCAGCGGCTCGAGCAGCGGGGCGGCGACAGGGGCCTCGCCCCGCATCGCGCGCGCCTGGGCGAGCGAGATCGTCTCGCCGTCGTGGTCTCCCCGCACGCGCACGGATGCCACTGTATCGGCCACTTCGCCCGCGTCGGGGGTGGATGCCGCGTCCGCGGCGCCGTCGTCGGCCCCGACGGACCGGTCGGGCAGCGGGGCGAGGGTCGCGTCGTCGGGCAGCCAGGTGTCGGTCCCGCTGACGGTCATCACCGCCGATGAGTCGATCATCGCCGGGTCTGCGGGCGACGCTTCGTCCTGCTCGGCGGCGACCGGCTCGTCGTCGACCGGCTCGTCGTCGACCGGCTCGTCGTCGACCGGCTCGACGCCCACCGGCTCGTCGTCGACGGCGTCGTCGTCGACCTCGGCGTCGTCCACCACCACCGCCGCCGCGGGCTCCACGGCGGTGCGCTCTTCGGCGGGCGCGGCCGTCCTCGCAGCCGGAGCCGGCGCGGCCGCGGCATCCTCGTCCCACAGCACCACAGCTGCGCCGGCGCGCACGATGCCGTCGCGCAGGAGCAGCTCGGGGTGCGCGCCGGCGGCATCGGCGCCCGGGCCGATCTCGGTGCGGGCGGCGCCGGCGATGACCCGCTCGGACCACGTGGTGACCCCGCGGCCGGTGACTGTGACGGGCGTGGACGCACCGGTCACGACGGCCTGGAGGTCGCCGCGCACGATCAGCCGCAGGCCGTCGGGCTCGTCGATCGCGACGAGGAACGGCGGGATCGCGGTCAGCGACGTGCCGAACGCGCCGGTCAGGGCCTCGAGCACGGCGGCGAGCCCGCGGCCGGAGCGCACCTCGTTCCAGATGCCGTTGAGCAGGTCGGGCGGCGTGTCGGCGGCGATCAGCGCGACCGTGTTCCGCGTCGCGATGAGGTAGGCGTCGCCGGGGATGTAGCGCACGGCAACCATCAGAATCCTCCTCCTGCGGGGCTTCCCGCACGCGGGCGGGTGTCGGCATCCATGTCGTCGTCCTCGTCCGGGAACGCCGGCTGCGTGTCGCCGGGCACCTCGCGCACGCCCCGGGTGGCCACCACGCTCAGCGCGTCGACGACGAGCACGGTGATGTTGTCGCGGCCGCCGTGCAGCACGGCCTCGTGCACCAGGCGGGTCGCCGCCGCCTGCGGCTGCGACTCTTCGCGCAGGATGCGGTCGATGCGGTCCCACGACAGCTCGTTGCTCAGTCCGTCCGAGCAGACGAGGATCCGGTCGCCGACCTCGGCGGGGATGAGCCAGTAGTCGGGCTCGGCGTCGCTGCCCGCCCCGATCGCGCGCGTGATGACGTTGCGCCGCGCGTCCCGCGTGGCCTGGGCCTCGTCGAGCTCGCCGCGATCGATCAGCTCCTGCACGACGGAATGGTCGACGCTGATCTGCTCGAACACGCCCTGGCTCAGCCGGTACGTGCGCGAATCGCCCACGTTGATCGTGAGCCAGTAACCGTCGCCGTCCACGTCCGAGATCGCGACGCCGGTCAGCGTCGTGCCGGCGCTGGCCCCGCCACCGGCCGGCAGGCCGTCGACCCGGCTGCGGGCGCGCGCGAACGTCGCCCGCAGGTCGTCGACCGAGACCGAGGCACGGCCCGACAGCCGGGCGAACTCGTCGATCACGGTGGCGCTGGCGACTTCTCCGGCCTGGTGTCCCCCCATGCCGTCGGCGACGAGGAAGACCGGGGCGCTCGCGATGTACGAGTCCTCGTTCAGCCGCCGGCGCAGGCCCGTGTCGGTCACTGCGCCGCACGCGACGGCGATGGGAGCTGCGTGTGCGATGTCGGTCGTCATGCGGGTGCCTCCACCGTCAGGCTGCGGTCGCCGAACTCGAGCCGGTCGCCCGGTCGCACAGGGGTGCGCGCGTCGGGAGCGAGGGTCGCGCGGCGGCCGTTGCGCACGAGCACCACCCCGTTCGTGGAGTGACGGTCGACGACCCACGTGCCGCGCGCGTCGCCGCCGACCTCGAAATGGGTCTTCGACAGCGACAGCGTCTCGTCGCGCACCGCGACGGACGTGGCGCCGGCTTCACGGATGGGGTTGCGGCCGAACAGCGTGCGCCCGTACACGGCGACGCGCGTGCCGTCGTCCCAGACCAGCAGAGCCGTCGCGCCCACGACGTCGGCGGCCGACACGGGGGCCGCGGGCGCGTCGACGGGATGGGCCGACAGCCGCGTGGAGTCCACCTCGACGTCTTCGTCACCGGGTGACGGCGTGGATGCCGCAGCCGCGGCGGACGGGCCGGTCGCGGCGGCCGCGGCCGACGTCATCGTCATCGTCTCGGCGATGCTGCCGGCCGGCGGTGCGACCGGCGGCATGATCGATGCAGCCGGAGGTGAGGCAGCCGGAGGTGAGGCAGCCGGAGCGGGCGGTGCGACGGGGGCCGACGGTGCGACGTCGACGGTGGGGATCGAGGTGCGGACGGGCTCGGCGCCGGAGTGCACGATGCCGGGCACCTCGGAGATCATGCCGACGGCCATCATCACGTGCGTGGCCGGCGACGCGCCGGCGAGGACGGGGCGGGTGCCCGCGGCCGAGGACCCCGCGGACGCACCGGCGCCGCCGATCGGCGTGACCGTCGGAACGGCGACCGGAGTGGCGGGCGGCGGCGCCACCGCCGGCACTCCGTCGGCCGGGGCCGGCGGTGCGGCCGGGGCGGCGGGCGCAGCACCCCACAGCAGAGGGCTCGCCGCAGCCGGGGCGCGCCGCGGGCGCGATCGCGCAGACGTACGCGGCGGGTGCGGTGCGCCGCGGCGGTCGATCACGATCGCCCGGGCAGCCAGGTCGTGCCAGCCCTGGCGGCGCGGCGAGCCGTCGAACAGCGGGCTGGCGTACCCGACGACGATCACGCCGGCGAGCGCCCACACGACGTTGCGCACGAGCGCGCGCCAGAAGCCGAGCGGGCGCGACGGGTCGTCGCGATCGACCAGGGCGAGGCCGAGCGCCCGCTGGCCGATCGAGCCGGAGCCGCCCTGCATCGCGGTGCAGACGAGACCCCAGCCGGCCCCGACCAGCAGCAGCACCAGCTGCACCAGCGCGAGGGCGCCGGCCATGCCCAGCGCGTCCGACGGTCGCAGGACCCCGAACACGGCGATCGCGGCGAAGCCGACGACGAGCGCCAGCACGCCGACGGCGACGGCAGCGTCGAGCAGGTACGCGAGCGCGCGGGCCCCGATCGTGGCCGGGGCGGCGGCCGTTCCCGGGGCGGTCATGCCGACTCCCCTGCCGCAGAACCGCCACCCGAGATCGCGCCCTGCCCCGGCATCTCATCTCCGGGCACCGGCGTCGGCTCGTCCGCGCGAGGCGCGCGGCGACGCGGCATCCACTTCTCGACCGCGGTGCCCGCCAGCAGTGACCGCAGGCTCAGCCGCGCGCCCACGCGCCGCCAGAACCCGCGCTGGCGTCCCATGCCCTCGACGGTCTCGTCGACCTCGCGCCAGAACGCGGCGATCTCGTCGTCCGAGGGATCGGTCGGGCCCCACACGCATGCGTCGGCACTGCGGGCCAGCACCGACACCGACGGCTGGGCGAAGGCCGCGCCCAGGGCGGTGGCGTCCTCGAGTCGCGTACCGCCGGCGCGCAGCGGCGTGCCGTAGTCCACGGCGTTGTCGACCAGTTCGTCCCAGCCGCCGCTGATCCGGTCGGCGGGGCGCTCGGCCTGCATGCGCCGCCGGCGCCGCGTGGACTTCAGCGCGCCGATCACCAGGAACGGCGAGGCGAGCACGCCGACGATGCCCGCGCCGATGCCGGTCGCGGCCAGGATCGTCAGCAGGATGCCGGCGCCGTTGTCCTTGTCGTCCTTCGGGCCGTGGTCGGCCGGCACCGTCGGCGGCTCGTCGGCCGCCTGCTGCTCGGGCGGCGGCGGCTGCAGCACCTGGGGTTTGGGCACCGAGCGGGGCTTCGTCGCCTGGTCGGTGGGCACGTGGTCCTTGGGCGGCGTGGGGTCGAACGCCACCCAGCCGAAGCCCGCGAACGGCACCTCGACCCACGCGTGCAGGTCGTCGCCGGTCGCGGCGAACGCCGACGAGCCCGCCTTGTCGGCCGCCGGGTAGAAGCCCATCACGACGCGGGCGGGGATGCCGAGCTGGCCGGCCAGCAGCGCCATCGCGGTCGCGTACTGCTCGTCGTCGCCGACCATCTGCCTGGACTCGAGCAGCGACGTGATGCGCGCGGCCCCGTGACCGGGCAGCGACCGGTGCCCCTCGCCCTCGAGCCCGTGGCTGAAGAACCCGCCGTCGGCGAAGTACTTCTGCAGCTTGCGCACCTGCTCGACCGGGGTCTTCGCCTCGGCGGTGATCTTCGCGGCGATCGCGGCGAACGACTGCGGCACGCCGGTCTGCTTGGGGATCGACACCGGGAGGATGGATGCCTTGGCCAGCGCCCTGTCGGTCGGCTGCGCGGGCACCACCGTGTCGAGCTCGTACCCGTCGCCTTTGCGCAGGTCGGCGCCGACGATGCCCGACGATGTCGCCTCGTTGTACTGCGCCGACCGGCGCAGGTCGTCGGCCCGGGCCCCGTCGAAGGTCACCGACCGCACAGCGCCGACCTCCGGCATCCACACACCGTCCCAGGCATCAATCTGCACGCGCACCGTGGCGGGCGTGCCCTTCGCATCTTCGGACATGTTCGCGCGCACCGGCGAGAACGCGCTCGACGAGCCGAAGCCGGTGTCGGATACGTTGTAGACGGTGCCGCTGTAGGCGTCCATGACGGCCAGGCGCACCCGGGCGTCCTTCGGCAACGCCTGCACCGTGAACAGCGTCGTGGTGCGATCGTCGCGCACGAGCTTGCGGAACGACTGCATGGGGCTCGGGTACTGCTGGATGTCGAACGGCGGGATGACCACGTCGCGCAGCACGTAGCGCGGCGACGGCGGGGCGGCGAACGCGCTCGTGGCGACGCCCGCGAGCACGGCCACCGCGACGATGCCCGCGCCGGTCAGCAGGCGCCGCTGCGCCGCGGCGCGCGTGCCCTGCCCGGTCTCACCGAGCGAGATGGCCGCCTGCGCCGGCGCCCAGGCCTGGCGCAGGGCGAGCCACACCACCGAGGCGACCGCGAACACGACGCCTTCGATCAGCGGGGCGGCTGGCGTCGAAGTGCCCAGCGCGATCTGGGCGACGAGCACGGCACCGGCCGGCAGCAGCGCCCAGGCCGGGTGGCGCAGACGCAGGGCGAGGCTCCCGGTGAGCACGGCGCCGGCCAGCAGCAGCAGGAACGGCACGAGGCCGAAGCCGTCGGCGACCGACACGGGCGCGACGGTGGTCAGCAGCGCCTTCCACGACGTGATCACGCCGGCGGCCAGCTCCTGCAAGGACGCTGCGGTCGGGATGACGGCCAGCAGGCCGCTGTGCCACACGGCCAGCGCCGTGCCGAACACGAAATAGGCGACGATCGTGACGGCGGCGACGATCAGGACGCCCCAGCGCAGCCATGCCCCGAGAGCCGCGATCGCCAGGCCCAGCAGCAGGCCGCCCAGGGCGGGCAGCAGGTAGCCGGGCGCGCCGAAGGTCGGCCAGAAGCCGATGATCGGCACGACGAGCAGGGCGGCGACGGCCGCGAGGTCCAGCATCCACCGCCGCCGTTCGATCCGGCGGCGGGCGGTGCCCTTCTGCCGCTGCGCGCTCATGACAGCACCTTCCTCAGGGCGAGAGGCAGCTGCGCGAGCTCGCCGACGGTGACCACCGACGCCTCGGCGATGCGGCGCAGCGACGGTGCGGCGCCGAGCTCGGCGCGCACGGCCATGACCCGGGCGCCGTACGGCAGGCGCAAGCACGCGACGCGCAGGCGCGCGGCATCCACCGTCGATCCGCACACCAGCACCACCACGGCCGCCTGCGGAACAGTGGACGCGACCGCCCCGGCGAGCTCTTCGAGCCGCCCCTTGCGCGGGCGGGTGGTGTCGAGGGCGGCGAGCGAGTCGAGGAACCGCTTGCCGGTGCTCGCCGGCAGGGACCGCCCCTGCACGTGGACGTCGACCTGACGCGAGTCGCGCAGCGCCCGCAGCCCGACGGAGCCGGCGATCGAGACCGCGAGCTCGAACTCGTCGGGCGTGCGGTACTCGCCGGCGAGCGTCGACAGGCCGATCACGAAGTGCGAGCGCCGGGTCTCTTCGTACTGGCGCACCATGAGGTCGCCGGTGCGGGCGGTCGAGCGCCAGTGCACGTGCCGCAGGTCGTCGCCCGGCTGGTACTCGCGCAGCGCGTGGAACGAGACGTCGTCGGGCGAGAGGTCGGTGGCGGGCAGCCCCTCGAGGTCGCGCATGAATCCCAGGGTCTGCCCCTCGAACGGGATCGTGCGGGGGTGGACGAACAGGTCGACCGGCTCGTCGCGGTGGTGCACGCGCTCGAACAGTCCGAGCGGGTCGCCGCGCACGACACTGACCGGTCCCACCGGCAGCACGCCACGGCGGCTCGTGGGGATCGCGAACAGCTCCTCGACGCTCTTGCCGGGGGCGAGCCGCTCGACGGCGAACACGCCGCGGCCGGCGCCGACCGGCAGGATCACGCGGGAGGGGAGGATGCTGCGACTGCCCGAGTTGGTGAGCACGACCGCTCCGACGGCGCGCTCGCCCACCACGACGCGGTCGCGGGTCAGGTCCAGCTGCACGTCGTACGTGGTGCGCCCGATCAGCAGCAGCGCCCCGGCGGCGAGGATCACGGTCAGCACCACGGCGGCGATCGTCAGCTCCCACCAGCCCAGCACGCCGCCGAGGACCCACAGCGCCGCCGTCACGACGATGAGCGCCCACGCGATCGGCCGGATCACGCGGGCGGTCTCGCGCAGGCCCGAGCGCGCCGCGGTCACGGCGCGCACGGCGGCGACCCGCCACGGCGACCGTTCGTCCGCGGCGGGTGCGCTCAGGGTCTGCGACGCCATCAGGCCGCGGACCTCGACTGCGGTGCGGCGACGGCATCGAGCGCCCGGGCGACCACGGTCTCGGCGGTCGTGCCCGAGAACTCGGCCTCGGGGTCGAGCACGAGGCGGTGCGTCCACACCGGGGCGGCGAGCGCCTTGATGTCGTCGGGGATGACGTAGTGGCGACCCTGCGCGGCCGCCCAGACCTTGGCGATGCGGATCATCGCCAGCGACCCTCGGACCGAGACGCCCAGGCGTGCCGCGCTGTCGGCGCGGGTCGCCTGCGCGAGCTCGGCGGCGTAGCGCAGGACGGCCGACTCCACGTGCACGGTGGCGGCGAGGTCGGCCATGTCGGCCACGGCGCTGGTCGTGATGATCGCGGCCAGGTGCGCCGACGGGTTGCGGTCGGCGGCGCCGGCCAGGATCCGTTCGGCCACGTCGAGCTCGGGGTAGCCGATCGAGGTCTTGATGAGGAAGCGGTCCAGCTGCGCCTCGGGCAACTTGTAGGTGCCGGCCTGCTCGATGGGGTTCTGCGTCGCGATCACCAGGAACGGGCGGCCCACCTCGTGCGGCTGCCCGTCGATCGTGATGCGCGACTCCTCCATGACCTCCAGCAGCGCCGACTGCGTCTTGGGCGAAGCGCGGTTGATCTCGTCGGCCAGCACGATCGAGGCGAACACCGGGCCGCGGTGGAACTCGAACGTGCGGGTGTTCTGGTCGTAGATCGTGACGCCGGTGACGTCGGAGGGCAGCAGGTCGGGCGTGAACTGGATGCGGCTCGAGGTGCCCTGCACGGTCGCGGCGAGCGCCTTCGCCAGGCTCGTCTTGCCGGTGCCCGGGGCGTCTTCGAGCAGCACGTGTCCCTCGGCCAGCATCGACGAGAGCACGAGCGCGACGACGTCGCGCTTGCCCATCAGCGCCTTGTCGACGTTGTCGACCAGGCGCGTGAACGTGCCCTGGAACCAGGCGGCCTGTTCCGGTGTCATTGTCATGTCGGTCATGCTCCTTGCATTGTGGATGTCGTCACCGGTCAGCCCCACGGCACGCGCGGGGTGTCGCCCCAGCCCTGGATCGAGATCCAGAACCGGTCGCTCGAGGTGCCGCCGTAGTAGCAGCCGAGCTGGATCGAGCCGTTGGCCGGGACGTCGTAGTTCTTTCCGCCCCACGTGCCGCCGTAGCTGCCGGTGCCATTGCAGGTGAGGTAGTAGGTGCCGGCGGGGAAGTTGCTCACGGTGAGCTTGCCGTAGTGGCAGTACGAGGTCGCGCAGCCCGGCTGGCCCTGCGCGGACGTGCCCTGCGAGGCGGTGGCGGTGGCGGCGGGCTTGGGCGCGGCGGCGGTCTTGGCGCTGTCGGAGCCGATGCCGCCCCAGCCGGCCAGGTTGTGCGCCTGCACCTCGATCCGGTGCGTCTCGGAGTAGCCGTACGACTTCTGCACCGAGCCGCTGTTCGCCGCGCTGTGCCAGCTGCCGCCGTCGATGCGGTACCGGGTCTGGTCGATCGCCCGGCCGTTGTTCGACGGGGCCGACCACGTGAAGGTGATGGTCCGGCCGTTCGCGCCGGCCTTGACGCCCGGGGTGCCCGGCACGCCGTACGGCACCACGCCGGCCGACGACGCCGAGGCTGCACCGGTGTAGGTCGCCCCGTCGACGGTCGAGACAGCGCGCACGCGCACCTTGTAGGTCGTGCCGTTGTTGACCCCGGTGACGGTGTTCGACGTGCCCGACCAGTTGCCCTGCCAGGAGCCGCCGTTGAGGCTGTACTGGTACCGGACCTCGGAGCTCTGCGCGCCGTTGCCCTCGGCGGCGGCGTACGTGACAGCGATCCTCCGGTCCCCCGGCGTGGCCGACGGCGTGCCGGGGGCCCCGGGTTCGACGACGCCGCGGCGCGGCGCCGACACCGGGCTGTAGCCGCCCCACCCGGCCTTGTTGCGTGCGCGCACCTTGAACGTGTAGTCGGTGGTCGAGGCATCCACCACCACCGCCTGCGACGTCGTGTCGCCGGCGACCGCGATCGTACGCAGCGTGGACGACCCGCGGATGACGCTCAGCTCGTACGTCGAGACGGCGTCGCCGTTGTCGGCCGGCGCGGTCCACGACACCCTCATCTGCGCCTGCGAGCCGACCGGCTGCAGCATCGACGTGGTCGGCTGGCCGGGTGCGTCGGGCGCACGGGCCGGGATCTCGGTCGTCGACCACGTGCTCCAGCTCGACGGTTCGGGCGCGAGGTTCACGGCCTGCACCCGCACCCGGTAGGCGACGCCGTTCTCGAGCCCGTCCCAGGTCATCGAGGTGCCCTTGACCCCGGTGCGCTCGGCGATGCCCGACGGCGGCGCCGGCGAGATCTGCAGGTTGTAGGACTGCACCGGCGAGCCCGGGGTGGGCGGTGTCGTCCACGCCACCTGCAGGCTGCGATCGCCGAATTTCAGCGTGGGCGCCTGCGGCGTGTCGGGGCGCGCGTCCGGACGTGCTTCGGCCGACGGTGGCGACGCCGGCGAGTCGCCCACCCGGTTGGTCGCGACCACCGTGAAGTGGTACTTGACGTTGTTGGTCAGCCGGTCCAGCGTGCAGGTCGTGGCCTCGCACGTCTTGCTGTAGCCGCCGCCGACGGCCGAGACCGTGTAGTGCGTGATCGGGGCGCCGTTGTCGACCGGGGGCGACCAGCTGAGCACGACGGTGCGGTCCTGCACGCTCGAGACCGTCGGGGTGCCGGGAGCCGCGGGCGCGCCCTGCACGGTCATCAGCACGTGTCCCTCGACCTCGCGGTCGCGGTCGCCGGTCGCGTCCTGAATGCGGTAGCGCACGGTCAGCCGGCCCACGAAGCCCGCGTCGGGGGTGATCTGCAGGTGGTCGCCGGCGACCTCGACGGTGCCGCGCCCGGCTTCAGGGACGGCCGAGACGATCCTCAGCGGCTTGCCGGGGAACGGGTCGAAATCGTTGTCGAGCACGTCGACGCGGACGGTCTTGCCCTGGTCTGCCTGCGGGATCACGTCGTCGTTCGCGGTGGGCAGGGGCCGAGTGGATGCCGTGACCGCGACGTCCACCTCGCCTGAGATCGCAGCGGTGTGGCCGTCGCCGATCTGCAATCCGATCGTCGCGCGGGTGCCCTTGGGCGTCGAGGCGTCCGCTGCGACCTTCAGGCTCTGGCCGTCGATGCCCGCCGAGAAGCCGTTCGGCACCGGCCCGACGATGCGATACGAGGCCCCGGCGACGTCGCCCTGGTCGGGGTCCTTCGTCAGCGCGCGCAGATCGAGGGTCGTGGCATCCTCACCCGGCGCCACGGCCATCTGCCCGTTCGTGAACGTGGGCGGCACGTTGTCGGGCGGAGTGACGGTGATCGGCAGCACGAGGGTCGCCTTGTTGCCGTGCGGGTCGTCGGGACCGGTGCCGTCGGTCACCTCGAACGTGATCGCGTCGGGCCCGTAATAGCGCTCGGCCGACGTGTAGACCAGAGTGCGCTGGTCCTTGACGAGCTCGTCGCCGTTGCCGTGCACGGCCGAGACCTTGTCGTTCTCGGTGATCACGGCGCCCTGTCCGTGGGCCACCCGCACGTAGTCGCCGAGCGGCAGCTCGATTGTCTGCCCGCTCTTGACCGTGACGCCCTTGGTCGAGCTGAGCGTCGGCGGCAGCGAGGTCAGCGACGGCACGCGGATGAACGCGGAGGCGGTCAGGGAGTCCTGGTCGGTGATCGTGTACGTGATCAGCTGGTCGGCGTCGGTGACCGGGATGCGCACCTTGCCGTCTTGCTGCACGTGCGCGGCGGGGTCGTCGACGGCGACGGTGAGCGCGTCGGTCGTGCCGTCGGGGTCCTCGTCGTTCGCGAGCAGATCGAGGGTGGCCAAGCCGTCCTTGATGTCTTCGGCGCGTGCGGTGTCGTCGCGGGCGACGGGGCGCATCAGCGGCACGTCGTTCTTCACCGAGATCTGCAGCACTCCGATCGCGGTGGCACCGCGCTGATCGCGGATCGTGTACTGCAGCGAGGTCTCGGTGGGCGTGCCCGGGGCGGTGACGACCACCCGGTCGCCCTGCACCTTCGCCGACAAGCCCGGCTCCTCGGGGAGGGTGAGTCCGCCCGGCACCAGCCCGAACCGGTCGCCGTCGGGGTCGGAGTCGTTTGTGAGCACGGGGACGGCGACCTGCCGGCCGGGCCGCATGACGACGGTGTCTTTGACGGCGTACGGCGCCTGGTTCGTGTTCGAGGCGGGCGCGATGCCGATGCGCACGGTGGCCGTGGCCTCTTTGCCGAAGCGGTCGCGCACGCGGTACGTGAACGAGTCGACGCCGGTGTCGTCGCCGATGGCCTGGTAGTCGAGATAGTCCGTGCCGACATCGACGCGGCCTTTCTGCGGCGCCGAGGCCAGGCCCACGAGCTCGACCGAGTCGCCGTCGGGGTCGATGCCGTCCAGCGGCACGTGCACGCGCACCTTCGACCCGCTGAGCACCCGTCCGGTCAGGTCGTGCGGGATCGGCGCCTGGTTCGTCTTCGCGTCGCGGGGCGTGACCTGGATCGTGACGTACCCGGCGTCCTTCTGCCCGCTGGCGTCGACCGCCTCGTAGGTGACGTAGGCGGTGCCCGGCTTGTCGGACGCCTTGAACCGGACGGTGTCCTGCGAGACGAACGCCTCGCCGTCCTTCGCGTCCACGAGCGGCGGCACGAGCGCCGGGGCGACGTGCAGTCTGCCGCCGTTGGGGTCGGTGTCGTTCTCGAGCACGGGGATCGTGACGACGTCGCCGGCGCGCACGATCGCGGTGTCGTCGTCGGCCATGGGCGGCCGGATGGTGGATGCCGCGGGGACGGGGATCACGACGACCTGGCCGGTGGCGCTGCGGAACCCGTTGGAGATCGTGTACCGGATCGTGACCTGGTCGGTCAGGGCGCCCTGGTCGGCCACGCGCAGCGTCTCGTGGTCGAGCACGGCGACCGACACGCCCGACTCGGCCGGCACGTCCACGGATTGCACCACGAGGATGCCACCGGCGGGATCGGAGTCGTTGGCCAGCACGTTCACGAGGGTGTCGCCGCCCACCGGCAGCGTCGTGACATCCTGCACCGCCACCGGCGGCTGATCGGTCGGCACGTCGGGTTCGACGTCGACGCGCACGATGCCCTCGGCCGTTGCGGTGCCGGCGGCGATGAGGTACTGCACGTAGTAGGTGCCGGCGGTGTCGGCGCGGAACGCGAACGTCTTGTTCTGGAAGTCGGGGACGATCTTGGCCCCGGCGACGTTCTCGACGCGGGTCAGACGCAGCTCCTGCGAGCCGGCGCTGTAGTCGTTGACCAGCGGCGAGATCGTCACCGATCGGCCGGCGCGCGCGACGACGTGGTCGGCGGTGGCGACCGGGTCCGTCGAGCCGCGGGGACGCACGTCGAGGCGCACGACGCCCTGGGTGGCCTTCTGCCCGTCCGAGACGGTGATCTTGATGTCCTTGCGGCCGAGGGTGCCCGACAGGGCGCGGTAGGTGATGCGGCCGTCGCTGCTGACCTGCACCTCGTCGCCGGGCGCGGCCTGCGCATCCTTCAAGAAGAGGTTGTCGCCGTCGGGGTCACGCCAGTCCGGCAGCACGTTGTACGTGAGCACCCCACCGGCTTCGACGGTCAGCGACGTCGTGCGCGTCTGCTTCGGGGCCTCGTTCTGCGACCACGGGTGCACCGACAGGCCCACCCGCGCGGTGGCGGTCCCGCCACGCCCGTCGTCCACCCTGTAGGTGAAGCGGTCGGTGCCGTTGGCCCCGCCGGGCACCGCCAGCTGCAGACCCGACCCGTTGTCGATCGACTGCAGCGCGCCCAGACCCGGGTCACCGCCGGGCACCGTGACGGTGAGCACGTCACCGTCCGCGTCGGTGTCGTTCTCAAGCACCGGCAGGATCGTGGTGCGGCCGGGGCGCACCCCGTACTCGTCGGGGTTCGCGATCGGCGGCGTGTTCTTCGCCGAGCGCTTGGGCAGCGTGGACTGCACCGTCTCTTCGGTGACCTGCTCCCGGTTATCTGCGCTCTCGCCCTTGGGCGGGGTCAGATCGTCCCAGTTGTCCACCTGCTCCAGGGCGTCGCTCGCCATCCAGGCACTGCCGCCGATGACATCGTTGAGCACCACCACGTCACGGTTCTGCCGGAACACGAGCTGCGCATCGGCCGGCAGGCCGGGGATCTCACGCGCCAGGTCGTCGCTGCCGCCCGCGCAGTCACGCACGAACCGGCCCGACCCGCCCCACGCGCCGTAGGAGCACCCGTCCAACTGCACCGGCGCCGCGGGCGTCCCCGCCCCGCCCGCGTCCTGCGACGAGGGCGCCGAGCCGTCCAACGGCACACGCACCAGCGCCGACGCGGTCGCCACCGTCACCGCACCGTCGGCCGCCGACGGCTGCTGCAGCACAGCCGCACCTGCACCCTCGACCTTGGCACGCAACCCCGACGCCGCCAGCAGCATCCCGGACGAGGCATCCAACACCACCGGCATCTCACCCACCACCGTGATCGACACGTCGGCGCCCTTGCCGAGCCCGTCGAACCGGTCGGTGCGCGGCGCCGTGGGCTCGCCCTGCGGGTCGACGGCGACCGTGGTCAGCGTGCCCTTCTGCGGCGAGATCGCGTACACGGTGCCGTCGGTGCCGACCGTGACGGCGGCGTGCGCGCCGAGGGTCGCCAAGGGCTTGGCGCGCGCCTGCGCGAACGCCGCGAGTCCGGCCGCGGGCACCACCCACAGCGCGCCCCTGCGGTTGTCGAGGATCGCGACGGTGCTGCCGCCGAGCACGACGTGCGACCCCGCGGCGACCTTCGTCGAGCCGGTGAGTGCCACCGTGGCCGGATCGATGGTCGAGACGGCGTTGCCGGATTCGTCGTCCATGAGCACGGTGTCGCCGGACTGCAGGATGTCGTACCGGTCCGACCCGGTGCGCAGACCCCCGCCGAGCACGCGGGACTGGTCGTTGAAATGACCGACCATGAGCGCGGACTGCTTCGTGATCCACACGCTGCCGTCGTTCAGGTTCACCTCGGTGGTCGGGTTGCCCTGATACACGACGGCGAGGGTCGCCACCGCCACCGCGGCCGCCGTGACGATGCCTGCTCCCGCCAGAGTGCGGGGGCGGGCACGCAGCCATGCGGAGAACTTCATGTGATCCCGGTGTCGGTCTATGAGCGGAGAACGATGCGATCAGGGGGCGATCTTCAGCACACTATGCGAATTTCCTGAGAGGGGCGATGGGGATGATTCCCCACCCGGTGGCCGTCGGCTACCACGTCACGGGGTCCGAACTGCCGTAGCCGTCGATCTCGAACCAGAACCGCTGGTGGCCGCCCGCGCCGCCGCCGTACACGCACGACGACTCCCACGAGCCCTTCGAGCTCGACATGTTCACCGTTCTCGGACTCCACTTCTTACCCTGCAGCCCGTCGGCGTTGCACCAGACGGTCGGGCTCGACGGGCCGTCCCAGTTCTCCCAGTGCAGGATGCCGGTGTAGCAGTTGTCGGCCGAGCATCCGGCGACGTCGCGCTGCGTGCCCTTCGTCGCCCACACGTGCGGCAGGGGCTTGGCCATCGTGGTGGCCGACGCCTGGTTCTGCGGTCCTTCGTTGCCCAGGCTGTCGACGGCCCTGACATAGATCGTGTGCGTCTGGCTGTAGCCGTACGAGCCGGCCAGGCTGCCGGACGGGGCGCGCAGCACCCAGCTGCCGCCGTCGATCTTGACCTTGACGCCGGTGACGGCCCGTCCATTGGGCGCCGGCGGGCTCCACGAGTAGGTGATGCTCGTGCCGCTGGCCGATGCGGTGGCGCCGGCGGTGCCGGGCGTGCCATAGGGGATCTTCTTCGCCGAGGACGCCGACGGCGCGCCGGGATACTCGGTGCCGTCGACGGTCGAGACCGCGCGCACCCGGACGGTGTACTCGGTGCCGTTGGTCAGGCCCGTGATGGTGCCGCTCGTCGTCGTCCAGCCGCCGGCCCACGGCCGGCTGTTCACCGAGTACTGGTATCGGATCTCGCCGCTGGTCGCCCCGTTGCCCTCGGCCGCCGAGAATGACACGGCCAACGACCGGTCGCCTTCCTTCACCGACGGCGTGCCGGGCGCGCCGGGGGCGACGACCCCGCGCCGGGCGGCCGACACGGGACTCCACGCGCCCCAGCCCGCCTTGTTCGACGCCCGGATCTTGTACGTGTAGTCGGTCGTCGAGGTGTCGACGACCACGGCCTGCGAGGTCGCGCCGGCCGCCGGGGTCAGGGTCTTCAGCGTCGAAGCGCCGCGCATGACGGCGAGCTCGTAGCCCGAGACGGCGTCGCCGTTGTCGGCCGGTGCGGTCCACGACACCTGCATCTGCGCCTGCGAGCCCACGGGGTCGAGCATGGACGTCGTCGGCCGGCCGGGGGCGGCGGGGGCGCGGGCGGGGATCTCGGTCGTCGACCAGGCGCTCCAGCTCGACGGCTCGGGGGCGAGGTTCACGGCCTGCACTCGCACCTGGTACGCCACGCCGTTCTCAAGGCCGTCCCAGACCAGAGAATTGCCGGTCACCGCCGACTTGGCCGCGATGCCCGAGGGCGGCGCCGGCGAGATCTCGAGGTTGAAGGACTGCACCGGCGAGCCCAGGGTCGCCGGTGTCGCCCACTCGACCTGCAGGCTGCGGTCGCCGAAGGCCAGGGTCGGCGGCTGCGGGGTGTCGGGCCGGGCGTCGGGGCGCGCCGCCTCGGACGGCTGCGAGGCGGGCGAGTCGCCGACCGCGTTGGCGGCGACGACGGTGAAGCTGTACTCGACGTTGTTGGTCAGCCCGTCCAGCGTGCACGTGGTGGCCGTGCAGGTCCTGCTGTAGCCGCCGCCGACGGCGCTCACGGTGTACGCCGTGATCGGGGCGCCGTTGTCGACCGGCGGCGTCCAGCTCAGCACGACCGTGCGGTCCTGCACGCTCGAGACGGTGGGCCTGCCCGGGGCGCCGGGCACGCCCTGCACCGTCAGGATGATGCGTCCGTCGACCTGCCGATCCTGGTCGGCCGTGGCATCCTGCACGCTGTAGCGCACCACCATGCGACCGACGAACGCGGCGTCCGGCGTGACCTGCACGTGGTCGCCGGCGACCTGCACCGAGCCCTGGCCGGTCTCGGTGACTGCGCCGGTGATCTTCAGCGCCTCGCCCTCTTTCGCGAACGGGTTGAAGTCGTTGTCGAGCACGTCGACGCGCACGGTCTCGCCCTGGTGCGCGGTGGGGACGATGTCGTCGTTCGCGGTGGCCGGCGGGCGGGTGGATGCCGTGACCGTGACCGTGACTGCGCCGGTGACCGGCGCGGTCGTGCCGTCGGTCGCCTCGATCGTGAGCGCCGCGGCGGTGCCTTTGGGCGTCGACGCGTCGGCCGACACCTCGAGCCGCCGCCCGTCCACGCGCGCGGAGATGCCGCGCGGCGCGTCGCCGACCAGGCGATAGGTGACGCGGGCGAGGTCGCCGGTGTCGGGGTCGGCGGTCAGCGCCCGCAGGTCGAGAGTGGATGCCGGCTCGCCCGGCGCGACCCGCACCTGCCCGTTCGTGAACGTGGGCGGCTGGTTTTCGGGCGGGGTCACCGTGATCGGCAGGACGAGGGTCGCCTTGTTGCCGTGCGGGTCGTCGGGACCGGTGCCGTCGGTCACCTCGAACGTGATCGCGTCGGGGCCGGAATAGTCCTTCGCCGAGGTGTAGACGAGGGTGCGCTGGTCTTTCACGAGCGCGTCGCCGTTGCCGTGCAGCGCCGACACGCGGCCGGCCTCGGTGATCACCGCGCCGCCGCCGTGCGGCACCCGCACGTACGTGTCCAGCGGCAGCTCGATCTTCTCGCCGCTCTTGACCGTCACGCCCGTGGTCGATGTCAGCGTGGGCGGCAGCGAGGTGCTCGCGGGCACCCAGACGAACGCGGTCGCCGTCTGCCCGTCCTCGTCGGTGATCGTGTACGCGATCAGCTGCGGCTCGTCGGCGATCGCGACGCGCACGCGGTCGCCGACGACCGTGGCCGCGGAGCCGGCGACGGCGAGCGTCAGCGCCGAGACGGTGCCGTCGGGGTCTTCGTCGTTGACGAGCACCGGCACGTCGACCCGCCCGTTCTGGACGTCGGCGGGCTGCACACGGTCGTCGCGGGCGATCGGGCGCAGCAGCGGCACGTCGTCCTTCACCGAGATCTGCAGCACTCCGACGGCCTGGGCGCCGCGGGCGTCCTGGATCGTGTACTGCAGCGACGTCTCCACCGGCTGGTCGGGCGCGGTGACTTCGACCCGGTCGCCGATGACCTTCGCCGAAAGGCCCGACACGTCGGGCAGCGTCACACGCCCGGCGACCAGTCCGACCGGGTCGCCGTCGGGGTCGGAGTCGTTGGTCAGCACGGGGACGGCGACTGTGCGCCCGGGCCGCATCGCCACGGTGTCTTTGATCGCGTACGGCGCCTGGTTGCTGGCGGCCGAGGGCGCGATGCCGATGAGCACGGTCGCGGTGGCCTCGGCGCCGAGTCGATCACGCACCCGGTACGCGAACGCGTCGGCCCCGGCGAACTCGGCGTCGGCCTGATAGTCGAAGTAGTCGGCGCCGGTCGCGATCACGCGTCCCTTCGCCGGGGCCGAGGCCAGCCCCACGAGCTCGACCGAGTCGCCGTCGGGGTCGATGCCGTCCAGCGGCACGTGCACGCGCACCTTCGAGCCCGACAGCACCCGCGCGGTGAGGTCCTTCGGCCGCGGCGCCTGGTCGGTTTTCTCGCTGACCGGCAGCACCTGGATCGTGACGTACCCGGCATCCTTCTGCCCGGTCACGTCGACCGCCTCATACGTGAGATACACGGTGCCCGGCCGGTTCGACGCCTTGACGCGCACGGTGTTCTGCGACACGAACGCGGTGCCGTCGGCCGCCGCCACCAGCGGCGGCACCAGGTCGGGCGCCACGTGCAGCCGGCCGCCGTTCGGGTCGGTGTCGTTCTCGAGCACCGGGATCGTGACGACGTCACCGGCGCGCACGATCGCGGTGTCGTCCTGCGCGGACGGCGGTCGCAGCGTCGAGGGCGCGGGCACCGGGATGACGACGACCTGGCCGGTCGCACTGCGAGTGCCGTTCGAGATCGTGTACCGGATCGTGACCTGTTCCGACAGGGTCCCGCGGTCGACCACCCGCAGCGTCTCATGGCCGAGCACCGCCACCGAGACGCCGGCGTCTTCGGGCACCGAGACCGACTGGACGACGAGGATGCCGCCGGCGGGATCGGAGTCGTTGGCCAGCACGTTCACGAGGGCGTCGCCGCCGGTGGGCAGCAGCGCGGTGTCCTGGACGGCCACCGGCGGCTCGTCGCCGCCTCGATCCGGCACGACGTCGACGCGGACCACGCCGTCGGCCGTGGCGGTGCCGGCGGCGATCAGGTACTGCACGTAGTAGGTGCCGGCGGCGTCGGCGCGGAACGCGAACGTCTTGTTCTGGAAGTCGGGGACGATCTTGGCCCCGGCGACGTTCTCGACCCGGGTCAGACGCAGCTCCTGCGAGCCGGCGCTGTAGTCGTTGACCAGCGGCGAGACGGTGACGGGATGCCCCACCTGCGCGATCACGTGATCCGCCGTCGCGACCGGCTTGGTCGTGCCCCGCGGCCGCACGTCCAATCGCACCGTGCCGTCGGCCACCTCGGTGCCATCGGACACCTGGATCGTGACCTCTTTGGCGCCGAGGGTGCCCGACAGGGCGCGGTAGGTGATGCGGCCGTCGCTGCTGACCTGCACCTCGTCGCCGGGCGCGGCCTGCGCATCCTTCAAGAAGAGGTTGTCGCCGTCGGGGTCACGCCAGTCCGGCAGCACGTTGTACGTGAGCACCCCACCGGCTTCGACGGTCAGCGACGTCGTGCGCGTCTGCTTCGGGGCCTCGTTCTGCGACCACGGGTGCACCGACAGGCCCACCCGCGCGGTGGCGGTCCCGCCACGCCCGTCGTCCACCCTGTAGGTGAAGCGGTCGGTGCCGTTGGCCCCGCCGGGCACCGCCAGCTGCAGACCCGACCCGTTGTCGATCGACTGCAGCGCGCCCAGACCCGGGTCACCGCCGGGCACCGTGACGGTGAGCACGTCACCGTCCGCGTCGGTGTCGTTCTCAAGCACCGGCAGGATCGTGGTGCGGCCGGGGCGCACCCCGTACTCGTCGGGGTTCGCGATCGGCGGCGTGTTCTTCGCCGAGCGCTTGGGCAGCGTGGACTGCACCGTCTCTTCGGTGACCTGCTCCCGGTTATCTGCGCTCTCGCCCTTGGGCGGGGTCAGATCGTCCCAGTTGTCCACCTGCTCCAGGGCGTCGCTCGCCATCCAGGCACTGCCGCCGATGACATCGTTGAGCACCACCACGTCACGGTTCTGCCGGAACACGAGCTGCGCATCGGCCGGCAGGCCGGGGATCTCACGCGCCAGGTCGTCGCTGCCGCCCGCGCAGTCACGCACGAACCGGCCCGACCCGCCCCACGCGCCGTAGGAGCACCCGTCCAACTGCACCGGCGCCGCGGGCGTCCCCGCCCCGCCCGCGTCCTGCGACGAGGGCGCCGAGCCGTCCAACGGCACACGCACCAGCGCCGACGCGGTCGCCACCGTCACCGCACCGTCGGCCGCCGACGGCTGCTGCAGCACAGCCGCACCTGCACCCTCGACCTTGGCACGCAACCCCGACGCCGCCAGCAGCATCCCGGACGAGGCATCCAACACCACCGGCATCTCACCCACCACCGTGATCGTGACCTGCGCGGCCCTGCCGAGCCCCGGCAGCTGTCGCTGCTGCGCGGGCAGCGGGGCACCTTGCGCGTCGGTCTCGATCGTCACGAGCGTCTGCTTCGACGGCGACACCGCGTACACGGTGCCGTCGGTGCCGACGGTGGCCGCGGCACCCGCGCCGAGCCTCGCCTGCGGCTTCGCGCTCGCGGCATTGAACGAGGCCACGGCCGACGCGGGCATCGCCCACAGCGATCCCTTCGCGGTGTCGAGGATCGTGACGGTCTTGCCGCCGAGCGCGACCCGGGCGCCGGCGGGGATGTCGGCTGTGCCGGTGAGCGCGATGGTGGCGGGGTCCACCGCCGAGACCGCGTGCCCGGCGTCGTCGTGCATGACGACGGTGTCGCCGGACTGCAGGATGTCGTACCGGTCCGACCCGGTGCGCAGGCCCCCGTCGAGCACGCGGGACTGGTCGTTGAAATGACCGACCATGAGCGCGGACTGCTTCGTGACCCACACGCTGCCGTCGTTCAGGTTCACCTCGGTGGTCGGGTTGCCCTGGTAGACGACCGCGAGCGTCGTGACGATCACGGCGCCGACCGTAACGACACCGGCCGCGGCGATGGCCCGACGGCGCGCGCGCGACCGCGCAGACAGACTCATGCGAGCAGAAGACCCCTTCAGGACGGAACTCGGGGCGGGCGCGCGCAGAACGACACGCGGGCGACCGCCCCTTGCACCCTATGGGAGTCGGCGGACGACGGCGATGGGGATGATTCCCCATGCACGGCCCGGGGGCGCAGGTGCCGCGGCCGCAGCCACAGCACCCCGTTCGGTGGTCACCTCTGACCGCCGGATCACGGTCGCAGCACGGTCAGCATCGCCTCGACGACCTGATGCGGCGCGGTCTCGCACGGGCTGTGGCCGGCGTCGAGCACCGCCAGCCGGGCGCCGAGCGCCGCCGCATACGCCTGGTGCGCCTCGAGCGGCCACACGTCGCGCGCCCCCGCGACCACGACGGTCGGAATGCCCGTCGCGCGCACCGCGTCGGCGAGATCGGGCGTGTGCCGCATGAGCTCGAGCACGTCGCCAACGCTGGAGCGGCGGGTCAGCTCCAGACGCGCCGTCACGAACGCGGCCCGCTCGCGCGGGGCCCTGTGCACGTTGTGCCGCAGCGCCCAGCTGAACAGGGCGCCCATCGCCCGCGGCGTCGGCAGAGCACTGACCGGTCCGAGCACCTTGAACGCGCGCAGCGCTTGGCCGGCGGCCGGCGTCGCCGACAGCAGCGTCAGCGACGCGAACAGGTCGGGGCGCTCGGCCAGCACTGCGGTGGCCACCGTGCCGGCGAACGAATACCCCAGCACGTGGGCGGGCGCGGCGCCCGACTCGAGCACCGTGCGCAGGTCGTTGCAGAACAGCTCGAACGTGTACCGGTCGCCCGGCGGGACCAGGTGCTCGGGACCGGCCGCCGCGGACTCGTACTGCCCCGACATGTCGAACGCCTCGACCCGGAACCCCGCGGCCGCCAACAGCGGCACCATGAGGGTGAAGTCCTCTTTCGACCCGGTCATGCCGGGGATCAGCACGACCCGCGCTCCGTCCGCCGGACCCGTCGTGCTCCGGGCGAGCACACCGCTGGGCACCGCGACCGTGTCGCGCACGGCTCCCGGCGGCAGCACGCTCCAGTCGATCGGCCGGACGAGGGCGTCCAGCGCCGCGGCGCGGCGCAGACGCGCATCCAGGTCTGCGTCACGGTCGATCGTCACGCCCCGATCCTCCCACCGGCCGGGATGCGGCATCCCTCATCGCGCCCTCGCCCGGCGCGCCGAGCGCGACCTACACGGCCGCCGGCTCGACCGCCGGCGACGCCGCCGTCAGGCGCCCGTCGTGCAGCTCGAGCACCCGGTCGGCCCGGGCGAGCATCGCAGGATCGTGCGTCGCGACGATCGCGGCCGTGCCACGCTCGTGCACGAGCTGGGCGATCAGCGCCATGATCTGCGCCCCGGTCTCGGAGTCGAGCTGCCCGGTGGGCTCGTCGGCCAGCAGCACGGCCGGCTGCGCCACGAGCGCCCGGGCGATCGCGACCCGCTGCTGCTGCCCGCCCGACAGCTCGGCCGGCCGCTGCGCGGTGTGCTCGGCCAGCCCCACGGCCTCGAGCGCCTCGGCCACGCGGCGGCGGCGCTCGGCCGGGTCGGTGCGGCGGATCCGCAGCGGCACCTCGACGTTCTCGGCGGCCGACAGCACGGGCAGCAGCCCGAACCCCTGGAACACCGACGCGACCCGCGTGCCGAGCAGGGCGCGGCCGCCGCGCGCGTAGAGGTCCTGGCCGTCGACCTCGACGGTGCCCGAGGACGGCGCATCCAGCCCCCCGAGCATCGTCAGCAGCGTCGTCTTCCCGGCGCCGGACCGGCCGCGGATCGCGACCAGCTCGCCCGCGTCGACGTCGAGGTCGACGCCGCGCACGGCGGTCACCTCGCCCGCGGGCGTGCGATAGACGCGGGTGAGTCCGGTCGCATGCAGCACGGTCATGCCTGTTCTCCTTCGTCTTGCAGCTCTTCGGCCGGGCCGGAGGGGGTGGATGCCGTGCCCGGCCGCACCTCGATGCGGTCGGTCTCGAGCGACAGGCGCACGCGCTCGCGCAGGCTGAGCGCCTCGACGTACTCGGCGGGCAGCTGCATGCGCCCGGCCCGGTCGAGCACGGCGTACTCGGCGGCGGTGCGGACGCTGCGGCCCTCGGCGTCGGTGTGGGTCGTGCGCAGGGTCTCGGTCGCGGTGCGGCCATCGCGGATGCGCACGGTCCGGTCGACGTGCTCGGCCACGGCGACGTCGTGCGTCACGATCAGCGTCGTCACGCCGCGGTCGCGGTTCGCCGCCTCCATCGCGGCGAGCACCTCGGCGCTGGTCAGCTCGTCGAGCTCGCCGGTCGGCTCGTCGGCCAGCAGCACGCGCGGCTCGTTCGCGAGGGCCACAGCGATCGCGACCCGCTGCTTCTGTCCGCCCGACAGCTGGGCCGGGCGCTGGTCGGCGACCTCGGCGACGCCCAGTTGCTCGAGCAGCTCCTCGGCCTGCGCGGCCCGCCGGCGCTTGTCGACGACGCCGGCCACGGCGTGCACCATCGCGATGTTCTCGCGCGCGGTCAGGTACGGCAGCAGGTTGCGGCCGGATTGCTGCCACACGAACCCGACGGTGCGCCGGCGGTAGTCCAGCCGCTCGCGCCCGCGCATCGCCACCAGGTCGTGTCCTGAGACGCGGGCGCGGCCGGCACTGGGGGTGTCGGACCCCGACAGGATGCCCAGCAGCGTTGACTTGCCCGACCCCGAAGCCCCCACGAGCGCGACCATCTCGCCCGGCTGCACGGTCAGGTCGAGCCCCTGCAGCGCCTGCACCTCGACGCCCTGCGCCGTGAAGATGCGCACGAGCCCTTCGCAGACGATGTCGGGCATCGTGCTGACGATGTCGGGCATCGTGCTGACGATGTCGCTCATGATGTCGTTCCCTTCCTCACGTGTCCGCCTCTTCGTCGACGCGCCGCAGGGCGCTGGCGGCGCTGACCCGGGACGCGACCACCGCCGCCAGGGCGATCCCGATCGCCGCGATCAGCACGAACGCGGCCGACACGGCCAGGGGTATCCAGCTGTGCACAGCCAGGTCGGGCTGGGCGCGCCCGCCGACGAAGCGGGTCAGGTCGACGCCCGGCAGCAGAAGCATCGGCAGCAGGTACCCGACCGCGAGCCCGACCGGCAGCGCGATCAGCAGCGGCGGGCCGACCTCCCACGCCACCAGCGGCAGCTCGCGACCGCGCGGGTAGCCCTGCGCCTGCAGCAGTCCCATCATGCGACCGCGCGACGGCGCTCCGCGCAGCAGCGTCATCATCACGGCGAACACCAGCAGCACGGTGGCGATGGCGGGGGATGCCGCGAGCACCCGCTGCACGGTCGCCAGGGCGGGGTCGGTGCTGCGGTCCTCCACCACCTGCGCGGGCGTGACAGTACGGCCGGCATCGCCCGCGGCCGTGCGCAGGGATGCCGCGACCTGCGCCGGATCGGCGCCCGGGCTCAGCGACAGCAGCGCGGTCTGCATGACCGCTCCGCCGCCGAGGATGCGCTCGGCGTTCGCGCGGTCGATCACGATCCACCGCGCGACGGGCGCGAACGCCGCGCCGTCGGCGGTGGCCGCGATGTGCAGGTCGACGCCGTGGATCATGAGGTCCGCTCCGCCGAGCGCATCCACCGCCGCCTGCGACGCCACGGCGGTCACGGCGCCGGCTCCTGCATCGGCCATCCCGGCCGGCAGCGGCAGCGCATCGGGGACCCCGGCCTGCACGCGGGCGAACTCGGCCGCGTCGATCGCATACACCGTGAGCGTGACCCACTGCTTCGCGCCATTGGCGGGCAGCTGTGCGTCCGCGTACACGCCGGCGACGGCCTCTACTCCCGGCACGGCGCGCAGCGCCTGCGCGTCCAGCGCGGTGGCGGTGACCTGCACGTCTGCGCCGACGGTCGCGCGGGCGGATGCCGCGAGCCCGGCAGAGACGGTCGCGCCGAAGATCACCGCGAACATCGCACCGGCCACGCACACGATGGCCGCGAGCGCCGGTGCGACGGGCAGCGTGCGCCCCCGGCGGGCGCGCGCGGGACCGAGCACGGACATGACGCCGCGTCCTGCGCGCAGCGCCGCCTCGACGGCGGTGAGCACCCAGGGCACCAGTCGCAGCACGGCCACGCAGCCGATCGCCGCCAAGGCTGCCGGCACGGCGGCGCGGATCGGGTCGACGGCGCCCGCTCCCCCGCCCGCCATCGCCGCGGCGACGACGGCGGCGGCCGCGACCACCACGGCGGCTTCGACCAGCAGCCGCCGACGGCGCAGGGGCTTGGAGGCGACGCCCAGGTCGGATCGCGCGGACCGGTGCGCGGCGGCGAACGCGGTCACCGGGACCGTGACGGCGGGCGTCAGCGCCACGACGACGGGGACGAACGCGGCGATCGCGCTGACCCAGCCGGCCGTGAGGGCTGCGATCACACCGCCGGCGATCGCCCCGATCGCGCCGAGCACAAGACCCTCGGCGGCCAGCAGTGTCGAAAGCAGGGCGACGGATCCGCCTCGGGCGCGAGCAAGCCGCACCGACGTCGAGCGCCGGATCCCCAGCATCCGTCCCGTCATCGCCGCGGCGACGATCGCGACCAGCAGCGGTCCGATGGCTGTGAGCGTGACGACGGCGACCATCGCGTCGCCGCTGGCGGCGCCCGCGTCGAGGGCATTGGGCGCCGCGGTGCTGAACGCGAGGCCGGTCTGGAACCACAGCTCGCTGTTGACGTTGTAGTCGAAGTTCTCGCCGACGAAGCCGCGCAGCTCCGTCGCGATCGTGGCGGCCGAGGGGCCGTCGATGCGGTCGACCAGCAGCGGGAACCACACCGTGGTCGAGGTCGTCCCGCCCAGCGGCCCGAGTTCGCGGAGCATCCCGGGCGCGGCGTACGCGGTCGCGAGCAGGATCTTGTCGCCCATCGGCGAGACCTCCAGCCCGGTCTTCAGCCCGGTGCGCTGATGCGTCCAGTCGGGGTCGGCGGGGTCCTTCACCTCGTACACGCCGGTGAGCTCGACGGTCGCCGGCGCGGCGGAGCCCCTCATGCCGCGCTTGTCGCCCACGTGCCACTGCAGGGTGGTGGCGGCTTCGCGCGACAGCGCGATCTGCACGACCGGGTCGCCGTCGGCGCTGACGTCGGGCATCGTGCCGGCCACGAAGCGCACCCGACGGGCGAACAGCGGGTCGAGCACGATCTGCACCTTGTTCGCGGGCGCCGCGCCCTTCGCGGGGATCGCCGGCCGGCTGTCGACCGTGACGAACACGCGGGGCAGGCCGAACACGTCGCGCAGCGGGTGCGGCAGTTGCGGCAGGATGCGCTCGGCGCCCGCGAACGGCTGCCCCCACCACTGCGCATCGGCGCCCAGGTGCGTGCGGGTCGAGGCCGCCTGGCCGGGCACGGCCGGTCCGCGCAGGTTGGCCACCGGGTCGATGGTCTCGCTGCGCAGCGTCGCGAGCTGCGCGCGCACCGTGTCGGTCTGGGCCTTCTCGATCACGGCGGGCACGACGGCGCCTGCCAGGGCGATCACCGCGACCACGAGCACGACGACCAGCGACGCGATCGGGGCGGTGGTCACCGCCCGCAGCGCGAGCAGGATGCCGGGAATGCGGCGGCGGGCGGTCATGCCGCGCCCCCGATCGTCAGGGCGCCGACCAGGGCAGGTCCCAGCCAGACCGCGATCGCGACCCCGGCTCCCGCGCCCACGATCACCGCGATCCCGGCCGAGACCGTCAGCTCGATCGCGGTCGAACGCTTCTGATGCGCCGACGTGAATCCGAACGCGCGCAGCGGCACGGCCTCGTCGCGCCGGTCGCGGATGCCGGCGATCGCCACTGCGGCGAACCCGACGACGGCCAGCAGGGCGACGATCGCGACGCCGGTGGCGACCATCGCCAACATCGGATCGACCAGCGGGGCGCTGCCGATCGAGGCGGCGGTCACGATCCGCACCGGTGTGCGCGACGCCGCGCGCAGGGCCGTCGACGTGCCTGCGATGTCGGCGGCCTGGGCCCACAGCTCGTTGGCCGCCGGCACCGAGCCGCCCAGCTGCAGAGCCCGGCCGGTGAGCGCGGTCAGGTCCATCGCGACGCCGGGTGCGCCACCGATCCCCGGCAGCCGATCCCGCACGGCGACCACGACGGCGTCGATCGGCCGGGCAAGGGTCCCGAGGCCGATGGCCACGGTGTCGCCGTCGTGCAGGGCGAGGGCGTCGGCGAACGACCGGGTGACCACGATGGCAGCGCGCGCGTCCGTGTCGCCGATCGCCAGCCCCCGGCCGTGTCGGCTGTGGCTGTCGAGCGTGATGGCGAACGAGGCCTCGCGGTCGGCGCCGTGCGCGGTGGCCTGCACCCCGACGTCGCTCGACGTGTCGGGGGCGGCCTTGCCGCCGCTCTCGAAGATCCCCGAACCATCGCTGCCCAGCGGGACCTCGTACGATGCGGTCGCCTCTCCGTTCTGCTGCGGACCGGGGGCGGATGCCTCGACGGCGGCGAGCCGGTCGCCCGAGAGCACGGCCGCGGTGAGCCGATGCCTCGTCCGGTCCGGCGCGACGGTGCCGAGCGTGATCACGCGCGCCGCGCCCGACGGGTCGGTCAGCCAGGCGCGGATCGTGACCTTCAGGCCGGGCGTCGGCGTCAGGCCCTCGGGGGGCGAGGCGGTCACGTCCACGGCGAGCGTGTCGCTGAGGGCCGCTGCGACCCCCGGATCGAGGGTGGATGCCGGGACCTGCGCTTCGCGCGCCAGCACGGCCGCGGGCAGCGCCACGAGCTGCCCGCCGACCTGGCCCGACGTGATGGGTGAGACGAACGCGGTGTGCACGCGCGCGTGCGGGGCGTCGATGCTGCGCGCGTCGAGCGTCGGGGACGTGCCGTCCACGATCGGCGACGTGTCGTACACCGCCCGCACGTCCGCGCCGACGACGGCGTCGGTGCCATTGCGCGCGGCGTCGCCGGCGCCCGCGACGGCGACCGCCGCGAACAGGATCGCCCCGGCCGCCAGTGACAGGCTCAGCACGCCCGCCAGCACGATCGGCGCACGGCGGGCCAGGCGACGCAGGGCGAGCACACCGCCCAGGCCGCGCGTGCCGCGTGCAGCCCGCGCGGCCCCCGATGCCACGGGCCCCGCGACCAGCGCCCCGACGAGCCCGGCGGCGATGATGGCCAGGGCGGGAGCGGCGGCGGCCGCGATGTCGGCCGACCCGTCGGGGGCGAGCCCGGCGGTCAGCAGCTGCGCGGCGGCGAGCCCGGCCAGGACGGCTGCGAACACGGCGGCCCCGGCGATGCCGGCGACCGTCTGCCGGGTGACGTCGCCGCGCGCGCCGAGCCCCGTGAGGGCCGCCCCGGTGAACACGGCGGTGATCAGCACGAACGCGCCGGCCGCGCTGACTGCGGCCGGCCCCAGAGCCGCCGCGGGCGACGATCCGGCCAGCACGCCCGCGGCCGTGCCGACGGCGAGCGCGACGACGCCGATGAGCCCCGCCGCACCCGCGACCTCGGCCAGCACGGCGGCGCGCGAGGCGCCCCGTCGCCGCAGCAGGTCGATCTCGTCGGCCAGGCGCCGGCCGATCCCGCGGGCGAGCACGCCGAGCACGAGGGCGCCCACGACGACCAGCAGCACGACCGGGATGGCCAGGATGCTGCGGCTCGCCGCCGAGGCGCCGGCCGCACGGGCCAGCGTCGCGTCCCAGCCGCCCGAGATGCGCACTCCCACCCCGTTCTGGTTCATCTCGTCGACCGCCGTCGACATCCGCGCGATCCCGGCGCGCAGCGGGGCGATCGCGGCGTCGGTCACCGGGTGCGCTGCCGACACGGTCCACCTCTCGCGCACGCCCTGGCCGACGGCGTCGATCACGTCCTCGTCGACCAGCACCGGCCCCGCCGCCGCCCCGTCCAGGCCCGAGGCGACCGAGGGCTGACCGGCCCAGACCGACGCTGCCGCATCGGCGGGCCGCCACTGCCCGACCAGCCGGATTCGCGCGCCGCCGCTGACGATCGTGTCGCCGGGGCCCACGCCCAGCCGCTGCGCGGCCGCCTCGGCGATCGCCCCCTCGCCGCCGGACGGCCACGACCCCTGCGTCAGGGTCGCCTGGCGTGAGATGCCGGCGTCGGCGACGAGCACGACGGACGTGACCGGCCGGGCGCCGTCGGCACCGGTGTCGTCCAGCGGCGCCTCGGCCCACGCGGTGCGGTCGGCGTGCGCCGCCGTTCCGAACGCCGCCCGGATCGCGGCATCCACCGCCTTGGGGTCCGTGCCGTCCCGCGGCGCGTCGATCACGACCGAGCGGTCCATCGGGTCGGCGTCGGCCACCACCTGCGCGACACCGCCGTCGACGGCGTGGTCGATGACCGCGCCGGCGCCGGCGAGGGTCCCGCCCAACGCGGCGGCGACCACGCCGAGCACCGCCAGGTGCCCGGCATGCTGCGCGGCACGGCGTACGGCGAACAGCATGCAGCTCCTCCGTTGGTGCGACCTATAGGCTAGCTGGCCCGCCAGCACCCCGCCAGGTGGTCGTCCACCATTCCCGCCGACTGCATGAGCGCGTACATCGTGGTGGGTCCGACGAACCGGAACCCGCGGCGCCGCAGCTCTCGGCTCATCGCGGTGGATTCGGGGGTGGATGCCGGCAGCACGCCGAAGGCGGTCGCCCGCGCGCCGCGCGCCGCGGGCGCGAACGACCACATGAGCGCGTCGAGGTCGCCGTCGGCCATGTCGTCGACCAGCCGGGCGTTGCCGATCGCGGCCTCGATCTTCGCGCGGTTGCGCACGATGCCGGCATCGGCCATCAGCCGCTCGATGTCGGCGTCGCCGAAGCGCGCCACCACGGCCGGATCGAACGCGGCGAACGCCTCACGGAACCGCGGCCGCTTGCGCAGGATCGTGATCCAGCTCAGCCCCGCTTGGAAGCCCTCGAGCGTCATCTTCTCGTAGAGCGGCCGGTCACCGTGCAGCGGCGTGCCCCACTCCTCGTCGTGGTAGCGGCGGTACTCGGCGTCGTCGCCCACCCACGCGCAGCGCATACGCCCGTCCGGGCCGGTCACCAGGCTGTCGCTCACCGGGTCAGACTATCCGCCACCCCCGACCCCGTCAGACGACGACCACCTCGACCCCCAGCGCGCGCAGCCGGTCCAACTCGTGCTCGTCGGCCGACGTGTCGGTGATGAGCACGTCGATCTGGTCGCTGTCGGTCATGCGCGCCAGCGCCGCCCGGCCGATCTTCGAGCCGTCGGCGACCACCATCGTCCGCCGCGCCTTGGCGACCATCGCGTGGTTCGTGCGGGCCTCGATCTCGTCGTGCGTCGTGATCCCGGCCTCGGCCGAGACCCCGTCGGCGCCCAGGATCGCGGTGCCCACGTTCACGGCCGTGAACGTGCCCTCGGCGAGCACGCCGACCAGCTCCAGCGACTGCGGCCGCAGCATCCCGCCCGTCATCACGACCTTCAGCCGCGGGTTCGAGGCCACCTGGATCGCGATCGTCAGCGAGTTCGTGACGATCGTCAGATCGGGGCGGTGCGCGAGCTCACGGGCCACGCCCGCGGTGGTGGTGCCGCCGCTGAGCGCGACGGCGTGCCGCTCCCGCGGGATGCGGGCGGCGGCGGCCCGCGCGATGCGCCGCTTCGCGTCCTGGAAGCGGGTGTCGCGCAGAGCGACGGGCAGCTCCGCGACCGTGCCGGTGGCCCGGGCGCCGCCGTGCGTGCGCACGATCAGCCCTTGTTCAGCCAGCGCCGACAGGTCGCGTCGCATCGTCGCCGCCGACGCCTCGAACATGTCGGTGAGCTCGGCGATCGAGGCGTCGCCGCGCTCGGCGATCGCGTCGAGGATGTCGGCCATCCGTCGGGATCGCTTCGCCGACCCGGTGAATTCGGGAAGGGTGCGAGTTGTCACGATGACCGCCAATCGCGCACGTCCGTCCCCCCGACGTGCAGTTCCACATCCATTGTTACGCGGGCTGCCGCCATGCGTCACCTTCCGTCCCGACCGGCATGCGTCATCCTTTCAGCCCCGACGTCGCGAGCCCGTCGATGACGCGGCGCTGCAGCACGATGAACATGATGAGCACGGGCGCCATCGCCATGAGGCTGGCCGCCATCAGCACCGGGTAGTCGATCTGCCGGTCGCCCGCGAGGGTGGCCAGTCCCGCCGACAGCGGCATGCTCTCGGCCTGCGTCGCGACCACGAGGGGCCACAGCAGCAGGTTCCACGAGAACAGGATCGTGGTGATCGCCAGCACGCTGATGCTCGGGTGCACGAGCGGCAGCATGACCCGGGTGAAGACCTGGAACGGGTTGGCGCCGTCGATGCGGGCCGCCTCTTCGAGCTCGACGGGCAGGCTCAGAAATGCGGTGCGCATGAGGAACGTGCCGAACGCGCTGAACAGGCCCGGTGCGACGATGCCCAGGAGCGTGTTCAGCCAGCCCAGCGACTGCACGATCTGGTACTGCGAGAGCAGGTACACCTGCGAGGGCACGAGCAGGATCGACAGCACGAGCGCCAGCAGCAGCGCGCGCCCGCGGAAGCGCATGCGGGCGAACGCATAGCCGGCGAACGTGCACAGCACGATCTGCGCGAGGGTCTGGATGACGGTCATCGCCACCGATGTCTGCAGCTGCTGCAGGAACGGCAGGCGCTGGAACACCTCGGCGAAGTTCGACCACTGCAGCTCGTGCGGCCAGAACGTCGGCGGCACCGACTGCACCTCGGCCTGGGTCGACAGCGACATGACGATCTGCCACAGGAACGGGAACGCCATGATGAACCCGCCGACGCCCAGCACCACGTGGATCCACCACACGCGGCCCTCGCGCTGCACCGGGGGCCGGCCGCGCCGCTTGGGCGTGGCGCCGTGGGTCACGATCGCGCGGGTGCCGGTCAGCTCGTCAACCGGGATGTCGGTCATGAGTTCACCCACCGTCGCTGCACGCGGAACTGCAGGAGCGTGACCAGGCCGATGATCGCGAAGATCACGATCGCGATCGCCGCGGCCATGCCCTTGTCGTTCTGGATGAAGCCCGTCGAATAGAAGTAGAAGACCAGCGACATCGTCTTGGGCATCACCGGGTTGGTGCTGCCGAGGATCGCGTAGAGCAGGTCGAACAGCTGGAAGCTGCCGATCGTCGTGATGATCAGGACGAAGAAGATACTCGGGGTCAGCAGCGGCACGGTGACCGAGCGGAACTGCCGCCACCGGCTCGCGCCGTCCATGCGCGCGGCCTCGTACAGCTCGGCGGGGATGTCCTTCAGCCCGGCGCCGAGGATGATCATCGAGAAGCCGACCGACGACCACAGCCCGACGATCGAGACGGCCACCAGGGCGAACCCGGGTGTGGAGATCCAGTACGGGCCCTTGATCCCGACCAGCGACAGCGTCTGATTCAGCACGCCGAAGTCGCCGTTGAAGATGATGCGCCAGACCAGCGCGATCGCCGCGGGCATCGCGACGTAGGGCAGGAAGAACAGCACACGGTAGAACTGCGCGAACCGCAGTCCCGGTGTGTTCAGCAGGCTCGCAAGCCACACGGCGATCGGGATGCCGAGCAGCACGATCGCCGTGTACACGAGTGTGTTCGCCAGCGACTGGTACAGCTGCGGGTCGGCGAACATGGTGGCGTAGTTCGCCAGGCCCGCGAAGCTCACCCCGCCGAAGACGCCCCACTCGGTGAACGAGAAGAAGAACGTCTGGACGATCGGCCACAGGTAGAACACCGCGACCCCGAGCAGGAGGGGGCCGGCGAACAGCCACGGCCACGCCCCGTCCGTGCGCGCCCGCCCCCGCCCGCGGGTGCGGGCGGGGGCGGGCGCACGGCCCGACGCGGTGCGCGCGGGCGCCTGCGTGTCGAAGGCCACGGCGTCACTCCTTCGCGAGGGCCGCATTCATCTGACCGGCGAGGTCCTTGAGCACCTCGGGCACGGGCTTGGATCCGTCGAACGCCGACGGCAGCAGGTTCGTCTCGAACGCGTTCCACGCGGCCGTGTTCTTCGAGATCGGCAGCGGCTTGGCGTAGGCCACCGCGTCGAGGAACACCTGCAGGTCGGCGTTCGGCATCGACGCCGTGAACGCGTCCTGCGTCCCCATGAACGCCGGGATCACGGCGCCCATGTCGCCCTGCTGCTGCTGGGCCTCTTTGCCGGCGAGGTAGGACTGCAGCGCCTGGGCCGCCTGCTTGTTCTTCGAGGCGGCCGCGACGACGTTCGATACGCCGTGGATGACGGTGGCCTGCTCCTTGCCGCGGGGCAGCGGGATCACGACGACATCCTTCTCCATCGGCGTGCCGATCAGCGCGGGACGGAACCAGCTGCCGCCCTGGTACATCGCGAGCTTGCCGGAGGTGAACCACTGGTCGGCGCTCGTGTCGGTCAGCTGCGGGATCGACGGCGAGGCGCCCGACGCGATCAGGTCGGTCCAGAACTGGATGCCCGCGGCCGCCTCGGGGGTGTCGTAGCCCGACGTCTTGCCGTCGGGCGAGACGACGCTGCCGCCGGCCTGGAAGATCGTGTCGTAGTAGGTGGTCTGCCCGTCCATCCCGGCGGCGGCGCCGTAGATGCCGGAGGCCTTGAGCTTCTTCGAGATCTCGGCGGCCGTCTTCTGGAAGTCGTCCCAGGTCCAGTCGGCGGCCGGCAGCGGCACGCCCGCCTTCTCGAACAGAGCCTTGTTGGCCCACACCGCGATGGTGTCGAAGTCCTTCGGCACGCCGTAGGCCGTGCCGTCGTACGTGTACATCTCGTCCAGGGCCTTCGAGTAGTTCGCCGGATCGATCTCGCCGGCCTCGACCTGGCCGGTGATGGGTGCGAGCTTGCCGTTGGACGCGTACAGCTGGAAGTTCGGCCCGTTCATCCAGAACAGGTCCGGCAGCGTGTTGCTCGAGGCCTGGGTCTGCAGCTTGGTCCAGTAGCTCGCCCAGGGCGTGACGTCGACGGTGACGTCGATGTTCGGATACTCCTTGTTGAACCCCTCGATGTTGGCCTTGATGGCGGCGACCTGGTTCTGGTCCCACAGCGCGTAGCTGATCTTCGCCTTGAGGTCCTTGGGCGCGGGGGTGTAGGACGCATCGCCCTGCGGAGCGCCGCTGGATCCGGCGCAGCCGGCCAGCAGCATCGCGGCACCGACGACGACGGCGAGGACTGTGCCGCGGCGGGCGCGGCGCGAGGTGTTGGGGGGCATGCTGTGTTCCTTTCGGGGCGCCGTCAGCGATGTCGGTCGCCGACGGCATCGGTGGATCGGACCGGCCACTCTGCCGGCACGGCGGGGATGTCGCGCGGCGTCGATCCGTCGCGCAGGGATTCGGTGGCCAGGGCCCCGACGGCCACGGCCTGCCGAGCGGCGATCGGCGACAGGGTCACCGGCTCGCCGAGCGCGACGTGGCGCACGAACTCGGTCATCGTGATCGCGTCCGCGTCCTGATGGCCCTCGGCGACGCCGGCGATCGGGTACGACCGGTCGCCGCCGAGGTCCCAGTTGCGGCGCCGGTTCCACACCGTGACGGACCCACCGGCGGTGTCGCCCTGGTTCTCGAGGCGCCCTTCGGTGCCGATCACGGTGTAGTTGCGCCAGTAGTCGGGCGTGAAGTGGCACTGCTCGTAGCTGGCCTGCACGCCGCCGGCGATGCTCATGAGCACCATCGAGACGTCCTCGACGTCGACCACCGGGTTCAGCCCGGTCTGGGTGGCCGGGGGCCAGTTCTCGAACGAGAACCACTCCTGCACGCGCTCGCCGGAGCGGTCGCGACGATCGGTGATGTCGCCGTAGACGGCCAGCGTCCCCATGCCGACGACGCGCTGCGTGTAGCCGCCGGCCAGAGCGTGGATGACGTCGATGTCGTGGCACGCCTTCTGCAGCAGCAGCGAGTTCACTTTGCGCCGGTCGGCGTGCCAGTCCTTGAAGTAGTAATCGCCGCCGTTGCCCACGAAGTGCCGGCACCAGATCGCCTTGACCTCGCCGATCTCGCCGCGGTCGACGATCTCGCGCATGAGGCGCACGACCCCCGCGTGCCGGAAGTTGTGCCCGACGTACAGGAACGTCCCGCTCCGGGCCGCGGCGGCGAGGATCGCGTCACAGTCGTCGACGGTGAGCGCCATCGGCTTCTCGAGATAGACGGGGATGCCCGCGTGCAGCAGGTCGATCGCGATCTCGGCGTGCGTCCAGTCGGGTGTCGTCACGATCGCCGCGTCGATGCCCCCCGCCGCGAGCATCGCCCGGTGGTCGTCGAACAGGGTCGCGTCGGGGAACATGCGGGATGCCGTGACCCGGCCGCGATCGGACGGCTCGGCCACGGCGGTCACGGCGGCCGGGACGCCCGTGCTGCTCAGGTGCTGCGCGATCGCCGCACGCTGCCCCGCTCCCACGACGCCCACCCGCAGCGGTCGTCCCGTGATCGTGTCGTCCACCGTGCCTCGCCTCTCTGCGCGGCGTGGCGCCTCTGCGCGCCGCCCTGGGCCCTCATGGTGGCAAAGCGATCACTCTTCCGCAATGTTTGCGCGCCTTTCCGCCCAAACAATCACTCAAACTGCGCATTCGCGCACTCCCCCTGCCCTTGCCCGCTCGCCGAGGCGTCCGTCCATCCCGCGAGGCCGCCCCCACCGGGCACGAGAAAGGGGACCGCGTTCCCGACCGCGGTCCCCGCGAAGGCATGCGCCTCACCCCAGCCCGATGGGCCCGATGGATGGGGCGCCGAAGCCTGCCCTCACTATGTAGATGCCCCGAGGAGCCCGAAACGATACAGTCGATCCCTGATCGTTATCGTTCCGTGATGATTCGGGCATTCGTCGCCGGCGGCGTCACTTGCCGGCAGATGCCTGCTTGCGCAGCGTCTTCTCGCTGATCGGCGCCTCACCCGCCGCGCGCAGCGCCGCGTAGTACGCGCGTGCCTCGTCCTGCCGCTCCTGCTCGCCGCCGAGGGCGATGGGTGCGCGCACGTGCTCGGGCGCGAAGCCGAAGGCGTCGACGAGGTCCTGCGCGTGCGGGCGCAGCCGGGCGCAGAGCCGGTCGATGTAGCGGGTGACGGATGCCGCGCGCTGGGCCGACAGGCGCCCGTTGACCAGGTGCCAGGCCAGGTGCCGCTCGATCAGCCAGAGACCGAACAGGTCGCGCAGCCAGGTGAGCACCTGACGGGTGTCGTCGTCTTCGATCCCGGCGACGCCTTCGGCGAACGCTTCCCACTGCAGCAGCTCGCCGTGCGCGCGGGCGGCCTCGATGAGCTCGGACTGGTGCTCGTTGAACAGGGCGGCGGCCTCGGCCTGCGACAGCTTCGCGGCCGGGCGCAGCGCGGTGGCCACGTCCGTCACCATCTGCTCGACGCGTCCGGCCAGCAGTTCGTGCTGCTGCTCGGCGCGCAGCCCCAGCTCGACCGAGCGCGCGGTCGACCCGAAGTCGGCGACCGACTGGCCGAGCTGACGCAGCCCCGCCCCGTGGAAGATCCGGCCCGCGGTCTGGCCGACCGCGAAGCGGGCCAGGGCGGCGGCATCCTTCTCCTTGAACTGCTTCGCGAAATCGCTCAACAGGCGCTTGCCGACCAGCTGCAGCAGAATGTTGTTGTCGCCCTCGAACGTTGCGTACACGTCGAGGTCGTGGTGCAGGTCGACCAGCCGGTTCTCGGCCATGAAACCGGCGCCGCCGCAGGCCTCGCGGCACTCCTGGATCGTATCCAGTGCGTTCCAGGTCGACAGGGGCTTGAGCGCCGCGGCGAGCGTCTCGAGGTTCTCGCGCTCGCTCGGCGTGTCGTGCGCGCCGCTGAACACGCCGTCGAACGTGCGCAGCAGCTGGTCGTGCGCGAAGAACTGCGCGTACGTCTGCGCGAGGCGCGGCAGCAGCCGGCGCTGGTGCTTGCCGTAGTCCAGCAGCACGACCTCGTCGGTGCCGGCGCCCGAGTCGAACTGGCGGCGCTGCCCGGCGTACGTGATCGCGATGTGCTCGGCGAGCGCGGCGCCCGTCGTCGCCGCGCCGTCGAGCGAGACGCGGCCCTGCACGAGCGCTCCGAGCATCGTGAAGAAGCGGCGGCCCGGGCTCGGGATGTCGCTGGAGTAGGTGCCGTCGGCGGCCACGTCGCCGTAGCGGTTGAGCAGGTTCTCGCGCGGGATGCGCACGTGGTCGAACGCGAGCCGGCCGTTGTCGATGCCGTTCAGGCCCCCCTTGACGCCGTCGTCCTCGCTCGAGACCCCGGGCAGGGTGGCGCCGTTCGCGTCTCGGATCGGCACGAAGAAGCAGTGCACCCCATAGTTCACGCCGCCGGTGATCAGCTGCGCGAACACGGCAGCCGCCCGGCCGTGGATGGCGGCATTGCCGAGGAACTCCTTCGTGGCCGCGCGGAACGGGGTGTGGATGACGAACTCCTCGGTCTCGACGTCGTAGGTCGCCGTCGTGCCGATGGCCGCGACATCCGACCCGTGCCCCATCTCGGTCATCGCGAACGCGCCCGGCAGCGCCAGGGTGCGCACGTCGGCGAGCCACTTGTCGTGGTGGGGCTTCGTGCCCAGCTGCTGGATGGCCGAGCCGAACAGTCCCCACTGCACGCCGGCCTTGATCTGCATGCTGGGATCGGCCAGCACGAGCTCTTCGAACGAGGCGAGGTTGCCGCCGTTGTCCTCCTGCCCGCCGTGCGCGCGGGGGAACGCCCGCCCGCTCGCGTCGGCCTGCACGAACAGCTGCAGCTGCCCGAACACGCGCTCGCGGTGCTCGGCCACCGGCTGCCCGTGGATCTGCCAGAACGCGGGATCCTTGATCATCTCGCGCGACTCGAGCCGCGCCTGCGCCCACGTGCCGAGCAGCAGCTCGGTCACGCGTGCAACGTCGATGCGCGCCTCTCTCGCCTCGGCGGCGGAGTGCGCGGCGGTGGGGGCGCCGCCCTCGGGCGTGTGCTTGTGCGTGGACGGCTTCTTCGAACGGACGACGTCGGCCATGGGGAACCTTTCGCAGGGGTACCCCTTGACGGTAGGTCTCACACAACTGCGCCCCAACTCCGTGGTGGGATGCCACAACCCGGCCGGTGCTCGTCGCGGGCCCGGATTGTGGCATCCGCACACCGTGTCGGAGGGCCGGGTCATGATCGACGTATGCACGTCGCACTCGAACCCTGGTCGGAGGCCGATCTGCCGCTGCTGGAGCGCGCCAATACGCCGGCGATGACCCGGTTCATCGGGGGTCCCGAGACGGCCGAGCAGCTCGTCGAGCGCAACCGGCGGTACCTGCGGCTGTCTGCTTCGGGCGAGGCCGAGATGTACCGGATCGAGGTCGACGGCGAGCCGGCCGGCGGCATCGGGTTCTGGAACATCGACCACGAGGGGACGCCGGCATACGAGACCGGGTGGAACACGCTGCCGGAGTTCCAAGGGCGGGGCGTCGCTCGCGAAGCGCTCGGGATGCTGATCCCCCGCGTCGCCGCACGCGGCGACCGCGATCTGCTCGTCGCCTACCCCGGCGTCGACAACCCCGCCTCGAACGCACTGTGCCGCGGTGCGGGCTTCACGCACGCCGGAACGCGCACCGAGCCGTGGC
This sequence comes from Microbacterium sp. W1-4-2, assembly GCF_058349885.2. NCBI lineage: Bacteria > Bacillati > Actinomycetota > Actinomycetes > Micrococcales > Microbacteriaceae > Microbacterium > Microbacterium sp. W1-4-2. The sequence continues at coordinate 801,745 of NZ_JBYRJC020000002.1, read as the reverse complement.
GCGGGGGCGAGCTCACCAGCAATGTGTGGGTGCTCGGGCTCCGGCATCCCTGACCGGCACGCCCCTCACCCGAACGCCTCGGCGACGAGCTCGGCGAACAGCTCCTCGACGTCGCAGTCCGCACCGCGGCGGGCGAACCAGTCGCAGACGTTGACGCAGTCCCGGTGCAGCAGGTCGAAACCCTGCGGGTTGGCGGCGAGGTCGACGATCTGCGGCAGGTCGATGACCACCACGCGGCCCTCGTGCAGGAGCAGGTTGTATGGCGACAGATCGCCGTGGGCGTAGCCGGCGCGGGCGAGGGCACGCATGATCTCGACCGTCTGCTCGTGCAGGCCCCGCAATGCGTCGCCGCGCTCCTTCGATTGGGCCAGGCGCGGGGCGGCGACGGTGCCGGTGCCGATGAACTCCATGAGCACCTCGGATCCGGTCACCTGGACGGGGTAGGGCACGGCGACGCCGAGCGTCCACAGTCGGCACAGCGCCTCGAACTCGGCGTAGGACCACTGCGCGGCCGCGACCGAACGGCCGTAGGCCGTCTTCTTGGCGAGCGCCCGGGTGTCGCGGGAGTTGTCGGTGCCGCGCCCGTCGGTGTACACGGCGGAGCGGTGGAAGCTGCGGTGCTCCTCGCCGCGGTAGCGCTTGGCGGCCAGGACGACGTTCGTGGCGGGATCGTCGGGCACACCGCGCTCGATGAGGAAGACGTCGCCCTCCTTGCCGGTCTTGAGGATGCCGAGCTCGGTGTCGACGGCGCCGGCGGAGGTCACGACCCAGTCGGGTCGCGGCTCGGGGCCGCGCTCGGTGGGCAGGGCGTCGAGCCAGGTGGTCCAGCGCTGGCCGTCACGCAGGGTGACGTCGGCGAAGGCGAGCTCAAGGCCGTCGAAAGCGTCGAACGACGCGGAAGAAGTGGTCACGGGTGGGATGCTCCAGAGGACGGAGGCCACTCGTGCGGCGATGGCCTCTCAGGGATGGATGTCGGCGGAGGGCGCGACGAAGACGGTGTGCATCGTTGCCTCCCTTCCTCACATCCCGGGCGCATCCCGGTGCGCACGAGCCTAGCCCCGCCCCCGGTCGCTCCGCGAGTCCCCCGGTCGTTGAGCGAGCGCAGCGAGTCGAAACGACGCACACAGCCACGTCTCGGCTCGGATCGCGGGTCGCGCATCCTCGCTCAGCGACCGCGCGTCAGAACAGGCCGGTGATGCGGCCCTCGTCGTCGACGTCGATGGATGCCGCGGCCGGCCGCACCGGAAGGCCCGGCATCGTCATCACCGCCCCGCAGATCATCACCACGAACCCGGCTCCGGCCGACAACCGCACTTCGCGCACGTTGACGGTGTGGCCGGTCGGGGCGCCGAGGGCGGACGGGTCGGTCGAGAACGAGTACTGCGTCTTGGCGACGCACACCGGCAGGTCGCCGTAGCCATCGTCCTGCAGTCGCTGGATCTGCGCGCGCACACCGGCGTCGGCGCTGATGCCGGCCGCCCCGTAGATGCGCTGGGCGATCGTCTGCATCTTGTCCCACAGCGGGGCCTCCAGCGGATACGTGTAGGTCGGCTCGGCCGGTTCGGGGTTCTCGTCGCACACCCGCACGACCTCGCGCGCGAGCGCCTCGGCGCCCGCGCTGCCGTCGGCGAAGTGCGTCGCGACGATCGCCGTCACACCGACCTGCGCGCACGCCGCGATCAGCGCGTCGGTCTCGGCCGCCGAGTCCTCGGCGCGGTGGTTGATCGCGACGATCGCGGGCAGTCCGTACACGTCCCGCACGTTCGACAGGTGCCGCTGCAGGTTCACGACGCCCCGCTCGAGGGCCGCGACGTCCTCGCGAGCCAGGTCTGCGACATCCACTCCGCCCTGGTACTTCATCGAACGGACCGTGGCCACCACGACCGCCACCGACGGTCGCAGGTCGGTGCGGCGGCAGAGGATGTCGACGAACTTCTCGCCGCCCAGATCCGAGCCGAACCCCGCCTCGGTGATGACGTAGTCGGCCAGGCGCAGGGCGGTGCTCGTGGCCAGGTACGAGTTGCAGCCGTGCGCGATGTTCGCGAACGGCCCGCCGTGCACGAACGCGGGCGTGTGCTCCATGGTCTGCACGAGGTTCGGGGCGAGCGCGTCGCGCAGCAGCGCCGTCATCGCGCCGTGCGCGTTCAGGTCGCGAGCGCGCACCGGGCGCCGGTCGCGGGTGTAGGCGACGATGATCTCGCCGAGGCGCTGCTTGAGGTCAGCCAGGCTCGTGGCCAGGCAGAAGATCGCCATCACCTCGCTGGCCACGACGATGTCGAAGCCGGTCTCGCGCGGATAGCCGTTGCCCGGGCCGCCGAGGGCGATGACCGTGTCGCGCAGCGCACGGTCGTTCATGTCGAGCACGCGCCGCCAGCTGATGCGCCGCACGTCGATGCCGAGCTCGTTGCCGTGGTGGATGTGGTTGTCGATGAGCGCCGCGAGCAGGTTGGTCGCTGCCGCGATCGCGGCGAAGTCGCCGGTGAAGTGCAGGTTGATGTCCTCCATCGGCACGACCTGGGCGTAACCGCCGCCGCACGCGCCGCCCTTCATGCCGAACACCGGGCCCTGCGCAGGCTCGCGCAGGCAGATCATCGCCTTCTCTCCGATGCGGGTCAGGGCATCGCCGAGGCCGACCGAGGTCGTGCTCTTGCCCTCGCCGGCCGGGGTCGGCGACATCGCGGTCATCAGGATCAGCCGGCCCTGCGGGCGGGATCGGATGCCGGTGACGTACGGCAGCGAGATCTTCGCTTTCGTCGTGCCGTACGGGATCACCGCCTCGGAGGGGATGCCGAGCCGGTCGGCGATCTCGCCGATCGGCAGCAGGTGCGCGGCTTGCGCGATCTCGATGTTGCTCAGGCTCATCCTCGAACCTCCCGAGGCCTCGTGGGCGTCATGTGGCGACCGCGTCATGCACGGCTTCGGCCAGCCTAGGGGCAGAGTCGATGAGGGCGCGGTGGATCGAACGGTCCGGATGCGCCGCCCGGCGGTTCGCCGGTCAGCCGGCCTCGGCGATGACCGCGAGCAGGGCCTCGCCGTACGCTTCGCGCTTCTTGGCGCCGATGCCGCTGATGCCGTCCAAGTCGTCGAGCGTGTCCGGCCGGTGCTCGGCCAGCGCCCGCAGCGTCGCGTCACCGAACACGATGTAAGCGGGCACACCCTGTTCGCGGGCGACGCCGCCGCGCCAGGTGCGCAGCGCTTCGAACAGGTCGCGATCGGCCGGGTCCAGGGACTCGGATGCCGCAGCCTTGCGTGCGCGCTCACTCGACCGGGATCCGCCCCGCCCGAGCGCGTCGCGCCGCAGCGGCACGTCGGTCTCGCCGCGCAGCACGCCGGCCGCGGCATCCCCCAGCGCCAGCGTGCCGTACTCGCCCTTCGCGACCAGGATGCCCCGCGCCAGCAGCTGCCGTACGACGCTGCGCCAGTCCTGGTCGGAGAGGTCTGCGCCGATGCCGTAGGTGGCCAGCCGTTCGTGGCCGAACCGCACGATGCGCTCGGTGTTCGCCCCGCGCAGGATGTCGACGAGGTGTCCGGCGCCATACGCCTGGCCGCGCTCGCGCTGCAGCCGCACGATCGTCGACAGCAGCTTCTGCGCCGGAACGAGCCCGTCCCACGTCTCGGGGGCCTGCAGGCAGGTGTCGCAGTTGCCGCACGGCTCGGAGGTCTCGCCGAAGTAGCCGAGCAGGTTCTGGCGCCGGCATCCCACCGTCTCGCACAGGGCGAGCATCGCATCGAGGTGCTGACCCAGCCGCATCTTGAACGTGCGGTCGCCGGGCGACGCGTCGATCAGGCGCCGCTGCTGCACGACATCGCCCAGGCCATAGGCCATCCACGCCACGGAGGGCTCGCCGTCACGGCCGGCGCGCCCGGTCTCCTGGTAGTAGCCCTCGACGGACTTCGGCAGATCGACATGGGCGACGAAGCGAACATCGGGCTTGTCGATGCCCATGCCGAACGCGATCGTGGCGACCATCACGACGCCGTCCTCACGCAGGAACCGGGACTGGTGCCGCGCGCGCACGGACGCGTCGAGGCCCGCGTGGTACGCCAGCGCGTCGATGCCCTGACCGCGCAGGTACTCCGCGGTCTGCTCGACGCTCTTGCGGCTCAGGGCATAGACGATGCCGGCCGAGCCCTCGTGCTGCGACCGGATGAACTGCACGAGCTGCTTGCGCGGCTCGACCTTCGGCTCGATGCGGTACTGGATGTTCGGGCGGTCGAAGCTCGCGACGAAGTGCTTCGCGTCGGAAAGGCGCAGCCGCTCGGTCAACTCGCGGTGCGTCGCCCGGGTCGCGGTGGCCGTCAACGCCATGCGCGGCACTCCGGGGAACCGCTCGTCCAGGTCGCCCAGCGCGAGGTAGTCGGGACGGAAGTCGTGGCCCCACTGCGACACGCAGTGCGCCTCGTCGATCGCGATGACGCTGAGCCGGCCCCGCTGCAGCAGCGCCGTGGTCTGGGCGAGGTTGAGCCGCTCGGGCGCCACGTACAGCAGATCGAGGTCGCCGTTCACGTACGCGCGCTCGACCTCGGCGCGCTCGGGCGGGGTCTGCGTCGAGTTGAGATATGCGGCGTTCACGCCGTTGGCGCGCAGGGCGTCGACCTGGTCGTGCATGAGCGCGATCAGGGGGCTGACGACCAGGCCCGTGCCCTCTCGCACGAGCGCCGGCACCTGGTAGGTGACGGACTTGCCGCCGCCGGTCGGCATGAGCACGACGGCGTCGCCCCCGGCCACGACCTGCTCGACGATCGCGGCCTGGTCGCCGCGGAACGCGTCGTACCCGTACACCTCGTGCAGCACCGCGAGCGGGTCGGTCGCCGTGAAGTCGCGGCGGTTCGGCTCATCGGGCACGCCGCCTCTCCCGGTCGCCCCGCGAGCGAAGCGAGTCGAAACGCCCCGATCACCTGCCCGCTCGTCGTCTCGCCGCGCTCGGTCAGGAATCCGAGATTCGTCGGGCGGCGGCATCCACCCGTCTTCGGGCGGAGCCCACTCGTCCGGCGGCGCGTCGGCATCGTCCCAGACGATGTCTGCGTACGGGTCGCCGGCGGGAATGCTCACCCCCTCCACGTTAGCCGCGGTCGCCGACACCGGCCGCCGGTTATCCCCAGCCGACTCGACTCTGCGTGCTCGTTCCCGCCCATCCGTGTTCAGAACTCATCCATTCCGGCGTCGAAGACGCGTCCTGGGCCGCAGATCGGGCCGAATCCGGCCGAATCGACGGAGTTCTGAACATCGCCGACTGCCGCCGAGGGCGCAACGGCTGACAGAGGAAGATGGCAGGACCAGGCATCCCATCGAAAGGCGACCATGGCGACCTACACCCACGGCTATCACGAATCGGTGCTGCGTTCGCACCGCAATCGCACGGTCGACAACTCGGCCGCGTACCTGCTGCCGCACCTGCGCCCCGGCGACCATCTGCTCGACGTCGGCGCCGGAGCGGGGACCATCACGGTCGACTTCGCCGGCATCGTCGACCGCGTGACGGCGACCGAGGTCGACGAAGCGGCGCTCGGCCTCGCCCGTGGGTTCGCGCGCGACCGCGCCGTCGACAACATCGAGTTCGCCGTCGCCGACGTGCACGCGCTGCCCTTCGCTGACGACAGCTTCGACGTGACGCATGCCCACCAAGTGCTGCAGCATGTCACCGATCCGGTGCAGGCGCTGCGCGAGATGGCGCGGGTGACGCGGCCGGGCGGGATCGTCGCCGTGCGCGACAGCGACTACAGCGCCTTCGCGTGGTGGCCGCAGCTGCCCGAGCTCGATGAATGGCTCGACCTGTACCGCATCGCCGCGCGCGAGAACGGCGGCGAGCCCGACGCCGGCAGGCGGCTGCTCGCGTGGGCGCACGCCGCGGGACTGACCGACATCACGACCACGTCGAGCACGTGGTGCTACGCGACGCCCGACGACCGGGCGTGGTGGGGCGGGATGTGGGCCGATCGCATTCTCGAGTCGGCGATCGCTCCGCAGCTCGTCGACGGCGAACACGCGACGCGCGACGACCTGCAGCACATCAGCGACGGCTGGCGCCGCTGGGCCGCCGCAGACGACGGCTGGTACTCCGTGCTGCACGGCGAGCTGCTCGTCCGCGTCTGACGCGCGCTCAGCCGGGCGAGATTCAGTCGGTGCGTTTTGCAGCCACAACCCGGATCCGACCGCACATCGCGCCGACTGAATTCGCCGCGCGCGGCAGATCAGACGATGCGTCGCCGCTCGATAACAGGCAGCGGATCAGAGGGCAACTCGCCCCGAGGCCACGGCCTACAGGCGCACGACCTCGGTGACGCGCACGACGGCGGCTCCGGCATCCTCTGATGCGGCGAGGTCGACGACGGCGCGGATTCGCCAATCGTGGTCACCGGCGGGATCGTCGATCGTCTGCTCGACGTGCCACTGACCCGACGCGGCAGCCGACTCGTCGATCGCGCACAGCCGCGGCGAGCGCGCCCGCCCGTCGACGCCGATCGAATCGTGCTCGGCGAAGTACGCGTCCAGAGCGTCGGGCCACGAGGCATCCGGATCCAGCTCGACGAGCTCGTCGTCGCGTTGCAGCGCCGCCAGCTGCACGCGCCGGAACAGCTCGTTGCGCACCAGCACCGTGAACGCCCGGTGATTGGCGACGACCGACGGCGGCGCCGGCGGCACCACCGGCTCGTCGGGCGTGGCCAGCGGATGCACGAGTTGCTCCCACTCGTCGACCAGGCTCGAGTCGACCTGCCGCACGAGCTCGCCGAGCCACTCGATGACGTCGAGCAGGTCGGACGTGCGCGCTTCGAGCGGCACGGTCTGGCGGATCGCCCGGTACGCGTCCGACAGGTACCGCAGCACGAGTCCCTCGCTGCGGGCGAGCTGATACGACGACACGAACTCCGAGAACGACATCGCGCGCTCGAACATGTCGCGCACCACCGACTTGGGCGACAGCTCGAAGTCGCGCACCCAGGGCTGGCTCGACGCGAACACCTCGTACGACTGGTGCAGCAGTTCGTCGAGGGGCTTCGGATACGTGATCTCTTCGAGCGCCTCCATGCGCTGGTCGTAATCGAGTCCCTCGGCCTTCATCACCGACACGGCCTCGCCGCGCGCCCGGAACTCCTGCTGCGACAGGATCGCCCGGGGGTCGTCCAGCGTCGCCTCGATCACGCTCACGACGTCGAGTGCGTAGTGCCCGGTGCCGACCGCGCCCGGCGCATCGTCGGGGTCGAGCAGCTCGATCGCGGCGAGCGCGAACGGCGACAGCGGCTGGTTCAGTGCGAAGTTCGGCTGCAGGTCGACGGTGAGATGGATGTCGCTTCCACCCGCCGCGCTCGTTGAGCGAGGACGCGCAGCGACCGAGTCGAAACGCTCCGGAGACGTCGTTTCGACTCGCTGCGCTCGCTCAACGACCGGGGGCTGCGCTCGCTCAACGACCGGGGGCTGTGCTCGCTCAACGACCGGGGGCCCGACCTCGACGATCCCGGCGTCGCGCAGGGTGCGGAAGATCGCCAGCGCCCGCCGCGCCAGGGCGAACTGCTGCGCCCGGCTCTGGTGGTTGTCGAACACGAGCGAGCGCACGTTGGCGAACACGTCGCCGCCGCGCGCGATCACGTTGATCAGCATGGCCGCGGTCAGCTGCAGCTGCGGAGTCAGCGCTTCGGGCGTGGCATCCACCAGCCGCTCGAACGACCCGCGCCCCCAGTTCACCGCCCCGGTCGGGGCCTTCTTGCGCACGATCTTCTTGCGCTTGGCGGGATTGTCGGCGGCCTTCGCCAATGCTGCAGCATTCTCGATCTCCCACTCCGGCGCCATCACGACGACGTTGCCGTACGGGTCGAAACCCGCGCGGCCCGCACGCCCGGCGACCTGGTGGAACTCGCGCGCGGTCAGCTGCCGCATCTTGGTGCCGTCGAACTTCGCGAGCTCAGTCACCACGACGGTGCGGATCGGCACGTTGATGCCCACGCCGAGCGTGTCGGTGCCACAGATCACGCGCAGCAGCCCCCGCTGGGCCAGCGTCTCGACGAGTCGCCGATATCGCGGCAGCATGCCGGCGTGATGGATGCCGATCCCCGCGCGCACGAGTCGCGACAGCGTCTTGCCGAACCCGGTCGAGAAGCGGAAGTCGCCGAGCGCCTCGGCGATGCGGTCGCGCTGCTCGCGCGAGGCGATCTTCATGCTCGACAGCGCCTGGGCCCGCTCGACGGCCGCGGCCTGCGAGAAGTGCACGATGTAGGCCGGGATCTCGGCATCCTTCATCAACAGCTCGAGCACCTCGTGCACGGGCCGCACCTCGTACGAGAAGTGCAGCGGCACGGGGCGCTCCACCCCCGTCACCTGTGCGACCGGCCGGCCGGTGCGCCGCTCGAGGTCGTCGGCGATCGCCGTGACGTCTCCGAGCGTCGCCGACATCAGCAGGAACTGCGCGCGCGGCAGAAGCAGCAGTGGCACCTGCCACGCCCAGCCGCGGTCGGGGTCGCCGTAGAAGTGGAACTCGTCCATCACGACCTGATCGACGTGGGCGTCGGCTCCCTGCCGCAGCGCGATGTTCGCCAGGATCTCGGCCGTGCAGCACACGATCGGCGCATCCGGATTGACCGACGAGTCGCCGGTGACCATGCCGACGTTCGCCGCGCCGAAGATCTCGGCGAGCGCGAAGAACTTCTCGCTCACGAGCGCCTTGATCGGCGCCGTGTAATAGGTGCGCTTGCCGGATGCCGCAGCCACCGCGTGCGCCGCGACGGCCACGAGCGACTTGCCGGTGCCGGTGGGCGTCGACAGGATGACGTGCGCACCCGAGACCAGCTCGATGACCGCCTCGTCCTGCGCGGGGTACAGCGTCAGCCCGCGCTCGGCCGCCCACGAGACGAACCCGTCGTACATGCCGTCGGCGTCGGCGCCGGCGAGTCGGTCGAGAAGCGTCGGGTCCACCCCTCGAGTCTGCCGCACGCGGCCGTGCCGTCCCGCACGTCGTCCCCTGCGGAACATCCCCGCACGGCCCTACGTTAGAGACAGGCGACGAGAGGAGCCCCCCATGGCCGACCTGACCATCACCCGCGAGGACGAGAACCGCCGGTACGCCGTATACGTGGACGGCGAGATCGCCGGCTTCACCGAGATCCACCCCGACGGGGAGGGGCGGCTGGTCATGCCGCACACCGTGGTCATCCCGTCGTACCGCGGACAGGGGATCGCATCGAAGCTCGTCGCCGGGGCCCTCGAAGACATCGCTTCGCGCGGCGAGACCGTCGTACCGCTGTGCCCGGTCGTGGTGAAGTACCTGCGTGAGCACGAGGTCGACGGGCTCACGGTCGACTGGCCCGCACGCGCGGCCGAGTAGCGTCGCACCGGACCGACGCACCGCGCGCCGGACCGCGCACCCCGCGCCCGAGCGGCGCGCCCCGTACCCCGAGCCCGGCGCTTAGGGTACCCTCACCCGCCCGATAGACTGAGCCGATGCCCGCACGCACCTCCGCACTGCCCACGCGCGTCCTGCTCGTGTGCGCGGCCATCGGCGTCGCCGCGGGCGTGGTCGGCGGCATCGCCGGATGGATCACACCCGTCGTGATCGCCGGCGCTCCGATCGTGTACGGCTTCGTGCTGGGCGCGCACGTGATCCCGGGGATCATCGCGCAAGAGACCCTGCGCCTGCCCTGGGTCGCCCTGCTCGCGCACGTGCTGGCGGCGCTGGTCGCCAGCGCCATGGCGCCGCAGTGGGCGGGCCGGTTCCTCGGCACGGCGCTGCTGTTCGGCGGAATCCAAGAGGCCGTCGCCGCCCTCACCCGCTACCGGGTGTGGCGCGCCTGGCGGTTCTTCATCTCGGCGGTGGTCATCGGCGTCCTCGTCGCCGTCGTCGTGGCGCTCGTGGTGAACCTGACGAGCATGCCGCCGTGGGCGCAGTTCGCATACCTCGTGCTGGCCGTGCTCGGCCCGGTCGCGTGGACCGCGATCGCCCTCGCGATCGGCGCGCAGCTGCGCCACGCCGGCGTCGGCCGCCGATGACCTCGCCGCTGCTGCGCGTGGCCGATCTTGCGATCCGGCACGAGGGTGAGGATGCCGCAGCCCCCGGCGGCGCGTCGTTCGAGGTGCGCCGCGGTGAGGTGGTGCTGCTGCTCGGTCCGAGCGGGTCGGGCAAGTCGACGCTCGCCCTGGCACTGAACGGGCTGATCCCGCACGACGTGCCGGCGACGGTCGCCGGCACCGTGACGGTCGACGGAATGGATGCCGCGACCACGTCGGTGGCGGTGCTCTCGACACGTGTCGGCATGGTGTTCCAGGATCCCGACGCACAACTCGTGACCGGCACGGTGCTCGACGAGGTCGCGTTCGGCCCCGAGAACCTGCGGCTGCCGGTGGCCGAGGTGCTCGGCCGGTCCGAGGCCGCGCTGCGTCGCGTGGGCCTGTGGGAGCGTCGGCGCGAGAACCCCGACGCCCTGTCGGGCGGCGGGCGCCAGCGGCTGGCGATCGCCGCCGCGCTCGCGCTCGGTTCGGAACTGCTCGTGCTCGACGAGCCGACCGCGAACCTCGACCCGCAGGGCATCGACGAGGTCTACCGCGCCCTCGCCGACGTCGTCGCGGGCGGCGACCGCGCGATCGTGCTGATCGAGCACAACCTCGATCATGCGGTCGGGTTCGTCGACCGCGTGGTGGTGCTGGATGCCACCGGCCGCACCGTCGCGGACGGACCGACCCACGACATCCTGCGGGGACGCGCCGCCGAGCTGCACGAGCTGGGCGTGTGGCTGCCGACCTCCACCCTCGCTGCGTTGCGCCTGCGCCGGGCCGGGTACCCCCTCGACCCACTCCCACTGACCCCGGCCGAGCTGCGCGCCGCGCTGGAGGGCGCCGCGCAGCCGACGCCCACCACAGCCGATGCCGCCGACCACGTTTCGACTCGCTCCGCTCGCTCAACGACCGACCCCGCACACGCCCCGGTCGTTGAGCGAGGCCGCGCGCAGCGCGCCCGAGACGAAACGCTCCCGGCCCCCGCACACGTCCCGATCGTTGAGCGAGGCCGCGCGCAGCGCGCCCGAGACGAAACGCTCCCGGCCCCCGACCCCGTTTCGACTCGCTCCGCTCGCTCAACGACCGAGCCCGCCGGGCACCCGATCCTCACCGCCCGCGGCCTCACCGTGCGCCGTGGGCGCGCCGAGGTGCTGCACGGCGTCGAACTGGCGATCCGCCCCGGCGAGTTCGTCGCGGTGATCGGGGCCAACGGCGCCGGCAAGACGAGTCTGCTGCACGCCCTCGCCGGGGTGGCACGCCCGCCCCGGGGCACCGTGCACATCCAGGGCGACGACGTCGCCCGCCTGAAGCCGCGCGAGCTGTCGCGGCGCATCGGCTTCGTGTTCCAGAACCCCGAACACCAGTTCATCGCGCACACGGTGCGCGGCGAGCTCGCGCACGGTCTGCGGCACCTGCCGCCCGCCGAGGCCGACGCACGGGTCGACGAGATCCTCGAGCGGTTCGGCCTGACCGCGCGCGCCGAGGTGCACCCGTTCCTGCTGTCGGGCGGGCAGAAGCGGCGACTGTCGGTCGGCGCCGCACTGGGCGGCGGCGCCCCGATCCTCGCCCTCGACGAGCCCACCTTCGGACAGGACCGCGCCCGCGCCGACGAGCTGCTCGCCCTGCTGGCCGACCTCAACGCCGGCGGCACGACCGTGATCGTCGTCACGCACGACATGCAGGTCGTCACCGAGTACGCGACACGCACGGTCGTGCTCGGCAACGGGCGGGTGCTCGCCGACGACGCAACCGCCGAGGTGTTCGCCGCCCCCGCCCTGCTCGAGCGCGCCGGACTGCGCCTGCCCCCGCTGCGCGAGGCGTTCAATGGCCTGCGCGCGCACCCCGAGCTCGCAGACATCACGCGCCTCGTCGACCTGCCCACCGGGCCCCGGTTCGCTGAGCGGGGCCGCGAGCAGCGCGACCCAGACGAAACGAGCACCTTAGGCGTTTCGACTCGCTCCGCTCGCTCAACGGCCGGAACCCACGACGCTCGCTCGACGACCCGAACCCGCGCCGACCGCTCGACGGCCGAAGAGAGGGAAGGCTTGTGACCACGGCATCCCTCCCCCTCGACCCCTACGCCGACGCCGCGCCCGCCTCGCCGGTGCGGTTCCTGTACGCCCTGAACCCGCTCGCCAAGCTGCTCGCGCCGGCTCCGGCGATGGTGCTGCTGGTGTTCGTGCGGGATGCCGCGACCCCGCTCGCGTTCGCAGCCCTCGCGTATGCGATCGTGCTCGTGGGCGCGCGCATGACCGCCCGCACAGCGGTCATGCTGTTCGCGGTGATCCCGGCGATGGCGGTCGTGCTCGCCGCGGGGCTCGCGCTGTGGACCGATCCTGCCCAGGTCGGTCGAACGGCGCCGATCGCGCACCTCGGCGACTGGACCCTCTACGCCGGAGCGCTCGAGGTCGGGTTCGCGACCGGTCTGCGGCTGGCCGCGATCATCGCCCTCGCGCTGATCGCGGGCTTGACCACCACCGGGCCCGACCTCGCCCGGTCGCTCGTGCAGCAGCTGCGCGTGCCGTACCGCGTGGGGTACACGGCGATCGCAGCGTTCCGGTTCGTGCCGAGATTCCGCCGCGAGCTCGAGATCATCCGTCAGGCGCACCGGGTGCGCGGCGGGCACCGCTCGCTCCTCGGCCTCGGCTACGTCGTGCCGTTGCTCGCCGGTGCGATCCGGCACGCCGAGCGGGTCGCCCTGGCGATGGACGCCCGCGCCTTCGGCGCCCATCCCGACCGAACCGAGCGCCACGCCGTGCCGTTCCGCACCCGCGATGTCGTGTTCAGCGCGCTCATGCTCGCCGCGTCGGCCACCCTGTTCTGGATCCTCTTCCCCTGGGGGCTGTGACGCCGACGCGCGCATCCGCGCGAGCGCGTCACCCGGCGGCGCCGACACCGTGTTCAGAACTCATCCGGTTCCGCACGAATCGGGCGCGACACGCCGTGCTCGCTCCACTCAGCGTCCGGATCGGCTGAGTACTGAACGGCGCCCGACCGAGGCTCGGCCTCGGTCAGGCCGCCCCGTGATGTCGGCCCAGCCGGGTCGTGTGCACCGCACCCATGCCGGATGGCCGCGTCCCTCTCGCCGCCGCAACGTCGGACGCCACGCCCGCCCCGACACCCCGGATCCCGGACGCGCCGCCCGGCGAGCCCGAAGACCCCGACGCTCCCGCGCCGATGCCACCTCCGTCCGGCACGGCCGCGCCGGCGCTTCCCGACACCTCGCCGCGGGCGGCGGCCGCATAGGTCCCCTCCAGCAGCGGGAAGTGGCACGCCACCAGGTGCGGCACGCTTGCGTCGGTGGGCAGGTCGCCCTCGTCCTGCTCGGGGCCGCCGCCGACGCGCAGCATCGGCTCGAGCCGCGCGCAGATCTCCTGCGCCATGGGGCACCGGGTGCGGAACCGGCAGCCGCTGGGCGGGTTCATCGCGCTCGGCAGCTCGCCACTGACCCCGAGCTTGGCCTTGGCCCGCTCGGCGGCCGGATCGGCCACCGGAATCGCATCGATGAGGCCCCGCGTGTAGTGGTGCTGCGGCGCCGCGTACACCTCGTCGGCGGGGCCGATCTCGACGACCTTGCCGAGGTACATCACAGCGATCACGTCCGACAGGTACCGCACCACCGACAGGTCGTGGCTGATGAACAGGTACGTCAGCTCGCGCTCGCGCTGCAGCTGCTTCATCAGGTTCAGCACCTGCGCCTGGATCGACACGTCCAGCGCCGACACCGGCTCGTCGGCCACGATCAGCGCCGGCTGCAGCGCGAGCGCGCGAGCCAGACCGATCCGCTGCCGCTGCCCGCCCGAGAACTCGTGCGGGTAGCGCTCGGCGGCGCGCCGGGGCAGCCCGACGTCCTCGAGCAGCTCGTCGACCCGGCGGTCGCGGTCGCGCGACGTGCCCACATGCTGGATCTCGAGCGGCTCGCGCAGGATCGCCCGCACCCGCATGCGCGGGTCCAGCGACGCGTACGCGTCCTGGAACATGAACTGCACGTTGCGCCGGTCCTCGCGCAGGTCGCGGCGGTGCCGATGCGCGAGCGGGCGCCCGCGGAACAGGATGCGCCCGTCGGTCGGCAGGTCCAGGCCGACCACCAGCCGGCCGAGCGTCGTCTTGCCGCATCCCGACTCGCCGACGAGCCCGACCGTCTGCCCGCGCGCGATGCGCAGGGATGCCCCCGCGACCGCGCTGACGGCGCCGACCCGGCGCCGCAGCAGCCCGCCGCGGGTGACCGGAAAGTCCTTGACCAGACCGTCCAGTTCGAGCAGCGGGGTGCCGTCAGCCGGGATGTACCGGGTCGGCGCGACCCATTCGCGCTGGTCGCTGGATGCCTCGACCTCGGCCGGCACGCGTTCGGCCACGATCTCTTCAGGCGAGGGCAACGGCTCGGTGCGCGGCACGAAGCACGCGAAACGGTGTGTGACGTCCCCGTCGCCGGCGAGCTCCAGCTCGGGCATCTCATTGCGGCACCGATCGACCGCGAACCGGCAGCGCGGCGCGAACGGGCACGCGCGCGGCGGATCGATCAGGTCCGGCGGCAGGCCGGGAATCGAGTACAGCTTCTCGCCGGTGCCGGCGGCGCGCTCGGGCAGCGCCTCGAACAGCGCCTCGGTGTAGCGATGGCGGGGCTCGGCGAACAGCATCTGCGTCTCGGCCGTCTCGGCGACCTTGCCCGCGTACATGACGACCACGCGGTCGGCGCGCCCGGCGATGACGCCCAGGTCGTGGGTGATGAGGATGACGGCCATCCCCATCTCGGCACGCAGCCGGTCGATGAGCTCGAGGATCTGCTTCTGCACCGTCACGTCCAGCGCGGTGGTCGGCTCGTCGGCGATCAGCAGCTTCGGGTGGCAGATCAGAGCCATCGCGATCATGATGCGCTGGCGCTGGCCGCCCGACAGCTGGTGCGGGTAGCTGTTCAGCCTCTGTTCGGGGTGCGGGATGCCGACCAGCCGCAGCATCTCGAGCACGGGCTCGCGCGCCTGCGCCCGCGACATGCCGCGGTGCAGCAGCAGCGGTTCGGCCACCTGCTCGCCGATCGTCTGCACCGGGTTCAGGCTCGTCATCGGATCCTGGAAGATCATGCCGATGTCGCCGCCGCGGATCGCGCGCATCCCCCGATCGGGCAGCGTCACGAGGTCGCGCCCGTCGAAGAGCACCCGGCCGCCGGTGATGTGGCCGCCCGGTGGCAGCAGGCGCTCGATCGACATCGCCGTCATCGTCTTGCCGCAGCCGGACTCGCCGACAAGGCCCACCGTCTCACCGGCATCCACCGTGAAGTTCACGTCCGAGAGGGCGTGCACCACCGACTTGCTCAGCCGGATCTCGGTCGTCAGCCCCGCAACCTCCAAGAGAGCCATCGCCCACCCC
This sequence comes from Microbacterium sp. W1-4-2, assembly GCF_058349885.2. NCBI lineage: Bacteria > Bacillati > Actinomycetota > Actinomycetes > Micrococcales > Microbacteriaceae > Microbacterium > Microbacterium sp. W1-4-2. The sequence goes on along the minus strand of NZ_JBYRJC020000002.1, from coordinate 786,402 downwards.
TCACCGGCGCTGCAGCCGGACTTCGACCGAGTCGCGCAGGCCGTCGCCGACCAGGTTCACCGCGACGACCACGATGATGATCGCGAACCCGGCCGGATAGATCAGCCACCAATAGTTCAAGAACACGTACTGGGTGCCGTTGCTCAGCATGGCACCCCAGTCGGTGGCGGGGGGCGAGATGCCCAGTCCCAGGTAGCCGAGATAGGCGACCAGCAGGATCGCATCGGCCACCTGGAACGTCGCGTTGACGATCACCGTGCCGACCACGTTCGGCATGATGTGGCGGGTCACCGACCGCCACGACGAGCCGCCCATGACCCGCACCGCCTGCACATACTCGCGCACGCGCAGCGTCAGCGACTCGCCGCGCACGAGCCGGGCGGGCACGAGCCATGCGGTCAGCCCGATCACGAAGATCATCACCGGCAGCGACGGTCGCACGATCGTCACGAGGAACAGCAGTAGGAACAGGATCGGGATCGCCAGGATCGCGTCGACGATGCGCATCATGATGCCGTCGATCGCGCCGCCGAAGAACCCGGCGACTGCACCCCATACGGTGCCCACGATCGTGGCGATGGCCGCCGCCGCGAGCCCGACGATGAGGGACGTCTGACCGCCCACCATGAGCCGGCCCAGCACGTCGTAGCCCGATCCGTCGGTGCCGAGGGGATGCCCCGGCCCGGGCGCCAGGTTCGCGCTGGTCAGGTCGACGGTGACCTGATCGGTCTGGTAGATGAACGGGCCGACGAAGCAGAACAGGATCGCCAGGGCCACCACGATCAGACCGACGATCGCCAGCCGGTTCTGGATGAACACCTCGAAGCCGAGGCGGAACAGGCTCTTGGGCTTTCCGGCGACCTGTCCACCGGTGGGCAGGACGGTGCCCAGGTCGGCGATCGGCGCGGTCGCGGCATCCATCCCCCCGGTGGGGTCCGCGGGCGGCGGCCCGCCCAGCTGAGTGGTCATGGCCGGCTCCTCACAGCGTCACCCGCGGGTCGATGGCGGCCAGGCCCACGTCGGCCAGCAGATTGCCGATGACCGTCGCGAACGCGGTGACGATCACCACGCCCAGCTCGACCGGATAGTCCGACTGCTGCGCCGCCTGCCAGAACAGCAGCCCCATGCCCGGGAAGTTGAAGATCGACTCGGTGATCAGGGCGCCGGCGAACAGCGCCGGCAGCGACAGGCCGAGCAGGGTGATGATCGGGATCAGCGCGTTGCGCAGCACGTGGTGCCAGAGCACCCGGGTGGGCGAGGCGCCCTTGGCCTGGGCGGTGCGCACGTAGTCCTGGCTGACGTTGTCGAGCACTGACGAGCGCATGTAGCGGGAGAAGCCCGCGATCGACAGCAGCGCCAGAGTCACGATGGGCAGGATCATGCCCGGGAACTGCTGGAAGATCGGGACGACGCCGTCGGACTGCGGCGCCTCGGGCGGGAACCAGCCGAGCCACGACGAGAAGATCTCGATCAGGATCAGGCCGAGGAAGAACGTCGGCGCCGCGTAGAAGATGAACGACAGCCCGGTCGCGACGTAGTCGAACATGCGGTTGCGCCGCACGGCCTGGTAGACGCCGATGGGGATCGCCACGATCACGGTCAGCACGAGTGAGAGCGCGGCGAGGATGATCGTCTTCGGCAGGCGCTCGGCCAGCAGCGACCCGACGGACTGGTTGAGCACGTACGAGAAGCCGAAGTTGCCGGTGAACCAGCCGAAGACGCTGGTGAAGTACTGCACGATCAGCGGCCGGTCGAGGCCGTTGTCGCTGTTGAACTGCGTGATCTGCAACGGCGTGGCCCGCGGCCCGAGGATCGCCCGTGCGGGCCCCCCGGGCAGCGAGTGCAGCAGCAGGAACACGATGATCGTCACGACGATGACGACGAGCACGGACTGCAGCAGACGACGGATGATGTATCCGACCATCGGTCTCGCCTCCTACCGGCCCGTGCTCGTCGTTGTTCCTGTGTCGTCAGATCCCTTCGTCGTCGTGGATCAGTAGTGCCAATCCTCCGGCTTGATCGCGCCGTAGGGGTTGTTGTAGGTGTAGCCCTTCAGGCCGTTCGCGACCTCGACCAGCGAGTAGGTGTAGTTGGGCTGGTAGATGACCGGGACGTTCTTGGCCATGAAGTCCTCGTACGCCTGCATCACCGCGGTGCCGCTCTGCGTGTTGGTGTCTGCGATGAGCTTGTCGAGCGTCGCGTTCGAGTAGCTGCCGGAGTTCGATCCGGCGCCCGTCGCGAACAGCAGCTCGCCGGTCGGGTAGTAGTCAGGTGCGTACACCCAGCCGCCGCCCCAGTTGCCCATCTCCCACGTGCACGTGGAACCCTTGCACGGCACTGCCGTGGAGGTCACCGAGTTGAACGGCTCCGACTTCAGGTTCAGCGTGATGCCGACCTGAGCCGCGTTCGACTTGAACGACGCCATCGCGGTGTCGATCGTGGCCGACCCGCTCGCGTACGGCAGCGAGAACGTCAGCGCCTGACCGGCCTTGATGCCGGCGCCGCAGTCACCGGCGGCCGTGCCCGGCTTGACGCAGGTGGTGGTGCCCTTCGGCACGACCTTCCAGCCGTTGTCGGACAGGTACTTGGTGGCGTTCGCGATGCTGAACGGATACGGGTTGTTCTTCTCGGTCTGCGACACCAGCGGACTGTCGGGGAACAGCGGAATCGGACCGGTGGTCTCGACGCCGTAGTTCTTCGCGGTCGAGCCGATGATGCCCTTCTGGTCGACGACCGACTGCAGGGCCTGACGGAAATACAGCTGCTTGAAGATCGGACCCACGGTGGGGTTGTTGTAGTTGATCGGGAAGTAGTTGAACCCGTACAGGAACCACGGCAGCAACTGGTAGTTCGCGCTCAGCGGGTTGGGACCCGCGGCGTTCGGTGGCGTCGAGGCCGGCTTCGGCTTGGCGATGTCCTGTGTCGGGATGTAGCCGACGTCCAGGGTCGATCCGCCGCGCACCACGTTGAACTCCGCGGAGTCGGTCGTGAACGGCACCATCTTGAACTGCTTGACCTGGGCCTTCTGGGGGCCCGAGTAGTCGGCGTTCGGCACGAAGGTGACGTGGCCGTCGGAGTTGAAGCTCGACAGCTTCCACGGCCCGTCGACCACCGACCAGATCTTGCTGCTGGCGTAGCTCGGCAGGTCCTTCGACTGCGCCTGCAGGTAGGTGAACACCGCCTTGCAGCCGCTGACGTTGGTCGCGCAGTCGCCCTTCGCCGTCGCGCTGGTCATGTCCCAGGCCATCGGCATCGGCGTGATCTGGCTGAGCTCGTTCAACAGGAACCACTGCTGGCTGTACACCTTGTCGGTGGTGAGCACGAGCGTCGTCGCGTTGGGCGCGGTGGCCTTCACGATGTTGTCGGGGAACTGGCCGGGCACGTAGCCCGCGTAGTTCGGCTTCTCGGCCCTGTACATGTTGATCCAGAACATCACGTCCTGCGACGTCACCGTCTCACCGTTGGACCACTTGTAGGGGTTCATCGTGATCGTGATGGTCTTGCCGCCGTTGGAGTACACCGGCTGCTTCGCCAGGCTCAGGGAGTAGTCGACGCCGGTCTTGCCGTTGTCGCCATACCAGTACAGCGTGCGGTACATCATCAACTGCATCTCGGAGTTCGTGACGCTGAAGTCCGAGATCGGCGAGAACGGCCAGATCCAGTTCGGCACCGTGGCGGGCGGCAGCGCCCACGAGATGGAATCGGACGCCTTGCCCGGCGCGTTCGCGTTCGCCGCGGGTTTTCCGCCCGGGCTGGATGCGGAGCATCCGATCAGCAGCATCGATGCGGCGGCGATCATCGCCCCCGGTATCATCAGCCGGCGCAGCGCGCCCTTGGGGTGAAGTTTCATGCTGAGCCTCCCGGCTTGAGCTCGCGCGGGCACGCCCAGGGTATGGGCGCCGTCGCACGGGACTTCTTCCCCTCAGTTAGCGCTCCGATCCTGGAGAGAGCACTGTGGCGGAACTGCGTGTTTCTTATGTCTGAGGCAAGAACAAGACGGATGCCGCAGCCGCCCGTCTTCCAGCGACCTGGGCACACCGTGACGGCGAGATTGCGCAAACGGTGCAGGCGCCACAGGCTCGGCGTGCATTCTGCGCAATCTCGACCAGGATTCTTCCGGCCGGGGCGATCAAGATCGCCACCCGATGCACAACCGCGCGCTCACCACCTGATGCGTATACGCCATCAGGTGGTGAGGCGCCATGGTCGAGGCCCGCCGCCTCGAGGATGAGGGATGCCGGGCCCTACTTGCGGCCGGTCACCTCACGGGCCACGATCTCGCGCATGACCTCGTTCGTGCCGCCGTAGATGCGGTGCACGCGGGCGTCGGTCCAGGCGCGGGCGATCGGGTACTCGAGCATGTAGCCGTAGCCGCCGTGCAGCTGCACGCCCTGATCGAGCAGCTCCCACTCCCGCTCGGTCGCCCAGAACTTGACCTTCGCGGCCTCTTCGGGCGTGAGCTTCTTGTCCCGGTAGAGCATCATCGCCCGGTCGACGTACGCCCACATCACGTCGACCGTGGTGGCCATGTCGGCCAGCGCGAAGCGCGTGTGCTGGAAGTCGGCGACCGGCTTGCCGAACGCGTCACGGCTGAGTGTGTAGTCGAGAGTCCACTTCAGCGCCGCCTCTCCCGCGGCCGCGGCGGCCACGCCGATCGACAGCCGTTCCAGCGGCAGGTTCATCATGAGCTGGATGAACCCCTTGCCCTCGACCCCTCCGATGAGGTTCTCTTCGGGCACGAACACGTCGGTGAAGCTGAGCTCGGCGGTGTCCCAGCCGTGGAACCCGACCTTGTTCAGCTTCTTGCCGTGGTCGAAGCCCTCCATGCCGTTCTCGAGGATCACAAGGCTGAACGCGTCGGGACGGTTGCCCTCGCCGGTCTTGACGAACGTGACGACGATGTCGGCGGTCTTTCCGCTGGAGATGAACGTCTTCGCGCCGTTGACGAGGTACCCGCCCTCGACCTTCTTGGCCGTGGTCTTGATGCCGCGCAGGTCGCTGCCGGCGCCCGGCTCGGTCATCGCGAGCGCGCCGAGCACTTCGCCGGTGGCCATCTTCGGCAGCCACTTCTGCTTCTGCTCGGGCGTGCCCATGTGCACGATGTAGGGGATGGCCAGGTCGTCCTGGATGCCCAGGGCCCCGGCCAGTGAGCCGAGCCCGGCCTTGATCGTCTCTTCGAGCACGACCGCGCGAAAGCGGTAGTCCTGCAGCATGCCGGCGCCGCCGAACTCCTCGGGGACCGACAGGCCGATGATGCCGGCTTCGCCCGCCGCCAGCATGGTCGCACGATCGACCTCGCCGTCGGCGTCCCACTGCTCGCGCTTCTCGTTCGTGCCGTAGCGCTTGATGAACTCCTTGACGACGTCGCGGAACGCCTCGTGGTCCTCGTCGTAGATCTCCCGTTCCATGGCCGGCAGAACCTCTCTCTTCAGCGAGTCTTCGAGCCGCAGCACGGTGCAGCGCCGCGGCATCTGGCATTCTAAGCGGCATCCAGTGTCAGCGCCTCTGGTATTCAGTACCACCGACAAGGAACGATGGATGCCGCGGCCCGGTATTGCCGGACTGCACAATCGAGTGCGCGCCGACGGATCGCCACCCTCGTCGCGCTCGGCCCGCGAACGACCGTCAGCGGTCGTAGCCGGGGGCGGCGGGAAGGCCGAAGAACTCCTCGAGCGTGTGGAAGCCGCCGCCGTGATACGCCTTGGCCAGATCGACGCCGATGTAGCGCAGGTGCCACGGCTCGGGCAGGTAGCCGGTGACCGGGGTGTGGCCCTTCTCGTACCGGACGATCCACCCGTACTGCCACGCGTGGGCGACGATCCAGCGGTCCTGCGCGGTGGCGGCCAGGTCGTCGAGCGTGCCGCACCCCAGGTTGCACGCGACGACGTCCGTTGCCAGGCCCGTCTGGTGCTCGCTGAAGCCGGGCCGGGCGCTGACCAGGTCCGCGCCGCTCACGCCGCGGGTCACCACCTGGTCGCCGTAGTTGATGTGCTGGGTGCGGTAGGACCGGTAGCCGCTGTTCATCGCGATCTCGCCGGCCCCGGCCTTCGCGGCCGCCGCGACCATGCGGCTCAGGGCTGCGGCGGCATCGGCGCGCAGTCCCGCGCCGTCGAGGCTGCGCACGCCGACGGGCACGGCGCGGGGGGTCGGCGCGTAGTCGACCGGGTTCAGCGGCCGCTGCTTGTCGACGACGATCCACAGGCGGCTCGGGTCGTCCATCGGAACGCAGGGCGCGGCACCGCTGACGACGGCCTGACGGAACGCGGCGCCGCCGCCCGCGGCGCGGATCGCCGCCGGGTCGTCGTGCGCGTTCAGCGCGGTGATGAACGCGACCTCGTCGCACAGCGCGAGCGACGCCGGAGCCGGCGCGGCCGAACGCGCCTGCGCATCGGCGGCCGGGCCGGACGCCGATGCGGAGGACGCGGCATCCGAGGTCTGCGCGGTGAGCTTCGATGCCGTGATGTCGACGGAGTCGGTGGCGTGACGATCGGTGTGCACGCCGGACGCGGGGTTCAGCGCCGCCACGGCGCCCGCGCTCGTTCCGACCACGACCAGCAGCGACGCCGCCGCCAGTGCGATGCGCGCGAGCGGGTGGGCCCTGCGGACGTGTCGCGGCACCGCCTCGTCGGTGAGCAGCGGGACCAGCGGCGGGGGCGCGGGAGTCGGCAGGGGCGGGGGCGGAGCCTTGAAGATCGGGGGATGCGGCGCCTCGGCGGCCGGACGAGCGCCGACGGCTGGGATCACCGGAAGCGGCAGTGTCGGCGCCGGATCGCGGCGCACGGCCGCAGAGACCGCTGTGGCCTCGGGATCCTTCCGCGCACGCTCGCGCGCTTCGCGCAGGGCACGCCGACTCTGGGGTGCGCGCGCGGCAGAGCGACCGGGCGGGTCGGGAACCGTCACCCGCCCCATTCTGCCCTGCCGCCGCCCCGAGCGCGAGAGCGGATCGGCAGCGCGGCCGACGCCTGAGCGCCGACTGAATTACTTTCGATTCCCCACTTGACGAATGATCGAATCTGTGTTCCCATGAGGGGATGCGATGGCAGGGACAGGAACTCGGAACTGAGGATGCCTCAGCCCTGCCGGGTCTCGAACGCATCGACGGCCTCGTCCGCTCGGTGACGACGCCCGAGTTCGCCGGCATCACGTTCCACGAGGTGATGAGCAAGAGCGCGCTGAACCATGTTCCCGGCGCCTCGGCGATGCCGTTCGACTGGACCGTCAACCCCTATCGCGGCTGCTCGCACGCATGTGCCTACTGCCTATCGCCCGAGACCTCGGTGATGACAGCGGACGGGCGCCAGCGTCCCATCGGGGATCTGCGCGTCGGCGATGAGATCATCGGCACCCGGGTGCGCGGCACTTACCGACGATTCGTGCGCACGCGAGTCGAAGCCACCTGGGCGACACGCAAGCGCGCCTATCGTGTGACTCTCGCAGATGGGACGGAGCTCGTAGCGAGCGGGGATCACCGGTTTCTCACGGATCGCGGATGGAAGCACGTCACGGGTGCAATGACCGGCAAGAGCCAGAGGCCGTATCTCACGCTGTCGAATCGCCTGCAGGGCTTCGGCATGACCGCCGGAGCCCTCGCCCAGCCGTCGATATCACGCAAGCTCGACATCGTAGGGACGGCAGTGAAGTCCGTCGCAGACCTGCGCGTCGTGCGCATCGAAGATCTCGGCACCGAAATCGACATGATCGATATCACGACGGGAACGGGTGACTTCATCGCCAACGGTGTCATCAGCCACAACTGCTTCGCCCGGGGCACCCACGAATACCTCGACCTCGACGCGGGGCACGACTTCGACTCGCAGATCGTCGTCAAGGTCAACGTCGCCGACGTGCTGCGCCGCGAGCTCGCGCGTCCGGCGTGGCAGCACGAGCCGGTCATGCTCGGCACGAACACCGACCCTTACCAGCGCGCCGAGGGCAGGTACCGGCTCATGCCCGGCATCATCGACGCCCTCGCCGACTCGGGCACGTCGTTCTCGATCCTCACGAAGGGCACGCTGCTGCGACGTGACCTGCCGCAGCTGGTGGATGCCGCGTCCCGCGTGCGCGTGTCGCTGGCGATGTCGATCGCCGTGTACGACGACGCGCTGCAGCAGTCGATCGAGCCCGGCACGCCCACGACCGCGGCGCGGCTGGCGACCGTGCGCGCGGCGACCGATGCCGGTTTCCGGGTGACGGTGTTCCTGATGCCGATCCTGCCGCACCTGACCGACTCGGCTCCGGCGCTGCACGAGGCGCTGGACCGCATCCGCGCGGCGGGCGCGGGGCGCGTGGTGTTCGGCGCACTGCATCTGCGACCGGGCGTGAAACCGTGGTTCCTGCACTGGCTCGAGCGCGAGCATCCCGAACTGCTGCCCGCCTACCGCGGCCTGTATCCGGGGGCGTCGGTCTATGCGCCGAAGGCGTACCGGTCGTGGCTGGCCGCGCGGATGCGGCCGCTGCTGCGCGCGCACCGGCTCGACGGTCGTGACGAGGACGACGGCCCGCGCCGCTCCCCCGTCCCCGGTCTCGCGGGCCGCGTGGTCACGACCTCGCGCGGCCGGGTGCCCCGGGCGGCCGCGGTATCCGGTGCCACCGACCGCCTGTTCTGAACGCCGCAGCGCGTGCCGGGCGGCCGGCTCAGCGCCAGGGGCTGTCGCGCTCGGCTCCGGGCAGGTCGCCGCGCGTCCACCACTTCGCGGTGTAGGTGCGGCCCTGAAGAATCGCCCTGTCGCCGGTGTGGTAGACGCGGTCGGCCGTCCACGGCTGCGCGGTCGACGGGTCGACTCCGCACGCGGTCAGGGTGCTCCACGGTCCCTTGTCGTTCGTTCCGGGCTGCACGCCGCGGGCGTACCAGATCGCCCGGAACACGGTGCCGTCGAGGTAGACCAGGTCGCCCCTGCGGTATGTCGTCTGCGCGTTCCACGCCCGGGGCGCGACCGACGGCGTGTTCTGGCACAGCAGCGCCGGGTTGCCTGCGAGGGGACCCCGGTCGGCGCCCCGCATCACGGTCGCGCCGGCCGCCGAGAGATTGCCGGCGACATCGCTGCCGAGCTCCCAATAGTCCACGCCGCCCACGCCCTGCCCGATCGCCCATTTCGTCTTCTCGGCGACGGCGAACGGATCGTCGAACGACCAGAACTCGCGCGAAGCCTCGTCGTATCCCCAGGTCGCGGTGAAGGATCCGGCGGGGGTGTACTCGTGGCTGATCTTCAGGTCGCGGCCCTTCAGCTGATCCCACGTCCGCTGCCCGAGGCCCGTGCCCGTCGCCCACGGCCGGTCCGCGGCATCCTTCCACCCCTGCCCGTACGCGGGCACGCCGATGTTCAGCTGCGCCGGGTCGACACCCGCATCGCGGTATGCAGCGACGATCGTGTCCAGTCCGAGACCGTCGTTGTGCGAAGGATCGCCGTAGATGTTCGACTGGTGCCCGGTCTCGGATGCCCATGGGCCCCACAGGTCGTAGCCCTGCAGGTTGCCGTAATCGATGTACCGGAACAGCTCGGGCGCATTCCAGCCGCCCGCATCGATCACGGTCGGGCTCGCGGGCAGGAACGCCGAGATCCGATACACGTGGCCGGTCCGCGCGGTCAGGCCGTCGAGCTGCGTGCGCAGCTCCCTGACGAATGCCAGGAAGTTCGCGCCGTCGTTCTCGGGGTCGACGGTGTTGCCGGTCTCTTGCGCCCAGCCCGCAGCCCCGGGCCACTCCCAGTCCAGGTCGATGCCGTCGAAGATGCCCGCCGCGGCGCCCTTGCCGCCGCGGCCGTCGATCACCGGCAGGTTGCCCTTGATGTAGAGGTCGATGCAGCTGGAGGCCAGCGCCGCACGGCCCTCGGCGGTCGAGACCGCCGTCGAGAAGGACTTCGACCACGACCATCCGCCGAGCGAGATCGACATCGTCAGGTCGGGATACAGCCGCTTGAGCTCGCGCAGCTGGTTGAAGTTCCCGGCCAGGGGCTGCCTTCTCGCATCCTTCCGGTCGGCGATGCCCAGCACCGAGTCCGCCGCACTGTAGGCGCGCACGAAGTCGTCGGCCGCATCCCCGGCGACGTCGGTCCGACCGGCGGCGGAGGCCGTGGCATCCGAGATGAAGCACGTGTACGGCTTCACGCCGTCCAGGCCCTGCACGCCCTTCTTGCGCGCGGCGTCGAGCGAGGCCTGCGAGCCCGCGATGTTGCCGAACGCGTAGTTCAGCTGCGTGATGTTGCGGGCCGCGCCCTTGTCGACGAACAGGCGCTTGAGCGTCGCGTGCGCGTCGCCCGAGGCCTGCCAGGCGCCGTAGTAGCCGACGTTGCGGTATCCGTTCAGCGTCGTGGTCGGGGCGGCGACATCGGTGGATGCCGCAGCCCGCACGGGTGAGGGTGCGGCCGAGACGGACGCGGCCACGACGACACCGACGAGGGCTGCTCCGACGAGTGCGGTGACCAGCGCGGACCTGCGGGAGGTCATGTCACAAGCTCCTTCGATCGTGAGCCGTGCCCCGGTGCGGCGCGGCCTGACGGGACGCTGAGCCTGTGGTGCAAGGCGTCCTCACGAACACACGCGGCTCATCCTGGCAGATCGGCACCTCGAACGGAAGGCGTGCGCCGCCACGATGGCGGCCCGAGAGCGCGGCGACCGGCAAGGGTACAGCGGGCGGGCGAGGGTACGGGAACGAGCCGCACCCTCGCCGCTCAGCTGTACCCTCGCGGTTCAGGGAGCGAGCGGGCCGGGTCAGGCGACGGGGTCGACCTGGCGGCCGGCGAGCTCCTCGAGGATGTCGTCGCCGGGGCGCGCGTCCTCGAACGGCGCCTCGATCTCGGCGCGGTCGAGCAGCTCGGTCATGCGGCGGCGGCGCTGGCGCGGGATCAGCGTCACGACCGTGCCCTCGCGACCGGCGCGGCCGGTGCGGCCCGCGCGGTGCAGGTACGTCTTGTATTCGTCGGGCGCGTCGGCCTGGATCACGAGGTCGATGTCGTCGACATGGATGCCGCGGGCCGCGACATCCGTCGCGACGAGCACGTTCACCTTGCCGTCGGTCATGCGCTGCAGGTTGCGGCTGCGCTTGGCCTGGTTGAGGTCGCCGTGCAGCGCGACCGCGCGGATGCCGGCCTCGTCGAACTGCTCGGCGAGCATCTCGGCGTAGGCCCGGGTGCGCGAGAACACGAGCGTCTTGCCCGCGCGGTCGACGAGCGACGCGAGGATCTCGGCCTTGTCGCGGTGGTCGATCACGAGCACCCGGTGATCGATCGTGCTGGAGTCCTGGTCTTCGCCGGCGACCTCGTACACGGCCGGCTCGACGAGGAACTCGTCGACGAGGGCTGCGACCTCGCGGTCGAGCGTGGCCGAGAACAGCAGCTTCTGGGCGCCCGCGGGCACGCGGCGCAGGATCCGCTGCATCGGCTCGAGGAAGCCGAGCTCGGACATGTGGTCGGCCTCGTCGAGCACGGCGATGCGCACGTCCGACAGGTCGAGCTTGCCCTGGTCGATGAGGTCCTCGATGCGGCCGGGCGTGCCGATCACGATGTCGACGCCCTTCTTGAGCGCGCCGACCTGGCGCGCCTGCGGCACGCCGCCGTAGACCTGGGTCGTGAACAGACCGACGCTGCGGGCGATCGGCTGCACAGTGCGGTCGATCTGCAGTGCGAGCTCGCGCGTCGGGGCGAGGATGATCGCCTGCGGCGCCCGCCCGAACTCGCGCTTCGTGCCGGCCTTGCCGCGCAGCAGCGACTCCACGAGCGGCGCGCCGAAGGCGATGGTCTTGCCCGAGCCGGTGCGGCCGCGGCCCAGCACGTCCTTGCCGCCCAGGATCGGGGCGATCGTCGCCGCCTGGATCGGGAACGGGTGCTCGGCGCCCATGTCGGCGAGGGCCTTCACGATGTTCTGCCCGAGACCGAGGTCCGAGAAGGATGCCGTGGCCCCGGCATCCGCCTGCACCGCTTCGGCCTGCAGCCGCTCGTGCACGACGTCGATGTGCTCGTCGTGGGTGCGGTGCTGCTCGCGCGTGCGGTGCTGGTCATGCGTGCGGTGCTCGTCGCGCGGGCCGCGGCGGTCGCGCTCGGGCGCGAAGGCACGGTCGCGGTGCGTGTGCGACGGCGTGTCGCGGAAGCGCGGTGTGCGGCGGTCGTCGTACGCCGGACGGCGGTCGTCATACGCCGGACGGCGGTCGTCCCGGCGAGCCGGACGCTCGTCCCGGCGGGCGGGACGGTCATCGCGATACGACGGACGGTCGTCCCGGCGAGCCGGACGCTCGTCCCGGTACGACGGACGACGGTCATCGCGATACGACGGGCGATCCTCCCGGCGAGCCGGACTCTCGTCCCGGTACGACGGACGCTCCCCCCGGTGCGACGGGCGGTCGTCCCGGCGCACCGGTCGGTCGCCGCGGTACGTCGGGCGGTCGTCCTGGCCGCGACGCTCGCCGCGGATCGCGCGCGCCTCGTCGCGTCCCGCCTTCTCCTGAGCGGTCCAGCGGCGCTTGGGCTGCGCGGCATCCGCCTCGCTCGTCCGGAAGCCCCGGTGCGTCGGGCTCTTGCTGCCGGGCTTGCCGGACGATGACTCGCCGGGACGCCGCTTCGGCTTGCTGCCGTATCGGGGATCGAAGTTGCGCGACGGCCGGCCGCCGGCCGGCTTCTTGCTCTTGGGCATGATTGTCCTTCTGGTTCTCGCACGAGAACAGCGCTCGAGCGCAGGCTCGAGCATCCCGGAGCACCGTCGGCCGGGGCCATTCATGTGATGGTCATGCGCGCCGATCGGCGCTCACCATCGGCCCCCAGGACGTCACAGAATCCACCCGCCGAACAACGGCGGCGTCCAGAGCCGACGCCCCAGGTTATCGGCTCGGGCTGAGAACTAGCCCCACCAGAGCCCCAAAAGCGGCCGAAGGCGGATACGATCATCCCGACGCATGTCGTCACGCTGGGGACTGGGAAATCCGCATCCGGCGTCCCGTCGCGCCGGATGCTGGGATCCGAGCGCCGTCGGGCGCCTCGACGACGCTGGGGATCTCGATGACAACGACCGCACCGATACCGCTCACGTGGAGAGTGGGCGGCGCCTTTTCGGTGCCCGCGCTACCGGGGATCCGCGCGCTTCCGGGGTTGCGCATACTGCCGAACGCTCCCGTGCTCGCCACGCTGACGATCATCATGCTGGCCGCGGGGACCGGCCTGTCGATCGCGACGACACCCGACACCGGCTGGTGGCGCATGCACTTCAGCGAGCTCGGCACGAATCGCGGCTTCTCGGGCGATACGTTCAACCTGACCGTCATCGTCGCCGGGCTCGTCATCGTGGCGCTCGCGCGAAGCCTTCGGCGCGACATCCACTCGATGCAGGACCTGCGCGGACTCAAGCGCACCCGTGCGTTCTGGACGCTTGTGGCCTCGGCCGGTCTGCACCTGACCCTGGTGGGCATCATCCCGGTCAACGTCAACGGGTTCCTGCACGACCGCGCCGCATCGGGCATCATGCTCTCGTTCCTCGGCATGCTGCTCACGGTCGGGCTGCGCCGGCGTCAGTATTCGCGCGGGATGCTGGGGCTCACGCTCGGCGTCGCAGTCGTGCTGGTGTCGGCCATCGTCACGTTCCTGTGCGGCCTGATCACGCTGGCCGCGCTCGAGATGATCGGCTTCATCCTGATCTTCGGCTGGATCAGCGTGTACGCGGCCCGACTGCGCGGTGCCGTGGAGCGACTGGAGGCTCACGCCTCGTCGTGCGGATGCCGCGGCCGCCTCTCCTGCTGCACCGGAGCCGCCGACGCGGCACCGCCGAGGAACGACGACGCACCGCCCGCCGAGGCGGACCTGTTCGCGGCCTTCTCGACCGGAGCCGCCGTCTCTCGCACGACCGCCGTCTCGCGCACGACCGCCGTCTCGCGCACGGCGGTGGCTGCGGCCTCGTCCGCGCTCTCGTGCACGCTCGGCGCCGTGGTCGCACCGGCGTGGGCCGACCGGCGCGCGAGCCTGCGCTCCCGCGCCCCCTCGACCAGGTTGTACAGCGTGGGCAGCACGAGCAGCGTCAGCACGGTGGACGAGACGAGCCCGCCGATGACCACGATCGCCAGCGGCTGCGAGATGAAGCCGCCGTGCCCGGTGATGCCCAGCGCCATCGGCGTCAGCGCGAAGATGGTCGCCAGCGCCGTCATGAGGATCGGGCGCAACCGCCTCGAGCCGCCGGCCATGACGGCGTCGTGGGCCGACAGCCCCTTCACGCGGTACTGGTTGACCAGGTCGACGAGCACGATGGCGTTGGTCACGACGATGCCGATCAGCATGAGCACGCCGATCAGCGAGGCGACGCCCAGCGGTACCCCGGTCGCCAGCTGCAGCAGGATCGCGCCGGTCGCGGCGAACGGCACCGAGATCAGCAGCAGCAGCGGCTGGCGCAGCGACTTGAAGGTCGCGACCATCACGATGTAGACGATCAGGATCGCCGCGAGCATCGCCAGCCCCAGCTGCGAGAACGCGGTGCCCTGTTGCGAGAGAACGCCGCCGATCGACGCGTTGGCCGACTCGGGCAGATCCGCGGTCTTCAGCGCCTCGGTGATCGTGGACGACGCCGCGGTGAGATTGTCGGTCGACGGGGTGACCGTGACCGTCGAGGTGCGCACTCCCCGCTGCGTCGTGATCGAGGTGGGACCGGTGGTCTCGGCGACCGAGGCGACCGCGTCCAGCCGCACCGGGCCGGTCGCGGTCGGCACCTGCATCGCCTTGAGCGCGTCGATCGAGTCCGGCGCCGACGAGGCCGCCAGGTACACCGTGAGGTTGGTGCCGTCGATCTCGACCGCGCCGATGGACTGCGGCCTCATCGTGTTCGACACCATGCCGCCGACCGCGACCTCGCTCAGCCCGAGCTTCGCCGCCTTGTCGCGGTCGACCGAGACGGCGATGTACGGCAGCGACGCGGCCAGGTTCGTCGACACCTGGCCGATGCCCTGCTTGCCCTCGACCGCGTGCACGACCGCGTCGGTGGCCGTCGTGAGCGTCTCGGCGTCGGGCGCGGTGACGTCGATCTCGACGTCGGACGAGCCGAACCCGCCCTCCGAGGTCGCGATCGTGATGGTCCCGACGTCGTTCAGGCCCGCGACGGCCTTCTCGACGTCGCTGCGCACCTGCGTCTGATCCGCCGCGGGGTTCGTGGTGATCGAATAGGTGATCCCGCTGCCGCCGCCCGAGAACGCGTCGCGCAGCGCCGAGCCGGACGACCCGATCGAGACCTGCACGGTGTCGATGCCCGACACGTCCTTGATCGCCGTCTCGACCTTCTGCGCCGCGGTCTCTTCGGAGGTGAGGGATGCCGCGGGCCCGAGGTCCTGGGTCATCGTGAACGTGTTCTGCCCCGAGTCGCCGAGGAAGTTCGTCTTCATGTGCGGGGCGAGCGCGACCGTCCCGCCCATGACCAGCACGGCCAGCAGCACGGTGACCCACGAGTGCTTGAGCGTCCACCGCAGGATCGGCAGGTAGCTCTTCTGCAGGCGCGACGGGGGCGCATCGGGCGACTCGGGATCGATCGCGTCGCCCCCGGCATCCACCACCGCCTTCCCCGGCTTGAGGAACCAGTATGCGAGCACCGGAACGATCGTCAGCGCCACGAACAGCGACGCGGCCATGGCGATCGTCACCGTCAGCGCGAACGGACGGAACAGTTCGCCGGTCATGTCGCCGACGAACGCGATCGGCAGGAACACGGCGACCGTCGTGATGGTCGATGCCGAGACGGCGGTGGCCACCTCGCGCACGGCGCGGATGATGGCGGCGAGCTTGTCGGCGCCGGCGACGTAATGGCGTTTGATGTTCTCGATCACCACGATCGAGTCGTCGACCACGCGGCCGATCGCGATCGTCAGCGCCCCCAGGGTCAGGATGTTCAGCGAGTACCCGAACGCCTGGATGCCGATGAACGTGATGAGCACGCTGGTCGGGATCGAGATCGCTGTGACCAGCGTCGAGCGCACCGACAGCAGGAAGATCAGGATGATGATCACGGCGAACAGCAGGCCGAGCAGGCCCTCCTGCGCCAGCGAGTCGATCGACTGCTGGATGTACGGCGCCTGGTCGAACACGACGGTGAACGCTCCGCCGGCGAGCTTGCGCTCGAGCGCGGGCAGGTCGGCGCGCACGGCCTTCGACACGTCGACCGTGTTGGCCGACGGCAGCTTGGTGATCGCCAGGGTCAGGGCGTCCTTGCCGTTCACCCGCGAGATCGTGGTCACCGGGTCCTGCGCGAGCACGACCGACGCGACGTCCGCGATGGTCTTGGCCCCACCCGCGGCCTGGGCCGGCGTGGACGGCACGAGCGGCAGGGCGGCGACCTGATCGACCGACTCGAGCTTCGACCCCGTCTGCACGGTCAGCGTCTTGCCGCCGTCGGTGATGTCGCCGCCGGGGAACAGCATGCCGTTCTGCGCGAGGGCGTCCCTGATCGACTGCGTCGTGAACCCGGCCGCCGCGAGCTTGTCGGCGTCGGGGGTGATCGTCACGCGCTTTCCGCGGCCGCCGACGATCTGGGCCGCGTTCACCCCGGCCAGGTCCTGGATCTCGGGGACGATCGTCGACTGCAGGCGCGCCTGCGTCGCCGCCTCGTCCTTGTAGCCGGTGACGGCGAGCTGGATGACAGGGAAGTCGTCGATCGACGCCGAGATGACGTTCGGGTCGACACCCGACGGCAGGGTGGCTTTGATGCGAGCGATGGCGACGTCGATCTTCTGCTCGGCGGTGGCCAGGTCCGTACCGTACGTGAACTGGGCCTGCACCACCGACGAGTTCGTCGTGCTCGTGGCGCTCGTCTGCTCCAGCCCGGGCACGCCCTGGATCGCCTGTTCGATCGGGGTGGAGACGTCGCCCGCCACGACCTCGGGCGAGGCCCCCGGATAGCTCGAGACGACGACCAGCTGCGGGAACTCGATCGACGGGATCAGCTCCTGCTTGAGGTTGACCAGCGCCAGTCCCCCGAAGACGGCGGCGACGATCGTGATCAGGGCGATGAGCGCGCGGTTGCGCAGGCTGAGGACGGCGAGCTTGGACACGGATGACCTTCGGAGGGAACGTACGACGGCACGGATGACGCGGCGTCAGGACGCGGCGACAAGACGTGGTGCGTTCGCCGCCCGGGCACAGTATTCCATGTCCGGGTGAGGGTTCCCCTGCCGGTGGGATGCCTCGCCTTCGGCCGATTGGACGGTATACCGAATTCGGGCATAGCCTGGGGCAATGCCCCATGCTTCGCTGCCGCCCTCACGCGCGGACGGCGTCGTACGCGGCGGATTGGTTCTGGCCGGCGTCCTCCTGCTGGCGGTCAACCTGCGTGCGAGCATCACATCGGTGGGTCCGGTGCTGGGCGACATCCGCGCGGAACTCGGATTCGGCGGGGCTGCGGCATCCTTTCTCATCGCCCTGCCCGTGATCGGCTTCGCCGTCGTCTCACCGTTCGCCCCGGCCGTTGCGCGGCGCATCGGGCTGGAATGGGCGCTCGGCGGATCCCTGCTCGTGCTCGCCGGCGCCATCGTGCTGCGTTCGGTGCCGGTGGCCGGAATGATCTGGATCGGCACGGCCGTACTCGGCGCCGCCATCGCGATGCTCAACGTGCTCATCCCGGCGCTGGTCAAACGCGAGTACCCCGACCGGGTCGGCGCGATGACGGGGATCTACTCCGCCGTGCAGAGCGGGGTGGCCGCCATCGCCGCGGGCCTGGCCGTGCCGATCGCGGGCCTGACCGACTCGGGCTGGCGCCTGTCGCTGGGTGTCTGGGCGGGGCTGGCGCTGATCGGGTTCGCGGTGTTCCTGCCGCAGCTGCGCCGGCGGCACACGGCCGAAGGGGCGGAGGATGCCGCGGCCGCCGCCGAGATGGACGTGCCGAGCGACCCCGTCCACATCGGGAGCATGTGGCGCAACCGGCTCGCCTGGTGGGTGACGATCTATCTCGGCCTGCAGTCGACGATCTACTACACCGTCATCACGTGGTGGCCGGCGATCGAGAACGCGAGCGGGCTGCCGAAGCTCGCTGCCGGCTGGCACCAGTTCGTGTTCCAGGCCATGGGCATCGCGGGCAGCCTGATCGGCGCGGCGCTGCTGCACCGGCTGCGCTCGCAGAGCGCGCTGACGGTCGTGGCCGCGGCGTTCGCCGTCGTCGCGATGGCGGGGCAGCTGTTCGTGCCCGCCCTGGACCTGGTCTGGGTCGTGCTCGTGGGGCTCGCCGCGGGTGCGCAGATCACGATCGCGCTGTCGCTGTTCGGGCTGCGCACGCGCAACCACGAGCAGGCCGCGTCGCTGTCGGGCATGGCCCAGTCCGTGGGATATCTGCTGGCCGCCTTCGGCCCGATCCTGGTCGGCGTGCTGCACGACACGACCGGCTCGTGGAATGTGCCGCTGGCACTGCTGCTGGTCGTCTCGCTCGGCATCGCCGTGTTCGGCATCCTCGCCGGCCGCCCCCGGTTCGTCGAGGACATTCGGCGCTGACCGGGCCGGCGCCGTCCGGCCGGGGCCTGTGCCGTGTTCAGATCGGCTACCGGCGGCGGGGCGGCGGCTCGGGGACGGCGATCGCGTGGGTCACGGCATCCAACGGCACGGTCACCGGGCCGCGGCGCGTCTCGACGACGCACGCCGTGTCGGACAGCTCGCGCAGATAGCCGAGGGCGTCGGTCCAGCCGTCGTCGATGCGGCGGCGCACCGTCACGCGCGTGCCCAGCGCGCAGCCGCGCAGGAATTCGACCGGATCGCCCACCCGGCCAGCCTATGCCGGTCGGGTGGACGCTCGGCCGCCGCGGCTCGGCTACAGCCGGGCCTCGGCGTAGACGCGCAGCACGTCACGGACGAACTCCGCACCGGCGGTGCCGCCGTAGTTCGCACCGAACCGCGGGTCGGCGACGTACATCTCCCCGAGCCCTGTGACGTATGCCTTCAGGTCGGTGGGGATGCCCGCAACGCCGGTCAGCCACGCCACGTGACGCTCGGCGAGCGCCTGCGCCTCGTCGCCGGCGGGATCGATGCCGCGGGTCGCGGCATCCTTCCACTCGTCCTGCAGCTGGGCGACCCGCTGCTGCCATTCGGCCTTCTCGGCGTCGGTCTTGCCGCGCCACCACGCGTCGCTGCGCGCGTAGGCGTCGGCACCCCAGCGCTCGGTGACCTCTTCCTTGTACTGCGTGTGGTCGAAGCCGTCGAACATGTTCTCTGCCATGGGTTTCTCACCCCCTCTCAACACGTCGATCGTCGACGACACGGCGGCGATCTGCCGGTCGATGCGCCCGCGCTCCTGCCGCAGCAGGGCCAGGTGCGTGGTCAGCGCCGCGGTCTCGCTCGTCTCGCGTGCGAGCACGTCGGCGATCTGCGGCAGTCCGAGTCCGAGCTCGCGCAGCAGCAGGATGCGCTGCAGCCGCACGAGCGCGGTCTCGTCGTAGTGCCGGTAGCCGTTCGGCGCGACGCGGGTCGGTGCGAGCAGCCCGATATCGTCGTAATGACGCAGCGTGCGGCTCGTCGTCCCGGCGAGCTTCGCGACCTCTTGGATCGACCAGTCCATGTCGTCCTCCCTTCCGCGCTCCACGGTAGAGGTTGACGTTGCGTCAAGGTCAAGCGCGGGAATGGTCGAACGGCACCGCGCGACGGCCGAGATCGCGCAAACGGCGCGCGGCCGGCGGATTCCGGCACAGTTCGTGCGATCTCGACGATGCGGAACCCGAGCGGACGGACGGACGGGCGAAGAACGTCACACGAAGGTGTCGTCACACGAGGGTGTCGAGGATCTCCACGAGCTTCTCGTAGGTCGTCAGCGGGCTGATGATCGCGAACCGCAGCACCGTCTCGCCGTCGTGCGAGCTGGGGACGACGAAGCCGATCTGCTCGTCGAGGAGGCGGTCCGACCAGGCACGGTAGGCCGCGGCATCCCACCCCTCGCGCCGGAACACGACGACCGACAGCTGCGGGTCGCGCACGAGCGACAGGCCGTCGCGCGCCTCGATCTCATCCGCGATCCGGCGCGCCAGATCAATGCCGTACTCGATCGCCGCGCGGTACTGCCCGGCGCCGTGCGTGGCGAGCGAGAACCAGAGCGGGATGCCTCGGGCCCGGCGCGTCAGCTGGATCGCAAGGTCCGAGGGGTTCCAGTCGGCGCCGTCCGTGAGGGTCTCGAGGTATTCGGCGTGCTGGGTGTGCGCGAGCCGCGCGGCGGCCGGATCCCGATAGATCAGCGCGCACGCGTCGAACGGCGCGAACAGCCACTTGTGCGGGTCGACGATCACCGAGTCGGCGCGTTCGACCCCGGCGAAGACCGAACGCATGCGCGGCACGAGCATCGCGGCCAGGCCGTAGGCGCCGTCGACGTGCAGCCAGACGCCGCGGGCGGTCGTCACGTCGGCGATCGAGGCGATGTCGTCGACGATGCCGAAGTTGGTGGTTCCGCCCGTGGCGACCACGGCGAACACCGCGTCGCCGTGCTCGTCGAGTGCGGCCGCGACGGCGTCGCCGTGCAGGCGGCCGTCGGGTCCGGTGGCCACGCCCGCCACGTCGACGTCCATGATGGATGCCGCGGACACCACGGACGAGTGCGCCTCGGCGCTGCACACGATCACCCAGCGTCCCGGATCGTCCAGTCCCTCTGCGCGCCGGCGGCGGCGGGCGGCGTCGCGGGCGGCCACCAGGGCCGACAGGTTGCCGATCGTGCCGCCCTGCACGAACACGCCGCCGGCGTCGGCGGGCAGGCCGAACTCGCCGGCCAGCCAGTGCAGCACCTCGTTCTCGGCGTAGACGACGCCCGCGCCCTCCTGCCATGACCCGCCGTAGACCGACGAGGCCGACACGATGACGTCGAACGCAGTGGCCGCCTTGCTCGGCGCCGACGGGATGAACGAGAGATACCCGGGGTGGTCGGTCGACAGGCACGCCGGGGCGAGCACGTTCTCGAACAGGCCCGCCGCCCGCCGCGCGCCGATCCCGTCCTCGGTGATCGTGCCCGAGGCCAGCCGCACGAGCTCGCGCTGCGTCAGCGGCTTGTCCAGCGGCACGTCGTGGTAGAGCTCACGGCGACGGGCGTAGTCGAGCACGTCGTCGACGATCGCGGTGGTCTCGGGTGTCAGGGCGTGCATGCGGGCAGGGTCGGTCATCGCGGTCTTCCGATCGGGTGGTGGGGTCCTTCCACACTAGAAATGGTGCGAGGGTGCTTTCAATGAGCGCAACGCGTCATTTCGACGTATCTATAGCTACTATGTCTACCTCGCATCTACATTGAGAACATGAAACACGATCTCGACGACCTCGACCGGCGCCTGATCTCGCGACTGCGCGCGAACGGACGCGAGTCGGTGGTCCGGCTGGCCGAGGCCCTGGGCGTCACCCGGACGACCGTGAACAAGCGGCTCGAGCGCCTCGTCGACACCGGCGTGATCGTCGGGTTCTCGGTGCGGGTGCACGACGATGCCGCCGCCTCGGCGGTCCGCGCGATCACGATGGTCGCGGTGGAGGGGCGCGACGCACGGGATGTCGTGGCCGGGCTTCGCGGCATCCCCGAGATCGCCGCGCTGCATACCACCAACGGGCGTTGGGATCTCGTGGCCGAGCTCAGCTGCGACAGTCTCGCCAGTCTCGACGGCGTGCTGAACGCGCTGCGCACGCTGGACGGCATCCGCGACAGCGAGACCAGCATCCTGCTCAGTTCCGCCTCGCTGGCGTGAGGCGATCGCCGGCGGGTGAGTGGGAAAGGCGCTTGACACAAACGCGATATATCGTGTTATGCTCGCTCCAACGCGATATATCGCGACCTCCACACTCACCCAGGAGCATCCCATGACCCTTGAGAAATGGCTCATCCAGCCCGGGCAGACGCGCGTGATCGACATCGAGACCGTGCGCAAGCTCAAGATCGGACTCGTCGGCGGCCAGGTCGACGTGATCGCGCACGACGAGCCGGGCGCGCGCATCGAGGTGCACGGCGTCACGGTGAAGGACCTGCGCATCGAGGTCACCGGCGACGTCGTCGAGATCGACCACCCGCAGCTGCGGTGGGACAACTTCCTCGAAGTCTTCCGCAACTTCGGCGCGGGCGGCCCCAAGGCCGAGGTCAGCGTCGCCGTCCCCCGCGACGTCGCGCTCACGCTCGGCGTCGTCAGCGCGAGCGCGCTGGTCTCGGGCATCCGCAGCGACGCGCGGCTGAACACCGTGTCGGGCGACATCATCGCCAACGGGCTGACCGGCGACATCGTGGTGAACGCCGTCTCGGGCGACGTGCAGATCCGCGGCCTGGACGGCAGCCTCGGCGCGAACAGCGTCTCGGGCGATGTCGCGGCCGCCGGCGCCGTGCGCAAGGCCACCGTCGACACGGTGTCGGGCGCCGTGCTCGTCGACGCGACCGGACCCGTCCACCAGATCTCGCTGAACACGGTCAGCGGCAACGCCACCGTGCGCCTCGACGAGGGCCACGCGGCCAACTTCGTGGCCCGCAGTGTGAGCGGCCGCGTGCAGATCGACGGTATCGTGCGCTCGGGCAGCGGACCGACCAGCTACACCGGCTCGACCGGCGAGCTGTCGGGCAGCTTCGCCGACGTGCGCACGAACTCGGTCTCGGGCGACCTCACGGTGCTGCGGCGCCCGGCGCCGACCACCGACGCGTCGGCGGCCACCGAGTACGACGAACAGGAGTGGTGATGGCACCCGTCTTCTCGCACGGCGATCTGCGCCTGTACCTGCTGAGCCTGCTCGACGAGCAGCCGCGGCACGGCTACGACCTGATCCAGGCACTGTCCGACCGCACCGGCGGCACGTACACACCCAGCGCCGGCACCATCTATCCACGGCTGGCGAAGCTCGAAGAGGAGGGCCTGGTCACCAAGACCGTCGACGGCCGCAAGACCGTCTACGCGATCACCGACGCCGGGCGCGACGAGGTGGCCGCCCGGTCGACCGACCTCGAGGGCATCGAAGAGGGGCTCGCCGACTCGGTGCGGCTGATCGCCGACGAGGTGCGCGGCAGCGTCCGCGCGGCGATGAAGAGCCTGCGCGCCGATCTCGCCTCGGCCGCGCACGACCAGCGGGCGAGCACTCCCCCGCGCGACCGCGGCGACGACCCGCGCGTGCGCAGCCGGCAGCAGCTGCAGCGGGCCGATGCGACGGTCAACGCGTTCCGCGCCCAGGTGCGCACCGACCTGCGCACGCACGTCGCACGCGGCGGCGACCTGTCGGCATCGGTCGTCGACGATCTGTCACAGGCGCTCGACGAGGCGTCGCGCGCGGTCACACGGGCGCTGAGCCTGCGGGCCGGGGCGCCGGAGTCCCGCTGACCGCGGTCACCCCGCGCTCACCCCCTGTCGCCCCGCCCTCACCAGGGCAGTTCTTGATCGTCCTCGAGGATCTCGCCGATGGGCACGACCAGCACCGGGCGGGTCTGGCGGTGTGCGAGGCGCACCGCCACCGACCCGGTGAAGAACTCGCGGATCGACTCGCCGAGCCCGCGCTTGCGGGTGCCGACGACGATGAGCCGGGCCTTGACCTCGTCGGCGAGCTTCTTGATCGCAAGGGCCGGGTCGCCCACGAGCTGCCGCAGCGTCCAGTCCACGCCGCACCCGTCGAGGGCCTGCGTCGTCTCGTCGGTGATCTGGGCGACCTCGTGCTCGCGGCCGGCGGCATTGAGGTCGGCCGAGGCCGTCTGCACGAACCCGTCGGGGTCTTCGTACGCGACGAATCGCGTGACGTCGACGGTCACGACCAGCAGCGGAGCGCCGAACGCCTTGGCATACCGCGCTGCCTCTCGGGCTACGCGCGGGGGTTCGCCCGGCACGACGCCGACGATCACGGCGCCGGTCAGGACGGGTTCGGGCGTGGCATCGGATGCCGCGTCGGACATATGTCGTCCACCTCTCCTGCGAGACCACTCGAAGCACGTCGCGGGGCCGGGTCCGTCACCGCCCCGCGTGATATCCTGAATGCTACTCTTACCGGCTTGCGACCGGATTTCATGAACGCGTCGGGCGCGAGACCGCCCGCCGACTTGGACCATAAGGGGGTCTCGCATGGGGCGTGGCCGTCAGAAGGCGAAGCACACCAAGATCGCCCGTGAACTCAAGTACGACACGTACAACGTGAACTTCACGGCCCTCGAGCGTGAGCTCGGGCATCACGATGGTGCCGGCGAAGAATACGTCGACAAGTGGGCGGACGAGTACGCCGACGACGACGACACGGAGGACGACGAGACCTCGGGCTCGTACCAGCACCTGCAGGCGTAGTCTGTCCGCTGCGCTCGCTGAGCGCCCGGCATGCGATTCGGGATGCCGCGGCGCTGCCGGTCAGGACTCCTGCGCGCCCTCGACCCAGGCGAGGTACTCGTCCGTGACGGTGCCGGTGACGTACCGTCCGTCGAAGCAGCTCATGTCGAGGTCGGCGATCTCCGATCCGTCCAGGATCGCGGCCTTCAGGTCGTCGATCTCCTGGTACACGAGGTGGTCGCAGCCGAGCTCCTGCGCGATCTCGGGGATCGTGCGGCCATGGGCGACCAGCTCGTGGCGCGAGGGCATGTTGATGCCGTACACGTGCGGGTACCGCACGGGCGGGGCGGCCGACGCGAAGGTGACCGACAGGGCTCCGGCATCCCGCGCCATCTGGATGATCTGCTTGCTCGTGGTGCCGCGCACGATCGAGTCGTCGATCAGCAGCACGTTCTTGCCCTTGAACTCGCTCGACATCGCGTTCAGCTTCTGCCGGACGCTCTTCTTGCGCACCGCCTGACCCGGCATGATGAACGTGCGGCCGACGTAGCGGTTCTTGTAGAAGCCCTCGCGGTACTCGATGCCGAGCTTGCGGGCCACCTCCATCGCGGCGGGCCGCGACGAGTCGGGGATCGGCATGACGACGTCGATCTTTTCGCGCGGCACGTGCTTGGCGATCGTGTCGGCCAGGCGCTCGCCCATGCGCAGCCGCGACTCGTACACCGCGATGCCGTTCATGATCGAGTCTGGCCGGGCCAGGTACACGTACTCGAACGAGCACGGGAACAGCTGCGGGTCCGCGGCGCACTGGCGCGTGTGCAGCACGCCGTCCAGGTCGACGAACACGGCCTCGCCCGGCGCGACGTCGCGAACGACCTCGAAGCCGCCGTTCTCCATCACGAGGGATTCGCTCGACACGATCCACTCGTACGTGCCGTCGGCGGCCTTGCGGGTGCCGAGGATCAGGGGGCGGATGCCGAACGGGTCGCGGAAGGCGAGCAGGCCGTAGCCGGCGATCAGCGCGAGCGCCGCGTACGAACCCTCGACGCGCTCGTGCACGCGGGTGACGGCGTCGAACAGTTCGTCGGGTCCGAGCTCGAGGCCCGACAGCGACGACTGCAGCTCGTTGGCGAGCACATTGACGAGCAGCTCGGTGTCGCTCGTGGTGTTCAGGTGCCGGCGGTCCTTGTGGAACAGCTCATCGGTGAGCTCCCGGGTGTTGGTGAGGTTGCCGTTGTGCACGAGCACGATGCCGTAGGGCGCGTTCACGTAGAACGGCTGCGCCTCTTCTTCGCTCGAGGCCGACCCCCGCGTCGCGTATCGCACGTGCCCGAGACCGACGTTGCCCAGCAGCGAGCGCATGTCGCGGGTGCGGAACGCCTCGCGCACCATGCCTTGGCCCTTGTGCTGGTGGAACGTGCCGTTCGGCTCGGCGGTCGCGATGCCGGTCGAGTCCTGGCCGCGGTGCTGCAGCAGCAGCAGGGAGTCGTAGATGTCCTGGTTGACCGGGCCGCGCCCGACCATGCCGACGATGCCGCACATGTGGTGTTACTTCGCTCCGTTGCTGATGTCTGCGTACGATCCGACCAAGCGCACGGCCCCGCCGTCGACGCCCTTCGCGCCGGACTCGAAATCGCCGGCCGGCCGGTGCCCGTCGGCGACGACGCCCACCTGCCACGTGTCGATCCCCGCGGCGGTGAGGGTGGATGCCGCGGCCTGCGCAGCGCTCGCATCCACGATCGCGAGGAACCCGATGCCCAGGTTCCAGGTGCCTTCTGTGTCGACGAGATCGAGTCCGCCCAGGTCGGCGAGCACGCGGAACACGGGGGCGGGCGACCACGTCGACCGGTCGAGCTCGACCCACGTGCCGGGCGGCAGCACCCGGGCGAGGTTCGCGGCGATCCCGCCGCCGGTGACATGGCTGAGCGAGTGGATGCCGTCGCCCACCGCGTCGATGAGACCCAGGAGCGGTGTCGTGTACAGCCGGGTGGGCTCGAGCAGCGCCTCGCCCCACGAGGTGCCGAGCTCGGCCGCGTGCGAGGCGTAGGAGACGCCGGCGCCCGTGACGATGTGGCGCACGAGCGAATAGCCGTTGGAGTGCAGGCCGCTCGAGGCCAGAGCGAGCACGACATCGCCCGCGCGCACGCGGTCGGCGCCGAGCACGCGGTCGGTCTCGACGACCCCGGTCGCCGCGCCCGCCACGTCGTAGTCGTTCGCGCCGAGCAGGCCCGGGTGCTCGGCGGTCTCGCCGCCGACGAGGGCCGTGCCGGTGGCCGCGCAGCCGTGGGCGATGCCGGCCACGATGTCGGCGATGCGCTCGGGCACGACCTTGCCGCACGCGATGTAGTCGGTCATGAACAGGGGCTTGGCGCCCACCACGACGATGTCGTCGACGACCATGCCGACCAGGTCCTGCCCGATCGTGTCGTGCTTGTCGATCGCCTGCGCGATCGCGACCTTCGTGCCCACGCCGTCGGTGCTCGATGCGAGCAGCGGCCGGGTGTACCCGAGCAGGGCCGAGGCGTCGAACAGGCCGGCGAATCCGCCCACTCCGCCCAGGACCTCGGGACCGTGGGTGCGGCGGACGGCGGACTTCATCAGCTCGACCGCGAGATCACCCGCGGCGGTGTCGACTCCGGCTTGTGCATAGGGGTTGGCGGGGGACGATGCGACCACGCGTCAAGCCTAGTGGCCGACACCTGAGCACAAGCCCGGTGAGCGGCCCGATGACGCGCGCCCGAAAGCACCCGGTGTGCCGCGGCATCCCCGTGTCTAGGCTGAGCGCGTGAGTGCTGACGAGCAGCCGGCGCGCGGCCGCCGCGTGCACTGGCTCGAGCTGTTGTTCGACCTGGTCATGGTCGCCTATATCGGCCAGGTCGCGCACACGATGCACGGCGGTCCGACGCCGGCGGACGGCCTCGTGTTCGCGGTGCTGCTGGCGGCCGGCTGGTGGGCGTGGATCAACGCCAGCGTCACGATGAACCTGTTCGGCGCACGGGTCACCCCCACGATCTGGATCGCGGTCGGGATCGCGATGATCGCCGTCGGCTTCATGGCCGCCGCCGTCCCCGAGGCGCTCACCGCGCGGTCGGCGGCGTTCGCGCTCGGCAACGCGGCGATCCGTCTCGTGTGGATGTATCCCTGGCTGGCCAAGCGGCGGGCGATCGGCGTCGCGTGGTGGCGTCCGTGGCTGTACTGCCTGGTGCCCGCGGTGCTGTGGACGGTGTCGATCTGGGCGCCCGGGCCGTGGCGGTACGTGCTGTGGGTGGCCGCGATCGCCCTCGAGATCGCGCTGCTGGTGAACCTGGGTCGCGGGTCGGCGTGGCTGAGCCGTGCCGTGGACGTCGACCACCTCATCGAGCGGGTGAGCCTGCTGGTCGTGATCGTCTTCGGCGAATCGGTGCTGTCGATCATCACCGAGCTCGCCGCGCACTGGACGCCGGCGAGCGCGGTGGCCGCGCTGCTGGGCCTGGTGGCCGTGGTGGTGCTCGCGTGGATGTTCTTCACGCTCGCCACCGTCGGGGTCGAGATGGGCCTGCACCGGCTGCAGCACCGCGGCAGCCTCGAGGGCCTGCGCGACACCGTGATGTACCTGCCGGTGCTGCTGATCGCCGGGGTCGTGCTGTTCGCGGCGGGCATCGGCACCGCGGTCGCCGACGGGGCCGACAGCCTGCCGATCGCCGCCGCGGTCTGCATCGCAGTGGGCGTCTGCCTCTTCTTCCTCGCCAGCGTGGCCGAGTCCCTGCGCTACGGGGCCGCCTGGCGCGACGTGGTCCTGTGGGGACCGGCCGGTGTGGTGCTTCCGTGGCTGATGGTGCCGCTCTCGGCGGTGCTGACCGCGATCGGCGTGGCGGCGGCATCCCTTCTTCTCATCGTCGTGTGCGTGGCGCTGAGCGTCGTCAACGCCCGTCGGGTGCGGGGCCGCGTGCGGGCGTGAGCGGGAGCCTCTTGGGGGGCAGAACGCCGGGACCGGCGGGGGCGCTCCGCCCTACAATGGCGGCATGGGCGGAGCCGGTGGGCCGGAGTGGACGATCCATGAGGATGCGAGTCGTCTCGTGCTGCTCGCGCTGTGCCTGCGGCAGCTGGTCGGCATCCGCGCCCCCGCCGAGCTGCCGTCGCTGCGCGGCATCCCGCCCCGCACGAACGATCGCTCCCACGACGCGCAGGATGCGCTCGAGGAGCAGTGGAGCGCCTACTGGGACTTCACGGTCGAGCCGCGTGCGCACCCGTCGAAGGTGCCGCTCGAGCTCGTCGACGGCTTCGAGACCCTGATCGCGCTGCCGGCCGAGGGGTTCGACGAGCTGCGCCGCGCGATCACGCCGCACGCGTCCGAGGCGATGGCCCTCTCGCAGACGATGCACGCGCGATACCGCAAGGATGCCGGGGCCAAGCCCGGCACGTCGTACCGGGCGTATGCGAGCGCGATCGCGGAGCACGAACGCCAGGTGGGCCGGCGCGCGCACTCGTTCGAGCTCAACGTGCAGGTGCTGCCGCTGACCCAGCGCGGGGTGTGGTGGATCGGCGCGCTGACGGTCGCGGTCACCGACAGCCTGCGTCAGGACGTGGTGGCGTTCGACGCCGCCATCCATCCGATCATCGCCGAGCTGGCGTGAGGCCCGGACTCAGTCGGCGGAGGTGACGCTCTCGCGGTCGACGCGCACGCGCGTGGTGCGCCGGCCGACGGTGCGCTCGAGGATCAGCGCGACGACGCCGCCGAGCGCGACACCGGCCACCCCGCACACCAGCACGAGGAAGCCGAAGATCTGGCTCTTCGTGTACGTGATCTGGCTGACGGTGGACGCCTCGTTGCCCGAGGAGTCGACGACCCCGAACCCGTAGGTGAGGATGAGCGCGACGAGCACGCCCAGGGCTGCGCCCAGCAGCAGGAAGACCAGCATCTTGGGTGCGCGTCGCACCGTGACGGTCTCGACGGTCTCTTCAACCAGTTCGACCGGCACGGGCGTGGCCGCGCTCGGCGCGGTCTCGGGCTGCTGCGGCTGGTCGGTCATGCCTCCATTGTCTCACCGCGCGCGTGCGCGGGATGCACCGGGTCTGGTCCAGCGGCGGCCGATCAGGGGCGCAGGGGCAGCAGATCCGAGATGTCGGCGCGGACGCCCGACGCGAGGATTCGGCCCGAGGCCTCGGCATCCTGCCACTGCTGCTGGCCGAGCGCGAGCGAGATCCAGGTCATCGGGTCGGTCTCGACGACATTCGGCGGCGTGCCCCGCGTGTGCCGCGGCCCTTCGATCACCTGCACCGCCCCGAACGGCGGCACCCGCACTTCGACCGTGTGGCCGGGGGCCTTCTCGACCAGGAGCTGCAGCAGATACCGGACGGCGGTGGCGAGGTCCGTGCGCTCGGGGTCACCGCTCTTGACGCCGGCGAGCGCGGCTCTTCCGTCCTCCGTAGAGATCTTGCGGGCCATGCGCATACGCTACCCCGCATCCGCACGGATCGGGCTGGTCTTCAGCGGCGGCACGAGGCATTCTCGAATGGGGGCGGGTTTCGAATCCCGGAGGTGGGTCTTGACTGGGCAATCGGCACACGACATCGCGCGGACCCGGCACCGTGCGTGGACGCTGCGCGACGGGCTGATCGCCCGCGGCGTGCTGACCTTCGACCGGCTCTCGTACGGGCCGCCGGCACCATGAGCACGGGCATCGCGCAGGAGCGGCTCGCGGCCCGGGTGCGGGCGATGCTCGACACCGGCACGGGCGAGGTCTCGGGGGCTCCCGTGCGCGAGGTCGCGATGTTCGGCGGCGTGGCGATCATGGTCGACGACAAGATCCTCGTCAGCGCCGGCAAGGACGGTGCCCTGCTCGTGCGCATCGACCCCGCCCGGCACGCCGAGCTCACCGCCCGCCCCGGCGCGAGCCAAGCGCAGATGGGGGCCGGTCGCGACATGGGCCGGTCATGGCTGCGCGTCTCGACCGACACGGTCGCCGACGACGACGAGCTCGCGTTCTGGGTCGGCGTCGCGCTGGAGCACAATCGCGCCGCCGCCGACTGACACCCGCGGGTGCCGCAGAGCGGGTATGATGCGGGCTTATCCGTCGACGTCGACGTCGAACCGGACCTCGGCAGGCGCCCGATCGCGAAGCAGCGAATGCAGCTTCGCGTCGCGCCGCCACTCGTCGAGATCCAGGAACACACCGCGCCCGTCCCGCGCGCACATCGCCCACACGCGGTGCTTGACCGAATAGGAGGCGAGCGCCAGCTCCTCGAACACGATCTCGGCAAGGCCGTTCTGGGGATCAGCAAGCGTCATCCGCTCGTCGTCGACCACCAGATCGGTGCCCCGAGGCCAGCCCCGGAACAGCCGTGGCTGAAACGTGTCGCCCCGGTGCGCCATGATGTGCCGGACCAGTTGTATCTTCGACAGCGAAGCGTACAGCGGTGTCGGGTCGGCCGCATGCGGCAGCCCCAGCGCGCTGCCGACCTCGTCGTCGGCCTCGTACTGCGTGTCGTCGCCGAGCGTGACGAACAACGTGGGCAGCGCTGCGGCGACGGCCGAGCGGATCTGCTCGCCCGTCACATCCTGCGGGGCACCGGCGTCGTCCAGGTCGCCCACATGCCACCCGCGCAGCACCGCGATCACCCGGTTCTCGACGTAGCTCCACTGCTCGTCGGGTATGTCGACGGAATGGATCCATGACTCCCGGTCTGCGGTGAGCAGCTCTGCATCGGGTCCGTTCTCGGCGATCCGCCGGATGATCGCGAGCGCCTGAGCGGCTGTCACGACGGCATCCGAAGCCCGCGCGTCGAGCCCGAAGCCGACGATGCGTGTGTCGGGCGTGAGGACGGCGACGAACACCTGCACGGAGTAGATGCGCTGCTGGGCGGTGCGCAGCTCGGTGTGAAGGGCCTCGGCCAGGTACGAGCCCGTCCGGCGCATCACGTCGACATCGTTGGAGCGCAGCACCATGGTGATCGAGAGCGGGTTCGTCCCGGCCTCGTTCCAACCGCCGTGGCGGACGACCTCCGGCGCCGGACGGTCGGGCAGCGTGTGCGACGCGGGCAGCACGACATTCAGCCCCTCGGGAACGTCGTCGTTGAACACGAGAGCGGCGTTTCCCGCATGCAGCCAGTCATCCGCGAAAGCGAGCACGTCGGAGCGGGTCAGGGAGCGGTGGGCGGGAGACCCGGTGTCGAGCAGCCCGAGCGACTGGTGGCCGAACCGATCAGACAGCATGCCCCGCCCGACCCGCTCGTCGTCCTCGCCGAGCTCGGCGGCGATGATCCTCTTCTGCTCGGCGACGTCGTCGTCGCCGATCTCGCTGAGCGTTGAGATCACGCACATGACCCGGTTGAGGAAGTCCACGACCTGAGCCGGAGGACCTTCTGCGAAGAACGCGATGCTGGCCTCATCGGTGCGCGCATTGTTCGCGATGTGCACTCGGCCGACCCTGCTCATGACCAGGTGCTCGATGAGATGGGCCGTTCCGGCGCTGCGGGCGGATTCATCTCGCAAGCCGACGCCGAAGATCAGAGAGCCGGCGAATCCGGCGCGGATGGGGGCGCTGAACACCGGCACGCCGTTGAGCGTGGAGCGTGTGATGTGAGGCAGTGGCACTCGATCATTCTGCGGTACGGATCCGGCAACTCCCGCACCGCGCGCGGCTAGGCTGGCCGGGTGAGAATCCTGGTCCTCGGCTCGGGCGCGCGCGAGCACGCCATCATCCTCGCCCTGCGTTCCGAAGACGCCGAACACGACATCTTCGCCGCCCCCGGCAACGCCGGCATCGCACAGGACGCGATCGTCGTGCCGCTCGACGCGAACGACCCCGCCGCCGTCACCGGGTACGCGAACGAACACGGCATCGACCTGGTCGTGATCGGCCCCGAGGCTCCCCTGGTCGCTGGTGTCGCCGACGCGCTGCGCGAGCGCGGCATCCCGGTCTTCGGTCCGGGCAAGGCGGCTGCGCAGCTCGAGGGGTCGAAGACGTTCGCGAAGCGGATCATGGATGCCGCGGGCGTGCCGACCGGTCGCGCCGTGCGCGCGCACACCCTCGACGAGGTGGCCGCCGCCCTCGACGACCTGGGCGCTCCGTACGTCGTGAAGGCGGACGGCCTGGCCGCCGGCAAGGGCGTGATCGTCACCGAGGACCGCGAGGCCGCCCTGGCCCACGCCGCGCTGTATATCGGCGCCGCGCCCGTGCTGGTCGAGGAGTACCTCGCCGGCCCCGAGGTATCGCTGTTCTTCCTCTGCGACGGCGATCACGTGCTGCCGCTGAGCCCCGCGCAGGACTACAAGCGCCTGCGCGACGGCGACGACGGTCCGAACACCGGCGGCATGGGCGCCTACTCACCCCTGCCGTGGCTGCTTGAGCACTTCGGCGGCGAGGACGCGTTCGTCGAGCTCGTCACCACGACGATCGCCGAGCCGGTGATCCGCCAGCTCGACGCCGAGGGCACACCGTTCATCGGCCTGCTGTACGCGGGACTCGTGCTCACCGAGCAGGGCGTCAAAGTCATCGAGTTCAACGCCCGCTTCGGCGACCCCGAGACGCAGGTCGTGCTGCCGCGACTGGTCGATCCGCTGAGCAAGCTGCTGCTGGGCGCGGCCTCTGGCCACCTCGAGGACTTCGCCCGCCCCGCGTTCGCCGACGCCACCGCCGTGAGCGTCGTGCTGGCCAGCGAGGGCTACCCGGCGGCGCCCGTCACCGGGCGCGTACTGACGGGGGTGGATGCCGCAGCCGCCGTCGACGGAGTGCACGTCGCGCATGCGGCCACCGGTTTGACCGACGCGGGCCTGGTCGCCACGGGCGGGCGGGTGCTCAACGTCGTCGGCCTGGGCACGACGTTCGCCGAGTCGACCTCGCGCGCCTACTCCGCGCTGGCGAAGATCGGACTCGAGGGCGGCCAGTACCGCACCGACATCGCCGCCCGCGTCGTCGAGAGCTGAGGGTCCCGCGGCGATCGCCCGCGCATCACCATCCCGCCCGGCCCCCCACGCGGCCGTCCGTCCGTCCGTCGAATGCTGCAGCTTGCTGCTCATGCGCCACGTTTTCACCGAGCGCTGCACTTCCCTGCTGATGCGCCAGGAAAACACTGCCGCATCAGCAGGGAAGTGCAGCCCCGGGGAGAGCTGCAGCATTCGGCGTCAGACCCGGCGGTAGACGAACACGTCGGTCACCTGCGGCAGGTCGAACTCGGCGCGACCGGCGGTTGCGGGATCGATGTCGAGCACGCGCTCGACGTCGCCGACCATCCGAGCCCGGGTCGGCTCGTCGGCGGCGAGGAACGAGCTGACCGTGAGCCACCGGCGGATGTAGTCGTCGCGCGTGATGCGCTCCGCCCAGGGGTGGGTGGTCATGGCCTCGAACACGAATCCGGGCAGCGGCCCGATGATGTCGGCGGCGGCCTCGGGCGCCTCTCGAGGCTCGCCGCCCTCCCCCACAAGCCCGGGGTGCGCGATCCGATGGCAGGCGCGATCCCAGTCGCACCCGGGATCGGCGTTGTTCCACAGCATCCCGAGCACCCCGCCCGGCCGCAGCACCCGCGCGATCTCGGCGCACGCGGGCTCCCGGTCGAACCAGTGGAACGCCTGTGCCACGGTCACGGCATCCACGCTGTCGTCATCGAGCGGGATGCGCTCGGCGCTGCCGATCCGCGCGTCGACGGCGGGCAGGGTCGCGCGCAGCACGGCGAGCATCGGCTCGGACGGCTCGACCGCGATCACCTCCCGTGCACGACCGACGAGGAGCGACGTGAACTTGCCGGTGCCGGCACCGAGGTCCAGCACCGCGTCGATATCGGGCACCGCGTCGATACCGGGCACCGCGTCAGCCGCATGCGGCAGAATGGCTGCCGCCGCGGCATCCGGAAACCCCGGCCGGTAGCGGTGGTAGTCCTCGCCGATCAGACGGAACGACTGCGCCAGCCTGGCGTCGACCACGCCTCACATCTCCCGCAGACGCGGCAGGACGTCGGCGGCGAGCATCTCGACGGACTCGACCTGCCGGTCCGGCCGCACGCCGAAGACGACGAGATCGATGCCGAGGGCGGCGAACCTCTCCATCGCGGGCCAGAACTCCGGTCCGGTCGGGTTGATGCGGGTGCCCATGACCTGCTTCTCAATCGCGTCGTAATCCGTGCCCGCCGCGTCGCAGTGCCGGCGCAGCACCTCGAGCAGGTGCGCCGTCTCGTCGGGGTCGGCCGTCATGAGGTTCACGATCTGCGCATACTGCGCCGCGATGCGCAGCGTCTTGCGCTCGCCCTTGCCGCCCACCATGACCGGCGGGTGCGGCGCGCTGACCGGCCGCGGGCTGTTGAGCGTCTCGGCCAGGGCGTAGTGCGCGCCCTCGAACGGGCCGACGTCGTCGCTCCACATCTGCAGCACGATGCGGATCGCCTCTTCGAGCCGCTCGAAGCGCTCCGAGATCGCGGGGTACGGCACACCCAGCGCGTGGTGCTCGCGCTCGTACCACGCGGCGCCGATGCCGAGTGCAGCGCGGCCGCCGCTGAGCACATCGAGGGTCGTGACGGTCTTGGCCAGCAGCCCCGGGTGCCGGTAGGTGACGCCGGCGACAAGCGGCGACAGCCTCATCCGCTGCGTGTGCGCGGCGACGAACCCCAGGGTCGTGAACGCCTCGAGCATCGGCTCAGCGGGGTCGCCGGATCTCTCCATCTGGAACCAGTGGTCCATGACCGTGAACTGGTCGAAGCCGCCGTCCTCGGCGGTGCGGGCGCTCTCGGCGATCGCCGTGGGGATGGATGCCGGCTGCCGCGGCATCGTGTAGTTCCAGAAGTGGATTCCTGCGCGCATGCCGCCAGGCTATGCCTGGACCACTCGGGATGGCCACGGTAACGACCCCGTAACCCTCACAGCAGGTCACCGGGCGCGCGGTCTACGCTCGACTCTCGTGAAACTCCGCCTTCCCCGCCGCCTGAATCGCTATGTCACGCGCGCGGGGCGGGCCGTGCAGGCCGAGCGCATCGCCTACGCCCGGTCGAAGCCGATCGCGCACGACACCGTGCTCTACGAGTCCTTCGCCGGCAACGGCGTGCTGTGCAATCCCGAGGCGATCTTCCGCCACCTGCTGAACCGTCCCGACTTCGACCACCTGACGCACGTGTGGTCGATCGACGACGAGCAGGCGATCGCCCGGTTCCAGGCCGAGTTCGCGGCGAACCCGCGCGTGCGCTTCGTGCGTCGCGGGTCGTTCGAGTACTGGCTCGAGCTGTCGTCGGCGGGGTACCTGATCAACAACGCGACGTTCCCGCCCGCGTTCGGCAAGAGGCCCGGCCAGGTCTACGTCAACACCTGGCACGGCACGCCGCTGAAGCTCATGGGCTTCGACATGCCCAACGGCGCGATCGAGTCGGCCAACACCCTGCGCAATCTGCTCGCCGCCGACTACGTGCTCGCGGCCAACCCGTTCATGGCCGAGACGATGTACGAGGACGCGTACCGGCTGCGCAATGTCTACCAGGGCCGCATCATCGAAGAGGGCTACCCGCGCATCGACCGGCAGCGGCTCACCGAGGCGCAGCAGCACGATGTGCGCGCCGAGTTCGCCCGCGCCGGCATCGCGGTCGGCGACAAGCGCATCGTCCTGTTCGCCCCGACGTGGCGCGGCGCCTCGTTCAGCGACCCCGAGGACGGTCTCGACGACCTGGCCGCGCAGACCGCCGCGATCCAGGCAGAGGTCGGCGACGATGCGATCGTGCTGCTGAAGACGCACCAGATCGTGCACGCGCTGGCCGCGGCCCGCCCGGGGCTGCGCAGCGTCCTGGTCCCCAACACGATCCCCACGAACGTGACCCTGGGGGCGGCGGCGGCGCTGATCACCGACTACTCGTCGATCTTCTTCGACTACCTGGCCACCGGGCGGCCGATCGTGTTCTTCACGCCGGACGCGGATGCCTATGCCCACGACCGCGGCACGTACCTGCCGCTCGACGAGCTGCCGGGCCCGGTCACCGCCGACCCGGCCGAGGCGGGCAGGCAGCTGCACACCCTGCTCGGCATCCGCGCGGGCGGCGGCGAGCCGCACGCCCGGTACGCCGAGTGGGCCGAGCGGTTCACGCCGCTCGAGGACGGCGAGGTGACGCGCCGCGTGGTGGACATCGTGTTCCGGGGCGCGGCATCCGGCCGGCGCGTGCGCCCGGCGCGCACCGACGGGCGCAAGCGCCTGCTGTTCTACGTCGGCGGCATGCGCTCGAACGGCATCACGACCTCGGTCGTGAACCTGCTGAACGCGATCGACCACGACGTCTATGACGTGACCGCGCTGATGCCGCTGTTCCGCGCCGAGGACCCGCTGCACAACCTGGCACGCATCCACCCGGCGGTGCGGCAGGTGTTCCGCATCGGCGGAATGAACGGGTCGAAGGCGGTGCAGCTGCGCCGGCACGCCCGCAACCGGCGGGGACTGCCGCCCGCGCCGCGCGACGAGCGGTGGCACACCGCGCTGTGGGACGCCGAGTGGGCGCGCGTCTTCGGGTCGGCGCGGTTCGACTGGGTCGCCGACTTCAGCGGCTACAGCCCGATCTGGACGAACCTGCTGCTGCACTCCCCGCACGCACCGCGTGCGGTCTGGCTGCACAACGAGATGGCCTCGGACCGCGAGCGCACCGTCGCCGGTCGACAGCACCTCAAGCGCTCGCTGGGTCTCGTCTTCTCGATGTACAGGTCGTTCGACCACCTGGTGTCGGTCGCCCCCGAACTGACCAAGCTCAATCGCAAGGGACTGGCCGCCTACGCGCCGCCCGAGCGCTTCACGACGGTCCGCAACCTGCCCGACGTCGAACGCGTCGTGGCCGGCGCGGCCGAGCCGTTGACGAGCGTGCTCGAGCCGGACGAGGCGGAGCCGGCCTGGGTGACCGAGTTGGCGAAGCCGGACCGCGAGACGACGTGGTTCGTGTCGGTGGGGCGCCTGTCGACCGAGAAGAACCATGCACGGCTGCTGCGCGCGTTCGCGCAGGTGCACGCCGAGCATCCCGAGGCGCGGCTCGTGATCGTCGGGAAGGGCCCGCTCGAAGCCGACCTGCAGCGCCAGATCGCCGCGGCGGGGTTGACGGATGCCGCGTTCCTGGCCGGACTGCGCCGCAACCCGTTCCCGATCCTGGCCGCGGCGGACTGCTTCGTGCTCTCGAGCACGTACGAAGGGCAGCCGATGGTGCTGCTCGAGGCGGCGCTGTGCGATCTGCCGATCGTCTCGACGGCGTTCGGGTCGGTGCGCGACGCGCTGCCGGGCGACACGATCCGCGTGGTGGAGCAGTCCGACGACGCACTGCGCGACGGCATGCGCGCCTATCTGCGCGGCGAGGTGGCGGCCAGCGGGCTGGACGCCCCGGCCTACACCGCCGAGGTCATCGCCGAGCTCGACGCGCTGATCGCCGCCGGTCGCTCCGACGCCGCCTTCACGAGCCCGATCCGCACGTTCTGAGGCGGGGCGCGCGTGATCCGTCGATGCCGCGGCCGGACACGACACTTCGCCGGCGATCTAGGCTGGGCGCAGCCCCCACACGAAGACACCGGAGCGAGGAAGACACATGACGGATGCCGCAGCCGCACCGACGACCGATGCCGAGGCCCTGTTCCACCGCGACAGAGCACGACACCGGTTCACGGCGCGCGAGGCGACCGTGGTCGCGGTCAGCCGGCCGACGCCCGAGTACATCCGGGTGACCCTCACCGGGCCGGAATTCGGCGACTTCCGCAGCGACGGGCCGAGCGATCACGCGCGGACGTTCTTCCCCGACCCGACGACGGGTGAGCTCGTGGCGCCGGTGGCGGCCGGGCCGGGCGAGGAGGGCGTCATCCGCCCGCAGGCCACGACGTTCGGCCGCGACTTCACGCCGCTGAACGTGCGCGACGACGACGGGCGCCGCCTGGTCGATCTCGACATCCTGAACCACCCCGGTCCCGGGCCTGCGGCCCTGTTCGGGACGCGGGCGAGGGTCGGCGACCGGCTCGTGCTCGTCGGCCCGCGCGGATCGAAGGCGGCCACGCGGAACGCGCCCCGCGTGGTGCTCGTGGTCGACGGGACCTCGCTGCCGTCGGCGGGGCGCTGGCTGAGCGAGGTGCCCGCGTCGACGGCGGTCGAGATCATCGCCGACGTGCCCGACCTCGACGCGGCGCGCGCGTACCTGCGCACGTTCTCGACGCAAGCGTTCGGTCTTCACCCCGCTGGCGCAGACCCTGTGGCCGCGCTCACCGCGGTGGGGGTGGATGCCTCGACCTACGTGTTCGCCGCCGGTGAGGCATCCGCGCTCGTTCCGCTGCGCCGCCACCTGCGCCACACCCTGAACCTGCCGCGCGAGCAGTTCACGGTCACCGGCTACTGGCGGCAGGGTGTCGAGGCGTGGGACCACCACGCCCCGATCGACCCCGCCGACATGGACTGACTCCGGGACCTACGCCTCGGCGTGCGCGTGCTGCCACTGGGCGGCCGTGGTCGCCTGTGGATCCTTCATGAACAGCACGACGATGACGCCGGCGGCCATCACGATCGCGGGCAGCAGCATCGACTGCGCCATCGCGTCCGAGAAGGGACCGGCGATGAACGACGGCAACTGCTTGACGTCGCCGAACCCGCCGGCGTTCGAAGCGGCTCCGGGCAGGTTCGCCTCGAGCCGCGCCTGCATGAACGCCGCGATCGCCGCCGACCCGAGCACCGAGCCCATCGTGCGGGTCGTGTTGTAGATGCCCGATCCCGCGCCCGCCTGGCGCGGTTCGAGGCTGCGGGTCGCGGTCGTGGCCAGCGGCCCCCACAGGCCCGCGCTGCCGATGCCCATGACGGCCGACGGCAGCAGGAACATCCAGATCGGGGTGTCCATGGTGCTCAGCGCGGAATACCAGAACAGCGCGCCCGCGAACAGCACGAGGCCGGGCACCAGCAGCAGTCGCGAGTCGGTGCGGTCCAGCAGCCGACCGGCGAACGGCGAGAGCACGCCGGCGAGCACCGCCATCGGGATCATCAGCAGGGCGGAGTCGGTCGGGGTGAGTCCCCGGGCGAGTTGGATGAAGAACATCATCGGCAGCGTCATGCTCGTCACGGTGAACCCGACGACCGCGATGCCGAGGTTCGAGACCGAGAAGTTGCGGTCGCGGAACAGGCCGAGCGGCACGAGCGCCTCGCTGCGGGTCGTGGCCTGCTGCCAGATGAACACGCCCAGCAGCACGACGCCGAAGGCGATGAGCTGCCACACCGTGATCGGGCCCCAGATCTTTCCCCAGTCGTACTTCTCGCCCTCCTGCAGGCCGAACACGATGAAGAACAACGCCGCCGCCGACAGGAACACGCCCACCATGTCGAACCGGTGCTGATGCGTCGGCAGCTTCGGAACCAGGATCCACGCGAGCACGAAGCCGATGACCCCGACCGGCAGATTGACGAAGAAGATCCATTCCCAGCCGAAACCGTCGACGAGCAGGCCGCCGGCAAGCGGCCCGACGAGCATCGCGACTCCCGAGGTCGCGCCCCACAGCCCCATCGCGGCACCGCGCTGGTGCGGCGGGAACGTGCGGGTGATCACGGCCATGGTCTGCGGGGTCAGCATCGAGGCGCCGACGCCCTGTACGGCACGGAACGCGATGAGCATCGGCAGCGTCGTCGACAGGCCGCAGCCCAGCGAGCACAGCGTGAACAGCGCCAGACCGATCAGGTACAGGTTCTTCGGACCGAACCGGTCGCCCAGTCGCCCGGTGATCAGCAGCGGCACGGCGTAGCCGAGCAGGTAGGCGCTGGTCACCCACACCACGTTGTCGAGATTATTCGTGTTCGGGTCGAGTGCGGCCTTGATCGCGGGGTTGGCGACCGAGACGATCGTGGTGTCGACCAGGATCATGAAGAACCCGACGACCAGTGCCCACAGCGCAGGCCACGGGCTGCGCGGATGGCTCTGATCCGGTCCGGATGCCGCGCCCTGCGGTGCGGCGGAGGTTTCGGTCATTGCTGAGCTGCCTTTCGCATCGTCTGTCGAGCTGCGCGGTTCTCGGGCGTCAGGTCGCCGGGTCCCCACGGAAAGCCCTCGCCCGTGAGACGGGCCAAAAGCGAGTCGGTCCAGTCGAGATCGGCGCGCAGCAGTGCGGTATGCCGGTCGACTTCGATGAGGTACTGCTCGGAGAATCCACGGCCCCGTGCATCGTGCAACCCCGCCGTCAGTGCCGCGTATTCCGCCGCGAGCGCATCTCTTCGCGCGGCCAGCAGCACGGTCGCCTCGGCGCGGTCGAGGTTGTGCGCCTCGGCGAGCGCGACACGGAAGTTCTGTGCGCCGTCGGCGCGCCCGAGATGCGCGCGCACCCACTGCGCGAGCGCTGCCGGACCGTCCTCGGTGAGGGTGTACGTGGTGCGCTCGGGACGGTTGCCGTCACGGTCCACGCCGACCTCGGCGATCAGGCCGTCCCGCTCGAGCCGCGACACCGTGTGGTAGAACGTGCCGTTGGTGAGCTTGACCATGCGGTCCTCGCGGCGGTGACGCAGCAGCCGGATCATCTCGTAGGGATGCATGTCGGCCTCGTGCAGCAGCGCGAGCACCATCACCCCCAACGGCGTGAGCGCGGCATCCTTCATCCCACTTGCTCCATATCGACTAGTCCAGATGGACTATACACCCCCTGAGGTCCCTGAGCGAGGCCGCGCGAAGCGCGACTGAGACGAGGCCGCCGGATGGGAGGATGGGCGGGTGAGCACTCCCGAAGAACTGCCCGGCTGGACGCACACCTACTCGGGCAAGGTCCGAGACCTCTATGTGCCCGAAGGGCACGCCGACGACGCCGACCGCATGCTCGTGGTCGCCAGCGACCGGGTGAGCGCGTTCGACTATTCGCTCACCCCGGGCATCCCCGGCAAGGGCGAGCTGCTGACGACGCTGAGCCTGTGGTGGTTCGACCAGCTGGCGGGCGGTGACGGCGGCGCGCCGATCCCGAACCATCTGATCCCCGGCGCCCAGGCCCCGGATGCCGTGGCCGGCCGCGCGATGGTCGTCCGGGCCCTGGCCATGCTGCCGATCGAGTGCGTCGTGCGCGGCTACCTCACCGGGTCGGGATGGGCCGAATACGAGCAGAGCGGCACGGTCTGCGGCATCCCTCTCCCCGAGGGACTGCACAACGGCGACCGGCTGCCCGAACCGATCTTCACCCCCGCGCACAAGGCGCCCATGGGCGAGCACGACGAGAACATCACGTTCGAGCAGACGGTCGAACTGATCGGCGCCGACCGGGCCGATCAGCTGCGCACACTGTCGATCGACATCTACGTGCGCGCCGCAGCGACCGCGCTGGAGCGCGGCCTGATCCTCGCCGACACGAAGTTCGAGTTCGGCGCGGCCGACGACGGCACGATCACACTCGCCGACGAAGTGCTGACGGCGGATTCGTCGCGGTATTGGGATGCCGAGGCCTGGCGCACCGGTTCGACCCCCGCCGAGCGCATGGCGAGCTTCGACAAGCAGATCGTCCGCGACTGGCTCGCCGCGCACTGGACCCACGCGCCCGGAGGCTCGGCGCAGCGCGCCGGCGATGCGTCGAGTGGGCGTGGGCAGGACCGCAGCGACCTGCCGCCGGAGCTGC
Source organism: Microbacterium sp. W1-4-2 (assembly GCF_058349885.2). NCBI lineage: Bacteria > Bacillati > Actinomycetota > Actinomycetes > Micrococcales > Microbacteriaceae > Microbacterium > Microbacterium sp. W1-4-2. The sequence goes on along the minus strand of NZ_JBYRJC020000002.1, from coordinate 744,724 downwards.
CCGCCGACATCGTCGAGCGGACCGCCGCCCGCTACCGCGAGCTCATCGAGCGCCTGACCGCGTAGCCGTCACTCGGCGGCGGGGCGGCCGATCTCGACGCGCCACACCTCGGGGCCCTCTTCGAGGTACTCCCACGAGAAGCGCCCCGCGTGCTCGGCGGCGAACTGGTAGTACAGGGGCTTCGGGTCGTGGTCGTTGACGAGGACGTACGACTGGCCCGGTTCGAGGGCTCCGTACTTCTCGAAGATGATCTGGTGGCGCTGCGCGGGTACCAGGCTGCGGACATCGAGGACTTCGGGCTCGCTCATGGAGCTCCCTTCTTCGGACACCTCCGACGTTAGCGCCGTCTGAGGGGGTCGGGCCCCGATAAAGTCATCCCCGGGCGGCATCCCGCCACCTTCCCGTCCCTCCGAACCCTGGAGTCCGCATGCCCCTCTGGACCCTGCACGGCAACGGCCGCACCGTCGCGCCCGGCGCTGTCGTGCATCCCGGTGAACGCCTCAGCTGGCCGGCCACGATCGCGATCGGCGCGCAGCACGTCGTGGCGATGTTCGGCGCGACCTTCCTCGTGCCGATCCTGACCGGGTTCCCGGTCTCGACGACGCTGCTGTTCTCGGGCCTGGGGACGATCCTGTTCCTGCTGGTGACCCGCAACAAGCTGCCCAGCTATCTCGGCTCGTCGTTCGCGTTCATCGCACCGGTCACGGCGGCCACGGCGTCCCAGGGCATGGGCACCGCCCTCGCCGGCATCGTCGCCGTCGGCCTCCTGCTGGCGATCGTCGGCTTCGTCGTGCAGTTCGCCGGGATCGCCTGGGTCGACCGGTTCATGCCGCCCGTGGTCGCCGGCGCGATCGTCGCGCTGATCGGCCTGAACCTCGCGCCGGCTGCGTGGGGCAATGTGCAGAAGCAGCCCGTGACCGCCACGATCACGCTGGTGGCCGTCGTCCTGTTCAGCGTGCTGTTCCGCGGGTTCCTCGGACGGATCTCGATCTTCTTGGGCGTGGTCGTCGGCTACGTCTACGCCGGTTACCAGGACCAGATCGACTGGAAGGCCGTGAACGCCCAGCCCTGGGTGGGCCTGCCCGAGTTCCACATCGCGAACTTCGCGGCCCCCGGCACGTGGGGCGCGATCGCGATGTTCCTGCCCGTCGTGCTCGTGCTGATCGCCGAGAACGTCGGGCACGTGCGGGCCGTGGCGACCATGACCGACGCCTCGGTCAACAAGCAGACCGGCAGGGCGCTGATCGCCGACGGCGCGTCGACCGTGATCGCCGGCGCGTTCGGCGGCTCGGGCACGACGACGTACGGCGAGAACATCGGCGTCATGGCCGCGACCCGCGTGTACTCCACGGCCGCGTACTGGGTCGCCGGCATCGTGGCGATCCTGCTGGCCCTGTCGCCGAAGATCGGCGCGCTGTTCAACACGATCCCCCCGGGCGTGCTCGGCGGGGCCACCACCGCGCTGTACGGCCTGATCGGCATCATCGGCATCAAGATCTGGGTCGACAACCGGGTGGATTTCTCACGCCCGGTCAACCAGTACACGGGCGCCGTGGCCCTGGTCATCGCGATCGCGAACTTCACGATGGGCTGGGGCGCCTTCCAGCTCAACGGCATCGTGCTGGGCGCGGCCGCCGCCCTCGTGATCTACCACGGCGGCAACGCGATCGCCCGCTGGCGCAAGACCGGCGCCGACGACGGCGGCCCCATCCCCGCCGTGCGCGCGCTGGGCGGCGATCCCCAGTAGGGGGAATGCGCGGGGGATGCCGGGGGTTGTCCATTCGTGTGAATGACTTCTCCATCGCACCCCTCGCGCAGCCCGGCGTCGAGCGTCCCGACCGTCTGGCCGCCGACACCGCGATGGGCGCGGTGACCCTGCTCGTCGGCGACCTCGACGCCATGACCGACTACTACCGCGATGCCGTGACGCTGCAGGTCCTCGACGCCGACGGCGACACCGTGACGCTCGGCCGCGCCGGTCGCGCGATCGTGATCCTGCGCCACGAGCCGTCGCTGCGGCACGCCGCCGCCGGCTCGGCCGGGCTGTACCACACGGCGATCCTGTTCGAGACGCGCGAGGCGCTGGCCGCCGCGCTCTACTCGACCGCCCGCCGCGCGCCCGGCACGTTCACCGGCAGCGCCGACCACCTGGTCAGCGAGGCGTTCTACTTCACCGATCCCGAGGGCAACGGCGTCGAGCTGTACTTCGACCGCGCGCGCAGCGAATGGTCGTGGACGCACGGCCGGGTCGAGATGGCGACGATGTACCTCGACCCGAACCGGTACCTGCAGGAGCACCTGACCGAGCAGGCTCTGGCGGGCGCGACCGCGCAGGTCGCGGCATCCGTCGGACATGTGCACCTGTCGGTGGGGGACGTCGCGACCGCGCGCGCCTTCTATGTCGACGCCCTCGGCTTCGACACCACCGCGACGCTCGGGAACCAGGCGCTGTTCGTGAGCGCCGGCGGCTACCACCACCACATGGCCATGAACGTATGGGAGTCGCGGGGAGCGGGTCCCCGCATGCCCGCCCTGGGCCTCGGCCGCATCGACCTGGCCCTGCCGAGCGGCGACGACCTGGGCGAGCTCGGCGAGCGCCTGCGCCACCACGGATTCGAGGTGCGCGACGACGGGCGCACGCTGTCGTTCGACGACCCCTGGAACAACGCGTTGCACGCGACCGCGACCGAGCGCACCGCGGGCTGAGCCGGCGAGGGGGTGAGCCCGCCGGCGGGGGTGAGCCGGCCGGCGTGCGGCGCACTCTGGTCACCGCGGGCCCCGAGGTCCTAGAGTTTGCGCATGGGCCGTGGGCCGACCCGCGGCAGACTGGGTGAAGCTGCCGCGGCCTTCGCCAGCAATTGGCGCAACCCGAGCCTGCGCCGCGCGCAGCTGAGCTTCTTCGCCGCCTGGACCGGTGAGTGCACGTTCACCGTCGCGCTGAGCGTCGTCGCCTACGACGCCGGCGGCCCGCTCGCCGTTGGAATCGTCGGACTGATCAGGATGCTGCCGCCCGCGTTCCTCACGCCTCTGCTGGCGCCGCTGGCCGACCGCGGCCGACGCGAACGCGTGCTCGCGATCGTGGCGGGACTGCGCGGCCTCGCGTTCGCTGTCGCGGCCGTGGTCGTCGCGGCGTCGGGCCCGGTGCTGATCGTGTACGCGCTCACGGCGGCCTCGGCGGTGCCGGCGACGCTCTTCCGCCCCGCGCACTCGGCACTGCTGCCGACGCTCAGCCGCACGGGCGGCGAATTGACGAACGCGAACGTCGTGCGCGGGCTGCTCGACTCGACCGCGAACCTGGTCGGGCCGCTCGTCGCCGCCGTGCTGATCGCGGTGACCGACGTCGCGCTCGTGATGGCGGTTGCCGCGGCGGCCGCGTTCTGCGCCGTCCTGCTCGTGCTCGGGCTGCGCTACGAGGCGCCCGCGCGCCGGGCGGCGGCGCACCGGCCCGCCCTCGTCGCCGAGGCGGCCGAAGGGATCCGCGTCGTCGCCCGACATCGCGATCTGATGCTGATCCTGGGCCTGGTCAGCGCGCAGACCCTGACGCGCGGAGCGCTCACCGTCTTCTCTGTCGTCGTCGCGGTGCAGCTGCTCGGAATGGGCGACGCGGGCACCGGAACGCTCATGGCGGCCTTCGGCGCCGGCGCCGTGATCGGCTCGCTCGCCGCGTCGCTGCTGGTGGGCAGATGGCGCCTGGGCGGCTGGTTCGCGATCGGGGTCGGCATGTGGGGAATGCCCATCGCGCTGATCGGCGTCTTCCCCCAGCAGGCGACGGCGCTGTGCCTTCTGGCGCTGGTCGGCGTCGCCAACGCGCTCATCGACGCGGCCGGGTTCACCCTCATCGGTCGCCTGGCGCCCGATGCCGTCATGGCGCGCGTGTTCACGATCCTCGAGAGCCTCGCCGCCGTCTCGTTCGGCGCCGGGGCGATCGCGACCTCTGTGCTGATCGAATGGATCGGCGTCGAGGGGGCCCTCATCGTCATCGGGCTGGTGTGCCCGGTCCTGGCCGTGGCGTCGTGGTGGCGGCTGCGCACCCTGGACGGTTCCGTCAAGGCGCTCGACGGCGAGATCGCGCTGCTGCAGCGGGTGCCGATGCTCGATCCGCTGCCGCTTCCGGCAATCGAGCACCTCGCCCGCGGGCTGATGCCCGTCGCGGTGCCGCAGGGCGCCACCGTCTTCGCCCAAGGGGACGTGGGCGACCTCTACTACGTCATCCGGTCCGGACAGGCCGATGTCCTGGGTCAGGGACGCCTCGTCACGGTGCTCGGACCAGGCCAGGGCTTCGGCGAGATCGCACTGCTTCGTCGCATGCCCCGCACCGCGACGATCGTGGCCCGCACCCCGCTGCAGCTGCAGGCGCTCGACTCGGACCGCTTCACCGCAGCGGTGTTGGGCTTCGTGTCCAGCACACGAGCGGCGACCGACGGCGTGGAGGGCCAGCTCCGGCGGTACGCACCGGGCGAGTCGCCGGACGGCCCGTCGAATGAGGGCGCCGTCGAGTGACGGGTCGCGGCATCCATCACCCAGCGCATCATCGCACCGCCGATGCCCGCCGAGCGGCGCTCGCTCGCGACCCGCACGGCCTCGACCAGCAGCCGCGTGCTGCCGCGGCGCGCCATGCCCGGGATCGGCGTGAGCTGCAGCGTGCCCACGAGCGACCCGTCGGCCTCGACGGTGACGATCAGCTCGTTCGACGGGCAGGGCGAGGTGTTCGAGCACTCCCCCGTCGTCACACGACACTGCGGGGTGAGCAGGATTCGATAAGCGGCGGGGTGGCGGCATCCGTATCGTCTTCATCATGAGCCCCGAACGAAACACGAAGTCCGGATTCACCGCCGAAGAACGTGCCGCGATGCGCCAGCGCGCCGCCGAGCTGCGCGCGCAGGAGCGCAAGGGCAAGAGCCCCGCAGAACTGCAGGCCCTCGATCGTCAGGACCTCGTCGACGCGATCGCCGCGATGAACGACACCGACCGGGCGATCGCCGAGAAGATCGACCAGATCGTGACCACGGCGGCCCCGCAGCTCGCGTCGAAGACCTGGTACGGATTCCCCGCCTACACGCGGGACGGCAAGGTCGTGCTGTTCTTCAAGCCCGCCGCCAAGTTCAAGGACCGCTACGCCACCCTCGGGTTCGAGACCAACGCGATGCTCGACGACGGCCAGGTGTGGCCGACCGCGTACGCGATTCTGGGCCTGACCAAGGCCGACGAGGAGCGCATCGCCGAGCTGGTGAAGCGCGCTGCCGGCTGACGCCCGCCGCAGGGGTGCCGCCGAGCCGCCGGCCTGACCCCCGAGCCGGGCGGGGTGCCGTCGAGATCGCACGAAGTGCGCGGTTGAGGCCGGCCGACGCGCACTTTGCGCCCTCTCGGCCGCGGCCCTATGCCGACGCGCGGACGACGAGCTCGGTCGCGAGGATCGTGGCGTGCGGTGGCAGGCCGCCGGCCAGCACCTGCAGCAGCACGTCGGCCATCTGCTCGCCCTGGTCGTGCGAGGGCTGGCGCATCGTGCTCAGCGCCGGCGTCACCGCCGTCGCGATCGGCGAGTCGTCGAAGCCCAGGATCGCGACGTCGTCGGGCACGCGCAGCCCCCGCTCGCGCAGGACGCGCATCGCTCCCTCGGCCATCAGGTCGCTGGCGACGAACACGGCGTCGGGCGCCGGCCCCGCGTCGAGGATGGCGCGCATCGCGTCGGCTCCGCCCCGCGCCGTCCACCCGCCGTCGGCGACGCCGCCCTCGTCCAGCCCGGCCGCGGCGAGCGCGTCGCGGTAGCCCTGCAGCCGGTCGATACCCGCCTGCATCGTGAGTGGACCCGTGATCGTCGCGATGCGGCGGTGTCCCCGCTCGATCAGGTAGGCCGTGGCATCCCGACCGCCGGCCGCGTTGTCGACGTCGACGTAGTAGTCGTCCTCGCGTGGCCGCACCGGGCGTCCGCCGTACACGACCGGCATCGCGGCGCTGATCAGGTCGACGAACGTGTCGCTGGTGTGGTGCGACACGACGATCGCACCGTCGACGTTGCCCCCGCGCAGATAGCTGGTCATCTTGTGGCCCGGGTCGTCGCTGGCGATGAACAGGTTCAGCACGTAGTCGCTGCGCACCAGCCGGTCGTTGATGCCCGACACGATCGCCGCGAAGAACGGGTCGCCGAAGAACCGCGTGGTGTCCTCGGGCACCACGAGGGCGATCGCGAGCGTCTGCCGGCTCGCGAGCGAGCGCGCCGCCCGGTTGGGCACGTAACGCAGCGCGGCGATCGCACGCTGCACCGCCTCGAGCGCCTCGGGGCTGACCGCGCTCGACCCGTTGACCACCCGCGAGACCGTCGAGCGCGACACCCCCGCCGCAGCGGCGACCTCTTCGATCGTCGCCGCCCCGCGCGACGGCCCCCGCGATGATCCTCGCGCCGATTCCCGCCCGGATGCCGTCGTGGGTCCGGATGCTGCCACCATCGGTTCCTCCCGTGAGGGATGGTACCGGCCCGGCGCCGCTCGGTGTCGGCGCCGGGCGGCGGCACTACTGGAGAGACGCTGCCGGGACGCCCGCCAGGGCACGCGCGGCGATGATCCCTGCATAGGCGCGCCCGCTGTCCTTGACGGTGCGCTGCTGCGTCTCGTAGTCGACGTGGACGATGCCGAAGCGCTTGTCGTAGCCCCACGCCCACTCGAAGTTGTCGAGCAGCGACCAGGCGAAGTATCCGCGCACGTCGGCTCCGGCATCCACCGCGTCCAGCGTCGCACCCAGGTGCGCACGCAGGAACGCGGCGCGATCATCGTCGTGCACGCGCGGCTCGCCGCCGTCCGTCACGAGCACGTCGTCGTACGCCGCTCCGTTCTCGGTGACATACAGCGCGACGCCGGGCTCGCCCGTGTACTCGTCGTGCACGCGCACGAGCACGCGGGTGAGCCCCTCGGGCTGCACCTCCCAGTTCTGCGCGGTGCGCGGCAGGTTCCGCTCGTGCCAGAAGATGCCCTCGTGCGAGGGGAAGGGGGATGCCACGGCCCGCGTGGTGGCCGCGTCACCCGGCGGCACCGGCACGGGCGAAGGCCGGCCGCCGACGAACTCGCCGTGGTAGTAGTTCACGCCGAGCGTGTCGACCGGCGTCGCAATCGTCTCGAGGTCGCCGGGCAGCACGGCCCGCTCGAACCGTGCGACGGCGTCGGCGTCGACCGCCCGGATGTCGTCGACGACGTCGGAGGGGTATTCGGCGCGGAACACGGGGTCGAGGAACCAGCGGTTGAACTGGCCGTCGATCCGCCGAGCGGCGTCCACATCGGCCGCGTCGGCCGGATCGACCGGGTCGGCCACGGTCAGGTTGAGGGTCAGGCCCAGGTTCAGCCCGGCATCGCGGGCGCGCAGCTCGCGCAGGGCCTGGCCGTGGCTGAGCAGCAGGTGATGGGCGGCGAGCATGCCCTCGGCGACGCTCGTGCGGCCGGGCGCGTGGACGCCCGCGGTGTAGCCGAGGAACGATGCGCACCACGGCTCGTTCAGCGTGGTCCACACGTCCACCCGGTCGCCGAGCGCGTCGTGCAGGTCGAGTGCGTACTCCGTGAAGCGATCGGCCGTCTCGCGCACCGTCCAGCCGCCGCGGGCCTGCAGCGCTTCGGGCAGATCCCAGTGATACAGCGTGAGCCACGGCCGGATCCCGGCATCCAGCAACTCGTCGACCAGCCGCTCGTAGAACGCGACGCCCGCGGGGTTCAGTGCCCCGCCGTCGGGGCGCACGCGCGCCCACGAGGTCGAGAACCGGTAGGTCTGCAGGCCCATCCGCTTCATGAGCGCGACGTCGTCGCGGTAGCGGTGGTAGTGGTCGCAGGCGACGTCGCCGTCGTCACCGCCGATGACGGCGCCGGGCACCCGGCAGAACGCATCCCAGATCGAGTCGCGCCGCCCGTCCTCGGCGTGGGCGCCCTCGATCTGATACGCCGCGGTGGCGGCGCCGAACAGGAACTCGGACGGGAAGGGGCGACGACTCTCGCTCATGCGGGGCGGATTCCTCTCCGGGCGCAGGGGTCGTTCGCACCCTATGAGAGCGCTCCCAGCTCTGTCAAGCGCACGGGGCGGCGCCGGGCCGACGGCACCGTAGACTGGACGGGCACCCCTACCCGCGACATCCGGAGCTTCGAATGCCCACCATCGTCGTCGACGTCATGCCCAAGGCCGAACTGCTGGACCCGCAGGGCAAGGCCGTCGCCGGCGCCCTCGCGCGCCTCGGCGAATCCGCGTTCAGCGGCGTGCGCATCGGCAAGCGCTTCGAGCTGACCGTCGAGGGCGAGGTCGACGAGGCCACGCTCGAGAAGGCCCGGCGCATCGCCGACGAGATCCTCTCCAACGGCGTGATCGAAGACGTCGTGGGTGTCGAGGTCGTCGAATGACCACCCGCATCGGGGTCATCACCTTCCCCGGCTCGCTGGACGACCGCGACGCGCAGCGCGCGATCCGCATCGCGGGGGCCGAGCCGGTCGCGCTGTGGCACGGCTCGCACGACCTCGACGGGGTCGACGCGCTGGTGCTGCCGGGTGGCTTCAGCTACGGCGACTACCTGCGCTCGGGTGCGATCGCGGCGCTGTCGCCGATCATGGCGGAGGTGAAGGATGCCGCGGCCAAGGGCATGCCGGTGCTCGGGATCTGCAACGGGTTCCAGATGCTCGTCGAGGCGCACCTGCTGCCGGGCGGCCTGATCCGCAACGCGAACCAGCAGTTCGTGCGGCGCGACCAGCGCCTGCGCGTCGAGAACAACGACACCGCCTGGACGAGCGGCTTCAGCCGCCAGCAGGAGATCGTGATCCCGCTGAAGAACGGCGAGGGCGGGTACATCGCCTCGGGCGATGCGCTCGAGCGCATCGAGGGCGAGGGGCTCGTCGCGTTCCGCTACGTCGGCGTGAACCCGAACGGATCGCTCAACGACATCGCGGGGCTCACCAACGAGCACGGCAACGTCGTGGGCCTCATGCCGCACCCCGAGCACGCCACCGAGCCCGGCTTCGGCCCCGACACGGCCGCCGCGATGCGCTCGGGCATCGACGGACTGACGTTCTTCACCTCGGCGATCGCCGCCACCGTCGGCGCGGCGGCCTGACCTCCGGCATCCCCTTCTCTTCGACCGCCCGCCCGCTCCCCCTCGCTCTCTCGCTTAACCGCGAAGGTACAGCTCCGGGGCGAGGGTACGGCCGGATCCCATACCCTCGCCGACCAGCTGTACCCCCGCGGACTCGACCGGGCGGACTCGACCGGGCGGCGGGCCGGGGCCGGGACCAGGCCGGGGCGGGGCCGGGCCGGGGTCGGGGCTCGAGCCGCTGGTATACTTGAACACCGTTCAGAAACGGCGAGCGGGAGCGGGAGCGACGACATGCCGGAATCCGGCCGCGTCGCCGACCCTGAGAACGCCGGCGCCCGCGAGATCGTCGCGGAGCTCGAGCGCGTCACCGTCCGCTACGGGGCCACCACGGCCCTGGCCGACATCGATCTGACGATCCAGCGGGGCGAGATCCTCGGCGTGGTCGGCGAGTCCGGCGCCGGCAAGTCGACGCTGCTGAACCTGCTCGACGCGGTCGAGCACCCCACCGCGGGCCGCGTGCTGATCGAGGGCGTCGATCCCGAGCCGCTCAGCGAGCGCGGCCGGCGCCTGCTGCGGCACCGCATCGGCATGATCTTCCAGAGCTTCAACCTGCTCGCGAACCAGACGGTGCGGCAGAACGTGGCGCTGCCGCTGAAGCTGCAGGGCAAGAAGGATGCCGCTCTCGTCGATTCCCTGCTGTCCTACGTCGGCCTGGCCGACCGTGGCCGGGACTTTCCGGCGCAGCTGTCGGGCGGGCAGCGCCAGCGGGTCGCGATCGCCCGGGCCCTGGTGACGCGTCCGGGCCTGCTGCTGTGCGACGAGCCGACGAGCGCCCTCGACAACCGGACCGCCGCCGACATCCTCGACCTGCTCGCCCGTACCCGGCGCGATTTCGGCACGACGATCGTGCTGGTCACCCACGAGCTGCCCGCCGTCGCGGCCGTCTGCGACCGGGCCGCCGTGCTCGAGCGCGGCGTGCTGAAAGACATCCTGCCCGTCGCCCGGCAGGCCGCCGAGCGCGATGACGCCAGCTACCTCGACCACGTGCGGCGGGTGCTTGGGGCATGAACGGCTTTCTCGCAGACCTCGCCGCCAACGCCGACAAGATCGGCGTCGCCCTGGCTGAGACCGGCTACATGCTGGCGTTCTCGCTGGCCGCGGCGATCGTGCTGGGCCTGCCGCTGGGTGTCGTCATCTACCTGACCCGTCCCGGCGGGGTGCGCGAGCTGCGGCCGGTCTGGTTCGCCGCGAACCTGTACGTCACGGTCGTGCGCTCGTTCCCGTTCCTGCTGTTCGTGGTGTTTCTCATCCCGGTGACCCGGTTCGTATACGGCACGACGTTCGGCACCGCGGCGGCGACGTTCCCGCTGTGCTTCGTGGGCGTCGCCCTCTACGCGCGCCTGGTCGAGCAGATCCTGCTCGAGGTGCCCTCGGGCGTGCTGCGGGCGGCGCACTCGATGGGTGCGAGCACCCCGCAGCTGGTCGGCCGCTTCCTGCTGGTCGAGGCGCGCTCGGGACTCGTGTACGCCCTGACCTCGGCATCCATCAGCCTCATCTCGTACTCGACGGTGCTCGGCATCGTCGGCGGCGGCGGGCTCGGCGACTTCGCCCTGCGCTACGGCTACCAGGAGTACGACTACCCCCTCATGTACACCACCATCGTGCTCGTCATCGTCTGCGTCCTGCTGCTCCAGACGGCGGGCGAGAAGGCGTCGGCGATGCTCGACAGACGCTGAGCCGCACGGTTCGACACACAGTGAGCCCGAGCGGCTCGAGAAAGGCACCCATGAAACTGCGCACGATCGCCGCGGCGGCCGCGGCATCCCTCCTGCTCCTCACCGGATGCCTCACCGGATGCGCGGCATCGAGCGGTGCGGGCGGCAAGGCCGACAGCAAGGTCATCAAGGTCGCCGCGACCGTGACGCCCATGACCGACGCGGTCGAGGCGGCCGCCGACGTGATCGGCGACGGTTACAAGGTCGAGCTCGTGCCGGTGTCGGACTACGTGCAGCCGAACGTGCTGCTGCAGCACAAGGAGATCGACGCGAACCTCGTGCAGTTCCCCGGGTTCATGCAGGAGTTCAACGACAAGAACGGCGCCGACCTCGTCGCGGTGCAGCCGGTGTACTCGACCGTGGTCGCGTTCTACTCCAAGAAGCACAAGAAGCTCGACGAGCTGCCCGAGGGCGGCAGCGTCGTGATCCCCAACGACAAGTCGAACGCCGCGCGGGCCCTGCAGATGCTCGCCGACGCGCACCTGATCACGCTCAAGGACGGCACCGAGCCGTTCACCGCGACCATGGACGACATCGCCTCGAACCCGCGGAATCTCAAGCTCACCCAGGTCGACCTGCTGCAGCTGAACACCGCTTACGACGAGGCCGACGCCGTGTTCGACCTGCCCTCGTTCGCGCGGCAGCTGGGGCTCACGCCCGACAAGGACGGCCTGGCCGTCGAGAAGGACCCCCGCTTCGCGGTGACCCTCGTCGCGCGCAAGGACAACGAGAAGTCGGCGGCGATCGAGGCGCTGGTCAAGGCCCTCACGAGCGACCACGTGCGCGAGAAGCTCGAGAGCCTCGGCGTCCCGCCGGCGTTCTGAGCGGCGTCCCGGGCCCCGGTTCCCGGCGGTTCGGCGGCCGGCAGCCGCGGTAGCGTGGGCGTCATGCCACGTCTGGTCGTCTCGGTCCCCACTGCACAGCTCGCCCACGACCTCGAGCCCCTGCCCGACGACGTCGAGGTCGTCGTCTGGCCGATGGATGCCGCGGCCGACCGCGATGCGATCGACATCGTGGTCCCGCCCTACATGGGTGCGCATGCGGCCGACGCGTTCGCACACCTGGGTGCGGTGCAGACCCGTCTCGTCCAAGGGCAGTCGATCGGATACGAGAACGTGGTCCCGGTGCTGCCCGACGGCATCGTGTTCGCCAACGCGGCCAGCGTGCACGAGTCCTCGACGGCCGAGCTCGCCCTGGCGCTGACCCTGGCCGCGCAGCGGCAGCTGCCCGGCTTCGTCCGGACGCAGCAGGAGCACCGCTGGGCGCCCGTGTTCACCGAGAGCCTGGCCGACCGGCGCGTGCTGCTGCTCGGCTACGGCGGCGTGGGCAAGGCGACCGCCGCGCGGCTGGCTCCGTTCGAGGTCGAGTTGACCGTGCTCGCCAGCCGCGCCCGCGACGACGGCGGCGTACACGTGCACGGCGCCGACGAACTGCACGCGCTGCTGCCCGAGGCCGAGATCGTGATCGCGACGCTGCCGGCGAACGCGGCGACGCAGCACATCATCGACGACGCGGCGCTGTCGCTGCTGCCTGACGGCGCCCTGGTCGTGAACGTCGGCCGCGGGCCGCTGATCGACACCGACGCGCTCGTCGACCACGTGCGCCGCGGACGCATCCGCGCGGCCCTGGACGTCACCGACCCCGAGCCGCTGCCGCCCGATCACCCGCTGTGGGCGCTGCCGGGCGTGCTCATCGCGCCGCACGTGGGCGGGGCGTCGACGGCCATGCAGCCGCGGATCGCGCGCCTCGTCCGCGCGCAGATCGACCGGATGCTCACCGGCGAACCGCCCCTGAACGTCGTCATCGCCCCCGATCGTTGAGCCGGCGCTCGCCCCACCCGGTCGTTGAGCGAGCGCAGCGAGACGAAACGACGCGGCCGCGTCCACGCTTCGTCTCAGTCGCGCTGCGCACGTCCTCGCTCAACGGGCGATATCAGCGTTCGCGCCCGGGCGTGACGTCGGCGGGGCGCGCGGGGTCAGCCCACCCCGATGTGCTTGGCGGTCACGACACGGCGGGCCGCGGCATCCACCTTCGCGGCGAACGCCGAATCGCTCTTCGCCTTGGCCAGCACCGCGTCGTACATCTCGGGCAGCACCGCCGGGCCCGACGAGACCAGCACGATGTCGCAGCCGGCCGCGATCGCGTCGATCGCGCGCTCGGCCGGGCTGAACCCCGAGACGGCCACGGCCGCCGACAGGTCGTCGGTGATCACGACGCCGCGGAACCCGAGCGTGCCGCGCAGCAGCTGCGTGACGATCTTGGACGAGAAGGCTGCCGGCGCCGATGCGTCGATCTTCTTGTAGACGGCCGTCGAGACCATGACCAGCGCAGGCCCGCCGGCCAGCAGCGAGCGGTATACGTCGACGTCGTCGGCGTCCGCCGTGATCACGGTGTCGACGGCCGACGAGAAGTCGGTGTTCGAGCTCGTGCGACCCAGGCCCGGGAAGTGCTTGAACGTCGGCAGGACGCCGGCCCGCCGCATGCCGGCGGCGAACGCGCCCGCCTCGGCGGCCACGGTCTTCTCGTCGTAGCCGTACTGCCGGTCCAGCAACCCGATCGGCTTGTTCTGCCGGGCGACCGCGGGACTCGTCACGATGTCGCCGACCGGCGCGAGGTTCAGGTCGACACCGGCTGTGACGAGCTGCGAACCCCAGGTCGCGGCATCCTTCTGCAGTGTCGCCGGGGCCATCCGGCCCTGTTCGACCGCCGACGGGATCGGGTCGAACCCGGGGCCGTACAGCACCTGGACCTCGCCGCCCTCCTGATCGGTGGCCACCCACAGCGGCACGTCGCCGGTCGTGGCCGGTGAGACGAGCTTCGTGAACCGGGAAACCACACCGGCGGTGGTCTTCGCGCTCGCGCGCGGACTGCTGTGCAGGAAGACGCCGCCCACGTGCCGGTCGGCGACCGCTCTCAGCGATCCGGCGTCGGCGGTGCCGCGCGGGGTGCCGACCATGAACAGCTGCCCGACCCGCTGGGCGAGGGTGAGCCGGGCGATGGGGTCGACCGGAATGGGACTCGGGGTCGGCGCCATCGGCGGGGACGCGGTGATCTGGCCGCTCGTCGGCGACGGGCTGCCGCTCGTGGGCGACGGGGTCGGGGCGGTGGGCGACGGACTGCCGGCCGCGGGCGTCGGCGCACAGGCCGACAGCAGCATCACCGCCGCGACGAGCGGCACCCACAGACGTCCGCGCATGTGTCCAGTCTGACGCGTCGGCCCCTGTGCGGGCGCGTCGGGAATCAGCCGGAACTCAGACGCGGAACAGCGCGTGCACGTCGCCGACGACGGCGCGGCCGCCGAGGGCCTCGAGCTCCATCAGCACGGCGGTGCCCACCACCGTGCCGCCGAGCTCGGACACGAGCGCATGCGCCGCCTGCAGGGTGCCGCCGGTGGCCAGGACGTCGTCGATCAGCAGCAGCCGCCCCCCGGGCCGGATGTCGTCGTGCGCCTCGATCGTCGCCGTGCCGTACTCGAGCTCGTAGTCGACGGAGGCCGCCGGACGCGGCAGCCTGCCGGCCTTGCGGATCGGGATGAGCCCGACCCCGGCTGCGATCGCGGCGGCCCCGGCGAGCAGGAAGCCGCGCGCCTCGACGCCCGCGACGGCGTCGAACGTCCCGGCGAACGGTGCGATCATCGCGTCGACCGACGCGCGCAGGGCCCCGGCGTCAGCGAGCAGCGGCGTGATGTCGCGGAACATCACGCCGGGCTCGGGATAGTCCGGGATGCTGCGGATCAGGCTCTCGGCGCGCTGCAGAAGCTCCGCGCGCTGCAGTAGTTCATCGGGCACGCGTCAACACTACGCGGGGCGACAAATGTAAGCGCTTGCACTACGCTGATCGCATGACTTCGACCGCTCTCGACACCAGCCTCGCGCTGCCCTCGGCCCCGGGAGCCGAGTGGTGGCGGTCCGCCGTGATCTACCAGATCTATCCGCGGTCGTTCGCGGACGCCAACGGCGACGGCATCGGCGACCTGCGCGGCGTCACCGCGCACCTCGACGACCTGCAGCGCCTGGGCATCGACGCGGTCTGGCTGAGCCCGTTCATGACGAGCCCGCAGAAGGACGCCGGCTACGACGTCACCGACTACTGCGACGTCGACCCGATCTTCGGCACGCTGGCCGATTTCGACGACATGCTCGCCAATGCGCACGAGCGCGGCATCCGGGTCATCGTCGACCTCGTGCCCAACCACTCGTCCGACCAGCACGTGTGGTTCCGGCAGGCGCTGGCGGCGGCCCCGGGCAGCGCCGAGCGCGCGCGCTACCTGTTCCGCGACGGCAGGGGCGAGCACGGCGAGCTGCCCCCGAACAACTGGGACTCGGTGTTCGGCGGCCCGGCCTGGACCCGCGTGACCGAGGCCGACGGCGAGCCGGGGCAGTGGTACCTGCACCTGTTCGACTCGTCGCAGCCCGACTTCGACTGGACGAACCCCGAGGTGCGTGCCGAGTTCCGCCGCATCCTGCGGTTCTGGCTCGACCGGGGCGTCGACGGCTTCCGCGTCGACGTCGCGCACGGCCTGATCAAGAAGGCAGGGCTCCCCGATTACTCGCCGAGCGCGGACGGCGGCTCGATGGGCGGTGACGAGTCCGGCGTGCCGTACTGGGGACAGCCCGAGGTGCACGACGTGTACCGCGAGTGGCATGACGTGCTCGCCGCGTACGACGGCGACCGCGCCCTGTGCGCCGAGGCGTGGCTGCCCTCGATCGAGCAGACCGCCCAGTGGGTGCGACCGGGCGAGATGAACCAGGCCTTCAACTTCGCCTACCTCGAGACCGGGTGGGATGCCGCGGCCCTGCGCGCGGTGATCGACGCGTCGCTGGCGGCCTACGCCGCCGTCGGCGCCCCCAGCACATGGGTGCTGTCGAACCACGACGTCGTGCGCCACGCATCGCGCCTGGCGCTGACCGCCGACAACCCGCAGGGCCACGGGATCGGACCGGACTCGCCCGGCAAGCCGATCCCCGAGGTCGGGCTGCGGCGCGCCCGCGCGGCGACGACCCTGATGCTCGCGCTGCCCGGCTCGGCGTACCTCTACCAGGGCGAGGAGCTCGGCCTGCCAGAGGTCATCGACATCCCCGACGACGCGCGGCAGGACCCGACCTGGTTCCGCACGAACCACGAGCGGTACGGCCGCGACGGCTGCCGCGTGCCGCTGCCGTGGGTCGCCGACGCCCCCGCGTACGGCTTCAACGACAGCGGCATGTCGTGGCTGCCGCAGCCGGCCGAGTGGGCACTGCTCGCCCGCGACGTCGAGGCGGCGGATGCGGCATCCACCCTCTCGCTGTACACGACGCTGCTCGACGAGCGCCAGGCCTGCAGCCTCGGCACGGGTAGCCTGGAGTGGCTCGACGCGAAGCCCGGCGTCCTCTCATTCCGCAACGGGAATGTGACCGTGCTGGCCAACCTCGGCGAGACCCCGGTCGCAGCGCCCAGCGGCCGGCTGATCGCGGTGAGCGGGCCGCTCGCCGACGGACTCGTGCCGACCGACACGACCGTGTGGGTCACGACCGACTGACGGTCTGGCGGTCGCGAAGCCGACGTCGGGCGGCCGGTCCGGACCGAACACTCCGAGAGAAGAGGCACGGCCATGGTGAGCATCGACGAGGTCGCGCGCCTGGCCGGGGTCTCGACGGCGACCGTGTCGCGGGCCCTCAGCGGGCGCGGGCGCGTGTCGGACGCGACGAAGGCGCGGGTCGAGGCTGCGGCCGATTCGCTCGGGTACGTCGTGTCAGCGCCGGCGTCGAGCCTCGCCTCGGGGCGGGCGCGCAACATCGGGGTGCTGGTGCCGTTCCTGGAGCGGTGGTTCTTCTCCACCGTGCTGGCCGGCACGTCGGCCGAGCTCATGCGGCACGGCTACGACATCACGCTGTACAGCGTGACCGAGGATCCCGAGCTGCGGCGCAGCGTGTTCGACACGCTGCTGCGGCGGCAGCGCGTGGACGGGATCATCGCGGTCTCGATCGCGCTCGGCGACGCCGAGATCGAACGCCTCCTGGCCCTCGACATGCCGGTCATCGCGATCGGCGGGCCCGACCCGCGCCTGCGCACGCTGACCGTCGACGACGTCGCCGTCGCACGGCTGGCCACCGAGCACCTGCTCGCCCTCGGCCACCGTGACATCGCGCACATCGGCGCGAGCCCCGAGTTCGACCTCGACTTCCACATCCCCACGCAGCGGCGGCAGGGGTTCGAGCAGGCGCTCGAACAGGCCGACCTCGAGGTGCGCCCCGCCCTGTTCGAGCCGGCCGACTTCACCGTCGAGGGGGGATTCCGTGCCGCCAAGCAACTGCTCGGGCGGCCCGGCGAGCGCCCGACGGCGATCTTCGCGGCCTCGGACGAGATGGCGATCGGGGCGATCCTGGCCGCGCGCGAGCTCGGCTACCGCGTGCCCGCCGACCTGTCGATCGTCGGCGTCGACGGGCACGATCTGGGCGAGTTCTTCCGCCTGACCACAGTGGACCAGTTCCCGGCCGAGCAGGGCGAGCGCGCCGCCCAGGCGATCCTCGACGTGCTGCAGGCTCCGTCGGGCACGCGTCCCGCCGCAGCGAGCGGGGTACCCGATCGGCTGCCGTTCGAGCTCGTCGTGCGCGGATCGACCGCCCGGCCCGCCGTCGGCTGAGACGGCGATCGTCGGGCCGACCGCGAGCCCGCGAGCCCGCGAGCCCGCCGCAGAGCGTTCCGACGGCCACGAAGCGGTAACACCCGGCAAGACGGCCCGTGTCGCGTTGCAACGCGGACGCATCCGGGGTAGTGTCACCCGCCGTGACAAGCGAAAATCGCGATGAGGCTCCGGAGTCCCCGATCGCGAAACGCATTCTGATCGGGGACCCCCTGGCGTCGCAGAATGCGGACGAGCATCTGCTGGCCAAGCGCATGGCGCTGCCGATCTTCGCATCCGACGCCCTTTCGTCGGTGGCGTACGCCCCGCAGGAGATGCTGATGATCCTGCTCGGCGGCGGGTTCGCATTCCTGGTGTTCACGCCGTGGGTGGCCGCTGCGGTCGTGCTGCTGCTGGCCGTCGTGGTGCTCTCGTACCGCCAGCTGATCCGCGCCTACCCCTCCGGCGGCGGCGACTACGAGGTGGCCCGCACGAACCTGGGCGAGATCCCCGGCGTGGTCGTGGCATCCGCCCTCATGGTCGACTACGTGCTCACCGTCGCCGTCTCGACCGCGTCCGGCGTCGACAACATCATCTCGGCCCTGCCGTTCCTCAACAGCTGGCGGGTCGAACTGGCCGTCGCCTGCGTCGCGCTGATCGTCCTGACGAACCTGCGCGGCGTGCGCGAGGCATCCCGCGCGTTCGCGATCCCCACCTACGTGTTCATCGGCTCCGTCGCGGTGCTGGTGATCACCGGCCTGATCCGCGTGGCCCTCGGCAGCGCCCCGGTCGCCTCGAGCGCGGGCTACACGATGCACGCGCAGAGCATCTCGCAGGCGGCGGTGATCCTGCTCGTGCTGCGGGCGTTCTCGAGTGGATGCTCGGCCCTGACCGGCGTCGAGGCCGTGGCCAACGGCGTGCAGGCGTTCCGCAAGCCGAAGATCCGCAACGCCCGCACCACGCTGGCGATGCTGGGCTCGATCGCCGGGCTGATGTTCGCGGGCCTGGTCGCGCTGGCCCTCATCTCGCACGTGCAGTATGCCGAGAACCCGTGCGACCTGATCGGGTTCGACTGCAAGAACACGCCGCAGCCGAGCCTCATGGCGCAGCTCGCGGCGGCGACGTTCGGCATGAACTCGATCCCGTTCTTCATCGTGCAGGCCGCGACCGCGTGCGTGCTGCTGCTGGCGGCGAACACCGCGTTCAACGGGTTCCCGCTGCTGGGCGCGGTGCTCGCCCGTGACGGCTATGCGCCGAAGGCGCTGAACACCCGCGGCGACCGGCTCGTCTACTCCAACGGCATGATCCTGCTCGGCATCGCCGCCGTGGCCGTGCTCGTGGTCTATCAGGCCAACCTCTCGAACCTCATCCAGCTGTACATCATCGGCGTGTTCGTGTCGTTCTCGCTCGGCCAGATCGGCATGATCCGACATTGGCTGCGGGGGCTGCGCCGTGTCGCGAACCTGCCCGAGGACGCACGCGCGCAGCAGTCCGCGCGCAGCCAGGTCCGCAGCTTCCGCAAGGGCCTGGTGATCAACAGCATCGGGGCCACCATGACCGTGTCGGTGCTGGTGATCGTGACGATCACCAAGTTCACGCACGGCGCGTGGCTGGTGTTCCTGGCGATCCCGATCCTGTCCACGCTGATGATGGGCGTGTACCGCTACTACCGCGACGTCGAGCACGAGATCCGCATGGACGACACCGTGCACTTCGGGTCGGAGGGCGACGTCGCGATCATCCTCGTCAACCGTCTGCAGAAGCCGGTCGTGAAGGCCGTGGACTACGCACTCGCCGCCCGGCACGACAAGACCCTCGCCGTGCACATCGCGGTCACCAAAGAGGAGTCGCGCGCGCTGCAGAAGGACTGGCAGGAGCACCGGATGCCGGTGCCGCTCATGACGATAGAGTCGCCGTTCCGCAACTACGCGGGGCCGCTGATCGAGTTCATCAAGCAGTACCGGGCCGAGCACGGTTCGAGCGTCATGACCGTCTACCTGCCGCAGTACATCGTCGGCCACTGGTGGGAGTCGGTGCTGCACAACCGCCGCGCGCGGCGGATCGCCCAGCAGCTCATGCTCGTGCACGGGGTCACCATCACGCTCGTGCCGTGGATGCTCGACTCGTCCGAGCTCATCTACGGCCGTCGCTCGCGACCGATGCCCGGTCAGGAGCGCGCGGGGCGGCCGTTCTCGCCGGGCGCGCGCTACAACGCCGAGGCGCCGCGCAGGGACGAGACGCCGGCCCGCAAAGACGAGTCGGCGCGCAAGGACGAGCGCGACCGGGCCACCCGATCGCGCTGAGACGCAGGCTCATCGAGACGTCGGCTCGTTTGAGGGCCGCGGACCGGCCGCCTAGGGTTGAAGGCCATGGTCTCGTTCTGGAACCTTCCCCCCGCCGTCAACGCCCTGATCCTGCTCGTTGTCGCCACCCTGGCCGTCGTGGTCGCGACGTACGCGTTCACGCGGGTCGTCGCGGCCGTCGGGCGTGACCGGCCCTGGCTCGGGCTGCTCAAGCGCCGCACGCGCGTGCCGTTCATCGCGCTCAGCGCGGTCGCCCTGGCCTGGATCGCCTTGGCACTCACCCTGCCGGGCGCCGGCTCGGGCGCCGACCTGCGGCGGCACGTGTTCATCGTGCTGCTGGTGCTCTCGGTCACGTGGGCGGTGGGCGCGGTGCTGATGTTCGCGGCCGACCTCGGCCTGTCGCACTACGCCACCGACGGGTCGGACGGCTGGCAGGCCCGCCGCGCCCGCACCCAGGTCGCCGTCGTGCGCCGCCTCATCGGCGCGGGAACCGTGATCATCGGGATCGCCGCCGCCCTGCTGACCATCCCCGGCATCGCCGCGGTCGGCGGCACCCTGCTGGCCTCGGCCGGGTTCCTGTCGGTGGTGGCGGGTCTTGCCGCGCAGTCCACGCTGAGCAACGTGTTCGCCGGGATGCAGCTGGCCTTCAGCGGGGCGATCCGCCTCGAAGACATCGTCGTCGTAGGCGGCGAGTGGGGCTACATCGAAGAGATCACGCTCACCTACGTCGTCGTGCGCGTGTGGGATGAGCGCCGGCTCGTGCTGCCGTCGACGTACTTCACGCTGCAGCCGTACGAGAACTGGACGCGCGAGTCGACGGCCGTCCTCGGCACGGTGTTCTTCGACCTCGACTGGGGGGTCGACATCCCGCGCATGCGCGCCGAACTGGACCGCATCCTCGAAGACAGCGGCATGTGGGACGGCGAGGCCTCGTCGCTGCGCATCACCGACACCGTCGGCGGCTTCGTGCAGGTGCGTGCGCTGATCAGCGCGGCCGACGCGTTCCAGATGTTCGACCTGTCGCGCACGGTGCGCGAAGAGATGCTGCTGTGGCTGCAGAAGCAGAACCCCGAGGGTCTGCCGCGCACTCGCATCCAGACCGTCGAGCGCGACGGCGAGGCCTTCCCCCGGCCGGCGCGCGCGCCGCGTCACGCGCCCGAGTCCGTCGAGCGGTCGCACGGCGACGAGACGAAGCCGGCATCGACGATGGATGCCGCATCCTCCGTCGATGAGGAGGATGCGGCATCCGTCGACCGCGCGTGACGCGTCAGGCGGGCAGCAGCTCGCGCTCGAGGCGCTGGTAGCTGATCTCCATGCCGTCGGCCATGCCGGTGGCCAGCACCATGTCGCGGGTCGCGGCATCCGGGTACTCGATCAACAGCGTGATCAGCGTCGCGCCGTCCTCTTCGTACAGCTGCAGATCGTTCGTCGTCGACGGATAGTCGGTGCCGGTCATGTGCTCGGTGGTGACGGCGCGGCGCGGCGCCTCCGAGAGCAGGGTCGTGCCGTCGAAGCCGAACGACTCGCCCTCGGTGCCCGGCTCGGGCGCCCAGGCGTAGCGGTACGCGCCGCCGACCGCCGGGTCGACCTCGCACACCGTCATGCGCCATCCGTCGGACCCCAGCATCCACTGCCGGATCAGATCGGGCTCCTGGTGCGCGCGCCACACCAGCTCGCGCGGCCCCTCGATCAGCCGGGTGATGCGCACGTGCTGGTCGTCGAGCACCTCGACCTGCGTGCCCTTGCCGGCGGCGTAGTCGCGCAGCCCCTGCAGCACGGCGTCGAGCTGACCCATCGCCATGCGCGTGCCCTCGACCATGCCCATCCCGACGGCCTGCTCGAGCGCGTCGACCGATGCGAAGTGGGTGACGCCGTTCAGGCGCGTGCCGGTCGGGGTCGCCTCGAACGCGAAGACCATCCGCATCGGCGGGATCTCGGGGTTCAGGCCGCCGTTCTCGTCGGCGAAGCCGTCGAGCACCTCGAACGAACGCGGTTCGTCGATGGTCAGGAACTCCCACCGGCCGCGGGACTTCTCGCCGGTCGGACTGGTCATGTGGTACTGCGCCAGGCCGCCGGGGGCGAAGTCGAAGCGCGTGAACGTGGCCGGCCATCCCGGAGGACCCCAGAACCGCTCGAGCTGACGCGGATCGGTGAACACCGTCCACACGCGCTCGAGGGGGGCATCGAACTCGGCGGTGATGTTCATCGTCAGGGTCTCGGGATCGCTGATGATGTCGGTGACGGGCATGATCTCTCCTTGATCGGGTGACCCGGCTCAAGACGCGGGTCGTGGTGGTGTCTGCGGTGTGTGCGGCGGCTCGGCGTCTTCGGCCAGCAGCGCATCGATGCGGTCGATGCGGTGACGCCAGAGCTCCTGGTAGCGCTCGAGCAGCCGTTGCGCCCGGGCGATCATGGCGGGGTCGGTGCGCACGAGCCGCTCCCTTCCCTCAGCCCGCTTGACGATCAGGCGGGCGGCTTCGAGCACGGCGACGTGCTTCTGCACCGCTGCGAACGACATGTCGTAGTCCGCGGCGAGCGCCGACACCGACTGCTCCACCTCGATCGTCCGGCGCAGGATGTCACGACGCGTCGCGTCGGCGAGGGCCCGGAAGATCCGGTCCACCTCGTCGTCGCTGAGCTCTGCTTGTGCAACCATTTGGTTGTAGATTAGAGGATGCCGCAGCCGCCGTCAACCCTTTCATTCCTTTCGAGAACGGCGGAACGGCCGCCCTGGGCGGGGCGGCCGTTCCGCTCGGCTCAGCACAGGTCAGCGCAGCGGCCGGAAGAACTCGCGGAGGTCCGCGATGAGGACGTCCGGCACCTCCATCGCGGCGAAGTGCCCGCCCACCTCGTGCTCCGTCCAGAACACGATGTGGTCGTTGTCCCGCTCCGCGAAGGCGCGGATCGAGTGGAAATCGTTCGCGAAGATCGATACGCCGGTCGGGGTGTGGTTGACCCGCGTCGCGATCCCCTCGCCGGCGTTGAACTGGGCATCCTCCTTGTACTGCCGGGCCGACGACCCCGCGGTGTTGGTGAACCAGTAGAGCGAGACGTGCGTGAGGATCTGGTCCCGCGTGAGCGCGGTCGGACGATCGAAGGTCGCCATGAGTTCGTTCCAGGCGAGCTGCCCGACCGGTGAGTCGGCGAGCGCGTGCGCCAAGGTCTGTGGGCGGGTCGACTGCAGAGTCGCGAACGCCGAGATCTCGCCGAAGTCCTTGAGGATCTCGAGGGCCTCGTAGTCCTTCGGGCCGAGCTTCTCGAACTCCGCCGGGTCGCCGCTCGGGAACGAGAACAGCTGCAGCACGTGCGTGCCCACCAGCCCGTCGGGGGCGAGGATGCCGAGCTCGCGGCCGACCAGCGATCCGCCGTCTCCGCCGTGCGCGCCGTACCGCTCGTAGCCCAGGCGCTTCATGAGCGTGTCCCACGCGGCCGCCACCCGCGCCGAGCCCCAGCCCGACTCGGTCACCGGCCCGCTGAACGCGTACCCGGGGAAGCTCGGAACCACGACATGGAAGGCGTCCTCGGCGCGTCCGCCGTATGCCACGGGATCGATGAGCGGTCCGATCATGTCCGCGAACTCCGCGAACGATCCCGGCCAGCCGTGCGTGAGCACGATCGGGAACGCCTCGGGCTCGGCGGAGCGGATGTGCAGGAAGTGGATCGGCTGACCGTCGATCGTCGTCATGAACTGCGGGAATGCGGCGAGGCGCGCCTCGACGGCGCGCCAGTCGAACTCGTGCTGCCAGTACTCGGCCATCGCTCGCACCTCGGTGAGGCTGGCCCCGTACGCGGGATCGGCACCCGGCACCTCGGTCGTATAGCGCGTGTGCGCGAGGCGGTCGCGGAGGTCGTCGAGGTCGTTCTCGGGGATCGACAGCGTGAACGGGGTGATCTGCTCGCCGGCGAGGAGGGCGGTCTGCAGGGTGCCGGTCGGCTCGTTGTTCGTCATGGCCCTAAGGTAGGAACCAATGCGGAAGAAGAGCTTCCGCATAGGCGAAGCGGGGTCGGCGTGAATCAGACGGCCACCCGCGTGCTCCAGGTGCTGGCCCTGCTTCGCCAGCGACGTGCGTGGACGGCTCCGGAGCTGGCGCGGCGCACAGCGGTGTCGACGCGGACGATCCGTACGGATATCACCCGGCTGCGCGAGCTCGGCTACATCATTGACGCCACAGCGGGCCCCGCCGGCGGCTACCGGCTGGACCGGGAGACCGATCTGCCGCCGCTCATGCTCGATGACGACGAGGGCATCGCCGTCGCGATCGCGCTGCATCAGGTGACCACGAACTCAGTGGCGGGCATCGAGGGCAGCGCGGCGCGGGCCCTCGCCAAGCTCGAGAACGTGCTGCCGCCGGCGCTCGCCGCCCAGGTGCGCGCCATGGACGTCGCGACCGCGCCGCAGACGCGGGAGCGGGATGCCGAGGTCGAGGCGTCGGCGCTCGCGGCCATCGCCCAGGCGGTGCACGATGCCGAGTGGCTGCGGTTCGAGTACACCCCGTTCCAGGGCGAGAGCGCGATGCGACGCGTCGAGCCGTACCGGCTCGTGAGCTGGGGGCGGCGCTGGTATCTCGTCGCCTTCGACCTCGAGCGCGAGGGTTGGCGCAGCTTCCGCGTCGACCGTATGTCGCTGCGGCCGCCGACACGGCGCGCCTTCGCCCCTCGCGCGCTGCCGGCCGACGACGTCGCCGCGTACGTGCTGCGCGGTGTCGCCTCGGCGGGCTGGCGCTTCCGCGCCCGGGTCCTGATCCACGCGCCTGCGGAGCTGGTCGCCGAGAAGATCGACCCCTCGGTCGGCCTGGTCGAGGCGGTCGACGATGCGCACTGCGTCCTCGCCACCGGTGCGGACCACCCGATGACGGTCGCCGTGCACCTCGCACTGCTCGACGAGCCGTTCACAGTCGACGGCCCGGCGGAGCTCAGCGAGGCCATCAGGACGCTCGCCCGCCGTTACGCCGACGCGACGCCGCCACCGGGCTAGGTGCTCAGGCCGACGCGAACTCGAGCTCGGGTTCGACCCCGAGATACGCGGCGCAGCGGCCGGCGGCCTTCTGGATCTCGGCGCGCTCGCGTGCCGTGAGCCGGCGGTGCGGCGCGACGGCGAAGACCGCCTTCCGGGCGCCGACGCTGCGTCGCATCCCGGCGACGAGCTGACCGTCGCACAGCACCATGCCGATCGACGCCTCGCGCTCCCGCGGCACGATGCCCTCGGAATCCAGGGCCCAGCGGGAGTCCTGATAGCCCCGGTACATCTCGTCGAGGATCTGCAGCAGGTGCGCACGACCGCGGCCCGAGGGCGACGCGGGCACGTGACAAGGGGCGTGCCAGTAGGTGCGACCCTCGTGGTCGAACGACTCCAGCCGGTCGCGGACGGCGGCGATCCCCCGGCGGGCGTCCGTCAACGTGAGGGTCGCCCAGTACGCGAGGTCGCGGTCGGTGGCCGGACCGTGCGAGCCGAGGTAGCGCAGCGCCAGCCGGGCGAGAGCCTCGTCTCGCCCGCTCGTCGCGGACGGCGGCACGCGCTCGGCCATGAGGGCGTAGGTGTGCTGGCCGTCGCGGGGTGCGCCGCTGCTGAGGACGCACCGGAGTTCGAGCGAGCCCAGCAGCAGCGTCAGCTGCGACGAGGGGAGGTCGAGTCCGGCCCTCGCGAGCGCGGCCGCGAGCTCGTCGCGGGTGCGCCCGGTGCCGCCGGCGACGGCGTGCGTGATCGCGTCGGTGAGTGCGGTCAGGCGATCGGCCGAGGGCCGCAGCTGCTGGTCGAACACGGGCAGCACCCGCGGCGCGGTGAGCTCGATCAGCCAGCGCACGTCGTCCGCGTGCACGTAGTGCCAGGTAGGACGCAGCACGTGCGTGCGCACGACCCTTCCGTCCGACAGCGCCCGCGCCAGGTCGTCGCGATCGGGAGAGGCCGTGCGGGCAGCGACCGCCCAGGCGGACTGGGCCGGGTTCTCGGCCTGCACGGCGAGCATCGTCCGAACGACGCTCTCGGCATCGACCGCGGGCCCTTCGAGCAGCTGGGAGCGCAGCCGTCGGCGCGCGATGTCGCGAAGCGTCGTCGAAGTCATCCTCCTCATCCTGCACCCGACGGCGACATCACGCACTCGACCGCATGACGGCATCCACTCCGTTACGGCAGCAGAGCGAATCCCGATTCATAGCGCGTCTTGCCGAGCGACGCCATGATGATCTGAAGGAAGCCCATCGCCTCGAGTTCCCGTGCTCGCGTGAGCGGACCGACATCCACCGCCCGCATTCCTGCCGCCTCGATGAGCGCAGCGACCTGCATCTTCGCGTCCGCGTAGTCTCCGGCGTACAGCACGGTCGTGGGCGTCGTGCCGTTCGTGCCGCTGGTGAGCGTATCGCCGAGATTGACGTTGAACGCCTTCACGACGGCTGCGCCCTCGGGCAGCAGATCGGCCAGCTCGGCCGCCGTCGACGAGTCGGCCGGCGGCTTCAACTCGTCGTAGGTGGAGAAGTCGATGGGATTGCTGATGTCGATGACGACCTTCTCGCCGAGCTGATCCCGGTAGTGCTCGAGGATGCCCGAGTACGCGCCGTACGGAACGGCGAGCACGACGAGATCGCCGGTGAGCTCATCGCCCATCACGCCGTACTCGAGACCCGGCCGCGCCGCAGACATGCTGGTCGCCGTGCGCTTGATGATCTGGATGTGGGCACCGGCTCGCGTTGCGACCTCTGCGATCGCCCCGCTCATCTTGCCGCTGCCGATGATGCTGATCGAAGTCATGCGAACTGGACCTTCCTGAATCGACGGAGAGCTCGCTCAGCCACCTTCTGCGCGTCGTAGTCGAACACGGCGCCGCGACGGAAATCCCGACCGACGCGGATGTCGGCGTCACGCTTCTTCAGGTCGGCGAACTCGTCTTGCGCATCGAACATGGCGCCGGCTCGGCGAGAGCCGTTCTGCAGGATCGCCGTGCGCTGCATGCGAACCGCGGTGTAACGCCGGAACGCCTCGGGGATGTCGGAGATGTCATCGGCGGCGGCGAGGAACGTGGCGAGGGCCATGCTGTCCTCCATCGCCTGGTTCACCCCCTGGCCCTGATGCGGCAGCATCGTGTGCGCGGCGTCGCCGAGCAGCGTGACGGGCCCCCGAGACCAATTGGTGAGGGGTTCGTGGTCGAACAGGCCCCACCAGAACGTCTTGTCGATGAGCGAGATGAAGTGCTGCAGCCGGGGATCCCAGCTATCGCCGGCGAATTCAGCGGCGAGCTCGCTGACCTCGGCCGGGCCCGACCAGGGCCCGTTGAGGGGCCGGTCGCTGGGGATGCCTGCGACGAAGTTGAAGAGCTTGCGCTGCTGCAGCGGGTAGCACATGAAGTGCCTGCTGTCGCCCATCCACACCTGGCTGATCATGGGCCAGTCTTCGGGCAGGCGCGTCGCGTCCATCACTCCGCGATAGACGATGTACCCGGAGTAGACGGACTCGGGATGCTGGTCCACGGCGTTCCGCACGACGGAATGGATGCCGTCGGCTCCGATGACGGCGTCGAAGACCTCTTCCACGCCGTTCTCGAACTCCACCCGGACGCCGGAGTCGACCGTCTCGACCGCCTGCAGGCGGTGGCCCAGACGGACCGTCTCAGGATCGACCTCCTGCGCCAGAGCACTGATGAGGTCCGGGCGGTACATCCCGATGTTCTGATACTGCTTCGCCGTGTCTTCCCATGCCGCGTCCGTGACCATCCCGCCCATGGCGTCCAGATAGACGCCGTGCCCGTCGGGGACCGCCCCCATGCGCCTGATCCGATCGAGCACACCGAGCCTCTCCAGAACGCGTGCGGCATTCGGTGCGACGGTGACGCCCGCGCCCACTTCGCCCAGTCGGCTCGCCTGCTCGAACACGGTGACCTGGACCCCGGCGATCTTCGTCAGCGCGATGGCGGCGGTGAGTCCGCCCATCCCCCCGCCGATGATCGCGATCCTGGCGTTCTGACCTACCATTGCTTCTCCTTGACTGACCGGCGCAAGACGTGCCCTTCCTTAGCGTGTTCCCGCGAACTCACGGGCGGCTTCTCTCGGCGTGAAGATCGTGGCTCCGGTCGCCTGCTCGGCCTCGTTGTCGGGACCGAGCGGGATGCCGGAGCGATCGCGCAGGCACACGGTGGCCGCAGCTCCCAGAAGGGTCGCGGTAAGCAGGTATGCCGAGACGGCGGTCGTGGTTCCGGTGGCACCCAGCAGCATCTGAGCGATCATCGGAGCGAACGCCCCGCCCAGGACCGCGCCGACGGCGTAGGTGATCGACACACCCGAGAAGCGGATGGATGCCGGGAAGATCTCCGCGTACCAGGCGGCCAGCGGGCCGTAGGTGAGGCCGAGGCCGGTCGAGATCAGCAGCAGCGCGAGGTAGAGACCCGGCAGCCCGGCTGCATCGACGAGCCAGAAGACGGGGAAGACGATGACGGCCTGCAGGACGAAGCCGATGAGGAAGGTGTTCCGCCGACCGATCGCATCTGCCAGGTAGCCCGCGAGCAGCGTCGAGAAGAACCACACGACGGCCGCGAAGACCGCGGCGACGAGGACGGCCGTGGTGTCCAGGTGCTGCACGCTGATGGCGTAGTTGTTGAGGAAGCCGCCCGTCGTCATGTAGCCGAGGGTGCCGTTGCCCACGAACACGAAGGCCGCGAGGACCACGAGATACCAGTGGCGCTTGAACAGCGTCACGATCGGAAGGCTCGCCTGCTTTCCGCGCTTGGCGATCTCAGCGAACACCGGGCTCTCGGCGACCGAACGGCGGATCAGGAAGCCGACGACGATCAGCACGATGCTCACCAGGAACGGCACTCGCCAGCCCCACTGCAGGTAGGCGGCGCCGGGAGAGACGAGGCCCGTCATGAGCGCGGTCATCCCCGACGCGAGAAGGAAGCCGAGCGGGACGCCGAGCTGAGGCCAGGCGCCTGCGCGGCCGCGGCGGCCCGCAGGTGCGTGCTCGACGGCCATCAGAACGGCGCCGCCCCACTCACCGCCCGCCGACAGACCCTGCAGGATGCGCAGGACCAGCAGGAGGATCGGTGCGGCGATGCCGATCTGGGTGAACGTGGGCAGCACGCCGATGAGCGTCGTCGCCGCTCCCATGAGGACGAGCGTGGCCACCAGCATGGCGCGTCGTCCGATGACGTCGCCGAAGTGGCCGGCGAGGAACGCGCCGAGGGGGCGGAAGAGAAAGGAGATGCCGACTGTCGCGAAGGAGAGCAGGAGCCCGATGTCCTTGCCGGCGGGCTGGAAGAAGAGCTGGGCGAACACGAGACCTGCGCTCGTGGCGTAGATGAAGAAGTCGTACCACTCGATCGTGGTGCCGATGATCGTCGCTGAGGCGATCCGGCGCTGGGAGGTGGAATTGCCGGTGGCAATCGAAGAGGTCATCGTTGTCCCTAACGTCATTGTCTGCCCTCCGCCGGAGGGTCTGGGAAGCGGGTTTCTCTCATCGTGCGATACGTCGCCTCTGCGTGTAAATCGCAGTTATGCGCAGTTATAGTTCGAGTGGACTGAAGAAGTTGACGAGACGAAGGTGCCCATGGTCGACGTGAGCCTCAGGCAGCTGGAACTGTTCGCCGCCCTGCCGAACTTCACCACACTCAGCGCGGCCGCAGCCCATCTGCACATCTCGGAGTCTGCGCTGTCGCAGGCCGTCACGAGCCTGGAGAACGCGGTGGGCGAGCAGCTGTGCGTACGCCGCAAGGCGCGCGGCCTCACTCTGACCCCCACGGGCCAGCAGTTCGCCGAGCAGGCGCGCAAGATCATCGCCGAGACGAATGAGCTCGTGCTCAGTGCGGGTCGGGGGCAGGAGCTGCGGGGTCCCGTGAAGCTCGGCTGCTATTCGAGCCTGGCCACGAACATGATCCCCGAGCTTCTCGAAGGCTTCCCGAAGAGACACCCGGGAGTGCGTCTCGAGGTGATGGTGGGCACCAACGAAGAACTGCTCGCAGCACTCGAGGCCGGGCGTCTGGATGTCGCCCTCGTGTTCGACGTCTCGCTGCCGGTCGGCTACCGGCGCCGCAGGATCTATGCGACGGAACTCGAGGTTCACCTGCCTGTCGACCACCCGCTCGCGACGGCTGACACGGTGGACCTCGCAGAGCTCGCCGACGAGCCCTACATCCTGTACGACGCCGCTCCCGGCACCCGCAACGTGACGGACGCCTTCGCCGCGCGCGGCCTGCAGCCGAGGATCGTGGCCAGCGTCACACAGATCAGCCTCGTCGAGGCGCTCGTGGGCCGGGGCCTCGGCTATGGGCTGCTCATGTCACGGCCGAACATGCTCCCGATGAGCACCGAGGGGCGTCCGGTCGTCATCCGGCCCCTCGACCCGCCCGTCACCCGCTCGCACGTCGTCGGGCTCTGGCCTGCGGACATGAAGCTCACGCCCCGCGCATCGGCCCTCCTCGACTTCGCCGTGGAGAAGCTGGGCGGTTACGGCCGCGCCGTGAGACCGGGCACGCCGGAGCCCCGGCATCCTTCCGGGACGTAGCCTGGATTCCATGGGCTTGATCACCGACACCGGCACGTTCGACGTGCATACCGTCCGGGCGGACTTCCCGATCCTGGATGAGACGGTCGGCGACGCCCCGCTCGTGTACCTCGACTCGGCGGCCACGAGCCAGAAGCCGCGTGTCGTGCTGGACGCGGAGCGCTCGTTCCTCGAGCACGCGAACGCGGCCGTGCACCGCGGCGCACACACCCTCGCCGCCGAGGCCACCGATGCGTTCGAGGATGCCCGCGCCACCGTCGCCGCCTTCGTCGGCGCCGACACCGACGACCTCGTGTGGACCTCGGGCGCGACGGCGGCCCTCAACCTCGTGGCCTACGCGCTCGGCAACGCCACCGCCGCAGCCGCGGCATCCCCCTATGCCCTCGCCCCCGGCGACGAGATCGTCGTCACCGAGGCCGAGCACCACGCGAACCTCATCCCGTGGCAGCAGCTGGCCGCCCGCACCGGGGCGACGCTGCGGCACATCCCCGTCCACGACGACGGCACGCTCGACCTCGACGCGGCCGCCGCGCTGATCGGCGCGCGCACCCGCGTCGTCGCGTTCGCGCACGTGTCCAACGTGCTCGGCATCGTGAACCCCGTCGCAGCCCTGGTCGCGATGGCGAAGGATGTCGGAGCCCTGACGGTGCTCGACGCCTGCCAGTCCGCACCCCACCTTCCCCTCGACCTGTCCGCCCTGGGCGTCGATCTCGCCGCGTTCTCGGGCCACAAGATGCTCGGCCCGTACGGCATCGGCGCGCTGTACGGGCGCCGCGCGGTGCTCGACGCGCTGCCGCCCGTCAACACCGGCGGCTCGATGGTCACGACCGTGACGCTCGAGCACGCGGAGTTCCTGCCCGCGCCGCAGAAGTTCGAGGCCGGCACGCAGCCGGTGTCGCAGGCGATCGGCCTCGCCGCCGCCGTGCGCTACCTCGACCGCCTGGGCATGGCCGCCGTGCACGGCCGTGAGCGCGTGCTCGAGCGGCGCCTGCGTGACGGGCTGCGCGAGATCCCCGGCATCCGGCTGCTCGGCGACACGGCCGGCGCCGACGTCGAACGCGTCGCCCTGTGCGCCTTCGACGTCGACGGCGTGCACGCGCACGACGTCGGCCAGGTGCTCGATGCCCGAGGCATCGCCGTGCGGGTCGGCCACCACTGCGCACAGCCGCTGCATCGCCGGTTCGGCATGACGGCGTCGGTGCGCGCGAGCGCATCGGTGTTCACGACCGAGGCCGAGATCGACACGTTCCTGGATGCCGTCTCGGGCGTGCGGGCGTTCTTCGGAGCGGGCCGATGAGCGGACTCGAGTCGCTGTACCAGGAGCTGATCCTCGATCACTCCAAGCACCCGCACGGCTACGGGCTGGCCGACGCCGAGGGACGCTCGTCCGAGTCGCACCAGCGCAATCCGGTCTGCGGCGACGAGATCACGCTGCGCGTGCGGCTCACGGAGGGCAGGGCCGGCGAGGTCGTCCGCGACGTCACGTGGGAGGGCCAGGGATGCTCCATCTCGCAGGCGTCGGCCTCGATGCTCGCGTCGCTCATCGGCGAAGAAGAAGGGATGCCGCGGGCCGAGGCATCCACTCTCATCGACGCGTTCCGCACCGCACTGCGCTCGCGCGGCGAGATCCCGCTGGACGAACAGCGCTTCGGCGACGCTGCGGCCCTGTCGGGGGTGTCGAAGTACACCGCCCGGGTCAAGTGCGCGATGCTCGCCTGGGTCGCCCTGGAGGACGCCCTCACGCGCGTGTGACTTCGCCGCCTCGGGCAGGAGCCCACACGTGCAGAGCGGCACCCTGCCGCCGTGACAGCCCGGGATCTACCCTGGATGAATACTCGGCGTCGTCGAGGGAGGCGTCATGTCGCGTACGGATCAGATCGCCTCAACGCGGGAATCGTCGAACGGCTCCCGTCGCAAGGGAGTGCGCACCTGGCTGCTGACCGGACTCGTCGACGACGCCGGCAGCCACCAGGGACCCCACGCGCAAGCGACCGCCGGCACGCATGCGTGGTGGCGGGTCATGTGCCTGACCGGCCTCGACTACTTCTCGACTCTCGGGTACCAGCCGGCGATCGCGGCGCTGGCGGCGGGCCTCATCTCGCCGTTCGCCACGATCGTGCTGGTGGCGCTGACGCTGCTGGGCGCGCTGCCGGTCTATCGCCGGGTCGCACGCGAGAGCTTTCGCGGATCGGGGTCGATCGCGATGCTCGAGCGGCTGCTGCCGTGGTGGACGGGCAAGGTGTTCGTGCTGGTGCTGCTGGGGTTCGCGGCGACGGACTTCATGATCACGATCACACTGTCGGCGGCGGATGCCTCGGCCCACGCCATCGAGAACCCGTTCGCGCCGTCGTGGTTCCGCGGCAACCAGATCGGAATCACGATCGTGCTGATCGCCGTCCTCGGTGCGGTCTTCCTGGCCGGGTTCCGCGAGGCGATCGGCATCGCGGTCGGGCTGGTCGCCGCCTATCTGGCCCTTAACGTCGTCGTGGTGGCCGTCGGCATCGGTCACGTGCTGCAGCATCCGGTCGTCGTGCACGACTGGTGGGGCGCCCTGACCGCGCAGCACGGCAATCCGCTCATGGTCGCCGGGATCGCCCTGATCGTGTTCCCCAAGCTCGCACTGGGACTGTCGGGCTTCGAGACCGGTGTCGCGGTGATGCCGCAGGTGCACGGCTCGGACGACGACAGCCCCGACGACCCGCGCACGCGCATCCGCGGCACGAAGCGGCTGCTGACCACCGCGGCGGTGATCATGAGCGCGTTCCTGATCACGTCGAGCTTCGTGACGACCGTCCTCATCCCGCAATCGGAGTTCCAGCCCGGCGGGCCGGCGAACGGGCGTGCGCTGGCGTATCTCGCGCACCTGTATCTGGGCAGCGGCTTCGGCACCGTGTACGACCTCAGCACGATCGCGATCCTGTGGTTCGCGGGCGCGTCGGCGATGGCCGGGCTGCTGAACCTCGTGCCCCGGTACCTGCCGCGGTACGGCATGGCGCCGCAATGGGCACGCTCGGTGCGTCCGCTCGTGCTCGTGTTCACCGTGATCGCGTTCATCGTCACGATCGTCTTCCGCGCCAGCGTCGACGCCCAGGGCGGCGCCTACGCGACCGGCGTGCTCGTTCTGATCACGTCGGCGGCCGTCGCCGTGGCCGTCTCGGCCTACCGCCGACGTCAGCGCTGGCGCGTCGCCGTCTTCTCGCTGATCTCGCTCGTGTTCGTGTACACGACCGTGCTGAATGTGATGGAACGGCCCGACGGCATCCGCATCGCCGCACTGTTCATCCTCGGCATCATGATCGTCTCGCTCATCTCCCGCATCGGGCGCTCGTTCCAGCTGCGAGCCACGTCCATAACGTTCGACGAGAAGGCGACGGCGTTCCTCGAGGCCGACGCCGCCCGGGGGCAGATCGACGTCATCGCGCATGAGCCGCACGGCGAGGGCGGCGCCGAGTACCAGGAGAAGAATCGCGAAGAGCGGCAGGAGACCAACATGCCGCGCTCGGCGCACACGCTGTTCCTCGAGGTGCACCCGTCCGACTCGTCGGACTTCGAAGAGGACCTCGAGGTCACCGGCGTCGAGCGATACGGGTACCGCGTGCTCGAGGTGCGCAGCGGCAACGTTCCCAACACGGTCGCCGCCATCCTGATGGCCACGCGCGACCGCACCGGAGTGGTGCCCACCGTCTACTTCGAGTGGACCGAGGGCAATCCGCTCTCGAACATGCTGCGGTTCCTGTTCACCGGCACCGGCGAGGTGGCCCCGGTCACCCGCGAGGTGCTGCGCCAGGCCGAGCCCGACGTCACTCGCCGCCCGATGGTGCACGTCGCCTGAGGGTGCACGTCGGCACCCGGCTGGATGCCGCGCACCCGGCGTCACCGGGCATACCCGGCAACTAGAATCGATGTGTCCGGCGCCCGTGGACCCGGGTGCACGAAGGATGGAGCTCAGCCGCATGACCACCCCCACCCAGGCATCCGTCGCCGACACCGTCGACAACGCGAAGGCGACTCCCGAGAAGGAGCAGCCGTATGCGGCGCTCGGTCTCAAGCCCGACGAGTACGCCGAGATCAAGAGCATCCTCGGCCGGCGTCCCACCAGCGGCGAGCTGGCGATGTACTCGGTCATGTGGAGCGAGCACTGCTCGTACAAGTCGAGCAAGATCTACCTGCGCCGGTTCGGGCAGAAGGTCACCGAAGAAATGAAGACCCGCCTCATGGTGGGCATGGGCCAGAACGCCGGCGTGGTCGACATCGGCGAGGGCTGGGCGGTGACGTTCAAGGTCGAGAGCCACAACCACCCGAGCTACATCGAGCCGTTCCAGGGCGCCGCGACCGGCGTCGGCGGCATCGTGCGCGACATCATCTCGATGGGCGCCCGCCCGGTCGCGGTGATGGACCAGCTGCGCTTCGGCGCGATCGACGACCCCGACACCGCGCGCGTCGTGCACGGCGTGGTCGGCGGCATCTCGTTCTACGGCAACTGCCTGGGCCTGCCCAACATCGGCGGCGAGACGGTGTTCGACCCGGTGTACCAGGGCAACCCTCTCGTGAACGCGCTCGCGGTGGGCGTGCTGCGCCACGAGGACCTCAAGCTCGCCAACGCGAGCGGCGCCGGCAACAAGGTCGTGCTGTTCGGCGCCCGCACCGGCGGCGACGGCATCGGCGGGGCATCCATCCTCGCGTCCGACACGTTCTCGGAAGGCGGCCCGACCAAGCGCCCGGCCGTGCAGGTCGGCGACCCGTTCGCCGAGAAGGTGCTCATCGAATGCTGCCTCGAGCTCTACAAGGGCGAGCTGGTCGAGGCCATCCAGGACCTGGGTGCCGCCGGCATCTCGTGCGCGACCAGCGAGCTGGCCGCCAACGGCGGGTCGGGCATGCGCGTCGACCTCGAGAACGTGCTGCTGCGCGACCCCACGCTCACGCCCGAAGAGATCCTGATGAGCGAGAGCCAGGAGCGCATGATGGCGGTCGTCGCGCCCGACAAGCTCGACGAATTCCTCGCGGTGACGGCGAAATGGGATGTCGAGACCAGCGTGCTCGGCGAGGTGACCGGCGACGGACGCCTGCAGATCTTCTGGCACGGCGAGCAGATCGTCGACGTCGACCCGTCGACCGTGGCCGTCGACGGCCCGGTGTACGAGCGTCCGATCGCGTACCCGGCCTGGCTCGACGCGCTGCAGCAGGACGCGGCATCCGCCCTCGACCGCCCGACCGACGGAGACGAGCTGCGCGACCAGTTCCTGCGGGTGATCTCCAGCCCCAACCAGGCCGACGCGTCGTGGATCACGAACCAGTACGACTACTACGTCGGCGGCAACACGGCCCTGGCCTTCCCCGACAACGCGGGCATGATCCGCGTCGACGAGACCAGCGGCCTGGGCTTCGCGATCGCGACCGATGCGAACGGCCGCTACTGCCAGCTCGATCCGTATCAGGGCGCACAGCTGGCCCTGGCCGAGGCGTACCGCAACGTCGCCGTCAGCGGCGCGGTGCCCGCCGCCGTGACCGACTGCCTGAACTTCGGCAGCCCCGAGAACCCCGAGGTCATGTGGCAGTTCTCGCAGGCGGTGGACGGGTTGGCCGATGGATGCCTGGAGCTTGCCGTTCCGGTCACGGGCGGCAACGTCAGCTTCTACAACCAGACCGGTGATGTGCCGATCCACCCGACCCCGGTCGTCGGCGTGATGGGCATCATCGAGGACGTCGCGCACCGCATCCCCGCCGGCTGGCAGGACGAGGGCGAGAACATCTACCTGCTCGGCGTCACGGCGACCGAGCTGAGCGGCTCGGCGTGGGCCGCGACCGTGCACGGCCACCTCGGCGGCCGTCCGCCGGCCGTCGACCTGGGTGCCGAGAAGCGTCTGGCCGAGCTGATCCACGCGGCCAACGACCAGAACCTCGTCTCGAGCGCGCACGACCTCTCCGAGGGCGGGCTCGCGCAGACCCTCGCCGACGGTGTGCGGCGCTTCGGCGTCGGCGCCCGCGTCTGGCTCGACGAGATCATCGAGCGTGATGGGGTGGATGCCGCATCCGCCCTCTTCTCCGAGACCACCGCGCGTGCGATCGTGACCGTGCCCCGTGAAGAGGACGTCAAGTTCCGCGGACTGTGCGAAGGCCGCGGCTACCCGGTGCTGCGCATCGGCGTCACCGACGAGTCCGGCCCGGATGCCGCGCTCGAGGTGCAGGGCCTGTTCACCGTGCCGGTCGCCGAGCTGAACGAGCGGGCCGAGGCGACCCTGCCCGCGGTGTTCGGCCCGACGGTCACCGAACCCTAGACTGGTGCCTATGCCCGACGACGACGAGTACAGCGTGTTCAGCGAGCGCCGCCAGCACCGCATCAAGGTGATCGCGTGGGTGGTCATCGTGGCGCTGATCCTGGTCGCGGGTGGCGCGACCGTCCTCGCCCTGCTCTTCGGCTGACAGTCCGGAACAACACAGATCCCGGAGCGAGCGAAGCGAGGCGAAGGGCCGGTACTTCGGCGACCCCCGATGGTTACCATGGCAGGGTGCAACCTCACGACTTCGTCGGCTTCTTGGGCAGCTATTGGTGGCTGATCTTCCCATTCATGGGAGTCGTCGGCGCGCTCGCCAAGTCGTGGGAGCGCAACTCCAAGCTGCGCCACCAGCGACGCCTCGAGCTCATGCACGCCAAGGCCGAGATCCGCTCCGCCGAGGCCGACGCGCGCGCGGCTCGTCGCGGGCGCGGGGCCGCACCTCCAGCCGCCGAAGCAGCGCCCGTGGCCGACCAGCTGCAGAAGCTGTTCGACGCGCAGGATGCCGTGACCAAGCGCTGGCTGGAGTACGAGCTCGACGTCGCCAAGCTCATCGCCTTCCCCGCGATGAGCGACGGACGCCAGCCGTTGACGGCGGCGTTCCTGCGAGCCAAGAAGGTCGCCGACCGGCTGCGGCCCGCATCCGTCAAGGTCAAGCTGGCAAAGGAGCAGCTGGACGAGTACCGCAACGCGGTCACCGACTATGAGGTCGCGTTCGACGTCGCCGAGCGCGATGCCCGCCGCATCCGCGATTCGTCGTTCACCGACAGCGAGCGCAAGCGGCTCGACACCGCCAAGCAGCTGCTGACGGTCGCCGTCGACGAGGCCGCCACCCCTGCCGAGCGGCAGATCGCCTACAAGCGCGTGCGCGAAGAGCTCGACGGCCTCATCTCGCTCTCGGACGGCGCGGTCGAGGTGCTCGAGAAGAAGGTCGCCCTGCAGCTGCCGGCCACAGCGGCCTCAGCGGCCGGGGCGGCGCCCACCGCCTCTGCGCCCAGCCCCGAGCCGGCCGTCGATGTGGCCGTCGTCGGCGACGCGGCTGGGGATGCGGCATCCCCAGCCGCCGAGCCGCTTCCCATGCGTCAGTCCGACGCCGGATCCTGGCCCGTTCCACGGCGTTCTGAGTCGCATTCCTGATCAGCGTTCAGCCTCGAAGCGGTTGCAGGGTTCGAACTTCTTATCCCTTGCGCTCGATAGTCTGTTCGGCTAATATCGTAGATATCAGCGATGCACCGAGTGTCGGATGCAGTGTCCGAGCCTCGTTGTACCGTGTGAGCGACAGTTCGTTCCGCGTCAGTGGAGCCCGGGTCAAGTGACATGCGAGGGTCGGCGGCGATCGCCCTCTTCGGCCGAGAAGATGCCATCGATCACATCGACCGTCGGAGCCCTTCGTGGACCTCTTCCCGCACCAGCAACTGGCCACCGCAGCGGCTCGACTGTGCGCGGGTCTCGGCGACGGCGACGTGACTGAACGTCTGTCTCAGCTCTCCGACGAATCGCTGCTCGAGGGGTTGCGGATCGCCGGCGAAGCGCGCCGAGCGGTCGAAGTGCTGGTCGCCGCAATGGCGGCCGAGGTTGATCATCGCTCCGCGCGCGGTCTCGGCTACCAAGGGTTGGCGCAGCGCGCCGGCCATCGCACGGCGGGTGATCTCGTACAATCCGTCACCGGACAGACCCGTGCCGACATCCGCCGATCCACCGAGGCCGGCAAAGACCTGGCCGCCGTACACACCGCTGCGAAGCTCGGCGGTGTGCACGGTGCGGAGAGCGGCGGTCCGGGGCGCGACGGTTCAGGTCGGGATGACTCAGACACGGGCTGCTCGAGAGGCGATGGCTCACCGGGCGACGGCGACGTATCCGGTCACGGCACAGCCGGCGACGGGAATGCCGACGGTTCGTCGGCCGGCGCCGACAGGGTCGTCGGGCGCTCCCCCTGGTTCACACCACTGACCGATGCTCTGGGGTCGGGGCGGCTCTCGCGTGAGCAGTATGACGCGATCCGACGAGGACTGGGCGAACCGCCCATCGACCGCTACCTCGAACTCGCGCCAGATTTCCTGCCACGCGCATGGCGTGAAGCGGCATGCACCTTGATCGAAGACGCGAGCGATCGCAGCGTCGAAGACCTCGCAGCCGATGCCCGGCTCGCTCGCGACACGCTCGACCCGGTCGGCACCCGCCTGCGGTTCGAAGAGCGCTTCCGCAAGCGCTCGTTCCGCACCTGGGTCGACGCCGACGGGCAGCGCCACGCGCACATCACCTACGACGACGATGCCGCGGCGTGGGTGCAGACGATCCTCAACGCCGCGTTGCGGCCGCGCCGTGGACCCCGCTTCGTCGACCCCGACGCACGCGCCGCCGCGAATACCGCGGCCGACGAAGACACGCGCACCAACGAGCAGCTGCAGTACGACACGATCATGGCAGTGCTGCGCACGGGAGCAGCGGCCGACCCCACCCAGGCGTTCGGAGATCGCCAGCCGGGTGTGCGGGTCATCGTGACGGCCGAGGCCCTCGAGGCCGGAGCAGAACACCACGACCACGACCACGACCACGACCACGACCACGACCACGACCACGACCACGACCACGACCACGGTGACGACCACGACCACGACCACCACGACAACCACGACAACCACGACCACCACGACCAGGGTGTCGGTGTCGGTGTCGGTGTCGCGTACTACGAAGAGACCGGGCAGGCGATTCCCGCCACGATGGCCGAGAAGTACCTCTGCGACGCCGGAGTCAAGCCCATCACCGTCGACTCGTGCGGCACCCCGCTCGACGTGGGGCGCGAGTCCCGCCTCTTCACACCGAAACAGCGTGTGGCTCTCGCACTGCGAGACGGAGGATGCAGGTGGTGCGGTGCGGAACCATCCCGCTGCGAAGCGCACCACATCTATCCGTGGGCGGCATCAGGCGGCAGAACGGATCTCGCCGACGGCATCCTCCTGTGCCGCAACTGCCACATGCGTCTGCACAATCAAGGCTGGTGGATCACCCGCGCGTGGGTGGCCGACGGATCCGATGCGTACTGGCTTCATCCACCCGGCGGGAGCGAACCACGCCCGCTGCCGGCCCGCAATCTGATGCGGTTCGCACCCGCTGTGTGAACGCAGCGCACGGACTCCTGCAGACGGTCGAGCAGGACGATGCGGTTCCACGAGGCGGGTCCGTGATGAAGCCGTGATCGTCACCGCTCCATCCTGCTCAGGAAGCGCGACGCAGGCTGAGAACACGCGGAACCGACCGAATCCACTGCGACGAGGGGCGAACTGCGCCGTGCGGCATGTCATCGGCGCACGATGAAGCGCCGACACCCACGCAGGGTGCCGGCGCTTCATGTCAGGTGCGGGCGCTTCGTCTTGAAGCGCCCGCATGATCTTGCGGGTTTCGCGCGGGCCCGCCCAGCGGGCCGGGCGGATCACTTGGTGAGCGAGTCGACGTAGTCCTGGTTCTCCGACATCCACTTCTTGACGATGTCGGGGTACTCGCTCTGCTTGTGCTCCTCGCGGAACATCGCGTTCTCGAGCGAGAACAGGTGGTCGGAGTCCATCTTGAACCCCTTGAACCAGGTGTTGACCTTCGCCTGGTCGTCGGCGAAGCCCGTGCGGGTCACCGTGTGGATCGACTCCGCGGCCCCCAGCGCGCCCTTCGGGTCCTTGAGATCCTTCAGGTCGTACGCGTCGTAGGCCCAGTGCGGGCGCCACAACGTGACCGCGATGTCCTTGTGGCCGTCGAGCGCCTTCTTCAGCTCGGCGAGCATGGCCGGCGTCGACGAGGTGATGAAGTCCATCTTGTCCAGGCCGTACTCGGGGATGACCTTCTTCTCCATCGCCTCGGTCAGGCCCGCGCCCGGCTCGATGCCGACGATGCGGTTGCCGAACTTGTCGGCGTTGGCGGCTAGCTGGTCGATCGAGTCGATCGGTGCGTCGGCCGGCACGGCGAGAGTCAGCTTGGCGTCGTCGTTCCACGAGCCGAGGTCGACGAGCTTCTTGCCATACTGCTTGAAGTAGCTCGCGTGCGTGGTCGGCAGCCAGCCGTCGAACGCGACGTCGAAGTCGCCCTTGGCCAGGCCCGCGAACACCGGACCGGCGTCGGCGTACTCGAGATCGACCTTGTAGCCCTTGTCTTCGAGGATCTGCTGCCACAGGTACGACGCGGCCTCACCCTCGGGCCAGCCGTTGAACACGCCGACCGTGACCTTCTTGCCGCTGCCGCCGGCGTTGTCGCCGGTGCCGCTCGCGCAGCCGACCAGGGCGACGCTGGCGGCCAGTCCCATGGCAAGGGCGCCGAACAGAGTGCGCTTCTTCATGTGATTGATTCCTTTCCTCCCGTGTGCTGTGGCACGGGCGTTGGGGATCCCCGCAGAGTCTCGCGGAGTCTCGGCGCATGCGGCGCCGAAGAGTGGTGATCAGATGGTGGCGGGCGTGCGCGAGGTGGATGCCTCGGCCTGGCCGGCTTCGTCGGTGGATGCCGCGACGTGCGCGATGCGTCGACGCCCGCGCTTGACGGCACCGAACCCGCTCGTGACGCGGTCGAGGATCATCGCGATGATCACGACGGCCAGACCCGCCTCGAATCCGAGGGCGATGTCGGTGCGGCTGAGCGCCTGGATGATGTCCTTGCCCAGGCCGGGCGCGCCGACCATGCTGGCGATCACGGCCATCGACAGGGCGAGCATGATGATCTGGTTGATGCCCGCCATGATCGACGGCATCGCCAGCGGCAGCTGGATCTGGCGCAGGATGCGTCCCGGCGTCGCACCGAACGCGTTGCCGGCTTCGACCACTTCCTGGTCCACGCCGCGGATGCCGAGCTCGGTCAGCCGTACGCCGGGGGCGACGGCGAACAGGATCGTGGCCACCATGCCGGGCACGACCCCGATGCCGAACAGGAAGATCGCCGGGATCAGGTAGACGAACGCCGGCATCGTCTGCAGGAAGTCCAGGATCGGGCGCACGATCTTCGAGACCGTCTGCGAGCGGGCGGCCCAGATGCCCACGGGAATCGCGATCACGACCGCGATGAGCACCGCAACGAGGGTGAGCGCGAGCGTCTGCATCGCGTTCTCCCACTGGTCGACCGCGCCGATCACGAACAGCCCGACGATCGAGCCGACCGCGAGCTTCCAGCCCTTGGCCAGCCACGCGATGGCGGCGACCACGACGATGATCAGCCAGAACGGCGGCGTGGTGAACAGCCACTCGGCGCCGTCGTACAGGCCGCCGAAGATCGTCGCGACGACGTCGAAGAAGCCT
Organism: Microbacterium sp. W1-4-2; assembly: GCF_058349885.2. Classification (NCBI taxonomy): domain Bacteria; kingdom Bacillati; phylum Actinomycetota; class Actinomycetes; order Micrococcales; family Microbacteriaceae; genus Microbacterium; species Microbacterium sp. W1-4-2. Next base: position 702,974 of record NZ_JBYRJC020000002.1, on the reverse strand, counting down.
CCGAGCACCTCGATGACCCAATTGATGAGCGTCTCGACCCAATCGCCGAGTGGGATGCGGATCATGTCCATCAGCGCTCACCCCCTTCGGCCACGGCCAGCGCGTTCGGAGCGAGCTCGGTCAGCTCCTCGGCCAGCTCGAGCGCCGTGGCCGGCACGATCGAGATCGGCTGGGTCGTGGCGGGCACGTTGCCGAGCGCCGCCAGCAGCGTGATGCGCGGCACCACGCCGATGAGGCGCCCGTCGGCGCCGACGACGGGCAGCGAGACGGGGCTGCCGACGGCGTGCTCCACGACGTCGGTGAGCAGGTCGTCCGCGCCCAGGCGCCGCACACTGTGGTCGGCGATGGCTCGCAGATCGGTGGTTCCGCCCTTGACGGCGCGGATCACGGCGCGGTCGGTGACCACGCCCAGGAGCTTGCGGTTCTCGACCACGAACACTTCGTTGACCTGCTCCTCGCGCATGACGCGCAGCGCGCCGCGGATGCCGGCCGACACCGGCACGGCCAGCGGGCGCTCCATCACCGCGCCCGCGGTGAGCACGCGGGCACGGTCGACGTCCTGCACGAACTGCGCCACGTAGTCGTTCGCCGGGTCCGTCAGGATCTCTTCGGGCGTGCCGTTCTGCACGATCCGGCCGTCGCGCATCACCGCGATGCGGTCACCGAGGAACATCGCCTCGTTCAGGTCGTGGGTGATGAAGACGATCGTGCGCCCGAGCTCCTGCTGCAGCTCGACGAGCTGCTCCTGCAGCTCGCGTCGGATCAGCGGGTCGAGCGCCGAGAACGCCTCGTCCATGAGCAGGATGTCGGTGCCCGCGGCCAGCCCGCGTGCCAGGCCCACACGCTGTTTCATGCCGCCCGACAGCTCGTCGGGCATCGCGTCGACGCGGTCGCCGAGCCCCACCTTGGTGAGGATCTCTCGTGCGCGCTCGCGACGTTCGGCCTTGCCCACGCCCTGGATCTCGAGACCGTAGGCGGCGTTGTCGAGAACGGTGCGGTGCGGCAGCAGCGCGAAGTGCTGGAACACCATCGACATGGAGGTGCGACGGATGCGGCGCAGCTCGGCCGGGTTCGCCGTAGTGACGTTCTCGCCCTTGACGAGCACTTCACCGGCGCTGGGCTGCAGCAGGCCGTTCAGCATGCGGATGATGGTGGACTTGCCGGAGCCGCTCAGGCCCATGATCACGAAGATCTCGCCGGGCTGGACGGTGAAGCTCGCTTCGATCACAGCGGCGGTACCGGCATCCCGCACCTGAGCACGGGTCTCGCCGGCCTTGAGCCGGCGAACGGCGTCTTTGGGATTGCGCCCGAAGACTTTGAAGAGGTTCTTGGCCTCGACAGCGGGTGGGATGGTCACTTGCTTGGCCTCGGCAGTCGCGGCGCGACTGCATTGGTTACGCCCGGGTGACGATCTTCGGCACGCGCTCGGCTCACGTCATCGGGTGCTGAAACGCTTGCGCTGCGGCGACACACATCGGGTCCGTCGCCCAGACCGCCGACCATACGTTCGCGCCAGAACGCCCCCGAGGGGCAGACGACGCGGCCGCGGACTGGTCGTCAGGGCCACGATGGCACATCGTGCCACCCGGAGGCCCTTCTATCGACGTTACGTCAGTCGATAGAAGGATGCAAGCCGGGGCGGGCGTCCGGAGGGCCTCGACGCGGCCCTCGACGGGCTCGCCAGGCCGCGGGACTCAGGCGTCTTCGGCGGCCGCCTCATGGTGGCGGATGACCTCGGCCACGACGAACGCGAACCACTTGTGCGCGAACTCGGGGTCGAGATCGGCCTCTTCGGCCAGACGGCGCAGGCGCGCGACCTGTTGCTCCTCGCGCGCGGGGTCCGAGGGCGGCATCGCGTGCTCGGCCTTCAGCCGCCCCACCTGTTTCGTGCATTTGAACCGCTCGGCGAGCAGGTAGATGAGCGATGCGTCGATGTTGTCGATGCTGCCGCGCAGACGACGCAGGGTCACCATCGGATCTTCGGCGTCGGTCATGACATCCTCCCGGCATCCGTCAGACTGCGTACCGACACTACCGCGCCGCGCCGGACGGGCCGCGTCTATGACGACCGCGCGGGCGGCCGCGGCATCCCGAACCTGCGCGGGTGCGCCAATAGAGTGTGAGCATGACCGACGCCGCACAGCCCGCCGAGGCCGACGCGCCCGAGACGGCGAGCGCATCGGACGTGCCGGCCACCGCGCCCGCCACCGACGCGATCGCCGCCGCCTCGGGCGAAGCACCGCCGTCGCGCACGTTCTGGGCCAGTCTGAACCACCCGTTCGGGGTGGGCTTCTTCCTCACGCTCGGGGCGCTCGTGGCGATCGTGCTGGGGCTTGCGATCTCGAACCTGTCGACCATCATCATCTACGTCGTCCTCGCGCTGTTCTTCGCGCTGGGGCTCGACCCCGTCGTGCGCCTGCTCGAACGACAGAAGGTCACGCGGGTGTGGAGCATCGTGATCGTCTACACGGTGTTCGCCCTGCTCGTCGTGGGCGTGCTGTGGCTGATCATCCCCACCGTCGTCGACCAGATCGGCACGTTCATCAAGGACATCCCGACGATCATCGCAGGCTTCCAGGCGACCGACCTGTACGCGTGGCTGCAGGCGAACCTGGGCGACCAGGTGGGGTCGATCCTGCAGCAGGTCGAGTCGTTCCTGAGCAACCCGGCGAACATCGCCGCGATCGGCGGCGGGGTTGTGAAGGTCGGTGTGACGATCGGCACCACGATCTCGGGACTGATCATCATCCTCGTGCTGAGCCTGTACTTCCTGTCGTCGCTGCCGACGATGAAGGAGTCGTTCACCCGCCTGGCGCCGGCCCGCAACCGCTCGCAGGTCGCGTCGCTCACCGAGCAGATCACGACGTCGATCGGCGGATACCTGGGCGGCATGGTCGTGCTGGCGTTCTTCAACGCGATCGTCGCGTTCATCCTCTACACCGTGCTGCAGCTGCCGTTCCCGCTGCTGATGGCGGTCGTCGCGTTCAGCGTCACGCTGATCCCGCTCGTCGGATCGGTGCTGTTCTGGATCACCGGTTCGCTCGTCGCGCTGCTCTCGAACCCGCTGGCGGCCCTGATCTTCGCGGCGATCTACCTCATCTACATGCAGATCGAGGCGTACGTGCTCACGCCGCGCGTGATGAACAAGGCGGTGTCGGTGCCCGGATCCCTGGTCGTCATCGGCGCGCTCGTCGGCGGCACCCTGGTCGGCCTGCTCGGCGCCCTGGTCGCGATCCCGGTCACCGCCTCGGTACTGCTGATCGTCAAACAGGTCGTCATCCCGAAGCAGGACGCGAAGCTGTAGGCGACGGCAGCGCCGGCTCAGCGCCGGCTCAGTGCACCGGCAGCAGGCAGGTGGGCGAGGGCACGGCGGTGCGGTGACGCACGCGGCCGGGCACGCCCGTGCGCTCGTCGAGCGCGAGCGAGACCACGTCGTGCGATCGCTGCCCGGCCACCAGCAGGGTGTCGCGTTCGATGACGTGGTGGCGCGGCCAGTCCACGCCCGTCTCGACGATCGCGACCGGCTGCACCTGCGAGCCGTCGCCGCGGACGCGCAGCGTCGCCATCGTGTTGGAGCCGCGCACGCCGGCGTAGAGGAAGGCGCCGTCACGGGATGCCGCAAGCTCGGCGGCCGCGTCGCCGGCGAGGAGTCCCGGCCCGAGCGGAGACCCTGCCACCACGCGCCACGCCCCCGAGCGGTCGGGAGCGAGTGCGAACACCTCGAGCGAGAGCTCGGTCACGATGTACAGGTGGCCGCTGGGATGCCACCGCATGTGGCGAGGACCGCTCCCCCGCGGCAGCACGACCTGGCCGACCGCGCGCAGGCCGCCCGCCCCGGGGCGCCAGAACCGCACGAGGTCGAACCCGAGATCGGTCGTGGCGATCAGCCCACCCGGCAGGAACACGGTCTGGTGCGCGCGCGAGACCCGTTCCGCTGCGTCATCCGCCCCGCCCTCGCGGTTGCTCTCGCCCTCGGTCCCGCCCCCGCGCTCGACCCCGCTGTCGCGCTCGGCCCCGCCGTGCGCCCCGCGGTCCGCCCCGCCCTGCGCCCCGCCGTGCGCCCCGCGCTCGACCCCGCCGCCGCCCCCGCGGTCCGCCCCGCCGTGCGCCCCGCGCTCGGCCCCGACCGACCTGCGAGGGTGCACCTGGTCGGCGAGGGGAAGGGAAGCGCCCGCACCCTCGCCGACCAGCTGTACCCTCGCGGGGAAAGCCGGGGTGAGCGAGGTGAGATCGACCGCGCCGGCGAACGGGTCGCGGCCGGCGAACGCGCCGACATCGCCGAACGCGCCAGGATCGGCGAACGGGTCGGTCTCGACGTACGGGTCGGCGGCCGCGGGGGCGAGGGCCGGCGACGACGGCCGGCCCTCGGCATCCAGCGACATGCGCACCACGCGCCCGTCGCCCCAGCACGCGGCGATCAGCGACGCGCCGTCGGGCGCGACCGCCACGTGGCAGACGAGTGAACCCGCCGAGACCGGGGATCCGAGCCGGGTGAAGGATGCCTCGCCCGTCCGCTCGAACGCCTGCACGGCGCCGTCCCCCTCGAGCGCCGCGTAGATCACGTCGAGCGTCGGGTGTGCGGCGAGCCACGACGGCGATCCGCCGGTGGCCGCGGCATCCCCCGCGAACCCGAGCGGTCCGCCGGCCAGCACGTCGTCGGGCGCGCCGGCCAGCAGCACGCCGACTCCGGTGGCAGCGCCGTCCATGTCGGCCGTGTACCCGCCGGTCCAGAACCGCATGTCATGCCTCCGAGGTCGGATGGATGGTGGCGCCTGCGCGTTCCGACTCGCTTCGCTCGCCCAACGGGCGGGGCGAGCGATCAGACCAGGTCGTGCCTCACGACCACGGCGTCGCGCGCGGCGCCCACGCCGATCACCGAGATGCGCGTGTTGCTCATCGCCTCGAGCGCGAGCACATAGTCCTGCGCGGCCTGCGGCAGCTCGTCGAACGAGCGGGCGCCCGAGATGTCTTCGCGCCAGCCCGGCAGGTACTCGTAGATCGGGGTCGCGTGGTGGAAGTCGGTCTGGTTGACCGGCACCTCGTCGAACCGCTGACCGTCGACGTCGTACGCGACGCAGACCGGAATCCGCTCGAGCCCGGTGAGGATGTCGAGCTTGGTCAGCACGAGGTCGGTGATGCCGTTGATCCGGGTCGCGTACCGGGTCACGGGCGCGTCGTACCAGCCCACGCGCCGCGGCCGCCCGGTCGTCGTGCCGAACTCGAAGCCGCGCGAGCGCAGCCAGTCGCCCGACTCGTCGAACAGCTCGGTCGGGAACGGCCCCGAGCCCACGCGCGTCGTGTACGCCTTGACGATGCCGACGATGCGATCGAGCCGGTTCGGACCGACGCCCGAGCCGGTCGCCGCTCCCCCCGCGGTCGCCGACGACGATGTCACGAACGGATACGTGCCGTGGTCGATGTCGAGCATGGTCGCCTGACCGCCCTCGAACACGACGATGTCGCCGGCGTCCAGCGCGTCGTTCAGCAGCTGCGACGTGTCGGCGACCATCGGCCGCAGCCGGTCGGCGTACGACAGCAGGTCTTCGAGCACCTCGTCGCACGAGATCGACCGACGATTGAAGACCTTCACCAGCAGGTGGTTCTTCTGCTCGAGCGCCCCCTCGATCTTCTGCCGCAGGATGTTCTCGTCGAACAGGTCCTGCACGCGGATGCCGACGCGGTTGATCTTGTCGGCGTACGTCGGGCCGATGCCGCGGCCCGTGGTGCCGATCTGCCGCTTGCCGAGGAAGCGCTCGGTCACCTTGTCGAGCGTGCGATGGTACTGCGTGATGATGTGCGCGTTCGCGCTCACCCGCAGGCGCGAGACGTCCACGCCGCGCGCCGACAGGGCCTCGAGCTCGGCGAACAGCACCTCGAGGTCGATCACGACGCCGTTGCCGATCACCGGGTTCACCCCGGGACTCAGGATGCCGCTCGGCAACAGGTGCAGCGCGTACTTCTCCTCGCCGACCACGACGGTGTGACCGGCGTTGTTGCCGCCGTTGAACTTCACCACCCAATCGGTGCGATCGCCGAGCAGGTCGGTGGCCTTGCCCTTCCCCTCATCGCCCCATTGGACTCCGACGATGACGATTCCTGGCATGAGAGGACCCCCGGGTTGTGTGCGAACGGGTTACGCCCCATCCTATCGGGCACGCCGACAGTGACGCGCGTGGATGGGATGCCGCGGCCCGCGCGCGCTGTTCGGCCATCCGGACCGGTCCGCATCGGCTGGGCCGACGAAGCGCAGTGCCGACGGTCATGCGTCGGGTGCGGCATCCCGCACGTTTGTAGACTTGAGCGCATGTCGAAGGTCCTCCAGTCCCTGCCCGTCGGCGAGCGCGTCGGCATCGCCTTCTCGGGGGGTCTTGACACCTCCGTCGCCGTCGCGTGGATGCGCGACAAGGGCGCGATCCCCTGCACGTACACCGGCGACCTCGGCCAGCCCGACGAGACCGACATCGAGGCGATCCCGGGGCGCGCCCTGCAGTACGGCGCCGAGGTGTCGCGCCTGGTCGACTGCAAGCGCGCGCTCGTCGAAGAGGGCTTCGGCGCCCTCGCCTGCGGCGCGTTCCACATCCGCTCGGGCGGGCGCACCTATTTCAATACGACGCCGATCGGCCGCGCCGTCACCGGCACGCTGCTCGTGCGCGCAATGAAAGAGGACGGCGTCGACATCTGGGGCGACGGATCGACCTACAAGGGCAACGACATCGAGCGGTTCTACCGCTACGGCCTGCTCGCGAACCCCGCGCTGCGCATCTACAAGCCGTGGCTCGACCCCGACTTCGTCGGCGAGCTCGGCGGCCGGCAGGAGATGAGCGAATGGCTGGTCGCGCACGGCTTCCCGTACCGCGACTCGGCCGAGAAGGCCTATTCGACCGACGCGAACATCTGGGGCGCGACGCACGAGGCGAAGACGCTCGAGCACCTGGACGTGTCGCTCGAGACCGTCGAGCCGATCATGGGCGTGCGCTTCTGGGACACAGGCGTCCAGATCGCCGCCGAAGACGTCACCGTGACGTTCGACGGCGGGCGGCCCGTGGCCCTGAACAGCGTCTCGTTCGACGACCCGGTCGAGCTGGTGCTGGAGGCGAACCGCATCGGCGGTCGCCACGGGCTGGGCATGAGCGACCAGATCGAGAACCGCATCATCGAAGCCAAGTCGCGCGGCATCTACGAGGCGCCGGGCATGGCACTGCTGTTCATCGCGTACGAACGCCTGGTCAACGGCATCCTGAACGAAGACACCCTGGCCACGTACCACGAGCAGGGCCGTCGACTCGGCCGGCTGATGTACGAGGGGCGCTGGCTCGAGCCGCAGTCGCTCATGCTGCGCGAGTCGATCCAGAAGTGGGTCGGGTCGACGATCTCGGGAACCGTCACGCTGCGGCTGCGGCGCGGCGAGGACTACACGATCCTCGACACGACCGCGCCGAACCTCTCTTATGCACCCGAGAAGCTGTCGATGGAGCGCGTCGGCGACGCCGCCTTCGGCCCGGTCGACCGGATCGGCCAGCTCACGATGCGCAACCTCGACATCGCCGACTCGCGCGGCCGGCTCGAGCAGTACGCCGCGAAGGGCATGATCGGCGGGGCGACCGGCGAGCTGGTCGGCCGGCTCGAGCAGGGCACGGCTGACGAGATCGCCGAGGCCGGCGCCGAGACGCAGCAGGCCGTGGCCGCCGTCGACGAGGCCGTCGAGGGCGCCGCGTTCGACACCGGCACCGACTGACCCGGATCGGCCGGGCCGCGGCATCCACCCCGGCCTTGCCTCGGCAGCACCGGGTTCGGTAGGGGCGGCAGCAGGCTGAGAAATTGCACAGTATTGTGCAGATTGAATGTGCACAGGCGTGTGCAAGTTCTATTCTGGATGTCGTGAGCACACCGCATCCTCCCCGTCGGAAGGACGCCGCGCAGAACCGCGCCGCGATCCTCGTCGCCGCCGTCAGCGTCCTCGCCGACGACCCGCACGCGTCGGTCGACACAATCACGAAGGCGGCCGGGCTCACCCGCCGCGCCTTCTACGGACACTTCGAAGACCGTGACGCCCTGATCACGGCGGTCATCGCCGAGGGCGCCGAGCGCTTCAACGCGATCGCCGCCGCCGTCGACGACGACGATCCGCGCGTCGCCCTCGCGCATCTGGCCGGCGCGCTGTGGGGCGAGGCCGAGCATGTGCACGCCGCCGCGGCGATCGCCCTGAACGACCGTCTCGTGCAGCGGACCGCCGATGCCCTGGCTCCCGTGCGCGCACGGCTCGTGGAGATCTGCGAGCGGGGCGCCGCAAGCGGCGTTCTGCGCCGCGACGTGCCGGCCGCCGTGACGGCGCGGCTGACCGAAGAGGCGGCACGCGGCGTCATCACCCACCTCGATCCGCGGCTCACGCGCGATCACCGGCTCGCGGCCCGCGCCGTGCTGAGCGCCGCCGGCCTCGGATGGGCCGACGTCGACGACCTCATCGACGACGCGGCGGAGGAACGCGCATGAAGATCGAGCTGCGCGACGTGGCGAAGGGTCCGACGCGTGCTCGCGCCCTCGAGCCCGTCTCGGTCGTGTTCGAGACCGGCACAGCTGCGCTCGTCGAAGCCGAGACCGAGCAGCGCCCCGCGGTGCTGGGTCTGATCGCGTCGGGGCGGATGCGACCCGACGCGGGCGTCGTTCTGCTCGACGGCGCCGAGGATGCCCGCGCGGTGCGCGCCCGTACGGCGCTCGTCGACGCGCCCGAGGTCTGCGACCCGGCGCCGAACGTGGCCGTGTCGGGGCTCGTCGAAGAAGAGCTGATGTTCGCCGGCCGCCCCGCTAACCTGCTCTCGGCGCGCCGTTGGCTCGACGAGAACGGGCTCGGACACCTCGCGCGCCTGCCGATCTCGGCCGTCGCCCCGCGCGAGCGCATCGCGCTGCTGCTGGAGCTGACCGCCCTGCGCCGCCGCGTCGAGGCCATGGTGCTCGTCTCGCCCGACCGCCACGGCGGCGATCCCCGCGACTGGTGGGACGTCGTCGAGGGCTTCGCCGCCCGCGGCTACGCAATGCTCGTGGTCGCCGGCCGTGCGTCGGCGACGGTGCTGCAGAATCGGGATGCCTCGGACTCGGCGATCCAGTCGACTCCGTCGCCGACTCCCCCGGCCGAGCAGCCGGCATATGCCGGTGGTGGCATGTCGGCCACGCCTGATTCGACGGTGGAACCGGATGCCGCCGCGGACCCCGCCGAACAGCCGGCAGACGCGACCGACGAGTCCGCCGAGCCCTCGGCGGATGCGACCGACCAGTCCGCCGAGCCCTCGGAATCGACGGTCGGACCGGATGCCGACCGAGATGCCGCGGCTGCGGCATCCACCGGCGACGTTCACGACACCGACGATGCAGCAGACACCGATGACACGGCATCCATCGGCGACACCGTGCCCGCCGCCGGCGACCGGCCCACCGCAGTCGACGCACCCACCCTGGACGAGACCGAGGAGGACGCCCGGTGAAGATCCCGGCGATGATCGCCGCCGAGCTGCGGCGCCTGACCTCGACCAAGATGGCCGTCCTGGCGCTGATCGCGCTCATCGCGGTGCCGATCCTGTACGGCGGTCTCTACCTCTGGGCCAACCAGGACCCGTACGGTCAGTTCAGCGAAGTGCCGGTCGCGCTCGTCGTCGACGATGAGGGCGCGCCGGCCTCGGGCGATCAGCCCGCCGTGAACTACGGCGACCAGGTGGCCGACGAGCTCATCGCAGGCGGGGCGTTCGACTGGCAGCGGATGTCGGCCGCGGCAGCCGCCCATGCGCTGCACGAGGGGCGCGTCGACTTCACGGTCACGCTGCCGAACGACTTCTCGCAATCCCTGACGAGCGTGTCGACCGACGACCCGCACCGGGCGCGCATCGACCTCGAGACCAACGACGCGAACAACTACCTCGCCTCGACGATCGGCGACCAGGCCGTCGAGAAGATCCGCAGCTCGGTCGCGCAGCTCGTCGGACGCGAGGCGGCAGGCCGCATGCTGACGGTGCTGAGCGACATCCGGGGCGGCCTCGTGACCGCTGCCGACGGTGCCGCCAAGCTCACCGACGGGGCCGCCACCGCTCGCGACGGCGCCGGCGCCCTGCACGACGGCGCGTCCCAGCTGGCCACCGGCACGAAGACGCTGGCCAGCGGTGCTCACCGGGTGGCCGACGGCGCGGCGCAGCTGACCGACGGCGCCGCGCGGCTCGCGACCGGTGCACATCAGGTGGCGGACGGCAACCGCAAGATCGCGGGCTACGCCGACGAGGCCGGGCGCGCGGTGCAGGCCGTCACCGACGCACTGCCCACCGCGCGGCGCGACATCGCGACCGTGCTCGCCGAGCAGGGGCTCACCGCGCAGCAGATCGACCGCGTGCTCGCCCGCCTCGACCCGGTCGCCGACAAGGCGCGCGCGGGCGATGCGAAGGTGCAGGCCGCCGTCGGCCAGATCGATCGGCTGGCCGGCGGCGCCGCACAGGTCGCCTCGGGTGCCGACGAGCTCGCCGCGGGCACGAAGCAGGTCGCCTCGGGTGGGTCTCAGGTCGCGAAAGGGGCGGATGCCGCAGCCGCCGGCTCTGCGAAGCTGCGCGACGGCGCGGGCACGCTCGAAGGCGGCCTCGGCACCCTCGAGAACGGCGCGGCGAGCCTGCGCGACGGGCTGAAGGACGGCGTCGCGCAGATCCCGGACTCCACCGCCGGGCTGCGCGACGACCAGGCCAGGACGATCGCCGACCCGGTCGCGATCGAGTCGGGCAAGGTGGCGTCGGCCGCGAACTACGGCGCGGGACTGGCGCCGTTCTTCGCTGCGCTGGCGGGCTGGATCGGCATTTACGCGCTGTTCCTGATCGTCAAGCCGGTCTCGCGTCGGGCGGTCACCGCGCTGCGCAAGCCGATCCGGGTGACGATGGCGGGGTGGCTCACTCCGGCGCTGCTCGGCGGCGTGCAGATGATCGGCCTGTTCGGGGTGCTCGCCCTGGCCCTGGGCTTCGGCTTCGCGAACCCCTGGGGAACGCTCGGTGTGATGGTCGCGGCATCCGTCACGTACGCCGCCATCATCCTCGCCCTCAACGTCTGGCTCGGCTCGGTGGGCCAGTTCCTCGGGCTCGTGCTCATGGTGCTGCAGCTGGTCGTGGCCGGCGGCACGTTCCCCTGGCAGACCCTGCCGGCGCCTCTGATCGGGCTGCACAAGGTGCTGCCGATGGGCTTCGTGGTCGACGCGATGCGCCAGCTCATGTACGGCGGCGACCTGAGCCGGGCAGGATCCGACCTGCTGGTGCTCGCCGCGTGGCTCGTCGGCGCGCTCGTGCTCGCGGCGATCGGGGTGACGCGCATGACGCATCGCAGGACCCTGCGCGACCTGCAGCCGAGCCTCATCGGGTAGGCGTCCCGCGAACCCGCCGCGGTTCGGCCTGCGCGGATGCCGGACGATACGATGCGATGATGTCGGCGCGACCCGAAAGCGCCGCGTCCCCACACCGAAAGAGCTTCGATGTCGAAGAATCCCCCTGCCTCCGACAGCCCCGCGTCTTCTCCCACCGGAGCCGTGACGACGGGCCCAGTGACGGCGGTACGGGCGAGATCCTCGCTCGGCAGGCGGATCGGCATCACGGTGTACAGCGTCCTGGCCGGAATCGTCGTGATCGCGCTGGTTGCCGTGGGGTTCGTCGGGTTCACGGTGCAGCGGTCGTTCCCGACGCTCGACGGCCAGGTCACGGCCCAGGGGCTGCACGGCCGGGTGACGGTGCTGCGCGATGGCCGCGGCATCCCGACCATCACCGCCGGCGACACCCACGACCTGTTCTTCGCGCAGGGGTACGTGCACGCGCAGGACCGCTTCTTCGAGATGGACTTCCGGCGTCACGTGACGGCCGGGCGCCTGTCCGAGCTGTTCGGCGCCTCGCAGCTGGGTACCGACAAGTTCCTGCGCACCCTCGGCTGGCGCGCGGTCGCCGAGAAGGAGGTCGACCTGCTCTCGCCCGATGCGAAGGCGTTCTACCAGGCCTACGCCGACGGGGTGAACGCGTACCTCGCCGGTCACAAGGGCGCCGCGCTGTCGGTCGAGTACGCGATCCTGGGCGTGCAGAATCTCGGCTACACGGTCGAGAGGTGGACGATCGCCGACTCCCTCGCCTGGCTGAAGGCGATGGCCTGGGACCTGCGCTCCAATCTGCTCGAAGAGACCGCGCGCGCCCAGCTCGCCCAGAACTACTCGCAGGAGCAGATCGACGAGCTGTACCCGAAGTACCCGTTCGACAAGAACCCGGTGATCGTGCCGACGCTGTCGACCACGGCGCCCACGGCGAAGTCGCCCACCGACACCGTCGGCACCGCGTCGCTGCAGTGGAAGCAGGTCGGCTCGGTGATCGAGGCCGCCAGCGCTCTCGTCGGCGACGTGGGCGAAGGCGTCGGGTCGAACTCGTGGGTGGTCTCGGGCGATCTCACCGCGTCGGGCAAACCGCTGCTGGCGAACGATCCGCACCTCGGCGCGGCGATGCCGAGCATCTGGTACCAGGCGGATCTGAAGTGCCGCACCGTGTCGGAATCGTGCCCGTTCGACGTCGCCGGGTTCGGGTTCTCGGGCATCCCGGGCGTGATCATCGGGCACAACGCCAAGATCGCGTGGGGGTTCACGAACCTGACCACCGACGTCACCGACCTCTACCTCGAGCGCGTGCAGGGCGACAGGTACTGGCGCGACGGCAAGCTCGTCCCGCTGCAGATCTCGCACGAGACCATCAAGGTCGCGGGCGGCAAGGATGTCGATCTCGAGATCCGCTCGACGAACAACGGGCCGATCATCTCGTCCACGAACGGCGATTTCGCCTCGATCGCCGAGCACCCGTACGTCGGCACCGGCGGGAGCGTCACGGCGCCCGCGAACATGCCCGCCGGCGATACGGCGGTGGCGCTGAAGTGGACGGCGCTGACCCCCGGCACCACGGCCGAGGCGATCTTCACTCTCGACGTGGCGCAGGACTTCGCCGGGTTCCGCGCCGCGGCCGAGCAGTTCGACGTGCCCGCGCAGAACCTGATCTATGCCGATCAGGAGGGCAACATCGGGTACCAGGCGCCCGGCAAGCTGCCGATCCGCGGCGCCGGCGACGGATCGATGCCACAACCCGGCTGGGATTCGAAGTACGACTGGAAGGGCTTCATCCCGTTCGACGAGCTGCCGGTGTCGTACAACCCGGATGCGGGCTACATCGTCACCGCGAACAACGCCGTGGTCGGGGCGGGCTACCCGTACTTCCTCACGAACGACTGGGACTACGGCTGGCGCGCCGCCCGCATCGCCGACCTCATCAAGAGCACGGCGGCCTCGCACAAGCTGACCGTCCAGGACATGCGCGCGATCCAGGCCGACACCGATTTCTGGATCGGCAAGAAGCTCATCACGGCCTACAAGGACATCACCGTCGATGACAAGGACGTGCAGGCGGCGCTCGACCTGTTCAAGATGTGGGACGGCCACGACGATGCGAACTCTGCAGCCGCCGCCTACGCCAACGTCGTGTGGGACGAGCTGGCGCAAGACCTCTTCTCGCGCCGTGAGCACCCTGCGCCCCTCTCGGGCCAGGGACGACTGTTCCTCGTCGTCGACACGCTGCTCGGCAAGCCCGACTCACCGTGGTGGACGAACAAGAACATCGACGTGGCAAGCAAGGACGCCATGCTCGTCAAGGCGGCCACCGACGCCTACCACCGGCTCGTGCGGCTCGAGGGCGACAAGCCCGACCGCTGGACTTGGGGCGGCATCCACACGCTCACGCTCACGAACGCGACGTTCGGATCGAGCGGCATCGCGCCGCTCGAGTGGATGTTCAACCGCGGACCGGTGTCAGTGGGTGGCGGGTCGAGTGTGGTGGATGCCACGGGCTGGGTCATCGGCGAAGGATTCGACGTGAACACCGTCCCGTCGATGCGGATGGTCGTCGACCTGTCGGATCTCGACGCGTCGACCTGGACGAACCTCACCGGTCAGAGCGGACACGCCTTCCACCCGAACTACACCGACCAGATCGACGCATGGCAGCATCTGCAAGGGCTGCCGTGGCCCTTCTCGCCGAAAGCCGTGAAGGCGGCCGCGACCCACACCCTCGTGCTCGAGCCGTAGGTCAGCGCTCGGCGGGCGTGGTCGCCGGCGGGCTCCCCATCATCCCCGGCGGCCAGGCATCGGGAATGCCGCCGCTCGGCGTGGCCGGGATCACACCCTGCAGCGGCGACAGCGACCTCCACCCGTTATCGTCACGCGTCAAGAAGATGACAGATTCCTCATTCTCGACAGCGGCTTCGAAAGGGTCGCCCTCGAGATACGGCTCCTGCCCGGGGCACCCATCCGGGGTCGACACGACGCGGATGCGATCACCCCCGGACCCCTTCGTCCAGTGCTCCACGGACACCGTCCACGCGTGCACCTCGGCTCCCAGGAAGCTGCCGGTACCGTCACGTCGCGCGACGTGCCCGATCACGACGGCATCCGCATGATTCCGGGCCTGTGCAGGGGTATCGACGACTGCCCAGCCGGGGCACGCCGCCGACTGCACGAACGGCCATCCCGCGCAGCCGGGCATGCCGATCACGGCCCCTGTCAGCAGGCCGGCAAGAGCCGTTCCGGTCGCTCTGCGCATGCCCGAAGCATGCCGATTTCACCCCGGATTCCCCCGCGATGCATCTCTGATCGTTATCGAACCGATACGTGTCGCGTCCACGATACGGTCAGGAAGCTCGCACGAACCGTCCAGAAACCGCACCTACGGTGGTCCGGTCCGTTGCCCGGCACCCGAGCCGAGTGGCAGATGTCCCGGTTCGGCCGCGTGGTCGAACGGCTCCAGCAGCCGGCGAGAGCCGGTGCCAGTGCGCGGAACGTTCCCGAACATGCCGTGCGATGGCGGCCGTGCCGGGACGACCAGCCCGTCGCGAGTCGCACCCGCTGAGTGCGTGCCCGTAGCCCCCGGTCCCGACCGGTGACATGCACGACGGGACAGCCCGGAACATCGGAGCCTCGTGCGGATCCGCAGCCTGACCCTCACCCAGAAGTCCATTTTCACCGCCGTGTCGATCGCGGCCTCACTCGGCATCATCGCCGTCCCCGCTTCTGCCGCCGCCGCCCACGCGCCGGTCAGCGCAGGCGCACAGTCCCAGATCTCCACCCCCGTCGCCCGCCCGGTCGATCAGAACGCCGCCTACTTCGCGAGCGTGGCCCAGGGCACTGCCGATCTCGCCAAGGGCAAGGTCAGCACCGCGAACCTCGATGTGCAGATCGCCCTCGTCGAGCAGTCCGACACGATGTCGGTCGCGACCGCGCAGGAGCTCACCGATCAGCTCCGCACCATGACCGCGAACGTCGCCGCCCAGGTCGTCTCGTACGACAAGGCGGCCGCCGTGAAGGCGGCGAAGATCAAGGCCGCCAAGATCAAGGCCGCCAAGATCCGCGCGGCCAGAGAGGCCGCGGCCAAGGCCGCCGCCGAGCGCGCGCGCCAGAACGCCTCGTCGGACTCCGGCCCCTCGCCGGCGTCGGTCGGCGGTTCCGGCGGGCTCTCGCCCGACGCCGCCCGCTCGTACGCCCGCAGCCTGATGGCCAGCCGCTACGGCTGGGGCGGCGACCAGTTCCAGTGCTTGAACTCGCTGTGGAACCGCGAGTCCGGCTGGAACTACCGTGCCTACAACCCGAGCGGCGCCTACGGCATCCCGCAGGCCCTGCCCGGCTCGAAGATGGGCGCCGGCTGGCAGAACGACGCCCGCGTGCAGGTTTCGTGGGGTCTCGGCTATATCAAGAGCGTCTACGGCACGCCGTGCGGCGCGTGGGGCCACTCCCAGTCCACCGGCTGGTACTGACCCTCAGGCCTCGGGAGGGGATGCCGCAGCCGCGCGATGCGCGAGGCTGCGGCATCCCCTCATTCCGGCTTGTTCGACTCGTCGGCCTGCGCGAGCTCGTCGACCACCATCGATCGGCTGTCGACCCGGCCGTTGCGATACGCCTGACGGCCGACCATGTGCGCTGCCAGCGGCGCCGTGGCCATCTGGATCACCACGACAGGCACGAGGAACGCCGTCACCTGCCACGACCGCAGCGCCAGCGCGATCCCCAGGCACACGAGCATCAGCCCGAGCACCTGCGGCTTGGTCGCCGCGTGCAGGCGGGTCGGCACGTCCTTGAACCGGGCGACGCCGATCGCCGCGGTCAGGCATAGGATCGCACCCGCCAGCACCAGCAGCACAGCGATCACGTCGAGTACGGAGTCCCCGTTCATCCCTGGTCCTTCCGCGCCACGAACCGGGCGATCGCGATCGACCCGAACACCCCCACGGCGGCGATGATCAGCAGCACCGGCAGCGTGCGCGTGTGATGGCTGATCACCATGTCTGCGCCGAGTGCGCACATGACCTCGGTCAGCAGCACGTCTGCGGCCACCGCCCGGTCGAGGATCGACGGACCCCGCACGATCCGCCACAGGGTCACCAGGGCCGCGGTCGCGAACACCGCGGCGATCACCACGATCAGCCAGGTCATCTCGTCCCCTCCCCTGCCGCACGCACCGCATCCAGCTGCGCCCGCGAGCCGACGGCGCGCACGATCCGCTCCTCCCACCGCAGCACCCGCGTGCGCTGCTTCTCGACGTCGGCCATCGACCGCACGCCGATGAAGTGCAGGTACAGGATGCGCCGGTCGCGGTCGGTGTGCACGACCAGCGACCCGGGGATGAGGGACGCCGTGACCCCGACGTGCGTCATGATCAGGTCGTCGTCGCACCGCAGGGGCACGGCGATCACGGCCGCCCCGGGCTGTCGGCGCAGGTCGATCGCCTGCCACGCGACCGTGAGCGACCCGACCACGACCGCGCCGAGGAACTGCACGACGTAGACGAGCCCCCACCAGAGGTTGATCCGCCCCGACAGCTCCACCGGCGGCAGCCGGAACACCCGGGTGACCAGGACCGCCACGATCAGGCCGGTCACGGCCGCGAGCACCGTGAACTGGCCCCACAGCAGCATCCACAGCGCGACCAGCCACACGAAGAACGGCAGCTGGCGCCACAGCGTGTGCAGCAGGTGGTTCATCGATCCGCCTCCTGCTGCAGCTGCTCGAGGTGCACCGGCTGTGCGATGCCCGCGCCGATCCGCGCGCACAGGTCGTAGAGGGGACCGGCGAACACGGTCAGCGCGATCGTCACAGCCACCATGCCGGCGGTGGCCACGGTCATGATCCGCGGGATCGCGCGGCGCTCGACCTGCACCGCCGCCGCCGGCGCCGTCTTCAGGTACTCGATGCGCTCGAGCGTCTCGGCCTCGGGCTCGGCCGCCTCGTCCTCGCGCCAGAACGACAGGTTCCACGCGCGCATGAGGGCGTACAGCGTCAGCAGCGACGTGACGATGCCTCCGACGATGAGCACCATCATCATCGGCGTGCCCACCTGCGCCGCCGCCGCGAACAGCGCGTACTTGCCGATGAACCCCGAGAACGGCGGCAGCCCGCCGAGATTGATCGCCGGGATGAAGAACAGCACCGCCAGCAGGGGCGCCGCGCGCATGAGCCCGCGCACGCGCAGGATGGATGTCGAGCCCGCCCGCCGCTCGATGAGCCCGACGGCCAGGAACAGCGTCGTCTGCACGACGATGTGGTGCACGATGTAGTACGCCACCGCGCCGAGGCCCGCCGGGGTCGCGATCGCGAGGCCGAACACCATGTAGCCGATGTGGCTGACCAGCGTGAACGACAGGATGCGCTTGAGCTCGGCCTGCGCGAGCGCGCCGAGGATCCCGACGACCATCGTGGCAAGGCCCACCCACAGCAGCAGCGCGTCGACGTCGCTCGAGGCGAACAACTGGGTCTCGGTGCGGATCATCGCGTACACGCCCACCTTGGTCAGCAGACCCGCGAACACGGCGGTGACCGGCGCGGGGGCGGTCGGGTACGAGTCGGGCAGCCAGAACGACAGCGGGAACACCGCCGCCTTGATCGCGAACGCGATCAACAGCATGAGGTGCAGGACGAGCTGGATGGATGACGGCAGCTGTGCGATGCGTTCGGACACCTGCGCCATGTTGACCGTGCCGACGGCGCCGTAGATCATCGCGATCGCCGCGAGGAACAGGATCGACGAGACCAGCGAGACGACGATGTAGACGACGCCGGTGCGGATGCGCGACTCGGTGCTGCCGAGCGTGATGAGCACATAGGAGGCGACCAGCAGGATCTCGAATCCGACATAGAGGTTGAACAGGTCGCCGGCGATGAACGCGTTGAAGATGCCCGCCGACAGGATCAGGTACGTCGGGTGGAAGATCGACACCGGCGTCTCGTCGTCGCCGTCGGCCGAGCCCTGCCCCACCGAGAACAACAGCACCGACAGCAGCACCACGGCCGAGACCCC
The DNA here is from genome assembly GCF_058349885.2 of Microbacterium sp. W1-4-2. NCBI lineage: Bacteria > Bacillati > Actinomycetota > Actinomycetes > Micrococcales > Microbacteriaceae > Microbacterium > Microbacterium sp. W1-4-2. Next base: position 684,609 of record NZ_JBYRJC020000002.1, on the reverse strand, counting down.
CACCAGCAGCGCCGCGAACCGGTCGACGTACAGGATGATGCCGAACGGCACGGGCCAGCCGCCGACCGAGACCGCAAGCGGCGTGTTCGAGGCATCCACCGCCACCAGCAGGATCGCGGCGATCACGACGACCGCCGACAGCGTGACCACCGAGGTCAGGATCTGCGCGCGGCGATGGCGCGCGAGAGCGAGGGCTATGCCCGCCCCGAGCAGCGGAAGCGTCACGATCAGCGGGATCAGGGCGTTCATGCGTCGTTGTCCCTTCCGCCGCCCGGACCGTCGTCGGGTCGATCGGTGGGGCGGTCGGTGGGCGCATCGTCGTCGATCGCCGGCACGTCGCCGTGGTGCAGCACGGTGATGGGCGCGGTGCGGATGTCGACGAAGTCGGTCGTGATCTCTTCGTCGGCGTCTTCGACCTCGACCTCGTCGTCCAGGGCGTCCTCGTCGGTCTCGTGCGCGGGCGCGCGCAGGGCCACGTCGTCCTCGTCGTCGGCCACCGTGTCGGCCTGCCCGAGCTGCCACGACCGGTAGATCAGGGCGAGCAGGAACGCCGAGACCGCGAACGTAATCACGATCGCGGTGAGGGTCAGCGCCTGCGGCAGCGGGTCGCTGAAATCGCCCTTGGCGCCGGCGCCGAAGAACGGCGCGATCCCCGGGGCGCCCATGACGATCAGCAGCAGCAGGTTCGCCGCGTTGCCCAGCAGCAGGAATCCGATCAGCACGCGGGTGAGGCTCCGCTCGAGCATCGCGTAGACGCCGCACGCGAACAGCACCGCCATGACGACGATGAGGATGCCGCTGACGCTCACCGTGCACCGACCCCGGCGGGACGCTCGATCGCCTGACGGTCGACCTCGGCGCCCAGGCTGCGCAGCACGTCGAGCACCAGGCCGATCACGACGAGGTACACGCCGACATCGAAGATCGTCGAGGTCACGAACTCGAGGTGCCCGAGCACGGGGACGTCGGCCTCGAACACGGCGCTGGTCAGGGGCGCGGCCCCGAAGAAGACGGGCACGACAGCGCAGGCCACGGCCAGCACCATGCCCGCCCCGAGCAGTCGCCCGGCGTCGGTCGGCGCCGCCGCGCCGAGCTCGTAGCGCCCGCCCGCGATGTAGCGCATGACCAGCGCCATGCCGGCGACCAGTCCCCCGGCGAAGCCGCCGCCGGGCAGGTTGTGTCCCGCGAACAGCAGATACAGCGAGGCGACGATGATCGTGTGGAAGAGGATCCGCACGATCACCTCGAGCATGATCGACCGTTCGCCCGCGTGCACGCGCTGCCCGCCGACGAGCCACGCGCGCCGCCCCTCGACATGGCCGCCCCGGGTCTGGCGCTTGAGTCCCTCGTCGGTCTCGATGAGCGCACGGCGCGAGCGCCCGACGGCCTCGGGAAGGGCCGACAGCGACGAGAGCAGGTCGGCGCGGTGGGTGACGAAGACGAGGGATGCCACGCCCGTGGCCGCGAGGATCAGCACCGACAGCTCGCCCATCGTGTCCCATCCGCGCAGATCGACCAGGGCGACGTTGACCACGTTCGTGCCGTGGCCGAGTCGGTAGGCGAGCTCGGGGAAGGTCTCGGAGACCGGGGTGGCCGTGCGGGCGCCCGTGGCCACGACCGCGACGGCCGCCATCGTCAGGCCGACGGCGGCCGCGAGCACGCCGCGGCCGATCGGCCACACCGAGGTGTGATGCTCGCCCATCCGCGACGGGATGCGCCGCAGCACCAGCGCGAACGTGATCATCGTGACCGTCTCGACGAGCACCTGGGTCAGGGCCAGATCGGGGGCGCCGCTCGTGGCGAACAGCGTGATCATGCCGAGGCCCGTGACCGATACGAGCACGACGCCCGTGTAGCGCTTGCGGGCGCGCACCGCGAGCAGACCCGCGATGATCATCACCGGGGCGACGAACAGCTGCATCGGCGACTGCCACAGCTCGAGCCGCGCCCGCCACTCGGGGCTCGCGAGCAGGGCGGTGCCCTCGGCGACGACCAGGACGACGAAGATCGTGCCGACGTACAGGGGCAGCGAACCCCGCTGTGTGACCCGCGTGACGGTCAGCGACAGTCGGGCGACCCCGCGCAGCACGAGGTTGTACGCGTCGACCGCGGTGAACGGCACCAGGTGTGCTCGCCGGTCCCAGCCCGCCGCCTGCGCGCCGGCGAAGGTCAGGGCGCCGACGACGAGCGTGCCCAGCGAGATCCACAGCGCGGGCTCGAACCCGTGCCAGAGCGCCAGATGCGCCCGCTCGGGCTGTACGCCCGCGTACGGCTGCAGGGCCGAGGGGATCGCGTCGACCGTCTCGGCATAGAGCCCGACGACGCGATCGATCGCTTCCGCTGCGAGCCCGGCGACGAGCGTGAGCGCCGACAGCACGATCGGCGCCGCGACGAACCCGAACGGCGGACGCGGCCATTCCGTATCGGGCATATACCGTTGCGCCGCTGCGCTGTTCTTCTCGCGGCGCGCGGACGCGGCATCCTTCTTGCGCCAGAAAGCACCCCAGACGAAACGGATGCCGTACGCGGCGGTCAGGATCGACCCGGCGATCATGCCCACGAGCGCGCCCGTGCCCCACGCTCCGGCAGTGGTCTCGTGCAGCAGCGCGCCCAGCGCCCCTTCTTTCGCGACGAAGCCGATCGTGGGGATGACTCCGGCCATCGAGCACACCGCGACGATCGCGGTGCCCGCGAGCGCGGGCGCCTGACGGCCCAGCCCCGAGAGCTCGCGGATGTCGCGGGTCGACAGCTGACGGTCGATCACGCCGACGACGAGGAACAGGCTCGACTTGAACAGCGCATGGCTGATCAGCAGCGCCAGGCCCGCCACCGCTGCGTCGCGGGTGCCGTAGCCGAGCACGACCGTGAGCAGACCCAGCTGGCTGACCGTGCCGTACGCGAGGATGCGCTTGAGGTCGGTCTCGCGCAGCGCCTGCACGCCGCCGAGCATCATCGTGAACACGCCGAGTGAGATCAGGATCGGCCGCCACGGCCCGGCGAGGGCGAAGGCAGGGGCCAGGCGGGCGATGAGATAGATGCCGGCCTTCACCATCGCCGCCGCGTGCAGATACGCGCTGACGGGGGTGGGCGCGGCCATCGCGCCGGGCAGCCAGAAGTGGAACGGGAAGATCGCCGACTTGCTGAGCGCGCCGACCAGGATCAGCACGATCGCGGCGTCGACGAGCGGACCGGTCGGCGCGCGGGCGATGATGCCCGACAGGCTCGTCGTGCCGGTGCCGACCACGAGCAGCACGACGCCCACGAGCATGACGAGCCCGCCGACGGTCGTGACCAGCAGGGCCTGCAGGGCCGAGCGCCGGCTCGCGCCGCGCCGGTGGTAGAAGCCGATCAGCAGGTAGCTGAGGACGCTCGTGACCTCCCACAGCATGACGAGCACCACGATGTCGTCCGTGAGCACGAGCCCGTACATCGCCCCGGCGAAGCCGAGCAGCACGGCCGAGAACTGGCCGATCCCGTCCGTCTGCCCGTCGAAGTACCAGCGGCAGTACAGCAGGACGAGTGCGCCGACGCCCGTGACGATGAGCGTGAGGATCCAGCCGAGCACGTCCATGCGCATCGAGATCCGGATGCCGAGGCTCGGCATCCATTCGTATGCCTCGAACGGAATCCTGCCGGCCAGAACCGACGGCGCCTGCAGCACCGCGTGCACGAAGGCGACCGCCGGCAGCGCGGCCGCGACGTAGAACGCCCGCGGCCCGATCGCGCGCACGAGCATCGGCAGCGTCAGCGGGACCAGGGCGAACGCGGCGAGGAGGACGAGCACAGTGCGGCCTCCTCGGGTTGGCGGGGGTCTGCCTTCATCCTACTTTCCGCCCGCCCCGGCCGCTGAGCGAGGAACCCTCTTCCGGCCGTTGAGCGAGCGAAGCGAGTCGAAACGCCTCGGCCCGGCCCTCAGTGCGGCGCCGGCGCCGTCGTGTCGCCCTCGCGGAAGGTGCACGTGAAACGGAAGGATGCGGCATCCCGACCCTGCAGCATCGCCGTGACCGCCTGACCCGCCGCGCGCCCCTTGTCGGTCGCAGGCTGGACCATCGTGGTGAGCTCGTATTCCGCGAGGCCGTCGACGGTGACGCCGTCGAACCCGGTGACGCTGACGTCCTGCGGGATGCGAAGTCCCGCCTCTTCGGCCGCGCGGATCACCCCGGCTGCGAGCAGATCGCTCTGTGCGACCACGGCAGTGGGCCGCGCCGCCGGGTCGGCGAACAGCACCCGCCCGGCGACGAGCCCCTCGTCGATCGAGCTCGCCGCCGCGGTGAACACCGGCGCGTCGGGGAAGACCGTGCGGAACCCGGCGAGCCGGTCCCGCGTGACGTCGACTGCGACGGTCGCGTCGCCGGCGAGCCATCCGCGCTCGCGTCCGGCGTCGCGGGGCAGCGTGACCATCGCGACGCGGATGTGTCCGAGGCGCGCCACGTGCCGGGCCATCTGCTCCTGCGCCTCGGTGTTGTCGAGGGTGATCCGCGTGACGTCGTCCCCGGCGTCCCCCTCGATCACGACGACCGGCATGCCGCGGGCGGCGAGCACCCCGAGCTGCGCGCGCATGCCCGGGTTGCACCCGATGAGCACCGCCGCATCCAGCGGAGCGGTGGTCAGCGACGGCCCCGAGCCCGCTCCCCCCGCGTCGCTCTGGCTCTGGCTCCGGCTCTGGCCACCCTGACTTCGACCACCGCGAGGGTACAGCTGGTCGGCGAGGGGGTGGGAAACGACCGCACCCTCGCCCGGCACCTGTACCCTCGCGGGTGTGTGGCCTGGGTCCGGCGCAGCGGAGACGGGCTTGGGGGCGAGATCGGGCGCACCGACCGCAGCCTCGTCGCGCAGCAGCAGCAGGCCCGCGCCGGCCGGGGCCACGCCGTCGGCGATGCCGTCCATCATCAGCCGCATCACCGGATCGAGGAACACCGTGCCCAGCGGCGCCTGGAACACCACCCCGACGATGCCGCTGCGTCCGCGCCGCAGCGAGGCCGCGCGCGGGTCGGGCCCCGTGTAGCCGAGCGCTGCCGCCGCATCCAGCACGCGGCGGCGCGTGGCATCCGCGACCGCCGTCCGGCCGCTGAAGACGACCGATGCCGTCGAAGCCGCGACGCCCGCGGCGCGAGCGACGTCGGCGAGGGTGGCTCTGCGCTGGCTCATCGCCTCGATGCTACCTCCCGTTTCGACGCGATTCGAATCGATTCGATAGACTTGTCGGATGGACCTCGTGCTGACCCGCTCTCAACTCGTGCGCTGGCGCACCGCGATCTTCGCGATCTTCACCGCCAGCGGGCTGAGCATCGCCACCTGGTCGGCGCGGGTCCCCGCCATCCGCGACACCCTGCAGATCGACCGCACCGACGTCGGTCTCATGCTGCTGCTCGGCGGCGTCGCGTCCATCGTCGGCCTGTCGGTCAGCTCCGTCGTGCTCGCCCGCTCGGGGGCCCGGCGTGGCATGCTCACGATGATGTTCACGTTCGCCGCCGGCGTGGTCGTCATCGGCGTCGGCACCGACGTCCTGCACTCGTGGGAGGCCGTGACCGCCGGCCTCGTGCTGTGGGGCTTCGGAAACGGATGCCTCGACGTCATGATGAACGTCGAGGCCGCGGCGATCGAGAAGTACATCGGCAAGACGATCCTGCCGCTGTTCCACGCCTTCTTCAGCTTCGGCACCGTCATCGGCGCGGGCCTGGGCGTCGCTGCGATCGCGCTCGGGCTCGTCCCCGCCGTGCATCTGCCGGTCATCGCTGCCGTCATCGTCGTGGTCGCCGTGGTCAGCATCGCCAACGTGCCCACCCGCGAAGCGGCGATGGATGCTGTCGATCCGGCCGTGCAGAAGACCGGATGGCGCGATCGTCTCACGCTCGCCCTGTCGGCCTGGAAAGAGCCGCGCACGTATGCACTGGGTCTGATCATGCTCGGCATGGCCTTCGCCGAGGGCGGCGCGAACGACTGGCTCGCGCTCGGCGTCGTCGACGGCCACGACGCGTCTGAGGCGCTGGGCGCCGCAGCTCTCGCGACGTTCTCGGTCTGCATGACGGCGTTCCGCGTGCTGGGCGGTCCGCTCGTCGACCGGTTCGGCCGGGTGACGACGCTGCGCATCCTGGCCGTTCTCGCCGGCGGCGGACTGCTGCTGTTCATCCTCGCGCCGAACCTGCCGCTCGTGTTCGCCGGCGCCGCGCTGTGGGGAATGGGCGCCTCGCTCGGGTTCCCGCTCGGCATGTCGGCGGCGGCGGACGACCCGGCCAAGGCCGCCGCACGGGTCAGCGCCGCCGCGACGATCGGGTATGTCGCGTTCCTGGCCGGTCCCCCCGCGCTCGGCTACATCAGCGACCACATCGGCCTGCTGAACACGCTCTACATCATCGTCGGACTGATCGTGCTGTCGGGGTTCGCCTCGGGCGCGGCCCGGCCCATTGCCGGGTCCACGGTCGGCGCCGGGCACGCGGCATCCACCCCCGACCCGGGCGACTGACCGCGCCGCACGGCCCCTGCACGTCCGGCCCTGCGGCTGCGCCGTCCGCCCCGCGGATCACCCGCGGCGACGCAGGGCGGATGCCGTCACCAGCATCACGACCAGGTGCACGACGCCGATCGACACGCCCGCGACGACGACCGATGCCCAGGTCGCGGCATCCACTCCTCCGGCCAGCAGCCTGCCCAGCAGCACGGTCGCCACGATCGCGCCGAGATACCGCATCGACTGCAGCAGGCCGGATGCCACGCCCACCGCATCGGGCGGTGCCGTGCGCCGCACTGCCTCGGTCATCGCGAGCGAGCCCATGCAGTAGGGGATGCCCATGACCGCCGCCATGATGAGCATCCAGACCGGTGCGGTGGTGAGCACGCCGAGACCGAGCGCCGCCGAGGCCACCAGCAGCAGCACGCCGGTCGCCACCAGCAGCGTCGCCAGCCCGCGCCGATCGATCCATCGCGCCACCAGCGGTGCGATCGCGATGGTGATGCCCGACAGCGGCAGCATGAGAACACCGACGACCGCCGTCGAGTATCCGCCGAAGGCCTCCAGCAGCTGCGGCAGTCCGAACAGGGCCAGGTAATACAGGGCGCTGAACACCGCGAACGCCGTGAAGCTGAGGGACAGCACCCGGTCGCGTGCCAGCATCCGGACGTCGATGAACGGGGTCCGCGCGCGCAGCTCGCGCCACACGAACAGGGCGAGTCCCACGACGCCGACGGCGATCAGCACCCAGACGGCCGTGTCTGCGACACCGAGCAGCACGATCAGAAGCGCAACCACCCCGATTCCGAACGAGAGCACACCGGGCGGATCGAGCACGCGGAGCACGGAGGATGCCGAGACCGCCGTCCGTGCGGTGTCGCGCGGGGCCAGGATCCAGACGCTGACGAGCGCCGCAATGCCCAGCGGCACGTTGACGAGGAAGATCGCCGGCCACCCGGCGGCCGTGATGAGCACACCGCCGACGACGGGCCCGAGGGCCGCCGCCGTCGTGTTCGCGACCTGCACGCGCGCGAGCAGTCGCGGCGCACTCGTGCCGCCCATCACCGCCAGAGGGCCGACGAGCGCCACGGCGGCGGGGAACGCCACAGACGTGCCGATCGCGAGCACGCCGCGTGAGAGCAGCACGACCCAGAAGCTGTCGCCGATGAGCCCCAGGGGCGCGATCGCGCCGGCGATGACGACCAGCACCATGCCGCCGCAGAACGTGCGCCGCGCACCGAAGGCGTCGATCACCCGACCCATCAGCGGCTGGCCGATCGTCGAGGCGATGTAGAACACGGTGATCACCCAGGTGACATCGCCGATCGAGACGCCGAAATCGTGCTGCATGGCCAGCAGCGCGACGGCGACCATCGACGAGTTCAGCGGGTTCAGGGTCGTGCCCAGGCACAGCGCCACGACGGTCCAGCCGATGCGCCGAGCGGGCGCTTCCTCCGAGTCCACCCCACGATCTTCTCGCGCCGCCGTCGGGTGCTGCGGTCCGCGCCCCGCCCGGCCGGAACACGCGATCACAGGGAGTATCGCTGCAGCGCGTCCCGCAATCGGTCTGCGAACGCGATGAGCCGATCCGGTGCGGCCTTCTTCGTCCGGTCGTCGAACCGCGAGTCGGGACCGGCCACGGTGAGGACGAGTGGCGATCCGTCGAGCGGGGTCACCGGCACCGAACACGCCCAGACGCCGTCGTCCATCTCGCCGAGGCTCGTGGCATGCCCGCGGGCCTCGATCTCGGCGATCTCGTGCTCGAGGCCCGGAATCCGAAGACCGGCGAGGATCGAGGCGCGCTCGGGCGCCGGCAGAAGGGCCAGCGCCATCTTCCCGGACGCTCCGCGCCCGGGTTCCACCGTGTGTCCGCGGTGGAAGGTGAAGCGCATCGCGCGCCGGGTCTCTTCCACCTCGACGCAGACGACCGCGTCACCGGCGTACTGCATGAGCATGACGGTCTCATGGAACGTCTCCGCGGCCTCCACGATGAACGGGCGGGCGACGTCCCCGAGCTCGTTCGCGAGCTGGGCCGCGCGGGCGAGCGCCATGACCTTCGCGGTGGGGTGGTAGCGGCCCGGGGGCCCCTCGATCAGCAGCTGCATGTCCTTCAGGAGCGCGGCATGCCGGTAGGCCGTCGGCACCGGAACACCGACGACTCGGGCCAGTTCGGGCACCGTCGCCGAGATCCGTCGCTCTGAGAAGCTGAACAGCACTTCCAGCACCTTGCGCGCCGTTGCAGAGCCCACCGCCTTCGGCACTGGGTCCGTCACCCGCATCACACCCTCTCGCCCTGTCGGCATGTCAGGGTCTATTATCGCAGATGAATAGTTGATTATCATAAATTGATAATCGGGATCTCGATGGAGTGATACCCGTGAAGATCGATTCCTTCTGCCACCTGCTGCCGCCCCGCTACGCGGACCGGTTCTTCGCGATCGACGACAGCCCCGCCTTGCGCAACCTCCAGCAGCGCACACGCAACATCCCGTCGTTGTTCGATCTCGACCTCCGATTCCGGCAGATGGACGAGTTCGGCGACTACAAGCAGATCATCAACGTCGCGGCTCCCCCGCTCGAAGACATGGGATCGCGTGCGTTCAATCAGGACATGACGCGCCTGGCGAACGACTCGCTCGCGGAACTGGTCGGCGCGCATCCAGACCGCTTCAGCGGCTTCTGCGCCGCCGTCGCGCTCGACGACCCGGTCACCGCTGTCCGAGAGACCGAGCGCGCGTTCACCGAACTGGGTGCCGTGGGCGTTCAGATCTACTCGCACGTGCATGGCAAGCCACTCGACCTTCCCGAATACGACGATTTCTGGGCGCTCGTCGCCAAGCACGACAAGCTCGTGCAGGTGCACCCCAACCGCACGTCCGCTTGGCCGGACTATCCGACCGAGGACCGCTCGAAATACGAGATCTGGTGGGCCTTCGGCTGGGAGTACGACCTCAGCGCGTTCTGCGCCCGCATCGTGTTCTCCGGTGTGCTGGAGCGCTGGCCGAACCTCACATTCCTCATCCACCACGGCGGCGCGATGATCCCGCACTTCGCGGGACGCGTCGGCGCAGGATGGGATCAGCTGGGTGCTCGTACTCCCGACGACCAGAAGGCGGATGTCGCGCTTCCCTACCCGTTGACGAAGCGTCCGCTCGACTACTTCAGGATGTTCTACGCCGACACGGCGACGTTCGGCGCCGCAGACCCGCTGCTCACCGCGATCAGGTTCTTCGGCGTGGACCACACGCTCTTCGCCTCGGACAGCCCCTACGACCCCGAGAAGGGGCCGGGTTACATCAGATCGACGATCGCAGCGCTGGAGGGCTTCGAGTCCCTCAGTGATGCCGACCGAGAGCAGATCTATCTGACCAATCCGAAAAGGCTGTTCCAGCTCAGCGACGACTCCGTGCGCCGGTGACCGGGTCGGTCAGCCGATCGTGTCCGGCGCCTGGCGCGAGATCGCCGGCAGGCGAACGGTCACGACAGCGGGCGTGCCCTTCCCGACAGCGGCGAGCGCCTCGGTCAAGGTGGGACGCAGATCCGCCGGCGTCGTGACGGTCGCGCCCCAGACGCCGCCGGCGGCCGCGGCGGCCGCGATCCCACCGTAATCAGCCGACTGGCCCAGATTCGTGAAGGAGCTGTCTCCCACATCCGCGACGCCGCCGCGGTGCTGAAGAAGCAGGTTGCGCTTGGTCGCGCCCCATCCGCCGTTGTCGAGGACGATCGTGAGGGTCGCCAGACCGTACTGGGCGGCCACCCAGAACGTCGACGAGGGCACCGTGAAGAAGAAGGTGCCATCGCCGACGATGGCGATCACGGTCCGGTCGGGGTGGGCGAGCTTCACGCCGAGAGCACCGCCACCCGACCAGCCGAGCGACGTGCCGCCGTTGTTGATGCGCGTTCCTGCGTGGCGGCGCGGGAGGTGGCGCCACACGTCGACGGTAGAGGTGATCGACTCGTCGACGATGAGCGTCTCGTCATCGACGAGACTCGCCAGCACGTGGGCGACGAGAGCGGCGCTGAGTTCATCCGCGTCGTCAAGCGCAGCGGCGGCCGTCATCACGCTGTCTTCGAAGCGCACGTGCCAACGCTGCGCCCAAGCACGGCGGACGGCGTGCCGCTCGGGGTCTTGTCGCCCGGCGCATTCCGTGGCGGCGCGCAGGGGTTCGAGCAAGCCCCGCGCAGCGGCCTGGACGTGTCGGTCTGCCGGGGCGTACCAGACCGGGATCGACTGCTCGAGCGGATCCTCATTCACCACCCAGATCCGTGCGTCCTCGCGCGGGGACCCCTTGGCGGCGAGCCACGGCGCATCCGAATCGAGCGCGATGACGAGGTCGGCTTCGGCGAGGATGGGATGCGGGTCGTTGCCCGCGTGGAACGGGTGATCGCCGGCGAGATTCACGCGCTCGGGACTGTGCTCCACGATCGGCACGGCGAACGTCTCTGCGAACCAGGCCAGCAGTTCCGGGGCCGCGGTGTCGCGACCCGCGTAAGACGTGATCAGCACAGGCCGCTCCGAGGCATCCAGATCCGCAGCGAGTGCACTCAGCAGCGTCGACCCGACCGTCGCCCGTGCGACCGGCTGCCAGCGTGCGGGGTCGATCGGCGTCGCCGGGACCGTCTCGGCGAGCGGCTCGCGCGCGCCGGTGAGGTAGACCGGCCCCGCCGGTGCAGACGCAGCCAGCTGCAGTGCTCGTGCCACAAGCTGCGGAGCGTTTCGGCCGGTGCGCAGATCCGCCTGCCACTTCGTGAACTGGCGCACGATCGCGGCCTGGTCCGGCGCATCCTGCAGATGGTTGATGGCGGTGTTGCGCGTACCGGCCAGTTCACCGTCGATCGTGAATGGTGTGAGGCCCGCGAAGATGAAGACCGGCACCCTCGAGCGGAACGCGTTGTGCACCGACCCGCCCAGGTTCGCCGTTCCGACGTCGGTGTGCACGAAGACTGCCTGCGGGCGCCCTGTCACAGCGGCGTAACCGTGCGCCGCACTCATCGCCACGTATTCGTGCGGGCAGAGGATCACCGTCGGCGTGCGCTCCCCGTCCGCGCGCGCGGCCGCCAGCGCCTCGATGATCGCGGGGTGGTCCGAGCCGAAGTTCGCAAAGAGGTACTCCACACCGGCGTCCGCCAATGCTCGGATGAGATGCCGAGCAGCCGTCGACTCGACGACCTGCCGGGCCGGCGACACCTCGATGCTCATCGCGTGCCGCCATCCGCCGTGGCTGCTGCCGCACCGTCACGAGCCGTGCGAGGCATGACGAGAGACAGGACGTGCTCGCGCAACCGTATGAAGTCGGCACTCGCCCGCGTGGAGACCTGCTCGCGGCTCTCGCCGAGGGGCACATCGACGATGTCGCGCACGACAGACGGGCTCCCTGAGAGCACGACCACGCGGTCGCCGAGGTAGATCGCCTCGTCGATATCGTGGGTGACGAGGATCACCGTGACGCCGAGTTCGCGCCGGACCCGCAGCATCAGGTCCTCGAGGTCGAAGCGGGTCTGCGCGTCGACCGAGGCGAACGGCTCGTCCATGAGCAGCAGCTCCGGACGATACGAGAGCGCGCGGGCGATCGCGACACGCTGCTGCATCCCGCCCGACAGCTCCCATGGATACTTCTTCTCGATGTGCCCCAGGCTGACGGCCTCCAGCACCTCGGCGACACGAGTGGCACGATCACGCTTGGACACGCCGCGAGCCTTCAGCGGCAACTCGATGTTGCGCCCGTTCGTCAACCATGGGTACAGCGATCGGCCGTAGTCCTGGAAGACCAGGCCGAGCTGCGGAGGCACATCGCTGAGCAGGTGCCCATCCATGTGGACGGTGCCGCTGGTCGGTGCGGACAGCCCCGCGATGGCCCGCAGCAGCGTCGTCTTGCCGGCACCGGACGGGCCGACGATGCACACGAATTCGGCCGGCTCGACCGAGAACGATACGTCCTCGACGGCGACGAACTCCTGCGCAGTACCCTCCTGGTACACCTTTCGGAGGCTGTCGACGGCGAGCGCACCACCCCGAGCCGGCGGCGTGGTTGAATCGGTCATCGGATGTGCTCCTTTCCGGAGAAGGTCGGGGACGAGCGCAGTCATCGCGCAGCCCGTGAACGGTAATACCAACGAAGGACGCCGCGCTCGATGAGCACGAACAATCCGTTGAGGACGAGGCCCAGCAGGGCCAGGACGATGATGCCCGCCCAGACGTCGCGCGTCGCGAAGGCCGCCTGCGCCTGCAGGATGTAGTAGCCGATGCCGGAGTTGGCCGCGACCATCTCGCTGACGACCATCAGGATGATCGACACCGTGAGCGATCCGCGCATCCCCGCGAAGATCTGCGGCAGAGCCGCCGGCAGCACTAAGCGGAAGTACGTACGCCCACCACCCAGGCGCAGGGCCTTCGCGGTGTCGAACTTCACGGTGTCGATCCCGCGCATGCCGTCGAGCGTGTTCAGGAGCGTCGGCCACAGCGCCCCGAAGGCGATGAGCGCGATCTGCCGCGCCGGGCCGATCCCGAACAGCGCGATGAGCGCCGGCAGCAGAGCCGGCGCCGGGAGCACGTACAGGAAGTAGACGATCGGATTCGTCGCGCGGCGCAAGCCGAGGTATCGCCAGAGCAGAGATCCTCCGACGATGCCGAGCAGACACCCGATCCCATAGCCGACGAGCAGCTTCCAGCCGCTGGAGAGGATGTTGATCCACGCGTCGCCGAGCACCCACTGCTCCCAGACCCCCTGCAGGATCACCTTGAGGGGCGGGAACTGCGGAACCGTGCTGTTGGCCGACCAGAACCACCAGGCGACGAGGATCAGGATCGGAAGCCACGCACCGACCACGATGCGGCCGGGCGTCGTCGAGAGGAAGCCCGTGCGCGTCGGGCGCTTCGTGCGGATGACGCCGGTGACCATGCGGTTCGGGGTCGCCGTCATCGCCCACCTCCCGCGCGGATGTTGCGCTGCGACTCGTGCCAGTGCATGGCCTTTCGCTCGATGAGGAAGAGCACGCCGGTCAGCACGAGTCCGAGCAGGCCGGAGACGATGATGTACGCGTACATCGTCGGATACGAGTCGATGCCGTTGTTCTCAGCGAGGAGGATCTCGCGGCCGATGCCGTCGGCGCCGCCGACGAGTTCGGAGATGATGGCGAGGATCAGCGCCTGCGCACTGGCGATCCGCATCCCCGTCACGAGATAGGGGGAGGCAGAGGGGACGGTGACGGAGAAGAAGCGCCGTACGCCTTTGATCCCGTTCGCCCGCGCGGTGTCCAGCGCTACGGGATCGGTCGAGCGCACGCCGTACATCACTTGGATGATGAAGGGCCAGAATGCGGCGAAGGCGATGAGGAACACCTTCATTCCCATCCCGTTCTGCAGGGGCGTCATGATCACCAGTGGCAGGATCGCGATGGCGGGGATGGCCTTGACGATCTCGATCACGGGTCCGGCACTGCGGGCCGCGAACTCGTTGAGGGCGAGCAGCGACCCGAGGATGACCCCGACGACGACGGTGAAGAGCATACCCAGCACCCACGCCAGCAGGGTCAGGCCCACCGCGCTCCACAGGTCCGGCCCGAACAGCGACTGCCAGAGAGCCGCGACGCTGTCCAGCGCGGTCGGGAACTGGCTGGCGCGGAACACCGGCCGCAACCCCTCCGTCGCGTCCGGCACCACCGGCAGCGCCGTCATCGCCTGCCACAGCAGCAGAGCAGCGAGGACGGTGAGCGACGGCAGCAGCCATCCGAGGGCGCCGTCGCGCCGGGCGCCACGGCCCGGCACGACAGCAGGAGAGGTGGTCGACATCAACTGGCCGGTGTGCTGCTCGACGTCGCGTCCTTGCACTCGAGGGCACCCGGCCACACGAGCTTGTCGACGTCGACGTCCGTGGTGAGGTTCGCGTACTTCTTCAGCAGGTCCTCCGCGCGCACCAGGCTGGAGACGGTCAGGCACGGCGCGTCGTTCTTGTTGCGGACCGCCTTCAACGCCTGGTCCTTGGAGTACTTCATGATGCTGTCGACGAGCGACAGGGATGCGGCATCCTCGTTCTTCACCGCTGCCTTGAGGGACTCGATCATCGAGTCGCTGAAGGCGCGCACCACGTCCGGGTGCTCGTCGATGTACTGCTGAGACGCATCGAAGACCGTCGTCGCCCCATTCTTGTAGATCGCACTCGGGTAGCCGAGCGCGACGCCGCCCGCGGCCTGCGCCTGCGTGGCGAACGGCTGCTGCATGATCGCGACGTCCACGGCGCCGGTTTCGAGGGCTCCTGCCATCTGACCGAAGGGCATCTGGATGAAGTTGATGCTCTTCCAGTCACCGCCTGCCTGTGCGACGAGTTCGTCGGTGGCGTAGGTGTTGTTGGAGGTGAGTCCGACGGTGGCGACCTTCTTGCCCGCCAGGTCCTTGATGTCTGTGATGCCGGATGCCTTGCTCGCGACCACCGTGGTGCCCTTGTCCTCATCGCCGAGGCGCCCTTCGACGGTGGAGACCTCGATGATCTGCTGACCCTGGGCGGCAGCCGACACCACGTGGATCGGCGTGGTCTGGCCGAACTGGTAGGCGCCGCTGAGCAGCCCGGCCACCGTCTGGGCGATGTTCGCCTGCGGTTGCACATCGAGGTCCAGATTGTGCTTCTTGAAGATGCCCTGCTGGATGCCGTAATACATCGCCGCATACTGTGCCGAGGGGTTGATCGCGACCTTGACGGTCGTCATCTTGGCCGGCATCGTCGCCGTCGTGGAGGGTGCAGTGCCGCCGTCGCCGGAAGAGGCCGAACAGGCGGCGAGCGCTGCGGCCGCGAGCGCTCCGGTGGCCAGCACTGCCGCGATGCGGACGGTGCCACGCAGGTTCATTCGTGTGGTGGTGAACATCATTGTTTCCGTTTCGTGGGGTGTGGTCCGGCGCTCGGGCACCGGATGTCGGTGCAGACGGTCAGGACTGCACGTCGACGCTGTGGAACTGCAGATACTCCTCGATGCCGTACGGGGACGCCTCGTACCCGATGCCGGACTGCTTCCAGCCGCCGAAGGGGACTTCTCGGGTACCCCCAGGGCTGAAGAGATGATTGTTCAGGATCGTGGACCCCGACTCGATCCGGTCCGCGACAGCCAGTGCGTGATCGCGGTCTTCGGACCACACCGAGGAGCACAGGCCGTAGTCGGTGTCGTTGGCCCACGCGATCGCCTGCTCCTCGTCGTCGTAGGTGATGATCGGCAGAACGGGTCCGAATTGTTCGACGCGCACGAGCTCGTCGCCCTGCTGCGCATCGACGACCAGTGTCGGCTGGCGGTAGAACCCGTTCTCGTCCGCCGACGGTAGGCGCGTTCCGAGTTCGCGGACGTCCCGCCCGGCCGCGCGGGCGCCCTGCACGAGGGCGTCGACGTGGTCGTATTGGGCCTGATTGTTCACCGGGCCCATCGACGCGGCCGGGTCGAGTGGATCGCCGACCGCGATCTGGTCGATGCGGTCGGAGAACTTCTCGATGAAGGCCGTCGCCAGGCTCCGCGGCACATACACGCGCTTGACGGCGAAGCACACCTGCCCGGCACGGCGGAAGGCCGCTTCGCCGAGTCGGGTGACCACCTTGTCGACATCGGCGTCGGGAAGGATGATCGCCGGGTCGTTTCCGCCGAGTTCGAAGTGCACGTCTTTGAGCCCGTCGGCGGCTTGGCGCATGATGTGCCGGGCGGTCGATCCACCGCCCGTGAACGACACCTTGCGCACCAGCGGATGGTCGATGAGCGCCCCGCCGATCTCGCCGCCGCCGTTGAGCACGTTGACCACCCCCGGTGGCAGTTCGCGCGCAGCGATCGTGGCGATCGTCGTCGAGCCCAGCGGCGACAGCGGCGACGGCTTGATGACGACGGTGTTGCCGGCGGCGATCGCGGGTGCCAGCTTGTTGACAGTGAGGATGAGCGGCGCATTCCACGGGACGATCAAGCCCACCACTCCATAGGGCTTGCGGGAGATCCGCGCGAAGCCGCCCTCACCCGTCGGGACGTGACGGGATGCAAGCTGTTCCTCCAGCCGTCCGGCGACCTGCCGCCAGTGGTCGACGGCGCCTATCACCTCGCGTCGCACGGTCTCGAGCATGCTGCCGTTCTCTCGCGCCACCAGCCGCGCGAGTTCTTCTGCCCGCGCCTCGATGCCGGCGGCGATCCGCTCGAGTGCCGCCGACCGCTGCGCGACGGGCGTCGTCGCCCAGCCCGGAGCCGCCTTCGCGGCCGCCTGGATCGCCGCCTCCGCATCCTCGACCGTTCCCTGCGCGAGGGTGCCCACCACGATCGCCGTGTTCGCGGGGCTCGGCACGCTCATCGCCTCCCCGTGATCCACGACGGCTCCGTCGATATACAGACCCAGGTGGGGTGCCGGCGTCATTTCATCGCTCATCGATGTGCTCCTCATGCGTGCTCGAGGTCACTGCCCCGGCCAAGGCCGCAGCAGGCGCGCGGCGGCCGATGGCCACCGCCAGGATCTCCGCCGGCTCCACGGCGGAAGGATCGCCCTCCCAGGCGACGAACTCGTCCGGACGCACCAGCACCACACGCGAGTCCAGACGTTGCGCCGACTCGGCGTCGACGACGACGACGGACAGCGGGACGTTCATCTCTGCCGCAGCGCGCACGAACCCCTCGCCGTCGGCGGCGGCCGCGGTCAACACGCAGAACCGGCCGCCGAGAGCCGCGAACGCATCGCCTCCGTCCCGCAGCTGCACCGGCGCGAGGTGGTGACCCGCGCGTGCACGATGCTCATGACCGCCGACGGCTCCGGGTGCGGCACCGGCCGGGCCCTCCACAATCGGAGAGCCCTCGTAGTTCGGCTCGAAGCGCCGGATCTCGTCGGGCGTGCCCTTCGCACGCTCATCCCATGCGCGGATGAAAGCCGGCTCGTCGCGCTCAGGCGCGAACGCGGCCAGAAATGCCCGGTCGTCGAGGATCGATTTCTCGATGAAGCCGTCGCGTGTGGAGGCGAACACCGGGCGACGCTCGGCATCGTAGGAGTCCAGCAGCCCGTCGCCGCCCCATCCCTGAACAGTCGCGGCGAGCTTCCAGGCGAGGTTGGTGGCGTCCTCGAAACCGGTGTTCACCCCATAGCCGCCGTAGGGCGGGTGGCTATGGGCGGCATCGCCGGCGATGAACTCCCGCCCCGTGCGGTAGCTGTCGGCGAGCGCGAAGCGAAGGTCCCAGAAGCCCAGGTGATCGACGGTGAACTCGAAGTCGCGACCGACTGCGCGGGAGACGATCTCGTGCAGATCGATGCTCTCTTTCGTGGCCTTGCGATCGACCGGTGCGTGGAAGAACCAGCTGTCCTGCGCGTCCACGCGGCCGAAGAACTGCCAGTAGCCGTCGAGACCGGGGCGTAGGACATTGGCGAACGTCGTGTCGGGATAGCGCAGCATGATCTGCTCGAATTCCGACGAGCGGAATACGAGCAGGATCATGCGCCGTTCCTCGTCGCTCAGCGTCTGGGTGATCCCCGCCGCCGACCGCACCACGGAACGGCTCCCGTCGCAGCCGACGACGTACTGCGCGCGCACGGCACCCGACCCCCCGTCGCGCGACGCGATCGCGACGACGACGCCGGCGGCGTCCTGCGTGACATCCGTCGCCTTCCACTCGAACAGGGCAGTGGCCTGGGGCATCGCGGCCATGCGCTGCCGAAGCACGTCTTCGGTCGCATACTGGGGCAGACGCTCGTTGCGCTCCCAGTAATAGGGGTCGACGAGACCCCGCTCGAACCAGGAGTAGTGGTAGTCCCCCGTGAGCGATCCGTAGGCGGTCATCCCCGCGACCTTCTGGCCCGCGCGCAGCGTGCGCGCCCGGCGGAGTTCGCGATCGATGTTCCAACGTCGGAAGTGCTCCATCGTCCGCTGGGTGAGGTTCTGCCCCTTCGGAACATGCTGCGGCGTGCGATGCCGCTCGATGACGACGCTCTCGACCCCGTACTGCGCGAGCGCTATCGACAGGGCGACTCCGACGGGGCCACCGCCCACGATCGCCACCTGCGTCTCGAGCAGAAGCGGCCGAGTCGCCTTCGACGGCGTCGATGCAGCGGTGGGTGCCACGACCTGTCCTTCCCAGACCCGAACCGCGGTGTCCGGGCCAACGATCGCCACCTTGCCACGGATTCGGAAGACAGGGAATTATTCGCGCCTCAGATTCCTCTATGTGGGATATCGCGGCGGTGCCGACGGCTACATGCCGATGCTCCGCTCGATGTGCTCACGTGCCGTGAGAAGCTCTCGGCCCCACCCCTCGATTGCGGATTCCTCCCAGCGCGACGTGGGAAAGACGATCGCGATCGCGCCCACCGGCAGTCCGGAAGGATCGCGGATCGCCACCCCGACCGCACTGACCGCCGACTCGCTCTCGCCCTTGTTCACGGCATACCCCAGGACGCGCGCGCGTTCGAGCTCGCGGCGCAGATCGGAGCGGCGCGCCGGAGACGACGGCGTCAGCGTCGGGAGGGCACTGGACGGGAACCGTCGCTCCAGGTCATCGAGGGGCAGAGCCGCCAGGATGGCCTTTCCGCCTGCCGTCGAGCTCGCAGGCAGCACATAGCCCGTACGCTCCCCGACGCGAACCAGCTGCGTCCCCTCCAAGCCGTCGACGAACCGGACGTACTGCCCTTCCAGCACCGACAGGCTCACCGTCTCGCCGGTGCGTTCACGGACTTCCTCCAGCGTCGGGCGGGCGCTTCCCCGCAGATCCATGTGCCGGATCGCGGCCAACCCGATCTCTGTGACCACCGGTCCCAGCCGGTATGCCGAGTTCACCCGCTCCTGCGTCGCGAACCCGTTGTCGCGAAGGGTCATCAACAGCCGATGTGCGGTGGAGCGCGCGATGTTCAGCTGTTCGGCCGCATCCACCACCCGTATCTCTCGATGCGAACTCAGCAGACGTATGAGTCGCAGGGCGTTCGTCACCGAGGCGAGCCCTGAATTCGGCACATCGTTGTCCCGCTGAGAGGAATTCTTCACCAGCACACGGTAGCGAATCGCGCCGGGGAACGGCGGCCGCCGCCGGTAGGCTCGTCGGGTGCGTCTTGTCATCGCCCGCTGCTCCGTCGATTACCACGGTCGATTGAACGCCCATCTCGATCCGGCCACCCGCCTGCTCGTCCACAAGGGCGACGGCAGCCTCTTGATCCACTCCGACGGCGGCTCGTACAAGCCGCTGAACTGGATGAGCCCGCCGTGCACCCTCGTGGTCGAGGCACCGGAAGAGGATGCCGCGTCCGCCGGCGTCGTCGAGCAATGGCGCGTCACCCACCGCAAGAGCGGCGACGAGCTGGTGGTGCAGATCTACGAGCTCATCCACGACTCGTCGCACGAGCTCGGCATCGACCCGGGCCTGGTCAAGGACGGCGTCGAGGCCGACCTGCAGCGCCTGCTCGCCGAGCAGGTCGACGTCATCGGCCACGACCTGACGCTCGTCCGGCGCGAATACCCGACCGCGATCGGTCCGGTCGATCTGCTGCTGCGCGACCCGGCGGGCAGCACGATCGCCGTCGAGGTCAAGCGCCGCGGCGACATCGACGGCGTCGAGCAGCTGACCCGCTACCTCGAGCTGCTGGGCCGCGATCCGCACCTGGCGCCGGTGACCGGCGTGTTCGCCGCGCAGGAGATCAAGCCGCAGGCCAAGGTGCTCGCCGCCGACCGCGGCATCCGCTGCGTGACGCTGGACTACGAGGGCATGAAGGGCATCGAGTCCGGCGCCCCCCGCCTGTTCTGACGCACGGACCGGGGCTGTCGGGCCCACCGCTTAGGCTGGACACCATGCCCGCGCGTTCCCCGTTCACCTGCATTCTCTGGGACGTCGACGGCACGATCGTGGACGCGTCCGAGGGCATTCTGCGCCGACTCGCTGTCGCGCTCGAGCACTTCGGGCACCCCGCGCCCACGCGTGACGAGCTGGTGCACTGGATCGGTCCGCCGATGCACGACTCCTTCCAGGTCAACGTCGGCATGACGCCCGAGCAGGCGGCCGAGGCCGTCGCCTATTACCGCGTGATCGGCAAGGCCGACGGCTACGCGACGGGCGCCCGGCTGTTCCCCGGCGTGGCCGAGCTCATCGCCGCCGTCGAGGCGGCGGGCATCCCGCAGGCCACGGCCAGCTCGAAGCCCGAGGTGCAGGTCGTCGCGCTCATGGAGCACTTCGACCTCGCCGACCGGTTCACGGCACTGGCCGGCGCGACCCCCGACGAGCGCACGCTCAGCAGCAAGGCCGACGTGATCGCCGAGGCGCTGCGCCGGCTCGAGGCGGCCGGCGCCGACACGACCCGGCCGGTGCTGATCGGCGACCGCCACCACGACATCGACGGCGGCGCCGAGCACGGCATCCCGGTCGTCTTCGTGCGCTGGGGCTTCAGCTGGCCGCACGAGGCCGAGGGTGCACAGGCCGTCGTCGAGACGGTCGACGAGCTGCGCGCCCTGCTGCTGATCGACGTCGACGCGGCCGATCCCGACACTGGAACGGACGTGGGCGTCGCCGCCTTCGGAGACCACTGACATGGATGCCGCAGCCACTGTCGCCGGAATCCTGCGCTGGCTCGTCCCGGCGCTCGTCGTGTTCGGCGTCACCGCGGCCGTGGTGCTGGCGATCGGCCTGGCCGTGCGCTCCTCCCGCCGCTCGCCGCGCGCCCGGGCGGCGGCCGAGGCGGCCCGCACCGCCGCGGGCTCCGCGCTCGTCGAGCTCGACGACGCGGTGGGCGAGCTCGACCTCGAGGTGGGGCTGTCGGGTGCGCTCTACGGCGGCAACGCCCCGTCGTCGCTGAGGCGCGCGCGGATGACCGCCCAGCACGTGCGCGATGAGGCGTTCGAGGACTTCCGCGGCCTCGGCGACGGCACGGCGCTGGTGCCCGCCGAGCTGCAGCGGCGTGCGCGCCTGATCAGCGCACACGTCGCCGAGGCGATGGGCGCGATCGGCCGCGCCCGCGCCGAGCACGACCACTGGATGGCCGAGAACTCGTCCGCGGCGACGCAGATCGAGGCGGCGCGCGCCCGGCTCGACCGGCTGCGCGAGCAGACCGGTGACCCTGATGCCCTCGTGCGCGAGCTGTCGGCACAGTTCGACAAGCCGGAGTGGTCGGATGCCGCGGCCGCCGCCGAGACAGTCCGCGGCGACCTCGCCGAGGCCGGGCAGCTGCTCGAGCGTGCGGCATCGGCCGCCGACGACCCGTCGCGCAGCGCCCTGAGCGACCTCGCCCTCGCCGAGCGGCGCATCCGCCGCGCGCAGGAGGCGGCGCAGCGCCTCGAAGAGGTGCACCGCATGGTCGTGCAGGCGGCGCAGGCGCTGTCCGACGAGATCACATCGCTGCGCGGCGCGATCCGGCAGGCCCTCGCGACGCGCGACGAGCTGCAGCCGGATGCCGCGACCCGCCTGGGCGAGCAGATCCGGCAGGTCGAGGCATCCCTCACCGCGCTCGAGCCCCGGGCGCCCCGGGCACCGCGCGCGGCGATCGGGCAGATCGCGCGGCTGCGCGACCGGCTCGATCTCGGACTCGGCGACGCGCGCACGACGCAGCAGCGCCTGCAGGGCGCCCGCACGGCGCTGCCCGCCACGATCGCAGCCGCCCGTGACGCGGTCGCACGGGCTGAGGCATCCGTCGCCAGAGCCGGGGCGGACGCCCGCGTGCGGCTCGCCTCCGCACAGGATGAACTCGCCGGCGCACGGCAGGCCGCCGACCCGGTCGAGGCGCTCGACGCCGCCCGGCGGGCGATGCGGCACGCCGAAGACGCGCAGGCCCTCGCCGACTACGATCGGCTCACGCACTGACGCGTGAGCGGCCTGTGGGCGCCTCGTTGCGCCCGCAGCGCCCGTGGCCGGGCGCGGCGAACGCCCCGACCCACCGAACATGGTCTCAGCCGCGTTGCGACCGTGACGGCCGACCGGAAGCCGGGGCGTTGCTGTCGAGACGAGCCGTGCTTAGATCGGCTTGATGTTCTCGGCCTGGAGACCCTTCGGTCCCTGTGCGACGTCGAACTCGACGCGCTGGTTCTCCTCGAGGGAGCGGTACCCGTTCGCCACGATGGCGGTGTAGTGCGCGAAGACGTCGGCGCCACCCTCATCGGGGGCGATGAAGCCGAAGCCCTTCTCCGCGTTGAACCACTTGACGGTGCCCTGCGTGCTCATGTACTGCCGTTCTTTTGCGTACCGGCGCACGGTGCGCCGGATTGCATCAACCGTAACGAAATCGAGACCACAACACCCGGTCATCGCAGGATGGTGACACAAATGTTGCACGATCGGCGCGTTCCGGTGCCGTCTCGGCCCCCATTCGACGCCCGGGCCGGGCTTGCGCCGGATCGGCCCGGGCGTCGACGGATCCCCCCGGATAGGCCACGCGAGGCGTGACGTCACCACTGTACTGATATATTGCGGATCGATGACCAGCGATGTTCGCTTCACCCCTGTCGATCCGCGGGGTGCGCTGCTCGGCGACGAGGTCTACCGGATTCTGGGCGAAGCGGTCCTGGACGGCCGGCTCGCACCGGGCGAGCGACTGCGCGACGTGGAGCTCGCCGAGTGGCTCGGCGTCTCGCGCACCCCTGTGCGCGAGGCCCTGCAGCGCCTGGAGCGCTGCGGCCTGGTCGAGGTGTCGGCGAACCGCTGGACGCGGGTGTCGATCCCCGACGAGTCGATGCTGACCTCCACGCACGAGTTCGCCGTCTACACGATGGGCAACGCGATCCGCATGGCGGCCGCGCGCTGCTCGGACGAGACGCTCGCTGAGCTGCTCGCCCAGATCGACGACATGATCGACGCGTCGACCGTGGACGACCGCCCCGAGCTGCTGCGCACCAGCATGGTCTTCTTCACCTCCGTCACCTACGCCACCGGCAACCGCATGCTGCAGAGCATCCTCGAGGAATGCGAGTTCGGGCTGCGGCGCAACCTCTTCGGCTGGTCTCCCCACATCGACCACATAGGCGAGCGCACCGACATGTACCGCGTGTTCCGCGATGCCGTGTCCGTCCGCGACGGCGACCGCGCCGAGCGCGTCCTGCGCCTGCAGCACGGCCTGGGCTGACCGCTTCCTCCGGCGCACACCGCCCGGTACCGTTGCCGCATGGGCCACATCGAGCTGCGTGACCTGGACGACGACGACCTCGACGCCGTCTTCGAGATGATGCGCGACCCCGATGCGATCGCCATGGCGGCATTCACGCGGACGGATGCCTCGGACCGCGCGTCGTTCGACGAATGGGCCGCGCGCCGCCGGGCCTCGCCCGACGTCGACCTGCACGTCGTCACCGAGCGCGGCGGCTTCGCCGGCATCGCCGGCGCATTCACGGTGGACGGCGAGCGGGAGGTCACATACTGGATCGCCCGGCACGCGTGGGGGCGCGGGGTCGCCACCGAGGCGTTGCGCCTGCTCGTCTCGCGTGAGGCGACGCGCCCGCTGTACGCGCGCGTCGCCGCGCACAACGCGGCATCGATCGCGGTGCTCGAGAAGAACGGGTTCAGCGAGGTGTCGCGCTCGGTCGAACCCGCGCCCGGCGTCGGTCACGAGGTGGAAGAGCTCGTCTACGCGCTCGTGCCGACCGTCGAGTAGGTCACGGCGGCGCGCTCGGTCAGCGTGCGGGCGAGGATGGTCGAGCCGGCGACGGCGGCCGGCATCGTGATGATCGCCCCGAGCGGCACCAGAAAGCACAGCTGCGTGGCGACGCCGAAGCCCAGCACGCGGGCACGGCCCGCCGCGAGCAGTCGCGACCGCTCAGCGCTGCGCAGGCCCCGAGCGTCGAAGGCCCGACCGGTGAGCTCGCGCGCCAGCATCCTGCCCGAGAGCACGACGCCGACGATCGACGCGAGGATCCCGCCGACGACCGGGATGAATCCGATCGCGAGGGTGAGCAGCGCGACCAGGATGCCGAAGACCACAAGGCGCAGGCCCTCTCCGATGGCCGCCCAGAATCCGGTCTCGCCCGTGGGCTCGGGGCCGCCGAGCGCACGTTCGACGCCCCGCCAGATGCACTGATAGAAGGGGTCGCCGATCGTCAGCGCGAGCGCGCTGAACGTCAGGCCGGCACCGATCGCCGCGGCCAGGAACAGCACGATCCCGAGAGCGACGCGCAGCGCGTCGCGCCAGCCCGCGGCCCAGCCGTCGGCGAACGGAGTCATCCACGACGTGATGCCGCCCAGCGACAGGGCGAACGGGATGAGCAGTCCGGCCAGCACGACGAACGCCATGATCGCCGGGACGAGGCCGAGCGCCAGCAGCCGCGGATGCGTGCGCCACATGCCGAATCCGCGGCCCAGCGTGCCGAAGCCGGCGGCGAACTCGCGGATCATGCCGTCCACGCTATCGGGAGCTCTCGGGTCACCGGACCCACCGGTGCGCCACTTTCCTGCAGATGCGGCTGCTTTTGTCTGGCGCATCAGCAGGGAAGTGCAGCGCGCCGACGATTCCTGGCGCATCAGCAGGATGCTGCAGCATTCGCGGGCCGGTGACCCGGCCCCCGGGCCGCGGAGACGCCGAAGAACGACGAAGGGCCCCCTCTCGGGAGCCCCACACCATCTGGTGGCTCGTTTCGCTTATCCCGGATCCCATGCGAGACAAGGGATCACAGACCGGCGCTCCTGGCGCTTTCCACGCTAGGCCCGAGAATTTTCCAGCTGCCCTCAAACACCCGGGTCGCGCACTGATTCCGTGTCCTGTCGCGCCATAGTTGGGAGCCATTCTTTGCGCGCGTCCTCGGCATCGCGGGGTCGCCTCGCACAGTGTCTTCTTCGTCGACCAGGACTACCTATTGCCCGGCGTCAGTGGGATCTCTTCACGCACTCCTCACCAGGGGGCTCCTCGAGGTGGCCGGCGACGAATACTGGCAAGGGGGGCGAGCCGGTACTCGTCGAGCGGCCCGAGACTTGCGCGTGGTCCCGGACCGAGGCTCACGGGTTGCTGAGCAATGCCCAGATACACGGGGAACGTTAGAGACGGCTATTCGCCTCGGCGAAGCTTACGATCTGACCGGAGAAGTCTTCCTTGGTGAACCGTTGGACCTCATCGACGTGGATGGCAGCGATGGATTGTGCTCGTTGGGGGTCACGGGCGAGCATGGCATCGACGATCTCGAGATGGCGCTGTGTGGAGACTTCGATGCGGTGGAGACCGGTTGCGCCGAGGACTCGGATCCATTCCAGGTAGGGCTCGGATGCGTGGCGAACCTGGATGATTCGTTCGTTACGGGTAGCGGCCACGATCGAACCGTGGAGATGTTCGTCGCTCTGGAAGAAGGGCCGAAGGTCGCCGTCTTCCTGGGCGATGCGTTCGGCATCGACGATTTCGTCGTGAAGTGCGTGGAGCTCCTCGTCGGTGAGGATATTGGTCGCGAGCCCGGTGCAGAGCCATTCGATTGCTTTTCGCAGTTCGCAGATCTCGTCGACGTCGCTGATGGTGGGTTGGCGGACGTAACTGCCGGAGCGTTGCTTGGTGACGACGAAGTGGTCGAACTCAAGGCGCGCAAGTGCCTCACGGATAGGTGTCTTGGAAGTGCCGAATTCACGCGCGAGGGCGGGGACATCGATCTTGGAACCAGGTGCGAGCTGGCCGTCGATGATGCGGCGCAACAGGAGTCGGTGAACCTGGTCCGACAGGCTCTCGAGCACGATCCCGCCGGCAGGCACGGGACTGGCGACCTGCGATGGAGTGTTGGGGAGCGTCATAATCGTGATTCTGCCATTTCAGATTCCAATTGGGCGGGTCGCGTCGAACGGGTTGCATTTGTACGACGCGACCCGGGAGTGTCACACAGTGACAGGTTCGCTCTCGACGACCCTGACCCCGGCCGCGACGAGCGCTTCACGGACCGGCACGAGCTGCTCCGGAGTGGCCTTGCGGAAGGGGTGGCGGGGGTACCCCGCGTTCCGGCCTTGCAGCTCGAGGGCGCCCTTGAGAAGCGACGGCGAGTTGGGACCTTCAATGGTGCGCCAGACCCGCAGAATTCGCTCGTGCAGGTCGAGAGCGTCCGCGTGGCGGCCTTCCTGCACGGCATTCCAGAGTTCGACACTCAGCGTCGGCGTGACAGTAGGAATTGCTGCGAGCGCGCCCTGCGCACCGAGCATGAATGCGGGGTAGTGGATGTCGTCGAGCGCCGCGAGGATGACGATGCGGTCACGGAAGCGGGCGCAAGCGTCCGCGAGCAGGTGCACATCGCCACCGCTTTGCTTGAGCGCAACAATCTCGGGGATCTCGATCAGTCGCTCGATGACGTCTGCGGGCACGAGTGCCCACGGGACGACGTTGTAGACGACGATCGGCAGTCCGACCACCTCCGCGATCTTCTGGTAGTACTCCACGGTCTGGTCGGGGCCGGGAGCGAACACGTAGTGGACGGGGGTGATCTGCAGAGCATCAACGCCGGCCTCCTTCAGTGCCAGACCGTAACGAATCGCAGACGCAGTGGAATTCTGGATGACTCCGCCAACGACCGGAATGCGGCCACCAACTTCTTCGACGACGACACGGCAGATTTCGGCGCTCTCCTCAACGGACAGAGTGTGGCCCTCACCCGTGCTGCCGCAGGCGCAGATGCCGGTGATGCCGGTGCCGAGCAGGTATCGGACTTCTTCGCGAAGGGCGTCGTAGTCGACCTCGTCGTCGGCGGTGAAGGGTGTGACGACGGTCGAGATGATCCCACCGAGCTCCACAGGTGACATTTGGTTCTCCTCTCATCCGCCGCAGCGGGTGATCTTGCAGTTCTGGTTTGTTCTCCGGCTGCTTCACCGTCTAACAAATTGAGACTAGCATCTGAACGGTAACATCTGGCATGCTAGATTTCAGTTCCACGAGGGAGTGCAGTGAGCGGATACTTTCTGACCAATACCGCGACAGCGGTCGACGACGCTCTGCGAGGCCTCGTTCGCGCGAGCGATGGTGCATTGAAGTTCGTCGAGAATCCCCGCTTCGTGTTCACAACGCAGACCCGTCAGTCACGCCGGGTTGGCCTGGTATCTGGCGGAGGGTCTGGACATGAGCCCCTCCACGCCGGCGTCGTCGGACCAGGTTTGCTGGACGCGGCTGTCCCGGGTGGAATCTTCGCTTCCCCACACAACCGTCAGATATATGAAGCCTCGCGACTGGTCGCCCGTGAGGACGGCGTCCTGCACCTGGTGAAGAACTACACGGGCGACAATATCAACTTCGGGATCGCGGCCGAGCGGCTCCGCCTGGACGGCATCCAAGTTGGCACGGTCGTGGTCGATGATGACATCGCCACGGATGATCCGAACATCCGCCTCGGCCGCCGCGGCACCGGCGCCACCGTACTCGTCGAGAAGATCCTCGGCGCCGCCGCAGATCGCGAATACGACTTGGACGCTCTGGTCGCGCTGGGCAAACGGTTCGTCGCGGGAAGCCGGAGCGTCGCCGTCGCCAGTGCGCCCCACACTGCTCCCCAGACGGGGCGGAGGGTCTTCGAACTCGAAGAAGACACCCTCGAATACGGGGTTGGCATCCACGGCGAGCGAAGCGGCGTGACCATCACGGCACCGCCGCTGCCCGAACTGATTGGCCGGATGCTCGACGACCTCACCGGTGCCATTCCCCGCCAAGACACGCGATCGCTGCTCTTCGTGAACGGCCTGGGCGCGACGACCAGCATGGAGCTTTACAGCGTGCTGGAAGAAGCCGCCACCTCCCTCGACCAGCGCGGATGGCAGGTCGCCCGCACGCTGGTCGGATCGATCGTCACCGCTTTGGATATGAAGGGATTCTCGCTGACACTTGCCCTGCTAGACGACGAGACGCTCGATCTCTGGGACGACCCAGGCGCGGACCGGACATGGATCTGAACTTTTCACTTGGAGAACACACATGACTGACACCGCGCCCGCAGAGGCCCGCTGGATCGCCGGTTTCGCCGATCACGCCTCCTCATCCGAAGCTACCTACAACGAGCTAGACCAGAAGGTCGGCGACGGCGACTTCGGAACCAACCTCGCCCTCGGCGGTCGACTTACCCAGGCACAACTGGCCTCCACCACTGAACGCCCACTGGCCACGATCGCTCAGGTATTCCTCGACGACATCGGCGGCTCCAGCGGCCCCCTGTTCGGCCTGCTGTTCGGAAACATCGAACGCGCGACCCGTGACGCTTTCACCGCGACCACTCTTGCCAAGGGGGTGAGCGATGGACGCGACGCGATCGTCCGGGTGGGGCACGCCGAACTGGGAGACAAGACCCTGATCGACGCGCTCTCCCCCATCGCCGACGCGCTGAACACGGCCACCGACAGTGACCTCCGGGCTGCCTTCGTGGCAGCAGCGGAAGCAGGAGCCGCGGGAGCTGAGAACACCCGCCAGTACCGTGCTCGGCGAGGCCGCGCCAGCTATGTCGGCGACCGCGCAATCGGTGCGATCGATCCGGGTGCCGCAGCCGTCGCGCGATTCTTCCAGATGGGCGCGGACAGCTTCTGACGAGAGACAGCACAAACCTCCGGAGCATCCAAACCCTCTTTCAAACCAACGCTCAGAAAGGCATCACTCAGGATGACCACCCTTGCGGCATCACCGCTGGCTCTCACCACGCCCCGATCCGGGATCCGTGAAGTGCTGGAACTCGCCCTCGCAATGGACGACGTGATCCACCTCGAGCTCGGCGAGCCGAGTTTCGCCACCCCGCCGCATGTCATCGACGCCGCCTCGCGTGCTCTTCATGACGGATGGACTAAGTACACATCGAACGAGGGCGTTCCGGCCCTGCGCGAAGCTCTCGCTGCGAAGCTGCTTCGAGTGAACGGGATCGTCGCCGACCCTGACCAGGTGCTCGTCACGTCCGGTGCTGTCGAGGGCCTGTACTCGACCCTTTTCGCGCTGTGCGATGAGGGTGACGAAATCCTCATCCCGGACCCGGGATGGTCGAACTATATGAGCATGGCGCACCTGATCCGTGCGAAAGCGATCGGCTACAAACTCGGTCCGGAGAACGGGTTCCTTCCCGACGTCGCAGAACTCGAGGAACTGGTCACCCCGCGCACCCGGGTGCTGCTGATCAACTCTCCATCCAATCCGCTCGGCACCATCATCAGCGAACCGCGGATGCGGCACATCATCAATTTCGCCGAACAGCGTGGCATCTGGCTGCTGTCGGACGAGTGCTACGACGAACTCACCTTCGAGCCGGGCTTCGTCTCCGCCGCGGCGCTGAGCGACTACGACCGCATCGTGACCGCTCACAGCTTCTCCAAGACCTACGCGATGACCGGGTGGCGGATCGGCTACATGACACTCCCCAAGGGAATGCCCCGCGTGGTTGCGCGCGTCCACGAGCCGATCGTCAGCTGCGTCAGCGCCGTAGGCCAGGCCGCCGCGATCGCCGCGGTCTCCGGCCCGCAAGAGTGCGTTGAAGAGATGCGCGCCACATACCTTGACCGTCGCGACCGTGCCCTCGCCATTCTGGCCAACCACGATGTCCCCGTCGCGACCGTCCCGGCTGGCGCGTTCTACCTCTGGCTTGACCTCCGCGAGTCCGTCACCTCCGCCAAGCAGTTCGCGTTGGACCTGCTCGCCGACGACCGTGTCGCGATCGCCCCGGGCACCGCGTTCGGAAACTACGGCCAAGGCTATGCCCGCATCTCCTTCGGCGGAGAGACCGCGCAACTCGAAACCGGGTTGCAGCGGCTCGGCAGTCGATTCATCACCCTCCCGTAACAACACCCTCCGCACCCGAAAAGGAAGAAAGACACATCATGAAGACGAAACTCGCAGCGCTTCTGCTCGCCGCGGCCACCGTGATCACCCTGAGCGCGTGCAGCTCTACGCTCCCGGGCGCGCCCGCATCGAGCGGGGCTGCCAAGGCCGGCACGTCCCCGCAGGACGTCACCGCCCCCATCGTCAAGGCGGTCAAGGTCGACTCAGCCGCAGCAGCGCTGCTGCCTAAGGGAAAGGCGACCATCGAAGTCGGTTCGAACCTGCAGTCTCCGCCCGCCACGTTCCTCGCCGCTGATGGCAAGACACCGATCGGATACGAGATCGACTTGGTCAACGCGATCGCCAACCGGCTCGGCGTGAAGATGAACATCCAGAACATGCAATTCGACACCCTCATCTCCAGCCTGCAGTCCGGTCGCGTCGACTTGACCATCGCCTCGATGAACGACAACGCCACGCGCCAGAAGGCCATCGACTTCGTCGACTACTTCAACTCCGGCATCGCCATCCTGGTAACCAAAGGCAATCCGCACAACATCACGGAACCCAAAGACCTGTGCGGCACCAACACGTCCGCCGCTCCCGGCTCCTCACAGCTGGCCTGGGCACAGCAGGAAAGCCCCACCTTGTGCCCATCCGGCAAGACGATCAACGTCATCACCAATTCAGACGACCAGCAGCGGCTGAACGATCTGAAGACCGGCCGTACCGAGTCCGCACTCAACGACCTCCCGAACCTTACCTACATCGCGCAGACTTCTGGTGGGGGCAACGACTTCGAGGTCGTCAACACCCCGCCGATCGACGCCGCCCCGTACGGTATTGGCTTCAACAAGAGCAGCACCGATCTGCGTGACGCGACCAAAGCGGCCTTGCAGTCGCTGATCGACGACGGCACCTACGCGAAGATCCTCGCCGCGTGGGGCCTCAGCAGCGGCGCCCTCACGACGGTCACCGTCAACAGCGGAAAGTAGCCCCAACCTCGGGACAACCTGGAGGGAGAAAGAGCATGTCCGCACACGAAATGACCGCTACCCGCGGAATCCGACTGCAGAAGCCGACCGTCAAACGGAGACATCCGTGGCGGTGGGTGACCGGAGTCATCATCATCGCGGTCCTCGTCGCGGTGATCGTCGCGATGGGCCGAGCAAGGATCGCCTGGTCCGACGTCTTGCTCTATATCTTCCACCCGCTGTTCTTAGAGGCCGTCCTGGGGACGATCGTGCTCGCGGTCGTCTCCCAGGCGGTGGCCATCATCCTTGGTGTGCTGATCGCGGTAATGCGAATCTCTGGAAACCCAGTGGCCTCATACTCCGCCGCACTCTTCATCTGGATCTTCCGCGGTGTACCCGTGCTGCTGCAGATCCTGATCTGGTACAACCTCGCCCTAGTGGTCCCCAGGATCACGATCGGTATCCCGGGCACCGATACGGTCTTCTTCGACGAGTCCACCAACACCGTAATGACTCCGTTCGTCGCCGCACTCCTTGGTCTGGCATTGAACGAGGCGGCATACATGGCCGAGATCGTCCGCGGCGGCATCAAGAGCGTCGATGCCGGTCAGATCGAGGCGGCATCCGCCCTCGCGATGTCACCCGGCCGCACCATGCGACGAGTGACCCTCCCACAAGCGCTGCGCGTGATCATCCCTCCGACCGGCAACGACTTCATCAACATGCTGAAGACGACCTCGCTCGCGTCCGTGATCACCTACCCGGAACTGCTGCGCGCTGCGCAGAACATCGCCGCGGTCAACCTACAGGTCATGGAGACCCTATTCGCGGCCGCCTTCTGGTACATGGTCATCGTCACGATCACCAGCATCGGGCAATACTTCCTCGAACGGTCCCTGGATGCCAGCGTAAGCCGCACTGGGAAGAATGCCACCCGCGCGGTCCTCCGCAAAGCCGCCGCACCCCCGTTCACCCGAGACCTTGCCGCCTCGAAGAACTCTATGGAGGAGGCCCAGAAGTGACCACGCCAGAACCCCTCGTCGTCTCCGCAATCGCCGTCCGAAAAGCGTTCGGAAACGTAGAGGTCCTCAAGAACGTCAACCTCGACGTTGCCCGCGGCGAAGTGGTCTGCCTACTCGGCGCGTCTGGGGCCGGCAAGAGCACGTTCCTCCGCGCGATCAACCACCTCGAGACCATCGACGGCGGCGAGATCTGGGTCGATGACCAGCTGATCGGTTACGAACCGCACCGCGACGTGTACCGAGAGCTCAGCCCGAAACTGGCCGCCGAGCAGCGCAAGCGAATCGGCATGGTCTTCCAACGGTTCAACCTGTTCTCCCACCTAACCGTCCTCGACAACATCATCGAAGCACCTGTCGGGGTGCTCAAGCAGCCGAAGAAGCAGGCCATCGCCCGGGCGATGGAACTGCTCGCGAAGGTCGGGCTGGAGGATAAGGCCTACTCGTACCCCGTCCAGCTTTCCGGGGGGCAGCAACAGCGTGTCGCGATCGCACGGGCGCTCGCCATGGACCCAGACCTGATGCTCTTCGACGAGCCGACCTCCGCCCTCGATCCGGAACTGGTCGGGGATGTCCTCGAAGTCATGCTTGCCCTCGCCTCCGAGGGCATGACGATGATCGTCGTCACCCATGAGATGGGCTTCGCTCGGCAGGCAGCGTCCCGTGTGATCTTCATGCACGGTGGCGAGATTGTCGAGGAAGCCCCGCCCGAGGAGTTCTTCACCAACCCACAGCACGAACGCACCAAGCAGTTCCTGCGCAGCATTCACTAGTCCACCGCCGCCGCGCACTCCACACCCCTACGCGACGACACGGGTTGCAGCTGCGCCGCACAAAACGGCCAGGAGGAAGACGATATGACGGCCATCGCGCCCACCACACCCGAGGAGCTCGAAAGCATCCTCGCGACCGCCGCCAAGGAAGCTGACACGTGGGCAAGCGCCACGCGTCACGAACGCGCGGATGTGCTCGACGCCATCGCGCGCCGGCTTGACGACAACGCGGACGAGCTTGTCGAGATTGCCCAGCGTGAGACGCATCTCCTCGAGGCGCGCCTGCGAGGCGAACTCCAACGAACCACCTTCCAGTTGCGGCTCTTCGGCGAGGTGCTCCGCGAGGGAAGCTACCTCGACGCCCGCATCGACCACGCCGACCCCGGGTGGCCCATGGGGGCACCGCGCCCGGACCTACGGCGCATGCTCGAGCCGGTCGGTCCCGTCGTCGTGTTCGCAGCCAGCAACTTCCCGTTCGCATTCAGCGTCGCGGGCGGCGACGTAGCTGCTGCTCTGGCCGCCGGCTGCACCGTCATCCTGAAGGCCCACTCCGGGCATCCACTTCTTTCGGCGCGGACTGGGGAAATCGTCCGGGAAGGCATTAACGAGGCGGGTTTCGGTGGCGGCCTGTTCGCGGTGATCTTCGGCATCGAGTCCGGCCGCGTCGCACTGCAGGATCCACGAGTGAAGGCAGGCTCATTCACCGGATCCACTCCCGGAGGCAGGACACTGTTCGATCTCGCCAACGCCCGGCCCGAACCGATCCCCTTCTACGGCGAACTCGGCAGCGTAAATCCGGTCTTCGTCACCCGCGACGCCGATTCAATCCGGGCAGACGAGATCGCTGATCAGTTCCTCGACTCCATGTCGCTCGGGGCAGGACAGTTCTGCACGAAGCCCGGCGTGCTCGTCGTCCCGGAGACGTCAACGATCACGGAGCACCTTCGAGCTCAGGCGCTTCCGCCAGCCGCTCCGCTGCTCAACGATCGGATCCAGACCGGCTACACCGAGATGCTCGAGGACCTCCTCAGCAGCCGTCACATATCAGTCTTGGCCCGCGGGGACGCGGCGCTGGCCGACCCTCCGTCACCCACCATCCTCACCACCGACATCGACGCGGTCCTCGCGCACCGCGACGACCTCTTCAGGGAGTGCTTCGGCCCGACCGCGCTCGTGGTCATATACCAGCGGGATGACCAACTGCTCGAGCTTGCCCAAGCCATCGATGGGCAGCTCACTGCCACGATCATCGGCGAGGGAACCGAGGAAATCGTCCCCAAATTGGTAAGGCTGCTCGCGAAGCGCGCAGGACGTCTGTTGTGGAACCAATGGCCCACCGGTGTGTCTGTCACATACGCACAGCAGCATGGCGGCCCGTACCCTGCGACCACGGCCTCGGGGACAACGTCGGTGGGGACAGCCGCGATCACCCGATTCCTCCGCCCGGTCGCCTATCAGGGGTTCCCGGAAAGCCTCCTCCCGGCGGAACTCGCCGATGAGGCAAAGCATCACCTCCCCCGTCGAATCGACGGCCAGCTCCGAATCTGAACAACCAACCCACCCGCACACCCGTCTCGTTGTCAAGCCACAACGTCGAGACGGCAGGACCACGAGTCCGCCTCGCGGCGCCCGTCCGGGCACTCGACCAGATGCCCGTCTCGAAGCGCACCATTACGTAACAAAGGAGTTCGTCCATGACTGACACCCGCGCTCACGCCGGCGCATCCGACCCCAGAATGCTCCGCCGTGCGATCTGGGCCAGTGCCCTCGGCACCACCGTGGAGTACTACGACTTCACCCTCTATGCCACAACCGCCGCTCTCGTTTTCGGGAATGTCTTCTTCCCCACCGAGAACCCGCTCATCGGCACGCTTTCTGCATTTGCAACCTTCTTCGTCGGCTACCTCGCTCGACCAGTTGGCGGCATCATCTTCGGCCACTACGGTGACCGCCTAGGCCGCAAACGCATCCTCATCATCACGATGCTCATGATGGGCCTCGGCACCTTCGCCATCGGCGTGCTCCCCAGTTACGCGACGATCGGAGTCGCCGCCCCGTTGCTACTCGTTCTGATCCGCCTCATCCAGGGCATAGGGATGGGTGGTGAATACGGCGGCGGTGTCCTGATGGCACTCGAAAACGCACCGACGAAGCAGCAGGGGCTCGCGACGTCCCTCGTGCACATCGGAACCCCCGCCGGTGTCCTGCTCCCCGTTGGCCTGGTCGCCATCCTCCAAGTCGCCCTCCCCGCCGGCGCGTACGAGAACTGGGCATGGCGCCTCCCGTTCCTGCTCAGCATCGTGCTCATCGGCGTCGGTATCTACATCCGCATGCGACTGACCGAAAGCCCCGAGTTCGTTGCCGCGCGCGAAGCTCAGGCCACAGCCAAAGTGCCGATCGGAGAGGTGCTGTCCCGCTACCCCAGCCGGGTGGTTCTCTCGATCCTCGCAAAGATCGCCGAATCCGGCCTATTCAACATCTACTACGTGGTCACGATCGCGTACGTCACGACCACCCTCGGTGTACCACGCGAGCCGGTCCTCTTGTCGGTCCTCATCGCCTGCTTCCTCGAGTGTCTCACCCTCCCGCTCTTCGGCGCTCTCTCTGACAGGATCGGCCGCCGAAAGGTCTATATTGCAGGCGCCCTGTTCCAACTCCTGCTCGCTGTGCCGTTCTTCTTCATGGTCGAGACGGGCAACTTCGCATTGACGACGATTGCCATGTCCCTTGGCCTCGCAATCGGGCATGGCGCGATGTATGGAGCGCAGGGAGCACTCTTTGCCAACCTCTACCCAGTCGAGGTCCGCTACACCGGCCTCAGCGTCACCCAGCAAGTCGGCGCCACGCTCGGCGGCGGCCTCTCGCCCCTGATCGGAACCGCGCTCCTGGCCCTCAGCGGCGGGCAGTGGTACTGGCTCATCCTCTACGTGATCGCTGTGGCGGTCATCTCAAGCTTGGCTGCATCGCGCTTGAGGGCCGGAGAGACGAAGGTATCCCTGACCCAGCGCTCCGACGTCCAAGAGACTTCTGCCAGAAACGCAGCTGCTTAGACTATCTCGTGCCCGCGGTGCGCTCTGCACCGCGGGCGTGACAAGCTTGCGATTCTGCATCCGTGACAAGCAACGACTGGAGCCTCGCATCGTCACGAAGAATGCCGCCCATACGAACGCCGAGGAATAGCCGTCGTTGCGTGTCGGCGGCGCTCGAACTCTGAACCGTTTCGGCGTTCGTGAAGTGAACGGTTGCGGGCAGTGAGCAGCTTCCCTGTCCAGAGGGGATTCCCCCGCACGGTATACGACAGGTGTCCCTTGGCTCCCCTCGGTGGGGCCAGAGGGGGGCACGCTCCGAACGGGATAACAGGGACCTGAACCTGCGACCGCCGCACCTGATCCAACCGCTTCTCAGTCCCATCTCCGTCGCGTCCCGGCCCTTCGCGCACGGTCGCGATATTCAAGGTGTTTCCGAGAACGTGCACAATCCAGAAGCGTCAGACCACCACACCGGAGAGGTTAACCGGCGCGCTACTACGCCTGGAGGACACAGCTTCGTCAGCTAGGCCAGTAGCGCCCGCGGTTGCCCGGTAGGGGGACTGCGCAACGTACGTATCGTTCAGCGGCGGCAGCGGTTCGCTGGCGGAACGTTGCCGACACCCCGGGCCTCATCGACGCTCTGAAGGCTGCCGCAGAGCGATGAGCGCGGTGGGAACACGTACCGCCATCCGTGCGCTGGCCGAGCGTCAACGCCGCCAAGCTCGCGCTACGTCAAGTTCATGCCTGTACGCGTCCCGGGGGTGCCACAGCCCGCGTCGCGGTCGATCACCAGGTGCGAAAGTACAGGACCCTCACATCAATGGTTTCACGAGAACCGTGTTCATTGGGTCGACGTCCGCAGAGTACGCCAAGGTCGGGAGTTCGGCTCCTGCGAGTCCGGCGAGTTCGAGGGCAGACTTCCCCGCGCGGTGAGACGACAGGATCGACTGGCCGTTCGCGACTGAGGCGTAGAACTGTGCCGCGTAGTTGATCGCGTCGCCGTCGTCGATTTCCTCGGCCATGCCAATTGCAAACGGGACCATTTCGGCGACAAGTTCGCCTATGTGAGCCGCTGAGTTGCATGCGTTGAGAAGGACGAGGAGCGGTGGGTCGTCGGTCGCGGCGATCGCGTGAGCGAATGCCCGCGCAGTGACCAGTTGGCCGGAATGGGGACCGTCGATCTCTTGCTCGAAGACAACGAGGTCCTCGTTGCTATGGCCGGAGAAGTGCACGATGTGCGGTCGAAACTTCGCGACGCCCTCTAACAGATCGTCCGTGGTCGCAGCAGGACGCGCGTCGAGTTCGATCAGGTCGCGGTGCAACGCAGACTCGACGGCGCGTCGAATGCGCTTCTGTTCCCGCGCCACTCGGAGATCACCCTTGGACGAGGCACCGAGAAGCAAGACACGGAGCTTTTCTGGTCGGGGAGAGCGGAGCGTGCGAAGAGCCTCGTCCGCGGCTTCCTCCACGCGCTTGACACGAGCGTCAACCATTGCAGCTTGCTCGGCCGCACGACGCTCCGTCTGCTCCAGATCACGCTGACGTTGTCGCTCCGCTGCGCCGGCATCCGCGACCTCGGCCTTGCTGAGTCGAGAAACCAGATCGTTCTCCTCCCTGAGATAGCCACTTGCACGTGTCTGCCATCGGTTGGCCTCCCGTCCGGCATTCGCGGCTTCGTGTTCGCGGCGAGACGCTTCACTCGTCTTGCTGCGGGCGTTCGAAGGGTTGGTCGATTTTGAGGCAGCTTGTCTCGCTTTGGCGGCTTCTGTCCGCTTGGTTGATTCCTTGATCCGGTATTCCCCAGCCTTCTTCTCAGCATCCACTCGCTGTCTGCGTTTCCGTTCCAACTGGCCCCGCAACTGGCTTGCACTCATTCTGCTAATCGCCTCTCCCCGACAGACGTCTTGAGTTCAGAGTAGGGGCCCACTCCGACATGCGGCGTGGTTCCATGCGCAGGAGCCAGGAGAGACCAGCGTGACTGTCGACGGACGGCGTGGGACTAGCGGCATGGTGCCCACTTCCCACGACGGCGCTCCGCGCATCTATCCCGCAGATTTGGGACGACTATTGGCAATGCCCAGCAGGACAGTGAACGAGTCCGGTTCTCGGCCACCACGATCCGTAACGTCTTGAAGAGAGTCGGCGCTTAACGCACGAAGTCCCGTGCACTCGAAGGCCAATCCTGATCCTGTTGACGCGAGGAACACGATGGTGCGTCAGGCTCAGGTGGTCAAACAGGAGCAGCGCCTGTTGGGCCCTCAGCCTTGTCCATGCCAAGTACTCGCCTCATCACGGTAGTGAGATCGGTGGAAGAGTCCACTTCGATACTCAGGTCGCCCGAGTAGATGTCGTCATGACCGCTCGCTGTGATCTGCCACGTTCCGGTGACCGCCCTGTTCTGGTCCCGCGGCACGACTAGTACGAGCTCTTCTCTCTCGAACGTGTATTCGCCGAGTGGACGAAGCTCCCCCACCTTTAGAGTCAGGTCCACGGAACCACCGTTCTTCCATTCCAAGCGCGACCGATAGGGCGTCACGGCGTTGTAGTCCGGGATGTAAGGGGGCGCTCCCATTAGCGAAGGCATGATTGATCGGGGGGTGGGCCCCCAAGCGCGTGGCGGTGTCGGCAACTCAAGATCGCGAAGACGGACACGCTCATCGCGGTGCCGATAGTCGAGGCCCTCGACTGCGCCCTCGAGGTGAATCTTGAGTTCCATGTCGTGAAAGAACGTCTTCGTCTTGTTTTCAACGCGTATGACAACTGCGTCGAATGCGAAGCTGGCCAGTGTGTCGATCGCGTGAGGCCACGCATTCCGGAAGGTAGCCTCCCACCGATCGATCATGCTGCGATACTCGTCTTCGCTACGTTTCTCGGGTTCTGACTCCATGAGGCTACGAAACGCGCTCGACCTTGACATCTCGCCTGCAAGCTTCGCAACGGCGTTCAGTGACGCGATAAGCGACTCGGAGGCCCCATCGTGGTTGAACTGAGCCAGAGCATGCGGCTTCATCTCGGGCTTCGGCACAGGCTCCGGTCGCGGAAGCGCATTCAACAGCTTTGACTTCGTCGAGTTGACGTACGACTCCAGCGAGCGGACCTCATCCACTTCACGTCGGTATGCAAACCCCAATATCTGCACTTCGAATCCGACCTCCGAGCCGCGGCGCCGCTTCCCTCGCTCGAGGAGTTGCCGCAATTCGTCCGCTCGAGCTTCACGGGTCTCGCCTTCAACACGGACGTAGACACGGCCGTTGTAGAGGTTGTCTCCCTCCTTCTGGCATATGAACGGATCCTGTCCATCTTGCGGAGGGTCGACCAGGATGACCAGAACCTGATTAGTTGAGTTCTCGATGGGCACGTAAATCAGATCCCACTTCGGACCCTCCTGGCCGATGAACGGCTTGACAACCTTGTCGATCTCCATCATCTCGACGGGTGGAATGCCGCGGATCTCGCCCGGCACGACACCGATGACCATGACACCATAGCCTTCAAAGGCTTTGGCAGAGAGTTCAGGCATCCGATTCGCTGAGCCGAGAATGTACTTCGCGACCTTCGAAAACTCGTTCTTGCCCGGATCGAGACTGCCCTTCATCTCGAGGTAGTGGCGCTCCACCGTGTCATCGAGCTTGGCGAGTTCCGCGACGAGCGCCGATGCGGCCCTCTGCCCCAACGGGGCACGCGAAATATCGAACGATACTTTCGAGTCCGCTGGTTCGACGTTCCGTCTGCTTCCCATACTGCCCATGATTATGACAGGAGCCTCAGACACCGTCTGTAGTAGTTAGCACAACGCGGACGCCACCACGACGAGCACGCGGACGAGGCCACCGATACGCAGCCCGAGTCGAGGTGCTACTCAAACGCAGGAACGCGATGAGGTCCCAACGAGTGGGCAACCGCACCGCAGTTCCGGACAACGCTGACGCCCCAGTTCTACGGCGTTGGATCCTCGGCGAACGCGATCCGAACGTCCGCGAGATCTGATGGCTCAAGCTTCTCAAACTCGTGCTGCGGGACCTTGACGTACTTCCATTCGACGCCGGTCAGCATCGTCGCGTTCTCGCACCAAATGCTTGCAGCTCTGTCTTTGAAGGCGACATCTACGTCTTCCCGGCCCTTGGTCTCGATCAGCACATGGGTGCCGTCACTTTGAGCGGCGACAAAGTCCGGCTCGTAGTAGCGCAGATTGGTCGCACTGTCGGTGTACTCGATGGTGAAGCCGAATCGCTGTGGAAGCTTGGCAAAGGCCCGCACGTCGGGAGCGTCTTCGAGGAAGTGGGCGAATTTGCGCTCGAACTCGTTGTCAGCGGCGACAAGGTTGAACACGGTCTTGCTCGCCTCGAACGTCGGCCGCGAGAACGGGAACGGCTCGGTAGTTGACAGCCGTATGCCCATGTCCTCGAGCGTGGGTTGAAGCTCGTCCACAACTAGCGCTCGCAGAACTTCAGCAAAGCTCTTGATGGTCACATAGGAGGCGATTGGAGTCGAGATCGCTCGGACTATCGACCTGTCGCTGAGATCAACCGTCTCGCCGAAAGCTCGCTGCTCCAAGAAGAGCCGTACCTTAGGTGCGAGCGCCGCAAACTGAGATGGCAGCTTCACGTCTTGTGCAATCCGCTTGGCGTAGTACGAGACC
The DNA here is from genome assembly GCF_058349885.2 of Microbacterium sp. W1-4-2. NCBI lineage: Bacteria > Bacillati > Actinomycetota > Actinomycetes > Micrococcales > Microbacteriaceae > Microbacterium > Microbacterium sp. W1-4-2. The sequence continues at coordinate 644,113 of NZ_JBYRJC020000002.1, read as the reverse complement.
ACTTCCTCCGCCGTCTGCGGCTCAGGGATGCTGTACTCACGTTCGACGAGCTTCTCGAGCGTCACGATGTCAGTACCCTCGTATGAGAACGACTGGGCTGCCTTGTCATTCTCCCTCTTGGGCAACTTGGGCACTTTGAACGCCATGACGTCGATCGCAGCGATCTCCTCGGCGAGCGAGCGCTTCCGGGCCAGGATGGGGCTCAGCTTGGGAATTGAGATGTCCCAGTCCGCCTTGTCAGCATCTGGCGAGATCGTAACAATGACAACAGGGTTCTTCGGGTCGAAGGTCTCAAGCGTGAGATCTTCGTCCTTCTCGAGCTGATCCAGAAACTTGATGAAGCCCGCGTTGCCGAGAATATCGACTCGTTCGACATAGTCCGTCTGGTCCCCGATGAACATTCGTCGAAGGCCACGCCCGATTGCCTGTTCAGGCAAGATGTTTGCTTTGGACGTGAAGGGGCGCAACCCAACAATAACGGTGACGTTCTTGACGTCCCAGCCTTCGCGGAGCATGAGCACCGAGACGATCGCGTTGACCGGACTCGCGTCGTCATCCACCCGACGTGCGACTTCGCGAGCGGTATCAAGGTCCTTCTTGGAGACGTCACCAGAGCGGTCCGTGTGAATGACGAGGAGCTGAGCATCACCGTTGTCGTTCGCGCCGAACTCCTTCGGGTACTTCGACTGAAGGTAGTTGCCGACATCATCTGCCTCGCTAGTGCTGTTGAGCATGATGAACAACAACGGCTTCTTGCGAAGTGGGCCAAGCTGATCCCGGTACTCCCGCCAACGCTCGACACCGGCGGTCAGGTATGCCTGATAGCGAACGCTCGCGATATCCGACGGCTGGTCCTTGAGCCCCGTCGTAATTCCCTTCATGGGCTGCTTGACGATCTTGTCAATGATCGCCTGCCTGAGGGGATAGTCCGCGACCGTCCAGGTAAAGAGCCCACCCTTCTGATACCTGGGCGTTGCGGAAAAGTCCAGCTGTGCCGAGATCGGAGTCGACGCACCGAGTCGCCTAATGATCTCATTCCACTCGCTCAACTCATCGTGAACATGGTGAGCTTCATCATTGAGCACGAGGAGGTTGTTGCCTTGAGAAATCAGCCTGCTCGACAGATCTTGCACTTGCTCAATCGAAGCGCCAGGTATCGGCCCAAGCACATCGGTCATGACCACGACCTCGGACTCTGCGCTCTTGGATGAGGGTGCGTACAGCTGCTGAATGTTCGTGAGGTAGAGGGCACCACTCGAGGAGGCACGTTCGGGCTCGCCAGGCATGTATGACTCGAGTTCCCAATAGATCCTGAGTTCGGGTGGGATCACAGGGTCCAGCTTGAAGATCTTGCCGTTGGCGAAGTCGGACCGCAGCCGGTCAAGAACAATGAGGTTCGGCGCAAGCAATAAGAACGTGCTTGCGAAGTCCTCGTCGCCCTCGACGACGGCGTTGAAGTACTGCCACGCAATGACCAAGGACATGACCTTGGTCTTGCCCGATCCGGTTGCCATCTTGATCGCGTACCGCGCGAAGTCGTCATACTGCAAGATGTGAAGGCCCGGGGTGGTCGTAAACCGCTCGATCAGATCGCGGTGCCGGCGAACGTTCTCCACCTCGAAGAGCCAGATCAGCGTCTCGATCGATGTCCGTTGAGCGGCGTAGTACGCGAACTTTGCTCCTGATGGCAACCGGTGTTCCCGCTCGAACCAGTGCCGTAGCAACGTGAGCGTCGTGGGCGACGTGCCGGGGTAGCCGGCGTCACGCCACTCATCGACCCTCTTGCGGATCTCAGGGATGAGAGGAGCCGTCCCGCTGTTGAGCAGCGCGCCCTTCTTCGTCGCCGCCATCAGGAGCCGACCTTCACGGAGATGACCTTTGTGGTGTCATTCCCGAGGATGTCGATAACCTTCACAACAACCGTGTACTCACCCGACTTTTCATAGGTGTGCGTGGCCACCAGCTCAAGGTCCTTCGAACTGCGCGTTCGGTACGTTTGCCACTCGTTGTGGAAGGCATCGCCGCGGTTGTCCCAGTCGACTGCCCAATAGTCGATCCACTGCGACCAGTGGGTTACGGCGGACTGGATCTCCTGGGGCACGTCGTCGAGTGGAATGATGAAGTTCTCAACCCCGAGTGTGAGTTGTCGACCGCTTGACGTCTGATGTACGTCGAGTGCCGCCAGTTCGAAGAAGCGGATGTCTCCCTGCTCGACAGCTCGTTTCTCGAGCACCTCCCGGGGAATGCGCACGAGCCGGAGTTCGATGCCTGCTTTGAGTGCGTCCTGACGAGCGATCTCGTTGAGCTCGAAAGCGAAGTCCCAACCAAGGACATCCACGCTCTGGAGCGAAGGGGCCCCCTCGCCGGTGCCCGTCGACTTGCGAAACTCAGTGACGATCTGTCGAACATCGCCAACTGATACGGGCGCGTCGACGGTTCCAACGTGAACCATGCGTCCAGCCTTGAGCCCGTGCAGCCACGCATAGCCTCGGATCGGTTCGGCTCCATAGAGAGTGAGGATGAAATCTCGGTAGGCGCCGACACGTGCGGCAGCGGTGTCGCCGAACTCAGCCTCCTGCCAGAGTTGGCGTTCGTACTTGCCCAAGTTCTGGACAGCGAACGGCAACACGTGCTCGTTACTCAGAAGTCGCTTCCGAGTCGTGTGGATGGCGAAGCGCCCCAGATCGGAGGTAATCCAGCGCCGCCCGAGCTTCTCCGCGACTACCGCCGTCGTCCCACTGCCCGCGAAGCAGTCCAAGACGAGATCGCCAGGATCAGTAGTAGCTGTGATGATCCGCTCGAGAAGCGTTTCGGGTTTCTGAGTTGGATAGCCCACGTTTTCAGTGCGGTCAGCGGGCATCAGATAGGAGAGCCGCCAGACATCGTCAATCGTGCGTTCGGTTTCGGTGTAATAGACAAGCTTGCCATTCTCATCACGGGCTTGTTTCAGTGACTTTGTCGCAGGGTCCCACACACGCTTTTGCTGTCGCTTCGCCTGATCGCGGGCCTCGCGTATACGGTTGAATGTGTACTTATTCGACTTCGTGTACCAGAAGATGACGTCATGATTCGAGGCAAATCGATTGATGTTTCCCTGGAGCTTGTTGTAGTACCACCACACGATCTCGTTGCGGAAGTTGTCACGTCCGAATACCTCGTCCAGGATCATCTTCGCCATGTGCCCAACGTGCCAGTCGAGATGCACGAAGATGCTGCCGTCCGGTTTCAGTAGATCGTGCAGTTGCACGATGGTGCTGTGGAACCAGGCGAGATAGCCATCGATCCCGCTGCCCCAGGTATCACGGTATGCCTTCTGCTCGATGAGGCTCGGTTCTTTGGTGAAGTCCTCGTTGTCAACCGAGATGTTCAGGCTGAAGTCATCGCCGGTGAAGAAGGGCGGGTCGATGTAGACGAGGTCGACAGACTCCGAAAACTCACTCATGAGGGCTGGGAGCACGTACTTCTTGTCGCCCCAGATGAGCCGATTGCGCCAGTCGGCTGGCCGATCCTCAGCGAAGAAGTCGAAGGCCTGCTGACGCTCGAGGGCCGACTCGTTCACCGTCTCGATCGTCTGAAATGGCAGAGAGATGCGCGGCGGCGCAACCTTTCGGCCACGATCGTCGTACTTCCCATCCCAGACCAACTCGACCATCGACAGCCCTTCCCAAATCTGTGGCGGGCGCCGAGGCAGCCGATTGTTATCGCGGATGAATTGTCGGAGCAACTCAGCCTGTGATTCGAACTGTTCGAGGCGTGGTTCCCACGACCACGAGGGGATGCGTTCAAGGCTCCGTGCTTGCGCGCGCGTCAGTGTTGGGTTTCGGCGTTGGTTCTTGACCCACATGACGAGTCCGTCAGGCACGTTGTCGCTTTGTCGGGGTGGCCTGCCGAGCGCGCGTGCCGCGGTGTCGAGTTGCTGGTAGCGGTAATGCCAACGCTCGGCGCGGGTGATGGGAAACTGAGCGGCGTCATCTGTGTGTGTCACTACCTGCTTATGCGCGGTGTGCACATGGTGCAACGACGAGCCGCCGACCTTCCCTACGGTGTGCCGGGTGATGACAACCCTGCAGCACCTGACGACCCCCGCGCGTTCTCCCGCACCAATTGTGTCCTGGTTCTGGAGGGCGGAACACACCGGCGGCCTGGTGCCCCTCGCTCGAACGTTCTCCGCGCTCCGGCCGCTGGTGGGCGCATGCGACGGTGCGGGTTGGCCATGGACCACGGTCCAGACGAGAGCGGAGGCGCCTTACCCGTTCTTTCAGGTGCTGGGTACGGCGGACCGGCTGCTTGTCGAGGTCAGTGGTGGCAGCGGGACTGCGCGAACGGTATTCCGCCGGGGCGTCGATAGTCCAGGGGGTTGGGTTCAGCTACCGGCAGGATGCGCCTGGTGGGTGGCGGCGATACACGGGGACGAGGTATTCGACGCAGACGAGGCGACGCGTATCGGGATGCGGTGGCTGCACGATCGCGTTCTCGACGACCTGTACGGGCTCCGTCCGCTCCACAATGCCGGCAGCGACGGGCGCAACTCATGAGCGGGGCCGTGCACACTCGGTGCAACGCCGGTGTGCCGCGTCGTCGTACGTTGTCGACCCATACCCGAGGAGGACAGCCGTGCGCCTGACCATACCAATGACTATCACGATCGATATCGCCTACCCGCTTGCTGTGCAGTACGCAGCCTTTGGCGACGATCTGATCTCACCCGAGCTGAGCGATATGACTTCTGCCGGGCTCGAGCTTCCGTCTCTGCCCGATGCCGTGCTCACCCTGCTCTCCCCCGATCTGACGGTCCTGGCAGTGCCGGGTGCGCGAGCCATCTCATGGTCGGCCGAGGTCACCGAGCACGACACGGACGGTGACGGCGACGAGATCGAGGAGGTGCGTGTGACTGTAGATACTTCGGTGACGGTGCTCGTGCCGGATGCCTATGCGACGCGGTTGGCGTTCTTCGCGAAAACGGTGCACATCAGGGGAATCGCGGACCCCGAGGTGCTCGAGAACAGGACCAACACGGATTATGGGGTGATCACCGCGATGTCCGCGTGGGGGCTGATTCAATGCGACCTGCTGGTTGCTCGGATCCCGGGCGCGCGGCGGCGGAGCCACTACATCGATCTACCAACCGTTCACGACTTCGGGCTCGCCGGTGGATGATCCACGCTGTGACACTGTCGCAGTCGACGGCGTCCAGCCCAACAAGCAGCTCGAACTTCACATCCAGGCCCGTTTGGGTCTGGATCATCTGGGGTGTATCCAGGCGCGGCCGCTCCTGACGCGAGTTCAGCGCAGCGGTGGGCGTGAAAGTGACCGCTCGGGGCTGGAGGTCGCCTGTGTGGTGGGCGCGGTCCCGGGGTCTATCCAGCTGTGGATGTACCGGGCGACTCTGACCGCGGCGGTCGGGAAGTGCGCGGACCAGAACGCGACGTCGGCCAGTTGCGCGCCGGTTTCGCCCCGGAGCACACGCCGCTGTCGGTCCGCGCTCAGCCCCCGCACGTCGCCTAGGTCGTTGAGGAACGAGGGCAGGCTAGTGCCGGCGAGTCTCAGCCCGTCTTTGACCGCACCTGCCAGGAGGTGTTGGAGCATCGCCGCCCGGTACCTCTGGTCGGTCGAGTCGATACCGGCGACCGGCGTGAGCAACTGGTTCACCTGCCCGAACGCGTACCGCTCGGCGACGACCGACCGCGGCTCGAACGCCATCCCCATCCCGCTCGGCATGCGCCCCACTCCGAACCTCCTGCTGAATATTCACCACATCTGCTGTCTGGATATGCCTATTAACGCAAGTATCTCGCAACATTCGCGTTTTGCCTCGATTTCGGGGAGGCGAGACATGCCGGGACGCATAGGTAGCCCGTCATGTTCTACACCAATCGCGTCACCCGTTGGGGCGACACCGCCTATGCCCGGCAGTCCAGTGACGTGCTCGCCCGCCATCTTGGTCGATTCCGCGCACCGGACCCGGACCGTGCCCTCGTCAAGGCGCTGGCCCGGTGCAGCTACGCGACCCTCCCGGAGGAGGTGCTGCGCGTGGTGACCAACATGAGACTGATGGACCAGGACCCGGGAACATCAGAACTGGACCTGTTCGTTCGTGACGCGGTGACTGTCGCGGCACCGCACACGGCGTATGCGGCGGCGACTCTCCTGCCGATCTGCGCGCGTTACGTCGCCTGGTGTGTGCGCGACAAGGGGTGGCCGCTGGATGCGGACGTGATCTGGAGCGTGCGCGCGATCGACCTGTACGCGACGACCGCGCACCTGTCCCGGTCCGAGGGCACGCGGATGAACTGGCGGATGATGCTGATGCGGATCAGCGCCGTGCTCCTGCCCGAGCAGCACCCCGAGCGGCAGACGCCGATGACCCGTCGCCAGCTGGCTGCCCCGTATAACACCGTGGACATGGACGGGTTCCGGCAGTGGGCGGGCGACCAGCTCACCACGGTGAAACGCGACAGGGCGATGGTGATGCTCACGCTGTGTGCCGGCGCCGGCCTGCGGCCCAGCGAGCTGCCCCTGATCCACCCATCCCACGTGCAGGTCGATGAAACCGGAATCGTCATCCATGTCCCGGCCGAGAACCAGCGCGCAGTGCCGCTGCTGGCCGGGTGGGAGGAGTGGATGCTGTCCCTCCTGGGACGCCGCCCCGCCCACGAGTCACTCTGGGGACCCATCAACCGCCGGACGACCCACAACCTGACCTCCGCGTTCACGCAGTACACGAACGGGAAACCACCGCGCGCCGACCGGCTCCGTGCGACCTGGCTGGTGCACCACCTCACCGCCGGGGTCCCCATGAAAGACCTGTGCCGCGCGGCCGGGTTCACCAAGATCCAGCACCTGCATCAGATGCTGGACTACGTCGACCTGCGCGACGAGGACGAGTACCGGCGCATATTCCGCTCGGAGAGACACCGATGACCCCGCAGCAGATCGCCGCGGCGGAACGGTTCGAGCGGCACATGCTCGAGGCCACCGGGTACACCCTCGACCAGTACGAGCGGGTCCGCGCCGTCGGCCCCACCTCCCTCGCACATGTGCAGTTGTACGGGCGTCTCGTCGACGAGTCCGGCGCCGTCGACGCACTCGACGCCTGGGCGGCAGAGGACCGCAAGTCGAACGCGGGCCGCAAACCGCTCATCTCGTTCCGGGCCGTGCTCATCCTCTACCTCATGCACACCGCCAACGGCAGCAGCCGGTACGACGACATCGCCACCACCCTGTTCGCCCGCACCACCCCCGACACGTTCGCGTACCTCGGCATCGCCGAGACCCCCGGCACGCAACGCGAGTGGTACCAGCGGTACTGGAGGGCGATGAACCGGCTCCTCGCCCTCACCAGCCCCTGGGACGTGCCCCGCAACACGTTCCTGTCCGCCGCCGCGTACCAGACCGCCCTGGGCACGTATTCCCAACAGCGCCGCGACCGGATGGACGAGCTGATGAACCGGCTCGCGCACGCCTCCGTCCGACGACTCCCCGCAGAGATCCGCGCCACCTACCGTGGCAACATCGCCCTGGACGCGACACTCATCCCCGTCCCCGGCCGTCCGAACCCCCGCTCCACCAACCTCGACAGCGACCGCGTGAACCTCGACGGCATGAGCGGCCCCTACACCCGCGACGGCAACCACGAGGGCCAAGGCAAGCGGAAAGACATCGCCGGGTGGGAGGCCGAGACGGTCGTCACCGTCCCCAACAACCCCGGTCACCCCGACAGTTTCCCCGTGCTCACCACGGGCCTCACCCTCCACCAGCCCGGAAAGATCAAGCACGGTCCCCTGATCGCCGTCGGCCACCACACACGCCTGTTCACCGAACGAGGATTCTGCATGGTCGACCGCGCATACAACGGCCTCAAACCCCACCGGTTCCAGAACCCCACCCGCAAGCTCGGATTCCGGCACGTCTACGACTACCGAGGCACGACGCTCGGCAAGCAAGGCGCTATCGACGACGCCATCCTCGTCGACGGCTGCCTCTACGTCCGATGGATGCCCGGGAACCTGATCACCGCGAGCAGCGACTACTACAAGCACAAGACCATCGACAAAGCCACCTACCAAGCCCGCCTCGCCCAGCGCTCGGAATATCGGCTAATGGACAAAGGCCGGCCCGACCCGGACGGACGCCAACGATTCAGCTACCCCGACGTCAGCAAACTCATGTGCCTCGACCCCGCGACCGGCAAACCGGTACGCCCGAAACTCAGCACGACGACCATCACCCTCGCCCCGGACAATCCGGAGTCGATGCGCATCATCAAGCACCTGCAAGCCGTCGAATACCGCTCCCCCACCTGGAAAGCCTGGTACGGACTGCGCTCCCACGTTGAGGGCAACAACCAGTACATGAAAGACGACGCACACGCCGATCTCGGCAACCCCAACAAGCGACGCCCCCGCGGATACGCCTACCAAGCCCTCGCCGTCGCGGCCGCCGCAACCGTCTCCAACATGCGCCGCATCGTCACATTCATCACCGCGCACGCAAAACGCGTCCTGAGCCCCAAGCAGCTCAGAGCACGACGACGCCGCGACGAGCACGGCAACCGCCTCGAACACCCCGCGCACGCTGACCCGCTGCGGCAATAGCCGCACAACCAGCAGCCCGAACCGAACATCAACCTGAACAGCCCCGAAAGGGGCTACTCGTGTTGGGCCAGCACTACACCCCGGCAAGGATCGGCCGGAACCGACAGCATCTTCGGCCAAGAATCGCCGAAGCCGGCCGGGAAATCCTCCCCAACCGGCTTCTTTCACGCATTTCATGAAAGCTTCTCTTCAATAAGCGAAGAGAGCCTCTGGTGCGCGAGGGGGGAGTTGAACCCCCACGCCCTTTCGGGCACTGGCACCTGAAGCCAGCGCGTCTGCCTATTCCGCCACTCGCGCGAGTCGAGGCGGACCTCGAACTCAACTCGTCGAGGATAGCACGGCCGCCCGCGTGCTTCTAATCGCCGCCGGGACCCGATCCGGGGCCCCGAGAGCCCCGTGAAACCGCGAATCCATCACCTCTTCAGGCGGGACAACTAGCATGTAGCCACCAGTCCGCCCTGCCTGAGGAGTCGCGTGGGACTACTTGACAGCTTCGAGAAGGGTCTCGAACGTGCCGTGAACGGCGCGTTCGCCAAGACCTTCCGCAGCGGCATCCAGCCTGTCGAGATCGCCTCTGCCCTGCGCAGCGAGCTCGACAAGAAGGCCGTTGTGGTCAGCCGCGACCGCATCCTGGTGCCCAACACCCTCGTGGTGCAGCTGGCCCCCGCCGACGCGGAGAAGATGGATGCCGTAGGCCCCGCGCTGATCGGAGAGCTCACCGAGATCGTCCGCACGCACGCGGCATCCCAGCACTACTCGTTCGCCGGTCCCGTCTCGGTGACCCTGCAGCGCGACGAGCGCCTGTCCACAGGAACGCTGCGCGTGGATTCGCGCACGGCCGAGGGCACGGTATCGTGGCGCGGCGTGGTCGATATCGCCGGCACTCGCCATCCGCTGCACAAGGGCCGCACCGTGATCGGGCGCGGCAGCGACGCCGACATCACGGTCGCCGACTCGGGCACGAGCCGCAAGCACGTCGAGATCCTGTGGGACGGCGAGCGCGCGATGGTGCGCGACCTCGGCTCGACGAACGGCACCAAGCTCGACGGGCAGCCCGTCTCGCAGGCGCCCCTTCCGGCCGAGTCGACGGTCACGATCGGACGCACCGACATCGTGTTCCGCATCGTCCCCCTGACCGCTCCCCCGAAGCCGACGACGCCGGCCGCGGACGCTGCGACCCGGCTCTTCGACGGGGGCGCCCGATGACGAGCCAGCTCACCCTGCTTCTGCTGAACATCGGCTTCCTCGTGCTGATGTGGTTCTTCGTCTTCGCGGTCGTCTATTCGCTGCGCGCCGACCTGTTCGGAGTGAAGGTGCGCAAGATGCCCGAGCCCGTGGCTGCGGCCAGTCCCGCCCCGACCTCGGGCCCGGCCGATGCGACCATGCCGGTGCAGGCGCTCCGGCAGCCGGCCCCCGCGGCGGGCGGCCTGGCCACCACCGGCACGGTCTCGCGCATCGTCATCACGAGCGGACCGAAGGCCGGGCTCGAGCTGCCCCTGGGCGACGAGCCGCTCACGATCGGCCGCTCGAGCGAATCGGGCCTGGTGATCCGCGACGACTACACCTCCAGCCACCACGCCCGTCTCGTGCTGTGGGGCGAGCAGTGGATGATCCAGGACCTCGACTCCACGAACGGCACCTGGCACGACGGGCAGCGCGTGACCGTGCCCGTGCCGATCACGGTCGGGGCGCCCATCCGCGTGGGGGCGACGACCTTCGAGCTGCGGAAGTAAGGCCCTGTCCGACATGGTCTTCCAGGGTTCGAGCGCCGCGCTCAGCCACACCGGCAAGGTGCGGTCGAACAACCAGGACTCCGGCTACGCCGGAGCCAACCTGTTCGTCGTCGCCGACGGCATGGGCGGGCACGCCGGCGGCGACGTCGCCTCGAGCCTGGCGATCGCCCGCATCGAGGGCCTCGACCACCACTACGACACGACCATCGACGCCCAGCGCGCGCTGCAGAAGGCGATCACCGCCGCCGCGGGCGACCTGATCGAGGCGGTCAAGAAGCGGCCGGAGCTGGCCGGCATGGGCACGACCGTGTGCGCGATCATCATGGTCGACGAGTACGCGGTGATCGCCCACATCGGCGATTCGCGCATCTATCTGTACCGCGACGGCGCGCTCACCCAGATCACGACCGACCACACGTTCGTGCAGCGACTGGTCGACTCGGGCCGCATCACGCCCGAAGAGGCGCGCTACCACCCGCGGCGCTCCGTGCTCATGCGCGTGCTCGGCGACATGTCGGACGACCCCGAGATCGACACGTTCGTCATGCCGACACACCCCGGCGACCGGTGGCTGCTGTGCTCCGACGGGCTGTCGGGCGTCGTCGACGACACGCACACGGCCAAGACGCTGGCGCTGGGACTGGCTCCGGGCCGCACGGCCGATGTGCTGCTGAAGCAGGCACTGGATGCCGGAGCCCCGGACAACGTCACGATCGTGATCGCGGATGTCGGGGGGCAGCACCCGCTCATGTCGGGCACGCCGACGATCGTGGGCGCGGCATCCAACCCCGAAGGGGTCGAGGTGCCCGCCGCCCGGCCCGGCCGAGTGTCGTGGCTGCACCCCGGCCGCCAGGCCGCGAACGAGCCGACGCACTACGAACCGGCCGCCGAGTACCTCGAAGAGCTCATCGAAGAGGACCGCCGGCGCGCACGGTACCGCCGCATCGGCTGGATCGCGGGCCTCGTCGTGGTGCTGGCCCTCATCGCCGCCGCGGTGTTCGGCGCCTACCAGTGGACCCAGACGCGTTACTTCATCGGCACGAACGGGACGAACGTGGTGATCTTCCGGGGAATCCAGCAGAACTTCGGCCCGATCTCGCTGTCGTCGCCGTACGAGGACACCGGGCTGCCGCTGGTCGTCCTTCCCCAGTTCGAGCAGGAGGTCGTCCAGGACACGATCTCGGCCGACTCGCTGCAGGACGCGGAGCGGATCGTCGATCAGCTTCGCCAGAACGTTGGGAGCGAGTGATGCGCACCCCGCCCGGTGGAATCGCCCCGGTCCGCTCCGGTCCGGCCCCCGCTCCCGCCCCCGCGGCCGAGCAGGCCGACACGTCCGTGCTGCGCGCGCTGCGCAAGTTCCGCGTGCCGCAGACGCAGCGCAACCGCGAACTCGCGCTGCTCGTGTTCGCGTTCGTCATCAACGGCGCGGCCGTCATGCTGGTCCAGCTCGGCGCCGCCGGCGAGATCGACCCGAAGTTCCTGATCTACCTGGGCGTGCTCAGCGCCCTGTCGCTGGCGCTGCACATCACGCTGCGCATCGTCGCCCGCGACGCCGACCCGTTCGTGGTCCCGATCGCGACGCTGCTGACCGGCATCGGCCTGGCCGAGATCTATCGGCTCGACGTGCACTGGGGCCGTCACGGCTGGGCGGCGTTCTCGACCCGCCAGCTGGCGTGGGCGGGCATCGCCCTGGTGGGCGCGATCCTGCTGGTGATCCTGCTGCGCAACTACCGCGTGCTGTTCCGCTACACCTACATCTTCGGCCTGGCCGGCATCCTGCTGCTCCTGCTGCCGATGGTGCCGGGACTGGGGACGGATGCCGGAGCCGACGTCTGGATCTCGATCGGCATCTTCTCGTTCCAGCCGGGTGAGATCGCCAAGATCTGCCTGGCCATCTTCTTCGCCGGGTATCTCGTGCGCACCCGCGACAGCCTCACCTCGACCGGGACGCGCTTCCTCGGGTTCACCTGGCCGCGCCCGCGCGAGCTCGGCCCCCTGCTCGTGGTCTGGCTCGTCTCGCTCGGCATCATCGTGCTGCAGCACGACCTCGGCACGGGTCTGCTGATCTTCGGCATGTTCGTCGCGATGCTCTACGTCGCCACGAGCAAGACCAGCTGGGTGCTCATCGGCGTCCTGCTGGCCGCCGGCGGCGCAGTCGTCGCCTCGCGCCTGCTGCCGTACGTGAGCGGACGGTTCCAGAACTGGCTGGGCGCGTTCGACCCGAAGCTGTACGACGCGCACGGCGGCAGCTTCCAGCTCGTCAACGGCATCTTCGGCATGGCGCAGGGCGGCCTGATCGGCACCGGGCTCGGCCAGGGCCGGCCGTGGCTGACCCCGGTCGCCGAGAGCGACTACATCTTTCCGAGCCTCGGCGAAGAGCTCGGGCTCATCGGGCTGTTCGCGATCCTCGCCCTGTACATGGTGTTCACCAGCCGCGGCATCCGCATCGGCCTGAACGGCCAGGACGACTTCGGCAAGCTGCTCGCGGTCGGCGTCTCGTTCACGATCGCCCTGCAGGTGTTCATCATGGTCGGCGGCGTCACGCGTCTGATCCCGCTGACCGGCCTCACGACGCCGTTCCTGGCCGCGGGCGGTTCGTCGCTCGTGGCGAACTGGCTGATCGTGGCCCTGCTGCTGCGCGTCTCGGATGCAGTGCGCTCTCGTCCCCGGGTGGTGATCGGCTGATGACGAAGGAACTGCGACGCCTGTCGATCATCCTGCTGGCGATGTTCCTCGCCCTGTTCGCCTCGACCAGCGTCATCCAGGTCGTGCAGGCCGAGTCCCTGGCGCAGAACCCGCTGAACAAGCGCACGCTGTACGACTCGTTCGACGTGCAGCGCGGCTCGATCATCGCGAGCGGCTCTGCGATCGCCTCGTCGGTGCCCTCGAAGGACATCTACACTTGGCAGCGCGAGTACGTCGATCCCGACATGTGGGCGCCCGTCACCGGCTACATCAACCCCGTGCTGCAGGCGACCGGCCCGGGCATCGAACGCGCGATGAACCAGCAGCTGTCGGGCACGGGCAGCTCGCAGTTCCTCGCACGGGTCGAGCGGATCGTCAGCGGCCAGCCGCCGCGCGGGTCGAACGTCGTGCTCTCGCTGGATGCCAAGGTGCAGAAGGCCGCCTACGACGCGCTCGGCAAGCTGCAGGGCGCGGTCGTCGCGATCGAGCCGAAGACCGGCCGGATCCTGGCGATGGTGACCAGCCCCAGCTACGACACGAACGCGCTCGCCTCGCACGACTCGAAGGCCGTGAACGACGCGTACGACAAGCTCAACGGCGACCCGGCCAAGCCGCTGTTCAACCGGGCGATCGGCGGCAACCTCAACCCGCCGGGGTCGACGTTCAAGCTGGTCACCGCCTCGGCCGCCCTCGCCTCGGGCAAGTTCACGCCGACCTCGACCCTGCCCAACGTCGCCCGCTACACGCTGCCGGGCACGTCGACCCAGGTCCGCAACGACACCGGCGGCACGTGCGGACCCGGCAAAGAGGTCACGATCGCCGACGCGCTGCGCCTGAGCTGCAACATCCCGATGGCCGAGCTGGCCGTGAAGGTCGGGCTCGACGCGATGCGGGCCGAGGCCGAGAAGTACGGCTTCAACTCGTCGTTCGACCTGCCGCTGCCCTCGACCCCGTCCACCTACCCGCGCACCGGCGGCCCCGACCGGGTGGCCCTCAGCGGCTACGGCCAGGGGGACGTGCGTGCGACGCCCCTGCAGATGGCGATGGTCTCGGCCGGCATCGCGAACGGCGGCGTCGTCATGAAACCCCGCATGGTGGACCAGGTCGTCGGTCCCGACCTCTCGGTGCAGCAGACGTTCGCGAACGAGGAGTACGGCCGCGCGCTGGATTCGGACCTCGACTCGCAGATGGTCGACATGATGGTCGCCAATGTCAGCAGGGGCATCGCGACCAATGCAAGAATTGACGGGGTCGACGTGGCGGGCAAGACGGGCACGGCGCAGAACGGGCAGACCGCTCCGTATTCGCTGTGGTTCACGGGGTTCGCGCCCGCAGAAGACCCCCAGGTTGCCGTGGCCGTCGTCGTGGAGAATGGCGGAGGCATGGGGCAGTCCGGAACGGGCAACACTCTCGCGGCCCCGATCGCGAAGAAGGTCATGGAGGCGGTGTTGGGTAAATGAGACCGACGCAGGGTGTCACCTTCGGCGGCCGTTACGAGCTCGACTCGCGGATCGCGATCGGCGGAATGGGCGAGGTCTGGGAGGCGACCGACCACGTCATCGGCCGCACCGTCGCGATCAAGATCCTCAAAGACGAGTACATGGGCGACCCGGGCTTCCTCGAGCGCTTCCGCGCGGAGGCGCGCCACGCCGCCCTGGTGAACCACGAGGGCATCGCGAGCGTCTTCGACTACGGCGAAGAGAACGGCTCGGCGTTCCTGGTCATGGAGCTCGTGCCCGGCGAGGCCCTGTCGACGATCCTCGAGCGCGAGGGGTCGCTGTCGACCGACAAGACGCTCGACATCGTCGCCCAGACCGCCGCGGCGCTGCAGGCGGCCCACGCCGCCGGTCTCGTGCACCGCGACATCAAGCCCGGCAACCTGCTGATCACGCCCGACGGGCGCGTGAAGATCACCGACTTCGGCATCGCCCGCATCGCCGACCAGGTACCGCTGACGGCGACCGGTCAGGTCATGGGCACGGTGCAATACCTCTCGCCCGAGCAGGCGTCGGGGCATCCGGCATCCCCTTCCACCGACATCTACTCGCTGGGCATCGTCGCCTACGAGTGCCTGGCCGGCAGGCGTCCGTTCACCGGCGAGTCGCAGGTCGCCATCGCCATGGCGCAGATCAACGAGCAGCCCCCGCCGCTGCCCGAGACCGTCTCGCCGCCGGTGCGCGACTTCGTGATGGCGATGATCGCCAAGAAGCCCGAAGACCGCCCCGCCTCGACGGCGACGGTCGCGCGCGCGGCCACCGCCCTGCGTCGCGGCGACATCGCGGCGGCGATCGCCGCGGTCCCCGCGATCGGCGCGGGGGTGGATGTCGCGACCCAGCTGCTCACCTCGCCCGGCGGCACGTCCGCCACGACGCAGCTGCTGCCGGCGACCCAGCCCGCGCCGCTGGTGCCCGAGCCCGAGCAGCGCGAGAAGAAGAAGCGCAGCCCGTGGACGTGGCCGCTCATCGCGCTGATCGCCCTGCTGCTGATCGTGCTGGCCGGCACGCTGTTCGCCCTCTTCGGCCGCCCGTCCAGCGCGCCGACGAACACGGGTTCGCCGTCGACGCCGGTGTCGGCGCCGTCCTCGCCGACGCCGACGACCGAGCCGGTGAACGTCGACTCCCTCGGCCTCGTCGGCATGAAGTGCTCCGAGGCCTCCGGGGTGCTGACCACGAACGGCCTGAACCCCAAGACGCAGCCCGGCGCTGCCGCACCGTCCGCCGACAAGGTCGACACCGTGGCATCCGTCGACCCGACCGCCAACGTGCCCCCGGGCGAGACGGTCACCCTGACCTGCTACGCCGCCCAGACGAAGATCCCCACGCCGGCGACGCCGACGATCAACGGCAACGGCCCGGGCGGACAGGTGATCGCGGGCGACACGGCCAAGATCGTGTGGGACTCGTTCCAGTGCCCGCCCGGCACCGGCACCCTCACCGGGTACATCGTCACGGTGCACAACGGCACGTTCGTCGACGGCGGGCAGTCCACCCTGAAGGCCGACGCGTCGACGACCAGCGCCGAGGTGAACGTGGCCAACAGTGCGGGCAGCAACCTGACCGCGTCGTACGCCGCGACGTGCGGCGACCGCTCCTCACCGGAGTCGGGTCAGATCTCGCAGCCGATCATGCCCCCGTCCGCCCCGTCCGAGTCGCCGTCGGCCCCTGGCGGCGGCGAACCGGGCGCCGACCCGTCGCCGTCCCCGTCGACCCAGCCCTGACCGAGGTGGGTGCAGACCCGTCGGTTAGGCTGTCATCTGTTCGATTCCAGGGGAGAGAAGTGTCTGCCGAGTCCCGCGTGCTGTCCGGACGCTATCGCGTCGATGAGCCCATCGGGCACGGCGGCATGGCCTCGGTGTTCCGCGGCTACGACCTGACGCTCGGCCGACCGGTCGCGATCAAGATCCTCAACGGCGAACTGGCCGCCGACAGCGCGTTCCGCACGCGCTTCCGGCTCGAGGCGCAGTCGGCCTCGAGGATGTCGAGCCCGGCGATCGTGCGCGTGTTCGACGCGGGCGAAGACAGCGAGATCGACGATGCGGGCCGGGCGCACCCCATCCCCTACATCGTGATGGAGCTGGTCACGGGGCACCTGCTGAAGGACATCATCGCCGCCGGCCCCGTGCCGATCGCCGATGCCGTCCGCTATGTCGACGGCATCCTCGAAGCCCTCGAGTACTCGCACCGCGCCGGCGTCGTGCATCGCGACATCAAGCCGGGCAACGTCATGGTCACCGAGGCCGGCCAGGTGAAGGTGATGGACTTCGGCATCGCGCGTGCCGTGAGCGACTCGTCGTCGACCGTGGCCGAGACCACGACGATCCTCGGCACGGCGGCGTATTTCTCGCCCGAGCAGGCCAAGGGCGAGGTGGTCGATGCGCGCACCGACCTGTACTCGGCGGGCGTCGTGCTCTACGAGCTGCTGACCGGGCGCCAGCCGTTCCGCGGCGACTCGCCGGTCGCCGTCGCCTACCAGCACGTGAGCGAGGCGCCGGTCCCGCCGTCCGAGGTCGTCGAGACGGTGCCGCGCACGCTCGACGCGGTCGTGCTGCGCGCGCTCGCGAAGGACCCGTATCAGCGGTACCCGGATGCCGGAGCCTTCCGCGAGGGTCTGGACGCGGCCGTCGACGGCAAGGCGCCGTCGCAGCACGACGTCGACACCCTCGCGAACTCGCTGTACGGGCCGGATCCCCGCCAGGCCGCCGAGACGGCCAGGTCGCTGCGGCAGCTGAGCACCGACACCACGATGAGGCGCACCCAGGCGGGGCCCCCGGCGGCGTGGATCTGGGCCGGCGTCGCCGTGCTGGCGGTGCTGCTGATCTCGGTGCTCATCTGGGTGCTGACGATCCGTCCGGGCACCGTGGTCCCCGACAACTCGCGGATCGTCCCCACCGTCGCCGGGCAGACGTACGACGAGGCGGCCCAGGCGCTGAGCAACAGCGATCTGTATGCGAAGCGCACCGACAAGCCGGATCCCACCGTGCCCGAGGGCTCGGTCATCGGCACAGACCCGGCGGCGGGCGTCTCGGTCAAGCGCCTTTCGCAGGTCACGGTGTTCGTGTCCACGGGCCCCGACCAGGTCGCGGTGCCAAAGCTCGTCGGCCTCTCTCGCGCTGATGCCGAGAACGCGCTGCAGGATGCCGGGCTGTCGCTCGGGACCGTGCGACGCGAAGACGATGCCGACGCCCCCGCCGACCAGGTGCTGTCGGTCGATCCGACCGAGGGTCAGTCGATCGCGAAGGGTTCCGCCGTGAACCTCGTCGTCGCGACCGGCACGGTGACGGTGCCGAACTTCGCCGTACCCGGTTACACCGTGGATCAGGCCAAGCAGGAGCTCGAGGCCCTGAGTCTGAAGGTCAAGGTCAGCGAGGATCCGGCGTGCCCGGCCACGGACCCAGCGACGGTGAGCTCGCAGTACTGGGGTCCCGACAACACGGTCGGACCGGGCGAGGTGCCGATCCACTCCGACATCACGCTCGTGCAGTGCTCGGGCTCGTCCGACGGCGCCACCCCGCCCGCGGACGGCTCGGGCGGCGACGGTCAGGGCTGACCGGCCGGCGTCACCGTCGCCACCTCGCGCAGCCAGTTCGCCAGCAGCCGGTGGCCGTTGTCGGTGAGCACGCTCTCGGGGTGGAACTGCACGCCGCAGATCGGCGCGGTCCGGTGCCGCAGCGCCATCACCACGCCGGTGTCGGCCCGGGCGGTGACGACCAGGTCGTCGGGCACCTCGGTCACGGCGAGCGAGTGATAGCGACCGGCGGCGAAAGGCTGCGGCATCCCGTCGAAGAGCCCTGCACCGTCGTGCGCGATCATCGAGACCATCCCGTGCATGAGCTCGGGCGCCGTCGAGACGACCCCGCCGAACGCCTCGGCGATCGACTGATGGCCGAGGCACACGCCCAGCAGCGGCATGCCGAGCGCGGCCGCCGCCCGCACGACGGCGATGGATGCCCCGGCCCGCGCCGGCGTGCCGGGACCGGGCGAGATCAGCACGGCGTCGAAGTCCGCGATCGCCGCGGCCGCCTCGTCGGGATCGATCTGGTCTGCCTCGACGAACGTCGTGCGCGCGCCCAGCTCCCCGAGGTAGTCGACGAGGATGTGCACGAAGCTGTCGTGGTTGTCCACGACCAGGACACGGGTCATCGGATCGTCACATCCTCCGGATCGATGACCGTGCTCACCCACGGGAAGACGAAGAAGAACAGCCCGTACAGCACGGCGGCCGCGGCCACCAGCAGGATGAGTACGCGCACCCACCAGGGGCCGGGAAGGATGCGCCACAGCGCCGCGTACATCTACTTCACCCCCGGCAGCCACGGCGGTGGGCCCGCTGATGCCGGTGTGAACGATTCGAACACGCTGTAGGCGACGATCCGTTCCGACTTGTAATACATCGGACTGCAGCTTGTCATGGTGAGGTATCGGCCGTCGGCCTTCACGTGAGCCTCCTGCGGCACCGGCAGCAGCACATCGACCGCATCCGGCTTGACGTACTCGAGATTGCGGAATCGATAGGTGTACCAGCCGCCCTTCGTCTCGATGACGATGGGGTCGCCGACGCGCAGAGTCGCGATCAGGTTGAACGGCTTGCCGAACGTCGTGCGGTGCGCGGCGAGGGCGACGTTGCCGACCGCACCCGGCATCGGCGTGCCCGGATAGTGCCCGATGCCGATCGGGTCGAGCGTGCGCGCGCGAGAGACACCCCCCGCCATCGGGACGGCGTAGTCCGCCCCGAAACGCGGCACGAACATGACGCCGAACACCTGAGCATCGCGGGCCTGGGGCATGGCGGGCGGCGGGACGGCCGGGCGCGCGGTGGGGGTGCCCGCGGGGGTCGCCGAAGCGCTCGGAGTGGATGCCGGAGGCAGCTGCTCCCGCTCCTGCGCCCACTGCGCGCTCAAAGCGTGGCCCGCGGCATTCTTCTCGGCCGCGCCGATCCAGTCACCGATCCACATCTGCCAGGCGACGAACAACAGCGTCACGACGCCGACGGTGACCAGCACCTCGCCGAGCACGCCGACCACGCCTGGGCGCCGCTTCGCACCTCTGCCGCGCGCCGGCAGCGAGGCCCCAGACCTATCCGTCACAGGGCGATTCTAGCCAGCGGCCGCGCAGACGCCGGGCCGGGGTCGGCCGGGAGGTCGGGTTCGGCCCGCGGCGCCCCGCCCCCGTAGAATGCCTGTATGGCACGATCTGGCAAGGACGACGAGCTCGTCGAGCGCAGCGAAGGGGATGCCGCGCCCAACGCCGCGTGGTTCAAACCGATCATGGTCGGACTGATGCTGCTCGGCCTCATCTGGGTTCTCGTCTTCTACCTCAGCGGCATGCAGTGGCCCATCCCGGGCATCGGACCGTGGAACCTCGCGATCGGCTTCGGCATCGCGTTCGTCGGGTTCCTCATGACCACGCGCTGGCGCTGACGACCTTCGAACGACAGCGAATCACAACGGTGTGATTCATCCCCACCTGGGGATGAACCTGTGGATAACTTCGCCTGTTCGGCGAAGAGACGCGTCGCGCGAAGAGCGTCAGGCGGACACGATGGCGGCGGGGATCGCCAGCAGCGCGAGCAGCACTGCCGTGAGCGCCACGAGCAGACCGATCTGCAGGCCACGCTGACGCGCCGCGCGCGTGCGCGCATAGATGAAGCCGACCGCGGCGCCCGAGATGAGCCCGCCCAGGTGCGCCTGCCATGAGATCTGGATCGACGACAGCGACCCCGCCAGCAGGCCCATCACGAACGGGAACGCGAAGTTGATCGCGATGATCACGGCGATCCCTGCGATGTTCGCTCCGATGTGCCGGCCGATCACCAGCAGTGCGCCGAACAGACCGAAGATCGCGCCCGACGCCCCGACCACCGGGGTCGTCGGGCTGAGCAGCGCGACGGCGACCGATCCGCCGATCCCCGAGAGGAGATACATCGCGAGCAAGCGCGTATGGCCGACGAGCGGTTCGAGGATTCGGCCGATCATCCACAGCGCGAGCATGTTCAGGCCGATGTGCAGCCACGACGAGTGCACCAGCAGCACCGTGATCAGCCGCCACGGCTGGAATGCTCCCAGCGCGGGATTGACCAGCGGTCCGTACATCGCCAGCCACTGCTGGACGACGTCCACTCCGAGCAGCTCGCGCGAGCCGAGCTGGGCCAGGTACGCAGCGGCGGTGATGCCGATGATCCAGTAGGTGACCAGCGGCCGCCCGCCGATCGGCGTGGCGGCCACGGCGCCCCCGCGCCGCCCCCAGCGGCGCTCCGCCTTGCGCTGGGTCGGCGAGGCGGCGCGCTGCTGGTCGCGCAGGCACTCCGGACAGATGACCCCGACCGGCGCCTGGATCTGGCACTCCGGACAGATCGCGCGCAGGCACCGCTGGCACAGCACGAAGCTCTGCCGGTCGGGATGCCGGTAACAGAAGTTCTCGCGATCGCGAGCGAAATCGGCGTTGGTCATCTGGTGGGCGCCGGGCGGTTCGGCCTCAGGCCGCGGCGATGTCGATCGACGAGATGACGACGGGCTCGAGCGGGCGGTCCTGCGCGCCGGTGGGCACGGCGCTGATCGCGTCGACGACCGCGCGCGAGGCGTCGTCGGCCACCTCGCCGAAGATCGTGTGCTTGCCGTTCAGCCACGGCGTCGGGTCGGTGGTGATGAAGAACTGCGACCCGTTGGTGCCCTCGGCGGCGCCCGTGATCGCGTTGCGGCGGAGTCCCGCGTTGGCCATCGCCAGCAGGTACGGCGAGCCGAACGTCAGCTCGGGGTGGATCTCGTCGTTGAACGTGTAACCGGGTCCCCCGATGCCCTGACCGAGCGGGTCGCCGCCCTGGATCATGAAGCCGGGGATGATGCGGTGGAAGATGACGTCCTTGTAGAGGGGACCCTCGCCCGGCTTGCCGGTGGCCGGGTCGGTCCAGCTGCCCGTGCCGTCGGAGAGGCCGACGAAGTTCTGCACGGTGCGCGGAGCATGGTCTCCGAAGAGGTTGACGACGATGTCGCCGTGGTTGGTGTGAAGTGTGGCGACAGCGGTTGCGATTGGCATGCATCCCATTGTTCCAGAGTCATCCTTTGAAGTTGTGCACAGCCCCTTCCGCTGGCGGGTACGTCTGGCAAGATGAAGAGGCACACTACCCATCGACAGGGAGGGCACGCCGTGGGTCTCAGCCGCAAGCGCAAGAAAGAACTCCGCAAGTTGCAGGATCAGGCCACGAAGGTCTGGGAGTCGCAGCAGGTGCTCGTCGGTGAGGCCGCGGCCGTCGCCCGTGAGGCCGGTCGCCAACTCGGCAACTACAACCGGGAGCACGTCACGCCCACCATGCAGGCGAACTACCAGAAGTACGCCGCACCGTATGTCGACAAGGGCATGAAGTCGGCCCAGCACGTGTTCAACGACACGGTCGTGCCCGCTGCCGGCGCCGTCGTCGGCTCCGCACTGTCGGTGTGGGATGCCGCGGCCGACACGCGTGCGAAACTCGCGGCCGGTCGCAGCCCGTCGATCGACCTCGACGCCCTCGCCAAGAACACGAAGAAGAAGAGCAAGAAGGCGACCCGCGCGTTCGCCGCGCAGCTGGCCGCCGCCAGGCCCGCCCCCCAGAAGTCGGGGATCGGCGCCGGCGGGGTCCTGGCCATCCTGCTCGGCATCGCCGCCGCCATCGGAGTCGTGTACGCGGCGTGGCAGACGCTGCGCGCCGACGACGAGCTGTGGGTGGCCGACGATCCGCTGCGTGCCCCCGAGGCGTGACCGCTGACCCCGGGTCGTCGAGCGAGCGCAGCAGGTCGACACGTCCCGACGGTCCCGCAACGCCCGACCCCACCGCACGCGTGCGGGCCGCGGCATCCGCCCGCGATCTCGCGATCGAGCTGCGCGAGCGCCCGGCGGCCAAGAGCCTTCCCGAGGCCGCCGCGCTCCTGGGGCTGCAGCCCGCCGACATCGTGAAGACCCTGGTCGTGAAGCGGCGCGACGACTCGTACCTGTTCGCGCTCATCCCCGGCGATCGTGCGATCTCGTGGCCGAAGCTGCGCGCCGTCGTCGGCGTCAACAAGCTGCGCCTGCCCGAGCCCGAGCTGGCCCTCGCCGCGACCGGATACGAACGCGGCACGATCGTGCCGCTCGGGTCCACCCACGACTGGCCGGTGTACGCCGACGAGCAGATCGTGGGGCGCCGGGTGGCGATGGGCGCGGGCGCGCACGGCTACAGCCTGTTCGTGGAGGCGGACGATCTCATCGCGGCCTACGGCGCGACCGTGGCCGACATCTCGCAGCCCCTCCCCGACCCGTCCGCGCCCTGACCGCCACGCTCCTGACGTCCGGCCCGCTCGCCCGCCTCACGCCCTGGCCGACATGGCTGTGATGTTGACGGACCGGGCTCGTCGTAGTGCCGCGCCCGGGGCTGGTTCAGTACGCGACGTCGGCCATCTTCAGGGCGATGTCGACGAGCTTCACGCGCTGCAGCGACTTCACGCCCGCCAGGTCGAACCAGCTGGCGCGATCGGTCGAGCCGTCGACCTCGTTGCGCAGCTTGCCCCCGATGATGCTCGCGCGGTACACGATCCGCAGCGTGTGCAGCGGCTCGGTCGCACTGTCGGTGACCCGGCGTCCCGGGGGGATCACCCGGGAGTGGATGCCGAGCAGCTCGCCGATCTTCGCCCGGTAGCCGGTCTCTTCGCGCACCTCGCGCCGGACGGCGTCGACGGGGTCCTCACCGTCCTCGAGTCCCCCGCCGGGCATCGTCCATGCCGGGCGGCGCCCCTGGATCCAGTGCGAGAGCAGCACGCGGCCGTCGTCGACGATGACTGCATAGGCGGCGACACGCAGGTCCACGGATCCACCCTAGGGCCGGTCGCCCGGCTCCGCCTCCCGGCGACCTGACTAGAGTTCTCGGTAAGGGGGCTGTGCCATGGACGGGCAGAACAAGCAACGACGCGCCCACACGCCGGCGACGCCCTCCACCGGCCCCACGACCCGCAGAGGACTGAGCTGGCCGGTCGCCTGCTGGGCGTTCATCCTCGCCGCGATCGGCATCGTGCAGATCGTGCGGCTGCAGTGGTTCGACGCGTCCGTGTTCACGGTCGCGACCCTCGGGGTCGTGCTGGCAGCACACGCACGCACCCGCGCACGCCCCGGGCGCCTGCCCCTCTCGACCCTCGCCGGGACCACCGCGATCCTGGGCGCGATCCTGTGCTTCCTCCCGCGGCACGGCATCGCGATGCAGATCGTCGTGATCGTCGCGGGCCTCGCCGCGGTGGCGCTCGCCTGGCTCGGCGCCGGGGTCGCCCGGCCCGTGCAGCGGACGTCCGCGGGTACCGGCATCCGGCACCTGGCCTGGTGGTGGGGCGCGATCCTCGTGACCGGATGCCTGTGGGAGCTCACGCAGTTCATCCTGGGACTCGTCGAGCCCGACGCGGCGTGGTTCTCGCTGAGCGACCTGCTCAACCCCGCGGTCGCCACCGTCCCGGGCAGGATCGTGTTCATCGTGCTGTGGGTCAGCGGCGGCGCGTGGCTGCTGCGCCGTGGAGGTGCCCGATGATCGTCGTCAGCACCGGGGCTTTCCTGGCGTGCGCCGCGGCGCTCGCGATCGCCGGCTGGCTCGTCGGACGGCGCTTCGCCGAGGCATCCGTCACCGCGATGTTCGACCGGCTGATGTCGGACCGCGCGGTGCGCCTCGCGGTGATCGTCATCTGGTGGTGGCTGGGGTGGCACTTTCTGGCCGGGCAGACGCTGTAGCCGGTCGAGCGCCGGAAGGCCGCGCAGGCGGGCTCAGCGCGCGGTGACCCACTGGGTCGTCGTGAACTCGTCGAGGCTCCAGTGGCCGCCGAACCGGCCGCCATTGCCCGAGCGGCCCATGCCGCCCATCGGCGCCCACGCGTAGTCCGTCACGGTCTGGCCGTTGATGTGCACCATGCCGGTGCGCATGCGGGCGGCGATCGCGAGGGCGCGGTCGAGGTCGGCGGTGTGGATCGCGGCGCACAGGCCGTAGTCGCTCGCGTTCGCGATGGAGACGGCCTCGTCGTCGGTCGAGAACGTCGTGACCGGCAGCACCGGTCCGAAGATCTCGGCGTCGAACGCGGGGTTGCCGGGTGCAACGCCGTCGAGCACGGTCGGCTCATAGAACGGACCGTCGTGTCGGCCGCCGGTGAGCACGCGCGCTCCGGCGGCGACGGCGCGGTCCACGACGTCCTGGACCCGCTCGGCCTGGCGCACGTCGATCAGCGGGCCGAGCGTCGTCTCGGGGTCGGCCGGATCGCCGACACGCTGGGTCCGGGCATGCGCGACGAGGCGGCGCACGTATTCGGCCGCGATCGACTCGTGCACGAGGTGGCGGCCCGTCGCCATACAGATCTGCCCCTGATGGGAGTACGAGCCGCGGACGGACTGCGCGACCGCTTCGTCGAGGTCGGCGTCGGGCAGCACCACGAACGCGTTGTTCCCGCCGAGCTCGAGGATGACCTTCTTCAGCATCCCGCCGGCGACCGCGCCCACTTTGCGGCCGGCGGCCGACGAACCGGTGAACGAGATGAGGTCGGTGTGCCGCGAGGCGACGACGGCCTCGCCGATGTCGGCACCGCCGGGCAGGACGGCCAGAACGCCCTGCGGCAGGCCCGCCTCGGCGAACATCCGCGCGATCAGCGCGCCGCCGGTGATCGGCGTCTTCACGTCGGGCTTGACGAGCACCGCGTTGCCGAGGGCGAGCGCGGGCAGGACCGAGCGCATCGCGAGCATGAGCGGTGCGTTCCACGGCGCGATCACGCCGACCACGCCCACCGGCACGCGCCGCGCGAAAGACATCCGCCCCGGCACCTCGTCGGGCAGCAGCACGCCGGTCGGCTGCTCGAGAAGGGCGATGGCGGCGCGGAACTGGTCGGCGGTCTTGGCCAGCTCGCGGCGCACCTTGGTCAGCGTGGCGCCGGTCTCGCGCCGCGAGAGCCGTTCGTACTCCGGAGCGAGACGCGCCATCGCGGCCGCCGCCCGCTCGAGCACGGCGGCGCGCTCGCGGAACCCACGGCCCGCCCACTCCGCCTGCGCGGCGCGGGCCGCGCGGCCGGCGACGTCGACGTCGTCCGCGGTCGCCAGCCGGACACGGCCGATCTCGGCTCCTGTCGCGGCGTCCACGACGGACCGCACGTCGCCCGACCCGGGCGCCCACTCGTACACGGCTCGCTCGTCGGTCATCGCCGATGCGCTCATGCTCTCCTCCTTCTCTGTGCCGGAAGCCGGCTCGCCCTCTGCCTCATCACTGTGGTGCTGGATGCCGCAGCCCGCGCACCGTCAGCGCACGAGCACGCTCGCGGCGGCGCGGATGCGCACGAGGTACGGCTCGGCCGGATCCTCGGCGGGGGCGTCGCCGCCGCGCAGCACCACCCCGAGCGCGTCGCGCAGTTCGTGCGCCGGATCCGCCGGGAGCACGACCGCACGCCAGGCAACCTTCCGGTCAGGGCGGACCAGCAGCGCGCCCTCCGGCCCGATCTCGCTCGCGGCGTTCCACGCCGCCTCGTCGTCGCCGACGCCGACCACCGTGACCGGCATCGGACCGTCGGCCCGGCGCACTGCCTCGGTCCATCGCGGAGCCGCGGCGGCCGACGTGAGCAGGGTCAGCCCCTCGGGCTCGACGAGGTCGTGCGACGAGACCGGCACGGCCGCGGCATCCCCTCCCCTCAGCCAGGCATGCGGCAGGTGGTGGCCCGGGCGCGAGGTCGAATGGAACGTGATCGGATCGGCCGGGTCCCCCGGCACCGGCGTGCCGTCGGGGACGAACGCGCCCGCCCAGTAGTGGTAGCCCGCCTCGACGCCGAGCTGGCTGTAGTCGTACGCGTTGTGCGCGACGGCCGCGGCGACCCGCGCGCGCATGGCGGCGCCCTCGGGTGTGTCGCTGACGTACGTCTCGAGGCTGCGGAACCCCGCCGCCTCGTCGGGCCCGAAACCGAGCGCCTCGGCGATCGGGGGGTGCCGGTTCGCGTTCTCGAGCGAGTGCGCGGTGTACCAGGCCACGGTGGGACGCCGCTCGGCCTCGTAGCTGTCCAGCAGCCCGTCCGGTGCCTGGCCGTGCAGCACGGCCGCGATCTTCCAGCACAGGTTGTGCGCGTCCTGCACGCCGCCGTTCAGCCCCAGGCCGCCGGTCGGCGGATGCTTGTGCGCTGCATCCCCCGCGAGGAACGCCCGCCCGACCCGGAAGTGCTCGGCGATGAGTCCGTGGTAGTTCCAGCGCGTGGTGGTGTGCATCGTGATCTCGTGGTCGGACGCGAGGCCCAGCATCCGCCGGATCGAGTCGAACAGCGCCGCCTCGTCGTCGGGGTCGCCCTCGACCATCCAGGCCGCGACCGAGACCAGCCACTCCTCGGAGTTGCGGTCGTAGTGCACCGGGCCGATCGCCTGGATCGTGCCGCGTCGGCGGGCACCGCCGGCGGGATGGATGAAGTGGGCGAGCAGGGCATCGGGCTCGGGCCACGCGGACAGATCCATGCTCACGTGGTAGTTGACGACCTCGCGGATGTCGCGCGGACCTTCGAGCGCGACGTCCAGCAGCTCGGCGCTGCTGCGGCCGCCGTCGGCCGCGACGAGGTATTGCGCCCGCACCCGCCGCGTCACCCCGGTCGCGACGTCGCGGATCGTCGCATGTACGGATGCCTCGTCCTGGTCGATCGCGACGACCTCCTGCAGCTTGCGGATCCGGCCGGGGGCCACGGCGAGCGCATGGGAGTACAGCAGCGGGTCGAGGCGGATCTGCGGCATGTTCGCGTGCGGACGGGGGCCGGCCTGCCGATACCGCTCGGCCTCGTCGCCACCGCCCCAGGCGGGCACCTCGCCGATCTTCATGCCGTCGAACCGGCCGGGGCCGGTCGCGGTCGTGTACCAGACGGCCTTGCGCCAGCGGTCGTGTCGAGGGGTCGCCGCGTAGATGTCGTCCGCGACGCCCATGTCGGCGAACGCCTCCATCGTGCGCATGTTGAGCAGATGTGCCCGCGGGAAGCGGAAGACGAAGTCCCGCCGGTCGACCAGCAGCACGTCCACGCCGTGCTGGGCCAAGAGGATCGCGCACGACAGTCCGACCGGACCGCCGCCCATGATGAGCACGTCGGTGGACTCGGGCCAGTCGTCCTCTGCGACGGGCGGCAGCAGGCCGGGCCGATGGATGCCGGTTGCCATGTTCTCTCCTCTTCTTCTGCGTGTGCGGGTGGCCGGCGTCGTCGCCGGTCACTGCCACAGGGTGTCGTTCACCATCACTTCGATCAGTCGCGGCCCGTCGTCGGGGGTCCGCGCCAGCTCGTCGGCGACGGCCCGGGCCAGGCCGGCGGATCCGTGCACGCGCTCGGACGGGATGCCGAAGGATGCCGCGAGGGCGGCGATGTCGACGCCGCTGATGTCGGTGAGGGGGTAGTCGCGCTTCGCGTGCGCGGCCCCGTCCATGCGGGCCAGGCCCGAGATCACCGCCTGGTAGCGGCCGTTGTTGACGACGATGTAGGTGACGGGGATGTCGTAGTGGCGCACCGTCCACAAGGCGGGGACGCCGAACTGCACGACCCCGTCTCCGACGACGGCGATCGTGCGCTCATTGCGGGCCAGGGCGACGCCGGCGGCGGCCCCCATGCCCCAGCCGAGCGACCCGCTCGCGGTGGCGAACAGGCTGTCGTGGCGTGTGCGCCGGAGGAAGCGCAGGAGCGGAAGCGTGGACGTGACGCCGTCGAGGACGAGCAGTCCCTCACCGCCGAGAGTCTCGGCGAGCACACGCATCGCGGCCGCAGCGCTGAAGTCCGCCCCCTCGGCGGCCGCGGGCACGCTCTCGGCCCAGCCCGACCGCTGCTGGTCATGGTGACGGCGGGCCCGGGCGAGGAAGTCCGTCGCCGGCCGGCAGGAGCTGTCCGCCGTCAGGAGGTCTGCGAGCTCGGCGAGCCCGAGTGCGGTGTCGCCGACGAGGGCGCCCGCGGGGCGGATGCGCCGGCCCGCCTCGGCAGCGTCTTCGGTCAGGTGCAGCAACGGCACGCCGGCAGGCAGGATCGGCATCTCGGCCGAGAACTCGAGCGGCGTGGGTGCGCCGGCGAGGAACAGCAGGTCGGCGTCGGCGGCGATCGGACTGCGCGGCTCGAACACGCCCGCGAAGTTGGGATGGTCGCTCGAGAACGACCATCGCTCGATGTCTCGGCGGGACTCGACGTACACGGGGGCGCCGAGGGCTGTGGCGATGCGCTCCAGCGACTGCTGCGCGCCGCGTCGCGCGACATCCGATCCCGCGATGATCAGCGGTCGGCGGGCGGAGCGCAGCAGGGACGCGGCGCGCCGCAGGTCGTCGGGCGCGGGCCGGCGCGGGTGCGCGGGCGGCCTGCCGGCGCTGTACGCCGTGCTCGCGGCGGCCGACAGGTGGTTCTGCGGGATGGTCAGGACCGCGGGCGACTCGGGGGCGACGGTAGTGTGCCACAGCGTGCGATCGACGTCGTCGACGAGGCTCTCGCCGTCGAGGTTCTGCCACGTGTGGCCGGCGTACGGGGCGGCCGTCTCGAGAATGCGGGGCGAGGTGGTCAGTGCGCGATGCGGCAGGGTCCTTGTGCCCTTGACACCGGTGAGCAGGGCCACGCTGCTGCGCGCGACCTGCGCCGCATACAGGTGCGCCAACCCGTTCGCGAGGCCGACGTTGGTGTGCAGGTACGCGACGCCGATGTCGCCCGATGCCCGTGCGTACCCGTCGGCCATCGACACCGAGATCGCCTCGTGCGTGGTGAGCAGGAACCGAGGCGAGGCTGCGTCGTCGGCGGCGAGCGCATCGAGCAGTGGCACCTCGCTCGTCCCGGGGCAGCAGAAGACGTAGGGGATGCGCCAGGCGCGCAGCGTCTGAAGCAGGTCAGCGGCAGAGGCCATCTCGCCACCTCATGATCGGGGAGAGGTGCGGGCGGTGACCCACTGCCAGCTGCTGAACTCGTCGAGGTTCCAGTGCCCGCCGTATCGGCCGCCGTTGCCGGACTGGCCCATTCCGCCCATCGGCACCCAGGGCGCATCGCCGATCGTCATCCCGTTGATGTGCACCATGCCGGTGCGCAGGCGCCCGGCGAGTCCGAGGGCGCGGTTCAGGTCGGCGGAGTGGATGGCCGCGGCCAGGCCGTAGTCCGTGCTGTTGGCCAGCGCGATCGCCTCGTCGTCGGTCGCGAAGCGCGTGACGGGCATGACGGGGCCGAAGATCTCGTTCTCGAACGCCGCGTTGCCCGGCTCGACGCGGTCGAGCACGGTGGGCGGGAAGAAGGGGCCGTCATGGCGACCGCCGGTGAGCACACTCGCGCCGCCGGCGACGGCCTCGTCGACGATCTGCTGGACGCGCTGAGCCTGCTGCAGCGAGATCAGCGGGCCGATCCGCGTGTCGGACTCGGTTGGGTCGCCGACGACGAGCCCGGCGGCGTGCGCGCGAAGCCGTTCGACGTAATCGTCGGCGATCGACTCGTGCACGAGGTGGCGTCCGGTGGCCATGCAGATCTGGCCGTTGTGCAGCAGCGAGCCGGACTGTGCGAACCGCACCGCGGCGTCGAGGTCCGCGTCGTCCAGCACGATGAAGGCGTTGTTGCCGCCGAGCTCGAGGACGACCTTCTTCAGGAGCCGCCCCGCGACCTCGCCGACGCGACGGCCCGCGGCGGTCGATCCGGTGAACGAGATCACATCGGTGTGCGGCGAGGCGACGACCGCCTCGCCCGCGTCGGGACCCCCGGGCAGGACGTGCAGCACGCCGGCCGGCAGTCCTGCAGCGTCGAACGCCTTCGCCAGCACGAGGCCGCCCGAGATGGCCGTCTTGGGGTCGGGCTTGAGGATGACGGCGTTGCCCAGGGCGAGCGCCGGGGCGACGGCGCGCATCGCGAGCAGCAGTGGTGCGTTCCAGGGTGCGATCACGCCGACGACGCCCGCAGGGACCCGGCGCGCCATCGACAGCACGGCCGGATCCTCGCTGGGCAGC
The DNA here is from genome assembly GCF_058349885.2 of Microbacterium sp. W1-4-2. Lineage (NCBI taxonomy): Bacteria > Bacillati > Actinomycetota > Actinomycetes > Micrococcales > Microbacteriaceae > Microbacterium > Microbacterium sp. W1-4-2. Next base: position 613,692 of record NZ_JBYRJC020000002.1, on the reverse strand, counting down.
AGGTCTCCGTACGGCAGCTCCAGCAGGCCCGCGGCCGACCGCAGCTCCTCGGCCGACTTGTGCAGCTCGCCGGCGATCTTGGATGCGATCGCGCCCTCTTCGCGCTGCATCGTGATGCGGTCCTCGGCGGGCAGCGCCTCGAGGTAGGCCGCGGCCCGTGCGAGCACGGCCGCTCGCTCGGTGAACGGCCGGGCCGCCCAGCCGGGCTGCGCGGCGCGCGCCGCCCGCCCGGCGGTCTCGACATCCATCGCGTCGGCGAGCCCCACCGTTCCGAGCGACGCGCCGGTTGCGGCATCCCGTGCATCACCGGTGCCGCCGTGCGGCACCTCCCACGTGCCGGTGTAGACGACTCCCGTGCCGATCACGGTCTCGAGCTCGCTCATCCGCTTCCTCCGCCGATCGTGCTCAGGAGATGTCCGGCGCCGCTTCGACGCCGGTGATGCTCTTGAATTCGAGGAACTCCTCGAAGCCGTGCACACCCGCCTCACGCCCGATGCCGGACTTCTTGTAGCCGCCGAAGGGGGCGCCCACATCCAGCTTGGCGCCGTTGATGTTCACGACCCCGGTGCGGATACGGCGGGCGATGTCGACGCCGCGGCGGATGTTCGTCGTCCACACTCCTCCGGACAGGCCGTATTCGCTGTCGTTGGCCAGGTCGACGGCCTCGTCCACCGTGTCGTACGGGGTGACGGCCAGCACCGGCCCGAAGACCTCTTCGCGATAGATCGCCATCTCGGGGGTCACGTCGCCGAAGATCGTCGGACGCACGAACGCACCGCCCTGCAGCGGGCCCTCCGGCAGGTCTGCGCCGCCGTACAGCAGGGTGGCGCCCTGCGCGACGGCCTCTTCGATCCGACGCCGGACCGAGGCCTGCTGCTTCGCCGAGACGACGGGCCCCATCCGGGTGCTCTCGTCGTCGGGCAGCCCCGGCTCCCAGCCGGCGGCGATCTCGACGGCGCGCCGCTGGAACTCGTCGAGCAGCGCCGACGGGACCAGGGCGCGGGTCATGGCCGCGCAGGTCTGCCCCGCGTTCGCGAAGCACTGCGAGACGACCTCGGTGACCGCCGTGTCGAGGTCGGCATCGTCCAGCACGATCGCCGCCGACTTTCCACCGAGCTCCAGGGCGATGCGCTTGAGTGAACCGCCCGCTGCCGCGCCGACGATCTCGCCCACGGCCCGCGAACCGGTGAAGCTGACCATGTCGAGGTCCGGGTGGTGGATCAGCGCATCGCCGGTCGGCATCCCCCGCCCGTGCACCTGGTTGAACACGCCCGCCGGAAGGCCGAGTCCGTCGAGGATCTGCGCGACGATATGGGCCGCGAACGGCACCTCTTCGCTGGGCTTGAGCACGACCGTGCAGCCCGCGAGCAGCGCCGCGCCGATCTTGAGCATGATCTGATGCAGCGGATAGTTCCACGGCGTGATGGCCCCGACCACGCCCACCGGCTCGGCGACGACGAGCGAGCGCGACACCACCCGGACATCCTCGTGCGCCTCGGCCGCGGCGATGAGCGCGTCGAGGTCCGCCAGGGGGACGACGATCTGGGCGACCCGCGCGAACGAGATCGGCGACCCCATCTCCCGGCTGACGGTCTGCGCGATCTCTTCGCGACGCTGGTCGACCTGGTCGCGAAGTCGCCGCACGAACTCGATCCGCGTGGCCATCGGCGTCGTGCTCCACGACGCGAACGCCCGCCGAGCGGCCTTGACCGCGCGGTCGACGACATCCGCGTCCGCCTCCGGAACCGTGCCCACGACGGAGCCGTCGGCGGGGTTGACGACCTCGAGAGGGGATCCCTCGTCCACCCACTCCCCGTCGATGTAGTGGGCTGCGTGCTTCGTCATGTGTCGGTCACTTTCTCTTGCATGCCCGAGCGCACCCGGGCGCTTCGGCCATCGGGTTCAGCGTTCGTGGATCAGCGGCCACGGGCTCGGGAAGTCTCCGACCGGCACCTCGATCAGGAGCGGCTCGTCACCCTGGAAGGCCTCGGTCAGCACGCCGTGGAGCTCCTGGCACGTGGTGACCCTGGCCGAGGCCACGCCGAACGCCTCGGCCAGCTTCTGGTAGTCGGGGTTGGTCAGATCGGTGGCGAAGAACCGGCCGCCGTAGCTGTCGCGCTGCATGCGGCGCACATTGCCGAAGTGGCCGTCGTTGAACACGATGGCGGCGAGGCCGATGTTGAACCGCTTCGCCGTCGACAGCTCTTGCAGCGTCCACGAGAAGCCGCCGTCGCCGCTGACCGAGACCACGGCGCGGTCCGGGTTCGCGGTCTTCGCACCCAGTCCGGTCGTGAAGCCGAAGCCGAGCGTGCCCTGATAGGTCGCGCTGAGGAATCCGCGGGCGTGATACGTGGGGAACCGGATGTTCGCCACGTAGCCGATCTGAGTGAGCTCGCTGACGAAGACCCCGTCCTCCGGCAGCGCCGAGCGGATGGCGGCGAGGTAGTCCAGCTGCGGCCGGATGCCCGCGAACTGCTCGTCGCACCATGCCCGGACGCCGTCGAACTCGGCCTGCCGGCTCTCTCGCGGCCCGCCCACGATGCCCGCCGCGAGGGCTTCGAGGCCCAGCCGCGCGTCACCGTGCACGGCGACGTCCACGGGATGCGGTCCGTGCAGGTCCGCCTCTTCCACGTTGAGCATGACGACCTTGCCCGATCCCAGGCTCACCGGCTGGCCGCCGGCGCTGGCCAGGCGGCTGCCGACGGCGAGGATGACATCGGCGTCGTCGCGGAATCGGCGCATCGCCAGGCCGTCGAACGCCAGCCGGTGACGCGCGTCGATCGCGCCCCGCCCGTTCTCGCTCACGACGACCGGCGCCTCGAGCGCCTCGGCGAGCGCGACGAGCGCTTGCGACGCATCCGCGGCACGGATGCCGCCGCCGACGTAGATGAGCGGCTTGCGCGCAGACGACAGCACCTCGGCGGCCCGATCGATCGCCGCGGCGTCCGGCGCCGTCGGCGCGTGTCCGACGCGGTCGGCGATCTGCACGCGGGCATGGGCGTGCAGCACGTCCATCGGCACCTCGATCGCCACGGGCCGCGGTCGACCCGAACGCAGCTGGCGGAACGCCTCCGCCACGAGCCCGGGCACCTCTTCGGGCGTCTTGGCCAGGCCCGACCACTTCGTGAGGCGGGACAGGATGCCGCTCTGGTCGGGGATCTCGTGCAGCGCGCCGTACCCCTTGCCGATCATCGCGCTGTTGATCTGGCCGCTGACCAGCAGCACCGGCGAGTTCGCCGCGTAGGCGGTGGCCAGTCCCGCGGTCGCGTTGAGCATGCCGGGGCCCGGCACGACCATGGCGACGCCCTCGCGACCCGTGGAGCGCGCGTAGCCGTCCGCCATGTAGGTCGTGGCCTGCTCGTTGCGTGCACAGGTGAACGCCAGCTCGTCCTGCCGCTTGTACAGCGCATCGGTCGCCCCGTCCAGCTGCACCCCGGGGATGCCGAAGATCTGCGTCACCCCCTGACTGATCAGAGCCTGGGCGAGGATGTCTCCTCCGGTGCCCTCCTGGGTCACTTCCGCCACCGATTCACCTTTCTTCGAGTACGACGACATGCCTGCTGGGCAGGACGAGATCGAGGGCGTCTCCGGGCTGGGGCACGCCGGATTCCAGCATCCCGAGCTCCAGCTCGCCGAGCCGCACGCGCAGGTTGAGTCCGCCGAGGTCGACGAGCACGTTGACCGCGCTGCCCACATACGTGGAGTGCACGACGGTACCGCGCATCCGGGCGGTGTCCGCCCGCTCCTGCCCCCCGGTGCTCAGTGCCACGTGGGCGCTGCGGAAGGCCACGGCGACGTGGTCCCCGACCTTGAGGTCGCAGCCGGCGGTGCCACTCAACTGCACGGGCGAGGCATCCACCTGCACCCGGACGCAATCCCCCTCGACGGACTGCACCGTGCCGGACCAGATATTGCCGAACCCCATGAAGTCGGCGACGAACGCCGTACGGGGGTGCGTGTACACCTCGTTCGGGGTGCCCATCTGCTCGATGGCCCCGTCCTTCATCACGATGATGCGGTCCGAGAGCGTGATCGCCTCTTCCTGATCGTGCGTCACATAGATCGACGTGGCGCCCGCCTCGTCGTGCAGCTGCCGGATCTGCAGCCCCATCTGGTAACGCAGCTTGGCGTCGAGATTCGACAGCGGCTCGTCGTAGAGGATCAGCTGGGGCTTGCCGACCATGGCTCGCGCGAGGGCGACGCGCTGTTGCTGCCCTCCCGACAGGGCCATGGCCGGCTTGCGGATGTGCTCCTTCAGGCCGAGGCCCTCCAGGGTCGAGGTGACCCGGGTCTCGACCTCCTTCTTCGGCACCCGCGCGAGTTTGAGCGGGTATGCCACGTTCTCGAACACGGTCATGTGCGGCCACAGCGCATAGCTCTGGAAGACCATCCCCACCTGTCGCTTCTCCGGCGGCACGAAGATGTGGCGCTGCGGGTCCGCCACCGTCCGTGTGCCGAAGTCGACACGCCCCGAGGTGAGGCGCTCCAGGCCGGCGAGGCAGCGCAACGTGGTCGTCTTGCCGCACCCGCTGGGGCCGAGGAGAGTGATGAATTCGCCTGATTCGATGCGGATGTCGATCCCGCGCACGGCGATCCGTTCGCCGTACTTCTTCACCAGGCCTTGGGCGATGACCTCAGACACGTGTCCCTTCCTTACTGCTTGAAGTACTTGTCCACCACGGCGAAGTACGGGTCGTACTGCGACTGGTCGCCGTCGATCTGCGGGAAGATCTTGACCTCCTTCAACGGCGGCATCCCCTCCGGGCCGGGCGCATCGGGCACGGCGCCGTAGGCACCGGTCTTCTCGACGATCGTCTTCTGCCCCTCCGAGGTGAACAGCCAGTTCGTGAGCAGCAGCGAGGCGTCGTACGCCGGCGAGTCCTCGATCACGCACAGGCCCGACGTGATGAGCTCGTTGCCCTCCGCCATCGGGAACTGGAATCCGACCGGAGCACCCTTGGCCTTCGCGTCGTCGTAGAAGCCCTTGTACACGCCGATCCCGATCGGGAAGCGACCCGCCGCGACGTCGGTGGCGACGGACGGCTCGTCGGCCGAGACGTGCGGCTTCTGCGCCGCGATGCCGCTGATGATGTGGTCGGCGATGGACTGCATGGGAGACCCGGGCAGCTGCATGTCGGCGAAGATGAACCGCGGGCCGCCGAGCACGGTCGGGTCGTACAGCTCGATCTTGCCCTTCCACTTCGGATCGAGCAGGTCCTCCCACGACGTCGGCACGTCGCTCTTGTTCACCATGTCGGTGTTGTAGATGAGCCCGAACACGCGGTTCGTGTAGTTGATGACCTTGTTGTCCCAGTACCCCTTGAGGTCGTTCGCGGGAACGGTCTTGATCGTGGGGTTCGAGACGCAGATGTTGGACTCGGCGGCGACCGGGGCCATGCCGCTGTGGCCGCTGAACAGCATGTCGCCGATGCGCTTGCCGCTCTTCGCCTCGAGCTGCAGCTTGGTCAGCGACTGTCCGTCGGACTGGTCCTGCGGGCTCACCGTGATCCCGGGGAACCGCTTGCTGAACGCATCCCAGATGGGCTTGGCCTGCGACGGCGATGAGCCGTACGCCACGATCTTCGTGTCGCCCGATTTGAGCGCCTTCTGGTAGAGGCTGTTCATGTAGTCGTTTGCCGCGGCGTCGGCGCCGGGGACGGTGACGGTCTTGGCCGAACCGCCCGGGGTGTTGCCGCCGGTGCTGCAGGCGGCCAGCAGCATCGCTGTCGCGCCCAGCACCGCAAGTGCGGGGATCAGTTTCCTTGACATGGCATCCTTGCCTGCTCGTGCCCGAAGCGACTTCGGGCTGGGTGTTGGTGGGTGATATGAGGCTCTGTGCTGGAACGTCGTCATCCGTGCGTCATCGGCGGCTCCCGCTGGCTTCGGGGATCAGGGGGCTCGCTTCCGCCGCCACGTCGAACACGGTCGTCTGCGGCGGGACGTCATGGGTCTCGGCGCTCGCGGACGCCGCCCGCAGGACCCGCGCGGTGCGCGCCCGGAGGACGGCGCCGACTCCCCCGACGACCACGAGCACGATGAACGCGGCCGCGAGGATGATGAGGAACAGCGCCGCGGCCTCGGAGGTCTGGCCGCTCGCGAACAGCTCATAAGCGGTGGATGCCACGGGCTTGGCGACCGGAGAGGCGAGCATCGCCGGTACGGCCAGGTTGCCGGAGATGAACAGCGCCGACAGGAACCAGCCGGCGCCGAAACTCGCGATCACCAGGCGCAGCACGATCCCGACGAACACCCGGCTGGGTCCGGCGCCCGAGATCCGGGCGGCCTCCTCGAGCTCCGGGGAGATCTGCGCGAGCGCCCCCTCGGCGATCCGGCTGACCAGCGGGATGGTCGCGATGATGAGCACGATGAGCATGAGCCATGCCGTGCCGTACAGCTCCGACAGTGCCGGGACGCTGAGCACGATCCAGAGGTAGGCGAGGGCCAGCACGATGCCCGGCATGGCCCACGGCATCCACACCGCCAGTGACGTGAACCCTCTCAGGAATCCGCGGCGACGCAGCACGACGTACGACGTGAGCAGTGCGATGCCCATGGCGATCAGGCCGCCGAACACCGAGAGCTGGGCGGTCAGCTTCAGGCTGTCGATGAGGTCGGGGCTCTGGAAGACCGCGACGAAGTTGGCCAGTGTGAACCTGCCGAAGACGCCGAACACGGGCTGGAGCGATCCGAGGAGCACCGCGCCCGCCGGCAGCACCAGGTTGACGACCGCATACAGGACGATGACGCCGGTCAGCACATAGCGCCCGGCGCCGAGCTGCTGCGGCTCGCGCCGGAAGCCCTTGCCCGACAGCGTCGAATAGTTCCGGTTGCCGAGCACGAGCTTCTGCGCGATGAACAGCACGACGATGACCGCGAGGATCATGATCGACAGCGAGTATGCCGACCCGTAGTCGGACGGGCTGAAGTCGTAGATGCGCCGGTAGATCTCGGTGGAGAACACGAAGATGCCGGCGGGGCGGCCGATCAGCTGCGGCACGTCGAACGACTGGAGGTTCAGCACGATCGTCAGGGTGATCACGCCCGTCAGCGCCGGCGCGATCGAGGGCAGGGTCACCCTGAACAGCGTGCGCAGCATGCTGGCACCCGAGATGCGGGATGCCTCGTCCAGCGACTGATCGCGGTTCTGGAACGCCCCCACCAGCAGCAGGTACGTGAACGGCGAGAAGCCGAGGCCCGAGAGCATGATCAGTCCCGTCCACGACTCGACGTTGAACGGGCTGCCGTGCACGCCGAACCAGCGCTGCAGCGCGACGTTCAGCAGGCCCGTCTGCTCGTTGGCGAGCATGATCCAGCCGAAGCCGTAGAACAGCGGGGGCAGCAGCATGCTGAGGATCATGATCGGCGTGAGGGCCTTGCGCCCCGGTACGTTCGTGCTCGTCGTGACCCAGGCGAACAGCGCGCCCAGCAGCACCGCCACGATCGTGCCGGCGACCGCGATGACCAGCGAGTTCACCAAGGTCACATAGGTCGACGTGGCCGTCCAGGCCGAGACGAACTTGTCGAGCGACCAGCCCTTCGCGGAGCTGCCCGGAAGACCGTCGTTGACCGCCCCGAAGAAGAGCATGAGCACGGGGTAGATGAACACCGCCGCGAGCACGAGCACGAACAGCACCCAGCCGAACCGGCCCCCGGCCCGGCGCAGGCGGCCCGTGGGCATGCGGACCTCGGGCTGCGTGCCCGTACCGACTGCCGTCATGCGTGCTCCCTATCGCCGTTGATCGTCCGCCGGCCGCAGCATTGCGGGCCGACATTCACGAGATGGTAGTCGGCCCGAATCGGCGCCTACGAGGAACGGGGGTACGAACCCCGGAGAGGTTCATCCGACATGGTGTCGGAGAGCACGAACCCTCAGCAGATCGCCCGTCGGCCGGAACCTGCAACCTTATCGAGATGCTTCGCCATCTCGCGCATCGCCGTCTCGGCGTCGTGTCCGATCACGGCGTCGGCGATCGCCGTGTGCGCGTCGAGGACGCGCCGTATGACGGCCGGCGTCGTCTGCGGCGCGAAGTGCTGCTGCTCGACGATGCGCAGGGCCCGGACCGAGGCGATGAGCGCGCGATTGCGGGCGATCTCGGCCAGACAGAGGTGAAAATCCAGCGCTGCGGCCGTGAACGCATCGGGATCGTCGGTTGCCGCACGCGTCTCGACGAGCAGCGCGCGCAGCCGGTCTGCGTCGTCGTCGTCGCACTGTTCCGCGGCCCGCCGGGCGGTCGTCGGCTCGATCGTCGCCATCGCCTCGGTGACCTCGGCCCAGCTGATGCCCTCCAGGTGCAGCTGCACCGCGAGCGTGTCCGACACGCGATCGGTCGCGGCCTCGGCGATGCGCAGCCCGCCGCGCGCGCCCAGCACCACGGTGAGGATGCCCTGCGCCTCGAGCGTGCGGATCGCGTCCCGCACGGTGATGCGGCTGACGCCGAACCGATCGGCGAGCTCGGATTCCGTGCCCACCCAGTCGCCCGGCCGCAGACCTGCGAAGAACTGCTTCCTTATCTCGTCGGCGACCGCATCCGAGGCCCTGCTCCCTCGGCGTACGGCGCCGTTCTCGGCGTTGCTCGCGATGGCAGCCTCCTCGATGTGCACTCCTAAAGATTATATGTATGATACTTTCCGCAGGCCGAAGGCGGCAACGCACCCGGCCGTTCCAGCACCGTCGAAGAAGACCAGAGGAAGGGGGCACAGTGAGCAGTCAACCGCCACACACCGCACCTGACGTACGCGAGCTCGCCGAGATCGGGAACCGGTCGGACACGAGGGACGTCCTGTCCCACGCGACCAAGCAGGCCGCCGCGGAGTACGACGACTACTTCATCGTCGACATCGACGCGCATGTCTCGGAGGACCACTTCTGGGGCGAGGTGCTCGAGCTCATCGACAACGACGTCTGGCGCGATCTCGGGATGCGCCAGTTCAACGGGTTCGGAGGGCAGAACGCGCTCCTGAACATCGCCCCCGGGATGTCGCACCAGAGCGTCGGCGGCCGCATCGGGCATCAGGGACGAAAAGAGCCGGTCGACGGCGAGGACGGACACCCGTTCGTCGTCGCCGCCCGACGCGGCATGGACGCGATGGGCCTGGACTATCAGGTGGTGTTCCCGAGTGCGATGCTGCTGCTCGGGATGCACCCTCAGGACGAGGTCGAGGTCGTGCTCGCCCGCGCCTACAACCGATGGATGATCGAGACGATCCTGCCGCAGGACGACCGGCTCAAGGGCCTGCTGTACCTGCCGTACAACACCCCCGAGGTCTGCGAAGAGCTCGTCGAGAAGTACGCCGGCGAAGACAACATCATCGGCTTCACGGTGTGCTCGACACGGAACAACCCGGTGCACGCCGACTGCTACATGCGGCTGTACGCGATGATCCAGGACAGCGGCAAGCCTCTCGCGTTCCACTCCGGCTACCACTGGGGCGACCCGTCGTTCTCGCAGCTGAACCGCTTCCTCTCGATGCACGCCCTGTCGTTCACGCACTACAACCAGATCCACGTCACGAACTGGCTGATCAACGCGATGCCCGAGCGGTTCCCGAAGATCAAGATGCTGTGGGTCGAGAGCGGACTGGCGTGGATCCCGTTCCTCATGCAGCGGCTCGACCACGAGGTGCTGATGCGGCCCAGCGAGGCGCCGGGCCTGAAGCGACTGCCCAGCGAGTACATGAAGGAGATGTACTACACGACGCAGCCGATGGAGCGCACGGACATGAAGCTGCTGGAGTCCAGCATGTACTCGTTCAACGCCGAGACCCAGCTGCTCTACTCGTCCGACTGGCCGCACTGGGACTGGGATCCGCCACAGACGATCACCCGCCTCCCGTTCCTCAGCGAGCAGGCCAAGCGCAACATCCTCGGCCTGAATGCCGCGCGGATCTTCAACCTCCCCACCACCCGCAAGAAGCCCTCCGCAGAGCAGGTGCTTCGTGAGCGTCCAAGGATCTCCTGACATGAGCGCACAGACCCAGAGCCCCGACATCACCGCTCTCGACGAGCTCGTCGCACGGTTGAAGGCGACGACCGAGGTCGTGATCGACGGCGGCCACGTCGCCGACGTCCCCGACGAGGCCATCGCCGAGGCGCTCTACGCCGCCGCACGGCTGTTCGCAGCGAAGAAGGACAAGGTGGCAGGCCTGGAGTGGCCGGTCGCCGCCGACGCGCTGACCGCGACCGAGACCGTGGTCCTGGTCGCGGCGCTCCTGGATGCCGCCGACATCAACATCTTCGACATGGCGATCTGGTACCGGAGGGTGTGATGGCGGCAGGCAACGGGATGCGGGACGTCGTCGTCGCGCAGCTGGCCGACCTCGTCGCGCGGGAGCGGATCGTGGTCGACGTGGACGGCGTCGAGCTGGGGCTCTACGCATACCGCGGCGAAGTGCGCGCGTGGCACAACTTCTGCCCCCATCAGGGCGGGCCGGTGTGCCAGGGAAAGACGATGCCGCGCACGGTCCAGCTGGTGCGCGAAGGCAACAAGAGCGGCGGTCCGGGGTTCTCCGAGACCGATCGGAACATCGTCTGTCCGTGGCACGGCTACGAATTCGACATCCTGACCGGAGAGCATCCGTCCTGCGCGACGATGCGGCTCACCCCCGTGCCCGTGAAGATCGTGGACGGCGACGTCGTCGTCTCGCTGCGGGAGTGACCACGACATGACAACACAGAAGGAGAATCGATGATCCGCCTGCGCGACGAGGTGCTGGAGATCCCGGCTTACAAGCAGGGGGCGATCCCTGAGGCCGACGCGGTGAAGCTGTCGTCCAACGAGAATCCATACCCTCCGCTGCCCTCGGTGCGGGATGCCGTGCTGAGCCGCATCGACGACATCAACCGGTACCCCGCGATGACCGCCCCCGGGCTCATCGCCCGGATCGCACGCCATCACGGCGTCGACGAGGACATGATCGCTCTCGGCTCGGGATCGGTCGAAGTGGCCGGTCAGATCGTGAGCGCGACGTCCGGACCCGGCGACGAGGTGCTGTTCGCGTGGCCGTCGTTCACCGCATACCCGACGCTCGCGCGGATCGCCGGTGCGACGCCGGTCGCGGTGCCGCTGACCGCCGACGACCGGCACGACCTGCCGGCGATGGCGGATGCGATCACCGAGCGCACCCGCATGATCCTCGTGTGCAACCCGAACAACCCGACGGGGACGTCGGTCACAGCCGACGAGCTCGAGCGGTTCCTTGCCCGTGTGCCAGAGAACGTCCTGGTGGTCCTCGACGAGGCGTACGTGCACTTCAGCCGTCGGGATGACGGGGTGCACGGGATCGACGTCTTCCGGGCGCACCCGAACGTCGCCCTGCTGTACACGTTCTCGAAGGCATACGGGCTGGCCGGGCTGCGTGTGGGCTACGCGATCGCCCAGCCGGAGGTCGCGGGCGCGCTGCGGCGCGTCGCGATCCCCTTCGGCGTCACCGACCTCGCCCAGCAGGCGGCGATCGCCTCGCTCGACGCCCAGGACGAGCTCGCCGAGCGGATCGACGCCCTCGTCGCCGAACGCGGCCGGGTCATTTCGGGGCTGCGCGCCGCCGGCTGCCACGTCGCCGACTCGGACGCCAACTTCGTGTGGCTGCGCAGCGGCACCCGCACGGCCGATGTGGGCGCGGCCCTCCGCGAACACGGCGTGCTCGCACGGGGGTCGGGAGACGACGGCATGCGCATCACGATCGGCACGGCTGAGGAGAACGATCGCGTGCTCGCCGCGGCCGCGCAGATCGCCGCGGTGATGCACGGCTGAGCCCGCAGACAGGACGCCCCCGGGATGCCAGCACGCTCCCGGGGGTGTTCTGTGTCGAGCGGCTAGGCCTCGAAAGGCCGGTCGATCCCGCGCAGGCCGTACTCGTCGAGCGTCGTGGCGCCCGCCCGCAGGCGCGCCATGATCGCGGCCTCCTTGTCCAGGCGGGCTGCCGCACGCTCGAGCGTGACCTCCAGCTGCTCCACCGGGATCACGACCGCACCGTCCGCATCGGCGACGATCCAGTCGCCGCGCCGCACCGCAACGCCGCCCAGGACGATCGGCAGCCCGTGCGTGCCGGCCCAGCGCTTGACCGTGCCGCGCACGGTGACCGAGCTGCAGAAGACCGGAAAGCCCAGCTCGGCCTGCTCCGCGACATCCCGTACACCGCCCGCGATCACGAGGCCTGCGATCCCCCGCGCCTGTGCCCCGACCGCCATCACCTCGCCCCAATGGCCGTGAGCGGCGTCATGCGCATCGGCGACGACGACCTCGCCGGCGTCGGCTCTCGCGATGGCCCAGTGCAGAGCGAGGTTGTCGCCGGGGGCGACCTGGACGGGATAGGCCGGTCCGGCAAGCCGGGCCCCGGTCCATGCGGGCCGGAGCGACGCGGGCAGCGCGTTGGGCGCGGGGCACGACTCGTGCAGAGTCGCCGCCCCGAGCTCGCGCAGCCGCGCGGCGATCGACTCCACCGTCACTCGCCTTTCCGCTGCAGCGTGTGGTACCCCTGGTCGGCGCGGGCCTGCGCGATCGACATCCCGTTCAGCACGGCCGCCAGGATCGCGCCCTCGCGCTGCTCGATCTCGGCGGCCAGACGCAGCACCTCGTCCTCGACATCCTGCGGAATGCGTACGACGCCGTCGTCGTCGCCGACGATGAGGTCTCCCGGCGACACCTTCACACCGCCGATGCTCACCGGGACCTGCTCGGCGAGCACCTCGACGCGGTCCTTGCCGGTGCGCATGAACCGCGCTCGGCTATAGATCGGATAGCCGAGCTCGAGCGCCTTGGCGACATCGCGATTCACGCCGTCGATGACCGTTCCGGCCACGCCCTTGGTGTGCGCCATGGCGGTGAGGATGTCGCCCCATACGGTCGCGTCGAGCCGACCGCCGTTGTCGAGGACGACGACCTGGCCGGGCGCGACGTCGTCGAGGTAGTCGCCGACCGTGCCGGGCGGGCTGCCGGCGGGCACGTACTTCACGGTGTAGGCACGGCCCTGCATGCGCTGCCCGTTCTCCAGCGGTGCGATGCCGAGAAGGGCGCCGTCGCGGCCGAGCCGGTCGAGGGCGTCCGAGATGCTCGCGGTGGATGCGCCGATGCGCTCGTGGGAGATCGTCATCGCTGCCTTTCGTTCGCGGACGTCGCCGGCGTCATTCGCCGGCGGTGGGGAACTTCGAGTCGTGCATGACGTCGACCACGGCGGCGCCGGCGGTCACCGCCGCGGACATGTCGGCCTCGCGCGCGACGATGCGCTCCGCGAGGGCGATGACGCGCTCGGCGTCGGCCTTCGGGATGAACGCGATGCCGCTGCGGTCGGCGACGACCCAGTCACCGGGGTCGACCGCCACCCCGGCCACCTCGATGCGCTCGTCCATCGAGTGCTGCACGATGCGCCCCCGGGCGCTGACCGGTACGCACGCGCGGGCGAAGACGGCCAGGCCGAGATCCGCGTTCTCCTGAACGTCGCGGAACGCACCGTCGACGATGACGCCCGCCACGCCGTGCCCGACCGCGGTCTGGCCGAGCAGACCACCCCAGCACGAGACATCCGTCCGCCCCTCGTTCGCGATCACGACGACATCCCCGGCCTCGGCGGAGTCGACGAGCGCCGCCGCGATGTGCGCCTGTGGGCCGGCGTCGCGACGCGGACCGGCCTGCACCGTGCGCACCCGGCCGAAGATCGCCGCGTCCGGCAGCGACTGGCTGCGGATGCCGATGACGGCACCGGGCAGCCCGAGAGTGTCCAGCGCGTCCGAGACGGCACAGCTGTCCAACTGCGCGAGGCGCTCGGCGACGCTTCTCACGCCTTCCACGTGACGAACCCCATCGCGTTGCCGGTCCCGGCCTCGGTGCGATAGGCGGGCTCGTACACGACCTCGTCGACCTCGAGTCCCGCGGCATGGGCGGCCCCGGCGACGACGATCCAGTTGCGCAGCTCCGAGGTGCCGGCCGTCATGAGGTTCGCCGGGATGGAGCGCAGGTGCTCGACGTCGCGCTCGGCGAACGCCCGGATGAACGAGCGGTCGAGCTCTTCGTCGACGACGAAGTGACTGAGACCGCCGGATGCCACGATGCCGACGCGGATGTCGGCGGGATAGCTCTGGATGGCCTTGCCCAGCGCGACGCCGAAGTCGTAGCTGCGCGCGGCGGAGGGCGGTGTCGGCTCCCAGAACGTGTTGACGAAGATCGGCACCATCGGGATCGTCGAGGCCTGCCCGAGGATGCGCTGATAGATGAACCCCCAGCCGTGCGGGATGCCGCCGTTCTTGTAGCGGCCGGCGGGGAGGAAGCGTGACGCTGCCGGGTCGAACCCGTCGTCGAGGATCGCGTCGATGAGGTGGCGCGCGAGGCCCGAGTCCACGGGCCGCGTGATCGGCCGGTCGGGGACGTCCCCGAGAGCGGCTTTGGCGAGCCCCGGCGACATCGCTGCGAAGTCCTCTTCGCTGAACGGCAGGTGCTCGACCGAATCGCCCCAGTAGATCGCGAAGGGCGCGAGCAGCTCGTCCCCGAAGATCTCCTTGTGGTCGCTCGAGACGATGACCAGGGCGTCGTACTGCTGGGATGCCGCGTACTCGTGCAGTGCGTCGAGGGAGGCCTGCATGCGGTCCCAGCGGGCGCGCATCACGTTGGGGGCGATCTCGTGCGAGAAGTCCTCGCGATGCGACCTCAGGCTCTCGAAGTCATACGTCTCACCCTGGTACCACAGCGCCGGGTTCTGCCGATCGGCGCGACCGCGCTCGATCCACTCCTCCGGCGGCGCCACCTTCAGCTGCGGCCCGTGCGATGTCCCGAACCCGCCGACGATCTTCGCCATCGTCGTCTCCTTTCGTCTCGGTCAGAGGTGGAACAGCCGCTCGGCGTTCCCGTGCATGACGGCGGCGCGGTCCGCGTCGCTGAGCCAGTCGATCTCGTCGACGAGCAGATGGATGTCGTCGTACCAGCGGCCCGTCGCGGCGTTGCGCTGCGACCCGGTGCCGGGCTTCTCGGTACCGAACAGCGCGCGATCGGTGCCCACCGTGCGCAGCAGGAGGTCGACGGCGTCCCTCGTGTACAGGCACGTGTCGAAGTACAGCTGGCGCAGCTTCTGCATGTACGGGCGGCCGTTGCCCCGCGCATCCGCCGGCAGGAATCGCCCGACCTGGTAGGGAATCGCGCCGCCGCCGTGGGTGATCACGATCTTCAGGTCGGGGAAGTCGGTGAACACGTCGGAGTTCAGCAGGCTCCAGACGGCCACGGTCTCCTCTTGGATGAAGTGCAGCGAGTATGGCTCGCGCGCCGGGGGGCGGCATCCTGCGGCGTGCAGGATCGCCGGCACACCCAACTCGACCGCCGCCTCGTACAGCGGATACCAGTACCGCTCGCCCAAGGCCGGCGGGACCGTGAGGCCCTCGTGCGGGTCGGGGTTCAGCGTGAACCCGACGAAGCCCAGCTCGCTCACGCAGCGGCGAAGCTCCTTCGTCCAGGCCTCGACCGGCAGATCGGGACTCTGCGGCAGGCCCGCCACACCGCGGAAGCGACCGGGGAACAGCTCGGCGGACCTCGCGATGACGTTGTTCACCTCGGCGGTGTACGCCTCGACGATCTTGGCCGGCTGCTCGGAGTGCATCATCTGGTACGGGCGCGGCGAGATGAGCTGGATGTCGACCCCGGCCTCATCGAGGTGGTCGAGGTGCGAGACGTCGCCGAAGCTCGGGTTCGGGGCGGAGTAGGCGTTCCGGATCGCCTCGTCCGAGATGCTCGGGGCCCTCAGTCCGTGGGCTCCGCGATGGGACAGCAGGTTCGCCTTCCATGCGTACAGCGACTCGGGGGCCGAGACGTGCCCGTGTACATCGACGATCATGCGCTATCCGCTCCTTTGCATGGCACTGCCGGACGCCGTCCGGGCAGTCCCACGCTAGTGAGAGCCCGCCCGGCGGCTCTTCCTTTGCCTGCGCGAACCTGGTTTCGCCGGATCCGACACGGTGTCGGAGAATGCTGGTGAGGGACGGGAACCCGACCGTCGCCCGCCGAGGGGGACCCCATGATGCCGACATTCGACCTCGACCGTGCCGTGCAGACGCTCGCGCACCGTGTAGGCCGGCCCATCATCGTGTTCGACGCCGAGTTCGCCGTGGCCGGCTTCAGCGTGCACGAAGGGCCCATCGATCGTCCGCGCCTGAACATGATCCTCACGCATCACGCGAGCGAGCGGGCGACCGCGATGATCACCGCGCATCACGTGCATCGGGCCGCCGGCGCCGTGCTGCTGCCGGTGGCGGCGGGCTTCCCCTCGCGGATCGTCGCGCCGCTGCGCTATGAGGGCCGGCTCACCGGCTATGTGTCGTACATCCCCGGCGACGACGAGGATCCGGATGCGCGGGACGCGCCCGACATCGTCACCGCACGCGACGAGCTCGGCGCGATCCTGGCCGCGATGGAAGCCGGCCGCAAAGAGGGCTCCGACCGCGTGCTGCAGCTGATCTCGCGGCTGATGGACGGCCAGCAGGACCAGCGCGAGGCGGCCGCCGCCGATCTCGTCCACGAGGGGCTCGTCTCGTCGGCGCCGCGATACTCCGTCGTGCTGTTCCGCCCTGTCGCACAGGCCGAGCCCTCGATGACGGTGGCGCGGCTTCTGGTCGAGCGCGCGCTGCGCGAAGTGGCGATGACGAGCCCGCTGAAGATGGTCGGCGCGGTGCTGGACGACGAGGGCCTGCTCATCCTTCCCGGCGACGTCGATCTGGAGCGCCTGCGGCGCCTGCTGGACGATCCGGCGTACGCCGATGTGCACGCGGGCGGCGGCGGCCCGCGTGCGCGACTGGCCGAGGTCCGCGATTCGCGCCATGAGGCGCGCATCGCGGTGCGGGCGACCACCCGCGACGCGTCCCGCTATGGTTCGGCCGCGGCGTGGAAGGATCTGGGGCTGGACCGCGTCCTGCTGCAGCTGCCGTTGGAGCGCCTGACCCTCGCCGACCTGCCGCCGGCGATCGCGCTGCTGGTCGACGAGTCGAGCGGGCCCGATCTCGCCCTGACGCTGGAGGCGTACCTCGACAGCGGCGCCGATGCGCAGCGCACCGCGCAGGACCTGCACATCCACCGCAGCACCCTGTACTACCGGCTCGATCGGATCCGGCTGCTCATCGGCGCCGACCTCGGCGACGGGCAGGTCCGCCGCGAGCTGCATACGGGCCTGCGCATCGCGACGCTCGCGGGCCTGCGCTGATCGCACGCGCGCGGCGCGCGCAGGCTCATCCGAGCACATCGTCGCCGGCGAAGTGCCGTTCGCAGAACTCGACGAGTGCGGCGAGGCGCGCGTGCGGCCGAGTCCCTGTCGGCGTCGCGATGACGACGGCGTTGCGCGGTATCGGGTCGTCGATCCGCCGGTACACGAGGGGCAGACCCGCGATGCTGCGATCGCCGTAGGGCCGACCCATGATGATCGTGTAGCCGAGGCCGCGGGCGACCATCGCGCGGATGGTCTCGGGGTTCGTGGACCGCCAGCGCACGTCGGGGACGTGCCCCGCTTGGCGGACGAGGTCTTCGACATGGCTCAGGGTCGGCTCGATGCCGAGCAAGATCGCCGGCTCGCCGTCGAGCTCCGAGAGCGGAACCGCATCGAGAGCGGCGAGCCGGTGCCCCGCAGGCAACACGACGTGCAGCCGGGCCGCCGAGATCTCGCGACCGACGATGCCGCTGGAGACGTGGTTCGCGTACATCAGCGCGGCGTCGATCTCACCGCCGCGCAGCCGCTCGGTCAGAACGTCCGTCGCCGCTTCGACGAACTGCACGTCCACCGCCGGGTGATGCGCCGCGAAGTGCGCCGCGACCGGCGGCATCAGCCACGGCGACAGCGTGGCGAGGCATCCGATCCGCAGCGGACCGGCCAGCTCGCCGGCGAGCTCTCGCCCCAGGTCCGCAAGCCCCTGCGCCGCGGCGAGCGTGGCCCGCGCACGGGCGAGGGCCGCGATGCCCGCGGGGGTCGGCTCGGCGCCCTTGCCGCGACGGCGCACGATCAATTGCAGGCCCATCGCCCTCTCGAGCTCGTTGACCGCAAGCGACACGGCG
The DNA here is from genome assembly GCF_058349885.2 of Microbacterium sp. W1-4-2. Classification (NCBI taxonomy): domain Bacteria; kingdom Bacillati; phylum Actinomycetota; class Actinomycetes; order Micrococcales; family Microbacteriaceae; genus Microbacterium; species Microbacterium sp. W1-4-2. The sequence goes on along the minus strand of NZ_JBYRJC020000002.1, from coordinate 595,681 downwards.
CCCGGCGTCAGGCGAAGGCGCCGCGCGGCCAGGCTCACCGAATGCAGTTCCATGACCGCGACGAATGCCTCGAGCTGGCGCAGCGTGAAGGTGCCCATTTCAGAGATCCTAAACAATCACCGGAAGATTTTGACCTTGATTGCCATCGAGTCGGAGCGGACGATGGCATGACTCCCGCGCACGGGGGCGGGCGGCACGAGCGCGCGTTCAACAAGACGCACGAAGGAAGGCGGAAACGACATGGCACAGGAATTCGACGCCGACGTCCTCATCATCGGCGCCGGTCCCGTGGGACTGGTCGCGGCGATCGATCTGGCCGAGAAGGGCGTCACGACGGTCGTCGTCGAAGCGCGCTCGTATCTGCAGCCGCCGGAGGTGAAGTCGAACCACGTCGCCGCCCGGACGATGGAGCGCTTCCGGCGGCTGGGCATCGCGGAGCAGGTGCGCGACGCCGGCCTGCCGCACGACCATCCCCACGACATCGCCTTCCGCACGACAGTGACAGGCGCCGAGCTGTCCCGCGTCGTCCTCCCGTCCCGCGACGGACGTCGGGCGCCGCATCCGATCGGCGCCGACACGTGGTGGCCGACCCCCGAGCCGCCGCACCGCATCAACCAGACCTTCCTCGAACCGCTCCTCGCGCGCCACGCGAACGCGCTGCCGCAGGTCACCCTGATGAACGGCACCCGGTTCGAGGGTCTCGAGCAGGACGACACCGGCGTCACGATCACGGTATCCGACAGCGCGGGTCGCAGCCGGACGCTGCGCGGGGCATTCCTGCTGGGCGCCGACGGCAGTCGGTCGGCGGTGCGCAAGATCATCGGCGCCGCCTTGCAGGGTGACGCCGTGCTGCAGCAGGTGCAGTCCACCTGCATCCGGGCGCCGCGCCTGTACGACCTCATGCAGGGCGAGCGGGCGTGGTGCTATTACACCTACAACACCCGCCGCAACGGCCACGTCTTCACGATCGACGGCACCGGCACGTTCCTCATCCACAACCACCTCAGTCCCGACGAGTACGACGCCGACGCCGTCGACCGCGATTCGTCGATCCGCGACATCCTCGGCGTCGACGACGGGTTCGAATACGAGATCCTGTCCGAAGAGGACTGGACCGCCCGGCGTCTCGTCGTCGATCGGATGCGCGCGGGACGCGTGTTCATCGCGGGCGACGCCGCCCATCTCTGGGTGCCGTATGCCGGGTTCGGCATGAACGCCGGCATCGCCGACGCCCTGAATCTCACGTGGCTGCTCGGCGCCCATCTCGGCGGCTGGGCAGATGCCGGCATCCTCGACGCGTACGAGGCCGAGCGCCTGCCGATCACCGAACAGGTGTCGAAGTTCGCGATGAGCCACCAGCGGAAGGTGAGCAGCGACCGGATCCCGGCGGACATCGAGCACCAGACGGCCGCCGGCGCCGACGCCCGCCGGATTCTCGGCGCGTACGCCCGCGAGCTGAACACGCAGCAGTTCGCGGCCGCCGGACTGAACTTCGGCTACAGCTACGACGCCTCGCCCATCATCAGCTACGACGGGGTCACGCCCCCCGAGTACACGATGGACGACTTCACCCCGTCGACCGTGCCGGGATGCCGCGCCCCGCACTTCTGGATGCCCGACGGCCGCAGCGTCTACGACCTGCTCGGCGACGGCTACTCGCTGCTGTGCTTCGCGGACCCGGCCGGAGCATCCGACCTGGTCGACGCGGCCCGCGCCGCACGCATGCCGCTCGCAGTCGTCGACGCGCGCAAGGCCGAAGGTCGCGACCTGTACGAGCACGGCTACGTCATCGTCCGCGAGGACCAGCACGTGGCATGGCGCGGCGACGCCGTCCCGGCAGAGCCGCGGGCGCTGGTCGATCAGCTGCGCGGAGCCTGACCGCTCGCGCCGCCGTCAACCCACGAGGACGCTGGCGGCGGCGCGGATGCGCTCGAAGTAGGGCTCGGCCGGGTCGGATTCCGGGGCGGCCCCGCCGGCGGCGATCGTGAGGACCGCGGCTTCCAGGGCGGCCGAAGGGTCGGCCGGCATCGCGACGACCCGCCACGCGTTCTTCGCGTCCGGCCGGACCAGCAGCGCCCCGTCGCGCGAAACGGCGCTGACCCGGGTCCAGGCCGGCGCGTCCCCTTCGGGCACCACCACCACCGCGACCGGCAGCGATGCGCGCAGCGCCGCGACCGCGTTCCGCCATGCGTCGGCGGCCTGCTCGCAGACGAACAGCGTCAACCCCTCGGACTGCACGAGATCGCGGGTCGAGACCGATGCGCCCGTCTCGTCGCGGTGCGCGAGCCAGACGTGGGGGATGTGGTGACCCGGGCGCGCGGTGGGCGTGAAGTCGATCGGCGATGCGTAGTGCTCTGGCAGCGGAGAACCGTCGGGCACGAACGCGCCGGCCCAGTAGTGGTAGCCCGCCTCGACGTTGAGCTGGCTGTAGTCCAGCGCGTTCTCCTGCACGGCTTCGGCCACCCGGGCCCGGCGCGCCGCGCCCTCGGGCGTGTCGGCCAGAAAAGCCTCGACGTTGCGACGCGCCGTCTCGGGGTCGGTGTTCAGGCCGAGCGCCTCGCCGATCGGGGCGTGCCGGGTGGCGTTCTCCATCGAATGGGCCGTGTAGTACGCCGTGGTGGGACGCCGTTCCCACTCATAGCTGTTCAGCAGGGTCTCGGGCGCCTGGCCTTTGAGCACCGCCGCCAGCTTCCAGGCGAGGTTGTCCGAGTCCTGCACGCCGCTGTTGAGTCCCAGCCCCCCTGTGGGCGGATGCTTGTGCGCGGCATCCCCCGCGATGAACACGCGGCCGTGGCGCCACCGGCGCGCGACGATGCCGTTGTAGAGCCAGTGGCTCTCGGTGTGCACCTGGATCGGATGGTCGACCGGCAGGCCGAGCACATCGCGCATCGACGCGACCGCCGAGCGGGGCGTGCCGTCCTTGCCGGTACCGCCGTTGACCGCGATCAGCCATTCCTCGGAGTCGCGGTCGTACGAGTTCGGGCCGAGCGCCTGGAGCGTGCCTCCGCGGCGCCCCGACTGCTTCGGGTGGAAGAAGAACGCCAGCAGCGCATCCGGTTCGGACCACATCGACAGGTCGGTGCTGACGTGGTAGTTCACCACCTCGCGGATCGCCTGCGGCCCCTCCATCTCGACGTCCAGGAGCTCGCCGCTGGCCCGCCCGCCGTCGGCGAACACGACGTACTTCGCCCGGATGGAACGCGTCACCGCCCCGGGCCGCTCGACGAACGTCACGGTGGCGGCATCATCGTCCTGCGCGATCCCGATGACCTCCTGGTGGCCGCGGATGCGTCCCGGGCACGCCGCGGCCGCGTGGGCGTAGAGGAGCGGGTCGATGCGCAGCTGTGGCAGGTTCGCGAAGTGGCGCGGGCTCGCCTCGGCGTATCTGATCGCGTCCGGGCCACCGCCCCAGGCCGGCACTTCGCCGATCTTGACGCCGTCGACGTCGTCCGCGCCGCCCACGCTCGTGTACCAGACGACCTTGTGCCAGCGGTCGTCCTTCGGTCCCGCCGCGTAGATGTCATCGGCGACGCCCATCGTGTGGAAGATCTCCATCGTGCGCACGTTGAGCAGGTGCGCACGGGGAAAGCGCGCGTCGAATCCGCGACGCTCCAGCAGCAGCACGTCGATCCCCCGCTGAGCGAGCAGGATCGCGGCCGACAGTCCGACCGGCCCGCCTCCGACGATCACGACCTCGGCTTCGTCGGGCCACGTGGCCTCGTCGATCGACGGCAACAACGCGGGACGACTCACGGTCGGGATGGACATCTGCGGGTACTCCTCATCTGCGACGACGTCTGCGTCGCCGCGACGCCGTTCACGTTAGACCGGCGACGTGGTGCGACTTCACGGTCTCAGGTACGAGGTTTCGGCGGGCTGATTCGACGCGGTGTCGGAATCGGGGCCGGGCGAGACACCTCGTGCACGCCCGCCGCCACCGACCCTGGCGCATACGTGCACCCCGCAATAGCGTGAGAGCGTGACCTTCACTGCGGACGTCTATGCGGCGCGCCTCGAGCGGGCGCGCCGGCTCACTGCCGAGGCCGGGATCGATGCGCTGATCGTCGGTCCAGGCCCCGACCTCGCCTATCTCACCGGCGTCGAGGGCGACACGATCGAACGGCTGACCGCGCTCGTCGTCCGCGGCGACGCGTCGCCGACGGTCATCGTGCCCCGGATGGAGCTGGCGAAGGTGCGCGACACTGCCGTGGGGGCGCTCGGGATCCAGACCGCCGACTGGGTCGACGGCGACGACCCCTACGCGCTCGTCACGCGCGCCATGCCCGACGCCACGTCGCGCGTGGCCGTGTCGGACGCGCTGCCCGCGTTGCATGTCATCCCGATCCAGGCGCGGCTCGGGGTGCGCCTCGAGCTCGCGACGGACGTCCTGCGCGAAGGGCGGATGATCAAGGATGCCGCCGAGATCGCCGAACTGCGTCGCGCGGGCGCCGCGATCGACGCGGTGCATCGCCGCGTGCCCGGATGGCTGCGCGCGGGGCGCACCGAGCGCGAGGTCGCTGCCGACATCGCCGCCGCCATCGTCGAAGAGGGCCACCGGACCGCGGAGTTCGTGATCGTGGCATCCGGCCCGAACGGCGCCGACCCGCACCACGAGGTCTCGGACCGTGTGATCGGCGACGGCGACATCGTCGTGGTCGACATCGGGGGTGCGGTGCCCGCGGGATACAACTCCGACAGCACGCGCACCTATGTGGTCGGCACTCCCGGTACCGAGCCGGGTCGCCGCATCGACGCGCTCGTGCGAGCGCAGCAGGCCGCCGTCGACGCCGTGCGTCCGGGGGCGACGGCAGAGCAGGTGGATGCCGCAGCCCGGCAGGTGCTGTCAGCCGAAGGCCTCGGCGACGCGTTCATCCACCGCACCGGTCACGGCATCGGTCTGTCGGTGCACGAGGAGCCCTTCATCGCCCCGGGCAACGCGCTCGTGCTGCGCGAGGGCATGGCGTTCAGCATCGAGCCGGGCATCTACTTCCCCGGCGAGTGGGGCGCGCGGATCGAAGACATCGTCGTGGTCACCGCCGACGGCTGCGAGCGGCTGAACGTGACACCGCACGCGCTGACGCCGACTGAGGGGAGGGGTGTCACACACCCCTGAGTCCCCCTTCGTAGACTGCATGGGTGAACATCTGCGTGTTTCTCTCGGCGGCCGATCTCGACTCCCGCTACACCGACGCGGCCCGAGATCTGGGCCGGCGGATCGCCGAAGGCGGGCACACGCTGGTCTGGGGAGGAAGCGACGTCGGGCTCATGAAGGTGCTGGCCGACGCCGTCGAGGCCGGGGGCGGCCGGTTGATCGGCGTCTCGGTCGACTTCCTGGCCGACCGGGCACGGTCGGTGCGGCCGCCCGACGAGATGGAGATCACCGCCAGCCTCGCCGAACGGAAGGCCGCGCTGCTGGATCGCAGCGAAGCCATCGTCATCATGGTCGGTGGCACCGGCACGCTCGATGAGGCGACCGAGGTCCTCGAACTGCGCAAGCACGCCCGGTATGCGGGGCCGGTGGTGGTGCTGAACACCGACGGCTTCTACGACGGACTGCGCCAGCAGTTCACGCGAATGGATGCCGAGGGGTTCCTGCCGGTTCCCCTCGCGCAGCTGTGCCGCTTCGTCGACGAACCGGCGCAGGTGCTCACCGCGATCGAGCAGGAGGGGCGACTCGACGCCTCACCGCTCGGCCTGTCCTCGGCCAACGGCTGAGGCCACCCGCGGCATGCGGGGCCTATGACGCGACTCGCGAAAATGGTGGAGCCTAGGGGATTCGAACCCCTGACCCCCTGCTTGCAAAGCAGGTGCTCTACCAACTGAGCTAAGACCCCGAGATGTGTGGTGGGGGTACCAGGACTTGAACCTGGGACCTCTTCATTATCAGTGAAGCGCTCTAACCGCCTGAGCTATACCCCCGCTGATGACATGCACTGTCAACCTCCAAGAGATTACCCGACTTGCGCCGATTTTCCGAATCGATGAGGCTCGGCTTGCTTGCCACCACGGTGCTGCATTGCTTCACTGAGATCATGAGTGACGATGTCACAGCACACCCTGGCGAGTCGCATTCCGACCGCATCGGTCAGCGCCTGAACTGGCTGCGCGCCGGCGTCCTCGGCGCGAACGACGGCATCGTGTCGGTGGCCGCCGTCGTGGTCGGTGTTGCCGCCGCCACGGCGGACCTCGGCGCGATCTTCACGGCGGGGGCCGCAGCCGTAGTCGGTGGTGCGGTATCGATGGCGCTGGGCGAGTACGTGTCGGTGAGCAGCCAGCGCGACACCGAGCGGGCGCTGATCGCGAAAGAGCGGCGCGAACTGGCCGAGATGCCCGAGGCCGAGCTCGAAGAACTCACCCAGATGTACGAGGCGCGGGGGCTCACGCGCGACACCGCGCTGCAGGTCGCGAAGGAGCTGACCGCCCACGACGCTCTACGGGCGCACCTCGAGGTCGAGTTGCATATCGACCAAGAAGACCTGGTCAACCCCTGGCACGCGGCACTGTCGTCGGCCGTGTCGTTCACGATCGGCGCCCTGCTGCCGATGCTGGCGATCCTGCTCGTGCCGGCACCGGCGCGGATCGTCGTCACGTTCATCGCGGTGCTGGTCGCCCTCGCCATCACCGGGACGATCTCGGCTCGGATCGGCGGCGCCCCGAAGGCGCGGGCGATGGCGCGGCTGGTGATCGGCGGCGCACTGGCTCTGATCGCCACGTTCCTCATCGGCATGCTGCTGGGCACCTCGGGCATCGCCTGACGCGGCATCCCACCGCTCCTTGGCCCCCAAGAACCGCGAGGGTACAGCTCCCGGTCGAGGGTATGGGCCGATGCCGTACCTTCGCCCACCGGCTGTACCTTCGCCGGATCAGTGATCGGGGCGGGGAACAGGCGCGGGCGAGGGCAGGGGATGCCGCGGCCCGCGCGGCGCGGTCAGTTCGAGGTGAAGCCGATCAGCAGGCCGCCGGTGACCTTCACGGCCAGGTTGTACAGGCCCGCGACGACGGCCCCGAGGACGGTGCCGACCACCAGGTTGAGGATCGCGATGATCGAGGCGACCGCCATCACCTGCGGCAACCCGATCATCGACGACAGCGTCTGACCGCCGCCCGAGATGCTCTTGAACAGGTCATCGGCCTTGCCGATCAGACCGGTCGCCGAGATCACCATGTAGACGAGGAAGAACGCCACCAGCGTCACCACCGCCAGGGCGATGGATGCCAGGAACGCGAGTTTGACCGCGGACCAGAAGTCCACGTAGACCAGGCGCAGGCGCACCTGCTTCGCGCTGGTCGCGTGCGTCGATTTCTTGGCGAGCTTGTCGGCTACCGTGCTCATGCGTCAGTGCTCTCTTCGGGGTTCGGGGAAGTCTCGGGTTCGGCGGCCGCTGCCTGAGCAGTGTCGCCGGTGGAGGCATCCGCTTCGTCTTCGACAACCACTGCACGCTCGGAATTCCGGGCGATGGCGATGATCCGATCGTCGTCTCCAGGACGGGCGAACACGACGCCCATGGTGTCTCGACCCTTCGCGGGCACCTCGGCCACGGCAGAGCGTACCACCTTGCCGCTGGCAAGAACCACCAAGATCTCGTCGTCCGCAGAGGCGATGAGACCGCCCGCGAGACCACCCCGATCGTCGTTCAGCTTGGCGACCTTGATGCCCAGTCCGCCACGGCCCTGCACGCGGTATTCGCTCACCGCGGTGCGCTTTGCGTACCCGCCCTCGGTGACGACGAACACGTATCCCTCGTCGCTGACCACCGACGCCGACAGCAGGCTGTCGCCCTCGCGGAACGACATGCCCTTCACGCCCTCGGTCGACCGGCCCATCGGGCGCAGCGCCTCGTCGGTCGCGGCGAACCGCAGCGACATCCCGTGGTGGCTGATCAGCAGGATCTCGTCGTCCTCGTCGACGAGCAGTGCGCTGACCAACTCGTCGTCCTCGCGCAGACGGATCGCGATGATGCCGCCCTGGCGGTTCGTGTCGTAGTCGGTGAGCCGGCTCTTCTTGACCAGCCCCCCGCGGGTGGCCAGCACGAGGTAGGCCGCATCGTCGTACGAGCGGACGTCGAGGATCTGCGTGATCTCCTCTTCGGGCTGCAGCGCGAGCAGGTTCGCGACGTGCTGGCCCTTCGCGTCGCGGCCGGCCTCGGGCACCTCGTACGCCTTGGCGCGGTACACGCGACCCTTGTCGGTGAAGAACAGCAGCCAGTGGTGCGTGGTCGTGACGAAGAAGTGCTCGACGACGTCGTCGGCGCGCAGCTGCGCGCCCTTCACGCCCTTGCCGCCGCGGTGCTGCGACCGGTAGTTGTCGCTGCGCGTGCGTTTGATGTACCCCTCGCGGGTGACGGTGACCACCATCTCCTCTTCGGGGATGAGGTCCTCCATCGACATGTCGCCGTCGAACCCGGGCAGGATGTGCGTGCGACGCTCGTCGCCGAACTTCGCCACGATCTCGGTGAGCTCGTCGCGGATGATGGCGCGCTGCCGGGCCGGGTCGCCGAGGATGTCGTTGTAGTCGGCGATCTGCAGCTCGAGCTCGGCGGCCTCGTCGACGATCTTCTGCCGCTCCATCGCCGCCAGCCGTCGCAGCTGCATCGCCAGGATCGCATCGGCCTGGTCGTTGTCGATGTCGAGCAGGCCCTTCAGGCCCTCGCGCGCCTCGTCGACGGTGGGCGACCGGCGGATCAGGGCGATGACCTCGTCGAGCGCGTCGAGCGCCTTGAGGTAGCCGCGCAGGATGTGCATGCGCTCTTCGGCCTTGCGCAGCCGGTAGCGCGTGCGACGCACGATGACGTCGACCTGGTGGGTGAGCCAGTGCGAGACGAACCCGTCCAGCGGCAGGGTGCGCGGCACGCCGTCGACGATGGCGAGCATGTTCGCCCCGAAGTTCTCCTGCAGCTGGGTGTGCTTGTACAGGTTGTTCAGCACGACCTTGGCCACGGCATCCCGACGCAGCACGATCACAAGACGCTGACCCGTGCGGTCGCTGGACTCGTCGCGGATGTCGGCGATCCCCGAGATCTTGCCGTCGCGGGCGAGGTCGCGGATCTTGACGGCGACGTTGTCGGGGTTCACCTGGTACGGCAGCTCGGTGACCACGAGACACGTGCGGCCCTGGATCTCTTCGACATTGACCACCGCGCGCATCGTGATCGAGCCGCGGCCCGTGCGGTATGCATCATGGATGCCGCGGACCCCGAGGATCTGCGCTGCCGTGGGGAAGTCGGGCCCGGGGATGCGCTGCATGAGCGCCTCGAGCAGCTCTTCGCGGGTGGCCTCGGGGTGCTCGAGCGCCCACAGGGCGCCATCGGCGACCTCGCGCAGGTTGTGCGGCGGGATGTTCGTGGCCATGCCGACTGCGATGCCGACCGAGCCGTTGACCAGCAGGTTCGGGAACCGCGCGGGCAGCACGACCGGCTCCTGCGTCTGGCCGTCGTAGTTGTCCTGGAAGTCGACGGTCTCTTCTTCGATGTCGCGCACCATCTCGAGCGCGAGCGGGGCCATCTTCGTCTCGGTGTACCGGGGGGCGGCGGCGCCCTGGTTGCCGGGCGAGCCGAAGTTGCCCTGCCCGAGCGCGAGCGGGTAGCGCAGCGACCACGGCTGCACGAGGCGCACGAGGGTGTCGTAGATCGCCGAGTCGCCGTGCGGGTGGTATTGACCCATGACCTCGCCGACCACGCGGGCGCACTTCGAGAACGACTTGTCGGGACGGTACCCGCCGTCGTACATCGCGTAGATCACACGGCGGTGCACGGGCTTCAGGCCGTCGCGCACATCGGGAAGGGCGCGCCCGACGATGACGCTCATCGCATAGTCGAGGTAGCTGCGCTGCATCTCGACCTGCAGGTCGACCTGGTCGATCTTGCCGTGATTGTGCTCGGGCGCTTCGGTGGGGCGTTCGTCGTCAGCCATGTGTCTTCGTTCTCTCTCGCTGTCGTTTCGTCTCGCTTCGCTCGCTCAACGGCCGGGGATGTTTCGGTCGTTGAGCGAGGAGCGAAGCGACGAGACGAAACGCAAAGGCGGTATCTAGATGTCCAGGAAGCGCACGTCCTTGGCGTTGCGCTGGATGAAGCTGCGGCGCGACTCGACGTCCTCGCCCATCAGCACCGAGAAGATCTCGTCGGCTGCGGCTGCGTCGTCGATCGTCACCTGACGCAGGGTCCGCGTCTCGGGGTTCATCGTGGTCTCCCACAGCTCCTTCGGGTTCATCTCGCCCAGACCCTTGTAGCGCTGGATGCCGTTGTCTTTCGGAATGCGCTTGCCCTGCGCGATGCCGTCGGTCAGCAGCGCGTCGCGCTCGGCGTCCGAGTACACGTACTCGTGCGCCGAATTCGTCCATTTCAGCCGGTACAGGGGCGGCATCGCGAGGTAGACGTAACCCGCCTCGATGAGCCCGCGCATATAGCGGAACAGCAGGGTCAGCAGCAGGGTCGTGATGTGCTGGCCGTCGACGTCGGCATCGGCCATCAGCACGATCTTGTGATAGCGCGCCTTGCCGAGATCGAAGTCCTCGCCGATGCCGGTGCCGAAGGCCTGGATCATCGCCTGGATCTCGTTGTTCGACAGCGCCTTGTCGAGCCGGGCGCGCTCGACGTTCAGGATCTTGCCGCGCAGCGCCAGGATCGCCTGCGTGTGCGGGTCACGGCCCTGCACGGCCGAACCGCCGGCGGAGTCGCCCTCGACGAGGAAGATCTCGCTGATCGACGGGTCCTTGCTCGTGCAGTCCTTGAGCTTGTCGGGCATCGACGCCGACTCGAACACGCTCTTGCGACGCGCGGTCTCACGCGCCTTGCGCGCGGCGAGGCGCGCGGTCGCCGCGTCGATCGACTTGCGGATGATCGACTTGGCCGCCGAGGGGTTGCGGTCGAACCAGTCGCCGAGCCGGTCGCCGACGACCTTCTGCACGAACGCCTTCGCCTCGGTGTTGCCGAGCTTGGTCTTGGTCTGCCCTTCGAACTGCGGCTCCGACAGCTTCACCGAGATGACCGCGGTGAGACCTTCGCGCACGTCGTCGCCGGAGAGGTTGTCGTCCTTGTCCTTGAGCAGGTTGTTCGCCCGCGCGTACCGGTTCACCAGGGTGGTCAGCGCCGCACGGAAGCCCTCTTCGTGCGTGCCGCCCTCGTGGGTGTTGATCGTGTTCGCGAACGTGAACACGTTCTCGGTGTAGCTCGTGGTCCACTGCATGGCGACCTCGAGCGAGATCTTTCGCTCGGTGTCCTCGGACTCGAAGTCGATGATCTCTTCGTGCACGCGCTCGGACTTGCGCACCTTGTTGAGGTATTCGACGTAGTCGACCAGGCCGCGCTCGTACAGGAACGTGTCGTGGCGCTGCTCGAGCACCTCCTGCCCGTCGACGTCCTCGACGACGATCGCCTTCTCGCGCTCGTCGAGCAGCGAGATGCTCAGGCCCTTGTTCAGGAACGCCATCTGCTGGAACCGGACGCGCAGCGTGTCGTAGTCGAACTCGGTGGTGTCGAAGATCGAGCCGTCGGGCCAGAACGTGATCGTCGTGCCGGTCTCGCCGCTGGGCTCATCCTTCGACAGCGGGCCCTGCGGCACTCCGCCGTCGGTGAACGTCTGGCGCCAGACGTGCCCCTTGCGCTTGACCTCGACGTCGAACCGGGTCGACAGGGCGTTCACGACCGACGAGCCCACGCCGTGCAGACCGCCCGAGACCGCGTACCCGCCGCCGCCGAACTTGCCGCCGGCGTGCAGGACGGTGAGCACGACCTCGACGGTCGACTTCGATGGGTCGGAGGCGTGCGGGTCGACCGGGATGCCGCGGCCGTTGTCGACGCACCGGATGCCGCCGTCCGCCAGGATCGTGACCTCGATGGTGTCGCAGTAGCCGGCGAGGGCCTCGTCGACCGAGTTGTCGACGATCTCCTGCACGAGGTGGTGCAGGCCGCGCTCGCCCGTCGAGCCGATGTACATGCCGGGCCGCTTGCGCACGGCCTCGAGCCCTTCGAGCACCTGGATCGCGTCGGCACCGTAGTCGGTCTGTGCGGGTGCGGGCGTGGACGGGATGTTCTCGTTCGCCTGCGCGGACTCGTTCTCCGGTGTATCTGACGTCATAGGGATCCCGCGCTCCGATCATCCAGGGGTGACCGATCCATCCTATCAAGAATGGCCCCGCCACAAGGGATGTGCGGCCCTCTGGCGGTGGAAAACCGCATCGGATGATCCCGGGACCCGGTTATCCGTAGGTATCGCGCGGACCGCGCCCTGGAACGGCTCTGGGACCCCATTTCCACGAGGGGACGTCCGGCCCCAGGAACCGGATGCTCTGAACCCCGGCATCCGGATACCGTCTCAAGATCTCGGTGAGGATCTGCGCGCGCATGAACTGGAGCTGCTTCGCCCACGCCGTCGAGTCGCACTGAACGGTGAGCATGCCGTCCGAAAGCCCCACCGGCCGGGTGTGCTGAGCGGTGTCGGCGCCGGCCACCTCGTCCCACTGCCGGACGAGGTCGGCCCGGGCCAGGTTCGAGTCCCATCCGGACTCGTGGGTGAGCGCGGTCAGCACGTCGCCGACGCCCTTCGGGTCCCGCCCCGGCGTGAACGGCTGGTGCTCGTCGTCGGCGTCGCGTCGGCGCCGGCGACGTTTCGCCCGGGGCGAGGGCTCCAGTCCGCGCAACCGCAGGTACGTGGCGAGCGTCTCGGGCACGGCATCCTGCTCATCGGCCATCGGCGTGCCCGTCCTCGATGCGTACTGCCTCGGCCGGTTCGGCCTCGACGCGCTCGGCGTCGACGATCGTGCCCGCCTCGACCCGCACCACATGGGCGCGCAGCGCGTCCGGCACGTCGGCTTCGACGGCCGACGTCACGATGACCTGCTCATAGCCTGCCGTCAGGGCCGCCAGGCGCTGACGGCGCTCGGCGTCGAGCTCGGCGAACACGTCGTCCAGGATCAGCACGGGGTCGCCCAGCTGCGACTGCGCCCGCAGCAGCTCGGCCGACGCCAGCCGCAACGACAGCGCGACCGACCACGATTCGCCGTGCGAGGCATAGCCCTTGACGGGCAGTCCCCGCACGCGCAGCACGAGGTCGTCGCGGTGGGGTCCGACCAGGGTCAGGCCGCGGTCGAGCTCTGTCGTGCGCTTGGCCGCCAGGGCGGTGCGGAACAGGTCGACGGTGGTGCCGGATGCCGCGGCATCCCCTTCGTCCGCTCCGTCTTCCGGATCCGCCCCGCGCACCGACAGCGCCCAGTCGAGCTGCGGCTCGTGGTCGGCGCCGGCGATCTGGTGGTACGCGTCGGCCATCGGTCGCGCCAGCTCGAGCGTGAGGGCGACACGGGCGTCGATGACCTGGGATCCGAGCGCGACGAGTTTGTCGTCCCACACGTCGAGGGTCGACAGCTGCTCGCCGCGGATTCCGCGCGCCTTCGCCGACTTCAGCAGAGCGTTGCGCTGACGCAGCACGCGATCGTAGTCGCCGAGCACCCCGGCCAGCCGCGGAGCGCGCTGGATCAGCAGCTGGTCGGCGAACCGCCGTCGGGCGGACGGATCGCCGCGCACGATCTGCAGGTCTTCGGGAGCGAACAGCACGACCTGGGCGTAGCGGGGCAGTTCGGCCGGCTTGATCGCAGCGCCGTTGACCCGAGCCTTGTTCGACCCCTGCTTGTTGATCTGGACCTCGAGCTGCACGCGCCGGCTGCCGTGGGCGAGACGTGCGCGGGCGATCGCCGCGTCGGCGCCGTGGCGCACCATCGGCGCATCGCTCGAGACACGGTGCGACCCGAGCGTGGCGAAGTACGCGATGGCCTCGGCCAGATTCGTCTTTCCCTGGCCGTTGCGGCCGACGAACACGTTCGGGCCTGCGTCGAGGGCGACGTCGGCGGCCGCGTAGTTGCGGAAATCCACCAGGCTGAGCTGCTCGACGATCACCGCATCAACCCTACCGACCGCATCCCCCACCCGCGCTCGCGCACGGACGCCGTCAGCGCAGCAGGAGGTTCGGCTGCAGCAGGTAGCGGAAGCTGTCTTCGCCGCCCTTTTCGACCGAGGTCTGCGGCGTGATCAGCACCGGGCTGAGCTTGTTCTGGTTCTCGCTCGAGGTGAACGTGATGCGCGTGAACTCGCTGCGCACCGCCGACAGCGCCTCGAGCAGGTACTGCGGGTTGAGGCCGAGCGTGACGTCCTCGCCCACGAGGGTCGCGTCGACCGACTCGTTGGCGCGCGCCTGCTCGGTGCCCGAGGCATCCATCGACACGCCTTCGGGCGTGAACGTGAACCGCAGCGGCGCCGACCGGTCGAGCACCAGGGCGACGCGGCGCACGGCCTCGGCCAGGTCGGCGGTGTTCACGACCGCGTGGTGCTCGGTCTGCTCGGGGAACAGGCGCCGTACCGGCGGGAAGTTGCCCTTGATCAGCAGCGAGGTGACGGTCTTGTTGCCCGATGTGAACGCGATGATCTCGCGATCGCCGGATCCCGAGAACGCGATCGAGATCTCGCCGCCATGCGAGAACGTCTTGCCGACCTCGGTGAGCGTGCGCGCGGGGACCAGCGCTGCGGTCTCGTCGGCCGCGGCGGATCCGTCCCACGGGATGTCGCGCAGGGCGACGCGGTAGCGGTCGGTGGCCACGAGGCTCAGCTGGGTGCCTGAGACCTCGAGCTGCACGCCGGTGAGCACGGGCGTGACGTCGTCGCGGGACGCGGCGAAGGCGACCTGTGCGATCGCGGTCGCGAAGTCCTCGGCAGGAACCAGACCGGATTCGCCGCTGACCTCGGGGATGGCGGGATATTCCTGCACCGGCATGGACGCGAGCATGAAGCGCGCGGACCCGCAGGTGAGCGCGATGCCGTCGTCTTCGACCTCGACCTGGATCGGCGCGTTGGGCAGCCGGCTCGCGATGTCGGACAGCAGACGGCCGTGCACGAGGATCGTGCCGGGGTCGTCGACGCTCGCCTCGATCGTCGTGCGGGCCGATGCCTCGTAGTCGAACGCCGACAGCGACAGCCCGTGCTCACCGGCTTCGATGAGCACACCGGCGAGGATCGGCTGCGGATTGCGCTGCGGCAAGAGCTTCACAACGAACGAGACGGCCTCGGCGAACACATCGCGGCCAACGTGGAACTTCACTTGCGCTCCCTTGACATGGGCGTGGGTTTTCTCATGCTAGTGCCCCGGACTGCGGATGCCGATGCCGTTCGTCCGATCCGGTCGACCGCCGGTCCGTGCGCCAAGGTGATCGGATCGGCTTCTTCATCGTTAACTTCTTGTCATGGTGTTAACAGTTGTGGGAACTGTGGATAAGTCGGTGGATCACTCACGGGAGTAGGGAACTACACACGTGTCAGATGTGGATCGCCTGCGGAATCACGCGTGTGCAGCGGGTGGTCGTCGTTCGGGCGCTCCGAGAGTTATCCACAACGGGGACGGATCCGTTCACATCGAATGACAGCATCCGACGCGTTTTCCACATGTTATCCACACTGTGGAATTGCCCGTGTCGTTCTCGGCAGGAACGTCTCAGCGGCCGTTGCGGCCTAGTTGCGCGGTGATGTCGGTGACGTGGTTGTAGATCGAGCGGCGCTCCTTCATGAGGTCGCTGATCTTCTTGTACGCGTACATCACCGTGGTGTGGTCGCGGCCGCCGAAGAGCTGGCCGATCTTCGGCAGCGACAGGCTCGTGCGCTCGCGGCACAGATACATCGCGATCTGCCGCGCCTGTGCGACGGCCTGGGAGCGACTCGAGCCGTACAGGTCGTCGACCGAGAGCTTGAAGTACGACGCCGTGGCGGTGATGATGTCGGTCGGCGAGATGATGTTCGCGTCGTCCTGGTCGACGATGTCGCGCAGCACGGTCTGGGCGAGCGACATGTCGAGCGTCGAGCGATTGAGGCTGGCGAACGCCGAGACGCGGATCAGCGCGCCCTCGAGCTCGCGGATGTTCGACGAAACGACCGTAGCGATGTACTCGAGCACCTCGTCGGGGATCTGCAGCCGCTCGCTCTGTGCCTTCTTGCGCAGGATCGCGATCCGGGTCTCGAGGTCGGGCGCCTGCACGTCGGTGATCAGGCCCCACTCGAACCGGCTGCGCATGCGGTCCTCGAACCCGGTGAGGTGCTTGGGCGGCACGTCGCTGGTGATCACGACCTGCTTGTCGTGATCGTGCAGCGTGTTGAACGTGTGGAAGAACGCCTCCTGCGTCTCGGCGCGTCCCTGCAGGAACTGGATGTCGTCGATGAGCAGGATGTCGACGTCGCGGTAGCGCGCCTGGAACGCGGAGCCGCGGTTGTTGGCGATCGAGTTGATGAAGTCGTTCGTGAACTCTTCGCTCGAGACGTACCGCACCCGGATGCCGGCGTACATGCTCTGCGCATAGTCCCCGATCGCGTGCAGCAGGTGGGTCTTGCCCAGACCCGAATCGCCGTAGATGAACAGCGGGTTGTACGCCTTCGCCGGCGCTTCGGCCACGGCGACGGCCGCGGCGTGCGCGAACCTGTTGGACTGGCCGATGACGAAGTTGTCGAAGCTGTACTTCGGGTTAAGCCGGGTGTCGCTGCGCGTGGGCTGCGGAGTGGGCTCGGGCCGGTCGATGGTCGCCGTGTCGATCGCCGGCGTCGGCGCGGTCTGCGGCGGGGTCGGCGACGAGAGGTGCGCGTCGGTGACCTCGGGATTGACCACGACGCGGAACGAGGATGCCTCGTCCCCGGCGTGCTCGAGCGCCTCCATGATCGGCGCGCGCATGCGCTTGTTGATCTGGGCGGCGGTCAGGTCGTTCGGCACATCGATGTAGAGGATTCCGCCCATCACGCCCTGCGGAACGGCGAGATTCAGGAAGCCCCACATCTGGGGCGTGACCCGGTCGTCGGCCTCGAGCAGGTGAAGGACTGTGCCCCATACCGGCACGTCGGGATTGTCCTGCGACGTCATGGGGCCCCCGGCTGATCTGTTCAAAGCCTGAATCTGCGACACAGACGGTGGTGCAGCGGCTGTGGATAACTTGCCCGAGCAACGCTAGTCAGGCGCTGCTCGGAGAGCAAACTCCACTGTAGAACCGCGAGACGGTGTGTCTGAAGCCCTCCTCTCCACAGCTGTGGATAATGTGGGAGCCTGGCGCCCGGTTTGAGTTCTGAACTCCCAAGACGTAGCCTTAATCGGTTGACTTATGCCTTTGTGGCGTGGTCCCTCTTCGTCATCTCCGGGCGCACGACCCGGTGAACCTCCGGAGTCTATTCATGAGCAAGCGCACCTTCCAGCCCAACAACCGCCGTCGCGCCAAGAAGCACGGCTTCCGCGCCCGCATGCGCACCCGCGCCGGCCGCGCCATCCTCTCCGCTCGTCGCGCCAAGGGCCGCAGCGAGCTGTCGGCCTGACACCACTGAGGTGCTCGCGAGGCCGAACCGACTGACCCGCGGGGCGGAATACAAGGCCGTCGTCCGTCGGGGCGTGAAGTGTGCCGGGCCCCGTACCGTGACATACGTCGTCGCGTCCGGTGAGGATCGAGCGCCGAGGTTCGGATTCATCGTGAGCAAGCAGGTCGGCTCGGCCGTCACCCGCAACACCGTGCGTCGTCGGCTCAAGGCACTGTGCGCACAGGCGCTCCCGGACGTCCGGCCGGGAGCCGACGTCGTGATCCGCGCCCTGCCGGCGGCCGCGCGCGCAGACTTCGCCGATCTTGCCACCGAGGTACATCGCTGTCTCGCACGGAGAGCGACATGAGCGTCGCGACGCTGCCGGCCGCGTATGTCGGCACCGGCCATTTCTCCCCCGCTGCGCTGTGGCGCAGCATCCCTCTTCTTCCCCGCAATGCGGTGCTGACGCTGCTGCACGGGTATCGCGCCACCATCTCGCACACCTACGGTGACGTGTGCCGGTACTACCCGTCGTGCTCGGCTTATGCGGTGGGCGCCGTGCAGCAGCACGGTGTGCTCAAGGGTGCGGCCTTGGCCGCCTGGCGCATCGCGCGCTGTCACCCATGGGCCGCAGGCGGCGTCGACGACGTGCCCCCGCACCGCCATTTCCGCCACGAGCTGACTCCGCACGGATTCGTCGTGCCCCCCAGAAAGGACTGATCCGTTGCAGGATCTGCTGTTTCTCGCCGCGAGCACGACCTCGCCGACATCCCCTGCCGGCGGTGGGTTCGATCCCATCGGCTTCGTCCTCTGGCCGCTGAAGTGGGCCGTCGAGCTCATCCTCGTCGCTTTCCACTGGATCTTCTCCGCCCTGGGGATGAACCCGTCTTCTGGTCTGACCTGGGTTTTCTCGATCATCGGCCTGGTCATCGTGGTGCGTGCCGCGCTGGTTCCCCTGTTCGTGAAGCAGATCAAGAGCCAGCGCAAGATGATGGAGATCGCGCCGGAGCTCAAGAAGATCCAAGAGAAGTACAAGGGCAAGCGCGACCAGCTCTCCCGTGAGGCGATGAGCCGTGAGACGATGGCGCTGTACAAGAAGAACGGCACCTCGCCGGTGTCGGGCTGTCTGCCGATCCTGGTGCAGATGCCCGTGTTCTTCTCGCTGTACAGTGTGCTGTCGTCGATCAAGGCGAACGCCGAGGCAGGTCACGGCGGCATCTTCTGGCTCACCCCCGATCTGACGCAGGAGTTCTACAACGCGAAGCTCTTCGGTGTCGCTTCGCTGCATGAGTCGCTGCAGAACACGATCCAGTTCAAGCCCGAAGGCTGGCAGACCACGACGGCCATCATGGTCACGCTCGTGGTGCTCATGATCGCGTCGCAGTTCTTCACCCAGCTGCAGATCGTCTCGAAGAACCTGTCGCCCGAGGCCAAGCAGGGCCAGGCGTACAAGATGCAGCGGATGATGGTCTACGTCCTGCCGTTCGCATTCGTGTTCTCGGGTGTGTTCTTCCCGCTTGGCGTGGTCATCTACTGGTTCACCAGCAACATCTGGACCGCGGTCCAGCAGTTCATGGTCATCCGCAACATGCCCACGCCCGGTTCGCAGGCGGCCAAGGAGCGCGAAGAGCGTCTGGCCAAGCGCGGCAAGGCGCTCGATGCCAAGGGTAAGATCATCCCGATGGAGAAGTACGTCGCCGAGCAGGAGCGTCTGCTGGCCGAGGCCGAGAAGGCCAAGGCGATCGCGCCGAAGCGTCAGCAGCCGGTCAGCAAGCAGCGCGCCAAGAAGCAGGCGTCGAAGCAGAATCCATCGGGGTCGCCGACCGGCAAGACCGGCGGCGGCACCGGATCCGGTTCCTGAGCGACATTTCGAGATTGAACGGAGACCGGCCCATGTCGACCACCCACTCCCCCGCCGACGGAGCGCCTACCATCGCACAGCTCGAAGAAGAGGGCGACATCGCCGCTGACTTCATCGAGGGGCTGCTCGACATCGCCGACGTGGACGGCGATCTGGCGCTCGACGTGCGCAACGGCCGCGCTTACGTCTCGGTCGAGGCCGACGACCCGGCCGCGCTCGCGCTGCTGTCGGACCCCGACACGGTGCAGGCCGTACAGGAACTGACGCGACTCACCGTGCAGAACCAGACGGGGCGCTTCTCGCGTCTGATCCTCGACATCGGCGGATCGCGCGACGCTCGGCAGGTCGAGCTGGCGCGTCTGGTCGACCGTGCCATCTCGCGCCTGGACGACGGCGCCTCGCAGGCTTCGCTTCCTGCCATGTCGAGCTACGAGCGCAAGCTGGTGCACGACATCGTCGCCGAGCGCGGTTTCGCGTCGGAGTCGTACGGCGAGGGTGGCGATCGCCACACCGTCATCCGTCGCGGCTGACCTTCGCCCTGACAACCATGAGTGATGCTGAAGCTCTGACCGAGCAGGAACCTGTCGAGGCGCAGAAGCTGTTCGGCAGCCGTATCGACCTCGCGCGGCAGTTCGCCGATGCGCTGGCCACGCATGGTGAGGAGCGCGGTCTCATCGGCCCGCTCGAGCGGCCGCGACTGTGGAGCCGGCACGTGCTGAACAGCGCTGTCATCGCGCCGTTGTTCTCGGGCCGCGTCGGCGACGTGGGCTCGGGCGCGGGACTTCCTGGCCTGGTGCTGGCCATTGCTCGCCCCGACGTCGAGTGGGTTCTGATCGAACCGATGGAGCGCCGCGTCGCGTGGCTCGACGAGCAGGTGAAGGGACTCGGGCTCGACAACGTCGAGGTCGTTCGTGCGCGCGCTGAGGATTGGAAGCGCGGGCCGGTGTTGGATGCCGCGACCGCCCGTGCCGTCAGCGCGTTGCGCACCCTCATCCCTCTCACTGCTCCCCTGGTGCGGGATGGCGGCGAACTCATTCTGCTCAAGGGCTCGAGCGCGCCCACCGAGATCGAGTCGGCCGGCAAGCAGATCAAGAAGTTCGGGCTCTCGGACGTGCGGGTCGAGATCGTGGGTGAAGGTGTCGTCGCCGACCCCTCCCGTGTCATCCGTGCACGGGTCCGAAGCTGAGCTCAACGGGCGTACTGCGTCTCGCGTCTCATGTTCGTTTCACGTGAAACCGACGGCCGGCACGTGAACGGACGCTCCGGGTCGAGTTTCGCGATCGCGGACATGCGGGGCAGCACCCCGTTCGGCGCGCCAGGTGCAGATGTCATGGAGCTCGGCACCCGATCAGGCCCCGCTCCTGTTCCTCCACGTCGGGATTCGGGCTTGAGAAAACCACTCTCCCCGGCACGCGATCAGTCTCCCTCTGTCAGTGGGACGACTTTGCCGTTTCCCTGCGGCCATGCGTTTCACGTGAAACGCGAAGACCGACAGAGTTTCGCACGTACCGCGGCGCGACCCCCGTCGGTCCGGGTGGCGCGCGCAACGGTCCACCGATCCGCGAGGAGTCAACGGCAGCCCGCCCATGCGCCGGCGCCGTAGGCGAAAGTCTGAACATCGCATACTCGGGCCTCGATCAGCCAGCCCGTGTGTGTTTCACGTGAAACAGCGCCCTCGGTCTGCCTTGCTGGAGTGGGACGAACGGTACTGAGTACAGATGAGCGAATGCGGCGAGGACGGTCGTGGCTGCCTCGGACCTTTCGCTGGCCGCAGCATGCGAAGACGGTCTGCGACGCCACGCACCACGGCTCGACCAGATTCACGCGCTGGACGCCGATGAGGCTGCTCCGCTTCTCTCCAGCTCACGTTCTCCCAGATGGATCTCTTTCGGACCGGAGACCGGTACGCAGCTTCGCGCTGCGGTCATCAAGGGGCTTCTCTGACCTGTGTGCGGTTGGCGTGATCGTGTGGGTCTGGCTTGGGTGCTCATCATGAGACAGTCCACGCCCGCGCAGATCAAGGTCGCGGCGTTTCACGTGAAACGCCCCATCGCTGGTGGAACGCGCGCCGCTCCTCCGCGGGTTGGTGTTGCGCGAAGGAGTGCGTAGTTGAAGGCGAGCCGCGACGCTGAGTGGTGTAGACGTCCATGACGTCGTGAGGCCGCGCAGCCGTGAGTCCAGGCCGCACCTCCTGCCCGCCATCCCCAACGCGGAATCCTGCACTGACTTGTCCTCGAACCGCGGCTCGCATGAGGTCGCAACGGTGGCGGCTTTGTCGTGATCGTCCGTGTGCAATGTCCGCGTCCGCTCCCGTTGGGCAGCTCGTCGGATCGCATCGCATGTCGTTCCCGGAGCATCAGTTCTGTGGTCGGTCACCTGACGCGCCGGTGTGCCCGCGGCGTTTCACGTGAAACATCGCGCTGCCTCACAGCTCGGACTACGACGGTGTTCGTCTGGGAGTCCGAGCCGGCGAGGCGTGCACGCACCGCTCGGCTCAGCGTCGGGACCTGATCGACAAACGCCCTCGGGTGGTGGTTCATCGAGGATCCCGCCTCGAAAGAGCCGTCGGTGGAGCGCAGCCGGTGATCCGGCGCGGGAGGAAGTCTCCGGGGCGAGCAGCCACGAGGGCTGACACCGCGGGCGCAAGTGCCACAGATCGATTGCGGTGGTACATCACGTCGGGCAGTGCACAGCAGGAGGAGTGGCACGGCCTGAAGTCCCGACTGCAGCGGCTCGACAGATGGACAGTGCGGCATTGGGGCTTTGCCCGGGTCCGCGCGGATTGTCGCCCATGATCGTCATCGTGTGTCACGTGTCCTGCTTCAGAGCTCAGCGCTCCAGTCGCGGGCATCGACCGACGGCCGGTCTTGGCCATCACTCGGAGTGATGGCGCTGTCGCGGTCGAGTGGATGTGCGAGGGTAGGCGCGGTGACGGCTGGAGTGCGCCTGCCGCCGGTCCGCTTCAACGCCGGGCGGCGGAGTCCGAGATGGCTGCGACTCGGCGTTTACGGCGAGACCTCTCGTTGGAGGTGTGCTTGCTGGCCCGGTCGCGCCAGCATCCGGGGATGTTTCACGTGAAACACGGCTGCTATACGCGCAGGCATCCGGACCTGGTTGAGCGGATCCAGCCCCGTGGGTGCAGACGAGACCGCTCGCCCTCTGGTTTCTACACCGAGTGAGTGAGGATGAGCTCCTCGCCGGCGGCCGACATGACCGCGCACACGCGGCTGGACGTGTTTCACGTGAAACACACGTTGGGCGCGTCTTCTCGAGGCTCGGCGCGTGTCACGCAACCCGGTTGTGGCTTCGGTGACGTGTGCGGTCCGTCCCACGCCCGGCCAGGGTCCTCAGGGACTCGTCTGAGATTGACGGATACCTCCGACTCGCGTGCGGAGGCCCGCGCGGAGACCCGAGTCTCGGTGAGGCGTAGGGCTGGGGTAGCTGTTCCCGGAAGATGAGCTGCGACAACTGTTTCACGTGAAACGGACCTGTCGGTGTCAGGTGCCGCTCGGCTCATCGGCGGGGTCGCGGTTGGTGCAGTGTCGTTCGCCAGCGTGACAAACCGCTGGTCTGTGCGAGGAACCGGTCGGTGCGCCGTCGGCGAGTATGGCTATGGCGACAGCTGCCCCGAGAATCGAGAGCCGGCAAGCCCAGCGGATGCACGATCGGCCCGGCGCGGACCCGCCGTGGGTCGACCAGGGCTGCGGGGTTCTGTGGAGTGCGTGCCCGCGGTGCACGCCGTGCACGGGACGCATCCTCACGCTCATGCCGAGGTCGACACCGCCGGTTGCAACGCGACGGTGCTCGGTCAGCGCGGGCCTCGCCGCCCCGTCGTATCCGGCTGATGCGGCGGACTAATTCGACCCTCGGATCGAAGCCGTGAAGCGTGACACGGGAAGCTCTCCGTCTCAGCCCCGGTTCCGCGGCGTTTCACCTGAAGCGAGACCCAGCCCGCCGCGTCTCGCTCTTTACGTCTTGCGAACGTGTTTCACGTGAAACGTGGGCAGGCCAGCTGTACAGCATCGGCTTCGGCGCTCGCCCACCGCCGTGCGCAGTAGAACCAGCCCGGACCGTGTCAGGTTCGGCTCACGTCGTCCGGGCCGGACTGTTCGTCTCGTCCCGACCGCTCTCGCCGGTCGAACAGCTGGATTCGAGCGCCATGGGCCCAAGAGCACCGAGGTCCAAGCCCGAGGACCGTACCGCGGCATCACCTGTCCCTGAGGACGAACCACGTCGCGGATGGTCAATGCGACGAATCGTCGCGTGAGTCCTCGACGACCAGCGGGGCCATGGTTTCACGTGAAACGGTGCTCGTGCTGCCTGCGGTGTGGTGCGCTGTCGAAGGAAGAGCGGGCAGAGGTGAACGAGTTCGTGCCAGGAACATCCACGGTGGGCAGTAGACGAGGCGAGGATGACCGGAATGTCAGAGCTCCGGCATCCCACTCCCCCGTGCGAACAGCATCGTGGTTAAACACTCATCGACGGTATCCGTGGGCACCGCATGGCGTTCCGGGCATGGGGGTGCCCCCGTTTAGACTTGACGACAGGACGCCGCACGAAGAGGGAGTGTGTTTCACGTGAAACAATCCGAGGACTCGGACACGACGACCTTGAATCCCCTCGGCGACAGTCCTATCGCCCGCGAGCTCGCTGACCTGACGGCTCGCCGCAAGGTTCTCGACGGCGCCACCGTCACGCTCACCGGGCGCACGCGGGTGATCACGGTGTCGAACCAGAAGGGCGGCGTCGGCAAGACGACGACCACGGTCAACATCGCGGCCGCACTGGCCTCCGTCGGTGCGCGCGTGCTGGTCATCGACATGGATCCGCAGGGAAACGCCTCGACCGCGCTGGGCATCCCGCACAGCGCGGACGTTCCCAGCGTCTACGACGTGCTGATCGACGAGGTTCCGCTCGCGAGCATCGTCCAGACCAGTCCCGAATCCGAGCTGTTGGCGTGTGCGCCGAGCACGATCCACCTCGCCGGCGCCGAGATCGAGCTCGTCTCGCAGGTCGCACGTGAACACCGACTGCGCACGGCCCTCGAGGGCTACCTCGAGACCGCCGAGATCCGCCCGGACTTCGTGATCATCGACTGCCCGCCGTCGCTGGGTCTGCTCACCATCAACGCGTTCACGGCGGCGCACGAAGTGATGATCCCGATCCAGACCGAGTACTACGCACTCGAGGGCCTGAGCCAGCTCCTCGGCAACGTCGGCATGATCCAGAAGCACCTGAATCCGCGGCTGCACGTATCGACCATCATCCTCACGATGTACGACGGGCGGACGCGCCTGGCCCAGCAGGTGGCCGAAGAAGTGCGCACCCACTTCTCCAGCCAAGTGCTCGAGACCGTCATCCCTCGCTCCGTCCGTGTGTCGGAGGCCCCCAGTTTCGGCCAGACCGTGATCGCGTACGACGGTCAATCGGCCGGGGCGATCGCCTATCGTGAGGCGGCCGTCGAAATCATCAAACGTGACGCAGTGAAAGAAGGAGACGCCTGATGGCAGCCAAGCGCACAGGACTGGGACGAGGCATCGGCGCGCTCATCCCCACGGCCGAGGCCACCCAGGAGCGCCCGGTCGACGTCTTCTTCCCCGGTGGGTCGACGACCGCGACCAAGGTGAAGCAGGACGCCGCACCCGATTCAGCGGATCTGACGCCCCCGGCCGACCAGGCGCCCGAGCCCGACCTGGTCGCGGTACCGGGTGCCCGCCTGATCCGCGTCGACCCACACGATATCGTGCCCAACCCGCGCCAGCCCCGCACGGTGTTCGATCCCGAGGACCTCGCCGAGCTCGTTCACTCCGTTCGTGAGTTCGGAGTGCTGCAGCCGGTCGTCGTCCGCCAGAACGCCGAGGGCGCCTACGAGCTCATCATGGGCGAGCGGCGCACGCGGGCTGCCCGCGAGGCGGGGCTCGACTCGATCCCGGCGATCCTGCGCGAGACGTCCGACGAGCACCTGCTGCGCGACGCCCTGCTCGAGAACCTGCACCGTTCCGAACTCAACCCGCTGGAAGAGGCATCCGCGTACCAGCAGCTGCTCGAGGACTTCGGCATCACGCAAGAGCAGCTGGCGACCCGCATCGGACGTTCTCGCCCGCAGATCAGCAACACGATCCGCCTGCTCAAGCTGCCGGTCCCCGTGCAGCAGCGCGTCGCCGCGGGCGTCCTGACGGCTGGCCACGCCCGCGCGATCCTTTCGCTCGACGACACCGAGTCGATGCAGCGGCTCGCCGACAAGATCGTCAACGAGGACCTCTCGGTGCGCGCTGCCGAGGCTGCGGCCAAGACGAAGGATGCCGGTGCCACGCGGACTTCGGCACCCAAGGCCGGTGCACGCAAGGCGTACCTGGACGAGGTCGCCGAGCGACTCGGCGACCGGTTGAACACCAAGGTCAAGGTCACTCTTGGAGCACGTAAAGGCCAGGTCAGCATTGATTTCGCCACCGTGCAGGATTTGAACCGCATCCTGGCAGAACTCGGTGAGTCCACCTACGGCGCCTGAACCCGGCAGGTCGGCGGAAGCACCCCCGATCGTCGTTTAGGCTGGAGCGATGGCAGGTCGGAACGACGACGAAGTGATGCTGAAGCGGCGCGCGAGCCTTGAGCTGTTGCGCGCCGAAGCGGCGGACGAGCTCGCGGTCCTCGTGCACGAACGGCTGCTCGGCGGTGAGGACCCGTGGGATTTCATGGAGGAGCTTCCGTCCGTCGACGAGCTCGTCGTCTTCACTCTGCGAGCCGAGAACATCGCGGCCAACGGCGGGGTGCGACCGAACGCCGCACGCCACTATCGGGTCCTGCGGCAGATCGCCCTCGACTACCCCGAGCTGACGCCGACGGTGTGGCGTCTGATCGGCGCCGCGAACACGCACCGGCGTTGGGACGCCGTCGTGCGGGTCGAGGCATCCTGACCTTCTCTTCCCACTCCGCATGAGCGACCGACGCGCTCGGTGATGCCGAGGAGCTGTCCGCCGACGCCCCCACAGCGCACGCCGACAGGCGTACCGTGGGCACCGGCGACCCGCTCGCCGAGGCGAGCCGTCACACGGACACGAGGAAGTGGCAGTGATGACTACGACGAAGCCCGAACCTGAACCGGTCACCGGAACTTTCGAAGTCGCCGACGGCGGACTCAAGCGCAGACTCTCGCTCACACAGCTGCTGCTGCTCGGCGTAAGCGCGCAGATCGGGTCGGGCTGGCTGTTCGGCGTGCTCGCCGCGGCGGGAGTGGCGGGGCCCGCGGCGATCCTGTCGTGGATCATCGCGTCGGTGCTGGTCTTCCTCATCGCGCTGACCTATCTGGAGCTGGGCGCGATGCTCCCCCGCTCGGGCGCCATCGTGCGCTACACCTACCTCACGCACGGGTCGCTGTCGGGCTGGATCATCGGCTGGGCGTACTGGCTTTCGGTCGTGTCGATCCCACCGATCGAGGCCGAGGCGACGCTGACGTACCTCGGCGGGCGCTTTCCCGAGACGCACCTGCTGACCACGGTCGAGGGCGTGCAGGTGCTGAGCTGGCCGGTCGGGATCGTCGCCGGGTTCGTGCTCATGCTGCTGTTCTTCGCGCTGAACTTCTTCGGCGCCCGGTTCCTGGCCGAGTCGAACCGGTGGGTCACGCTGTGGAAGATCGCCCTGCCGACCCTGACCTTCATCTTCTTGTTCTTCATCCTCGACGGCAGCAACTTCACGGGCTACGGCGGGTTCGCCCCGATGGGCGTTCCCCCGATCTTCCACGCGATCGCCACGACCGGCATCATCTTCTCGCTGCTCGGGTTCCGCCAGGCGCTCGACTACGGCGGCGAGGCACGCAACCCGCAGCGCAATGTGCCGCTGGCGACGATCGGGTCGATCGTGATCCCGGCCGTCATCTACACGCTGTTGCAGGTCGCGTTCGTCGGCGCGTTGAACTGGAAGGACATGGGCCTCTCCCCCGGCTCGTGGGGCAAGCTCGTCGAGGGCGGCTGGGCCGACGGTCCCCTGTTCCACGCACTGGACTCCGCCAACATGGCGGCGCTGGCGGCGCTGGGCACCTTCCTGCTGATCGACGCGGCGATCTCGCCGCTGGCCACCGGGTGGGTCTACCTCGGAACCGGTGCTCGCACCGGGTACGGACTCGGGGTGCACCGCAACATCCCGAAGGTCTTCACCGCGAACAACAGGTTCGGCATCCCCTGGCTGCCGCTGATCGTCTCGGCCGTCGTAGGCTGCGTGTTCTTCGTGCCGGCGCCCAGCTGGTACCAGCTGGTCGGGTTCATCAGCTCGGCCGCGGTGCTCACCTACATCATGGGCGGAGCGGGCCTGCCGGTGCTGCGGCGCACCGCGCCCAACCTGCAGCGGCCGTTCCTGCTCAAGGGATACCGGGTGTGGTCGCCGATCTCGTTCCTCGCGGCGGTGCTGATCCTCTACTGGAGCGGGTTCTCGACGCTGGCCAATGTGATCACCGCGACCTTCATCGGGCTTCCGTTCTTCACCGCGTACTTCGCCTGGAAGATGAAGTGGATGAACGCCGTGGCGAGCATCGTGATCAGCGTCGTCTTCTTCGTGCTGTGGATCTGGGTCGCCGCCGCCGGCGGCTGGGTGCTGACCACAGGCGGCGGGCAGCGGCCGGGCGGGTGGCCGTTCCCCGTGTACTACATCGTGTTCTGCGTGCTCGTGGTCGCCTTCTGCGCCGCGGTCTGGACCACGAGCACTGCCGAGGGCAAGCGCCATGTGACCGCGAACTGGTGGCTGATCTGGCTGCTGCTGGCCTCGCTCCTGGTCGGCTACCTCGGCGAGTACGGGCCGATGACCCATCCCGCCCTGGGCTTCCCCTGGGGCATGCTCGTCGAGGTGTGCGTCGGCATCGTCGCCTACGTCTGGGCCATCTACTCGGGCTTTGCGACCGACGAGATCAAAGACATCGTCGCGACGGCAGACGGCGGGACGGTGACGCCGGATGCCGAGACCAGGTCCGCCTGAGTCGCAGCGCACACGATGAAGGCCCCCACATCGTGGGGGCCTTCATGCGGAACGGTCAGCCGAGATAGGCGGCCAGATCCTGCTCGAGCGCGAACTTCGGCTTGGCGCCGATGATCGAGGTCTTCACCTCGCCGCCCTGGAACACCTTCATCGCCGGGATCGACGTGATCTGGTACTTCATGGCCAGATCGGGGTTCTCGTCGACGTTCAGCTTCAGGACGGTGATCTTGTCGGGGTTCTCGGCCGCGATCTCATCGAGCACGGGCGACACCATGCGACACGGCCCGCACCAGGCGGCCCAGAAATCGACGAGAACGGGGCCGGGCGCGTTCATCACGTCCTGCTCCCAGGTGGCGGAAGTGGTCGCCTTGGCAGTCATGTTTCTCCTTCGATGGAAGTCTTCGCTGGTGAGAACCCGAGTCCGGGCGGATTCATTCCTAGCCGACCGGCTGGTCGACCTCGGGACGGCCGCCGATCTCGTCCGCAGCGGCCGCGGGGGCGCCCGCCTCGCCGAGGGCTGCGAGGAAATGCTCGGCGTCGAGGGCGGCGACCGTTCCCGAGCCGGCCGCGGTCACGGCCTGGCGGTAGGTGGGGTCGATGACGTCGCCGGCGGCGAACACGCCCGGCGCCGTGGTTCGCGACGAACGGCCGTCCACCCAGACGGTGCCCTCGGCGGTCAGCTCGAGCTTGCCGTGCACGAGGTGGGTGCGCGGGTCATTGCCGATCGCGACGAAAACCCCGGTCACCGGCAGTTCTCGCTCGGATCCGTCGACCGTGGAGCGCAGCAGCACGCCGGTCACGGCATCCCCGCCCAGAATGTCGGCGACCTCGCTGTTCCAGACGAACTCGATCTTCGGATTGTTGAACGCGCGCTCCTGCATGATCTTCGAGGCGCGCAGCTCGCCGCGGCGGTGGATGACGTACACCTTCGAGGCGAAGCGGGTGAGGAACGTCGCCTCTTCCATCGCCGAGTCGCCGCCGCCGACGACCGCGATCTGCTGCTCGCGGAAGAAGAAGCCGTCGCAGGTCGCACACCACGAGACGCCGTGGCCAGACAGACGCTCTTCGCCGGCGATGCCGATCTTGCGGTAGGCCGAGCCGGTCGCGAAGATCAGCGCGTCGGCCTCTTCGACCTTGCCGCTGCCGAGCGTCACGCGCTTGACCGGGCCTTCGAGGTCGAGCTCGACGGCGTCGTCGTAGAGGATCTCGGCGCCGAACTTCTCGGCCTGCTCCTGCAGCTTGGTCATCAGGTCGGGGCCCTGGATGCCCTCGGGGAATCCGGGGAAGTTCTCGACCTCGGTCGTGTTCATCAGCTCGCCGCCCACGTCGACGCTGCTCGCGATCACGAGGGGGTTCAGGTTCGCCCGCGCAGCGTAGATCGCCGCGGTGAACCCCGCGGGGCCGGAACCGATGATGATGAGCTGACGCACGTTCTCTCCCGTCTGCAGACAGCACGACACTGCCTGGATGCCTCAACACATCGTAACCGCGCGGCATTCCGCCGCGGCCCGGCGAGCGGCCCGTCTGCGAGCGTCGAAAAGTGTCAGCGGTGGACGAAACGGCGCGCGACCTGCAGGGCGGGCCCGAGCTCGGGGGCGCGCATCAACGCGAGCAGCAGGATGTAGACGGCGAGGCTCACGAGGCAGATCACCGCGGTGCCGAGGGCCCCGCGGATCATGCCCGACAGCATCCATCCCGTCGCTCCCCCCAGGAGCACGTACGCTCCCCAGCCCGCCAGGCCCGCAGGGACCGCGGCGACGGCGAACCGTCCGAGCGCCGACACCCACGAGCGCACCCGCAGCGCGCCGATCTTGCGTCGCAGCAGCCAGGTCGCGATCACCAGCTGGATGAGCGCCGCCAGCGACTGACCGAGCGCCATGCCGGCAGCCATCCACTCCGGTGGCAGCAACGAGAACGCGAGGTACGCGGTGCCGATCACCACGGCGGTCTGCACCAGGGTGAACAGGAACGGCGTACGGGTGTCGTCGTACGCATAGAACGTGCGCTGGATCGTGAACTGCACGGCGTTGGGGATCAGCCCGGCCAGCATGCACCACAGCAGCGGTGCCGCCTGAAGGGCGCCGTGCGCGCTGTTCGTGAAGATGCGGGATGCCGGGGCCGCGGCCGCGGCGACGGCGGCCGTCGAGATCACGATGAACACACCCACCGTGCGGATGCTGCTGTCGATGTCGGCACGCACGTCGTCGATGCGCCCCGCGTGCGCGTGCTCGCTCAGCCGCGTGAAGTAGGGCGTGCCGATGGAGAGCACGATGACGGAATACGGGAGCATGTACAGCAGCCACATGTAGCCGAACGTGGCGGCGGCCGGGCCGTGGCCGGACGCGTGCGACAGCAGGGTCGACTGGATCAGCCCTGCGACCTGGCCCGCGATCACCATGAGGAAGGTCCACCCGGCGAGCGTGCCGACCTGGCCCAGGCCCACGCCGCGCCAGCGGAAGTCGAGCCGGATCTTCAGGCCGGTCTTGCGCCAGAACGCGAACAGCAGCAGCGCCTGGACAGCCACGCCCAGTGTCGCGGTGCCGCCGATCAGGGCGCCCATGCCGCCGGTCCAGCCGACGACGTCCTCACGCAGGCCGAACAGCGCGATGAACGCACCGAAGCCGGCGATCGAGATGACGTTGTTCGCGATCGGCGACCACGTGTACGGACCGTAGATGTTGCGCGCGTTCAGGGTCTCGCCGACGAGGGCGTACAACCCGTAGAAGAGGATCTGTGGAAGGCACCAGTACGCGAAGGCGATCGCCAGCGCCTGCTGCTCGGGTGGGTAGCCCGGTGCGTAGAGCCCCACCAGCGCCGGTGCGAGCGCGACGGCCATCAGGGTCGCGCCCAGCAGGATCACGGTGCCCATCGTGAACAGCTTCGAGACGAACCCGCGACCGCCGTCCGCATGCGCAGCGGCCTTCACGATCTGCGGCACGATCACCGCCGTGAGCAGCCCCGTCGATACGATCGTGTAGATCGTGTTCGGCAGGCCGTTCGCGGTGGCGAACGCGTCCGCCGCGCGGCTGCCGGTCGAGCCGAGCGCAGCGACCAGCACCATCGTGCGGACGAAGCCGCTCAGGCGCGAGACGATCGTGCCGGCGCCGATCATCATCCCGGCGCGCCCGATGCTGGTCATGCGCCGTCCTCTGGGGAGTCGGTGGATGCGGCATCCTTCGCATTCGCGTCGGGTCCGGCGCCGTCGGGCTCGGCGTCCTCGGCGTGGCGGCGGCGGCGCGCGAGGATCGTACGGACCAGTCCCAGCACCAGGAAGCCGCCGATCGCGATGCCGAGCGCAGTCAGACCGATGACCTCCCAGTCGGCGTGGACGTTCAGGTCGACGCTCTGCGGAGCGCCGACCGAGACCCCGGTCGGGCTGTAGAGGCGCAGGTCGAGGGTGACCTGCCCGCTGCCGATCCGGGCGCGCACGGGCACCGTCACGCGGGTCGTGCTGCTGGCCTGGGCGTCCACGGGGGTCGTCGTCTGCACCTCGAGGCGCAGATCGTCGGGGACCGCACGCATGACGACGTGCACCGGCCACGGCAGGTCGTTGCGCACGCCGAAGCGCAGGGACGCCGACGAGCCGGCGAGGTTCCACGAGCTGCTGGGCGCAATCGTGACCGACTGCAGTGTGGTGTCGGTGGCCTCTTCGTGCGTGGCGACCGCCGCGCTCCACCCGTTCGGGTCGTCGAGCCATGCCCCGCCGAGCAGCTGCAGGAGCGTGGCGCGCTCGGGCCCTGTGAGCACGGTGGGATCGTCGAGGATCGACGAGAACATCGCCAGCTCGCGCTCACCGTGCGTGAGGCTCGTGAACGCCGACGCACGCAGCGGGCGGGACGCGGCATCTTTCACCGTCACCGGCTGCGCCGCCGCCGAGGCCACCGTCGCGAGCGTCGCAGACGTCGTGGACGGCACGCGGGTGACGGCCTGAACGGCGGCAGACAGTCCGGATCGCGCGACGGCACGGTCGACCGCGACCAGCAGCGGGCGGGTTCCGCTGGCCTTCGCGGCCAGATCCAGGTACGCGGATGCCGCAGCCAGGGACGACCCGCGAAGCGGCGGCTCGAGGGTCGAGGCGGTGCGCAACTGGTCGGAGACGGACGAGTCATACACGAGCAGGTCGGCCTTGCCGGCGACCGCGTGGCCGGGGACGACAGCCCCCTGCGCGCCGGCGGTCGTGGTCGCCGACGGGATCAGGGTGAGCGCGGACGCATCGTCGGTCGACATCTTCGCGAGGGTCTGCAGGGTCTTGCCCCCGGCCGTCCCCGAGAACGGCCACATCACGGCGCCGCGCGTGTTGGGTCCGAGATACTGCAGCGCCTCGAGCGTCGGATAGACCGGCTGGTTGGGCGCGGTGGTCGGTGTGGGCGACGCGGTGTCGCTCGGCGTCGGGCTCGGCGTGGCGTTGGGATCGGGAATGAAGTCCTGGGGCTGCATAGAGGATTGCAGGCTCGTGGGCGCCAGCAGCGTGGAGCGCCCGTCGGCGACCTGCAGCGCGACGTCGGCGTCGCCGAACTGCAGCGCGAAACGCTCGTTGGGCAGCATGTCGAGGCGCTCGAGCCATGCGGTGGCCGACTCCGGGGCCGCGCTGCCGAGCACCCGGATCGACGCGGGGATCGCGGGATCGATCGCGAGGATCACCGAGGTGCCGGCGACCGCGTTCAGCTCGTTGGTGAGATCGCCGTCCAGGGCGGTCAGCTTCTCGAGCTCGCCCGCAGTGAGCAGGCCCGCAGACAGGGGCCCCGCCGTGATCGGCACGACGAGCCCGACCGGGGTGCGGTCGGTGGCCTTCGGGTCGGGAACCACGAGCACGCTCGTGGCCGTCCGCGTCGAGGACGGGCCCTTGATCGTCGCCTGCAGCGGGTGCACGCCGGGCGTGAGCTTGGCGAGCATCGGGTCGTCCTGCGGGACGGTGACCACGGCGCTGCCGATGTCGCCGGAGTTCACCGAGGCGATCGTCTGCGACCCGACGGCGACGAGGCCCTTCGCCTGCGCCTTTCCGCCGAGCCAGGCGGTGAGGGCGCCGCGGTCGGCGAGCGTGGCCGTGCCGACGCGGACCGTCGCGGTTGTCTCGGCGAGGCTGAACGGGGTGCCGTTGTCGAGCGCGACCTGGATGTCGACCGGCCGCCGCTTGTCGATGACGCCCCCGCGCAGCGTCGAGACGTAGGCGGCCACCGAGCCCGATAGTGTGGGCGACGGCGACGGGCTGGGGGTCGCGGCGTGCGCCGCGCCGGTCCCCGAGGGCAGCACCGGGGCCAGCGCAAGTGCCGCCGCGGCCGCGAATGCCGTGATGGCGCGGGACAACCGGCGGCGGTCGCCGCGTCTGGCCGACTCGGCTGCCATGCGGGCGGGGTCGCCACAGGCGCGCGGGTCAGCGGGGGGCCGGTCAGAGGATGCGGCTCGCGACGCGCGCGCGACGGGATCGGAATCGGTCACGGACATGCTGTGGATGGTGTCGTGCGATGAACGCCGCACGATCTGGTGCGATTCTACGGGGCGGCCCTCCGTGCCCGCCGAACGCGCGCCGCGGGCGGTGGGCCGGCGCGGTTGAATGGGAGGATGCTGCAGCCTGACCCCGATCCGTCCCTCTGCCGTGGCGTGGCCGCCGACCTCGAGACGGCGGGATACCGCACCGAGCGTCTGCGCTCGGCGTGGGGCGCGGCCGCGGACGGCGCGCTCGGCCGGGGACACGCGCTGCCCGCCCGAAGGGCCCTCGCCGGCGATCGACGCCCGTTGGCGGTCATCGCGCGGCTGTTCGGCCTCGGCGACGCCGTCTCGGCGGACGAGGCATCCCTCGCCTTTCCGACCGCGGGTGTGGACGGACTGGTGTCGCTCGGACTGGTGACCGTCGATGCCGGGAGGGTACGGCCCGCACTGCTCATTCGCCCGCAGGCATATGTCGATGAGGACGGGGCCGGCGAGTGGCTGGTGGCCAGCGACCTCGATGAGGCGGCGCTGGGCGGCCCGCTGCCCGAAGACCACGTGCTCGGCGTCGGCCAGGCATCGCTGACCCTCGCGGGCCTCCAGTTGACCGACGAGGTCGGTCGCGCACTGGATCTGGGCACGGGATGCGGCGTCCAGGCGCTGCGTGCGCGGCGGGCCGCGGCATCCGTCACCGCGACCGACGTGTCGGACCGCGCCCTGCGGATCACGCGGCTGAACGCACGGCTGAACGGCGTGGACGGCGTCGAGACGCGGCGCGGCGACATGTTCGCGCCGGTCGCGGGCGAGACGTTCGA
Source organism: Microbacterium sp. W1-4-2 (assembly GCF_058349885.2). Lineage (NCBI taxonomy): Bacteria > Bacillati > Actinomycetota > Actinomycetes > Micrococcales > Microbacteriaceae > Microbacterium > Microbacterium sp. W1-4-2. The sequence continues at coordinate 561,323 of NZ_JBYRJC020000002.1, read as the reverse complement.
CCGCATCGTCTCGAATCCGCCGTTCGTGATCACGCCGCGCGCCGGCGGCGTGCCGACGTACGAGTACCGCGACGGCGGGCGGGTGGGTGACGGGCTCGTCGCGGAGTTCATCGCGGGTGTCGGGATGCACCTCGCCCCCGGCGGCACGGCCCAGCTGCTGGCGAATTGGGAGTCGCGGGGCGGCCGGGCAGGCCTGGAACGGGTGCGGGAGTGGGTGGATGCCTCGGACATTGCTCTGGATGCGTGGGTCATCGAGCGCGAGCTGCTCGATCCGGTGGCGTACGCCGAGCTGTGGATCCGGGACGGCGGCACGGTGCCGGGCGCACCGGGATACGACGAACTGCTGGGCGCGTGGCTCGACGACTTCGCCGACCGGGGCGTGGACGAGATCGGGTTCGGCTACATCCTGCTGCGGCGCCCGGTCGACGGCGCTCCGACGCTCGCACGGTATGAACGGGTCGCGCAGCCGCTCGCCGAGGGCGGACTGGGCGCGCACCTGGGCAGGGCCCTGGCCGCGCACGATCTGCTCGTCGCACGGGACGACGTCGGGCTCGCGGCATCCACCCTCGTCGTCGCCCCCGATGTCACCGAGGCCCGGCACCACTTGCCGGGGGCCGCGGATCCGAGCGTGATCGAGCTGCGACAGGGCGCCGGGCTCGCCCGGGTGCTCGACGTCGATCCGGCACTCGCCGCACTGGTCGGTGCGTGCGACGGCGATCTGGCCGTCGGTCCGCTGATCGACGCGATCGCCGAGCTGCTGGAGGTGGATGCGGCATCCCTGCGCGCCGACCTTCTCCCCCGCGTGCGCGAGCTGGTCTTGTGCGGGTTCCTGTCGTTCGCGTGAGCGACGCCCGCGCAGGGCACAAGGGGAGCGCGGATAGGCTGGAACCCATGCTGAACATGGCGGAGGGCGTCGCGCGCCTGGACGAGCTCGCGGCCTCGCCGCCGGTGGCGGCCCTCGCGCAGGCGTTCGCCGACGCGGGGCATGCGCTCGCTCTCGTGGGCGGTCCGGTTCGCGATGCGCTGCTGGGCAGGACCACGCACGACCTCGACTTCACGACCGACGCGCACCCCGACGAGATCCTGCGGGTGGTGCGGCCGATCTCGAGCGCGCAGTGGGACATCGGCCGCGAGTTCGGCACGATCGGCGCCCGTGTCGCCGGCGAGCAGGTCGAGATCACGACCTACCGCGCCGACAGCTACGACGGGGCCACACGCAAGCCGGTCGTCGCGTTCGGCGACACGATCGACGGCGACCTCGTGCGCCGCGACTTCACCGTCAACGCGATGGCGCTGCACCTGCCCGACAAGCGGCTGGTCGATCCGACCGGCGGCGTCGAAGACCTCATCCGCGGCATTCTGCGCACTCCGATCGATCCCACCGTGAGCTTCGGCGACGACCCGCTGCGGATGCTGCGGGCCGCCCGGTTCTCGTCACAGCTCGAGTTCGACGTCGACCCCGAGACGGTCGCCGCGATCGAGCAGCTGCGCCAGACGATCCAGATCGTGTCGGCCGAGCGCATCCAGGGCGAGCTGATGCGGCTGCTGGCCACCGACGACCCGGGTCGCGGCATCCGCCTTCTCGTCGACACCGGGCTGATGGCCGAGTTCCTGCCCGAAGTGCCCGCGCTGCGCCTCGAGGTCGACGAGCACCACCACCACAAGGACGTCTATGAGCACTCGCTGACCGTGCTGCGCCAGGCCATCGACCTCGAGCACGCCCGCCACCCGGGCGCGCCGCCTGACCTGCCGCTGCGGCTGGCCGCGCTGCTGCACGACATCGGCAAGCCGGCGACTCGCAAGCTCGAGCCGGGCGGGGCGGTCAGCTTCCACCACCACGACGTGCGCGGAGCACGCCTGGCGCGCCGGCGTCTGCGCGAGCTGCGGTTCGACTCCGACACCGTCGACACGGTCGCCAAGCTCATCGAGCTGCACCTGCGCTTCTTCGGCTATGCCGAGGGAGCGTGGACGGATGCCGCGGTCCGCCGCTACGTGCGCGACGCGGGCGATCGGCTCGAGCGGCTGCACATCCTCACCCGCGCCGACGTGACCACGCGCAACAAGCGCAAAGCGCGCATGCTCGCGACGGCGTACGACGACATCGAGCGGCGCATCGACGAGCTCGCCGCGCAGGAGCAGCTCGACGCCATGCGCCCGGAGCTGGACGGCAACCGGATCCAGCAGGTGCTCGGCATAGGACCCGGCCGCGAGGTCGGCGAGGCCTATCGGTTCCTGCTCGACATCCGCCTGGACGAGGGCATGGTCGGGCCCGAAGAGGCCGAACGGCGCCTGCGGGCGTGGTGGGCAGCCCGGTAGCACGGGAAAGTCTGGGTGACCAGACGGGATGCAATCAGATCGTCACATTCGCCCCTTGCGGGTGTACATAGAATTCAGGGGGCCGGCGTCCGCCCGAGACGCCGCTGACCCTCGACGATGAGGAAGGTACGAAATGCGAAGGATCCTCGCCCTGCCGGTAGCCGTGGTCGCCGCGGCGCTTCTGCTCACCGGCTGCGTGAACAACCAGGCCTCGGAGGGCCCCGGCTCGAACGGCAACGGCAATGCCAACGCCTCCGACAGCGCCAACCCCTACGGTGTGAAGAAGGACGACGCCCTCGCGAAGACCCTTCCCGCGGCCATCCAGAAGTCCGCGACGATCCAGGTCGGCATCGACCCGACGTACCCGCCGAACGAGTACAAGGACGACAGCGGAAACGTCGTCGGCTGGGATGTCGATCTGGCCAATGCGATGGCTGCGAAGCTCGGCGTGAAGATGGTCTACACGACGTCGAAGTTCGACAACATCATCCCGTCCATCACCGGCGGCAAGTACGACCTGGGCGTCTCGTCGTTCACCGACACGACCGACCGCGAGAAGCAGGTCACGTTCGTCAACTACTACAACGCCGGCGTGCTGTGGGCCTCGGCCAAGGGCAAGGCGGTCGACCCGAACAACGCCTGTGGGCTGAAGGTCGCCGTCGAGGCCGGCACGTACGAAGACACCGAAGAGGTGCCGGCCAAGTCCAAGGCGTGCACCGACGCCGGCAAGGCAGCGATCTCGATCTTCAAGTACGACGGCCAGGACCAGGCCACGAACGCCCTCGTGCTCGGCCAGGTCGACGCGATGAGCGCCGACTCGCCGATCACCGAGTACGCCGTGCACCAGCAGGCCGACAAGATCCAGGTCGCCGGTGAGACATTCGACATCGCCCCGTACGGGTTCGCCGTGGCAAAGAACGGCCCGCTCGTGGACGTCATCAAGAACACCCTGCAGTCGCTGATCGACGACGGCACCTACCTGAAGATCCTCACGAAGTGGGGCGTGCAGGACGGCGCCGTGAAGGCCGCGGCCGTCGACGCCGCGTCGAAGCAGTAGTCATGAGCGACGTGCAGAGCGCCGGCGGGACTCCCCCGCCGGCGGCCGACACCTCGGCCGTTCCGATCGCGCGGGCCGACACCATCAAGGCGGTGCGGCTGCGGCATCCGTGGCGCAACACGTTCGCGGTGGTCCTGATCATCGTCGTCGTGCTGTTCATCCTGGACGCGGCCCAGCGCCAGACGTTCCAGTGGGACCTCGTCGGCAAGTACCTGTTCGACACCCGTGTCTCGCAGGGCGCCATGATCACACTCGCGCTGACCGTGCTGGCGATGCTGTTCGGCATCATCCTCGGTCTGATCCTGGCGATCATGCGCCTGTCGCCGAACCCGGTGCTCAAATGGGTCGCCTGGGCGTTCCTGTGGGTGTTCCGCGGCACGCCTGTGTACGTGCAGCTGGTGTTCTGGGGCCTCATCACCCTGATCTACAAGAACATCATCGTCGGCATCCCGTTCGTGCACACGTGGGCCGTGATCGACATCACGTGGACGCCCCCGCTGTTCCTCATCGCCGTCATCGGCCTCGCGCTGAACGAGTCGGCGTACATGGCCGAGATCGTGCGCGCGGGCCTGCTGTCGGTCGACCCCGGGCAGGAAGAGGCCTGCACGGCTCTGGGCATGTCGTGGGGGCAGACGATGCGCCGCGTCGTGGTTCCGCAGGCGATGCGCGTGATCATCCCGCCGACCGGCAACGAGGTGATCTCGATGCTGAAGACCACGTCGCTGGTGGTCGCGATCCCGTTCACGCTCGACCTGTTCGGGCGCACGCGCGACATCTCGGCGACGATCTTCGCGCCCATCCCGCTGCTGATCGTCGCCTCGGTCTGGTATCTGTTCTTCACCTCGATCCTGATGATCGGGCAGTACTTCGTCGAGAAGCGGTTCGCCCGCGGCTCCGACCGGTCGCGCCCCGTCGTCGCCGGTGCCGTGGTCGGCGCCGAGGGCCAGGGGGTCGCCGGCGTCGGCATCGACGTGGGAGGAAAGGGATGACCGCCATGGATGCGAACACCGCTCAGGCCGCCGCGGGCGCGAACACCACCGCGAACGGCACGCCGCCGATGGTCGAGGCCGTCATGGTCTCGAAGAGCTTCGGCAGCAACGAGGTGCTGAAGTCGATCTCGCTGCGCGTCGAGCGCGGCCAGGTGATGTGCGTGATCGGACCCTCAGGCTCGGGCAAGTCCACGTTCCTGCGCTGCATCAACCACCTCGAGCGCATCGACGCGGGCCGGCTGTTCGTCGACGGCGAGCTGATCGGCTACCGGCAGAAGGGCGACAAGCTCTACGAGCTGCGCCCGAGCGAGGCGGCACTGCAGCGGCGCGACATCGGGATGGTCTTCCAGCACTTCAACCTGTTCCCGCACATGACCGCGCTCGAGAACGTGATGGAAGCGCCGATGCGTGTGAAGGGCGTCTCGAAGAAGGATGCCGAGGCCCGCGGCCGCGATCTGCTCACGCGCGTCGGACTCAAGCCGCAGACCAAGCACTACCCGGCACAGCTGTCGGGCGGTCAGCAGCAGCGCGTGGCGATCGCCCGGGCGCTGGCGATGGACCCGAAGCTCATGCTGTTCGATGAGCCGACCAGCGCGCTGGACCCGGAACTGGTGGGCGAGGTGCTGGACGTGATGCGCGAGCTCGCCGAGAGCGGCATGACGATGGTCGTGGTCACGCACGAGATGGGCTTCGCCCGCGAAGTGGGCGACTCGGTCGTGTTCATGGACGGTGGCGTGGTCGTGGAGTCCGGCGACCCGCACGACGTGCTCACCAACCCGCAGCACCAGCGCACCAAGGCCTTCCTGTCGAAGGTGCTCTGACGCGGCATCCCGTGTCGCTCCCTCTGCCGCACACTCACAGACTTCGGAAGACCGCGCGAACCTCGGATGATTTCGCAGAGATCATCCGAGGATGATCCGATTCTCCGAACCCTGTGAGCGACGCAGGGACGGTGGGCGGCGCGGGAACGGGTGGCGCGGGAATGCGAAAGGCGGCCGGTGAGGGGCCGGCCGCCTTTGCGATGGATGCCGCAGCGAGGCGTGCCTGTCAGGGGCGGCCGCCGGCGGTGCGCAGGCCGAGCGTGCGCACGATCGTGCCGAACGTGTCGGTCTGATCGGTCAGGCCCACGACGTTCGCCGCCCCCGGGCCGTACCCGGCGATGCGCACCTGCGCGCCGGTGTGCTGCTGCGAGCCGCCGGCCGCACCCGTGCCGTACGACACCTTCATCACGGTGCCGTCGGCGGTGACCAGGGCCGTCGACAGCGAGGTCGGGGGCGTCGAGTCGACGATCTGGCTCGTGTGCGCGTGATCGGCGGTGACGATCACCAGGGTGTCGCCGTCCTTCTTCGCGAAGTCCAGCGCGGCCTGCACGGCCTCGTCGAGGTCGATCGTCTCGCCGATCTGGCCGCACGCGTCGGCGGAGTGGTCGCGCTTGTCGATCGAGGCGCCCTCGACCTGCAGGAAGAAGCCCTTGTCGTTCTTCTTCGGGCTGTTCAGCAGATCGATCGCCTTCGTGGTCAGCGACGCGAGCGACAGCGCGGTCGAGAGGCGCTCGGGGTTGGCGGTGCACGTGGTCGGCGTGTCGGCCCCACCCACCGTGGCCGTGGTCGAGGCGTAGCGCGTCGGGAAGTTGCCCGACGAGAAAAGCCCGAGCACGGGCTGGCTCTGGTCGGCCTTCGCGACGCCGGCCAGGCCCGCGGCATCCGTCACGACCTGGTAGCCGCGCTCGGTCGCCTGCTGCAGGACCGTCGAGCCCTGCCAGCGGCCGGCCTTCGCGGTCTGCTCGAAGCTGCGCAGTCCCCCGCCGAGCACGACGTCGGGGCGGGTGTTCAGAAGCTGCTCCGAGATCGAGCCGCGGCCGCCCTTCTCGAGCGCGTCGGCGCCGCACGCGGCGCTGTCGGGGCCGAAGCAGCCGCGGTCGCCGACGTGCGCGACCTGCACCGCGGGCGTCGCGTCCTGGATCTCGGCGGTCGACACGTCGCCGGTGCGCAGCCCGTTCGCCTTGGCGATCTCGAGCAGCGTGGGCAGCATGTCGCCGTCCACGTCGACCGAGATCGCCCCGTCGTACGACTTCGTGCCGGTGGCCCAGGCGGTGCCGGTGGCCGCCGAGTCGGGCACGTAGTCGGGCTTGCCCTTGTCCAGGCCGTCCTTGTATACGGAGTACGTCGTGTACGAGCCGGTCAGCGGCAGCGCGTCGATGCCCGGCAGGCGGCCCGCGGCGCCGTACCGGTAATTGCGGGCGACAGTGATCTCGCTGTCGCCCATGCCGTCGCCGATCAGCAGGATCACGTTCTTCGCCTTGCCGCCGGTGATGGCCTGGCGCACGGCATTCGTCTGGTCGCCCGAGATGCGGTGCGCGTCGGCGACGAACGCGCTCTGCCCGGCGGCGGCGGCGCCGGCCGCCAGCAGAGTTCCGCCGACGACCGCCGCAGCGGCCGCGACCGCCGTGACCCGGCGTGTGCGGCGAGAGGTCTTCGCGAAGAAGGAGGTCATGGATGCTCCCTGTCGAGGTGGGGTGGATGCCGGAGCCCGGCCCCTTCAGACGACACGCGCCGGGCGACCGGGCGGCGACGCCGGTCTGAATCCGGAGTGAACGCGCCGTGACGGTCAGCCGCGGCATCCACCCCCGCCGGTTGCGCAGGTCGCTCTGCTGCGCCCCCACACGCGTTGCATTCTGATCACGAACGAGGCTGCTCGTTGCCGCATCGACCTATTCACCGGAATGATGGGGTCATGCGGTCGCGCTGCCCTGCGCGGCCCTTCTCACAGCAGAGGATTCAGAATGTCACTGCAGACTTCCAAACGAGCACGTCTCCTGGCGGCCCTCGCCGCTGTCGGCGCGTCCGCGATCGTCCTCGCCGGCTGCGCGAGCGGCGGCGGCGGCAACAACAACGGCGGCAACGGGGGCGGCAGCTCGCTCCTGGTCGGCACGACCGACAAGATCACGTCGATCGACCCGGCCGGTTCGTACGACAACGGCTCGTTCGCCGTGATGAACCAGATCTACCCGTTCCTGATGAACAGCAAGTACGGCACCGCCGACGTCTCTCCCGACATCGCCACGTCGGCCGAGTTCACCTCGCCGACCGAGTACACGGTCAAGCTCAAGCCGGGCCTGAAGTTCGCCAACGGCCACGACCTGACCTCGTCCGACGTGAAGTTCACGTTCGAGCGCGTCGTCAAGATCAACGACCCCAACGGTCCCGCGACGCTGCTCGGCAACCTGGCGAGCATCGACACGCCGGACGCGACCACGGTCGTCTTCCACCTGAAGAACGCCAACGACCAGACCTGGCCGCAGATCCTGTCGAGCCCGGCCGCCCCGATCGTCGACGAGCAGGTCTTCTCGCCCGACAAGGTCACGCCCGACGCCGACATCGTCAAGGGCGACGCCTTCGCCGGTCAGTACACGATCGACTCGTACAAGATCAACGAGATCGTCGACTTCAAGCCCAACAAGGACTACCAGGGCGTGCTGGGCAAGGCCGCGAACTCCGGTGTCACCGTCAAGTACTACGCGGATGCCTCGAACCTGAAGCTCGCGATCGGCAACGGTGACATCGACGTGGCCTACCGCAGCCTGTCGCCCACGGACATCGCGGACCTGAAGGCGAACAACAAGAAGGTGCAGGTCGTGCAGGGCCCCGGCGGCGAGATCCGCTACATCGTGTTCAACTTCAACACGATGCCGTTCGGCGCGAAGACCTCCGAGGCCGACCCGGCCAAGGCGCTCGCCGTCCGCCAGGCGATGGCCGACCTGATCGACCGTGACCAGCTGTCGAAGGACATCTACAAGGACACCTACACGCCGCTGTACTCGTACGTCGCCCAGGGCATGACCGGCGCGAACGAGGCCCTCAAGAGCATGTACGGCGACGGCAACGGCGGCCCCAGCCTCGACAAGGCCAAGCAGACCCTCGATGCCGCCGGCGTGAAGGCCCCGGTGACGCTGAACCTGCAGTACAACGGCGACCACTACGGCCCGTCGTCGGGTGACGAGTACGCGGCGATCAAGACGCAGCTCGAGAACGGCGGCCTGTTCAAGGTGAACCTCGCCCAGACCGAGTGGGTGCAGTACTCCAAGGACCGCACCGCCGACGTCTACCCGATGTACCAGCTGGGCTGGTTCCCGGACTACTCGGATGCCGGCAACTACCTGGCGCCGTTCTTCACGAAGGACAACTTCCTCGGCAACCACTACGACAACAAGGACGTCCAGGCGCTGATCGCCAAGGAGGAGACCGACCCCGACGCGACCAGCCGCGCGAAGGAGATCGGCCAGGTCCAGGACCTGGTCGCCAAGGACCTGTCCACCCTGCCGTACCTGCAGGGCACGCAGGTGGCGATCGTGGGCACGGACGTCAAGGGCACGACCCTGGACGGCTCGTTCAAGTTCCGCTACGCCCCGCTGCACAAGTAAGTCCGATCGTGTTCCGCCCGGTCGCCGGCACCCCGGCGACCGGGCAGACGCGTGTGAGTAAGGTACCCGCATGACCACCGTCGTCGAAGCCGCCGACCTCGCGTCCAAACCCGTCCACGCCAAGAGCGGCGGGCTGTGGCGCTTCATCCTCGTCCGCCTGCTGCTGATCATCCCGACGGTGTTCATCCTCGTCACGGTCGTGTTCTTCCTGATGCGCCTGACCGGCGACCCGATCACCGCCGCCCTGGGCGGCAGGCTCACCCCCGACCAGCTCGCCCAGCGCATCCACGAGGCGGGCTACGACCGGCCGCTGATCGTGCAGTACTTCGAGTACCTGTCCGGCGTGTTCCGCGGCGACTTCGGGACGACCCTCACCGACCACCAGCCGGTGACGCAGATCCTGCTGACGTACGGCTCGGCGACCCTCGAGCTCGCGTTCTACGCCCTGATCGTCGCGTTCCTGCTCGGCATCCCCTTCGGCCTCATCGCCGCCTACAAGCGTGACCGCTGGCAGGACGCCCTGCTGCGGGTGATGGCGATCCTGGGCTACGCGACGCCGATCTTCTTCATCGCGATCCTGCTGAAACTCGTCTTCGCGGTGCAGTTCAACATCCTGCCGGTGTCGGGGCGGGCATCCACCCGCGTCGAACTGCAGCTCCAATCGCTGAACAACCCCACCGGCATCTACCTGATCGACGCGTTCCGCACCGGCAATCCCGATGCGGTGTGGGACGTGCTCTGGCATGCGGTGCTGCCCGGCCTTGCCCTCGGCATCCTGACCGCCGGCATCTTCCTGCGACTCGTGCGCATCAACGTGATCGGCACGCTCGGCGCCCAGTACGTCACGTCGGCGCGCTCCCGCGGCGTCGGCGAGTACCGGCTGGTCACCAAGCACGCCTACCGACCGGCCCTCATTCCGGTCGTCACGCTCATGGGGCTGCAGATCGCGGCGCTGCTGGCCGGGGCCGTGCTGACCGAGACGTCCTTCGAATGGAAGGGCCTGGGCTTCATGCTCGCGCAGTACCTGCAGGCGCGCGACTTCGTCGCCGTGCAGGGCATCGTCGTGATGATCGCGGTGGTGGTCGCCGTCGTGAACTTCTTCGTCGATGTGATCGCCGTGCTGATCGATCCGCGAGTGAGGTACTGAGATGACCATCGAAAAGGACCCCACCCCCACCGGCGCGCTCGACCCGATGCCCACCGGCGTCCTGGCCGCGCCCACCGAGCCGGCACGTCGTCCCCTGACCGACCGCATCCCCGTCGTCTCGCACCTCAAGCACAGCGTCGGCTGGCAGCGGGCCATGCTCGTGGTCGGGCTCGTTCTGACCGGGCTGTTCGTGCTCGTCGCGGTCTTCGCGCCGCTGATCGCGCCGTACGGATATGCGCAGCGCACCGTCGACGGCCATGACTTCGGAACGCTGCAGCCGCCGAACCCCACGAACCTGCTGGGCACGACCGTCAGCGGCTTCGACGTGCTCTCGCGCACGATCTGGGGGGCGCAGACCGCGCTGCTGGTGATCGTCTGCGCGATCCTGTTCTCGATCTTCATCGGCATCTTCGTCGGTCTGCTGTCGGGCTACTTCGGCGGCTGGATCGACCGCCTGCTCGTCGTGATCGCCGACGCCATCTACGCGTTCCCGTCGCTGCTGCTCGCGATCGTCATGGCGATCGTGATCAGCCACGGGCAGTCGAAGCTGTGGGGCGGCATCCTGGCCGCGGCGATCTCGATCACGGTGGTGTTCGTGCCGCAGTACTTCCGCGTCGTGCGCAGCGAGGTGCTGCGCGTGAAGGCCGAGCCGTTCGTCGAGTCGGCGAAGGTGATCGGCGTGCCGACGCTGCGCATCCTGGTGCGCCACGTGCTGCGCAACTCGATGCGCTCGGTGCCGGTCGTGGTGACCCTGAACGCCTCCGAGGCGGTGCTGACCCTGGCCGGCCTCGGCTTCCTGGGCTTCGGCATCGAGGCCACCGCCGCCGCCGAATGGGGCTACGACCTGTCGCGCTCGGTGCAGGATGTCACGAGCCACATCTGGTGGACGGCGATCCCGCCCGGAGTCGCGATCGTGCTGGTGGTGCTGGGCATCACCCTGGTGGGCGAGAGTCTGAACGACCTGAGCGACCCGCGGCTGCGCCGCCGTCGCCGCGTCGTCGCGAAGGGAGCCGAATGATGAGCGCACCGGTGTTCGACCCGCAGGCGCGGGACGCGGCATCCATCCGCGATCTCAAGGTCACGTTCGCGACCGACGGCGACCCGGTCGTGGCCGTGAACGGCATCTCGCTCGAGGCCCACGCCGGCGAGGTGCTCGCGATCGTGGGCGAGTCGGGGTCGGGCAAGACCGTGACGGCCAACGCGCTGCTCGGACTCCTGCCCGAGACCGCGACGCTGCAGGGGGCCCTGCTCATCCGCGGCCGCGAGAGCGGACAGACCGACGTCGTGCACGCCAGCCACGCGCAGCTGCGCGCGATGCGCGGCAAGGACGCGGCGATGGTGTTCCAGGAGCCGTCGACGGCGCTGAACCCCGTGTTCACGGTCGGGTTCCAGATCGCCGAGGGCCTGCGCGCGCACCACCGCATCTCGAAGCGCGAGGCTCGGCGCCGCGCGATCGACATCATGCGCCGGGTGGGCATCCCCGAGCCCGAGACGCGCGTCGACGACTACCCGCACCAGTTCTCGGGCGGGCAGAAGCAGCGCATCGTCATCGCGATGGCGCTCGTGCTGGACGCCGGCCTGATCATCGCCGACGAGCCGACGACCGCGCTGGATGTGACGGTGCAGGCCGAGATCCTCGACCTGCTGCGCGCCGCCCGCGACGAGTTCGGCGCGACCATCGTGCTCATCACGCACAACATGGGCGTGGTCGCCGACCTCGCCGATCGCGTCGTCGTGATGTACCAGGGCGACATCGTCGAGCAGGCGCCGGCGGCCGAGCTGTTCGCCGCGCCCCGCGAGGAGTACACGAAGAAGCTGCTGGCGGCGGTTCCGCACGTCGGGCGCGGCAAGAGCGCGAGGCAGGATGCCGCGGCCCCGGCGCCGAGCTCTCCCCCGGCCGGCTCGCTCGTGGTCGCGAAGGACCTGCAGATCGCGTACCCGGGACGGTTCGGCCGCGCCGGCGTCGTCGCGGTCAAGGGCGTCGACTTCTGGATCGCGCCCGGCGAGGTGCTGGGCCTGGTCGGCGAGTCGGGCTCGGGTAAGACGACGATCGGCCGCGCCATCGTCGGGCTCACCCAGGTGGTCGGCGGATCGCTGACCGTGCTCGGGCACGAGATGAACGGCAAGCGCGCCGCCTCGGCCCGGCACCTGAAGAAGCTGCGGCCCGACATCGGCTTCGTCTTCCAGGACCCGGCGACCAGCTTCAACCCGCTGCTGTCGATCGCCGAATGCATCGCCGAGCCGCTGGTCGTGCACGGGCGGGAGTCGAGCCCGCGGGCCGCCCGCGCGCGCGTGGACGAGCTGTTGGATGCCGTGCACCTGCCCACCACGTTCGGCGATCGGTTCCCGCACGAGCTGTCGGGCGGGCAGCGTCAGCGGGCGTCGCTGGCACGCGCTCTCGCCCTCGACCCGAAGCTGCTCATCGCCGACGAGCCGACCAGCGCCCTGGACGTGTCGGTGCAGGCGCGCGTGCTCGAGCTGTTCGACGAGCTGCAGCGCGAGCTCGGTTTCGCATGCCTGTTCATCAGCCACGACCTGGCCGTGATCGACGAGGTCGCCGACCGGATCGTCGTGCTGCGCCGCGGCACCGTCCGCGAGCAGGGCACCACCGTGCAGATGCTGGGCGACCCGCAGGACGACTACACGCGCCGGCTGCTGGCATCCATCCCCGTCCCCGACCCCGCGCAGCAGGCCGCGCGCCGCGCCGCGTGGGCCGCGGCCGAGGCCGCCGACAAGGGCTGAGCGCCTCGCCCGCCGACCCGGCTGGGCGCCCCGCGCGCCACGCCCGATCCCCAATCCCTATGGACCGCTCCCCAATCCCTATGGACTGGGCGAGTCAATACGCCATGGCATATGGATTCGCCCAATCCCTATGGATTGGGGGTGGTGGACTGGGAGGTGGGTCGGTTGATCGCGACGGACCTGCGAGGCTCAGCGACCGAGCCCGGTGCAAGGGTCAGGCGGGAAGGGCGGCGACCACGTCGATCTCGACGAGGATGCCGGCCAGCTGCGAGCCGACGGTCGTGCGCACCGGATAGGGCTCGGAGAAGAACTCCCGGTAGGCCTCGTTGAACGCGGCGAAGTCGGCGAGATCGGCCAGGTGCACCGTGGTCTTCACGCAGTCGTCGAGGGTCAGCCCCTGTTCGGCGAGCACGGCTGAGACATTGCGCAGCACCTGACGGGTCTGCTCGGCCACCGAGTCGGCGACGGCGCCCCCGTTCGCGGGGTCCTGCGGGCCGAAGCCGGCCGTGTAGAAGAAGCCGTTCGCCACGATGCCCTGGCTGTAGGGGCCCGCCGGCTGGGGGGCGTTCGCCGTGTGGATGGCGGTCTTGGTCATGAGGGATTCCCTTCTCTGATGGTCGATGATCGGACGGTGCCGATATGACGCAGGCCCCGTCCGGGGCGCTGGTCGGTGAGTTGCCCGTCGGTGAGCACGGGCGTGCCCGCCACGAACACGTCGTCGATGCCGATGGCCTCGCCCAGCGGCTCGTCGTAGGTGGCGGTGTCGGCGACGGTGCGCGGGTCGACGACGACGAGGTCGGCGACGGCGCCGGGAGCGAGGATGCCGCGTCCGCCGAGGCCGAAACGCTCGGCGGGCCCGGCGGAGAGATGCTGGGCGGCCGCGGCCCACGTCCAGGTGCCGGTCTCGCGCACGTACTCGCGCAGATAGCGGGCGAACGTGCCCCGGGCGCGGGGATGCGGGTGCGCGCCGATGAAGATGCCGTCGGAGCCGGCCATGTGCCGAGGGTGCGCGAAGATGCGCGCCAGCTCGCTGACCGGGCGCTGGTTCTGCACCGCCATGATGATGTTCGCCTGCAGCCGGCAGCTCCGCAGTGCGTCGAGCGTGAACTCGATCGGGTCGGTGCCGGCACGCGCGGCCGCGTCGGCGATCGTCAGGCCGTGCGCCCACGCGAGAGCGGGGTCGGACAGGTGCGCGAGCGTGATCATGCGTGGCCAGTCCGGGCCCAGACTCGGGTTCTGGGCGACGTGGGGGAACCACTCGCGGCGGAGCCGATCGCGTTCGGCCGGATCGCCGAGGGTCCGCATCACGTCGTCGACGGACTGGGCCGACAGCGCAGGCGGCAGCAGCGGCATGCCCATCAGGCTGCAGCCGCGGATGTAGGGATAGGCGTCGAAGGTGGCATTGGTGCCCGACGCCTCGAGCGCATCGAGCTGTGCGAGCACGATGTCGGCGTCGGCGTGGAAATGCGAGACGTGCGCGCGCAGGACACTGCCGGTCTCTTCGTGCGCCTGCCGTGCGATCGCGACGATCTCGTCGATGCCCGCGGCGGCGTTGGCCTCGTACCCGCCGCGCATGTGACTGACGTACACGCCGCCCGCAAGCGCCACCGGCGCGCACAGCGCGGCGATCTCTTGGGCGCTCTGGAACATGCCGGGCACGTAGTCGAGACCGGTCGACAGGCCGACGGCGCCGGCGCGCATGCCCTCGTCGACGAGGGCGATCATGGCGGTCCGCTGTGCGGCGGTGGGCGGGGTCTGCGAGCGGCCGCATACGTCGAACCGCACGGTGCCCGCGGGGACGAGGACGGCGCCGTTGATCCGCGATGCCCCGTCGAGCCAGGCGAGGTAGGCCCCGATGCCGCCGCCCGTGTAGCCCGGGTGGGCGCCGTTGATCGCCGCGAAGTACTCGCCGCCGTAACGGCCGTCGCCGGGCGCGTACGAGACGCCGTCCTGCCCGACGATCACCGTGGTCACGCCCTGCCGCAGCAGCGCCCGCTGCACATCGTCGTCGCCGAGCAGCCCGTCGACGTGCGCATGCGCGTCGATGAACCCCGGCATGACGAGCCGGTCCGTGCAGTCGACGACGGTGTCGCCGGGGCGGGGCTCGACGTCGCCGACCTCGACGATGGTCGTGCCCTCGATCGTCAGGTCGCCGGCGCGTTCGCCCCGCGGGTCGGCAAGCCGCCCGCCCCGCAGCACGATGCGGGCGGCGCCGTCAGCTGCCGTGTCGTTCATCGCTCGCGCCCGGCCATCAGAAGTACGTGCGCACCAGGTCGACCACGACGCCGGAGTCCCAGGAGTCCACCACAGGCAGCACCCGCCACTTGTCGAACGCCGTGCACGGGTGCGACAGCCCGAGGGCGACCACCGATCCCACCGGCGTCGGCAGCGCGTCGCCCGATCGCAGATAGCTGTGCTGGTCGTTCATCGCGGTGATCGCAGCGCCTGTGAGCGCGAATCGGGCCGCGCCCAGATCGGATGCCGTCTCGCGCGGGATCGGCAGGCCCTCGTCGTATGGGAAGTCGCGCTTGCCGCCGTCGAGCAGCGCGAGGCCCGGCTCGGGGTGCGACACGACTCGCGCGAGACCGCGCATCGCGGTGCGGAACCGCGGCGTCTCGGCCGACGCACGTGCCTCGTCGAACGGCGAGATCTGCCGGTAGAAGCCGTCGTCGTGCACGATGTAGGCGCCGGAGCGCAGCGTGAAGCGCGTGCGTGGGTCGTCGCCGGCCCCCGCGTCGGCGAACACGTCGGCGACCACGTCGAAGTACGCGCTGCCGCCGGCCGTGACGTACACGTCGCCGGGTCCGTACAGCTGCCGGATGCGCTCATGCAGCTCGACCAGCCGGCGCAGGTAGTCGCGTACCGACCGCATGCCGGGCTCGGACCGGTCGTGGGCGAGGCTGCCCTCGTAACCCGCGACGCCGGCCAGGCGCAGCGCGGGCGCCGCCGCCACCCTTTCGGCCACTGCGACGGCCGCGTCGACCGTGCGGGCGCCGGTGCGGCCGCCGGCCGCGCCCAGCTCGACGCAGACGTCGACGGGCTGCGGAGAGCCGGCAGCGGTCAGGATGCGTGCGAGGGCGTCCACGGTCTCGACACTGTCGACCCAGCACACGAACCGCAGGTCAGGATCGGCAAGCTCACCGCACAGCCAGTGCAGGGATCGCTCGTCCACGGCGGAGTTGGCGAGCATGATCGACCCGATGCCGAGGCTGCGCGCGGTGCGCACCTGCCCCATCGTGGCCAGCGTGATCCCGAGGGCGCCGGCGTCGAGCTGACGCCGCCAGAGTGTCGGCGACATCGTCGTCTTGCCGTGCGGCATGAGGTCGAGGCCGCGCGCACGGCACCAGGCGGCCATCGTGTCGACGTTGTGGCCGATGGCGCTGTCGTCGAGCACGATCAGCGGAGTCCAGAACTCCTCGAGCCGGGGCGGGGCGGCGAGGAACTCGGCGATCGTCATGCCGATCGCCCGCGACGGAATGCCCTTGTCGCGTGCAGTGAGCGGATCGGAGAGCAGCTCGGCGGCGGTCATCGCGGGCTCCTCAGGCCAGCAGCTGCGCGAGCGCGGGCAGCTGCGCCGGATCTTCGAGCGCCGAGCCGACGGCCACGACCCGAACGCCGGCCCGGAGGAACACGGGGGCGGTTGCGGCATCCATACCCCCGGTGGCGACGAACGTGGCCTGCGGGAACGGGCCGCGCATGGCGCCGAACCATCCGGTGCCCAGCAGCGACGCGGGAAACGCCTTGAGCCAGGTGAGTCCCTCGCGCAGCGCCAGCTGCACTTCGCTCGCCGTGGCGACGCCGGGCAGGGCCGGAAGACCCGCCTCGTGCGACGCGCGCACGACCTCGACGTCGAAGCCGGGGCTCACCGTGAACGCGGCGCCGGCGTCTTTGGCCTGGCGGACATGCTCCGGCGTCACCACCGTGCCCGCCCCGACGCGCAGGCCCCGGGCGGCCGCGGCCTCGGCGACGACCCGCAGCGCTTCGACGTCGGTGGGCGTCTGCACCGGCACCTCGACGGCCTCGATGCCGAGGTCCCACGCCGTGTTGGCCGTGGCGAGGCTGCGCTCGACGCCCATGCCGCGCAGGATCGCCATCAGGGGGATGTCCCCGAAGAGCTCACCGAACATCGAGTTGTCGGTCATGACAGTCCTTTCACAGCAGGCTCGTCGACGAAATCGCTCGTCGACAGCAGCACGAGCCGGGCGCGCTCGTGCCCGGCGGTCAGTCGCGCGGTGGCGTCGCCACCGCCGATGAGTGCGGCGAGATGGCCCGCCGCGAAGGCGTCGCCGGCACCGACCGGCTCGACGACGTCCGTCGGGATCGCCGCCACGAAGGCGGCCGTGTCGACGCCATCGACGCGCGCGTACTCGGCGGCGCCGACCGCGCCGTCCTTGACCACGAGCATCGCCGGCTCCGGCAGCAGGCGCCGCACGTCGTCGGCGGTCGTGCATCCCCACACGGTCTCGGCCTCGTCGAGTCCGACGAACACGATGTCGGCGCGGCGGGCGAGGGCCAGCAGCGTCGGAGCGGCCGTGCCCGGCTGCCAGAGCGCGGCGCGGTGGTTCACGTCGAAGCTGAGCAGCGCGGGGCTGGTCGCGACCCGCTCGATGATCGTGTCGATGAGCGCAGCGCACCTGCCGGACAGGGCCGGGGTGATGCCCGAGATGTGCACCACCGCGGCGTCCTCCAGCGGCACGTCGGCCACGGCATCGGGCCCCATGCGCGAGGCGGCCGAGCCCTGACGGTAATAGAGCACGCCGTTGCCCGGGTCCTTGAAGTAGACGCCCGTGGGTGCGGACGGGTCGGTGCGCACCCAGCCGACGTCGACACCGCGCCCCGCCACGGCGGCCCGCACGCGCTCGCCGAGGACGTCGGCGCCCACGGCGCTCACCCAGGCGGTGTCGATGCCGAGCGCGGCGGCGTGACTCGCCACGTTCGACTCGGCGCCGCCCACGTGCAGCCGCAGCTCGTCGGCCACAGCGAGCGACTGCGCGCGCGCAGGCGTGATCATCACCATGGTCTCGCCGAGGGTGATCAGGCGTGGAGTGGGTGCCGCGTTCATCGAGGACTATGCCTTGACCGTCGTGATGCTCTGGGTGGCGGCGAGCACGTGCAGCCGCTCGGACCCCTCTCGATCGGGACGGATGGATGCCACAAGGGTCGCGATGACGCCGACGACGGCGATGACCGACGAGTACACCACCACGGGCCAGAACGCGCCACCGGCGGCCGCGACCAGGGCCGCGCAGATGAGCGGGGCGAACCCGCCGCCGAGCGTGTTCGAGAACTGGTAGCCGATGTTCACGCCGGTCGTGCGCGCCTCGGGGTCGAACATCTCCACCAGCATCGTCGACAGGGTCGCCTGCATGGCCACGCCGAACACGACGAACCCGAGGATCTGACCCAGCCAGATGAGCCACATGTCGCCGGTGCTGAACAGCGCGAACGCCGGATAGACCATGGCGGCGAAGCCGAGGCATCCGATGATGTAGACCGTGCGACGGCCGATCCGGTCGGAGATGTGGCCCCACAGCGGTGCGACGACGATCTGCAGCAGGCCCACCATCATCGTGCCGGCGAAGCCCATCCATGCGGGCAGGTGCTTGTTCGTCACCATGAAGCCGAGGCCGTACGTGAGGATCACGTAGCCGGCGATCGACTGGGGCAGTCCGATCAGGATGCCCATGATGGCGTTCTTCGGGTGGCGGAACGCCTCGATCAGCGGGTTCGCCTTCTTGCCGGCGGCTTCGAGCTGCAGCGCCTGCGTCTGGGTGAACTCGTCCGACTCTTCGAGCTTGCGCCGCAGCAGGATCGCGATGATCGCCAGCACGATCGAGAACACGAACGGGATGCGCCAGCCCCACTGCATGAACCACGACGCGGGGGTCAGGCCGAGGGCTGCCATGAGGCCGCCCGACACGACGTTCGCGATGCCGGCGCCGCTGATGAGGAACGCGCCGTACAGGCCGTGCCTGCCGACGGGTGCGTTCTCGACCACCATCGTGGCGGCGCCGCCCATCTCTCCGCCGACGAAGAAGCCCTGGAACATGCGGCACAGCAGCAGCAGGATGGGCGCGAGGACGCCGATCGTGAGGTCGGACGGGATCAGCCCGATGCCGGTGGTCGCCAGACCCATGCCGACGACGGTGATCATGAGGACGACCTTGCGACCGGCCCGGTCGCCGACGATGCCCCAGACGATGCCGCCGAGCGGGCGCAGCAGGAATCCGACCGCGAACGTCGCGAACGAGGCGAGCTGGGCGACGACCGGATCGTCGCTCGAGAAGAAGACGGCGGGGAAGATGGCGGCCGAGGCGAGGCCGTACAGGTAGTAGTCGTAGTACTCCATCAGCGTGCCGATGGAACCGCCCGCGATCATCCGGCGCTGCCGGGGGGTTAGTCCTCTGCGGGTCTCTGCCTGGGTCATGAGAGCCTCCTTACTCCGTGCCCTGATGAACGGTCGCGTGATCGACCGATGGCAAAGCTAGCGCAAGTTGAACGGAATGTCTAGACTGAAGACAATTCGTTCAGTCTCGAACCGGGGGTGCAGAGTGGAAGACGTGGACATCCAGACGCACGAAACGTTCGAGAGCGCCGCCGAGGTGCTCGAGACCTTCCGTCCGGCGATGCGAGCGATCGCCGCCGCCAACGGCCCGGCGTGCGAAGTGGTGCTGCACAACCTCGACGGTGCCGACGTCGACCTCGGGCACACGATCGCGGCGATCGAGAACGGCCACGTCACCGGTCGCGAAGTGGGGGGACCGTCCACGAGTCTCGGCCTGAGCGTGCTGCAGAACCGCAAGGACGACCACGACGCGTTCGGCTACCGCGGTTTCACCGCCGACGGCCGCGAGCTGCGCTGCGCGAGCGTGTACTTCCGAAACCGTGCCGGAGACATCATCGCTGCGCTGTGCATCAACGTCGACCTGAGCGCCGTGCAGCAGGCGCGGTCGCTGCTCGACGCGCTGCTGCCGGACGCGCAGCAGACGACTCCGGCACAGCCCGACGAGCACTTCGGCCGCGACCTCGTGTCGGTGATGGACGCGATGATCGAAGAGGCGATCGCCGAGGCCGGCCGGCCTGTCGCACAGATGTCACGGGAGGACAGGATCGGCGTGCTGCAGCGACTCGACGCGCGCGGCGCGACCCAGATGCGCAAGTCGGTGGAGACCATCGCCGTGCGGCTCGGCATCTCGCGGGTGACGGCGTACGCCTACCTCGACGAGGCGCGTCGCGCCGCGAACTGAGCGGCGCGCAGAGGACGTTTCGACTCGCTGCGCTCGCTCAACGACCGGCTGCGGTCACGCCCAGGCGCCCGTTGCGACGAACTCCTCGAGCGCTGCGGTCGGCCCGGCAAGGTCCAGGCCGCGTTCGGCGACCCACGCGTCGTCGTAGTAGGTGTGCCGATACCTGTCGCCGGCATCGCACAGGAGCGTCACGACGCTGCCGGTCTCGCCGCGGCGCAGCATGTCGGCGATCAGTCCGAACGCCGCCCACAGGTTCGTGCCGGTCGACGCCCCGGCGCGAAAGCCCGTGCGCGCGGCGAGGAACCGCATCGCCGCGATGGACGCGGCATCGGGCACCCGCACCATGTGATCGACGATCTGCGGCAGGAAGCTCGGCTCCACCCGGTTGCGGCCGATGCCTTCGATGCGGCTCGCGCCGCTGGTGCGCACGTCGCGCGAGCCGGTCTGCCACGCGCCCAGGAACGCCGAGTTCTCGGGATCGGCCACGCACAGCTGGGTGGGATGCCGCAGGTAGCGCACGTACCGTCCGATCGTCGCGCTCGTCCCACCGGTGCCCGCGCCGACGACGATCCAGCGCGGGATGGGGTGCCGCTCCTGCGCCAGCTGGTCGAAGATCGACTCGGCGATGTTGTTGTTGCCGCGCCAGTCGGTCGCCCGCTCGGCGAACGTGAACTGGTCCATGTAGTGGCCGCCCGACTCGGCAGCCAGGCGCGCGGCCGCGTCGTACACGCCGGCGGCGTCGTCCACGAAGTGGCAGCGCCCCCCGTAGAACTCGATGAGGTCGATCTTCTCCTGCGTGGTCGTGCGCGGGATCACGGCGACGAACGGCAGCCCCAGCATCCGGGCGAAGTACGCCTCCGAGACGGCCGTCGACCCGCTCGAGGATTCGACGATCGTGGTGCCCTCGACGATCCACCCGTTGCACAGGCCGTACAGGAACAGCGAGCGGGCCAGGCGGTGCTTCAGGCTCCCGGTGGGATGCGTCGACTCGTCCTTCAGGTACAGCTCGATGCCCCAGTCCTCGGGCAGCGGAACGGTCAGCAGGTGCGTGTCGCTGGAGCGGTTCGCGTCGGCCTCGACCTTGCGCACGGCCTCGCTCACCCACTCCCGTGTGCGCCGGGCCTGTTCCAGATCGTGCATCCGCCCTCCTCGTCCGCTGCGAGCCTAGTCGCTGACATCACCGGGTGACCCCGAGGCGGACGGGCGGCCGTGCCCCGGGCGGGCGCCGTGGACTGACGACTCACCACATCCGGAAGAAGACCGACGCCCACACCGCGACGATGACGGCGGCGATCACCCACGTCAGCACGGGGATGCGCCGGCGCAGGCGCCTGCCCTGCTGGGCCACGCCCGGCGGCGGGGTGAGCATCGCGGGCGAGGCGAACGGGTGGGATGCCGCAGCCGCAGCCGTCGGCGCCCCCGCGGGGGCCGCGGCACCCGGCGCACCGCCGCCGGTCGCGACGCCCGGTTCGACGATTCCCGCGCGGGACGAGGCATCCATCGCCAGTCGCTCGTCGCGCCACCGCGCCCATTGCGCCATCTTGTCGAGGATCGCCCCGACCGTCGCGAACAGCCACGCCCACGTCGCCGGGTCCAGGGTCGACAGGTCGCGCTTGGCGTACAGGAACAGCCAGTCGTCGACGATCTCGACGTCGAGGGTGGCGGCGTGGTCGATGAATCGGGCCATGATGTCGGGCGTGAACAGGTACAGGGCGTCCTGCTCGTAGCCTTCGGGGCAGTACAGCGCGAAGTGGTCGTCGAAGTCGCCCTCGAGGCTCAGCCGCTGATCGCGTGAGAACGAGGCGGGCAGGTTCGAGCCGAACAGACCGTTGTTGCTGGTCGCGTCGAGCACGATGTTCGGCAGCGGCACGTCGAGCTTGATCGCGACGTACCCCCACCGGTGCGTGGTCTGCTCTTTGCCCGATCCGGTCGTGTACTGGTAGTTGCCGAACTCGACGAACCGCGGCCGGTCGCCGCGCACCAGGTCGGACGAGCGCCGGTTGCCGCCCAGCTGGAAGATCATGCCCGGCAGCCCGGGGGCGGTCATGCCCGGGTCGAACGACATGGCGTTGGCGCGGGCGAAGTTCGCCAGGCGGAATGCGCGGATCGCGCCGGCGCCGCGCACGATGTTCGCGATCACCGCGACGATGCCGCCGACGAACGCGATGAGCACGATGAACGGGATGACCGTGAACAGTCCGAACCCGCCGCCCATGCCGCCGCCGATGCTCACGAAGCTCGCGAACATCGTGCCGCCGATCGTGAGGAAGAACACCGCGAAGACGCTGATCATCACGATCCCGATGGTGCGCTGCGCCGTGGCGCCGCCGCCGCTCGCGCGCAGCTGCTTCGCGAAGGCGCGCGCGGCCGCCTTGTCGACCGGATCGGTCAGCGGGTGGGGATCGAAGGATGCCGTGGCCTGCGTCATCGGTTCACCTCGTCGGCATTGGGCCACAGGACGGCGTCGCCGGGGATCTCCGCGGCCTCCAGTCGCGGGTCGGCGACGATCGCCGCGACGAGCTCGGCGCTGCCGGCCACGATCGTGGAGTCGAAGTCGATCTCGGTCACCAGGACCCACGCGCGGTCGTCGGGCCAGATCAGACTCGGCGATGCGGGGTCGGGCCAGCCGGCCGTGTACGCGCCCTGCCAGGGCACGCGCCGGACCCACTGCTCGTCGGCGAACTCGGCCACTCCCCCGCGGAACAGCACGTACTCGCGATCGGGCAGGGTGAACCGCCGGCCGCGCGAGATCTCGTCGGACAGGACGCCCGGTTGCCACGTCGGCTTCTGGAACGGGTTGTTGAAGAAGTCGCGGACGGACGACCGGGCCAGGAACGACTCGTGCGGCGCGGGGACGGCGTCGGGATCGTCCGGGGTCGCAGCGGGAGCGTACTCCGCATACCGCCGCGGCACGCCGTCGACCAAGCCGCCGGAAGGCGCCACCCGCATCGACCCGACGAGGTCGCCCCAGCCTTCCCAGATCGCGATGCCCCCGGTATCCGGCGTCGTCGTGTGCGTTTGCAGGATCTGCGCGAGCGCGGCCAGGTCGTCGCGTTCGAGGTGGCCCTCCCGCGGGTCGTCGTAGCGCCAGCCGGCCGCATCGCGGGGACGTGCGCCCAAGCCGTGCGGCCCGGTCCGGCCGACCAGACTCCCCCACTGCGCGGTCGGGTGCATCGACGTGCCGAACGCGCGGGCGACGTCGCTCCACAGCACTCGCTCGGTGTCGATCTCGGGCGCATCGGCGGCGAACGCCTCCCAGGCGGCGCGGGTTGCGGCATCCTCTCCGTCCGCCGGCCAGTTGCGCCCGACGGGGTGCTCGCGATGCGCCGGGTGGAAGATCCGCGCGTAGGCCGGGAACCCGCGCGGCACGACGTCGTGCATGGTTCCCCGCCAGGGCTCGTCGATGCGCTCCCGAAGCCAGTCGCCGGCCGCGACATCCTGCGTCCACTGCATCCGTCCACGCTACCCGGGCGGAATCCGGATCACCGGTGGAATCGGGATCACCGGTTCAGCCGGTCGCCGGTCCAGCTCAGATCGGCGCCGGGCGGCAGCGCCCACGACTCGAACCGCGGATCGCGCAGGACGGCGTCGACGAGGTCGGCGGATCCCGCCACGACGGTGAAGTCGAAGTCGACCTCGCTGACCATGACCCACGCGCGATCGTCGGGCCACACGATGCTCGGCGACTGCGCCGAGGGCGCGATGCCGTGCCGCTCGGCCGGAAGGTCGCGCCACGGCATCCGCAGCATCCAGTCCCGGTCGGCGAGCTCGGCCACTCTCCCGCGGAACAGCACGAAGTCGCGGCCGGGCAGCTGCAGTCGCGGGCCGCGCGAGATCTCGTCGGAGAGGATGCCGGGCTGCCAGGTGAGCTGGCCGAACGGGTTCTCAGCGCGGTCGTCGACCGTGTGCGCCAGCAGCTCCGCGTGGCGCCGCTCGATGTCGTCGTCCGCCGCGTCGGTCGTCACCTTGGTGAGGAACTCGCGCGATGGGCCCGTGCCCATGCCGCCGACCAGGCCGCCGCGCCCTTCCCAGAGGGCGACGAAGCCTGCGCGCGGGGTGGACGTGTGCGCGGCGAGGACGCGCGCGAGCTCGGCCAGGGTGGCCGGTTCGAGCTCCCCGAGGAGTGGATCGGCGTAGCGCCACCCTGCCGCATCGCGGGGTGCGTCGTCGGCGCCGTAGGGATCGGTTCCGCGGCGCAGACGGTGCCACTGTGCCAGCGCGTGCATCCTCGTGCCGAACGCTGCGGCCGTGACCGCCCATGTCACCCGCTCGGTGTCGACCTCGGGCGCATCGGCGAGGAAGTCCTCCCATCCGTCGCGGTCGCCCTCGGCCGGCCAGTCGCGCCCGACGGGGCGCTCCCGGGTCGCCGGATGGAGGATGCGCGCGTACGCGGCGAACCCGCGCGGCACGACGTCGTGCATCGTCCCCCGCCAGGGCGCGTCCAATCGCTCGCGCAGCCAGTCGCCGGCTGCGGCATCCGGCGCCCACTCCATGGGTGTCACGCTACCGGGGCCGCGGCGCCATCGCGCTGTACTCGGCGAATCGCGAGGATCCGCGGCATCCGATAGACTGTCAAGGTTGTCTGGCGTGTCACGCGCCGGACGACGTGCAACACACCCTCCTGCTCACGGGAGATACCCGCGAGCCGTTCTAGTCCGAAGGAGGTGGGTTAGTGACGCACCAGTACGAACTCATGGTCATCTTGAACCCTGAGATCGATGAGCGCCAGGTTCCGACGCATCTGGACAAGTTCCTCAAGGTCATCACCGACGCCAAGGGAACGATCGAGAACATCGACATCTGGGGTCGTCGCCGCCTGGCGTACGAGATCCAGAAGAAGAGCGAGGGCATCTACGCCGTCGTCAACTTCACCGCGACCAGCGAGGCCACGCAGGAGCTGGACCGCCAGCTCAAGCTGAACGAGCTCGTGATGCGCACCAAGGTGCTGCGTGCCGAAGAGGCGATCGCCCAGGTCGCCGCTGAGAAGCAGCGCTCCGAGGCGAAGGCCGCCCGCAAGGCCGCCGCAGGCGCGAAGGCGTAACGACGATGGCCGGCGAGACGATCATCACCGTCGTGGGAAACCTCACGGCCGACCCCGAGCTGCGCTACACGCAGTCGGGCCTGCCCGTCGCGAACTTCACGATCGCGTCGACGCCGCGCACTTTCGACCGTCAGTCGAACGAGTGGAAGGACGGCGAAGCGCTGTTCCTCCGCGCGAGCGTGTGGCGGGAGTTCGCCGAGCACGTCGCGGGCTCGCTGACGAAGGGCTCGCGCGTCATCGCATCCGGGCGCCTGAAGCAGCGCTCGTACCAGGACCGTGAGGGCAACAACCGCACCTCGATCGAGCTGGAGGTCGACGAGATCGGCCCCTCGCTACGCTACGCGACCGCCCAGGTCACGCGCGCGGCCTCGTCCGGTGGCGGTGCCCCGCGTCAGCAGCAGGTCTCGGAAGAGCCGTGGGCGACCCCCGGGTCGAACAGCGGCGCCGACGCCTGGAGCACGCCCGGCAACTACGGCGACGACACGCCGTTTTGAGTCGGCTCGGGTCACGGTCGCGAAGCGACCTTGACGCGAGATCGACTCAAGGTCGAGCGAGCCCGTGCGGAAGTGCGAGCGAGTCGAAACCCGCGTGACAGAGCGCCCGGGCCGAGGCATCCCTCACAAGAACTCATCTGATCTAAGGAAACAACATGGCTGGAAAGTCGAGCGGCGACCGCCGCAAGCCGCGGAAGGGCGCGAAGAACGCCGCTCCCGCGAAGTCGATCCGTGTCGGCGTCATTGACTACAAGGACGTCGCCACCCTTCGCAAGTTCATCTCGGAGCGCGGCAAGATCCGCGCCCGTCGTATCACCGGTGTCTCCGTGCAGGAGCAGCGCCTCATCGCCCGCGCGATCAAGAACGCGCGCGAGATGGCTCTTCTGCCCTACGCCGGCGCCGGCCGCTAAGGAGCACCGCAATGGCAAAGCTGATTCTCACGAATGAGGTCGCCGGGCTCGGTAGCGCCGGTGACGTGGTCGAGGTCAAGAACGGGTACGCCCGCAACTACCTCATCCCCCAGGGCTTCGCTGTGGCGTGGACCCGCGGTGGCGAGAAGCAGGTGGCGTCGATCCGCGCCGCCCGCGACGCGCGCGCGATCCACGACCACGAAGAGGCCGTCGCGCTGAAGGATGCGCTCGAGGCCGCCAAGGTCAAGCTGACCGTCAAGGCCGGTGCCGAGGGTCGCTTGTTCGGCGCCGTCAAGACCGGCGACATCGCCGAGGCGGTCAAGGCCGCGGGCCTGGGCGACCTCGACAAGCGCAAGATCCACATCACCGCGCCGATCAAGGCCGTCGGTGAGCACGAGGCGACCGTTCGTCTGCGCGACGAGCTGACCGCCGTGATCACGCTGCAGGTGGTCGCCGCCAAGTAAGGCAGTGAACGCGGAGACGGCCGTCGACCCTCGGGTCGGCGGCCGTTCTCGCGCGGGCGAAGTCTCTCTCGTGAATGCTGCAGCTTGCCGCGCGCGGGCGAGAGGTCCGGATCGGGCGGCCCGTGAGCGACGTGGGGTCAGAGCCCGCGCGCGATCGCGGCCGCCGCGCCGAGCCATGCCCGGCGCGTCTCGGGACGCAGCGCGTCGAATGTGATGACGCCGTCCACGAGGGCCGCATCGAACGGGATGCTGACGACATCGCGCGCGATCGAGCGGAAGCCCTCCGCCACGTGATGGATGTCGGCGCCCGTCGCCTTCGGGTCGGCTTGGGTTACGACGGCCACCGCGTTGGCCGCGAGTCGCGCAGACCGCTCGTCGCGCTCGGCGAGGCCCTCGAGCAGCAGAGCCCCGGCTTCGGCGTGGTCGTCGCGAGTGGTCGTGGCGACCACGAGCTGGTCGGTGTGATCGATCATCTGCAGCCACAGCGGGTCGGTCTCGTCGTTGCCGGAGTCGATCACGATGAGTCGGTAGTACTTGGCCGCGACGGCGTGGATGCTCGAGACGTCCTGCGCCGTGATGCGCTGCTCGCTGGCCAGCACCGCGGGCTTCGAGCGCAGCACGTCGAACTTGTCGGCAGTCTGGTGATGGACGAAGCGGGCCAGGTCGGCGGACTGCGCGCTCGCGCCGAGCAGCAGACCCGTCCGTGGGAGCAGCTCGAGCAGAGTCGCATCGTGCGGGCCCTGCTCGGTGCGCCATCCGAGAGTGCCTCGGGTCTGGTTGTTGTCCCACGCGAGGACGCCGGCGCCGCCGTTGCGCGCGAACACGGCCGCCAGGTTGATGGTGGTGGGCGTCTTGCCGGCGCCGCCCTTGCCGTTGACGACGGCGATCGTGCGCGGCCCGGCCCAGTGCTGGGCCACGGCGTGCAGGTCGGCGCGCTCAGCGCGCTCCTTCGCATTCGGCGGCACCCGCAATCCGACCCGCACAAGGGCACCGCGCCAGCCCTTCGACGCCGGGCGCTCGACCTCCTCGTGCTTCAGGAACGACTGACGGGTCTGCGAACGCCTCGCGCGCTCGGGTGCGACGTGCGGTGCCACGCTCTGCGCAGGCGTGGCGCGCGAGGGTGCGGCCTCCGGCGGTGCGCTCTGCGGCGCCGAGTGTTGCGGGGCCACGCGCGGAATGCTCTGCGCAGGCGCGGCCGCCGGAGCCTGCTCGACGGTCCCCTGGTGGTTCGGCTGCGGCGCTGTGGGTGCGACGTCGGTGTCTTCCACGACGTTCACCCCGCCGTCCGGAGTCACCACGAGCTGGACGGCCACGTCGGGTTCGGTCACTGTGACGGGTACCGGAGCGCCGAGCTCTGCAGCACGAGCGGTCAGGCGACGGACGATCTCGCGCCGGGCGTCCTCGGGCCGGGTCGTCGAGATGCTCTCGGCGCGACCGTCGATGTGCAGGACGGCTGAGCCGTCTGCTCGGATCACGGCGGCGACCACCGTTGCGTTCGACATGGGCTGTTGTGCTCCTCAGCGGATCAGGCGGACCTGACGGTCGGATGGACGGCGCCCCAGACCGTCGAGATGTCGCCCACACAAGCGGGCGCCCGGAGGCATCTTAGCCAGAGGCGGCTGGGAATTGAACTGGCCGAGGGCGAACGAAGAAGCTGAGCGAGGCCGCACGAAGGAGTTCACCGTGGGCGCAGGAACATGGATGCCGCGGGCCGCCCGCTGTGGACGACCCGCGGCATTGCTGCACGGTGTGGGGCTGAGGATGCGCGCAACCAGGCATGTGCGCGCAGCCGTGCCGCTATGCCGTGCCGTGCCGGCGTGCTGCGGCGAGTCCGCCGAGCAGCAGGAACGCCAGGCCCGCGACCAGTGCGGGCGGGGCGATGCCTCCGCCGGTCTCGGCGAGCTCCCCCGTCGCCGAGCTGTTGAGAGCTGAGCCTTGCGGCGTGCCCGTCACCCCGTCGGGCGTGGTGGCGTCCTCCGTGCCCGGCGTGGTGCCGTTGCCACCGGGTGTGCTGCCGGTCTCTTCGGGGATGGTGCCGGGGCTGGTGCCCGGGTTCGCGCCGGTGTCGGTGCCCGGCGCCGGCGACGCCGCCGCGGAGTCGCCGACGACCGCGACGACATTGCCGTGGAGCCTCATCGGCATGCGCAACGGCAGCCCGAGTTGTGTGCCGCCGAGGACGCCGTCCGGTGCCGACGCGAGGATCCCGAATTCGCCGGTCGTCCCGGTCGGGACCGAGTCGACGGTACCGGTCGACGCACTGTCGCCGAGCAGCGAGAGGGAGTTGCCCGACGCCGTGACCGGCGCGGACATCGGGGCGAGCACCTGGGTGCCGGCGAGGGTGCCTTCCGTTCCGTCGGTGGTGACCAAGTCGGTCGTACCCGTGGTCGTTCCCGCCGTGCCGCCCGTGCCGGCCGACGTGCTGTCGCCGAGCAGCGAGACGGCGTTGCCGGTAGCGGTGATCGGAGCGCTGACGGGCGCGTCGACCTGGCTGCCCGAGAGCAGTCCGTCGGTGCCGTCGGTGCTGGTAGCGGTCGCGGTGCCTTCCGGCTCGGTTGCGGTGCCTTCCGGCTCGGTTGCGGTGCCGCTCGTGCCGGTCGACGTGCTGTCGCCGAGCAGCGAGACGGCGTTGTCCGACACGGTGATCGGCGCCTGCATGGTGATCACCGCCTGCGACCCCGACCCGGTGCCCCCTTGGCCGGACGTGGTCGCAGACGGTGCCGCCACCGGCTCAGGAGCCGGTGCGGGCTGCGACGAATCAGTGAGTGTGTCGCCGAGCACCGAAACGGTGTCGCCGGCCACCGTCACCGGTGCGCTCACAGAAATGAGGCCCTGGGTCCCTGACAGAATCCCGCCGTCCCCAGTCGTCTCGGCCGCATTGGCGGCCATGCCGCCGGCGAGCGTGATGCCCCCGGCCAGAAGCGTGCCCCAGATGGCACGCTTGACGAACGTGTTCATGAAGTCCTCCCTGGACAGATCGAATCGACCGCACGCGGAAGCGCGCGGGAACCGTTGCCGCCAGCACAGGCGGCCGGTTCTCGATCAGTCGGGCGAGACGTCGGTGGCGTAGACAGGCGTCGCCGGCGACAGATCGTCGTCGAGCCGTCCCCTGCGCACCCAGGCACGGTGCGCGAGCAAGAGGCCGACGGCCATCACAGCCGCAGCGGCGGGTCCGGCGCCGCCGGAGCCCGTCAGTGACGATCCGGCCGCGGTCCACGCGGCGAGATCGGCAGAGTCTCCGGGAGCGGCAGGAAGGGGTGCCGTTCCCGGAGAAGTCATCGGAAGTATGGTCGCGGTCGCGGCCCGCACGATCGTGGCGGCGGTGAACCATGCGGCCGTCGCCGCGTCGTTGGATGCCACAGCCACAGCCGTTGCGGCAGCGCCTGGTGGGCCGGCGGCGGCGTGCGATGCGGGCAGGCCCGGGACGCCGCCGTTCTGCACGGGATCGAGGATGCCGATCCAGCCGCCTGCAGTCTGCTCCCCCGGTTGCAGGATCGTGCGGCCGGGAAGGGTCGAGAGCGGGCCGTCGATCGAATCGAGGGCGCTGCCGGCGACGTGGTCGATCGTGCCCGTCACATCGGCGACGGTCCCGTCGAGCGCGGCGACGACGTCGCCGACGAGCGGAGCCTTCTCGGCCGCGGTCACGACGGAGGAGACAGTCGCGGCGACCGGTCTCACGGCCCTCGTCACCGTCTTCACGACGGGTGTGGCCACGGGGGCTTTCGACACGGTGGTGGTCGCGGCATCCACCACGTCCCCGGCATCGTCGGTGACCGCATCCGTGACGTCGGTGACCGCGGCGGTGCCGGTCGCCACGGTGTCGTGGACGGTGTCGAGGGCCGAGCCGACGAGGGTGGAGAGCCCGGGCGCGGGGGAGTCGTCGCCGGAATCGGTGGCGGCCTGCGCGCCGTTGGCGGCGAAGCCGAACAGAACGGCGGCCAGAATCCAGGCGAACGCGAGCGCAACGCCCGTGGCGACGAGCACCATCGCTCGCCGCATCAGCGGTGTCAAGGTCACGCTCACCTCCCCCGTAAGCAAAGCTTGCGCGTGCGGACGCACGCGTGATGAGGGTGCCTGGTGTGGACACGTTACCGCGGTCGTGCAGACGTGTCCAGACAATCCTCAGGAAGTCCTCGCCCTCGCGCGCGCGAAGTTGCGGGGTGCGCGGTCATGTGCATAACTCCGTTGCACTCCGCAACCTTCAACCCGGTCTTGAAGTCGAGTTCCATCCACAGGCTGTTGATTTTCAAATCCCTGGTGAGAGCTAAATAAAAAGTCGCAGAACGAGAATTACACAGATGTTCTCCACAGGTGCTGTACACAGGACTTCCGGCGTTTCTCGCAATCTCTCCACACAGTTATCCACAGGCTGAGTTGCACCCTGATCGAGCCGTCCCTAGCGTGGGTTCCTGACTCACCGGGGGACGCATCCTGTCGTGGACGAGGGATGTCGGAGGTCCGTGATCTGCTGTGATCAGATCGCGGCGGCCGCGGCAACCATCGCCTTTCGAGGGCTGGAGCCGATCCGTCCCGGAACACCATTCCGGTGCACGAGCGCGGCCTAGCAGGGGGAGGACAGAGGACGTGTCGATCGCGGACATCTCCGAAGAGCGTTTGGGTGCGCCTCGGGAGCACGATCGCACGCCGCCGCACGACATCCTCGCCGAGCAGAGCGCGCTCGGCGGCATGCTGCTGTCGAAGGATGCCGTGGCCGACGTCATCGAGAGTCTGCGCGGCACGGACTTCTACGTGCCCAAGCATGAGCTGATCTTCGAGGCGATCCTCAATCTGTACTCGCACGGCGAGCCTACCGACGTCATCACGGTCACCGACGAGCTCATCAAGACCGGCGATCTGCAGCGGGCCGGGGGAGCGGACTACCTGCACACGCTCACCTCGATCGTGCCGACCGCGGCGAACGCCGGCTACTACGCGTCGATCGTGTCGGAACGTGCGCTGCTGCGCCGGCTCGTCGAGGCCGGCACCCGCATCGTGCAGATGGGGTATTCGGGGCAGGGCGAGGCGCTCGACCTGGTCAACAACGCACAGGCCGAGATCTATGGCGTCACCGGGGCCGAGGCCACCGAGGACTATGTGCCGCTGACCATCGCGGTGGACGCGGCCGTCGACGAGATCGAGGCCGCGCGCGGGCGCGACGGACAGATGACCGGCATCCCGACCGGCTTCCGCGAGCTCGACGACCTGACCAACGGCCTGCACCCGGGGCAGATGATCGTCGTGGCCGCCCGGCCTGCTATGGGCAAGTCAACGCTGGCTCTCGATTTTGCCCGGGCCGCGGCGATCAAGCACAACATGCCGGCGATCTTCTTCTCGCTCGAAATGGGGCGCAGCGAGATCGCGATGCGCCTGCTGTCGGCCGAGGGCGCGATCCCGCTGCAGAACATGCGCAAGGGCACGCTCGACTCCCGCGACTGGACCACCGTCGCCGCCACCCGCGGGCGCATCAACGACGCGCCGCTGTACATCGACGACAGCCCGAATATGTCGCTCGTCGAGATCCGTGCGAAGTGCCGTCGACTCAAGCAGCGCGCCGGATTGAAGATGGTCGTGATCGACTATCTGCAGCTGATGTCGAGCGGCAAGCGGGTCGAGTCGCGTCAGCAAGAGGTCAGCGAGTTCTCGCGGGCGCTGAAGCTGCTCGCGAAGGAGCTGCAGGTGCCGGTGATCGCACTGTCGCAGCTGAACCGTGGTCCCGAGCAGCGGCAGGACAAGAAGCCGCAGGTGTCGGACCTGCGCGAGTCGGGCTCGATCGAACAGGACGCCGACATGGTCATCCTGCTGCACCGAGAGTCGGTCTATGACAAGGACAGCCGCCCGGGCGAGGCCGACCTGATCGTCGCCAAGCACCGTAACGGCCCGACCGCGACCATCGAGATCGCCTTCCAGGGGCACTTCTCGCGTTTCACCGACATGGCCCCGGCGGGCGACTTCCAATAACGACGCCCCGGACCCCATCGACATCGGGTGCACGCCAACGTATTGGGGAGCGCGGGACGCGCCTCGCGGGAGGCGCGCAACAACGAGTGGCAGGTGACCACGGCACGGCTGGAAGAATGGGCGGATGCTGCGATCCAGAGTGCATGTGACAGGCGCGAGCGGCAGCGGTACCACCACGCTGGCCCGGGCGCTCGCAGACCGCTGGGCGGTGCCGCACGCCGACACCGACGACTATTTCTGGATGCCGACGAATCCTCCGTACGTCAGCACGCGACCGGCGCCGAATCGGGTAGCGCTGATGCGCGAAGTGTTCGTACCGCGCGAGGCGTGGGTGCTGTCGGGTTCTCTGGGTGACTGGGGCGAGAGTGTGGTCGCCGAATGCGACGCCGTCGTCTTCTTGTCGCTCGATCCGACCGAGCGGATCCGCCGGCTCGAGCAGCGCGAGGTGCAACGCCGGGCGGGTGGTGAGTACGACTCCGTCGCGTGGGACGAGTTCCTCGACTGGGCCAAGGGATACGATGATCCCTCCTTCGAGGGCCGCAGTCGGGCCGGGCAGGAGGCGTGGCTCCGCCGCATGGGAAAGCCGGTGCTGCGACTGGATGCCGTGGCGCCGGTGGGCGAACTGCTCGATGCCGTTCTGCGATGGGAGGCATAGAAGTGGGGAGGACTGCGGGGTGACGATCGACATCCCGGTTCTGCACATGACTGCATTCCCCGCCGAGCCGTCCGGCGGGAATCCTGCTGGAGTCGTTCCGGATGCCTCGGCTCTCACTGACGGCGCGATGCAGGAGATCGCCACAGAGCTGGGCTACCCCGAGTCGGCCTTCCTCGTCGACCCCGCCGTGGAGGGCGATCCGCGGCACGTGCGGATCCGCTACTTCTCGCCGGGGGCCGAGGTCCCGTTCTGCGGGCATGCGACGATCGCCGCGGCAGTGTTCCTCTCGTCCGAGCGCGGAACGGGGGGCTTCGTGTTCGAGACAAGCGTGGGCCAGGTCGTCATCACCACGGAAGAGGCACACGGGCAGACCACGGCATCCTTCACCAGCGTTCCGCCCCGCGTTCGTGACCTCGATCCGGACACGGCCGCAGCGCTGCTCGGCCTGCTCGGGCTGACGGCAGCCGATCTCGATGACGCGCTCCCGCTGCGGGAGTCTTTCGCCGGCAACTGGCACCCGATCGTCGCGATCCGGGAGCAACAGGTCTTCGATTCGTTCACCTTCGACCCTGCAGCGGTGCGCGCACTCATGGATGCGAGAGGGTGGACCGGGACGGTCACCGTCATCCACGCGACCACCGAAACGTTCGACGCGTTCGAGGCACGCAATCTCTTCCCGGTCGGCGCGGTGACCGAAGACCCTGCCACCGGATCGGCGGCAGCATCCCTCGGCGCCTACCTTCGCGCGCTCGGCGTCATCACCCCGCCCGCCGACGTCACGGTGCACCAGGGTAGGCACGTCGGCCGACCCAGCATCCTGCAGATCGGCATCCCCGACGACGGGGGTATCACAGTGACCGGGACGGCGACCGTCGTTCGGTAGCCTGTCCGGCCAGGGAGAGGAACGGAGTTCGCGCATGGGTCTTCTGACATTCAGCATCAACGTCACCCTGGACGGGTGCGTCGACCACCGCGAGGGCATCGCCGACGACGAGACGCACGCACACTTCACCCGCCTGATGGACGAGAGCGGCGCGATGCTCTGGGGCCGTACCACCTACGAGATGATGGAGAGCTACTGGCCGATGGTCGCCCGCGGCGAGGTCGATGCGCCGCCGGCGATGCTCGAATGGGCGCAGAAGCTCGAGGCGAAGCCGAAGTACGTCGTGTCGACGACGCGGAGCGACTTTCCCTGGACCCACAGCCACCACCTCGCCGGTGATCTGCGCACCGCGGTCCAGGAGCTGAAGGAACAGACTCCCCGCGGCGTGCTCGTCGGCAGCGGCCGGCTTGCAACCGAGCTGGACCGGCTGGGTCTGATCGACGAGTACAAGCTCCTCGTCCACCCCCTGATCGTCGGCCACGGCCCCACCCTGTACCAGGACGGACTCCCCAGCACCCGGCGCCTCGAGCTGATCTCGGCGAACTCGCTCGCCAACGGCGCCATCGCCGTGCACTATCGCCGGGCGGAATGAGCGGCCGATCGTGGATGAGGATCCCGTGAAACCGGCCCGCGCGGCATCCACGAGTCTTAACCTCTCGTCATGACCTCTTCGCCTCCCGCGATCACCACGGCCGGTCGGCTGCGCGCCTCGGGGCACGTGCACCGTACCCTGCGCGTCGAACTGCGTGAGAACCTGCTCGCGGCGCTCGGTGAGGGGCGCGATCCGTGGCCCGGCATCCACGGCTTCGACACCACCGTCATCCCGCAGCTGGAACGTGCGATCATCGCCGGGCACCACATCGTGCTGCTCGGCGAGCGCGGGCAGGGCAAGACCCGCCTGCTGCGCAGCCTCGCCGGACTGCTCGACGAGTGGTCGCCGGTGATCGAGGGCGCTGAGCTCGGCGAGCATCCCTTCCACCCGATCACGCCGGCATCGCGTCGCCGTGCCGCCGAGCTCGGCGACGATCTGCCCGTCGCGTGGCGGCATCGGTCCGAACGGTACGCCGAGAAGCTCGCCACCCCCGACACCTCTGTGGCGGACCTCATCGGCGACGTCGACCCGATCCGGGTGGCCGAAGGCCGCTCGCTCGGCGACCCCGAGACCATCCACTACGGACTCGTGCCGCGCAGCCACCGCGGCATCGTCGCGATCAACGAACTGCCCGACCTCGCCGAACGCATCCAGGTGTCGCTGCTGAACGTGATGGAGGAGCGCGACATCCAGATCCGCGGCTACGTGCTGCGCCTCGACCTCGACGTGCTTCTCGTGGCCACGGCCAACCCCGAGGACTACACGAACCGCGGCCGCATCATCACCCCGCTGCAGGACCGGTTCGGCGCCGAGATCCGCACGCACTACCCGCCGTCGATCGACGAGGAGGTCGCAGTCATCCGGCAAGAGTCCGAGCTGGCCGCCGAGGTGCCCGCACACCTGCTCGAGATCCTCGCGCGATTCACGCGGAACCTTCGGGAATCGGATGCCGTGGACCAGCGCGCCGGTGTCTCGGCACGCTTTGCGATCGCCGGCGCCGAGACGATCGCCGCGGCCGCCCTGCACCGGGCGACGCGACAGCACGAGCCGGTGGCGGTCGCCCGCCCCGTCGACCTCGAGACCGCCGTGGACGTGCTCGGCGGCAAGATCGAGTTCGAGACCGGCGAAGAGGGGCGCGAGCGCGCGATTCTGGAGCACCTGCTGCGCACCGCGGTGGCCGAGACCGCACGTGCGCACCTGGGCGGCCTCGAGACCTCCGTGCTCGTCGACGCCTTGCACGAGGGCGCCACCGTGATGACCGGCGAGCAGGTCGCCGCCGCCGACGTCCTGGCGGCGATGCCCGTGCTCGGCGAGTCCGATCTGTACGACGAGGTCGCCGACCGGCTCGACGCCCGCACTCCCGGCGAACGTGCCGGGGCCCTCGAGCTGCTGCTCGAGTCGCTGTACCTGGAACGCCGGATCGGCAAGGAGAGCGCAGCGGGGGAGACCGTGTATGGGTGAGGCGGCGGCATCCATCGTGGATCTGCGGAAGGCGGTCACTTGATGGTCCGCAGCTTCCATCGCGTGCCCGCGCACACGGCGCGGTACGGCAGATACTCCGGCGGCGATCCGCTCGCGCCCCCGGTGCCGGTGCAGCAGGCGCTCGAGGCGATCGGCGCCGACGTCATGGCCGGCACGTCGGCCGAACGAGCGATGCGCGAGTACCTGCGCCGCGGCGCCAAGGGGCGCGAGGGACTGGACGACCTGGCCCGCCGGGTGCGGGAGCGCAGATCCGAGCTGCTGAACCGGCACCGGCTGGACGGCACGCTGCAGGAGATCCGCAAGCTGCTCGACCACGCCGTGCTCGAAGAGCGCAAGCAGCTCGTGCGCGACGTGGACCTCGACGACGACGAACGCGCGTTCGCCGAGATGCGGATGGAGAACCTGCCGCCCGGCACCGCCGCGGCGGTCAACGAGCTCGCCGACTATGAGTGGCACAGCCCCACCGCGCGTGCGGACTACGACCGCATCCGCGAACTGCTCGGCCGGGAGCTGCTGGACCAGCGGTTCGCCGGCATGAAGAACGCGCTCGAGAACGCGACGGATGCCGATCGCGAGGCGATCCGCGACATGCTGAACGATCTCAACGACCTGCTCGAGAAGCGGCGGCGCGGCGAGGACACGCAGGCGGACTTCGACGAGTTCATGCGCAAGCACGGAGCGCAGTTCCCCGAGAATCCGCAGAACCTCGACGAGCTGATGGATACGCTCGCCGAGCGTTCGGCCGCCGCGAACCGGATGCTGAACTCGATGTCCCCCGAGCAGCGCGACGAGCTCATGAGCCTCGCCGCCCAGGCGTTCGGCTCGCCCGAGCTCATGCAGTCGCTGTCACGTCTCGACGACAATCTGCGGTCGCTCCGGCCCGGCGAGGACTGGACGGGCTCGGCATCCTTCTCGGGCGACGAGCCGACCGGTCTCGGCGAGGCGACCGGCGTCATGCAGGACCTCTCGGACCTCGACGCGCTGACCGAGCAGCTGGCCCAGGCGTACCCCGGGGCGCGGATGGACGACATCGACCTCGACGCGCTCGCCCGCCTGGTCGGCGACGATGCCGCCGTGAGCGCCCGCGCGCTGCGCGACCTCGAGCAGGAGCTGAAGGACACCGGGATGCTGCAGCGCGCGTCCGACGGTGCGCTGCGGCTCACGCCGCGGGCGATGCGTCAGCTGGGGCGCGCGTTGATGAAGGATGTCGCGACCCGGCAGTCCGGTCGACTGGGCCGTCGCGAGACGAGGAACGCCGGCGCCGCGGGCGACCTCACCGGCGCGACTCGCGCGTGGGCCTATGGAGACACCGAACCGTGGGACATCCCCCGCACCGTCTCGAACGCGGTCCTGCGCACGATCCTCGACGGCGGCGACGCGTCGACCGGAGTGCGTCTGGCCACGGACGACGTCGAGGTCGTCGAGACCGAGCAGCGCACCACGGCCGCGGTCGCGCTGCTGGTCGACACGTCGTTCTCGATGGTGATGGACGACCGGTGGGTGCCCATGAAGCGCACCGCGCTGGCGCTGCATCACCTGATCTCGACCCGCTTTCGCGGCGACAGCCTGCAGCTGATCTCGTTCTCGCGCTACGCCGAGGTGATCGACATCGAGCAGCTGACCGCGAAGGACGGCGTGTGGGACAAGGGGACGAACCTGCACCACGCCCTGCTGCTGGCCCAGCGGCACTTCCGCCGCAACCCGGTGGCCCAGCCCGTCCTGCTGATCGTGACCGACGGCGAGCCGACGGCCCATCTCGAGCCGGACGGCGAGGTCTTCTTCGCGTACCCGCCGGATCCGCGCACGGTGGCCGTCACGGTGCGCGAGCTCGACACCGTGCACCGGATGGGCGCGCAGACGACGTTCTTCCGCCTGGGCAGCGACTCGGGTCTCGCACGGTTCATCGACGCCCTCGCGTATCGCGCCGGCGGGCACGTGGTCGCACCCGAGCTCGACGATCTCGGCCGCGCCGTGGTCGACAGCTACCTCGGATCCCGGCCGGGCAGGCGCGGGTCGCCCGAGGACTTCGGCGCGATGCTGCGCGGCAGATCGTGGTGGTGGTAGACCGGCCGGGATCGCGCGTGACCGTCAGCCGAAGGCCAGGTAGGCGCCCGGCTTGCCCGGCTCGCGCAGCTCGAACTTCAGGTGCAGACCCGTGCCGCGGATGAGCTGCACCTGCTGCTCGAACCGCTCGTTGGTGACATAGACGGACCGCTCGAATCCCCACGCGTCGGCGAACCACGTGCGCAGGGCCGCGAGCAGCCGGCCGTCCATCCCCGTCCTCATCCGGGACGCGCGGGCCCAGAAGTAGACGACCGCGTCCACGTCGTCCCACACGTCGTCCCCGACCGCGGTGACCGTGGACCTCGCCAGGAACGCCGCCGTGGTGGGGAAGACGTAGACGCATCCGAGACTCTCGGCGCCGTCCGGATCGAGCACCGTGTAGGTGTACGCGCGATGCTCGACATGGCGACGTTCGAGTCCCACGAGGTCCGTCCGGTTGTCGTCGACCGTGAAGTCGTCGGCCGGCCACGTCGACTGCTCCCACAGGCGCAGGTCATGGCGCGTCTCCATGACGGCGTCGTGGTCGCGCTCGGCGTCGTCGGAGGTGATCGGGCGCAGGACGAATTCCGGGGTCGCCAACTCCACGGGGACGGCCGCATGCGGATCGGTGAAGGACACGACTGCCTCTCTGCGGGGGACGGGAGGAGTCTCAAGATACCGCCGCCGCAGAGCGCCCGCGCAGCGGACCTCAAGCAGGAGCCGCCCGCGGGTCTGTCGTACGAGGACGAGGCGCTGTGGAAGTACCAGCGCTACATGGAGGACTACCTGCGGTGCGTGGCCGCCGTCGATGAGAGCGTCGGGCGCGTGATCGACTGGCTGCAGGACCGCGACCGGTTCAACAGCACGCTGCTGATGTACACCTCCGACCAGGGGTTCTTCCTCGGCGACCACGGCTGGTTCGACAAGCGGTTCATGTACGAGGAGTCGATTCGCATGCCGCTGGTGCTGAGCTACCCGGATCGGATCGCGGCCGGGACGGTGCACGACGGGATCGTGACGAACGTCGACTTCGCGCGGACGATCCTCGATGCCGCCGGCGTCGAGGCGCATCCCCGCATGCAGGGGCGCAGCTTCCTGCCCGATCTCGCCGAGCCACCGGCATCCGATCCCGTCGAGGGGTTCTACTACCGGTACTGGGAGCACGACGACGTCTTCCACAAGGCCCCCGCGCACTACGGCTACCGCACGGACCGGTACAAGATCATCTACTTCTACAACGACGGACTGGGGCTGCCGGGCACCGGCGGCTTCACGTACCCGGGCGAGTGGGAGCTGTACGACCTCGAGACCGATGCCGAAGAAGTGCGCAACGTCGCCCATGACCCTGCCTACCGGGACATCTTCGCCGACATGCGGGCACGGCTGCGACGCGCGCAGGTCGAGGTCGGAGACGAGCCTCATCGGAGCGAGGGCGACCTCGGCGGGTGACGGTCCGTTGCGCACACCGACGTGAGGGCGCAGTCTCGACCTACATCCATCGGACATGGAAGGGTCGACATGAAGCTGCTGCTCACGTCGGGCGGGGTAACGAACGCCGCCATCCGCGACACGCTCGTCGGCCTGCTCGGCAAGCCGATCGCCGAGTCGAACGCACTGTTCATCCCGACGGCGCAGTGGGGGCAGCCCGCGTGCACGCCGACGTCGGTGTGGAAGTCCACGGCTGGGCAATGGGGGGATGCCGGCGGCCTGTGTGATCTGGGCTGGTCGTCGGTCGGCGTCCTCGAGCTGACGGCCCTGCCCGACATCGACCCGGAGCGCTGGCAGCCGTGAGTGCGCGCCGCCGACGTTCTGCTGGTCGACGGGGGCGAGGCGGTCTATCTGAGTCACTGGATGCGGCGGTCCGGTCTCGCCGACATGCTCCCGGAGCTGCCCGACACGGTGTGGGTCGGGGTGAGCGCGGGGAGCATGGCCATGACACCCCGCATCGGCCGCGAGTTCGTGGACTGGCGCCCGGACGGGACCGACACGGCGCTCAGCGTCGTCGGCTTCTCGATCTTTCCGCATCTGGACTACCCCGGCTGGTCGCACAACACACTCGAGTGCGCCCGTGAGTGGGCGACGAGGATGCCGGGACCGGCGTATGCGATCGACGATCAGACCGCGATATCGGTCGTCGACGGTGTCGTTGCGGTGGTGTCGGAAGGGCATTGGGAGTTCTTCGACTCGCAAGGATGACATTCGTACTGATGCGCGAACACGGAGCTCTCCCCACCGCGAGAGCGATCGGCGTTGTCCACAGATCGCCCTGGTTTCACGCCGTACTCGAAGTGAGTGTCGTATGTGTGTACTAATATCCGAGGCATGGAAGACACGCTTGCCGGTCTCGAGGACGCGGTGGCGGCGCTGCGGCTGGCGTGGACAGGTGAGCGCGATGCGGCGGCCGGGCCCGCGTCCGAACTGAACCGCCCGCAGTTGGTGTGGGCCCTGGATCAGCTGGGTGCCATCAGCCGTCGCGTCGACGGCGTCCGCGCCGAGGTCGCCGCCGAGATCGATCGGGAGTCCCGGCCCGAGTTGGGTGCCGAGTCGCTGGCCAAGGAACAGGGTTACCGCAACGCCGCGGCCCTGATCGCGGCCACCACGGCGATCGGCACGGGCGAGGCGAAGAGGCTGGTGTCCGTCGGCAAGGCCATTGCCCCCAGGCAGGCGCTCACGGGGGAGGAGCTTCCGGCGAAGCACCCGCACGTCGCCGAGGGCATCCGCGGCGGTCGCATCGGCCAGGCGGTGGCGGGGACGATCATCGCGATGCTCGACAGGGTGGCAGTCCGCTCGAAGGCCGAGGATCGCGACGAGGTCGAGCAGACCCTGGTGGCGCGGGCGCCGGGACTCACCCTGGATCAGCTGCGCAAACTCGTCGCCCACGCAGAGGCCTGGCTGGACCAGGACGGTGTCGAGCCGGCGGAACGCGACCGGCGTGGGGAGCAGCACCTGCACCTTTTCGAGCGCGATGGGTTCCTGGTCATCGACGGCAAGATCGAGGTCTCGCGCGGGGCGCCGCTGAAGGCCGCCATCGAGGCCCTCGTCAGCGCGGCGTTCCGCCGCACCCGGGACGACGTCACGCGCGGTGACGACGATCAGATCCGCCCCCGTGTGCCGCAGCTGCAGGCCGAGGCGCTCGTGCAGCTGGCGGAGCACGCCCTCGGGTGCAAGAACAAAGACCTGCCCCTCGCGGGAGCGACCGTCGTGGTGCGGATGGACCTCGAGACACTGACCGAAGGCGCGGGTCTCGCTGAGATCGACGGCATCACCGCGCCGATCTCACCCGTCGGCGCCAGGCACTTCGCGGCCACGGCGGGAATCATCCCCATCGTCCTCGACGGAGAATCCGAAGTCATGGACTGGGGCAGAGAGAAGCGGCTGTTCACCAGAGC
The DNA here is from genome assembly GCF_058349885.2 of Microbacterium sp. W1-4-2. Taxonomy (NCBI): domain Bacteria; kingdom Bacillati; phylum Actinomycetota; class Actinomycetes; order Micrococcales; family Microbacteriaceae; genus Microbacterium; species Microbacterium sp. W1-4-2. Next base: position 519,997 of record NZ_JBYRJC020000002.1, on the reverse strand, counting down.
GCAGCAGCTCGCGCTCGCCGAACGCGATGGCGGATGTGCGATGTGCAACCTGCCGCCGGGCATGACCAAGGCGCATCATCTCAACTGGTGGATGCGAGATCACGGCGAGACCGACATCGACGAAGGCGTGCTGCTCTGCGAATCGTGCCACCATCGCATCCACGACAACGGGTGGGAGATCCGTATCGAGGGGCACGGTGTGAAGGCCAGTGTCTGGTTCATCCCGCCCGCCACCGTCGACCCTGCGCAGACGCCCCGCCTCGGGGGCCGAGCTCGCTTCGAGTACCGTGCCGCGTGACTCGCGTCGGCGGGCGGGGGATAGGCGTTCACGGGGACGACGAACAGTAGGGTTGCCGTCATGGACCACTCGAATCACGGGCACGAACCGGCCTGCCGACGGTGAGCGTGATGGCCGTCGAATTGCATGAGCCCTCCGTCGCCGACGTGGTCGATGTCGTCGACGCACTGTGCTCCTGGCAGCACGAACGTGCCGCAATGCAGCTGCACCCCGGCGACATCGGCTGGTTCCACCGGTTCGGTGCCGAGGCGACCGCGGCCGCGCTGCGCGTCTGGCGAGAGGGCGATCGGATCCTCGCGATCGGGTTCCTCGACGGCCCGGGCCTGCTGCGGATGACGACGGCGCCGGACGTGCGCCGCGACACCACTCTGGCGCGGCGCATCGCGGACGACATCGTCCGCCCCGAGCGCGGCGTACTGGCAGCCGGCGCGGCCAACGTCGAAGCCCCGGCGGACGCGGCGCTCCAGCCGGCGCTGGCGGTCGAAGGCTGGGGCACGGACGAGCCCTGGACACCGTTGCGACGCGATCTGTCTCAGCGGGTGGAGACACCCGCGATCCGCGTCGAGACGGTCACGCCGGCCACCGTGCCCGATCGGGTGGCCGTACAGCGCAGCGCGTTCGAGAAGTCCACGTTCACGGTAGACCGCTGGCAGACCATGGCCGCAGCCCCGCCGTACGTCCACGCGCGATGCCTTCTGGCGTTCGACGACGACGGCGAGGCCGTCGCGGCCGTCACCGTCTGGTCGGCGGGGCCGGGCCGGCCGGGTCTGCTCGAGCCGATGGGCGTGCACCGCGACCACCGGGGCCGCGGCTATGGCGCCGCGATCACCGTGGCCGCCGCGGCCGCGCTCCAGGAGCTCGGGTCCTCGAGCGCGATCGTGTGCACGGCGAGCTCGAACATCGCAGGCGTGGCGACATACCGTGCGGCGGGGTACGAGGCCCTCCCCGAGGTTCGCGACCGCCGGCGCGACTGACGGGGCAAGCGCAGACCTGACCCGACGGCGGCTGGTACCGCACCGCTGTCAGCGCGCCGCCGCCCCACCCGACCAGCGGTACTCGTACTCCGGCCGGCCGGGCACGCCGTGGCGCGCGGCACGGACGACATCGTGCTGCTCGGTGAGAAAGCGCAGGTACCGGCGCACGGTGACCGGCGACAGGTCCAGATGCACGGCGAGCTCCGCGGCCGACAGCGGCACGTCTGCCGTGCGCATGGCATGGGTGATCTCGGCGAGGGTCTCGGGCAGCAGCCCCTTCGGGAGACGGCCCGGCGCCAGCGTGCGCAGGGCGCTCAGGGCGTTGTCGATCGAGGACTGGGTCGCCAGCGGCCCGGTCTGATCGAGCCCGAGGCGGAAGTCGCGCTGGTTCTCGAGCTTCGCGCGGAACACGGCGAAGGTGAACGGCTTGATCAGGTACTGGGTGACGCCGGCGGCGACCGCACGGCGCACGACGGACAGATCGCGCACGGCGGTGATCGCGATGATGTCGACGGTGTGCCCCCGCGCCCGCAGCCGGCGGGCGACGTCGAGGCCGTGCAGGTCGGTGAGCACCATGTCCAGCAGCACGACGTCGATCGGCGCGCCGTCGGCGGCGGCGCGGTCGAGTTCGCGCAGCGCGGTGGCGCCGTCGTGCGCGACGGCCACCACGGTGAAGCCCGGCACCCGGCGCACGTATGCGGCGTGCGCTTCAGCCGTCAGCGGCTCGTCGTCGACGACGAGCACGCGCAGCACGCCGTCCGCGCCGGTCACCGCGGCTCCTCCCCGAGCCCATCGGCCGACGCGACGTCACGGGATGCCGTGGGGCCGGATGCCGCGTCGTCGCTGGATGCCGCGACCCGTCCGACCCTGTCTGCGGCGAGTGGGATCGTCACCGTGATGATCGCTCCGCCGTCGGTCTCGACCTCGATCGTGCCCCGCAGCCGCGCCACCGCCTGGCGCACGAGAGTCAGACCGTACCCGTGCCCGGCGGCTGCGGCATCCGGCTTCGACGACGTGTTCATGCGCATGACCGTCTCGACCTCGTCGGCCGGGATGCCGGGGCCCGAGTCGGCCACGGTGATCACCAGCGCGTCGTCGGCCACCGTGAAGTCCGCCCAGACCCGCCGCTCCTCCGACTCCGCCGCGGCGTCGAACGCGTTGTCGATGAGGTTGCCGGTGATGGTCACCAGATCCAGCGCGTCCAGGGCCTGCGGCGGCAGCGTGCCCGATGCCGTGATGCCCAGGCGGATGCCGCGCTCGTGAGCCTGCGCGGTCTTGCCGATCAGCAGCGCCGTGATGAACGGCTCGTCCAGCGACTGCACGAAGTGATCGGTCAGCTGCTGCGCCTGCTGCTGGTCGCGCACGGCCAGATCGATCGCTTCGCGCGTGCGCCCGAGCTCGACGAGCGTGGCGATCAGGTGCAGCCGGTTCGCGTGCTCGTGCGTCTGCGACCGCAGCGCGTCCGACAGCGACGTCATCGACGCGAGCTCGCCGGCCAGGGTCTGCACCTCGGTGCGGTCGCGAATCGTGACCACGCTGCCGCGCCGGCGCCGGCGCGGCGAGGCGTCCGCCCCCGGACGGCCCGGCTCGACGGCCGGCTGCTGGGTGACGATCAGGATCCGCTCGCCGGTCACGTGCGCCTCGTCGGCGACGGTGCGGCCCGACGCCAGCAGCTCGTGCAGCGAGGCCGGCAGGTGCAGGTCGCCGAGCGCGGACGGCCGATCGTCGTCGAACGGCGCGATATCGAGAAGCTGAGCTGCCTGATCGTTGTACAGCACCAGGTCGCCGTTCTCGTTCACGAGCATGAGCCCCTCGCGCAGCGAGTGCAGCGCCGAGTGGTAGTACGTGAACAGCCGCCGCAGCTGGGCCGGGCGATAGCCGAGCGTCGTACGCCGCAGATAGCGCCCGAGCAGCCAGGCCGCGAGAGCGCCGACCGCCAGCACGATCAGCCCCGCGGTCAGGATCTGCGGTACGGCGGCGGCCTCGGCGATCGCCAGGTGGTGGATCGTCACGCCCACCGCCACCATCGCGGTGACCTGCCCGGCGCTGTCGAAGATCGGCACGATCGCCCGCACCGACGGCCCCAGCGTGCCCGTGAACTGCTCGACCTGGCTGTGCCCGGCTCGGGCCGCGGCCGTCGAGCCGATGTAGGGCCGGCCTATCTGCGCGGGGTCCGGGTGCGTGTAGCGGATGCCGTCGCGGTCCATGATCGTCACGAAGTCGACCGACGCGGTCTTGTCGATGTCCAGCGCATACGGCTCGAGCGTGTCGGACGGCCGCGCGGACTGCACGCCGGCGACGACGAAGGGATCGTGGGCCAGGGTCTGCGCGAGGCTGAGCACCTGGGATGCCGCGGCCTGCCGCAGCAGCACCCTGGTGTGGTTGTACGAGAGCACCATGAACGTCGCGCACAGGGCGACGACGATGACGAGCTCCGCGAGGAACAGCCTCGCGGCAAGCGACAGCCGCCCGGTGCGGCGACGGTTCACGCGGTGCGCGGTCGTGCTCATCGCCTCCAGCTTCCCACCCCGGGCTGGGAGCCGGCGTGATCGTTATGACCGCAACGGTGACGTGCGCGCGCCGGTCGGGCATCGTGTCGGGGTACCTCATCACACCCGGACGAAGGAGTCGGCATGACGAAGAAGACTGTGCCTGCACGAGGAGGGGATGCCGCGGCATCCGTGCCCGTGCGCACCCGCAGGGATCGCACCCACTGGCTGTACATCGCGGTCATCGTGGCCGTCGTGGCGGGAGCTGCGATCGGCCTGATCGCCCCCGAGGCGGGCATCGCGCTCAAACCCCTCGGCACCGCGTTCGTTGCGCTGATCAAGATGATCATCGCGCCGGTGATCTTCTGCACGATCGTGCTCGGCGTCGGATCGGTGGCCCGCGCCTCGACCGTCGGCAAGGTCGGCGGACTCGCGCTGGTCTACTTCCTGATCATGGCCACGGTGGCCCTGATCATCGGACTGGTCGTGGGCAACATCGTCCACCCGGGCAGCGGCCTGCACCTGAAGCCCTACGACGCGGCCGCCGGCGCCGGCGGCGACCCCACGGTCACGTTCCTGCTGAGCCTGATCCCCGGCGACATCCCGGTGCTGCCGACCCTCGTGCTGGCCCTGCTGATCGGGTTCGCGCTGCAGTCGATGGGCAAGGCGGGCAAGCCGATCGTCACGGCGATCACGCACGCGCAGGCCCTCGTGTTCAAGCTCATGATGATGATCATGTGGACCGCGCCCATCGGCGCGTTCGGCGCCATCGCGGCCGTCGTCGGGGCGACCGGCTGGGCGGCCATCGGATCGATGGCGATCCTCATGGGCGCGTTCTACGCGACCTGCGCGCTGTTCATCGTCGTCGTGCTCGGCGGCCTGCTCAAGCTCGTGACCGGGCTGAACATCTTCACGCTCATCAAGTACCTCGCCCGCGAGTACCTGCTGATCTTCTCGACCTCGTCGTCCGAGGTGGTGCTGCCGCGGCTGATCGCCAAGATGGAGCACGCCGGCGTCTCGCGCGCCGTGGTCGGCATCACGGTGCCCACCGGCTACTCGTTCAACCTCGACGGGACCGCCATCTACCTCACCATGGCGTCGCTGTTCGTCTCGTCGGCGATGGGCATGCCGATGGACCTGCCGCAGCAGATCTCGCTGCTGGTGTTCATGATCATCGCCTCGAAGGGCGCCGCCGGGGTCACCGGCGCGGGCCTGGCGACCCTGGCCGCCGGCCTGCAGGCCCACCGCCCCGAGCTGCTGGACGGCATGGGCGTGATCGTCGGCATCGACAAGTTCATGTCGGAGTGCCGTGCCCTGACGAACTTCACCGGCAACGCCGTGGCGACGCTGCTGATCGGCCAGTGGACCCACGAGATCGACACCACGCGCGTGCGCGCGGTGCTCGCCGGCGACCTTCCCTTCGACGAGTCGACGCTCGAGAACGTGCACGGGGTCTCGGCGCACGGCGCCGCGGGTGGGGAGGCCGCAGAGCCTGCCGCGTCGGAATCCCTCGAGCCCACGCACTGACACCGACGCACCGATGTCGCGGGTGCCCGGGAGCACGGTTTCGTGGCCCCGGGCACCCGTCGTCCGTCGGGCGGGTCAGAACAGCGGCGCCGGCAGCGCGCCCTCGAACTCGAGCAGCCGGCGCTTGGTCGCCAGGCCCTGGCCGGGGGCGCCGCCCGAGTAGCCGCCCAGGCCGTCGGCGGCGAGCACGCGATGGCACGGCACGATGATCGGGATCGGGTTGGCGCCCATGATGGCACCGATGCCGCGGGCCGGGATGCCGCAGCCGCTGCGGGCGGCCAGCTCGCCGTAGGTGACCGTCTCGCCGTATGCCACGCTCTCGTACAGCGTCGTCAGCACGGCGCGGCTGCCGTCGGCCTGCTCTCCGAGGTCGAACGGCACGTCGAACCGGCGCAGCGTGCCGGCGAAATAGGCGGTCAGCTGGGCGATCGCCTCGGAGAGGACCGGATCGGCCGCGGCCGCGGCATCCATCGGCCGTCGAAGACCCCACCCGACGCCGGTGATCGCCTCGCCGTCGCCGGTCACGCCGAGGGTGCCCACCGGCGAGACGACGGTGCCGAACGAGACCATGAGCGGAGCGTACCGCGGACCGCCGACTGCGCGTGGGCCATGCTGGAGGCATGACCGATCTCGATACGCTCATCCCCGCGAACCGCCGTCACCTGCTCGAGCTGCCCCTCTTCGGGCACCTCGGCACGATCCGACCCGACGACAGCGTGCAGGTCACGCCGATGTGGTTCGAGTTCGACGGCGAGCACGTGCGCTTCACCCACACCAACCGCCGGCAGAAGTACCGCAACCTGCAGCACAACCCGTCGATGGCGCTGTCGATCATCGACCCCGAGAGCCCGACGCACTATCTCGAAGTGGCCGGCAGGCTCGTCGAAGCGGTGCCCGACCCCGAGGGCGCCTTCTATGTCCGGCTGCAGAACCGGTACGGCGATCCCAGCACCACGCCGCCGGCCGACAGAGCGAAGCGCGTGATCCTCGTGATGTCGATCGAACGCTCCACCCACCAGTAGCCGCGGACCGGGCCCACGCTTCGGATTCCCCCTGTCATTCCTGGGGAGACAGGCATATTCTGCACGGTGGCCCTGCCACCTCACGCCGCAATCCGACGCAGGCGACAGTCGCTTCACCCCGTCAACGCTGAACAAGGGAATGATCGTGAAGCACACGTCGACAACGTTGTTCGCCCTGGCCGCCGCAGCCGCTCTCGTCGCAGTGAGCGCCGTGCCCGCCTCGGCCGCCACCTCCTCCACGCAGTGGAGCTATGCGGTCCATCCGATCGTGATCAGAGCCCATCTGTCGCCGGGCGAGATCGCCCACGACACGTCGGCGGCGCAGTGCCTGGCCCAGACCGACGGGGAGTTCGCCTGTCAGACGCCCGACAGCATCCGCGCGGCGTACGACATCCCCGCCGAGATCGACGGCGTGCCAGCCGGCACCGGGCAGACGATCGTGATCGTCGACGCGTTCGGCAGCCCGACGGTCCGCTCGGACCTCGCGACCTTCTCGCAGGAGTTCGGTCTGCCCGCCGCGCACCTGAACGTCTTCTATCCGACCGGAGTGCCGACGTGGACCGGCCACGGCACCCAGCTGGGCTGGGCCGAAGAGACCTCGCTCGACGTGCAGTGGGCCCATGCGGTGGCCCCCGGTGCGACGATCGACCTCGTGATCGCCGCCAACGACCACGGCAACACGATCAACGCGGCAGAGCAGTACGCCGTCGGCCATCACCTCGGCGCGGTGATGTCGATGAGCTTCGGCATCGACGAAGCGGCGCTGCGCGGCAACAACGGACAGCTGACGCAGGCGCACGCCGTGTATCAAGCGGCCGCGGCTCAGGGCATGTCGGTGTTCGCCTCGTCGGGCGATGCTGGATCGGACAACGGCACCGGATCCCCGAACTACTCGTATCCCGCCTCCGACACGCTGGTCACCTCGGTGGGCGGCACGAACCTGCTGTACGGCACTCCGTTGGACAAGGGCCAGCGCGAGACCGTCTGGGGCGACTACACGAACTGCGCGACCACCTGCGCCGACGGTCCGTTCGGGGCCACCGGCGGTGCCCCGAGCCTGATCACCGCGAAGGGCGGATCGGATGTCGCCTACAACGCGAGCGTCTACACCGGGGTGCTGACGTACCTCGGCTTCCTGGGCGCCGCGGCGGACGGCTTCTACTTCTTCGGCGGAACCTCGGCCGGCTCGCCGCAGTGGGCCGGCATCACGGCCGATGTCGTACAGGCCGTCGGGCACCGCGTCGGCGAGATCAGCCAGTACACGTCATCGTGGGCGCGCAGCGGCCGGATGTACGACGTGACGGTCGGCAGCAACAGCACGCCGACGTTCACGGGCGGCTACTCGGCCTCCGCCGGATGGGACCGTCCCACCGGCTACGGCACGCCGAACGTGGGCGCGATCATCGACGCCCTGCGCTGAAGATGACGGATGCCGCTACCGCGCGCCGTCGAAGACCTCGGCGGCGCGATCGGCGGCCTTCAGCGCCGTGCCGGTGAGGATCACCACCGTGGTCTGGCCGGGGCCGATCGCGCCGTCGGCGACGAACCGTTCGAGCGCGGCCGCGGCCACGGCGCTCGTCGGCTCGGCATACAGCCCGCACGCGGCCAGCCCCCGCAGCGCGGTGCGGATCTCGTCGTCGCTCACGGCCACTGCCGCCCCGTGCGACCGTTCGATCGCGGCGACCACCTCGGGCAGACGCACCGGCCGTGCGATCGACGAGCCCTCGGCGATCGTCGGCGCGCGCGGCCGGTCGGGGTCGCGGTGCACGCCGTTCACCGCCTCGACGATCGTGGCCCAGTCGCGAGGCTGGCCGACCAGCAGCCGGGGAACCGTGTCGACGGCTCCGGCATCCCGCAGCTCGCCGAAGGCGAGATCGCAGCCCAGCACGACGCTGCCGGCGCCGGCCACCGTCACGATGTTGTCGGGGGCGCGGAACCCGAGCTGCTCCCAGATCTCGTAGCCGATCGTCTTGACGCCCTGCACGAACATCGGGTGCCAGTTGTGGCTCGCGTACGGGATCTCGGCCGACTGCCGCACGGCCTCGTCGCCGACCTGGTCGCGGGTGCCGCCGACGAGCTCGATCTCGGCGCCGTACGCGCGCGCCTGCAGCACTTTGGCGGGGGAGGTCGCGGCGGGCACGATGATCTTCGCCGCGATCCCGGCCGCTGCGGCATAGGCGGCGACCGACGACCCGCCGTTGCCCGAGCTGTCTTCGAGCACCCGCGTCGCCCCGTGCGCCGCCAGGTGCGACATCATCACCGCCACGCCCCGGTCCTTGAAGCTCGAGGTCGGGTTGAACCACTCGAGTTTGTAGTGGATGCCACGGCCCGTCCGCCGATCGGGGATCAGGGGCGTCCACCCCTCGCCGAGGCTGACGCGGTGCTCGTCGGACACGGGCAGCACGGCGCCGTACCGCCACAGCGACCGTTGCGCGGCATCCACCGTCGTCGTGCCGGGGATCGGCGAGAGCATGAGCGGCGTGCCGTCGTCACCGCGCCACCGATCCTCGCCCAGCGGGTAGCGGGTGCCCGAGCGGTCGATGAGGTGCAGTGCGCGGAGGCTGTCGGCATCCATACCGTCATTCAACCCCGTGGCGTCGCGACCGTGTCACGGCTGCAGGTTCCATCGGCTGATCACCGGCAGAGCGTGCTCGAACCCGAGCTCGCTGATGCTGCCGGTCCCCAGGGCCAGCCGCGCCCCCTCGGTCGGCGGCTGCCCGAGCCAGCGGGCGGCGAGCACGCGCGAGAAATGCGCATGCGAGAAGACCACGGCATCCTGCCCCTGCGACGTCACACTGCGCAGCCGCGCGATCACCGCGTCGGCGCGTCGCGCGACGTCGTCGGCCGTCTCGGCGGGCAGCGGATCGGGTGCCTCGGCGGTCCAGATGCGCCACGGGTGCCCGATCTCGGCCGAGATCTCGGCGGTGGTGCGACCTTCGAGCGCTCCGTAGTCCCACTCGGCGAGGTCGTCGTCGATGAGCGGCTCGTCGAACCCGGCGAGGGCGGCGGTGTCGCGCGCCCGCCGGCGCGGACTGCACAGCACCAGGGCGAACCGCTGCGCGCGCAGCGCCGCCCCCACGTGCCGCGCCTGCTCGCGACCCGCGGCGGTCAGGCCCACATCGGTGACCGACGTGTGCCGGCCCGATTTGCTCCAGTGGGTCTCGCCGTGCCGCACCAGCACGACCGAGGGGCCATCGGATGCCGGGCGGAATTCCGTCGTCATCCCTCGAGCGTATGCCGCCCGCGCCGCCGTCCCCGGCAGGTGCGGGAGACTGGAGGCATGGTCGATCAGGGCACGGACGGTTTCGTCGCCGAATGGCAGGCATGGCACGACGAGCACGAGCGCGACCGCGCGGCGCCCGACGGGTTCCTGGCGATCACGGCGGCGCATTGGCTGACCCCCGCACCGCAGCGGTTCGACGATGTGCCCGGTGCATGGTCGACCGGCGAGGCAGGCCCCGTCGTCGACCTCGCCGACGGCGAGGCGCTCACGATCGACGGACGTCCGATCACGGGCGAGCACGCGTTCGGGCCGGTGCAGATCGGTGCGCCGGTGCGCGCGACGTGGGGGACGGATGCCGGAACCGCCGTGGTCGAGGTCGCCAACTTCGGCGGGCACGCGGTGATCAGGCCGCGGCATCCCGACAATCCGACGCTGCTCGCCTACACCGGCACACCGACGTATGCGGCCGACGAGCGGTTCGTCGTGGACGCCGCGTTCACGCCGTTCGACGAGCCGCGCGCCGTGTCGGTCGACACCGTCGTCGACGGTCTCGAGACCCTGTTCGACGCGCCCGGGACGGTCGCGTTCGACCTTGACGGGCCGCACCGGCTCACCGCGTTCCGCGACGGCGACGGACTGCGGCTGCTGTTCACCGACCGCACCAGCGGCGTGACCACGTACGCTGCCAGCCGCAATCTGCACGTCGACGCGCCTGACGCCGACGGCCGGCTGCGCATCGACTTCAACCGGTCGGTGAACCTGCCCTGCGCCTACACCGCGAGTGCCATGTGCCCGCTGCCGCCCGTCGAGAACCGCCTCGACATCGCGATCGAGGCGGGCGAGATGATGCCGCGCTGACCCGGGTCAGCCCATCGAGCCTTCGAACAGGCCGATGACGTTGCCGTCGGGGTCTGCGAAGACGGCCCACCAGCTCGTGTCGGTGATCGCGCTCTTGGGCGTCACCACGCGCCCGCCGGCTTCTTCGACCTTCGCGAGGACGTCATCGATCGAATCGACCTCGACCGTGCTGCGCGGCTGGGTGAAGTCGGCGTCGCGTTTGACCAGCGCGCCGCCGCTCGTCCCGTTCGGCGCCCGCCACATCGGGTAGTCGTCGTAGCCGGGCACGTCGGCGATCTGCCAGCCGAGCACCGCGCCGTAGAAGGTCTTGCCCGCCTCGAAGTCCGTGACCGGGATCTCGAGGTGTGTGATGTCGCCGTGTGACATGGTTCCAGCCCCTTTGCTCGATGGAACGACGCCAAACCTACGTCTCGCGCACGGTGCCGGCAAGAGGCCGCCACCGTGCGTTCACCGTGAAGAACGGGCGGCCGGAAATATGGTTACTAGATGTAATAATGTGGTAATGTAACGAAGCATGGAACCCACCGTCCTCGACCGCCTGCTCGAGATCAGCGCGCTGTTCCAGCGCGACATGCAGGCCGCCTTCGCCGGCACGTCGCTGACCGAGACCCGTGTGCACGCGCTCTGGGTGCTGCAGCAGGCGGGGCCGGTGACCCAGCAGGCGCTGGCCCAGGCGCTGGGCACGACGCCGCGCAGCGTGTCGGCGCTGGTCGACGGGCTCGAGGGGAGCGGATACGTCGTGCGCACTCCGCACCCCGACGACCGCCGTGCCGTGCTCGTGACGCTCACCGACGCGGCGCGCACCGTCATGACCCGCATGCAGGGCGACCACGACGAGCTCACCGCGTCGCTGCTCTCGGCCGTCGCGCCCGCCGACCGATCCGCGTTCGAACGCGGCGTCGCGGCCGTGCTGGACCGGCTGCGCGAGCTCGTCGCCACCGAGTCGGTCGCCTACGCGGACGTCGAGTCGGCCCCGGGTCCGGACGGTGCGCCGTGACCGCGCCGCGCGGGCCCCGGCATCCCGCCCTCGACGCCGGTGCCGGCGACCGGCCGTCGCGCGGCCGGCGGGCGGCGCAGCTCGCGACGCGCGCCGTGCTGATGGAGCTGCGCGTCTACGAGAGCCTGTGGCGCGTGGTCGCCCGGCGGCCGAAGATCGCGCCAGGGGCGACCGGGTTCCGGTACCACGGGCCCGTGCTGACGATCCTCATCGTGTTCATCGCGCTGTCGGCGCTCGAGATCCCGATCGTGGATCTGATCGTCCACCGGTGGCCGCCGGTGCGCATCGGATTCCTGATCCTCGGGATCTGGGGCGTGACGTGGATGCTGGGGCTGTTGTGCGCGTATTTCACGAGGCCGCACACCGTGGGGCCGGACGGCATCCGGGTGCGCGAGGGGATGGAGATCGACCTGCACGTGCCGTGGGACGACTTCGCCTCGATCGAGATCGTGCCGACGCGGGTCGAGAACGAGCCGGGCAAGCCCAAGATCGGCCGCGTGTTCGATGAGGACGGCGAGCGGATCTGCGCGATCAGGATCGGCGGCGAGACGAACCTCGAGGTGCGGTTCGAGGGCCCGCTGACCGTGCGCGTGCCGGGCCTGGCGCCCAAGGGCGGCGAGCACCGCGTGGACGCGCTGCGGTTCTGGGCCGACGACCCGAAGGCCGTGCTGGCCGCGGTGCGCGAGCACCTGCCGACCGAGTGACGCGCCCGCGGGTCACTCGCGGGAGGTGAACCGCCAGTAGTAGCCGTCCGGGTCGGTCAGGCGGAAGTCGGTGAGGCCCCACGAGCGCTCGACGAGGTCTTCGAGCAGCGGGATGCCGGCTGCCACGACACGATCGCGCTCGGCGCGCACGTCGTCGACCTCGACGACGATCTCGGTGCCGATCGGCAGCATCCGCAGGGCCGGATCGACGGCCTCGCGCTCGGCGAGCCCGAGCCGCACCTGTCCGTACTGCAGGGACGCATAGCGCATCGGCGGTCCCTCGTGTCGCCGCGTCACGGTGAAGCCGAGCGTCGTGTAGAACGCGACCGCCCGGTCGATCTCGGCGGGGAAGACCTCCACTCTCAGCGTCGCAGGCATGCGCCCCCTCTCAGACGTCCGGTACGACCAGGCGTGCGGCATCCCACTCCCGCGTCCAGCCCAGGGTGTCGAACAGGCCCGACAGCAGCACGGCGGTGAACCCCCAGATCAGCCGGCCGTCCACCTCGAACGCGGGCATGCGCGGCATGAGCTGTCCGCGCACCCGCTCGACGCTGCGGCGGTTCTCGGGGTCGAGCAGCGCACCGATCGACGCGTAGAACACCTCGGCGGTCTCGACCGCGTCGGCAGCGTGCACGGGTGAGGGATGCCGCCACCAGGCCGGCACGGGCGTCACGAGGTTGTTGCTCACGGCCAGCGGCAGCTCGGGCAGCGGGGCGAACAGGTCGACGCCGCTCGGATCCAGCCCGGTCTCTTCGACCGCCTCGCGCAGCGCGGTCGCGGTGAGGTCGGCGTCGCCCGGCTCGATGCCGCCGCCGGGGAATCCGATCTGGCCGGGATGGTGCCGCAGGTTCGGAGCGCGGCGCAGCAGCAGCACGCCGGCGTCGGCCGGGGCGACCACGGCGTCCGCGGGCGATCCGTCCTCGGGGCCGAACAGCATGAGCACGGCCGAGCGGCGGCCGTCGCGCAGCGGCACGGCGGCCCGGCCGAGTCGGCGCCAGTCCACAACCGGCCCGGCCAACCGGGCCAGGGCGGCCCTGGCATCCTCACCCGGCACGCGGGCGGCCGCCACCCCGGGCCCGACAGGACTGCTCACGTGCACGTACGTTACCCCAGGCCGCGGACGCCCAGGGCGTCGAGCACCTGCCGGTACGCGGCGGCGTCGAACGCGACGATCCGGACGTCGGTGGCGTGTGTCGGCGTCGCCGAGATCGTGTCGACGGCGGCGGCGATCGCGTCGTCGCGCGGCCAGCCGTAGACGCCTGCGCTGATCAGCGGGAACGCGATGCTGCGCGCGGCGAGCTCGTCGGCGACCTCGAGCGAGCGCCGGTAGCACGACACCAGCAGCGACCGGTTGCGCTGGCCGGCGGCGTGGTTCGGGCCGACGGTGTGCACCACCCACTGCGCGGGCAGGTCGCCCGCGGTCGTCCAGCCGGCATCTCCGGTGGCGAGCCCGTACGGGAAGCGCGCGATGCAGTCCTGCAGGATCGCGGGCCCTCCTGCGCGGTGGATCGCGCCGTCGACGCCGCCGCCCCCGCGCATGCGCGAGTTGGCGGCGTTCACGACGACATCGACCCGCTGCGCGGTGATGTCGCCGTGCACGGCGGTGATCCGGGGCGCCTCGGCCATGCCCCTCAGTCTGCTCCGGCGTCGGCCGAACCTCCAGAGGTCGGCGCGCACGTGCGCCCTCGCGGTCGGGGAATACCCCTAGGGGGTATCTCGTTGGGAGAGACTGGGATACCCGTCCGAGGTATCGAAGAAGGGGCGCAGACGACATGACGGACGACCACCACCACGGTTCGGCCGATCTCGGCGAGGTGGATCGCGCTACGCACGCCGCGCACGCCGCGCACGGCGGGCACGGCGGGCACGCCGGGCACGCCGGGCACGCCGGGCACGCGGATCACGCCGGGCACGGCGACCACGTCGGCCAGTTCCGGCGACTGTTCTGGATCAACCTGGTCATCGCCGTGCCGGTGGTCGCGCTTTCGCCGATGTTCGCGATGATCCTGGGCTACGGCATCCCGTCCTGGGCCACCTGGATCGCACCGGTGCTCGGCACCGTGATGTACGTGTGGGGAGGGCGGCCGTTCCTGGGCGGAGCGGTCTCAGAGCTGCGCGCCCGCCGCCCCGGCATGATGCTGCTGATCGGCCTGGCGATCACGGTCGCGTTCGTCGCATCGTGGGGTGCGACCCTCGGCCTGCTGCACCACGAGCTCGAGTTCTGGTGGGAGCTCGCGCTGCTGATCGTCATCATGCTGCTCGGGCACTGGATCGAGATGCGGTCACTGGCGCAGACCACCTCGGCGCTGGACTCGCTGGCAGCACTCCTGCCGGATCAGGCCGAGCGCGTCGAGGGCGACACGACCGTGACGGTCGCGCCGTCCGACTTGCGGGTCGGCGACGTGGTCCTCGTCCGTCCCGGCGGCAGCATCCCGGCCGACGGCCGCATCGTCGACGGGCGCGCCGATCTCGACGAGTCGATGATCACCGGCGAATCGCGCCCGGTCGCCCGCGGCACCGGCGACGCCGTCACGGCCGGCACGGTCGCCACCGACTCGGCACTGCGGGTCGAGGTCACCGCGGCCGGCGACGACACCGCACTCGCCGGCATCCAGCGCCTGGTCGCCGAGGCGCAGGCGTCGTCGTCGCACGCGCAGCTGCTGGCCGACCGCGCCGCGGCGCTGCTGTTCTGGTTCGCGCTGGGCGCGGCGGTCCTCACCGCGATCGTCTGGACCCTGGTCGGCAACCCCGACGACGCGGTCGTCCGCACGATCACCGTGCTCGTGATCGCGTGCCCGCACGCGCTGGGTCTGGCGATCCCGCTCGTGGTCTCGATCGCGACCGAGCGCGCGGCGCGCGGCGGCGTGCTGGTGAAGGACCGCCGGGCTCTGGAGAGCATGCGCACAGTGGATGCCGTTCTCTTCGACAAGACCGGAACCCTCACGCGCGGCGAGCCCACGGTGACGGCCGTCATGCCGGTCGAGGGCATCGGCGCCGACGAGGTGCTGGCCCTGGCCGCCGCGGCCGAGGCCGACAGCGAGCATCCGCTGGCCAAGGCCATCGTGCGCGCGGCCGAGCAGAAGCAGCTCGCGCGAGCCGCGGCATCCGGATTCTCGTCCTCGCCCGCCGTGGGCGTCACCGCGACCGTCGACGGACACGAGGTGCGCGTCGGCGGCCCGCACCTGCTCGACGAGATCGGGGCGACCGAGATCGCCGAGGCCGCGCAGTGGCGGGGCGAGGGCGCGATCATCCTGCACGTCGCCCGCGACGGCGTCGTGATCGGCGGGCTGCGCCTGGCCGACGAGGTGCGGCCCGAGTCGCGCGAGGCCGTCGACGCGCTGCGCGCGATCGGTGTCGAGGTGGTCATGATCACCGGCGACGCCGAGGCCGTCGCGCGCTCGGTCGCCGGCGAACTGGGTATCGAGCGGGTGTTCGCCGGCGTGCGGCCCCAAGACAAGGCGTCGATGGTGGCCCGGCTGCAGGGCGAGGGCAAGAAGGTCGCGATGGTCGGCGACGGCGTCAACGACGCCCCGGCGCTCGCGCAGGCCGACGTCGGCATCGCGATCGGCGCCGGCACCGACGTGGCGATCGCGTCGGCTGGGGTGATCCTGGCGGGATCCGACCCGCGGTCGGTGATGTCGGTGATCCAGCTGTCGCGGGCCGCGTACCGAAAGATGACGCAGAACCTGTGGTGGGCGGCCGGGTACAACCTGATCTCGGTGCCGCTCGCGGCCGGCGTCCTGGCGCCGATCGGGTTCGTGCTGCCGATGGCGGTCGGGGCGATCCTGATGTCGCTGTCGACCGTGGTCGTCGCCCTGAACGCACAGCTGCTGCGGCGCCTGGACCTGCGGCCCGAGGCGAGCGTGCGGTCGGTGCTCGGCAGGTGAGGGATGCCGCGCTGCGCTCTCTGCGCGTGAGCGCCGCTCACAGAGTTCGGAGGATCGCGCGGATCTCGGACGATTTCGGCTGGATCATCCTGAGTTCGTGCGATTCTCCGAAGCCTGTGGACCGCGCCGGGCCGGCTGGGTGCCGCGCGGCGGTAGCGTCGATGGCAGGAGGCGGCAGCTATGACCGATGAGTCATCAGCAGAGCGCGACCTGGTGACGCTGTTCACGAAGGCGTTGCGAGCGCTCGGCAAGGCGGGCAGAACCGAAGAGGCGATGACCCTGGGCGGGCAGGCGTGGTGGACGCTGAAAGACGCCGACCCGCGGGCGGCCGAGCGCGTGAACGGCACGATGCACTACCTCGCCCGGCTGATGGCCGGCGAAGACGAGGCCTAGCGCGCGAACCGGCGCAGGCGAACCGGGTGCGCCGTCCGGCCCGCGGTGAGAGGCTGGATGCATGACCCTGATCGACGACGCAGCCACCGCTGCAGCATCCACTCGAACGGCACTCGATCCCGCAACCGTCGCGGGATGGAACGCCGCGTTCCTCGACGACCCGACCGCGGTCCGGGCGATGAACGCCGTCACCCGCACCGCGCTCGACGACGTGGCGGTCAACCGCACCCGGCTGGTCGACACGCGGCGCAGCATGTCGCACCGCATCGACGACTGGGAGGCGACGAACCAGAAGAAGTCCGGCCGCTGCTGGCTTTTCGCGGCGCTGAACCTGCTGCGGGGCGACGCCCGGCGCGTGATGAAGGTGAAGAACTTCGAGTTCAGCCAGAACCACGCGATGTACTGGGACAAGATCGAGCGGGCGAACTACTTCCTCGACGACATGATCGAGCTCGCCGACACCGACCCGGGCGATCGGCTGATGGCGTTCCTGCTCGAGCAGCTGATGGGCGACGGCGGCCAGTGGAACATGGAGGTCTCGGTCTTCGCCAAGCACGGCGCCGTGCCGAAGGAGCTCATGCCCGAGACGGAATCCTCCTCGAACACGGGCCGCATGAACGCATCACTGCGCACGCAGCTGCGACGCGGTGCGCGGACGCTGCGGGCCGCGGCCGCCGCCGGCGCCGGCGCCGACGAGCTGCAGTCCCTGAAGCAGTCGATCCTGGCCGACACGCACCGCATCCTCACGATCCACCTGGGCGTGCCGCCGACCGGGTTCGAGTGGCAGTGGAACGACGACGACAACGAGTTCCACCGCGCCGGCACGTTCACGCCGCAGACATTCCTCGCGGAGTATACGTCGATCGACCTGCACGACTACGTCTGCCTGGTCGACGACCCGCGGCCCGAGCACGCGAAGGGGTCGACCCTCACTGTGGCGCACCTGGGCAACGTCGTGGACGGCGATGACGTCGTGTATCTGAACGTCGACATCGACCTGATGAAGCGTGTGGCCGCGCAGACGATCGCCGACGGCGAGCCGGTCTGGTTCGGCTGCGACGTCGCGCCGCAGATGCTGCGCACCGACGGCGTGTGGGCCGCCGACCTGTTCGACTACGCGGGTGTGTACGGCGTCGACCTGTCCACGACCAAGGAGGAGCGCGTGCGCTTCGGCGAGTCGGCGATGACCCACGCGATGCTGTTCACCGGCGTCGACCTCGACGAGGATGGCACCGCCCGGCGCTGGCGCGTCGAGAACAGCTGGGGCACCGAGAACGGCGACAAGGGCTTCTACACGATGGATGACTCGTGGTTCGACGAGTACATGTTCGAGGTCGTCGTGCGCAAGGACCGCCTGCCGGCCGAGCTGCAGGCGGCGCTCGCGGCCGAGCCGCTCGTGCTGCCCGCCTGGGACCCGATGGGCGCCCTGGCCTGACCCGCCCTCGCGGCCGGGGCGGCGGTGCGCGCTGGTGTGTCACCGCGAGGGTACATCTGGTCGGCGAAGGTGCGGGTATCCCCCTACCCCTCGCCGCTCAGTTGTACCCTCGCGGTCTTTGGGGGCCGGGCGGCGACTCTCCGGGCGGGCGATTCGTGGAGAGACGGCGGCCGGGATAATGAGCGGGTGGAGTTCCGCCCGCTGACCGACGCCGATCTGACAGCCGCACCGGACTGGTTCGGCGAGATCGAGCTGCGGCCCGACGGCTGGCATGACACGACCACACGTTCCGCTGTGGCCGTGGAGGCCGGTCGCATCGTGGCCGCCGGCATCATCTGGACCTCCCGCGCGCACGACGACCGGTTCTGGATCGACATCGTCGTCGACCCCGCACACCGCCGTCGTGGTGTGGGCACCGCGATGCACGCCCACCTGTCGCGCCTGCGGACCCTCGACATCCCGTTCATGACCCGCAGCTTCGCCGACGAGCCGCGCCTCGCGTTCGCGTACGCCCTGGGTGCACATGCGATCCAAGTCGTGCCGCCCATGCATGTCTTGGTGGAACGCCGATCCGTGCTGCGGCCGGACCCCCGCGTCGTCGCAGCCGGCGGCATCCCGTTCAGCGACGTGCTGCATGCCCACAGCGACGTGTATGCGTGGATCCACCGATCGTGGAGCCCGGTGGCTGCAGGATTCGAGGATGCCGTGAACCAGGGCCTGGACGAAGACCTCGATCGTGACGCATCCGCGGTGGCGCTCGACGACGATGGCCGCGTCGCTGCGATCGCAGCGGTGTACCGCGACAGCGACCCGCCGGTGCTGTGCGCCGAGACCACGCGGCCCGATGGGCCCGAGGGCGAGCGCCTGGTCGAGGGGTGCGTGCGGTTCGCACTCGACGCGCTGGCCGCCCGCGGCGTGCAGCGGGTCGACTTCGACGGGCATGTGTCCGATCGGCACTTTCTGCCGAACTGGGCCAAGCTCGCGCCGACCGGTCGCTGGTTCCTGCTGGTGGAAGTACCCGCGGCGGGGGCCTGACGCCGCTGCGGCCCGAGTGATACACCTGAATCGACGCCCCCGGCACGCGACCGAAGGGGGCCATCATGCCCGCATGGACGACGGATGAACTCGAACGCATCGGCTCGGCCGAAGAGCTGGGCGTCTCATCGAAGCGACCGGACGGCGCCGACCGCCCGTTCGTGACGATCTGGGTCGTGCGCGTCGGCGACGAGCTCTGCATCCGCTCGGCGTACGGATCCGACAACCCGTGGTTCCGCCGTGCTGCGGCCTCGGGCGCCGGTCGCATCCGGGCGGGCGGCGTCGAGCGCGACGTGACGTTCGCGCCCGTCTCGGCCGACGACACGTCGGCGCAGCAGGCGGTGGATGCCGCGTACCACGCGAAGTACGACAGCCACGGTCCGGCCATCGTCGGCACGGTGGTCGGCGCGCACGCCTATCCCACGACCCTGCGACTCGGCCCGGCCTGACCCGCAGCAGGTCCTAGTCGTCGAGCAGCGCGGCGGCGTACATGGGGCGGGCGGCGTCGGCGCTCGGCGGGTGGAACAGCCCGGCCTGCGCGTCGCGGAACAGCCGGCTCAGCTCGCTGCCGTTGCCGAAACCGCTGCCGCCCGCGCACACCAGCGCCACTTCGGCGGCGCGTCGGGCGGCCGTCGACGCGTTGATCCGCGCCGACACCAGGCGCAGCGGCCAGCCCGCGCCGTAGTCGGCCAGCTCGTCGAAGTCGCGGCAGTACGCGTCCAGCTGCGCCGGCACGGCCATGTAGTCCATGAGCGCATCGGCCAGCCGCGCCCGCGCCTCGGGCACCTCGGCGAAGCTCGTGCCCGCCTTCGCGGACTTCCGCCGCTTCAGGCCTGCACCCCCGAGCTCCAGCGCCCGCCACGCCACCCCGGCGTACACCGACCCGATCAGCAGCTGGAAGTTGCTCGTGATCGCGAACGTCAGCAGGTCCGGCACCCGGCCCGGCGGTATCCGACGCGCGACCCGGTCGGGGCGCAGCCGCACGTCCTTCAGGATCGTCGCGCGGCTCTGCGAAGCGCGCATGCCGAGCACGTCCCAGTCGTCCGAGACCGTGATGCCCCCGGCATCCCGATCGATGAAGCCGTAGACCAGCTCGGGCTCCCCAGTCGCATCCAGCCCGTGCACGATCAGCCGCGTCCACACCGGCGACAGCGACGTGAAGATCTTCACGCCGGTCAGCAGGTATCCGCCGTCGGCCTGCGGCACGGCTACCGTGTTCGACCCCTGCAGCACCCAGTCGTTCGACGGCTCGCTGATGCCGAACGCGAAGATCTCGCCGGCAGCCGCCTCGTCGAACACGTACGCCAGCGACGAGTCGCCGCGGTCGACCATGGCCTTGACCACGCCCGTGCACATCAGGTGCATGTTGACCGCGAGTGCCGTGGCCCCAGCCGCGGTCGCCAGCCGCTGCTGCAGCCGCGACACCTCGCTCAGCGACAGTCCCGCGCCGCCGAGGGACTCGGGCACGAACAGCAGCAGGTATCCGCGCTCGCGCAGCTCGGCGAGGTCGTCGTCGAAGAAGCCGTTCTCGCGGTCGTACGCGTCGGCCCGTGCGCGGAACCGTTCCAGCAGGTCGTCGGGCAGGTACCGTTCGGCCAGCTGAGCGTGCCGGGCTTCTCGATCGGTCATGGGGTCTCCTCGAGGTCGCGGGGGTGACGGATGACGAGGGCGCCGTTGTGCCCTCCGAAGCCGAACGAGGTCGACAGCACGGTGCGCACCGGCTGCTCCCGCGGCGCGTCGACGATATTCCAGTCTGGGAATGCAGGGTCGTCGAGGTTGACGGTCGGGGGAAGGATGCCGCGGCCCAGCGTCTGGACGGCGATGACCGCTTCGACCACGCCCGACGCGCCGAGCAGGTGGCCGGTCGACGACTTCGTCGCGCTGAGCGGGATGCCGCGGGCCCGGTCGCCGAGCGCTGCGTCGAGGGCGTGCAGCTCGGCGGCGTCCCCTGCCTGCGTCCCGGTGCCGTGCGCGTTGACGTGGTCGATGTCGGCCGGGGCGACGGCGGCATCGGCCAGGGCGGCGCGCACGGCGCGCGCGCCGCCGCGCCCCTCGGGGTCGGGCGCGGTGGGGTGGTGCGCGTCGCTGGACGCGCCGAACCCGGCGATCTCGGCCAGGATCTGCGCGTTCCGCGCCCGGGCGGACGCATCGGACTCCACGAGGATCGCCGCCGCCCCCTGCGACATCACGAACCCGCGCCGAGCGCGGTCGAACGGCCGCGAGGCGGTGGTCGGGGCATCCTCGTACCCGGTCGCGAGCGCCCGCAGATTGGCGTTCGACGAGAGGTTGACCGCGTTCAGGCAGTCCTCCATGCCGACCACGAGCACCGCGTCGGCGTAGCCGTGGCGGATGCGTCGCAGTGCCTCGCCGAGTCCGATCGCGCCGCTCGCGCAGGTCGCCGACAGGCCCTGCGCGGGGCCGGTGATGCCGTAGCGCTGCGAGAGCAGGGCGGCCGCGGCATCCGGAGCCCCGTACACCGAGAGAGTCAGCGGCACCGCGCGCGGACCACGGGCGTCGAGCGCACGCGTGGCGCTCTGCATCGCGTCGATCGGCCCGGAGCCGGTCGCCGCGATCACGCCGACGCGGTCGGGCTCCCACGGCAGCGGGTCGGCGCCCGCCTGCGCGAGCGCCTGCGCCGCGGCGGCGATCGCCCAGTGCTGCACGGGGCTCAGGCGCCGCGCGAGCGCCGGCTCGAGCCAGGTGGATGCCTCGAACCCCCGCACCTGCCCGCCGATGCGCACCGGCAGCCCGGCGTACTCGTCGCCCTGTAGCACATCGATCGCGCTGCGGCCCGACGCGACCGCGTCCCACAGGGACCCGACGTCGGGCCCGCTGGGCGTGATCGCGCCCATCCCGGTGATCACGGCGCGGGTCATGACCGGCGCCTCTTCTCGTCGCTCCAGGCGAGGGGATCCGACGAGACGAGGACCGAAACCCGCGAGGTGGTCCTCGTTCGGTGAGATCTCCTCGCTTCGCGCGAGGAAAGCGGCGCGGATGCGGTGGTCACAGCCGCACAGCCTCTCCTCGCGTCACGAGCTCGGCCGTCCCGCCCCGGCGGATCTTGCCGCCCACCGTGCGCGGCAGCGCGGGCACGACGAACCAGCGACGCGGGACGAACTGCGGCGCCAGCCGCTCGTGCGCCCACTCCTGCAGCTCGGCCTTCGCCGGCACGGGCCCGTCGGCCTGCTCGATCACGAGGGCGATGACCGTCCCGAGCCGCGGCGAGGGCAGGGCGACCGCGCACACGGCGCCGAGCTGCGGCATCCCCTCGAAGGCGCGGTCGACGTCCTGCAGCGAGATCTTGTGCCCGCCCGAGACGGCGATGTCGCCGGCGCGGCCGGCAAGCGCAAGCCGGCCCGAGACGATCCGGCCCTGGTCGTGCACGGTGGCCCAGCCGTCGGGCCCGCGCAGCACCTCGTGGGTGGTGGCGGCGACGTACCCGTCCGAGCAGGCCTCGGCCTGCACCCACAGCGTGCCGAGCTCGCCCTCGGGCACCTCGGCGCCGGCCTCGTCGCGGATGGCGACCTCGACGCCGTCGTAGATCGAGATCAGCGTGCCGTCGCCGCCCCGGCTGTCGCCGATGAACCCGATCTCGGCCGCACCGTAATAGCTGATCAGCCGGACTTCCGGCAGCACGCGGGCGAGGGTCTCGCGCAGCGCCGACGACAGGTTCGCGCCGCCGGTCACGACCAGCTCGAGCTCGGTGAACGCCTGCGGGTGCCGCCGCGCGGCATCGGCGAGCGACTGCACGACCGCGGGCACGGCGACCACGCGGGTGATCTGCTCGTCGCGCACGCGCGCGGCCACCCCGACGGGGTCGAACGCATCGGCCAGGTGCACGCTGCCGCCCGAGGCGAGGCACTCGATCACGGCATAGAGCGTGAGGCTGTACGACACGGGACCGGGAGCCAGCGTCGCCACGCCCTCGTCCGGTTCGAGGTGCGCGCTCGAGATCGCGTAGTTCGCCCGGTACTGCCCGCGCGTCTTCAGAAACGCCTTCGGGTTGCTGGTCGTGCCCGACGAGAACAGCAGCAGGAACGCCTCCCGGCTGTCGCGCACCTGCGGCGCGGACCGCGCCGTCGCATATGCCTCGCGACGCATGAACTCGGCGAGCGTCAGGACGGTCCCGGTCCAGCCTGCGTCGATCAGCGCGGTCTGCAGTTCGGCGGAGTCGCTGATCACGACCCCGATGCCGCAGGTCCGGATGACGCGCACCCGGTGCGCGAGCGGCCAGCGCGGGTCGATCGTGGCCGACACGGCTTTGTAGCCGGCCAGTCCCGCCACGATGCGTGCGGTGTGGAACGCCGAGGTGAGGCTCACGGCCGTGATCGGGATGCCGCCGGTCTCGGCGGCAGGTCGGGGCGGCATCGTCTGCCCGCGGTGCACGGCGTCGACGGTCGCGAACATGCGGCACGAGTCGTCGACGAGCTGCGCGTACGTCAAGCGACCGTCTGATCCGACGATCGCCGGCCGGTCGGGATGCCGGGCCGCGACGTCCAGGATCATCCCCGTGATCGGCACATGACCTCCCTGTGGACCGTCCGTGCCAGTCTAGTTGCGCCCGTCGCCGGTCCGGTCGTCTGTGCCGCTACGTGCGCGGCGGGACGGCCGAGTCGCGCAGCAGCAGCGTCGCGGGGTAGTCGCGGAACACCGGCTCGAGCGCGCCGGCCACGAGCATTCCGACCGCGTCGCGGGTCATCTCCTCGACCGGCTGCGACACCGACGTCAGCGCGGGCCACGTGTAAGCCGCTTCGCTCGTGCCGTCGAAGCCGATGATCGACATCTCGCCGGGGACGTCGACGCCGCGCGAGCGCAGTCCCGCCATCGCTGCGGTCGCGACCTGGTCGGATCCTGCGAACACGGCGGTCACGTCGCCGCGGTGGTCGGCCAGCTGCTGCCCGGCGAGGTACCCGCCCTCGAGGCTCCACTCGCTGTGGAAGACCGGACCGCCCGGGACCCCGGCATCCAGCAGCGCCTGCCGCCACCCCGCCTCGCGCGGATCCAGCGGCGACGAGCTGCCGATGAACGCGATGCGCCGATGCCCGAGCGAGAGCAGATGCTCGACGGCAAGACGCGCACCCGCGACGTAGTCCGTGCTCAGAGTCGGGTGGCCCGGCTGGGCGCGGAACTGGTTGATGTAGACCAGGGGCGTGCCGCCCCGCTCGATCACGCGCAGCTCGTGCGACGTGAGCGGGTCGGCGCTGACGATGCCCTCGAGCGGCTGCGCGGTCAGCCCTGCGATCTCCTCACCGCCGGTGCGCCGTTCATGGGCGCTCAGGATCAGCACCGTCAGCCCCTCGGCCTGGGCGGCCCGATCGAGCATCGAGACCATACCGGCGAAGAACGAGTTGCGCTGGTCGGGCACGATGAACCCGATCAGCGACGACCGGCCGCGGCTGAGCGCGCGGGCGGCGGCGTTGGGGCGATAGCCGAGCGCGTCGACGGCCGCGCGCACACGCGCACGTGCAGCGTCCGACACCGGTCGGTCGGACCCCGTGAGCACATAGCTCACGACGGCGGGGCTCACGCCCGCCAGGCGCGCCACGTCGGCGCGCGTGACGGCCTTTCGCCCTGGATTCATGATCCCCTCCGCGGTGAGTGGGTGTGCGCGGGTCAGCGACGGGGAGCGGGACCGAAGTCGGGTACGTCCAGTCGCTCTCCTGCGCGCCTCACCGATTCGTGGGCGATGATACCCGGTACCGTGAAGCGTGCTGCCGTCC
Organism: Microbacterium sp. W1-4-2; assembly: GCF_058349885.2. Lineage (NCBI taxonomy): Bacteria > Bacillati > Actinomycetota > Actinomycetes > Micrococcales > Microbacteriaceae > Microbacterium > Microbacterium sp. W1-4-2. The sequence continues at coordinate 495,435 of NZ_JBYRJC020000002.1, read as the reverse complement.
ACGCGTTGACCGGGGGCATCGTGTCGTTCGCGACGGCGGTGGCGAAGTCGTCGACCAGGTAGTGGTGGCTGCCCTCGTGACCGGTCGGCAGTGTCGCGAGCCGGGGCGGGATGCGGCTGCGGTCGTGCACCGGCGCATAGCCCGACACGAACGCCGCGCGCAGCTCGGGCGCGATGCCGGCCAGCCGCGGGTCGTCGATGCTCATGCTCTCGTGCGTCGCGACCAGCGACGACACGTCCTCGGCGCCTGTGCGCGTGTACCAATACGCTGCCGTCGCGACCTCTTCGAAGCTGCCCTCGGTGCCGAAGTAGCGGAACCGCGACTCGCGGATGAACGTGGGGTACCCCACCCGGCGGAACTCGTTCGTGCGGAACGAGCCGCCCGCCGCGACCTCGAACAGCGCGGTGGCGTTCGACACGTCGTTGTCGAACATGCTCACCGCGCGGTCGAAGACGCCGTCGCCACGCGAGTCCGGGATCCCGATGCCCACCGCCTTGGTCACATGCGTGTCCCACACCGATAGCACGCCGCCGATCGCGTGCGTCGGATACAGCAGCGGCGGGTAGCTCGCCGTCGTCTTCCAGTCCGCACCGCCGCTGTACTTGTACGCGTCGTAGAAGCCGAGGTCCATGTCGTGCACGTAGTCGCCCTCGGCGTAGAAGAGCCGACCGAACTCGCCCGAGGCGACCTTCTGCCGGCCGAACACGGCGGCGGGGTTGTAGAAACTGGTCTCGCCCATCATGTAGACGAGCCCGGTCTGCTGAACGGCCTCGATGATCGCGCCGATCTCGTCGACGCCGATGCCCATCGGGACGGTGGAGTACACGTGCTTGCCGGCACGCAGCGCACGCACGGCGAGCTCGGCGTGGGTCCAGCGCTGGGTGAAGATCGCGATCGCGTCGATCGCGGGATCTGCGATCATGTCATCGAACGACGCCTTCGTGCCGCTCAGCCCGTGCGCGGCCACGAGAGCGTCGGCGCGGCCGGCGATGACGTCGGTCGCCCACACCGCGCGGATGAGGGGATGAGCGCAGAACAAGGGCGCGAAGTTCTGGGCGAACTGCCCCGCGCCGACGATCCCCAGGGTGAATGACATGACGAACCTTCCGGAGCCGCGACATCTTCGCGCAGACCCCTCCCGACAGCATCCTCTCCCGGTTGACGCGCGTCAAGCAGAAAGCGCTCCCATCGTCGATCACACCGCTCTCCGCCCTGGAAAACCCCCGCGAACACCCCTTGCCAATGCTGCATGACACGCGTAGAGTCCATGCACACCGTGTGATACCCGACGTCTTCCCTTCGATCACAAGGAAGTGATGAGCATGACTTCACGCAGGGCGCGTATGGCCGTGGCCGCAGCGGCAGGCACGGCCGCGCTGGGCCTCGCGCTGGCCGGCTGCGCCGGCGGCGGCGGCAACGGGAACGACGGCGGCACCGCGAAGCTCGAGATGCAGACCGGGCTGGGTGCGGCCGACCCGACCCTGGCGGTGCTCAAGGACATCACGAAGACCTGCACGCCGGCGGGCGCCACGATCGACCTCGTGCCGATGACCAACACGTACGAGGCCGACATGAAGACCCGCATGGCCTCGGGCGACCTGCCCGACATCTGGTCGACGCACGGCTGGTCGCTGCTGCGCTACAGCCCGTTCCTCGAACCGCTGAACACCCAGCCGTGGGCGAAGAACTTCAACAAGGCGCTGGCGCCGGCGATGGAGAACAAGGACGGTCAGTTCTTCGCACTGCCGATCAACACCGACGTGTCGGGCATCCTGTACAACAAAGACACGCTGAGCAAGGCCGGCGTCGACCCGACCACGCTGACGACGTGGGATGCCTTCACCGCGGCGCTCGCGAAGCTCAAGGCCGCGAAGATCACGCCGCTCTCGTCGTCGTCGAAGGACTCGTGGATGGCGGGCAACGTGGCCGACTTCATGTCGTCGGGTGCGTTCAGCGACGCCGACCTGGAGCAGTTCACGAAGGGTACGTTCGTCGAGTCCGGCTACACGACGATGCTCACCGAGGTGCAGAAGTGGGCGAAGGCGGGTGACTTCAACCCCGACTTCTCGTCGATCACGATGGACGAGATCGGCCGGGGCCTGGGCAGCGGCAAGGTCGGGTTCGTGTTCGTGCAGAACTCGCTCGCCAACACCGCGCTGCAGCAGAACCCCGACGCCAAGCTCGGGTTCATGCCCATCCCGGCATTCACCGGCTCGCCGTACTTCGTCGGCGGCGAGGGCACGGCGTACGGCACGTGGAACAAGGGCAAGCACAAGAAGCAGGCGCTCGAGTACCTCGCCTGCCTGGCCAAGCCCGACAACATCGCCAAGCTGGCGAAGGCGCTGGGCAGCATCCCGGGGCTGACGGATGCCACGACCGACATGGGTCCGCTGCAGGACAGCTATGAGACCTACGTCAAGCCGGGCACGTATCCGCTGCACCCGTACTTCGACCGCGTGTACCTGCCCAACGGCATGTGGGACACGATGGTGACCACGACGGGGGCGGTCATCAGCGGGCAGTCGCAGCCGGCTGCGGCGACCGCGCAGATGAAGCAGCAGTTCGCGTCGCTGTTCACCAAGTGAGGGACTGGGGAAAGGGGCGGCGGAGCGTCTGGGGGGACGCTCCTCCGCTGCGAAGGCGGGTGCGATGACCGTCGCCGCGGATCGTCGCACCCGCCGTCGCACCCCCGGTCGGTCGCCGGGGCGGGCGGCCCGCCGGGGCACGGGGGCGCCGTTCCTGCGCCGCCGGGTGAACCTGCTGTACCTGCCGGCCGTGGCGCTGTTCGCGGTGTTCACGCTGTACCCGCTGGTCAGCGGCGTGCTCATCTCGTTCACCAAGTGGGACGGCTACAGCCCGGAGCGCACGTTCGTCGGGCTCGCCAACTACGTGCACCTGTTCACCGATCCGCTCGTGGGCACGGCGCTGGTCAACACGTTCGTCTACGGCTTCGGGTCGACGATCCTGCAGCAGCTGATCGGGCTCGCCCTGGCGCTGGCGCTCGACCGGGCCGTGCGCAGGCGCCGCACCGGCGGGCGCAACCTCGCACGCGCGATCGTGTATCTGCCGGTGCTGGTCTCGCCGGTGGTCATGGGCACGATGTACTACCTGCTGTTCTCGTACTCGTACGGCGGGCTCAACGACATCGTCACCGGGCTCGGGGGCGAGCGCGTGGCATGGCTGAGCAACGCACCGTCGGCCATCACGATCATCGTGATCGTCAACTCGCTGCAGTTCGTGGGCATCTCGATGGTGATCTACCTCGCCGGGCTCCAGTCGATCCAGGTCTCGTACTATGAGGCCGCGCGCATCGACGGGGCCGGCGGCTGGCAGCAGTTCACCGGCATCACGGTGCCGCTGCTGCAGCCGGCGTTCGCCACGAGCATCGTGCTGAACCTCATCGGCGGTCTGAAGCTGTTCGACGTCATCCGGGTGATGACCGGTGGGGGACCGGGGTACTCGACCGACTCGATGTCGACGCTGATCTCGAAGTTCTATTTCGACAACCAGAACGCCGGCTACGCCTCGGCGGTCGGCGTCGCGCTGTTCGTGATCATCGCCGTGTTCACGCTCGCGTTGAACACGTACTTCAACCGTCGCCGGCTGGAGATCGCATGATGCGTGTGCTCGGGCGGTTCGGGCTGGCCCTGGGGCTGATCGCGGCCTGCGTCGTGCAGCTGATCCCGTTCTACGTCACGCTCACGACGGCACTGAAGCCCCGCACCGATCTGTCGTCGCAGTGGCTCTTTCCCACCGGGGGCGTGTACTGGCAGAACTTCCAGACGGCGATCGAGGACGGCGACATCCTTCGCGCCATCGGCAACAGCGCGATCGTGACCCTCGCCTCGACGATCCTGATCTGCCTGCTCGGCGCGCTCGCCGCCTATCCGCTGGCCCGGCGGGAGACGACCGGCAACCGGATCGTGCTGGCCGGGATCATCGGGCTGATCATGATCCCGCCGCTGAGCATCCTGGTGCCTGTGTACACGCTGATGGTGCAGCTGGAGTGGATCAACACGTACTGGGGCGCGACGGCGCTGATGGTCGCGGCGCAGCTGCCGCTGAGCATCTTCCTCTACGCGAGCTTCATACGCAGCCTGCCGCTGTCGATCGAAGAGGCCGCGACCGTCGACGGTGCCGGGATGCTGCAGATCCTGTTCCGGGTCGTGTTCCCGATGCTCAAGCCCGTCACCGCGACGGTCATCATCCTCACCAGCGTGTCGGTGTGGAACGAGTACGCGCTGAGCGTGTTCATCCTGCGCGATCCGTCGGTGCGCACGACGGCGCCCGCGATCGCGACGTTCTTCGCGAGCCAGGGCAGCGACCCGAACGCGGCCGCGGCCGCCGCCCTGCTCACGGTGATCCCGGTGCTCGTGGCATACCTGGTGCTGCAGCGCTACTTCATCAAGGGCATGGTCGCCGGATCCGAGAAGTAGCGCGGCCTCTCACTCGGACCAGGGGAACGCGCGCTCCTTGTCGAGCTCGCCATCCCGGCCGATCGAGGCGAGGGAGTCGCCGCCGCTGCGGATGCACAGCCAGCGCAGGTCCTCGGGGCTGTCGGGCGCGGCGCGCCAGGCGCGCATGACGTCCTGGCCGACCCGCACGACCGTGCCCGCCTGCACGTCGACCACGTCGTCGCCGACGGCCATCTGCCCGCGCCCGGCGAGGAAGAGGTAGACCTCTTCGAGCCGGCTGTGCGAGTGCCAGAAGGGCGCCTCGCCGCCCGGGGCGGCGGCGTTGGCCGACACGCCGATGAACTCGGTCGGGATCTCCTTGTCGACGAACTGCTTGCCGGGCCGGTCGCCGCCCGCCTGCAGCCACGTGTCGAGTCCGCCGAGTTCCATCACGTCATATCCGCTCATGCCGCCAGCCTATGCGCGCCGCCCGGGCCGCGGCATCCCACCCCTGAAAGCGGTGCCGCGCACCCCAATAGACTCGTCGGCATGGCCGTCACCACCCGTCGCATGCAGGACCTCACCATCGAGGATCACACCATCACCGTCCCGCTCGTCTGGGGCGACGACTCCGATCCGCGCACCATCGAGGTGTACGCCGCGGTGGTCGGCCGCCCCGGCGGCGATCAGCTGCCGTACCTCGTGTTCCTGCAGGGCGGACCGGGGCACGAGGCGCCGCGCCCGTTCCACGCGCCGACCGCCCCGTCGTGGCTGGATGCCGCGCTCGAGCACTATCGGGTCGTGCTCATCGATCAGCGCGGCACGGGGCGCTCGACGCCGCTCGGCGACGCGGACCTCGCGCGCGGCACCGACGAGCTCGTCGAGTACATCACGCATCTGCGCGCCGATGCCATCGTGCGCGACTGCGAGGCGATGCGCGAGCACCTGGGCGCGGCGTCCTGGAGTGTGCTCGGGCAGTCGTTCGGCGGGTTCACGACGCTGGCGTACCTGTCGACGGATGCCTCGTCCGTGCGCGAGGCGTTCTTCACGGGCGGTCTGTCGGCCGTGGGACGGCACCCCGACGACGTGTACGCGCTGACCTACGACAAGCTGCGCGAGGGGTCGGAGCGGTACTACCGTCGCTTTCCGCACCACCGCGACGCCGTGCGGCGGCTGGCCGACCTGGCCGGTGAGGGCGCGATCGTGCTGCCCGACGGGGAGGTCGTCTCGGTGTCGCGGCTGCGCTCGCTCGGCATGCTGCTGGGCTCGAACGACGGCTGGCAGACCCTGCACGGACTGCTCGAGACCGGGCCGCACACGAACGCGTTCCGCTACGACCTCGCCCATGCGCTGCCGTACTCGGCGCGCAACCCGCTGTACTACGTGTTCCACGAGTCGAGCTATGCCGACGGCCATGCGACCCGTTGGTCGGCCGACCGGGTGGAGCCGTCGGACTTCCGCGACGACGTGACGCTGCTGACCGGCGAGCACGTGCGCCGCGAGTGGCTCGACACGGTGCCTGCTCTCGCGCCCTGGAAGGACGTCACCCTCGCACTCGCCGAGCACGAGTGGCCGTCGATCTACGACGCCGAGGCGCTGCGCTCGTCGGATGCGCGCGGGGCGGCCGCCGTCTATCTCAACGACCTGTACGTGCCGGTCGAGTTCTCGCTCGAGACGGCCGCGCTGCTGCCGGGCGTGACCCCGTGGGTGACCAGCGAGCACGAGCACTCCGGCCTGCGCGAGGGCGACGTGCTGCCGCACCTGTTCGACCTCGCGCACGGCCGCCGCGTGCGCTGAGCCCGGGCCCGGGCCCGGCTACCGGGCGCGCAGCGCGGCGCCCATCTGCTCGACGGCCGTGCGCAGCAGCGGGCGGGGCATCGCGAGGTTGAACCGCACGCCGCCGGCGCCGACGGCGCCGCACAGGGCACCGTCCGTCGCGGCCACCCCGGCCTGCTCGAGGAAGAACTCCGCGGGGTGGTCGCCCAGGTCGAGCTCCCGGCAGTCCAGCCAGGCGAGGTAGGTGCCCTCCGGCGGCAGGTACGCGACGCCGGGCAGGTGCTCGGCGACGAGCTCGGCCATGAGTCGTCGGTTGCCGTCGAGGTAGGCGACGACATCGGCGAGCCAGTCACGCCCGTCGGCATAGGCGGCGGCGTTCGCGACGAGCCCCGGCACGCTCGCCCCGTGCTCGACGAACATCGCGCGCCTGTTGTGCTCCCACGCCTCGGCATCGGCCTCGTTGCTCAGGATCAGCTGCGCGCACTTGAGCCCGGGCAGGTTCCAGGCCTTCGATGCAGAGGTCGCCGTGACGGTGTGGGATGCCGCGGCCTGCGACAGCGAGGCATACGGCACGTGCTGCGCCCCGGGGTAGACCAGCGGCGAGTGGATCTCGTCCGAGAACACGCGTCCGCCGTGGCGCTCGACCACCTCGGCCAGCGCGGTCATCTCGCCGCGCGTGTACACCTTGCCGATCGGGTTGTGCGGGTTGCACAGGATCAGCAGCCCGCCGCCGGCGGCGAACGCGCGGTCGATGCCGTCCAGGTCGAGGTGCCAGCCGGCCCCCTCCTGCAGCACCGGGTCCTGCAGCATCGGCACCTCGATGATCTCGCGGTCGTGCATCGCCGGCAGCGTCAGGAACGGCATGTACGCCGGCGTGGGCAGCACGATCGCATCGCCCGGCGCGGTGAACACGTCGATCATCGCCGACAGTCCCGACAGCACGTCGCCGAGCGGCCGGACGCGCTCGACCGGCACCTCCCAGCCGTACGCGTCGCGCTGCCAGTCGGCGCACGCCTGCCGCATGCCCTCGGCCAGCGGCGGCGGCGGATAGCCGAACAGGGCGCTGTCGACCGAGGCGCGCAGCGCGGACTGCACCGCCGGGGCCGTGCCGAAGTCCATCTCGGCGACCCACGCGCCGACCGCGTCGGGGAACGCGGTCCACTTCAGGCCGCCGATCGCGCGCAGGTCGGCCGCGCTGATCTCGTCGAACGGGTGGGCGAGGGTCACATCAGCCGGCAAGGTCTTCTCTTTCGTCGCGGATCGGTGTGGTGGTCGGTGTCGGCGTCTGGGCAGGAGCCGGAGCAGGAGCGGCGGCGTGCGCGAACACCGAGCCGGGGTTGAGGATGTGCTGCGGGTCGAGGGCGTCCTTGATACGGCAGTTCAGTTCGTAGACGTCGTCGCCGAGGTAGTCGACCAGCCACGGTCGTTTGATCCGTCCGACGCCGTGCTCTCCGGTGATGGTGCCGCCCAGCGAGATGGCCAGGTCCATGATCTCGCCGTAGGCGACGGTCGCGCGCTCCTGCTGGGCGGTGTCGGAGGGGTCGACCACGATCAGGGGATGGGTGTTTCCGTCCCCGGCATGGGCGATCACCGCGATGGGCACGTCGCGGGCGGCCGAGATCGCCTCGATGCCGAGCACGAGGTCGCCCAGGCGCGGGATGGGCACGCCGACGTCTTCGAGCAGGATGCGCCCCTTGCGCTCCACGGCGGGAATCGCGATCCGCCGGGCCTGCACGAACGCCTCGCTCTCTTCGGGGTCGCTGGTCGCGTAGCACTCCGAGGCGCCGTGCGCGGTGCAGATCTGCTCGATGGCGGCGATCTCGGCGGCCGCGGCGCCTTCGTGGTCGTCGGATTGGATGACGAGCATCGCGGCGGCCGTGGCATCCAACCCCATCCGGGTCGCGTCCTCGACGGCCTGGATCGTGGGCCGGTCCATGAACTCGAGCATCGACGGGCGCATCGTGCGGGTGATCGCCAGCACGGTGTCGGTCGCGTCCGACAGGCGCGGGAACGTCGCGACCAGCGTGGTCGGCGGCTTCTGGGCGGGCACGAGCCGCAGGATCACCTCGGTGATCACCCCGAGAGTGCCCTCGCTGCCGACGAACAGCTTCGTCAGCGACAGGCCCGCGACGTCCTTGATGCGCGGGCCGCCCAGGCGCACGGCGCGGCCGTCGGCGAGCACGACCGTCATGCCGAGCACGTAGTCCGTGGTCACCCCGTACTTCACGCAGCACAGGCCGCCGGCGTTCGTGGCGACGTTGCCGCCGATCGAGCAGAACTCGTACGACGACGGGTCGGGCGGGTACCAGAGGCCGTGCTCGGCGGCGGCGGCCTTGACCTCGGCGTTGAACGCGCCGGGCTGCGCGACCGCCATGCGGGTGTCGGGGTCGATGCGGATCTCGCGCATCCGGTCGAGCGAGAGCACGATGCCGCCGTGCACCGCCGAGCTGCCGCCCGACAGGCCCGAGCCCGCCCCGCGGGGCACGACCGGGGTGCCGGTGGCGGCCGCGAAGCGCACGGTGGCCTGCACGTCCTCGGTGCAGGTGGCCCGTACCACCGCCAGCGGCATGCCCGCGCCGGGGTCGTTCGCCCGGTCCCAGCGGTACGCGTCCATCGACGCCGGATCGGTGATCACCGCCCCCGCGGGCAGCGCCGCGATCAGCTCGTCGAGCCGCGTCTGACCGGTCATGTGCGTGGTCCTCCTTCGTGGGTGGATGCCGCGGTCCGCGGCAGTGCGGACGGCTGCGGCCTCCGTTGCTATGGCATCAGCAGCGTCTTGATCGCACGGCGCTCGTCCATCGCGCGGTAGCCCTCGGCGACCTCGGCCAGCGGCAGCGTCAGGTCGAACACGCGTCCGGGATCGATCTCGCGCGCCCAGATCCGGTCGATCAGGTCGGGCAGGTACCGGCGCACCGGCGCGGGCCCGCCGAACAGGTGCACCTCTGAGTAGAACAGCTCCTGCCCGTCCAGCTCGACGCCGTGCGAGACGCCGACGTAGCCGACGTGCCCGCCCGCACGGGTGGAGCGGATGGCCTGCTGCATCGACTCGTTCGTGCCCACCGCCTCGATCGTCGAGTGCGCCCCCAGGCCGCGGGTCAGCTCACGGATGCGCTCGACGCCCTCGTCGCCGCGCTCGGTGACGATGTCGGTGGCGCCGAACGCGAGCGCCAGCGCCTGCCGGTCGGCGTGCCGGCTCATCGCGATGATCCTCTCGGCCCCGAGCGTGCGGGCGGCCAGCACTCCGAGCAGACCGACCGCACCGTCGCCGACCACGACGACGGTCTTGCCGGGACCTGCGGCGGCGGCCTCGGCCGCGAACCAGCCCGTGCCCAGGACGTCGGAGGCCGCAAGCAGCGACCGGATGAGGTCGGGGGTCGGCTCGCCCGGTGTCGCGACGAGAGTGCCGTCGGCCATCGGCACCCGCAGCCGCTCGGCCTGCGAGCCGAACCGGCCCATCGGGATCGCGTTCACGCACCGCGAGGGGTAGCCGGCACGGCAGATCTCGCACGTGCCGTCGGACGCGAAGAACGAGCCAACCACGACGTCGCCGGGTGAGATCGTGCGCACCTCGGCGCCGACCTCTTCGACCACTCCGACGTACTCGTGGCCCATCGGCAGCGGTCTGCGGATTGGGTTCAGGCCGCGGTAGGTCCACAGGTCCGATCCGCACACGCAGGTGGCCAGCATCCGGATCACGGCGTCGCCGGGCTGCTCGATCCTCGGGTCTTCGCGCTCCTCGAACCGCACATCGCCGGGTGCGTGGATGACGGCTCCGTGCATGTCAGTCCTCCCTGCCGGCGGCTGCGGCATCCACCCGCGTCGTCCCCTCGTCGGTGATCACGAGCACGCCAGACGGCTCGCGCAGGGCATCGACCGTCGCCTCGGCGGCCCGTTCGATCTCGACTCTCGGGTCGGAGGGCAGTCGGTCGGGGTAGTACGTGCCGGGGCCGTAGAACTGCCCGTAGCGCAGCACCACGCCGCCGACCGCGAGCGTCGCGCGCTCGAGCTCGGCGATCGACTCGGCGCCGATCCCGGGCGGCATGGGCCAGGCCACGCTCTGCGTCAGCACGCGCTTGACCCCCGCGGCGCGAGCGGCGGCGAGCAGGTTGTGCGTGCCCTCGATGCGGATGCGCGCGTGTCGCTCGCGGAACGACTCGATGTCGCGGGCGTCGTCGGGCAGGTCCGTCAGCTCGTGGATCACGGCGCCCGGCTCGAACGCGACGACCGCGTCGGTCAGGGCCTGCGCGTCGAACACGTCGCACACGACCGGCTCGGCGCCGAGCTCGGCCAGCCACGCCGCCTTCTCTTCGAAACGGGTCAGGCCCGCCACGTCGTGACCGTCGATCTGCAGCAGCCGGATGAGTCGGTGGCCGATGACACCGGACGCTCCGGCCAGGAACACGCGCATGTCTCGATCGTAGGCCGGACCCCGCGGGCGGGCGAGGGGTCCCGCGCTCACTATCGTTGTCGGTATGAGCGCGCCCGACCCCCACTTCGACACCCTCGCCGTGCACGCGGGACGCGACGGACTGGACGACCTGGGCGTGCACGCCCTGCCGATCGACCTGTCATCCACCAATCCGCTGCCCGACATCGCCCGCGGCGGGGAGTCGTACGAGGCGCTGACCGGGGGGCGCCGGCCGCCCGAGGACGGCAGCAACGTGTACGGGCGCCTGTGGAACCCGACCGTCGCCCGCTTCGAGACCGCGCTGGCGGCTCTGGAGAAGGCAGAGGATGCCGTGGCCTTCGCCTCGGGGATGGCGGCCATGACCGCCACGGTGCTGGCCATGTGCGCCTCGACCGGACGTCGCCACGTCGTGGGCGTGCGTCCGCTGTACGGCGGCACCGACGGACTGCTCGCAGGCGCCCTGCTCGGTGTCGAGCACACGTTCTGCCGTGAGGAAGAGGTGGCCGCGGCCCTGCGGCCCGACACCGGCCTGGTCGTGATGGAGACGCCGTCGAATCCGACGCTCGAGCTCGCCGACATCGCCGCGGTCGTCGCGCAGGCGGGCGAGATCCCGGTCGTGGTCGACAACACGTTCGCCACGCCCGTGCTGCAGAATCCCCTCGTGCACGGCGCGCGGCTGTCGCTGCACAGCGCCACGAAGTACATCGGCGGCCACGGCGACGTGATCGCCGGAGCCGTGGCCTGCGACGCCGAGACCGCGGTCGCGCTGCGGCGCGTGCGCACCGCGACCGGCGGCATCCTGCACCCCCTCGCCGGGTACCTGCTGCACCGGGGCCTGACCACCCTGCCGGTGCGCATGCGCGCCCAGCAGGCGAACGCGCAGCGGGTGGCGGCCTTCCTCGCCGAGCACCCCGCGGTCTCGCACACCTACTATCCGGAACTGGATGCCGATGCCCGCGGCCTGCTGGGCACCGAGCTGTCGAACGCCCAGCTGCGCGGACCCGGCGCCATGGTCTCGGTCGCCCTGGCGGGCGGGTACGACGCCGCCGAGCGGTTCGCCGCGCGCCTGCGCGTGTTCACCCACGCGGTGTCGCTCGGAGGTGTGGACTCGCTCGTGCAGCACCCCGCCGCGATCAGCCACCGCCACGTCGCGCCCGAGGCGCGGCCGGGCGCCGACGTGGTGCGGCTGTCGATCGGCCTCGAGGACGCCGACGACCTGATCGCCGACCTCGACCACGCCCTGGGCTGAGCCGTCCGAACCTGAGCAGGACGCGGACCGGCCTCACATCCGCACGACCTAGACTGGTGGCGTCCGCTCGCCGTCTGCGAGCCCTTCTCCACCGAGGATCCTGTCGTGTCGTCTGCCCGCACTGCGCGCCCTCTCGAGGTGCGCCACCTGCAAGTCGCGCGCGCCGTGATCGCCGCGATCGCGGCGCTGATGATCACGTTCTCGCCCGACCACTCCGCCCCGCTGGGGCTGGCCGTGTTCAGCGGGTTCGCGATCACGACCGCGTTCGTGCTGTTCGTCTCGGCCTGGCTCGTGTTCCCGGCCGGCCGTCGCGCGCCCGCCGTGATCCTCGGCGTGCTCGACGTGATCGCGGGCATGGTGGCCGGCATCGGCCCGATCCGCACCGACACGCTCTTCTTCGCCCTCGTCATCGGCTGGGCGCTGGCCACGGGCCTGGTCGAGCTCATCGCGGGCCTGCGCGGTCGCCGCGCCGAGAAGGGCACCGCCGCCCGGGCCGAGGCCCGCGACGCCCTGACGATCGGCATCCTCGGGCTCGTGCTGGGCGTCGCGCTGCTGTGCGTGCCGGCCGGCTACGCGCTGACCTACCGCGTCGCCGAGGCGCACCAGACCTTCACCCTCACGGGCATCACGATCGGCGTCGGCGTGTACGGCGGATACGCCGCGATCGTCGCAGTCTTCCTGGGCATCGCGGGCTTCTCGCCCCGCCCCGAGCCCGCACCCGAACTCGCGGCGGATGCCGCCGCATCCGACGACCACCCCGGAGGTGCCGCATGAGCGACAAGCGCCCCACCACCCGCCGCGATCTGATGAAGCCCGCACAGCTGCTCGGGCTCGCCCTGATCGCCGCGCTGTTCGCCGGGCTCGTCACGCTCGTGTCGATGGGCTTCTTCCAGAACCGCTTCCACGGCGAGTCGCTGCACGCGCTGATCGTGGCGCTCGTCGTCGCCGGTGCGACGTTCGTCGTCACGCTCGTCGTGATCGCGCTGCTGCTGCTCGCGGTGCAGCCCGGCCAGATCACGCACCGGGTCGACGGCCCGGTGCTGATCGCGCGCGACCAGGCCGTCGCCGACGAGCAGGCGGCGCGGGATGCCGCGGCCGCCCGCGACGCGAAGCCCGGCACCGCGAGCGGCGGGAGCACGCACGGCGGCGGCTCGTCGAAGCCGGCCGACCGCGACCACGGCGACACCTCCGCCTGACGCGCCCGCCTGACGCGCCCGCCTGACGCGCCCGCCTGACGCGCCCGCCTGACGCGCAGTCGCCGACACCGAGTGTGCGCATAATGGCGGGGTGGCACGCGTGAAAGACCAGGCGGCGCGGCGCGCCGAGATCATCGTCGCCGCCAAGCGCGCGATCGCCTCGCGCGGGCTCACCGGGCTGCGGCTGAAGGACGTGGCCGCGGAGTGCGACCTGACCGCAGGGGCCGTCGCCTACTATTACCCCGACCTGACCGAGCTGGTGCACGAGGTGCACCGCGACGTGGTCGAGCGGTTCTACTGGGATCGCCGCCGTGCGCTCGACGAGATCGAGGACCCGCGGCTCAAGCTCAGCCGCACGGTCGCCCTCGGCGTGCCGTCGTCGACCCGCGACATCGACTTCCAGGTGCTGAACGAGCTGCACGTGCACGCGTACCGCGATGAGGTGCACGCCCGGCTCATGGCCGATCTGTTCGATCGCGAGGTGTCGCTGTACGAGAGCGTCCTGCTGGACGGCGTGGCGGACGGCGTGTTCGCGCTCAAGGCACCGGCGGGCACGATCGCGCGCAACCTCGTCGCGCTGGAAGACGCCTATGGCCTGCACGTGCTGGGCGGCAGCCGGGTCGCGGCCGCGCAGGTGCGCGACATGATCCTCGCGCACGCGGCCGTGCTCGTCGGGTGCGATCTCGTCTGAGCCGCAGAACCGGCGGGCCGCGGCATCCCGAACCAGCCTGGGGAGGTATCTATCCAGCCGATACCCCATGGCATCTAATTCTGTTTTATCTTTGGCAATGGCCGACCTAGCGTTGTTCCCGTCGAGACCGACACGCAGCCGCACGCGCGGCGCGACCGTGGAGACGAAGGAGCACGATGGTGAGCACCGCGGACGAGAACCGGGCGCCCGAACAGACCGAGGTCGTCGTGATCGGCGCCGGCCAGGCCGGCATCGCGATGAGCGAGCACCTCGGCGCGCGCGGCATCGCGCACGTCGTGCTCGAGCGCGACCGCATCGCCGAGCGCTGGCGCACGATGCGCTGGGACTCGCTGGTCGCCAACGGTCCGGCCTGGCACGACCGGTTCCCTGGGCTTGCGATCGCGGGCGTCGGCGACGACGAGTTCGCCACCAAGGACCGCATGGCCCGGTACTTCGAGGAGTACGTCGAGATGCTCGAGGCGCCGGTGCGCACGGGCGTCGAGGTCACCGCGGTGCGCAAGCGCGAGGGCGGCCCGGGCTTCCGCGTCGAGACCACGCGCGGCGACATCGATGCGCGGTACGTCGTGGCGGCGACCGGCCCGTTCCAGCAGCCCGCGATCCCGCCGATCGTGCCGGCCGACGCCGGCGTGCACCAGCTCCACTCGAGCGACTACCACCGTCCCGGGCAGCTGCCCGACGGTGCCGTCCTCGTGGTCGGCGCCGGCTCGTCGGGCGTGCAGATCGCCGCCGAGATCCAGCGTTCGGGCAAGCAGGTCTATCTGTCGGTCGGGCCGCACGACCGCCCGCCCCGCAGCTACCGAGGCCGCGACTTCGTGTGGTGGCTGGGCGTGCTCGGACTGTGGGAGATGTCGACCCCGCCGCAGGGCGCCGAGCACGTCACGATCGCGGTCAGCGGCGCCGACGGCGGGCACACCGTCGACTTCCGGCGCCTGGCCGCCGACGGCATCACGCTCGTCGGCCGCACCGCGTCGTTCGACGGCCGGCGGATGCACTTCAACCCCGACCTGCGCGAGAACATCCTGCGCGGCGACGCGAACTACCTCGGGCTGCTCGACCAGGCCGACGAGTTCATCGAGCGCAACGGCCTCGATCTGCCGGAAGAGCCCGAGGCGCGCATCCTCGGCCCCGAGGCCGACTGCATCGTCGACCCGATCCTCGAACTCGACCTGCGCGAGGCCGGCGTCGCCTCGATCGTGTGGGCCACGGGCTTCGCCGCCGACTACAGCTGGATGCACGTCGACGCGTTCGACGAGGCCGGCCGCCCCAGGCACCAGCGCGGCGTGGCCGCCGAGCCGGGCATCTACTTCCTCGGGCTGCCCTGGCAGTCCCGTCGCGGGTCCAGCTTCATCTGGGGGGTGTGGCACGACGCGAAGTACCTCGCCGACAGCATCCTCATCCAGCAGAGCTACCTGACCTACAGCGCCCCGGGCGAGGCATCCTCGTCGCCCGTCACCGCCGACCGCGAAGCGGTCCTGTCCACAGGAGCCATCTGATGCCCACGCACACCCGCATCCGTCCCTTCAACACGAAGGTCACCTACCCCGAGCAGAACCTCGACAACGACCTCTGCCAGGCCGTCGTGGCGAACGGGGTCGTGTACCTGCGCGGCCAGATCGGGCAGGACCTCACCACGCGCGAGACGGTCGGCGTCGGCGACGTCGAGGCGCAGGCCGAGAAGGCCATGGCCAACATCAAGATGCTGCTCGAAGAGGCGGGCTCGAGCCTCGACGACATCGTCAAGGTCGTCGTCTACATCATCGACCCGCGCTACCGCGAGACCGTCTACCGCGTCATGGGCCGCTGGCTCAAGGGCGTCTTCCCGGTCTCGACCGGGCTCGTCGTGAGCGCCCTCGCACGCCCGGAGTGGCTCGTCGAGATCGACGCCACCGCCGTGATCAGCGAGCGTGCCCTCAGCGAGGATGCACAGTGACGTTCTCGATCGTCGCCCGTGACGCGTCGGGCGCCCTCGGCATGGCGGTCTCGTCGTCGTCGCCGGCGGTCGCCGCCCGCTGCCTGCACCTGCGCAGCGGTGTGGGAGCGGTCGGATCGCAGAACATCACCGACCCGCGCTACGGCAAGACCCTGCTCGACGCGCTCGAGGCCGGCACCGCGCCCGACGAGGCGCTCGCCGCCCTGATGTCGGCGGATCCCACGGGCGAGTACCGCCAGGTGGCGGTGGTGGATGCCGCGGGTCGGGTCGCCGTGCACTCGGGCGTGCACACCCTGGGCACGCACGCGACCGCGACCGGCGACGGCGTGGTGACGGCGGGCAATCTCCTCGCCTCGACCGAGGTGCCGGCCGCGATGCTCGCGGCGTTCGAGGCGTCGAGCGGCGACCTCGAAGAGCGGCTGCTGACCGCCATGCGCGCGGGCCTCGCCGCCGGCGGCGAGGCCGGAGAAGTCCACTCCGCGGGCCTTGCGGTCGTGCGCGACGCGGGCTGGAACGTCACCGACCTGCGCGTGGACTGGCACGACGACCCGATCGGCCAGCTCGCGGCCCTGCTCGAGGTGTGGCTGCCGCAGCGCGACGCCTACGTCACCCGCGGCATCAACCCCGAGACCGCCCCGGCATACGGAGTGCCCGGCGATGAGTGACGCCGCGGCGGGCACCGTCACTGGACTCAAAGACGACGCACACCTGGCCGTGCAGGGCGCGGCCGAGGCGCTCGTCGGCCTGTCGCAGCGGCTGTACGAGCACCCCGAGACGGCGTGGCACGAGGTCGAGTCGGCCCGCGCCGTGGCCGGCGTCCTCGAAGACGCCGGCTTCGCCGTCGAGCACGAGTACCTGGGCCTTGCCACGGCGTTCCGCGCGGTGGCGGGCTCCGGCTCGTTCCGCGTGGGGCTCATGGCCGAGTACGACGCGCTGCCCGGGCTCGGGCATGCGTGCGGGCACAATCTCATCTCGGCGATGAGCGTGGGCGCGGGTCTGGCCCTCGCCCGGGTCGCGGACGCGGCGGGCCTGACCGTCGAGGTGTACGGCACCCCCGCCGAAGAGGGCGGCGGCGGCAAGGTCGAGCTGCTCGACCGCGGCGCGTTCCGGGACCTGGACCTGGCCCTGATGGCCCACCCCGCCCCCGTCGACGTCGCCGAGGCGAACCCGTTCGCCGTCGCGCACTGGCACATCGAGTACACCGGCAGGACGGCGCACGCCGCGGCGTACCCGACCCAGGCCGTCAACGCCGCCGACGCGTTCACGATCGCCCAGGTGGCCCTGGGCCTGCTGCGCCAGCAGCTGCCGGCGAACGTGCGCGTGCACGGCATCGTCACCGACGCGGGCACCGCGCCCAACGCGATTCCCGGCCGCAGCGAAGGACGCTGGTACGTGCGCGCGGCCTCGCTCGCGCAGCTCGACGAGCTCATCCCGCGCGTGATGGCCTGCTTCGAGGCCGGTGCCCTGGCCACCGGCTGCACGCTCGAGGTCACTCCCGAGAGCAAGCCGTACGCCGAGTTCCGCACCGACCGGGCGGCCCTGGACGCGTACGTCGCCAACGCGACCGCGCTCGGCCGGACGTTCGCGACCGAGGGGCCGGCGACCACGATGGCCACGGCATCCACCGACATGGGCAACGTGTCGCAGGTCGTCCGCGCCATCCACCCGTACATCGGGGTCGACTCGTTCCCGGTGTCGAACCACCAGCGCGAGTTCGCCGACCACTGCGTGGGACCGGTCGCCGAGCAGACCCTGTTCGACGGCGCCACGGCTCTGGCCTGGACGGCGCTGGATGTCGCGGCCGCCGCGCGAGACAGCTCGAGCGTCGACCGGCAGAACTGAACCCATCGATTCGTCCGACCCGGGCGATCGAAGAAACCCATGGCGGTCGGTCTTCCGATCAGCCGCCGCAGATGCAATTCTTTGAGATGCATCGCAAAGAATCCGGGGGACCGGAACCACAAGGAGGTGGAACGATGGACAACGACTCGACCGTCCTCGCTCAGCAGGAGACCGGGCACCTGAAGAAGACGCTGGGGCGCTTCGACATCATCTTCCTGGTGATGTCGGCGGTGCTCAGCATCGAGGTGCTCGCCGAGACGGCGTCGTTCGGCGCCGAGACGTTCACCTGGACGCTCGTGCTCGCCGTGTTCTTCCTGATCCCGTACGCGATGATCTTCGCCGAGACCGGCAGCACGTTCATCGGCGAAGGCGGCGCGTACCTCTGGGTGCGCCGGGCGTTCGGCCGGCCCGCCGGCGCGCTGGCCTCGATCCTCAGCTGGATCACCCAGCCGGTGTGGGTCGGTGGATCGATGGCGTTCCTGGCGTCCGAGACCTGGGACGCCTTCATCTCGCCGCTGCCGCACGGCTCGTTCTGGGACTGGGTCTTCAAGATCGTCTTCATCTGGATCACCGTGGTCGCCGCGATCCTGTCGCTGGCCCGGGCCAAGTGGATCCCGAGCCTCGGCGCGATCCTCAAGCTCGTCTTCCTCGGCTTCTTCCTGATCACGACCGTGCTCTACGCCTCGCAGCACGGCATCGAGCAGCTCGACCTCGGCTCGTTCAGCCCGACGCTCGGCGGCTTCCTCGGCCTCGTGCCGCTGCTGCTGTTCGCCTACCTCGGCTTCGAGTCCGCCAACAGCGCCTCCGGCGAGATGAAGAACCCCAAGCGCGACATCCCGGTCTCGATCGCCCGTTCGGGCATCGTGTCGGCCGCGTGCTACCTGTTGCCGATCCTGGCGATGCTGCTCGTGCTGCCGTCGAAGACGATCACCGGCATCGGGGGCCTGATGGACGCCGTCAAGACGGTGTTCGGCGTGTACGGGGCGCTCTCGACGCCGCTGGTGTTCCTGGCCGCGCTCATGTTCGTCATCATCCTCGCCTCGCAGGGCGCGTCGTGGATGATCATCAGCGACCGCATGCAGGCGCTGACCGCGGCCGACGGCGCGTTCTTCGGCGGCTTCTTCGGCAAGTTCCACAAGAAGCTCGGCACCCCGGTGCACGTGAACCTGCTCTCGGGCGTCGTGGCCACGGTGTTCCTGATCGCCGCGATGCAGCTGACCGGCAGCTCGGCGGCGCTGTTCCAGGTGGTGCTGAACATCTCGATCTCGACGTTCCTGCTCAGCTACCTGCTGATCGTGCCCGCCGCGATCAAGCTGCGCCATGCCTACCCGGGCGTCGAGCGCCCGTACCGGGTCCCCGGCTCCAACGGCGTGTTCACGACGCTCGGCGTCATCTGCTTCCTGTGGGTGCTGCTCGGATCGTGGGTCACCGTCTTCCCGGGCACCCTCGAGGCCCTGTTCGGCATCGCGTACGACTTCGAGGACAACTGGGGCGTGCAGCAGCTGCCGTTCGAGCTGCTGACGATCGGCACGCTCGTCGTGCTCGGCGCCCTCGCCCTGGTCGGTTACATCCGCGGCGCCCGCATCCGCGCCGAGCGGCCCCTGCCCGACACCACGACATTGACGACCATCGACGACGACGCGCCGGTGGCGCTTGAAGGAGAGAGATGATGACGATCGCGAACGACGTCGCCGAGACCGCGACCGACACGCACCCCCTGGCACGCCTGACCGCCGACGAGATCGCCGCCAACCGTGTCGTGATCGTCAACGCCGGCTACGTGTCCGAGCGCACGCTGTTCACCCTGGTGACCCTGGTCGAGCACGACAAGAAGGCCGTCGTCGCCGGCCGCACCGACCTCGACCGGCTCGTGCGCACGCTGCTGCTGGACCGTGACACGCAGGAGGTGACCGAGCTCGTCGTCTCGGTGCGCGACCGCCGCGTGGTCTCGTCGCGCGTGCTCGACATCCTCACCGAGGGGCAGCCGCCGATCACCGCCGAGGAGTACGAGCAGGCCGAGGAGATGATCCGTGCCGACGCCGGCTGGCGGGCGGCGATGGCCCGCCGTGGGGTCACCGACCTCACCACCGCGCGCGTGTGCGCTCTGTCGGCCGGCGTCTTCGACATCCCCGGCGAAGCGGGCCGTCGGCTCGTGCGCGGCTCGACGTTCATCCAGCACGACCCGACCGACAACGCGTGGGCGCACCCGGTCGAGGGCCTGGTCGCCTACCTCGACACCAACACGGGCGAGGTCGTCGAGCTGATCGACACCGAGGTGGTCCCGATCCCGCAGGAGCGGTTCGACTTCCACCTCGACGAGTGGATGCCGCAGCCGCGCACGACGCAGAAGCCGATCGAGATCACCCAGCCCGAGGGGCCGAGCTTCGCCGTCGACGGCGACGTGGTCACGTGGGAGAAATGGCAGGTGCGCCTGGGCTTCGACCCGGTGGAGGGCCTCGTGCTGCACCAGCTGAGCTTCGACGACATGGGCAAGCGCCGCCCCATCGTCTACCGCGCGTCGGTGCCCGAGATGGTCGTGCCCTACGGCGACCCGAGTCCGGTGCGGTTCTGGCAGAACTACTTCGACGCCGGCGAGTATTCGATGGGCAAGAACGCCAACTCGCTCGAGCTCGGCTGCGACTGCCTGGGCGACATCACGTACTTCGACGCGGTGCTGGCCGACGACCACGGGCACCCGAAGACGATCCACAACGCCATCTGCATGCACGAAGAGGATGCCGGCATCCTCTACAAGCACACCGACGAGTTCACGCTGTCGGCCGACGTGCGCCGCAACCGGCGCCTGGTGATCTCGTTCTTCATCACGGTCGGCAACTACGACTACGGGTTCTACTGGTATCTGTACCTCGACGGCACGATCGAGCTGGAGTGCAAGGCGACCGGCGTCGTCTACACCGCCGCGTACAGCGACCGGGCGCAGCGCGAGCGCTGGTCGACGCCGCTGGGCGACGAGGGACTGGGCATGCCGTTCCACCAGCACATGTTCTGCGCCCGGCTGGACATGCAGGTGGACGGCGACCGCAACGCGATCGAAGAGATCGAGGTGCAGCGCGTGCCGATGGGTCCCGACAACCCGTGGGGCAACGGCTTCACCAAGTCGGTCACGCGCCTGCACACCGAGACCGAGGGCGTGCGTCTGGCCGACAACACCGTCGGCCGCGCCTGGCACATCCTCAACCCGGAGCGCATGAACCGCCATGGCGCGCAGGTCGCGTACGAGCTGCGCCCGAGCGGCCAGCCGACCCTGATGGCCGACCCCGCGGCATCCATCTCGCGACGCGCCGCGTTCGCCACGAAGAACCTGTGGGTGACGCAGTACGACGAGACCGAGCGCTTCCCGTCCGGCGAGTACGTCAACCAGAACCCGGGCAACCACGGCATCGCCGAGTGGGTCGCGAAGGACCGCTCGATCGAGGACGAGGACATCGTGGTGTGGCACGCGTTCGGCATGACGCACTTTCCGCGCCCCGAGGACTGGCCGATCATGCCGGTCGACCGGATGGGCTTCACGCTCAAGCCGTACGGGTTCTTCGACCAGAACCCGGCGCTGGACCTGCCCAGGCCCGCCGCGCACTGCGTGAGCGGTGCGGGCTGCGGCTGCGCGGGCGGCGAATGCCGCTGCGGCGGCCACGCCGAGCACGCGGGCCACGGCGAGCACGGCCACGACGGACACGGCCACGACGGACAGGAAGGGCACTGAGGCATGACCACCGACATCCTGACCGACTCGTGGCACGCGCGTGCCGCGGGACTGACGATCGACGGCCGCGCGGTCGTGGACGGGCAGCGCGTGCACGCCGCCTCGGGTGCGACCAGCGCCGACGTGAACCCGGCCACCGGCGCGGTGCACGCCGAGGTCGCAGCGCTCGACGCGGGCGACATCGACCGGGCCGTCGCCGCCGCCCGTACCGCGTTCGAGGACGGCCGCTGGAGCCGGCTGTCGGCCGAGGAGCGCAAGGTCGGGATGCTGCGCCTGGCCGACCTGATGGAGCAGCACGCCGACGAGCTCGCGCTGCTGGACAGCCTCGACATGGGCAAGCCCGTGCGCGAGGCGCGCGAGGTCGACGTGCCCGGCGCGATCGCGACGTTCCGCTGGTACGCCGAGGCGGTCGACAAGCTGCTCGACGAGATCCCGGCGACCCCGCGCGGGTCCACCGCGCTGGTCACCCGCGAGCCGCTGGGCGTGGTCGCGGCGATCACGCCGTGGAACTATCCGCTCGAGATCGCCGCATGGAAGCTCGCACCGGCCCTGGCCCTGGGCAACAGCATCGTGCACAAGCCGGCGTCGGTCTCGCCGCTGTCGGCACTGCGCCTGGCGGATCTGGCGCTCGAGGCGGGCATCCCCGCCGGCGTGCTCAACGTCGTGCCCGGCCCCGGGGGACGCGTCGGCGAGGCGATCGGCATGCACCGCGACATCGACGCGCTGACCTTCACCGGTTCGACGGCGGTCGCCAAGACCCTGCTGGAGTACTCGGGCCGCTCGAACATGAAGCGGCTGAGCCTCGAAGCCGGCGGCAAGAGCGCGAACATCGTGTTCGCCGACTGCGACGACCTGCCGGGTGCCGCCGAGACCGCCGCCCGCGGCGCGTTCTACAACCAGGGCGAGGTGTGCTCGGCCAACTGCCGCCTGCTCGTGGAGCGCAGCATCCACGACGAGTTCGTCGCGCTCGTGGCCGAGGCCAGCCGTGCCTACGCGCCCGGCGATCCGCTGGACGAGGCCAGCGGCACCGGATCGCTCGTCTCGACCGCGCACGCCGACGAGGTGTGGGCGGCGATCACGAGCGCCCGCGAGGCCGGTTCGGTCGTGGTCGGCGCCGAGCGGCCCGCGATCGACGGGTCGGACGCGTTCATCGTGCCCACCGTCGTGACCGGCCTGCCCGAGGCGCACCCGCTGCACAGCACCGAGGTGTTCGGGCCGCTGCTGACGGTCGAGGCGTTCGACACCGAGGATGAGGCCGTCGCCAAGGCGAACGCCACGACGTACGGCCTGGCCGCGTCGGTCTGGACCTCGTCGCTGGCGCGTGCGCACCGCGTCTCGCAGCGCCTGGTCGCCGGCACGGTGTCGGTGAACACCGTCGACGCGCTCGGGCTGACCACCCCGTTCGGCGGGTTCAAGCAGTCGGGCTTCGGCCGCGACCTGTCGCTGCACGCGTTCGACGCCTACTCGGCGCTGAAGACGACCTGGATCCAGTTCGGCTGAGCATGGTCACGCTGACCGGCGATGCGATCGGCCGCCGAGGGGGCGCCCGGGTGGGTGCGCTGCTGCGGCACGGCCTGATGGCCGCTGCCATGATCCCGTGCCTCGTCGGCGGCGCCGCGGCGGCGCACGCCGCCGCGGCGCTGGTGCTGTTCGGCCTGGCGCTCGCGCAGGCGCCGCGGGCCCGTCGTGATCCGGCGGCGCTGCCGGCCGTGCTCGACGCGCTCGCCATGATGGGGCTCTCGGTCGCCGCGATGCTGTGCGGCCACGCCGGCGGGCCCGCCACGGCGCACGTGACGCACGCCCACTCGGGCGCCGGCGTGACCGGCGCCGGCGCGGTCGTCGTCGTGCTCACCGTCGCAGCCTGGATCGCGATGCGGTGGACCTGCGACGGCGCCGAGATGGCGCGCCGCGGCGGTGCCGGGATGCCGCGGCACCGCGTCCACCTCGCCGCCTCTGCGGGCATGATCCTGACGATGGCGGCCTCGACCCTCGTACACGCGCTGTGACAGCCCGGGACGTGGCATCCCCGCCCGCGGAAGACCACCACGACGCGTCTAAAGTGGGGCGCATGGCGCGCATCACCCTCCGTCAGCTGGAGTACTTCGTCGCCGCCGCCGAGACCGGCAGCGTCACCGCGGCGGCCGCGCGCGTCTTCCTGTCGCAGTCGGCGGTGTCGACGGCGCTGGCCGAGCTCGAAGAGAACCTCGGCGTGCAGCTGTTCGTGCGCCACGCGCGGGGCCTGACGCTCACGACCGTCGGGCAGTCGATCCTGCGCGGGGCGCGGCAGCTGCTCGAGCAGGCCGACGACCTCGAGCGCAGCGCCGAAGAGCACAACGAGTCGCTGTCGGGCAGGCTCACCGTCGGCTGCTACTCGACGCTGGCGCCCCACCTGCTGCCGGCGGTGCTGGACGCCTACCTGACCGCGAACCCCGCCGTGGACCTGAACTTCGTCGTGGGCTCGCACGCCCAGCTGCGCTCGAAGCTGCTCGACGGCACGTGCGACGTCGCGCTGCTCTACGACTACGAGTTCGCAGCCGACCTGCTGACCGGCGACGTGCAGAAGGTCGAGCTGCAGGCCATCCCCCCGCACGTGCTGCTGCCCGAAGGCCACCCGCTCGCGGGGCTCGACAGCATCCCGATCACACGCCTCGCCGACGAGCCGCTCATCCTGTTCGACCTCCCTCCGGGCGGCGAGTACTTCCGGTCGCTGTTCACGCTGCACGGGCTGACGCCGACCATCCGGTTCCGCACCACCGAGTTCGAACTCGTGCGGGCGCTCGTGGCCCGGGGCCTGGGCTACTCGATCCTCACGCAGCACACCGACATCGAGGTCAGCTACGAGAACCTGCCGGTGGTGACCCGGCCGCTGCAGGGCGAGTGGCACGGACTGCCGGTCGTCGCCGTGCACCTGGCCGGCAGCAACCTCACCCGCCGCGCGACGGCGTTCATCGACCAGTGCCGGCAGACGCTCGGGACGGATGCCGCAACCCGCGTTGACGAGGAGGTATAGGCTGACTCGAAGGCCGTTCCCGGTTTTATCTGTTTTACAGATGCCCTCGTCGTCCCGCAGGATCGTCTCGAATCGATCCATCAACGAGGGGATCCCGTCAATGTCGACTGCAGCATCCGCACCCGACCCCACCGACCCGGCATTCACCGACCCGGCGTTCGAACCCAGCGACCAGATCTCGCCGAAGAGCCTGCGCAAGAGCGTCGTCGCCGGGTCCATCGGCGTGCTCGTGCACTGGTTCGACTGGGCCGTCTACGCCTACATGGCCGGCACGATCGCGGTCGTGTTCTTCCCGGAGTCGAACCACACCGCGGGCCTGCTGGCCACCTTCGCCGTGTTCGCCGTGTCGTTCTTCGTGCGGCCCATCGGCGCGGTGATCTTCGGGCGACTGGGCGACCGGCTCGGTCGCAAGACGACCCTGTCGATCGTCATCATCGCGATGGCCGCGGCCACGCTCGTGCTCGGGCTGCTGCCCGGCTATGACGCGATCGGGCTGCTCGCACCGATCCTGCTCATCGTCACCCGCATCGTGCAGGGCCTGGCGGCGGGCGGCGAGTTCGGCAGCGCGGCCGCGTTCCTCGGCGAGTTCTCGCCGCGCAGGCGCCGCGGCTTCGGCTGCAGCTGGCTCGAGTTCGGCAGCCTGCTCGGCTTCCTGCTCGCGTCGTTCGCGGTGTACCTGCTGAACGTCGCTTTCCCGGGCGACACCATCACCGCATGGGCGTGGCGCATCCCGTTCCTGTTCACCGCGGTGCTCGGCGTCATCGGCCTGTACATCCGCCTGAAGATCGAGGACACCCCCGACTTCGAGCAGCTCAAGGAGCTGCAGGCCGTCTCGCACGCGCCGGTCAAGGAGGTCTTCCAGCGCAACCGCCGCGAGTTCCTGCAGACCTGCGGCATCGAGATCTTCATGAACGTCACGTTCTACGTCGTGCTCGTCTACCTGCTCACCTACCAGGAGGAGACGATCGGCTTCGACGCCGGCCGCGCGGCTCTGCTGTCGACGCTGGCCTCGGCGCTCGGCCTGATCGTCGTGCCGCTGGCCGGCATCGCCTCGGACCGCTTCGGCCGCAAGCCGGTGCTGATGTTCGCCGCGATCGCGCAGACCGTGCTGTCGGTGCCGCTGTTCCTGCTCATGCAGGTCGGATCGGACTGGGCCGTGTTCGTCTCGACGTTCGGCCTCGCGTTCCTGCTCGCGATCGTGCTCGGCACCCACGCCGTCACGGTGGTCGAGCTGTTCCCGACCCGCACCCGGCAGACCGGGCTGTCGATCGCCTACGCGGTCACCGCCGCCCTGTTCGCCGGCACGGCCCCGTACCTGCTGACCTGGCTCATCGACATCACCGGCAACGGCCTGGTGCCCGGCTGGTTCCTGCTCGTGGTCGGCGCGGTCGGCGTC
The DNA here is from genome assembly GCF_058349885.2 of Microbacterium sp. W1-4-2. Classification (NCBI taxonomy): domain Bacteria; kingdom Bacillati; phylum Actinomycetota; class Actinomycetes; order Micrococcales; family Microbacteriaceae; genus Microbacterium; species Microbacterium sp. W1-4-2. The sequence continues at coordinate 469,801 of NZ_JBYRJC020000002.1, read as the reverse complement.
GTCACGGTGTGGACACTGCCCGAGACGCGCGGCATCTCGCTGATCAAGGAGCAGGACCTGAACACGGCCACCGTGCGGCTGCCGCGCGCTCGCGCGGTCCGCGGCTGACGCCGGTCCGGTCGGCGACGACCGCCCGCTCGGCAAGGATGCCGGCCCTGCATGAGGGATCGTGCCTCACAGGCTTCGGATGATCGCGCGAACTTCGGAGGCGAATCGCCGTCCGGCTCCGACGTCGCGGCGATTCTCCGAAGTCTGTGAGGCGCCCGTGCGGGCATACCATGCCAAGGTGCCTGCGTACTTCGAGCGTCTGAGTCCCACCCGATTCCGAGCGACGTCCGGCGTCGAAGGCGCGTGGAACCCCGCCGAGCAGCACATCGCCCCCGCGCTCGGCCTGATCGCGCACGTCATCGAGCACGAGCACCGCGCCCGCCGTGACGACGGCATGCAGCTGGCGCGGGTGTCGTACGACATCCTCGGCGTGATCCCGATCGACGTCATGGACACCGAGGTGCGCGTGCTGCGGCCCGGCCGCACGGTCGAGCTGGTCGAGGCCGTGCTCTGCCACGACGACCGGCCTGCCGTGATCGCGCGGGCGTGGTGGATGCAGCGCGGCGACACTGCGGCGCTCGCCGGCTCCGACCTGCCGCCGATGCCGCCGCGGGAGTCGCTGCCGGAGTGGAGCGCGTCCGAGGTGTGGCCGGGCCGGTTCGTCACGACGGTCGAGACCCGTCGCCGGCAGCAGCATCCCGGCCGCGCGTGGTCCTGGCTGCGGCCGCGTCTGCCGCTCGTGGACGGGGAGGATGCCTCGGCCACCGCCCGCACGCTGGGGTCGGTCGACATCCTGAACGGGGTCACCGTGCGCGTGCTGCCCGAGCGGGCGGCGTTCCCGAACATCGACCTGACCGTGCACCTGTTCCGCGAGCCGGCGTTCGCGTCGGCCGACGACACCTGGATCGGCGCCGACACCACGGTCAGCTTCGGCCCGACCGGCATGGGACTGACCCACACCGTGCTGCACGACGAGCAGGGCCCGATCGGCACCGTCGATCAGGCGCTCACCGTTCGACCCCGGTAGCCGCTACCTCCGGGCCAGGCGCTCGGCCACCCCCGTGTACGAAGCCGGCGTGAGCAGCAGCAGGCGGTGCTTCGCGGCATCCGAGATGTCCAAGCCCTGCACGAACTCGGCCAGCTCCACCGGCCCGACCCGGTGACCGCGGGTGAGGTCCTTCAGCATGGCGTACGGGTCCGAGATCGACGACCGACCGGCGGCGATCTCGGCGCGCACGACGGTCTGGATCGCTTCGGCCAGCACCTCCCAGTTCGCGTCGAGGTCGGCCAGCAGCACGTCGCGCGACAGCGAGATCGAGTCCAGGCCCTTCAGCAGATTGTCGAGCGCGAGCAGCGAGTGCCCGAACGCGACGCCGATGTTGCGCTGCGTGGTCGAGTCGGTGAGGTCTCGCTGCAGACGCGAGGTCACCAGCGTCTGCGACAGGGTCGCGAACAGGCCGCCGGCGATCTCGAGGTTGGCCTCGGCGTTCTCGAACCGGATCGGGTTGATCTTGTGCGGCATCGTCGACGACCCGGTGGCGCCGGCGACGGGGATCTGCGCGAAGTAGCCGAGCGAGATGTAGGTCCAGGCATCCGTCGCCAGATTGTGCAGGATGCCGCCGGCATGACGCGCGCGATCGTAGAGCTCGACCTGCCAGTCGTGGGACTCGATCTGGGTGGTCAGCGGATTGAAGCCGATGCCCAGGCCCTCGACGAACCCGCGCGACAGCGCCTGCCAGTCGACGTCGGGCTCGGCGGCCAGGTGCGCCGACCATGTACCCGTCGCCCCCGAGAACTTGGCGAGGAACTCGCCGTCTGCGATCTGCTCGGCGACGCGCTCGAGGCGCCAGGCGAACACGGCCAGCTCCTTGCCCATCGTCGTCGGCGTCGCGGGCTGTCCGTGGGTGCGCGCGAGCATCGCTGCGTCGGCGTGCTGCTCGGCCAGGGCCCGCAGCTTCGTGATCACCTCGTGCAGCCTGGGCAGCCACACCCCCAGCACGGCGCGCTGCACGGTCAGTGCGTACGAGGTCGAGTTGACATCCTCGCTCGTGCAGGCGAAGTGCGTGAGCTCGGCGATACGGTCCAGGCCCAGGGCCGCGAGCCGGTCGCGCACCAGGTACTCGACGGCCTTCACGTCGTGGCGGGTCACGGCCTCTTTCGTGGCGAGCCAGTCGATCTCGTCCTGCCCGAAGTCGCGGTAAAGGCCCCGCAGGTCGTCCTTCTCGGCCTCGGTCAGCGGCGTCGTGCCGAACAGCGACCGGTCGGTCAGGGCGATCAGCCATTCGACCTCGACCTCGACGCGGGCACGGTTCAGCCCCGCCTCGGAGAGGAACTCGCCCAGGGGGGCGACGGCGTCGCGGTAGCGTCCGTCGAGAGGGCTGATCGGCTGCGGGGAAAGAGCGGTCACGGGTCTCCCGTTTCGTCGCCGACCCGGCTCGCAGCGGATCAGCCGGCGGCGCGGATCGCGGGTTCGAGCTGCCGGAAGAGCGCCCGGCATGCGCTCTCGATCATACCGAGCACCTCGTCGAACTTGTCGGGGCCCGCGTAGTACGGATCGGGCACGTCGCGCGCCCCGTTCGCCCGCGGGTCGAACGAGAGCAGCAAGGCGATCTTCGCCTCGTCGTCCTCACCGCGCGCCCACTCCCGCAGCACCCGCTCGTGGCCGGTGTCGAGGGCGACGACGAGGTCGTTGTCGTCGAAGTCGCGGTAGCCGAACTGGCGGGCGCGGTGCTCGCCGCCGTCGAAGCCGTGGTGGGCCAGCGACGTGATCGTGCGCCGGTCGGCGCGCTCGCCGACGTGCCAGTCACCCGTGCCCGCGCTGGTCGAGACCACACGATCGCCCAGGCCCACCGAGTCGGCGAACCAGCGGAAGACGACCTCGGCCATCGGCGAGCGGCAGATGTTGCCCGTGCAGACGAACACCACGCGGAACGTCGGCGGGGTGTCGGTCATGGATTCCATTGTGCGACCTTCGACGGCTCCTGCACAGGCGAGGCGTAATGCCGATCTGTCCACGGACCGGACTATCGGCACCCGGCGGGCGTGCGTGATCGGACAGTGTGGGGGCATGACCGTTGTGATCGACGCCGCCGTGCAGGTGCTGGATGCCGCGATCTCGCGCCTGCGGGATGCCCGGCAGCGCCTCGACACTCTCATGGTGCTCGCCGGGTCGATCGAGGACGACACCGCCTGGCGGGCCCACGCGGTCGCGGGCTATCGGACGCAGGTGCGCGACTGGCAGGCGGGTCTGCAGCAGGTCGCCGCACGCCTGGGCGACCAGGAGCAGGAGCTCGCGACGATGCGCGCCGTGCTGGCGGCCCCGCCGTGACCGACGAGTGCGCATGCAGGGGCGCACGGGGAGGAGAGAGGTGACCGACGGGATCGACATCCGCAGCGGCGGGATCGTCGCTGTCGACACCGAGAGCCTGCGCGCCGCGGCGGACCGATTCGCACTGGTGGGCGCCAAACTCGACGAGATCTCGGTCGACCTCGGCGACCTGGGGTGGTGGCTGCAGCAGCAGGGCGTGGCCGTCGCCGGGACGACGTCGTCCGCGCTGCAGCAGGCGGCGAGGCTGATGGCCGCGCGAGCCGACGGCGCGGCCATCCTGGAGCGGCGGCTGCGGCAGCTCGCCGACGAGTACGAGCTCGTCGAGCTGAGGGCCCGCCTGGCCGCTGCGCACGAAGCGGACCGGGCGGCCGACCTCGCCGCCGCCATCGCGCGGATCGAGAGCGCCGATCCCGAAGCGGCGCGCGCGGCCGACCGGCTCGAAGACCGGGAGCGGACGCGGGTGGCGTCCGAGCTCGTCGACGGCATGAGCGCGGACGTCCTGGTGCCCGGCGGTCTTCTGGCCGCGTTCGCCCTGGTGCCGGGCATCATCCTCACGGCTGCGGCGCTGTCGGCCCTGGCGCATGCCGCGCACGAGATGCAGCAGCTCGCGCGCCGCGTCGGCGGGGGGACGATCGAGCAGTGCGAACGGCTCGACGGACCGCGCCCGCCGGTGATCGTGCGTCCGACGCGGGCGCCCATGCCGACCTCGCCGCCTGCCGACCTGGCGTCGGCGTTCGCGCGCATCCCCGACGTCGGCGACGCGCGCGTGCGGATCGAGACGTACGCGATGCCGGACGGCTCGACGCGGTACGCCGTCTACATCGCCGGCACCCGCGCCGGCTCGCTCGACGGCGAGGGGGTGGAGCCGTGGGACATGGCGTCCAACCTGCAGCTCTACTTCGGCCGGGACTCCGCATCGTACGAGGCCGTGCGCGCGGCACTCGACGACGTGGGGGCGCCGGCGGGCGCCGAGGTCTACCTGTTCGGCCACTCGCAGGGTGGCATGATCGCGGACCGGCTCGCGATGGAGGGCGGCTACGACCCGGTTCTGCTGGCCACGGCGGGCTCGCCCACCGAGGCCGACGTCGGGCCGACAACCCTCAGCGTCCAGCTGCGGCACACCGACGACGTGGTGCAGTCTCTGGCCGCCGGCGGGTCGGCTGCCCAGGTGGGGTCGCCCGGCAGCATGGTCGTCGAGCGGGTGGGCGACCCGCCGCCGGGCGTGCAGGACCTGCACCTGGCACCGCATCACCTGCCGGCCTACGTCGCGACGGCGCGGATGCTGGATGCCTCGACCGATCCGCGCACGGCGCCCCTGCGCGCGACGCTCGGCGAGCTGCAGGCGGCGCGCTCGGTCACCGCGGCGGAGTACAGCGCTCAGCGGCCGGCGCCCGCCCCCGCTGCGCCGGCGCAGCGGATGTCACCCGCCCCGCCCGCGCCGGCGCCCGGGCCTGGGCGAACCTCGGTGTGAGCGTCGGATGCGCCGCGGCGGCTCAGGCCACGCAGTGGGCGGGGGCGAGCACGGCGTCGGGGTCGAGCTCGCGCTTGAGCGCCGACAGCCGCGCCGCGTTCGGCCCGAACGCCGGGGCGAGGTCGCGGCCGTCCTCGGTGAACGTCAGCGCCATGCCGTCGCAGTGCCAGGGCGCGAGCGCCTCGATCACAGCGCGGGTCGCGCGAGATGCGGCATCCATCGCGGCCGGATCGTGCACGAGACCGATCGTCGACAGCAGATACCCGCCGTCGAGCGATGTGAGGGCACCCCCCTGCGCGGCGGGCCGGGCGAACGCGCCGCCGACGTGCCGCACCTCGCTGATCATCGGGCGGGCCTCGAACGCCGCCGCGACGAACGCGTCGACGGTCGCGGCATCCATCCCGCCGAGCATGGCGTGACCCGACACGGCGGGCGAGGGGACGGGCGGATCCATGTGCATCTCGACCAGGCGCGCGGCCGGCAGCCGGCCGAACGTGTCGACCTCGGGCTGCAGCGCGCGCAGCGGGGCCAGCAGCGCTGCGGCCTCGGCGTCCGTCTCGAGCACCGCGCCGTCGATGACCACGACCGAACGGCCGGACAGGAACGGCGGCAGCTCGGGGATCGGCGGAAAGTGCATGATCCGCAGGGCCGTCGTCGCCGACTCGGGGGCGTCCGCCGTCCACTGCCGCCACGCGTGGGCGATCTCGGCGGCGCGGGCGGCGTCCCAGAGCAGCATGCCGGCGAACACGTCGGGGTAGGGCAGCAGGTCGATCTCGAGCTCGACGACGATGCCGACCCCGCCCGAGGCGCCGCGCACCGCCCAGAACAGGTCGGTGTTCTGGGTGGCGCCGGCCGAGACGATCGTGCCCTGCGCGGTCACCACGCGCACCGATCGGACGGCGTTCACTGCCAGGCCGTGCCGGCGGCCGTAGAACGAGACGCCGCCGCCGAGGATGTAGCCGGCGACCGACACATCGCCCGAGCTGCCGTGCAGCGCGGCGAGCCCGTGCTCGGCGGCCGCCTCGACGACGTCGTTCCAGATGCTGCCGCCGCGCACCCGGGCCGTGCGCGCGACCGGATCGACGCTCGCCCCGCGCATGCGCTCGAGCGACACCAGGATCGTGCGCGACAGGTCGCGGTCGACGCGGGCCCCGGCACCGTGGCCGGTGGACTGCGGGGCGACGCGCAGGCCGGATGCCGCGGCGACCCGCACGATCGCGGCGACCTCGTCATCGGTGTGCGGCAGGGCGACGGCGACCGGGCGCTGGTCGACGGCCCGGTTCCACGGCAGTCGCGCCGCTTCGTATTCCGGGTCGGTCGGCAGGATGAGTCGTTCGCCCAGTAGGTCGCGCAGGCGCGCGAGGGCATCGTCGGTGATGACAGCCATGGTTGATCCCCAATTTCAGTCAGGCTGCGGCATCCACTCCCATAGCGGAGCCGCGCATTCGTACAGAGGCCCGCAAACCCAGATTCGATACATCCCGGGACTGTACGCCGCGGTTCCGACGCTACTCGCGGAAGTCGTCGGGGTCGACCTCGTCGATGAACTTGGAGAACTCCTGCACGTCGGCTTCGGCCTCGGCCTCGCTGATCACATCTTCGACGCCCGCTTCGGCGAGCACCTCGTCGGCCACGAACATCGGGGCGCCGGTGCGCGAGGCGATCGCGATGGCGTCCGAGGGGCGCGCGTCGACGCGTTGGATGCCGGTGGCCGAGTTCAGCGTGATCTCGGCGTAGAAGGTGCTGTCCTCGATGCGCGTGACCTCGACCCGCTCGACCTGCACGCCGAGCGTCTCGAGCATCGAGCGCACCAGGTCGTGCGTCAGAGGACGCGGGGTGTCGGTGCCCTCGATCGCGACCATGATCGAGGTGGCCTCCATGGGGCCGATCCAGATCGGCAGCAGCTTGCTCTCGCCGGGGGTCGCCTCGACCGGCTGCAGCAGGATGACGTGCTGCCCGCCGGCGTCGAGCGCGACGCCCGCGACTCGTACCTCGACCATGCTTCCCTCCGTTGCCCGTCTGGCCATGGTACGCACCCCCGCTCCGTGCGGCCCGAGAGTCGGCGCGCCGCGCCCCCGGCCGCGCCGGGGCCGGCCGGGCTATGCGGCGAAGAACGCGGTGGCGACCCGGGTCAGGTCGTGCAGGTCCGAGACGCCGGCGAGCTCGCGCGCCGAGTGCATCGACAGGATCGGGATGCCGACGTCCACCGTCCGGATGCCCAGGCGCGTCGCGGTGATCGGGCCGATCGTCGATCCGCACGGCACGGTGTTGTTCGAGACGAACTCCTGGCTCGACACGCCGGCCGCGTCGCACCAGGCGTGCCAGGCGGCCGCCCCCGTGGCATCCGTCGCGTACCGCTGGTTCGCGTTGATCTTCAGGATCGGGCCCGATCCGAGCACCGGCTGGACCACCGGGTCGTGCTTGTCGGCGTAGTTCGGGTGCACCGAGTGTCCGACGTCGCTCGACGCGCACCACGACGCGGCAAGCGACCGCAGCTGCTGCTCGCGGTCGGCGCCCAGCGCGATCCGGACCCGCTCGAGCACGTCGGCCAGGAAGGGCCCCGCCGCGCCCGACCGGGTCGCCGACCCGACCTCTTCGTGGTCGAACGCGGCGAGCATCGCGATGTGCGCGCCGGGCTCGTCGATGCGGGTCAGAGCCGCCACGCCCGCGTGCACCGAGGCGAGGTCGTCGAGCCGGCCGGCGGCGAAGAACGCGGCATCCTTGCCGAACACCTGCCCGCGCGCGGTGTCGGCGGTGACGATGTCGTAGCCGCGGATGCGCGCGGCATCCACGCCTGCGCTTGCCGCCAGCTCGCCCAGGATGTCGGCCGACTCGGCCTCGCCGAGCCCCCACACCGGCTGGGTCTGCGACTGCTTGTTCAGGGCCAGGCCGTCGTTCACGGCGCGGTCGAGATGGATCGCCAGCTGCGGCAGCCGCAGCAGCGGTCCGGTGGATGCCAGGACCTGCGCGCCGTCGTCGAGGACGAGGCGACCGGCCAGCGTGAGCTCGCGGTCGAGCCAGGAGTTCAGCAGCGGTCCGCCGTAGATCTCGACGCCGGCCTGCAGCCAGCCGCCCGATCCGGTCGTCGGCTGCGGCTTGAGCTTGAACGCCGGAGAGTCGGTGTGTGCGCCGAAGATGTGCACGCCCGTCGCGGCCGTGGCCGCCGCCGGCACGACCCACGCGATCACGGCGCCGTCGCGCACGACGAAGAACCGTCCGCCCGGCTGTGCCGGCCACGCGTCGGCTTCGTCCAGGCGGGTGAATCCGGCCGCGGCCAGTCGACGCGCGACCTCGGCCGCGGCGTGGAAGCTCGACGGCGACGCCGCGACGAAGTCGGCGAGGTCGTCGGCGTGGGCGAGGGCGTCGGGAGTGACGGGCACGGTGCGGCCTTCCGATGTGCAGACGGGACGTCTCGATCGTACGCGGGCCGCTCCGCGCCGCCGGGCGACTATCGTCGGGCGCATGGACCTCGAACTGCATGATCGCGTCATCCTCGTCGTCGGCGGCACCGGACTGCTCGGCTCAGCCGTCGTGGAACGGCTGCGGGCCGAAGGCGCGACGGCGGTCGCGGCATCCCGTCACGAAGGCCTGGTGATGGATGCCACCGACGACGCGTCCGTGCGGGTCGGCATCGCGCAGCTGCTCGCCGAGCACGGCCGCATCGACGGGCTCGTGGTCGCGGCCGCGCCGAGCGCGCGCACCCTGGATCCGGAACGCAACTCCGATCCGGCGCAGGCGCTGGCGGCGTTCGACGCGAAGGCGATGTCGTTCCTGCGGGTCGCGAATGCGGTGCTGCCGGCCATGACCGACGCGGGGTACGGGCGGATCGTCGGCGTCAGCGGGCAGAACGCGTTCCAGACCGGCAACATCACGGGGTCGGTGCGCAACGCGGCGCTCGTGATCGTGGCGAAGAACCTCGCGGATGCCGCAGCCGGCTCCGGCGTGACCGTCAACGCCGTCAGCCCGGGCATCGTCGTCGACGAGCCCGAGGTCGAGATCCCGGTGGGCCGCTCGGGCCAGTGCACCCCGGCGCAGGTCGCCGACCTCATCGCCCTGCTGCTGTCGCCGCGCACGGGCACGATCTCGGGCGAGAGCATCGCGGTCGGTCACCGCGTGCGCGGCGCGACCGGCCTCTGACTCCGGCATCCATCCCTCACGCGACCGCGAAGGTCGACAGCGCCCGGCCGTAGCGCTGCGGATCGTCGCGCGCGGCCTCGGTCATGAGCAACGCGTGCGGCCCGATCGTGCGGGTGAAGTCGCCCTCGCACGGCACGAGCACCACGCGGGTCAGACCGCGGCGCCACGCCGGCACGAGCGCGTCGAGGCTCGCCCGCTCGGGCTGCTCGTCGCGGGGGCGCTCGTGCATGCGTGCGATCTGCCGCTGCACGTGGCGGTTGCTCCACACGCGGTATCCGTCGCCGAGGCCCTCGTCGCCGAAGCGGTCGTGCCAGCTCGGCCCGTACAAGCGCTGCAGCAGCTGCCGGCGCTCGGGCGATCCGGGCGCCAGCGTCATGACGGTCTTGAAGCGGGAGTGATCCACCTCTTCGGCCGTGTGGGCCAGCGCCCCCCGCCACAGCTCCGGCCACGCCGCCTGCCACGCGGCGACATCCTGTGTGGCGCGGGCGGCCACATCCATCGGCTCGGGATGCTCGGCCAGCGGCGGCGGAAAGTCGCCCGTCACGGTCAGGCTCCACGCGTCGCGCACCCAGAGCAGCTCAAGCAGCGCGCTGGGGTGGTCTTCGACCGTGATGCCCATGTCGCGCGGCCATCGATCGCCCCGCAGGGTGCGCAGCGAGCGCATGCTCGCAGGCTACGCCGGTTCAGTCGCCGCTGGAATGCAGGCCCCGCCGCGCCGACAGCAGAGTCAGTTCGGGATGCTCTTCGGCCACCGTGCGCTCGGCACGGTCGAGCACGTCGCGCACGTGCCCGGCATGCGATCCGACGACCGATACGCCCACGGAGGCGCGACGGTACAGGTCCTGTTCGCCGACCTCGGCCGCGGCGGCCTCGGTCCGCCGACTGAGGTCGGCCACGAGGGGGCGAAGGATGCTGCGCTTCTCTTTCAGGGAGTGCACATCGCCGAGCAGCAGGTCGAACTCGATCCACCCGATCCACATACGTCGAGCATGACACCGCGGCGCGGTTCCGGGGCGATTCGGACGGGCGAGAGATCCGAGGTTGACACGGCCGATGGAGTGCGCTTACATGATCGCGCAGAAATGAAAGAACATTTCACACAATGAAATGTGACCCGTCCCGTTCTCGTACCCGACACACGAACCCCTTCAACGGCGAAAGGCGTGATCCATCGTGACCTCCGCTGCTTCCGACGACCGGACCCCGGTCGTCGAGGCCGACACCCAGACCGCAGACCCGCCGCCGGCCCCGCGGCTCGAACTCGGCGCGCAGATCCTCCTGTTCGCGCTGTCGATCGCCATCGTCGTGAACTCGCTGTCGCTCGGGCTCATGGTGACGCTCGGTCCGGGCGCCGGCTTCTTCCCGTTCTTCCTCGGCATCGGCCTCGGCGTCCTGACCGTCGCCTGGTTCTTCCAGTCCCGGCGCATCCGTCGCGGTTCTCCCGCGCACACCGAGCCCGCGCACACCGAGCCCGCGCCCGCCGAGCCCGCGCATGCGGGCGCCGACACCGCGGCGATCGAGCGCAAGCACATCGTCGACGTCATCGTCAGCCTGCTGGTGCTGGCCGTGCTGATGATCCCGCTGGGCTTCCAACTGCCGATGTTCCTGTTCATCGTGTACCACCTCTGGTTCCGCGCCCACCGGCGCTGGTACACGGTGCTGATCATCGCCCTCGCGGGGAGCATCGGCGTGTTCCACGTCTTCAACGACCTGCTCATGGTCGCCCTGCCGTACTCGAACGTCGAGTTCCTCAACCTGATCGGGCTGTGAGCGATGGACATCCTGGGCGAACTGCTGAACGGCTTCGCGAGCGCGCTGACCTTCGAGAACCTGATGTTCGCGCTGATCGGCTGCGTGCTCGGCACGCTCGTCGGCGTGCTGCCGGGCGTCGGTCCGGTCGCGGGCACGGCCATCCTGATCCCGCTCACCCTGTCGATGAACCCCACGAGCGCCATCATCATGCTCGCCGGGATCTTCTACGGCAGCCAGTACGGCGGCACGATCACGAGCGTCCTGCTGAACACGCCGGGCGAGGCATCCTCTGCCATCACAGCCATCGACGGCTACCAGATGACCAAGAAGGGCCGGGCAGGCGTCGCCCTGGGCATCGCCGCCATCGGCTCGTTCATCGGCGGCACGATCGCCACGATCGGGCTCGTCGTCGCGGCCAAGCCGCTCGGCTCGCTCGGTCTGAAGGTCGGGCCGCCCGAGTTCTTCGGTCTGATGGTCGTCGGCATCTCGCTCCTCGTGGCGCTCGCCGGCAAGTCCATGATCAAGGCCCTGATCTCCGGCATCCTCGGCCTGCTCATCTCGCTGGTCGGGATCGATCCCGTGGTCGGCATGCCGCGATTCACGTTCGGCAGCGAGAACCTGCTCGACGGGGTGAGCTTCGTCGCCGTGATCGTCGGCATCTTCGGTCTCAGCGAGATCCTCGTCAGCGCCACGGCCGAGGGGTCGACGCGTGCGCTGACCGGGGGCCTGCGAGGCATGCTGCCCGGCCGCACCGACATGCGGCGGGCGACGCCGTCGATCGGCCGCGGCACCGCGATCGGCTTTCTCATGGGCCTCATCCCCGGAATGACCGGGACAGTGACGTCCCTGCTCTCCTACGGTGCCGAGAAGAAGTTCGCAAAGCACCGCAGAGAGCTCGGCACGGGCGCCATCGAGGGGGTCGCCGGTCCCGAGACCGCCAACAACGCGCACGCGAACGCCGCGCTGATCCCCCTGTTCACCCTCGGCATCCCCGCCTCGCCGACGATCGCCGTGCTGATGGGCGCGTTCCTGCAGCAGGGCCTGACACCCGGGCCCTCGCTGTTCACCGAGCACGCCGAGATCGCCTGGGCGATCATCGCGAGCCTGTTCATCGGCAACCTGATCTGCCTCATCCTGAACATCCCGCTGATCCGGGTGTGGACCGCGATCCTGAAGATCCCGCACCCGATCCTGCTGACGGTGATCATGATCTTCCTCGTGGTCGGGTCGTACACGATCAACTACAGCGTCTTCGACGTGTTCGTCATGATCGCGTTCGGCGTGGTCGGGCTGATCTTCCGCCGCCTCGACATCCCGATGGCGCCGCTCGTGCTGACCCTCGTGCTCGGGCCGCTCATGGAACGGTCTCTGCGCGAGTCACTGGAGATCTCGCAGGGCGCGTTCTCGATCTTCGTGACGCGTCCGTTCGCCCTCGTCTTCATCCTCATCGGCGTCGCCATCATGGCAAGCCCCCTGCTGAAGATCCGCAAGCCGGCGGCCCTCGCCGTCGACGTCGAAGTCTGACCCATCCGCTCCACCTCACCCTGCAACACCCCACGAAAGGCAAGTGACATGAAGTCGAAGAAGATCCTCGTCGTCGCCTCCGCAGCCGCGCTGGTCGTCGGCCTGTCGGCCTGCAGCACCGCAGCGAAAGGCGCGAAGGATGCCGCGAGCTGGCCGCAGAAGGGCAAGTCGATCGAGCTGATCGTGGCCTATGCGCCCGGCGGCTCGGTCGACACCGCCGCGCGCGTGGTCGCCCCGGCCCTCGAGAAGCAGCTCGGCGTCAACGTCGAGGTCGTGAACAAGCCGGGCGCCGGCGGCCAGATCGGCTACACCGCCGTGGCCAATGCCAAGCCCGACGGCTACACCGTCGGCGCGGTCAGCGCCCCGTCGGTGGTCGTCACCCCGCTCGACAAGTCCCGCGGCGCCACCTGGACGCGCGAGAGCTTCCTGCCGCTGGCGCGCCAGGTGTTCGACCCGCAGGTCGTGGCCGTCAAGGCCGACAGCCGGTTCAAGGACCTGAAATCGCTGATCGACTACGCGAAGGCCCACCCGGGCACGCTGTCGGCCACGACCACCGGCATCCAGACCGGCGAGCAGTTCGCGATGCTGTCGGTCGAGAAGGCGACCGGCGCCACGTTCAACCTCGTCGCGTTCTCGGAGGGGGCGGCGTCGGCGATGTCGGCCTTCCTCGGCGGGCATGTCCAGATCTACGTCGGCAACGTCTCGGACATCGTCGACAACGGCAACGACCAGGTGAAGGTGCTCGGCGTCATGGATGCCAAGCGCAGCGCCTCGCTGCCGGACGTCCCCACATTCAAGGAGGTCGGCTACGACGTCGAAGAGGGCACCGCGCGCGGCTATGTCGCACCCGCGGGGCTGCCCGAGGCCGTGCAGAAGAAGCTCGAAGACGCCTTCGGCGCCGCGATCCAAGACAAGGACGTCATCGCACAGATGGACAAGCTGGGCCTGCCCACCGCATACCTGAGCTCGTCGGACTACAACGAGTTCTGGTCCAGCCAGGAGCAGACGTACAAGGCCCTGCTGCCCGAGATCAAGGCGGGATCCTGATGACGACAGCGACCGCCGCCGCCGCGGCATCCAGCACCCGTCGTGACGACGAGGATGCCGTGCTCGAGCGTCTGCGTGCCCTCCCGGTCGCGGTGATCGGTGACGTGATGGAACGGCTCGGCATCCTGCACTCGGCGATCAAGCCGGTGTGGGAGGGCGCCCGTCTGGCCGGTCGTGCCCTGACGGTCTGGACCCGCGCCGGCGACAACAAGACGATCCACGAGGCGCTGCCCCTCGTGCAGCCCGGCGACGTGATCGTGGTCAACGGCGAAGCCGACGAGAGCCGTGCCCTCATCGGCGAGCTCATCGGGCGCCGCGCTCAGGTGGCCGGTGCCGTCGGCTTCGTCATCGACGGCGCGGTGCGGGATGCCGAGGGCCTGGCCGCACTCGGAGTGCCGGTGTTCGCCCGTGCCCTGACGCCGGCCGGTCCCTACAAGTTCGGCCCCGGCAGGATCGGCGTGCCGGTCGCGGTCGGCGGCGTGGTCATCCAGCCGGGCGACTACGTCGCCGGCGACGCCGACGGGGTCGTCGTCATCACGCCGGACCGCCTCGACGAGGTGCTCGACGCGGCCGAGGCCAAGGCCGAGAGGGAGATTGGCATACTTGAGGCGCTCGGCGCGGAGTCATCGATTCCAGCGCGAACCGTCAAGAGCTGAGGAGTCGAGATGCCACAGACACGTCGTACGGACGATGCGCGGCAGACCGCGGATGCATCCGCGGCACCTGCCAGCACGATGCGCTCGCTGGAGCGTGCGATCGACGTCCTCGAAGCACTGGTCGCCGCGGACGGTCCGCAGCGGCTCGTCGACATCGCCCGTGCGACGGGTCTGACCCCCGCGACCGCGCTGCGGATCCTCACGGTGCTGGACCGGCGGCAGTTCGTCGCGTCGGAACAGCAGCGGTACCGGCTGGGCGTCGCCAGCCTCGTGACCTCGTACGGGTTCACCCGCGACAGCGCCCTCTCGCGGCACGCGAAGCCGTACATGCAGGAGCTGGCCGCCGCCACCGGGCTGTCGGTCGCGCTGTACGTGCAGTACGGGCTGCACCGGGTGCAGATCGTGCGCGTCAACGGCAAGGATCCGCTGCGGTATGAGCTGCCCAATGGGCGCCTGCTGCCACTGCACCTGGGCAGCGGCAAGATCTTCGTCTCGTTCATGGACCGCGAGGAGTTCGACGCGATGGCCGCCGGGCTGCCCGAGGTCATGCGCACCATCCAGGGGCATCCGTTCAGCGCCGACGAGCTGTGGGCCGAGTCCCGGCGGATCCGCGAGCAGGGGTACCACATCTCGTTCGCGGAACGGGCCGTCGGCACCGTGAGCATCAGCGCGCCGGTCACCGACCACCGGGGCGATCTGATCGCGGTGCTCGCCCTGCTCAGCCCCACCGAATCAACGCAGCGCTCCGACGACCCGGCGATGATCTCCGAGATCAAACGGGCGGCGGCGGCGATTGCCCGCATCCCGTGAGCGGATCGATTCCTGCTCACGCAGACAGAAAGTGAAGTCCTCATGAAGTGTGCCGTCATCGGAATGGGTGAAGTGGGCTCGCGATACGCCGAGTCTCTGCACCGGGCCGGTCACGAGGTCGTCGGGTTCGACGCGGTCGCCGTGCCGGCCGGGGGCGCCGTCCCGCTGGCGCCGACGCTGCCCGATGCCGTCGCCGGTGCCGACGCCGTGCTGGTCATGGCCTCGGCCGCTGCCGCGCCGCGCATCGCCGCGGACGCGCTCGCGCACCTTTCGGCCGGCACGCTGTACCTGGATTTCACCTCGGCCTCGCCGGGTGTGATGCGCGAGATCGGCGCGCAGCTCGAGCTCATCGGCGCCGCGTTCGCCGACGTCGCGATCCTCGGGCCGGTCTCGGTGCACGGCACGCGGGTGCCCCTCATGCTCGCCGGGCCCGGGGCCGACCGCGCCGCCGAGCTGCTCGGCGCGTTCGGCGGCGACATCGAGGTGCTGCCCGATGCCCGCCCCGGCGACGCCATGGCGCACAAGCTGCTGCGCAGCATCTTCATGAAGGGGCTGTCGTCCATCATCTGCGAGGCCGTCGACGCCGCAGAGGCGGCCGGCCTGGTCGAGTGGACACGGGCGCAGATCGCCGGTCAGCTCGCCGGCGACGGGCAGAAGGTGATCGACCGCTTCCTCGCCGGCAACCGCGTGCACGCCGTACGCCGTTCCCGCGAGATGCGCGACACCGCGGCCTACCTCACCGAACTGGGCGTGCCGCACACCATGAGCACCGCCTCCGCCGAGTACCTCGAAGCCTTCAGTCGTCGGGTCGCCGCGAATGCCTGACGAACCCGCGCTGCTCACCGGCATCCGCGTCCTCGACCTCACCAACGTGCTCGCCGGGCCCTTCGCGAGCTACCAGTTGGGGCTGCTGGGCGCCGAGGTCATCAAGGTCGAAGCGCCCGGCGGCGGCGATCTCGCCCGGCAGCTCGGCGCGAGCGCCGAGCGCAACCGGCGCGACATGGGCGCCTCGTTCGTCGCGCAGAACGGCGGCAAGCGGTCGATCACCGTCGATCTGAAGACCGCTGCCGGCCGCGAGGTGTTCACGCGGCTGGTCGCGCACGCCGACGCGCTGGTCGAGAACTTCCGGCCCGGGGTGCTCACGCGGCTGGGCTTCGGGCCCGACGTGCTGCACGGCATCCGTCCCGATCTCGTCTACTGCGCCGTGTCGGGCTTCGGCGCGACCGGCCCGCTGCGCGACCGGCCGGCGTACGACCAGATCATCCAGGGTCTGAGCGGCATGATGTCGGCCACGGGGACCGCCGAGACGGGGCCGCTGCGGGCGGGGTTCCCCATCGCCGACACGCTCGGCGGGCTCGCCGCCGCGCTCGCCGTGTCGGCGGCGCTGCTGCGCCGCGAGCGGACCGGCGCCGGCGCGATCCTCGACGTGTCGATGCTCGAGACGGCGATGACCGCGATGGGCTGGGTCGTGTCGAACCACCTGGTGGCGGGGCAGGAGCCCACGCCGCTCGGCAACGAGAACTTCACCGCATCGCCGTCGGGCACCTTCCGCACCGGCGACGGGCTGCTGAACATCTCGGCGAACCGGCAGTCGCAGTTCGAGACGCTGTGCCGGCTGCTCGGGATCGAGGCACTGATCGACGACGACAGGTTCCGCCACCGCGAGGACCGGCTGCGCCATCGCGGCGAGCTGCACGACCTCATCGAGTGCGCGCTCGGCTCGCGTGACGCCGCGCACTGGGAGGACGTGCTGTCGGATGCCGGGGTGCCGGCCGGCCGGGTCCTCACGGTCGCCGAGGCCATCGGACACGAGCAGCTGCGGGAACGGGGCCTGGTGCATCACGTGCCGTCGGAGGGATGCGAGGACTCCATCGCGGTGCTGGGCAACGGCATCCATGTCGACGGCGCCCCGAGCATCCCGCGATCGGGACCGCCGCTGCTCGGGGCGCACACCGACGCGATCCTCGCCGAGCTCGGATACACCGACGCCGACATCCGCCGGCTGCGGGGCGAAGGAGGAGTATGAGCGACACGGCGGCGCCCGACGTCGAGGACGTCCGCGCCTGGTGGGCCACCGGCGTCAGCCGGATCGCCCCGAACGTCATCGAATACCGCGGCTACCCGGTGCAGTCGCTGATCGGCCGGGTCGGCTTCGCCGAGACGATCTGGCTGCTCGTGCGGGGAGACCTGCCCACCCCGGCACAGGCGCGACTGCTCGAGGCGGCACTGGTCTCCAGCGCCGACCACGGACCGCAGGCGCCGTCGATCGCCGTCGCCCGCATGGCCGCGACCTGCGGCGTGGGGCTGAACAACGCCGTCGCGAGCGCGGTGAACACCCTCGGCGACGTGCACGGCGGCGCCGGGCAGGAGTGCGTCACGATGCTGCAGGACATGCGCGCGCGGGGCGGGGATCCGGATGCCGCCGCCGCCGCCGTCGTGCGGGAGTACCGCGAGCGCGGCCGTCACGTTCCCGGGTTCGGGCACCGGTTCCATACGCACGACCCGCGGCGCGACCCCCTGCTCGGGCTGCTTGACGAGGCGGTGGCCGCGGGCGAGGTCGGCGGTGAGTACCTCGCGTGCACGCGGGCGCTCGAGCGCGCGCTGGCGGAGGGCCGCGAGCGTCCGCTGCCGATCAACATCGACGGCGCGACGGCGACGGTGTATGCCGAACTCGGCATGGAACCGGAACTCGCCCGCGGGCTGTTCGTGCTCAGCCGTTCCGTCGGCATCCTCGCCCATGCGTGGGAGGAGAAGCAGGGCGGACGTCGCATCAAGGGCCCCATACCGCCGCCGCTGACGGCGCCCTACGTCGGGCCCGCGCGACGGGAGCTCTGAGGCCGCGCCGACGGCGGCGTCTCGCGTCGGGAAACGCCGCGCGTCAGGCCGGCAGTCGCAGCCGCGCCACCCGCCGCCCCGCCCACGCGTCGATGCCGACGACCCGTCCATCGTGCACGTGGAACGCCATCACCGACCGCGCCCGGCCCGCGACCGTGACGACCACGCCCGGGCGGCCGTCGACCAGCACCGGCCGCAGCGCCGCGCCCGGGGTGGCGAACATGAGCGCGCGTCCCGCGATCGCCGCGCCGCCCCGCACGATGCTCGTCGCCGACGCGCCCGCGTCCGCCCGCAGCACGGCATCCGGCGCCAGCACCGCCACCAGACGGTCGAAGTCCCCGGCGCGCGCGGCGGCGAAGAACGCGTCCACGATCGGTCGCTGCCGGCGGGGATCGGTGTCGGGGTCACCGCCGCCCGCCCGCACCCGCCGTCGGGCGCGGCTCGCGAGCTGACGCGTCGCGTCGGGCGAACGCTCCAGCAGCTCGGCGATCTGCTCGAACGGCACGTCGAACGCGTCGTGCAGCACGAACGCGACCCGCTCGGACGGGCTGAGCCGGTCGAGCACGAGCAGCAGAGCCGCGCCCACGGCATCCGACAACTCCGCCGCGGCATCCGGATCCGTTGCCGGCGCCACCGGCTCGACGAGCGGATCGGGCAGGCGCTCGTCGAGCTCTGTCTCGCCGCGCGTCGCGCGGGCGCGCAGCACGTTCAGGCACACCCGCGAAGCGACGGTGGTCAGCCATCCCCCGAAATTGTCGACGTCGTCGTCGCCGGCGCGCGAGATGCGCAGCCAGGTCTCCTGCACGGCGTCGTCGGCCTCGGACGCCGAGCCGAGCATCCGCTGGGCGATGCGCGTGAGGCGCGGGCGGTGCGCTTCGAAGCGCTGGGCGAGAAGATCCTGATCGGTCATGTCACATTCCCTCGGTCTGCCGGGTCACTGTGATGACCCCGCGCATCGGCGCGGTGTGACATCCCATGAGGAGAACATCATGACAGACACCATCGACACCGCCGCGAAGACCGCCGCCGAGACCGATGCCCTCGTCACGATGCGGGCGCGGATGCCGCACCCTGCGTTCGTGCTCGAGGGCGGCGCCGACGCCCTCGCCGGAGTGAGTCGCGTCGTCGACACGGCCGGCCTGCCCGCGTCGGTGCGGCAGCTGGTGAGCCTGCGGGCGAGCCAGATCAACGGGTGCAGCTGGTGCACGGTCGATCACGCCCGCGAACTGGCCGCCGCCGGCGCGTCGGCCGAGAAGGTGAACGCGGTCGCGGCCTGGCGCGACGCCCCCTCCTTCACGGCGCGCGAGCGCGCGGCGCTCGAGCTCACCGAGGTGCTGACGCGCCTGGCCGACCACCACGACCCCGTCTCGGACGAGCTGTGGGCCGAGGTCACCGCGCTGTTCGATCGCCGCCAGGTCTCGGCGCTGCTGTTCCAGATCGGCGCGATCAACGTGTGGAACCGCATCAACGCCGCCATCCGCCAGCCCGCCGGGCAACGGTAGGGCTCGCACCGCGACTCGCCCCGCCCCCGGCGTTCACGACCGGCCCGTCGCCGCGACCGCGACCGCGACCGCCTGGACCGCGAGGGTACAACTGGCGGGCGAAGGGCAGGGAACCATCCACACCCTCGCCCACCAGCTGTACCTTCGCGGTGAAACGGACCCGCCGAGGCCCGGGGCGACCCGGCTCAGCCCTCGCGGCCGACCTGGGCGGCGAGCAGGCTCATCAGCTCGTACATGACGTGGCTTGCGGCGATGCCGGTCAGCTGCGCGTGGTCGTAGGCGGGCGCGACCTCGACGATGTCGGCGCCCACGATGTCGGCGTCGCCGAGTGCGCGCAGCATGCGCAGCAGCTCGCGGCTCGTCATCCCACCCGCCTCCGGCGTGCCCGTTCCAGGGGCGTGCGCCGGGTCGAGCACGTCGATGTCGATCGACACGTACACGGGCTTGCCCGCCAGTCGCGCCCGCATGCGCTCGATCGCGTCGGCGATGCCGTGCTCTTCGATGTACTCGCTCGAGACGATCGCGAAGCCCAGTCGGGAGTCGTCCTCCAGGTCCTGCTTCGAATACAGCGGTCCGCGCGTTCCCACGTGGCAGCTGGCCGTCAGGTCGATCAGCCCTTCCTCCGACGCGCGACGGAACGGCGTTCCGTGCGTCACGGGCGCGCCGAAATAGGTGTCCCACGTGTCGAGGTGGGCATCGAAGTGCAGCACCGCGACCGGACCGTGGCGCTTCGCGGCCGAGCGCAGCAGGGGCAGCGCGATCGTGTGGTCGCCGCCGATCGTGATGACCCGCCGCACGTTCTCGTGCAGCGCGTCGACGGCGCGGGTGACCTCGTCGACGGCCGCGGTGATGTCGAACGGATTGACCGGGATGTCGCCGGCGTCGACGATCTGCGCGAGCGCGAACGGCGACACGTCCTGTGCGGGGTTGTACGGCCGCAGCAGCCGCGACGACTCGCGCACGTGCGAGGGACCGAATCGCGCGCCCGAGCGGTAGCTCACGCCGCTGTCGAACGGCACGCCCACCACCGCGATGTCGGCGCGCGGCACGTCCTCGATGCGCGGCAGGCGCGCGAACGTGGCGATGCCGGAGTATCGCGGGCTGATGGATGCGTCGACGGGGCCGATGGGTTCACTCATGGTGATCTCTCCTCTCACAGGCGGCGGCGCGGCCGCGGCCCGACGGGTGGCGTCATGGCGGTCATGCCGCCTGGCGGATATGGACGAGCTGCACCCCGCCGGCCGCGATGGCGGAACGGATCGCCGAGCCGATGTCGGCGCCGGGTGCGACGCCGGTGCCGGTGGCGCCGAAGGCCGTGGCCAGCGCCGCCCAGTCGGGCTGGACGAGGTCGACGCCGATGGGAGGGATGCCGCGATCCTGCTCGTTCTGCTTGATCTCGGCATAGCCGCCGTTGTCGACGCACACGACGGTCAGATCCAGCCGCTGCTCGACGGCGGTCACGAGCTCGTTGACGCAGAACATCAGTGCGCCGTCGCCGATCACCGTCACCACGGGCCGGGTCGGATCGGCCACGCGCGCCCCGATCGCGGCGGGAAGCCCGTACCCGAGCGTCGCGTACGTCGGTGTGTAGAGCATGGAGTGCGGACGCGCCTGCCGCAACTGGTTCGCGACGGCCATGTACACGATCTGCGACGAGTCGCCCGCGACGATCGCGTCGTCGGGCAGCGCATCGACGATCTGCGTCCCGAGTCGGGCGGTCGACGGCAGCGCATCGACGATCTGCGCGTCGATCTCACGGCGCACGGCGCCGAGGTCGGGCGACGCTGAACGCTCCACGGCGAGCACCGAGAGCAGCCCGTCGACGACGGCTGCGACATCCCCCTGCACCGCCACGTCGGCGGCGAGGTTCTTCTGCAGCTGCGTCGCCGCGATGTCCACGCGCACCACGGCGCCGGCGGGCTGCAGCGCGGGTGCCCACAGTTCTGCCTCGCCGAGCTTCGATCCCAGCACGATGAGGACATCGGATGCCTCGGCCACCGCGCGTGCGGCCGGCAGCCGCAGGTTCGCACCGAGCGAGAGCGGGTGATGCTCGTCCACGCTGCCCTTGCCGTTCAGCGTGGTCAGCACGGGCGCGCCGAGTCGCTCGGCGAGGGCGGTCATGACAGCAGTCGCTCTGGTCGCACCCCCGCCGGCGATGATCACCGGGCGCCGAGCGCCCGCGATGAGCGCGGCGGCGCGGGCCACGGCATCCGGTTCTCCCGCGCACGGCGCGGGCGCAGGCCGCGCCTCGCGGTCGGATGCCGCGACATCGGCCGGCGCCTCGAGCACGTCGAGCGGGATCTCGATGTGCACGGGCCGCGGCCGGCCGGTGCGGAACAGCGCGAACGCATCGTGCACGGCCTGGACCGCCTCGGCCGCCGACGCCACGCGCCGGGACCACTCGGCGACCGCACCGGCCATGGCCGAGGCATCCTTCGTCTCGTGCAGCGTGCCGCGGTCGGCGAACTCGTCGCCCAGAGCCGGCCCGGGCGAGAGCACGATCAGGGGGCGCGACTCGCAGTACGCGGTGCCCACGGCGCTCATGGCGTTCTGCAGGCCCGGCCCGGACGTCGTGATCACGACGCCCGGCAGTCCGGTCTGCTGCGCCCAGCCGTCGGCCGCGTAGCCCGCGCCCTGCTCGTGCCGGGTCGTCACCGCATGGATGCCGTGGCGCGCGAGCGGCCGGTACAGCTCGAGGTTGTGCGTGCCGGGGATGCCGAAGACCGTCGTGATGCCGTACGCGCGCAGCGTCTGCAGCACCGCGTTGCCCGCCGTGTCGGCGTAGCGGTCGTCGTCCATCGTCATGCCCCGATCATGCCGCCTGCTCGGCCGCGTGGCGGCGCTCGCCGCCGACCCAGGTCTGCAGCACGCGGATCGCCGCGATCTCGTCGCCGGGCACGACCAGCGGGTCGTCCGAGAGCACGGCGAAGTCGGCGCACTTTCCGACCTCGAGCGAGCCCAGGTCGTCTTCGCGGCCGAGCGAGACGGCGCCCTCGTACGTGTGCGCGCGCAGCGCCGCGGCCGCCGAGATGCGCAGGTCGTCGGGGCCGAGTCGGTGCCCGCGCCGGGTCACGCGGGTGACCGCGGTCTGGATCGCCTCGAGCGGGATGGGCTCGGCGACCGGTGCGTCGGACGACAGCGTCATCGGCACGCCCGCGGCCTCGAACTCGCCGAGCGGGTTGAAGCGCTCGCCGGGCGTGCCGATGGCCTCTTCGACGCCCTCGCCCCAGTTGTAGTAGTGCTGCGTCTGGTTGACGGGACGGATGCCGGATGCCGCCATCCGGGCGATCTGGTCGGGGGTCGGCAGTCCGCAGTGCTCGATGCGGTGACGCGCATCGGCGTCGGGCCGGTCGGCGAGCGCCTGCTCGATCGCCGAGACGACCATCTCGATCGCGGTGGGCGACTGGGCGTGGGTCGCGGTCTGCAGGCCTGCCGCATGCGCCCTGCGGACGAGCGCGGTGTACTCGGCGGGCTCGTGATAGAGCTGCCCGGTGCGGCAGGGGTCGCCGACGTAGCCGTCGGGGAAGTACGCCGTCCACCCGCCGAGCGTGCCGTCGGCGTACAGCTTGATGCCCGCGAAGCTGAGATACGCGTTGCCGAACTGGCCGACCAGCCCCATCTCGAGCGCCTCGTCGAGCAGGTGCGACAGCAGGTACATCGACACCCGCAGCGGCAGGCCGTTCTGTGCCGCCAGCCGCAGGTACATGTCGAACTCGCGCCGTGACACCTGCGCGTCGCCGAGTGCCGTGACGCCACCGGCGAGAAAGCGGCGGGTCGCGGCATCCAACTGCCGAAGGTGCTCTTCGGGCTCGTCGGCGAGGTGGAAGTTCGGGCCGTGGTGGCCGACCTTCACCCCGTGCACCCCGGTGAGGATGTTGCACGCGGCATCCGACAGCTCGCCGGTCAACTCGCCGTTCTCATCGCGGAAGAACTCGCCGCCGGCGGGGTTGGGGGTATCGCGGTCCACGCCGTTCGCCGCGAGCGTGTACGAGTTGACGACCCCGCCATGCCCCGACGCGTTCATCAGGTACACCTCGCGACCGGTGGCCACTTCGTCCAGCTCGAACCGCGTCGGGTGGCGCTTCTCGGCGAGGTTGCGCTGCTCGTACCCGTACCCGCGCACGGGCCGGCCCTCGGGCAGCCGTGCGGCGGCGGCCTTGAGCAGCGCGATGATCTCGGGGATCGACCCGGCCTTCCCGGGGCCGCAGTCGACCCACGTCATCATCTGCCCGTACATCAGCGGATGGGCGTGCGCATCGACGAAGCCCGGCACCACGATCGCGTCGCCGAGGTCGACGTGCTCGGCCTCGAGGCCGCGACGGGATGCCTCGGCCCGGCACTCGTCGAGGGAGCCGACCGCGAGGATCCGTCCCCCGCCTGTGAGCATCGCGGTCGCCGTGGCGTCGGCGGCGTCCACGGTGCGGACGAGCCGGGCCGTGATCAGGCGCGGGACCGTCTGGGCGGGCGTGTCGAACGGGGTGAGCTTGCGCATCGTGCTCTTTCTCGGTCGGGTTCTGGCGGGTTCGGTTCTCGGCGGACGGGGGCGGCGCGGCTCAGAGCGTTCGCGCGGTCGTGGTGTCGGTGCGCGGGACGAACGAGTCGGTCACCGGGGCCTCGTCGGAGTGCTGGGGCGCGAACTTCGTGCAGATCGCGGCGAGGATCGCCATCGCGGTGAACATCGTGATCACCGACCAGACGCTGCCGGTCCAGGCGACCAGCTGTGTGGCGAACCAGGGTGAGAACCCGGCCCAGATCGCAGCACCGACGCCATAGGTGAGGGCGAGCGACGTGTAGCGGGCCTGCGGGCGGAACATCTGCGACAGGATC
Source organism: Microbacterium sp. W1-4-2 (assembly GCF_058349885.2). Lineage (NCBI taxonomy): Bacteria > Bacillati > Actinomycetota > Actinomycetes > Micrococcales > Microbacteriaceae > Microbacterium > Microbacterium sp. W1-4-2. Next base: position 445,864 of record NZ_JBYRJC020000002.1, on the reverse strand, counting down.
GTCGCCAGCGGCGCGTAGGTGGCGCTCATCGTCACGCGGATCAGCGAGGCGAGCAGGAAGATCAGCGGCTCGATCCGTCCGGGCATCACCAGCAGGAACGGCGCGAACACGACCACCGAGGTCACAAGGCCCAGGTACATGACGGTCTTGCGACCCCACTTGTCGCCCAGCCATGCGATGGGCAGCGTCACGAGGAACTCGACGAACGACGCGATGGTCATGGCATCCAGGATCACGCCCTCGTCGATCTTGATCGGCTCGCCGACCGCGTACGCCGTGGCGAACGTCGTCGCCAGGTAGTAGCCGCCGGTCGAGATCGGGAGCAGACCGATGCCGAGGAGGATCGGCTTCCAGTTCACCCGCAGCGCGTACGCGAGCGGCATGGTCTGCTTGCGGCCTTCGACCTTCTTCTCGAACACCTCGGTCTCTTCGACGCGGTAGCGCACCCAGATGCCGACGCCGATCAGCACGATCGACAGCAGGAAGGGGATGCGCCAGCCGCCGTTCATGATGAAGCCGTCGCCGAAGCGGGCCATCAGGGCGAAGATGCCCGATGCCAGCAGGGCACCGGCCGGGTTGCCCAGCTGTGTGAAGCCGCCGTAGAACGTCTTGTGCTTGGCCGGAGCGCTCTCGACGCTCATGAGCGCCGCGCCGCCCCACTCGCCGCCGACGGCCAGGCCCTGCACGGCGCGCAGGGTGACCAGCAGGATCGGGGCCCAGACGCCGATGTTGTCGTAGGTGGGCAGGACGCCGACGAGTACCGTCGCCGTTCCCATCGCCAGCAGGGTGATCACGAGCGAGACGCGGCGGCCGAGCTTGTCGCCGATGTGGCCGAACAGGATGCCGCCGAAAGGTCGGACGATGAAGGCCACGGCGAACGTGGCGAACGCCGAGGCGGTCTCGGCGACGGGATCGCTGCTCGGGAAGAACAGCGGGCCGAGCACGAGGGCGGCCGCGGTGGCGTAGACGTAGAAGTCGTACCACTCGATGGTCGTGCCGACGAACGCGGCGATGCCGGCTCGACGAGCGCGTGTGTGGGTGGAGTTCATGACCGCTCCTTTGCGGGTGGGCCTGGGGGGATGGCTGGTTGCGTTGGATGCTAGCCCCGTACGCCGCTGTGCTCAACGTCAGAATCCCGTCCTGCATCCTTCTCGACCGTCGATCTGAATGGGATGCCTCGCATTAGCGGACTCAGTGTTCGGCCGATTGCTCATTCAACGCCTGTTATGCTCCTCGTGTCGCGCAGTTGCGGGAAATCGCCGAGGAGGCGGAATGGACTTCGACACCGAGCTGGTCCGAGCTCTGCAGGTCGACGGGCGGGCGAGCATCCAGGACCTGTCCGCGGCTCTCGGAAGACCGCGGGCGGCCGTGTCGGCGCGGCTGAACGCCCTGCTTCGCGACGGCACGGTGCGCGTGGTCGCCGCTGTCGATCCCGGCTTTCTCGGGCAGCACGTGCTCGCGCATGTGTCGATCCGCGCAGACGGTCCGGTCGAGGTGATCGCCGCCCGGCTCCAGGGGCTCGAAGAGACCGTGCTGGTCTCGGCCATCGGCGGGGTGCATGACCTGATCGCCGAGGTGCGCGTCGGGTCGATGCAGAGCCTGCGCGACCTGATTTCGCAGATCCGCGACATTCCGGGCGTCGCCGAAGCGAACACGCTCATCTACGAGTCCGTGATCAAGGGCTTCTTCGTGTCGCACTTCCGCGGTGAGGTCGCACTCGACGACACCGACTGGGCACTCATCGAGGAGCTGCAGCGCGACGGCCGCCGCAGCTATCGGGCGCTCGGCGAGGTGGTGCGGCTCTCGCCGTCGGCCGTCGCGACCCGGGTGCAGCGACTGGCCGACGCCGGGGTGATCAGCATCAGCGCCGTCGAGGCGCGGGGGCTCGCGTATCGCCAGCTCTCGCTGGGGGTCGGACTGACTCTGGGGCAGGATGCCGCGGCCGTCGAAGCCCTCGCCTCGTGGCCGTGCGTCGACTTCGCCGCCCGCACAGTCGGCCGGTTCGACATCGTCGCGACCCTGGTTGAGCCGAGCGCCGGCGATCTGTTCGCGGACCTGGAGCGTCTGCGCGCCCTCCCGGGCGTGACCCGCACCGAGTCGTGGTTCCACCTGCGCGTGCTGAAAGAGGACTACGCCCGCAACTTCCGGAGCCCGGCGCCCTGAACCTGCCGCGAGCCCCTCGCGGAGGAGACGGGGTCCGCGGAGGAGTCGGGGTCCGCGGAAGAGTCGGGGGCGACCGAGGGATGCCGCGACGGGCGGCGCGGGTCAAGCCTTCAGGGCGGCGAGCAGGGCGGTGCCCACGGGAACGCCCAGGCCGGTACAGGCATCCCACCCCGCGTCGGCGGAATAGGCGCCGTTCGAACCCGACGTGATGTCGCGAAACCCAGCAGCCACCGCCCCGGCGCCGACCCCCGCATAGATCCGAGACTGCAGCAGCCCGAGCGGCGCGCCCGTGCCCTGAGCGAGCCGGCACACGAGCGCCGCCCACAGCGGGGCGACCGCGCTCGTGCCGCCGTACACCGCGTCCTGCCCATCGACCCGCACCCTGTAGCCGGTCTGCGGGTCGGCGTCTGCTGCCACATCGGGCACGCCGCGCCCGGGTCCTCCGCCCGAGGTCGCGCGGCTCGGCACGCCGGCCGAGGCCTGCCATGACGGCAGGCCGAACGCATCGCTGACGCCGCCGCCGGTCGCGCCGCCGCTCGCCCCGTCGTTCCACACGGTCTCGTCCGACGCCGACGGCAGGCTCGTACCGCCGCAGCCCAGGGCGTGCGGGCTGGATGCCGGAAAGTCGACGTGGGGCGCCCCGTCCGAAGAGCCGTCGCTGCTGCCGCTGTCGCCGGCCGAGGCGGTCACCGTCGTGCCGCGCAGCACGGCGTCGGCTATCGCCTGGTCCATCGCGGTGCGCGCCTGCGGGGTCCACTGATCCTCGCTCTGCCCCCAGCTGATGCTCATCGCGGTGGGAGCGGGCGTCGTCTTCGACGCCTCGGCGATCGCGTCGAGGAACCCCGCATCGGTGTTCGGCGCGAAGTACACGACGATGTCGGCGGCCGGCGCCAGAGAGCCGGCGACCTCGATGTCGAGCATGACCTCGCCGTCGCTGTCGGGATCCTGCCCGGGCGCGTTCGTCGCCCCGTCGACACCCACCGCTGACACCGTCGGCAGTGGCACGCCGAGTCCCGAGAAGTAGGTGCTCAGGTCGGCGGTCGCGTACCCGCCGCCCAGCTCGATGATCGCCAGCCGCTGCCCCGTGCCGTCGGTGCCGGACGGAAAGCTGTACGTCTCGCCCACCTGCGGCGGTGTATAGCTGACCGGCGCCGCGTCGTACCGACGGCTGTGTGCGCGGGCCTGCGGCCGGTCGTCGAGGCCCAGCACGGCCGTGACGATCCCGGTCAGGGCGGGCGGCACCATGAGATCGTCGTCGAAGTGACGGTACGACACCGCCCCCTCGTCGCAGCGCTGCAGACGTATGCCGAGAAAGGAATTCATCGTCGCGGCGGGTGCGGTGATCCGGATGCGGCGGGTCGCGGCATCCACGTCGACGATGCCGATGGATGCCGCAACCAGCGCGTCCCGTACGGCCTGGACGTCGTCCGGCTCGGCGCCGTAGCGCTCCGCCACCTGCTCGGCATCGAGGGGCGGACCGCCCGCTGCGACATCGGGCTCGGCGCGTCGCCGCAGCACGAGCGTCGCCTCGACCTGCTCGTCGTCGGGGATCGGCCCGAGAAGACGAGCGCCGGCTCCGGCGGGGCGTGCGCTGCCCGCCAGTCGTGTGCCTTCTTCTTCATCCGCCATACCTTCATCGTCCTCCCGTTCGGAGTCCTCGGCGCGGGAGCGGCTCGGCGCCGACCATGAACATCCGATGTACTTCCGTGGACGCGACCCAGAAAACAGTGGCGCGTGTCGGACGCGCATGGCAGGGTGAGGAACCATACGCCGCGGCGACCCCATGCCGCGGGCTTTTGGCCGCGGACGGTATGCGCCGCTGCGAAGATCCCCCACGAGGAAGTGTCCGGAATGAACCGATTCGCCACCGCCGCCGTGTGCCTGGCCACCGTGACGGCGACCGTCACCGCGCTCGCCGCCCCCGCCGTCGCCGACACCGGCGGCACGAGCGTCGTCATCAACGAGGTCTACGGCGGCGGGGGCAATTCGGGCGCGACGTACACGAACGACTTCGTCGAGCTGTACAACCCGACCGGTGCAGCCATCAGCCTCGACGGCTGGAGCGTGCAGTACGCGTCGGCGGCGGGCACGACGTGGACGAACAAGACCGACCTGACCGGCAGCATCCCCGCCGGCGGGTACTACCTGGTCGAAGAGGCGAAGGGCAGCGGCGGCACGACGCCGCTACCGGCCCCCGACGCCACCGGATCCATCCCGATGTCGGGCACGGCCGGCAAAGTCGCCCTGGTGTCGAGCACGACGGCGCTGGGCTGCGGCGCCTCCTGCGCCACGGCCGCCGGCGTGATCGACTTCGTCGGTTTCGGCAGTACCGCCAGCAGCTACGAGGGCACAGGTCCCGCCCCCGCGCCCTCCAACACGACCTCCGACGCGCGCACGAACGGGGCCGACACCGACGACAACGCGGCAGACTTCACGACCGGCGTGCCGACACCGCAGAACTCCGGCGGGGGCGCCGCGACTGTCTCCGTCACGAACCCGGGCACCCACAGCGGCACCGTCGGCACGGCGATCGCACCGATCACGCTGCAGGCGTCCGGCGGCGACGGCGCTTACACGTGGACCGTGACCGGACTGCCCGACGGCCTGTCGCTGCAGGATGCCGTCATCAGCGGCACCCCGACGACGGCCGGCGCCTTCCGGGTCACCGTGACCGCGACCGACGGCACCGGCGCCTCGGCGTCGGCGACGTTCTCGTTCGACATCGCCGGTCCCGCGCGCACGCTGAGCATCGCCGAGATCCAGGGCGCGAACACCGACACCTCGCCGTACGAGGGCCAGAACGTCATCACGACCGGTGTCGTGACCGCCGCCTATCCCACCGGCGGGTTCAACGGCTTCTACCTCCAGACCGGCGGAACCGGCGGCATCCCGAGCCAGGACAAGACACCCGGCGCCTCGGACGCCGTCTTCGTTTTCGGATCGCAGTCCGCCGCGCGGGTCAGCATCGGCGAGAGCGTCACCGTCACCGGCCAGGTGCAGGAGTACCAGGGCATGACCGAGATCACATCGCCCACCGTGACCAAGCTCGACACGCCCCTGCCCGCCGTGACCGCCGGTACGATCCCGTGGGCTCAGCTCACCAGCGACGCAGACCGTGAAGCCCACGAGGGTGAGCTGATCGCCCCGCCGGGCGACTTCACCGTGACCGACAACTACGACACCAACTACTACGGCTCCTTCCTGCTCGCCGCCGGCACCACCCCGCTCGCGCAGCCGACCGACGTCGGCGCCGCCGGCAGCGATGCGGCGAAGGCCGCCGTCGCCGACAATGCCACGCGCACGATCACCCTCGACGACGGCTCGAGCTGGAACTACGCCGTGTTCAGCTCGCACACCGGCGATCCGCTGCCGTGGCTGACGAACGACAACCATCCGCGCATCGGCGCCGCCGTCACGTTCGCCGCTCCGGTCATCCTCGAGTACCGCTTCGGCGCGTGGAACTTCCAGCCCCGCCACCAGGTGACCGATGCGGGCACGGACGTCGCGACGTTCGCAGACACGCGTGCCGACAACCAGCATCCCGCCGCTGTCGGCGGTGATGTGCGCCTGGCGACCTTCAACGTCGAGAACTATTTCGCGATGACCGGTGAGCAGTACGTCGCCGAGGGGTTCGGCACCTGCACCTGGTACGACGACCGTGCCGGCAACCACATCACCGACAACCGGTGCTCCGGCCCGGGCGGCGACGGCCCGCGCGGTGCGGCGACCACCGAGAGCTTCCTGCGCCAGCAGGCGAAGATCGTCACCGGCATCAACCGGCTGGACGCCGGCATCGTCTCGCTGGAAGAGGTCGAGAACTCGGTGAAGTTCGGTCAGGACCGCGACAGCGCGCTCGCCGGTCTCGTGAAGGCGCTGAACACTGCCGCCGGCTCGTCGGTGTGGGCGTACGTGCCGTCGCCGGATGCCGCGGCCCTGCCGACGCTCGCGGAGCAGGACGTGATCCGCACGGCGTTCATCTACAAGCCGGCGCTCGTCTCGCCGGTGGGCGCCTCCCACGTCCTGACCGACAAGTCCGGCAAGGGACAGTCGTTCTCCATCGCCCGTGAGCCGCTCGCGCAGGCCTTCACGAAGGTCGGCACTCCGGCGAAGTACGCGTTCCTCGTGGTGGCCAACCACTTCAAGTCCAAGGGATCCGGCACGAGCCTGTTCGACGACTGCCTGAACGGCGGCGACAACGAGAACACCGACCCCGCCGAAGACCAGGGCGCCTTCAACTGCACGCGCGTGCACGAGGCCAAGGACATGGCGGCGTTCGCCGAGACGACGGCTGCGGCCGCCGGAACCGACAGGATCTTCCTGCTCGGCGACTTCAACGCCTACACGCACGAGGACCCGATGCTGGCGCTGTACGCCGACGGCTACACCGATCTCGGCAGCCGGTTCGCGCCGGGCCAGGGGTCGTACTCGTACAACGGCCTGTCGGGCTCGCTCGACCACGTGCTGGCCAACCCGGCCGCCCTCGCCATGGTCACCGGCGCGGACGTCTGGCAGATCAACGCACAGGAGTCCATCGCCTACAACTACAGCCGGTACAACTACAACGTGCGGCAGCTGTTCACCGGCGACGACCCGTTCGCGGCATCCGACCACAACCCCGAGGTCGTGGGGACGACGCTGCCGTCGCCGGCGGGCTGGAACGCCTCGAGCACCTACCGCGCGGGCGACGAGGTCTACTACGGCGGCTCGACCTGGCAGGCGCTCTGGCGCACGAAGGGCGACAAGCCCGGCTCGGCCACCGGGCCCTGGGAGCAGATGCTCGAGACTCCCGACGGCACCGCGGTGTGGACACCGTCGCGCGTGTTCGACGCGGGCGACAGCGTGACGTACCAGGACAAGATCTACGAGGCCCTGTACTACACGCGCAACCAGGAGCCGGGCGACCCCACCGGGCCGTGGCAGGAGATGGCGACCGCCCCGGACGGCACCGCGATCTGGACCGCCTCACGGGTGTTCCACGCCGGCGACATCGTGCTCTACCAGGGCGTGAAGTACGAGGCGCAGCACTACACCCGCAATCAGGCGCCCGGCCAGAAGAACGGCCCCTGGAAGCAGATCGGCTGAGTCCCCTCTGCCTCGGCTGGTGACTCGGGCGCTCTGCGCGCGTCCTGGTTCAACGCCTCCCCGGATGGATTGGTCCAGGCCCTTCGCGCCCGGAAGAATGGGGCAGGACCTGACGGCGACAGACCGGCGCCGAGCGAACAGGCGGAGAGGACGGCGGTGCGCAGCATCCGTGCAGGTCAGAGGCGGTGACCGACGTGCTCCTGTCGGGCGCGGCGGTCTGGATCATCGCCGCCATGTCGGCCTATGCGCAGGCGGTGTCGGGGTTCGGGTTCTCGATGCTCGGCATCCCGTTGATGATTCCGGTACTGGGTGCGCAGTCGTCGGTCGTGGTGGCGACGGTCCTGGGCTTCCTGCTCACGATCGGCAGCACGATCGCCGAGCGCAGACAGGTGCAATGGCGACCCGTGCTGACCCTGTCGGGGGCGGCCGTGCTCGGCATCCCGATCGGCCTCACCGTGCTTGTACTGCTGGATCCGCGCTGGCTGACCCTGATCATCGGGTTCGTCGTCATCAGTGCGACGTGGCTGCTCGCCCGGCGCACCGAGTGGCACCTGACCGGCCTGGGCATGGTCGGCGGGGCCGGGCTGCTCAGCGGCGTGCTGCTGAGCTCGACCGGCATGAACGGGCCGCCCGTGGTGGCCGTGTTCCAGTCCCGCGGCATGCGCCCGACGCAGTTCCGTGCATCGCTGCAGGCGGCCTTCGTGATCCAGGACTTCCTGGCGATCGGCGGGTTCGTCCTCGTCGCCCGGCTCGACCTGACCACGGCCGCATTGGCGGTCTCGGCGATCCCCGCACTGTGGGCGGGGTGGTGGGCGGGCGACCGCACCTTCCGCCGGCTCCGCCAGAGCGCGTTCCGCTGGGTCGTGCTCGGGATGCTGCTGCTGAGCGGCGTGCTCGCCGTCGTGCAGGCGATCGCCCAGCTCGCCGGCGCCTGACCGGATGCAGGCTGTGGAAAGTCGACCTCTCGACTGACATCCGTGCACATGGCCTCGCTACCATGAAATGGTCTAGCCAATCGGAGGCAGCCGTGGTCGCATCGCTCGAGACCCTCGTCTCGCAGCTCGTCGCGCTCGCGACCCCCGAAGAGGGCACGAACGCCCGGCGGCTGCCGCCCGAGCGCGAGCTCGGCGAGAAGCTCGGCATGAGCCGCGGAGCGCTGCGCGAGCAGCTCTCGATCCTCGAGAACCTCGGGTTCTTGCACCGCACGCAGGGCCGTGGCACGTACCTGGACGCGCCGTCCGACGAGTTCGTGCGCGGCTACTTCACGATCGCGCGCGAGTTCGGCTACCTCACCGACGCACAGTTCGCCGAGTCGCGCGTCATGCTCGAAGAGACGATCGCCGAGGCGGCCGCGCTGCAGGCCTCCGACGACGAGATCGCGGCGCTGCGCGACGACGTCGACCGCATGATCGAGGCCACGCGCCGCGACGACCATGACGCCGCGTTCGAGGCGGATGTCGCGTTCCACCGGCGCCTGCAGGGCATGATCGACAACCCGGTGCTGGGCCTTCTGCACGAGGGGCTCAGCCACGTGCTGCGCGAGGCGATCCGGGTGCGCCGGATGGAGGCGGTCGCCGTCGAGCCGCTCGACGAGGACGGCGTGCGCCGCACCGACAGCGTGCACTACGCCGTGGTCGACGCACTCGCCGCCCGCGATCCCGACCGCGCTCGCCGCGCGATGCACGAGCACTTCGAGAACTGGCTCTCGCTCGGCATCCCTACCGTCCACTGACTGCTCGCTGCCCGTTCCGCCGGCTCGAGAGCATTGGTCGAACCAATTCTTGACATCGGCGGAACGCAAGGCGTAGCATCGCTTCGTCCGATTGGTTCTACCAATCACATCCCCGTTGCCCGGTACCGATGGAGGTCACCATGCCCACAGCTCAGCCTGAGATCGCCTTCGTCGGCGTGGGCGCGATCGGCCTTCCGATGGCCGTGCAGCTGCACGCGGCCGGCTTCGCGGTGACCGGCGTCGACCCCTTCCCCGCCGCCCAGGAACGCGCACGTGCCGCAGGGCTCGGGGCTGCGGCATCCCTCACCGGCGACCCCGATCTCGTCATCGTCATGGTCGCCACTCCCGATCAGCTCGCGGCGCTCGTCGACGACGCGCTCGCGAACAGCGCGGCCACCGCGGCCACGTGGGTTGTCATGAGCACCGTGGGGCCGGATGCCGTGACCGCAGCAGCGGCGAAGCTCGAGGCCGCCGGAGCCCGCGTCGTCGACGCGCCCGTCACCGGTGGCGTCGCCCGCGCCCGCACCGGCGAGCTCACGATCTTCGCCTCGGGCGCCGACGCCGACCTCGCGGCGGTCATCCCCGTGCTCGAGCACCTCGGCAGCGTCCGGGTCGTCGGCGACCGTCTCGGCCAGGGGCAGTCGATCAAAGTCGTCAACCAGCACCTGTGCGCCGTCCACATCGTCGCAGCCGCCGAGGCGCTGTCGCTCGCCGCCGGACTCGGACTCGACCCCGCCCAGGTGCTGCCGCTGCTCGAATCGGGCGCCGCCGGATCCTGGATGCTGTCGGATCGCGGCCCGCGCATGCTGCAGGGCAGCGACGCCGAGGTCACCAGCCGGATCGACATCTTCGTCAAGGACTCGGGCCTCGTCGCCGACGCTGCCCGCGCCGTCGGCGCCGACACCCCGGTGCTCGACGCCGCCCGCGACCGCTACCTCGCCGCCGCGGCGGCGGGCCTGGGCGCCCGCGATGACTCCCGCGTCATCGAGACCTACGCCTGACCCCGAACCGTACCGAAACCCAGCCCCCGAAAACCCCGAACCCCACTGTTCAAGGAGGAACACCGTGACCACCGCAACCGACAAGACCTTCGCCCGCGACAATCCGGTCAAGGTGTCGATCGCCTCGATGATCGGCACCGCCGTCGAGAGCTACGACTTCTTCATCTACGGCACCGCGGCCGCCGCCTACTTCGGCTCGACGTTCTTCCACGCCGAGAACGAGTTCATCGGCGTGCTCGCATCGTTTGCGACCCTCGCCGTCGGCTTCCTGTTCCGCCCGTTCGGCGGATACCTCGCCGGCCACTACGGCGACCGGCTCGGCCGCAAGTTCATCCTCATCGCGGCCCTCTCGCTGATGGGCATCGCGACCGTGCTGATCGGCGTGCTGCCCACGTACGCGGCCGTCGGCGTGACCGCACCGATCCTGCTCATCCTGCTGCGTGCCGTGCAGGGCGTCGGCTACGGCGCCGAGTGGGGCGGCGCGGTGCTCATGGCGGTCGAACACGCCCCGGCCCGCCGCCGCGGCTTCTTCGGCTCGGTCACCCAGATCGGCATCCCCGCGGGTCTGCTGCTCGGCAACGGCGTGTTCCTGCTGTCGTCGGTGCTGTTCGAGGGCGACTGGGTGTGGCGCGTGCCGTTCCTGCTGTCGGCCGTCATGGTCGTGATCGGCCTGTGGATCCGGCTGGGCATCACCGAATCGCCCGCGTTCGAGAAGGTGAAGGCCGAAGGCCGCATCCACAAGCGCCCCGCGATCGAGGTCATCAAGAGCGACTGGCGCGTCATCCTGCGCATCATCGGCCTGCGGATGGCCGAGACCGGCGGCTACTACATCACCACGAGCTTCGTCATCAGCTACGTCGTGCTCGCGCAGATCATCGACAAGGAGTACGTGCTGCTGGGCACGATCGTCGGCTCGGCCCTCGGCCTCGGCTCCCACCTGCTGTACGGGGCATGGTCCGACCGCATCGGCCGGCGCAACGTCTTCCTCGTCGGATCGATCTTCACGATCCTGTTCGCATTCCCGATGTTCCTGCTCATCAACACCGGCGTGGTCGTCATGGTCGTCGTCGCGGTCGCCCTCGGCCTGCTGTTCAGCCACGACCCGATCTTCGCGGTCGAGGCCAGCTGGTTCTCGGAGCAGTTCCCCGCCGACGTGCGCTCGTCGGGCATCTCGCTCGGCTACAACGGCGCGTCGATCGTCGCAGGTCTGCTGCCGTTCCTCGCGACCGCGCTGTACGGGTGGGTCGGCTGGACCGGACCCGCCGTCCTGTTCGGCCTGCTCGGCGTGATCTCGACGGTAACCGCCGTGTTCACCCGCGAGACCGCGCCGGTCAAGACCGGCGAGCTGACCGGCGCACCGTCCGCGGCATCGGTCGCGGCCGCCGCCGAGTGAGGAGTCCCATGACGATGACGAAGATGGATGCCGCGACCCGCGCGGACCGTGTCGCGATCCTGCGCGACGCGGCCCATCGGATCCGCCTGAACGCCTTGAACATGGGTGAGGTGCAGGGGCAGGGGTACATCGGCCAGGCGCTCGGCGCCGCCGACATCCTCGCCGCCCTCTACAGGGATCAGCTGCGCTTCCACCCCGACGATCCGGACTGGGCCGACCGCGACCGCATGCTGCTGTCGACGGGGCACTATGCGATCGGGCTGTACGCGGCCCTCGCCGAGGCCGGCATCGTGCCGCTCGCCGAGCTCGAGACGTACGGGTCCGACGACTCGCGGCTGCCGATGTCGGGCATGGCCAGTTACACGCCGGGGATGGAGATCTCGGGCGGCAGCCTCGGCCACGGGCTCACGGTCGCGGTCGGCATGGCCCTCGGGCTGCGTCATCAGGGCAGCGACGCGCGCGTGTTCAACTTCCTCTCCGACGGTGAGCTCGACGAGGGCTCGACGTGGGAGGCGGCGATGTCCGCGGCATCCCACCGCCTCGGCAATCTCACCGCGGTCGTGGACATGAACGCGATGCAAGCCGACGGGCCCACGGCATCCGTCCTGTCGATCGAGCCCGTCGAACAGAAGTGGGCGGCGTTCGGCTGGCACGCCCAGCGCGTCGATGGCAACGATCCCGACGCGCTGCTGCGGGCGTTCGATGCGATCGCGGATCGCGACCCGGTCGGGCAGCCGCAAGTGCTCGTGTGCGACACGAAGGTCGGGCGTGGCGTGCCGCTGCTCGAGACGCGCGAGAAGAACCACTTCATGCGGGTCGACGAGCACGAGTGGGCGATCTGCCGCGACCAGCTGATCGCCGGGTACCAGCAGGAGGCACGATGAGCACCACGACCACGCGGCTGAAGACGTCGGCCATGATCGCCTCGTTCGCCGACCCCGGGCAGAAGACGGCCTCGGCGCCGTTCGGGCACGCGCTGAATGCGCTCGCCGAGACCGACCAGCGCATCGTCGGGCTGTCGGCCGATCTCGCCAAGTACACCGACATGCACGTGTTCCGCGACGCGCACCCTGACCGGTTCTTCCAGATGGGCATGGCCGAGCAACTGCTGTTCGGCGCCGCCGCCGGCATGGCCGAGGTGGGGCTCGTGCCGTTCGCGTCGACCTACTCGGTGTTCGCGACCCGGCGGGCGTACGACTTCGTGTGCCTCGACATCGCCGAGCCGAACCTCAACGTCAACATCGTCGGGGGACTGCCCGGGCTCACCACCGGTTACGGCCCCAGCCACCAGGCGACTGAAGACATGGCGATCTTCCGCGCCATGCCGAACCTGACGATCGTCGACCCGTGCGACTCCGTCGACATCGCCCAGGCCGTGCCGCAGCTGGCCGCGACCGACGGGCCGACGTACCTGCGCCTGCTGCGCGGCAAGGTGCCCACCGTGCTCGACGACTACGACTACACGTTCGAGCTCGGCAAGGCGAAGGTGGTGCGGCCCGGCGCCGACGTCGTGTTCGTCTCGAGCGGCCTCATGACGATGCGGGCGCTGCAGGCGGCCGAGCAGCTGGCCGCGCACAAGGTCGACGTCGCCGTCGTGCACGCCCCGACGATCAAGCCCTTCGACGAAGGCACCGTGCTCCGCGAGCTCGACACCCCGCGGTTGGCCGTGACCCTCGAGAACCACTCGGTGGTCGGCGGGCTGTTCGAGACCGTCGCCTCGGCACTGGTGCGCGGCGGCGTCTCGCGCCGGGTTGTGCCGGTCGGGCTGCCCGACGAGTTCCTCGCCGCCGGCGCCCTGCCGACGCTGCACGAGCGATACGGCCTGGCCACCTCGGTCATCGTCGACAGGGTGCTGAGCGAGCTGCGATGAAGTGCCTGATCCTCGACGACGACCCGACCGGGACGCAGTCGGCGACGGACGCGCTGGTCCTGCTCCGGTGGGATGCCGCGACCCTGACCGACGCGTTGCGCGCGCACGACGCGGTGTATCTGCTGACGAACACGCGGGCCGTCGACGAGCAGGCCGCGGTCACGCTGCTCGAGGGGATCCGTGATGACCGGGATGCGGCATCCATCGCCCTCGACGAGCCGGTGCACGTCGTGCTGCGCGGCGACTCCACGCTGCGGGGGCACGTGTTCGCCGAGACCGAGGTGTTCGCGTCGGACGACGACGTGGTGCTGTTCGTGCCGGCGTTCCCGCAGGGCGGGCGCACCACCCGGGGCGGCATGCACTACGTGCGACTGGACGGCGCCGACATCCCCGCGCACGACAGCGAATACGCCGATGACCCGGTGTTCCCGTTCGACACGGGCTTCTTGCCGGACTATGTGCGGCAGCGCTCGTCGCGCCCGACGGCCGAGGTCGGGCTCGATGCCGTGCGCGCCGGCGGGTTGGCGGACGCGCTGGCCGACGCCGCCCCCGGATCCGTCGTGCTGCCCGACGCCGTGACCGACGACGACGTGCGTCTGGTCGCGGCCGCCGTTCGGGATGCCTGGGCCCACGGCCGCCGTGTCGTCGTACGGTCGGCGTCCCCGCTGGCCGCGGCGATCGCGGGGGTCGAGAGCACCGGGCTGCTGCCCACGCCGCTGGTCGATGCGCCCCTGCCGACACTGCTGGTGTGCGGCTCGCACACCGACGGGGCGACCCGCCAGCTGGCGCCGGTCGCCGAGCGGTGGGGGGCGGTCGAGACGATCGGCACCGACGCGGCCTTCGCCGACCCGGATGCCGAGGCCGCCCGCGTCGTGTCTGCCGTGGAGTCACGGCTCGGTGCTGCCGGCTTTGCGGCGTTCGCGTCGGAGCGGGTGCGCCGCGCCGAGCACAACACCCTCGCCCACGGCGAACGGGTCATGACGGTGCTGACCGACGCCGTCGCCGCCCTGCGCGACCGCGTCGGCGTGGTCGTCTCGAAGGGCGGCATCACGTCGGCCGACGTGGCCCGCGTGGGCCTCGGCGCCGAGCGCGCCCTCGTGCGCGGGCAGGTCGTGCCCGGCGTCTCGGTGTGGGACGTCGTGACCCCCGAAGGCCGCCCGGTGCTCTACGTCGTGGTGCCCGGCAACGTCGGCGAGGCCGGCACGATCGTCGAGGTGCTCGAGGCGCTGCGCATCGGGGAGTGACGCGCGGCGGCGACGAGCGTCATCGGCTGTGCGATAACATCGCGCGGGTCCGTCATCCCCGGTCGTCAGAAGAAGAACGCCTTCGTGCCGAACCGACACGCGACACGGCTCGATGCTCCTGCGCCTCGGCGCGCAGTCGGTCGTTCTCGTCTTGCAGCGGCAGCACCATCGCGATCCCCGCGAGGTTGAGGCCTGCGCCCAGCAGATCGCCGATCCGACGCAAGCGGTCCAGATCGTCTGAGCTGTAACGACGCGTGCCCCCGTCCGTGCGTTCGGGTTCGAGCAACCCGCGCGCCTCATAGGCGCGCAGGTTCTGTACGCCCATCCCGGTCAGCTCGGCGGCCACCGAGATTCCGTAGACGCCCCGGGCGCCATTCACCTCTTGGTTCTTATCCCCTTGCATCATCCTGTCCTCGATGCTATAACAAATCTGTAGCGCAGGACACAGATCTAAGAAGGATCTGCGTCGAGAGCATCAGAGAAAACTAGATCATGGAGGTGATGACGATGCTGATGCGCACTGACCCGTTCCGAGAACTGGATCGGTTGACCCAGCAGATCTTCGGTGCCGATGGCACGCCTGCTCGTCCTTCGGTCATGCCGATGGACGCGTGGCGAGAAGGAGACACCTTCCACGTGGAGTTCGACCTGCCGGGCGTCGATCCGAAGTCGATCGATCTCGATGTCGAACGCAATGTGGTCACCGTCAGGGCGGAGCGGCCGATCCGCGCGAGCGACGCCGAGCTCATCGCGGCCGAACGACCGCGCGGTGTCTTCAGTCGGCAGCTGGTCCTCGGCGACAATCTGGACACGAACCAGATCAGCGCCAGCTACGACGCCGGCGTGCTCGCCCTGCAGATCCCGGTCGCAGAAGAGGCGAAGCCCCGGAAGATCTCGATCGCGAGCACGAGCGAGGGGCGCCAGGCCATCGGTGCCTGACCGCTCCTCGGGAGTGATCATGTCGAACGCACCGGCATTCGACGAGGCGGTGGCGCCCGAGACCGACGAGCGGTTTCTTGATCTGGTTCTCAGCGACGAGGAGCTGCTCGCGGTCGAGTTCGACGCGATCATCGCGGGTTCCTGGCTCGAACCACCGACCGATCGGCGGTCCGCCGCAGCGAACGCGTCCCCCACTGGTCGCACGGCTGGCCGCAGGTTGCATCGGATCGGGGCGCCCTCCGCAGGGGGCCCAGACGATGACGACGACGCGCCGGCGAGGAACCGGTCGCCCCCGCTCTCGAGGGGACGAACGATCGGACGAGGTGGCGTTCATCTCCGCCCGCACTGTTCGACCGCCAACGCCGCGCGATCGGGACGCGCGGCGTACGCGCCCGGATGGCGCACGCACTTCTCGCGGGCCGAGTGGGCGCCCTCCTCATCGGGTTGTGGCCCCGGCCGTCCGGCCGGGGCCACAACCCGATAGACCCGTCACGGAGCGGCGGGCTTCACGCTGCCGTCGATATGGTGCGGTTCGCTGATCGGGATGCGCGGCCAATGCGAAGCTACCCGCGGAAGTTGCCATCGCCCCGATCTGCTGCGGAGTGACGGTCGTTCGTCAGACCACAGACGAGGACCTGATCCTCGTCGAGGTCCATTCAATGGATGCCGGCGAGTGTCCCCGACGGGGAGGTCGCGCGCCGCCGGATGCCGGTCAGTCCGTGAACACCCGTGCCACCTCGTCGAGGCTCTCGATGATGTGGTGCTTCAGCAGGGCCTGGGCGCGGTCCCGGTCGAACTCCGCGATCGCGTCCGCGATGGCGCGGTGATGATCGACCGCCGTGTGCGGACGATTCGGTACGGCCGTGAACATCGCGATGCCCGTGCGCAGCTGTCGGTCGTGCAGAGAGTTGTACAGACGCGCGAACTCGGTGTTGCCGGTCGCCTTCACGAGCGTCCAGTGGAATTCCTTGTCGATGGCGACCATGTGGGGGATGGCGCCCGGCTCGTCGGGGTTCACGGCTGCCTGCTGCTCGACCAGTTCGTAGAGGTCGGGTGCGACCGGCACCCGATGCTCGCAGATCCAGTCGACGCCGTAGCCCTCCATGACGACGCGGGTCTCGGCCTGTTCTCTGATGCTCCGCAACGTGATCGCGGGGACCATGGCTCCGCGTCGCGGCACGTACTCGAGCAGACGCTCGGCGCTGAGCCGCAGGAAGGCCTCCCGCACGGGAGTGCGTGAGACCGCGATGGCGGTCGCCACCTCGGATTCGGTGACGACCGTCAGCGGGGGGAGCTGAAGCGTGACGATCAGCTCCTTCAAATAGTCATACGCGAAGTCCGTGGCCTTGACGCGTGGATCGCGGGTGCTCGGCGGCAGGTTCGGTTCTGTCGTCCACCCGCCGAACCGTCGGCGTGCGGGGTCGAGGACTCTACTCATGGCTCAGAGGCTACGCCCAGGAACGACCGAGAATGCGCGGTTGCTGAGGCTCGGGTTGCTGCGCCGCACGTCGTCGATGCGACTCTTGGTCACGGTGCCGATCGCAATGCTGTCCGCCGCCTCACCCGCCGAAGCGATCAACGTGCCCATGGGGTCGACGATCACGCTCTGGCCCGAGCCGATCGGGCCGGTCTGGCCGCACGCCGCCATGTAGATGGTGTTCTCGATCGCGCGTGCGCGGACGAGGGTCTCCCAGTGCAGTTCCTTCATCGGTCCGACGATCCAGTCGGCGGGCAACGCGATCACGTCGGCCCCGTTGTCGACCAGCCAGCGGAAGATCTCGGGGAACCGGAGGTCATAGCAGGTCGCCGCGCCGACGGTCAGACCATTGCACTCGAACAGAAGGGGGACCGAGATCGCGGCCGGGGTGACCGAGTCGCTCTCCCGGTAGCCGAACGCATCGTACAGATGCACCTTGCGGTATGTGCCCGCAAGGTTGCCCTCTCGATCGATGTGCACGAGCGTGTTGAACGGGCGCGGGTCGTCGGGGTTCGTCTCCGTCATCCCTGCGACGACGTCGACCCGGTTCTCGCGAGCCGCCGCCTGCAACCGCGACACGAACGGCCCGTCCAACGGTTCGAAGTACTTCTCGTCGGGTGCTTCCTTCGCCGCGTCGGAGTACATCGCGTTCTCGGGAAGGATGACGAGCTGGGCGTCCTTCGCCGCGCGCTCGATGAGTTCGACGGCTTTCGTCGTGTTGGCTGCGACGTCCCGAGTCGCGGCGAACTGGGCGACGGCGATGCTGAGTTGCGACATCTGCTGGTCCTTCCTAAGAGGCCTGAGGGAGGGTTCCCGCGGGGAAGTGCGCGGCCGCACCGCTCCACTCCGAGAGGCGCGCCCCCGAGACGATCTCGGCCTTCTTCGCCGGCTCGGCGCCCTCCTTCTCTCGAAGCACCGGCACGAGCTCGTCGATCTCGGCCTCCTTGAGCACGGCGATGCCGTCGCCGTCCGCATAGATGGCATCGCCCGGTTCGATGACGACCCCGCCGATCGTCACCGGGGTGTTGATCGCGCCCTCGATGCCGAGGATTCGCGTGGTGCGGGCTGACACTCCCTTCGAGAAGACGGGAAGGCCGAGCTCGCGGACCTCTTCGTAATCATTGGTGGCACCGGCCAGCACCACGCCGACGGCACCGCGGTTCTTGGCGGTGAAGGCGACCATGCCGCCGAAGCTCGATCGATCGTCGCCGGCCTGCTCGACCACGAGCACATCGCCCGGTCGCAGATAGTCCGCGGCGACGTGGAGCGCCGTCGAGTCCATGTGCGGCAGCCGGACGGTGACCGCGGTCCCGGCGAAGTGGATCGGTCGCAGATTGGGGGTGAGGCCGAGGACGAAGCCGTGATCGCGCATGTGCCCGAGAGTGGAGGTCTGCACGGTGAGCAGCGCCTGACGGCGTTCCTCGCTGATCTGCGGTGGCATCGGGTTGAACGTGAACATGTGTTCCTTCCGGGAGGGAGCCCTGCGCATCGGTGCGGCGGGGCATCGAGGACTTCAGTGAGAGAACTGACCAGGTTCGCTGCGCGAAGTTCCGAACAGCAGTGCATGCACTGCGTATACGCAATGTATACGTAACGAACACGAAAGCACAACCTCCCGATTTCAGACGGGAAGGCCGATCTCGTCACAACGCTTGCGTGCTCGTGAATCGTCTGGGTACCATGCAGGCCTGACCAGGTTCGTTGACACGGGGTCGGCTCAAGCGGTTGCACCGCTTTTCGAAGGAGAAACAGCCACCATGTCAATGAAGAAGAACCTCTTTGCCGGAATCCTCGTCACCGGGGCGCTGGTGCTCAGCGCCTGTGCCGGATCAGGGAGTGGAAGCGCGGGCTCGTCGGGCGGGCAGACCCAGATCAACGTGATGGGTTACGCGGCCATCTTCCAAGACACGTACACGAAAGCCGTGATCGACAAGTTCGAGCAGAAGTTCTCGAACATCAAGGTCAACTTCGTGCCCGCGCAGAACAGCGCCGAGATGCTCGGCAGGCTGCGCACCGAGAAGGGCAATCCCACCATCGATGTCGCGATCATGGACGCATCGGTGGCGAACACCGCGAACCACGAAGGACTGTTCCGCAAGATCTCGGCGAAGGACGTGCCCAACGTCGAGAACGTGGTTCCCCTCGGGCAGAATGCCGACGGGTACGGCCCTGCCGTGACCTTCGACAACCTCGTGCTGCTGTACAACCCGAAGGAGGTGTCGACGGCGCCGACGAAGCTGGCCGACCTGTGGAACGCGCCCGACAACTCGGTCGCGATCCCCGCGCCGCCGGACATCCAGGGGATCGCGTTCACGGCGCTGACCGCCAATCGCCTCGGGGACGACTACAAGAAGTCCGTCGACCCTGCGATCAAGGAGATCGCCAAGCTCGCACCGAAGGTCACGAGCTGGGATCCGAAACCCGACGTGTACCAGACGGTGAGCAACGGCGCCGCGAAGTACGCCATCGGATGGAACGCCCGGGGGCAGGTCTTCAGCGCCGGCTCGAACGGGGCGCTGAAGGTCGTGCAGCCCTCGGACGGGGTCGCCTTCCAGATCAACACGATCAACGCCGTCGAGGGCTCGAAGAACGCGGCAGCGGTGAACAAGTTCATCGACTACGCGCTGTCGGCCGAAGCGCAGGAGTCCTTCACCGACGCCATGTACTACGCCCCCACGGTCAAGAACGCCACGATCTCCGATAAGGCGAAGGATCTCGTCGCAGACCCGTCGGACCCCGACATCGTCCCGATCGACTGGATCTGGATGGCCGACAAGCGCGACGCCTGGACGAACCTCTGGCGCCGTGCGGTGATCGGCGGATGACCATGATCGCGACGAAGACGCGCCCCCACACCAAGACACGAGACGCGGTCGACACCGCATACCTGTCCATCCGAGGGTTGAAGAAGATCTACCCGAAGACCACCCGCCCCGCGGTCGACAGCGTCGACCTCGATGTCACGCAGGGTGAGCTGGTGGCGCTACTGGGCCCGTCGGGGTGCGGCAAGACGACCACGCTGCGCATGGTGGCGGGTCTGCTGCCGCCGAGCGCGGGGCACATCATGGTCAACGGCAGAGATGTCGTGTCGACGCCAGTGCACAAACGCGGCATGGGGATGGTGTTCCAGTCCTATGCGCTCTTCCCCCACATGTCCGTCTCCGAGAACGTCGCGTTCGGCCTGCAGATGAAGAAGACGCCTCGGGCGAAGACGCCCTCCCTCGTCCGCGCGGCGCTGGAGATGGTGCAGCTCGACCATCTGAAGGATCGGCGCCCGTCCGAGCTGTCGGGCGGGCAGCAGCAGCGGGTAGCGCTCGCGCGCGCATTGGTGATCGAGCCGACGCTGCTGCTCCTTGACGAGCCGCTGTCGAACCTCGACGCGAAGCTGCGGGAGTCGATGCGGCAGGAGATCCGCGGCATCCAGCAGAAATCCGGCACCACGACGCTGTTCGTGACGCACGATCAAGACGAGGCGCTCGACATGGCCGACCGCATCGCGATCCTCAACAACGGCGAGATCGAGCAGTTCGCGCCGCCGTCCGAAGTGTACGAGCGGCCGGCGACCCGGTTCGTGGCGGACTTTGTCGGCAAGGCGAACTTCCTGCCCGTGACCGATGTCGCTCCCGGGTCGGGGCGCGCGTACCGCGCGGTGTCGGAGTTGTTCGGACGCATCGATGTCGACGGTGCACAGAGCATCGCCGGCCGCGCCGCGTCTCTGGTCGTTCGGCCCCACCGGATGAGGCTCGAGGACGCCGTGGTCGATGAGACCGTTGACGTGCCACGTGCGCATGGACGGATCGTCGGTTCCAGCTACACCGGCAACGTGGTCAGCTACGACGTCCGACTCGATGACGGCCAGCTGATGCGCGTCGACCAGTTGAGCACGTCCGAGCGGGCGCGGGCGGTCGGCGACCGGGCGACCGTGACGTTCGACCCGCACGACGCGTACCTGGTCGAAGACGAAGAGGGGTGAGCCCATGACGCACGTGCAGATGCAGACGGCGCTCATCCGAACAGGCGGGCGGATGCCGCGAGAGCGCAAGAATCTGAGACAGCTCGGGCAGCTGGCGGGTCTGATCCTTCCTGGCTTCGTCGGGCTGCTCGTCGGATTCCTGCTGCCGCTCTTGATGATGATCAGGATGTCGCTGAACACGACCGGCAGCGGCGGGCAGCTGATCGAGGGCGTCAGCCTCGGCTCGTATCTCGACGCCCTCTCCGACCCGTTCTACTGGAAGGTCATCGGCAACACGCTTCTGCTGGGGGTCGGGTGCGGTGCGGCCGCCGTCGTGCTCGCATATCCGATCGCGCTGTTCCTGACCCGCACCACCTCCAAGTGGAAGGGCGCGCTGATCGCCCTCGCGATCGCACCGCTGCTGACCTCGGCGATCGCACGGACCTACGGCTGGATGGCGATCCTCGGCGACCGCGGCATCATCAACGACGCGGCCCTGAACCTCGGGCTGATCGGAACCCCGATGCGGCTGAGCAACAACCTGCTCGGGGTGTCGATCGCTCTCGTCGAGATTCTGATGCCGTACGCCGTGCTGGCGATGATCTCAGGATTCGGACGGTTGAATTCGTCGCTGGAGGAGGCGGCCGGCTCACTGGGTGCGTCGAAGCTCAAGGTGTTCACACGAGTGACCCTGCCGTTGACTCTGCCGGGCGTGTTCACCGGATTCCTCCTGGTGTTCGTGCTGGCCATCAGCTCGTTCGTCACCCCGAGCCTGCTCGGCGGTGGCCGGGTGTTCGTGCTGGCGACGGAGGTCTACAACGAGGCGACCCAGACGCTGAACTGGCCTCTGGCCTCGGCCCTGTCGGTGATCCTCCTGGTGCTGTTCGGCTTCTTGGTCGCGGTGTACCAGCGTCTGATCAAGAAATTCGAGGCATGACCATGGGCCGAACTCTCAACCGGGTCGTCGTGACCCTCGTGTATCTGTTCCTGCTGGCGCCGATCATCGCGGTGGTGCTGATCTCGTTCAACTCCTCGTCGCAGTTGTCGATACAGGTCGGGCTGCCCTCGCTGCAGTGGTACGGATTGATGCTCCAGAACCAGGACTTCATCAACGGCGCGGGCGTCAGCTTCCTGACGGCGGCCATCGTGGCGTTGGTGGTGCTGCTGCTCGGTGTTCCCATCGCGGTGGCGATCGCGCGGCACGACTTCCGGGGCCGGGGCGTCATCTCGGCCCTGTTCTTGTCGCCGCTGCTGGTCCCGAGCATCGTCATCGCGCTGGGCCTGCTGCTGGTCTTCCAGCCGCTGGGGTTGATCGGCACCTACCCCGGCATCGTCATCGCTCACTTCGGCATCACGGTGCCGTACCTGATCCGGACGACCCTGATGAGCTTGAAGACGAGCGATGTGAGATGCGAAGAGGCGGCGCGCGTCCACGGCGCCGGCGCCTTCACCACGTTCCGGCGGGTGACGTTGCCGATCATCGCCCCGGGCATCATCGCGGGCGGGGTGATGGCCTTCATCATCTCGTTCGACGAGGCGGTCATCTCGCTGTTCGTCGCCAGCTCGGGACGTGTGACGTTGCCGGTGGCGATGTTCCGGTACCTGCAGTACCGCGCGGATCCCTCGATCGCCGCTCTGTCGGTCGTGCTGATCGCGATCTCGGTCGCGCTCATCGTGATCGTGGAACGTGTCGCGGGCCTGCGCAAGGTCATGAGCGCGTAACGGCTGAGGCGGGGCGGCGATCTGGATGATCGCCGCCCCGCCCGCCCGTTCGCAGCGTGATGTCGGGCATCCGGCATCGACCTGCTCGCACGACATCCGGGCACGGCAGCCGAAAGCTCCCGCGCCCGGATGCGCGTCATGCCGAAGCGTTCGCGCGCTTGGGCAGCACCCAGCCGGCGCGGGGGAAGTGGCAGGTGTAGCCGTCCGGGTAGCGCACGAGGTAGTCCTGGTGCTCGGGCTCGGCCTCCCAGAACGGCCCTGCCGGCTCGATCGTCGTGACGGCCTTGCCCGGCCACACGCCCGACGCGTCGACGTCGGCGATCGTGTCGCGCGCGACACGCTCCTGCTCGGAGGTCAGGGGGAAGATCGCCGACCGGTAGCTCGTGCCGATGTCGTTGCCCTGACGGTTCAGCGTGGACGGGTCGTGGATCTGGAAGAAGAAGGCCAGGATGTCGCGGTACGTCGTCTGCGCCGGGTCGAACACGATCTCCACCGCCTCGGCGTGGCCGGGGTGGTTGCGGTACGTGGCATGGTCGTTCGTGCCGCCCGTGTACCCGACCCGCGTGTCGAGCACGCCCGGCTGGCGGCGGATCAGATCCTCCATCCCCCAGAAACAGCCACCCGCCAGGACCGCGGTCTCGGTGCCAGAGGTGCGGGTCACTGCGCCTGTGTCGTTGATTCCGCCGGTCATGCGGCGTCTCCCTCCGTGGTCGTGCGGTCGCTGGTCGTGGCGGTGTTCTCGAATAGGCCCCGGAACTCACCGTACCCGCGCTCGTCGAGCTCGGCCACGGGGATGAAGTCGAGCGCCGCCGAATTCATGCAGTAGCGCCGACCACCGGCATCCACCGGTCCATCGTCGAACAGATGGCCGAGATGGCTGTCGGCGCCGGACGAACGCACCTCGGTGCGGGTCATCCACAGCGAGCGGTCGGTCTTCGTGTGCACCGCGTTCTCGTCGATCGGCCGGGTGAAGCTGGGCCACCCCGTGCCGGAGTCGAATTTGTCGGTGGACGAGAACAGCGGCTGGCCCGACACGACGTCGACGTAGATGCCGGCGTCGTGGTTGTTCCAATATGCGTTGCGGAAGGCGGGTTCGGTGCCCTCGCGCTGAGTCACGCGGAACTGGTCGTCGGTGAGGCGGTCCAGCGCCTCGGGGGTCTTGCGGTACTCAAGCGACACGATGTCGTCTCCTTTTCCGACGCCGCTGGCTGCGGCGTCATCGGGTACAACGCGGCGAGGGTCGATTTCGGTCCCGCTCAGCTGGGTGTTTGCCGTGACGCCACCTCGCTGCGCGTCGTGACGGTGAAGAGGACGAGACAGTCCACATAAGGCCCGAATAGGGTGGATCTCGTGACAACGCCCGCTGAGCCTTCCGCCACGCGCCGGATCACCGCGCGCGGCGAGAAGACGCGCGCGCGGATCGTTGCCGCGGCCACCGAACTCATGCAGGTGCGCGGGGTGACGGCCACGACCCTCGACGAAGTCGTCGCCGCCAGCGGCGTGAGCAAGTCGCAGCTGTACCACCACTTCTCGGGCAAAGAGATGCTCGTGCGCGCCGTGGTCGAGGCGACCGGTGAGCGCGTCATCGGACGTGAGCGCGAGACCCTCGGCCGCGTGTCGACGATCGCGGGGCTGCGCCGCTGGCGCGACGCGCTCGTGCAGAACAATGCGCTGCGCCACGGCGCCTACGGGTGCGCACTGGGGTCGCTGTCGAGTGAGGTCTCCGACCACGACGACGTGGCGCGCGGCCTGCTGGAGCGGCTGTTCGCCGAGTGGCGCGATCAGCTCGCCGGCGCCCTGCGCCGCATCCAGGAGTCGGGCGCGCTGCCGGCGGACGCGCCCATCGATCAGCTCGCCACCGGGCTGCTCGGGGCGGTGCAGGGCGGGTACATGCTTGCCCAGACGGCGCGGGATGCCGCACCCATGGGCACCTCGATCGACATGGCACTCGCCCACATCGACAGCCTGTCGGCTGCGGCATCCTGAACTTTATTGGACGATTCCGTCCAATTCTGCGTAGACTCTTCCCGTCTCGTTCGGAACAGGCAGCAATTGCCCGCGTTCGAGCGCGACGCGACGTGAGGAGCAGATGATGAAGGCGATAGTGGCGACCGACCGCACGGCTGGCCTGCCGGGGCTGGCGCTGACCGAGGTGGCGGAACCGGATGCCGCGGCCCTGGCGGCCGACGAGAGCTGGAACTTCGGCGACGTGGTCGTGGCGGTGCACGCGTCGGGATTCACCGGCAACGAGCTGGAGTGGGCCTCGACCTGGGTCGACCGGGCCGGGCATGACCGCACGCCGACGATTCCGGGCCACGAGGTGGCCGGTGTCGTGACGGCCCTGAGCTATGGCACGACCGGTCTGTCGGTCGGGCAGCGGGTGTTCGGCCTCACCGACTGGACCCGCGACGGCACGCTCGCCGAGTACACGGTCGTCGAGGCGCGCAACCTCGCCCCGCTGCCCGGCGACATCGACTTCACGACCGGAGCGAGCGTGGTGATGTCGGGGCTGACCGCCTGGCAGGCTCTCTTCGACCACGGGCATCTCAAGGCCGGGCAGAGCGTGCTCGTGCACGGCGCGGCCGGCGCGGTCGGTGCGATGGGCGTGCAGCTCGCGCGCGAGGCCGGGGCGCACGTGATCGGCACCGGGCGCGCCGCGCACCGGCAGGCCGCCCTCGAGTTCGGCGCGAACGACTTCGTCGATCTCGACAGCGAAACGCTCGCTGACGTCGGCGCCGTCGACCTGGTCTTCGACGTGTTCGGCGGCGAGCTCGGGCGTCGATCGGTGGACCTGGTGCGACCCGGGGGCACATTCGTGACCGTGGCGGGGATGCCGCAGGCCCGCCCCGCCGACGGGCGAGCCGTCGGCTTCATCGTCGTGCCCCACCGGCCGCAGCTCGTCGAGATCGCCGCCCGCGTGCGCGACGGCCGAGTGCGCCCGCACGTCGGTCTGCTCACCACGCTCGACGACGCCGTGGAGGCGCTGAACGCTCCGCACCGACCCAGCGGCAAGATCATCGTCCAGGTGCGCTGAGGCTGCACCAGCGGATGCCGGACGGCGCGTGAGCGTCACTCACCCCGCAGTCGTCGGCAGGACGTAGCGCTCCCCGTCCCAGAGTTCGCCCTGCACGAGTCGTGACGCGACCTCGGTGAGCATCGTCACGCCGGCCACCGATTCGGCATCGGTGCTGTCTTCCTTCTCGTTGTGCGAAATGCCCTCGATGCTGGGGATGAACAGCATGACGGTGGGGACGACATCCTTCATGTTCGTCGAGTCGTGGCCCGCAACCGTGAGAATGCGGGATGCCGGCAGCCCGGCCGCCTCGGCGGCGGCGACGGCCAGCGCCACGCCTGCAGGCGTGTACGAGCGCAGGCCCCACTCGTGGGTGAGGGTCCGCTCGATCGTCACTCGCGCCGTCTTCTCGATTCGCGCGAACTCCTCCTCCAGCAGACGGTTGGCCTCTTCCAGCACGCCCTCGTCGACGGATCGCAGGTCGAGGTTGAATTCCGCGAACCGAGCGATCGTGACGGGTGAGTTGGGCAGTACCCGCATCGTCGACACGGCCGTATGCAGCTTTCCGGCGGGGACCCGGTCGGTCAGTTCACGGGCGGCGACGATAGTCAGCGCCGCTCCATACAGGGCGTCGCGTCGATCGGCCATGATGGTGGCGCCGGTGTGCGCCTGGTCGCCGTGCACTCGCACGACATACTTGCTGGCGGCCCAGGTGCCGTCGACGAGCCCGATCGTCTTGCCGGAATCCTCGAGGATGCGCCCCTGCTCGATGTGGATCTCCGCGTAGCTCGCGACCGCGAGCGGGGTCTCGAACGTGGCGTCGGGCATCAGCGCCTCGGCGACGGTGATCCCCATCGCGTCCGTGATGGCCAGCGCATCTTCGAGCGCCAGCTTTCCGGTCGCGACCGAGCTGCCCATCATGCTCGGCGAGAATCGGCTGCCCTCTTCGTTGAACCAGTCCACGACCGCGAGGTTCACGCTCGGGGTGATTTCGGCCGCCGCGACCCGGCCGGCCACGGCACGGGCCGCATGCCCGGCCGCCAGCACACCGTACGCGCCGTCGAACCGCCCCGCGAGAGGCTGGGAGTCGAGGTGCGAGCCGAGCAGCACATAGGGCGCCCCGGGTACGAAGGTGTGCAGACCGAAGACGTTCCCGATCCGGTCCATGCGCACGTCGAACCCATTGGCTTCGAGCCATCCCGACCACCAGGCACGGGATTCGTGGTCGGCGACCGTCGCCGCCTCGCGGTCGACCCCGCCGCCGGCGCTCCTGCCGATCGTCGAGAGCGCGGCGAAGTCCCGGAGGAATCGCGCCCCGTCGGCGCCGACTGTCGGCTGTGCTCCGGTGGAATGAGCGTCGGTGTTCATCGTCTTCCTCTCAGGGATGTGGGGCTGGCGTGCCGCCGACCTCATCGCATCGCCGGCTGCTCGGCAGTGAATGTGCATTCGCCGCCGACCCAGGTGCTCAGCACACCGATCCGGCCGATCGCGTCGGTCGGCACCCGGCGTGGGTCATCCGACAGCACGACGAAGTCCGCGAGCATTCCGGGGGCAAGGTGGCCCTTTCGCGCGGCCCACCCTGTCGCGCGCGCCGAACCGGTCGTGTACGCCGAGAGCGCCTGATCGACGGTGAGTCGCTCGTCGGGCCCGTAGACCCGACCGGTCTGCGTCGTGCGTTCGACGAACGCCTGGATGACGCGCAGCGGTGCACCTTCGGCGACGGGACAGTCGCTGCTGCCGGGCAGCGTGATGCCGGCGCGCAGAACGGATGCCGCAGGGTAGGACAAGAGCGTCCGTCGGTCGCCGAGCTTCTCGGCCATGCCGTCGCCGTACGCCGCGATGAACATCGGCTGCGGAACCAGTGCGGCCCCGAGACGCTTGATGCGCGGCAGCTGGTCGGGCCGGACCACGCCGCCGTGCTCGATCCGGTGCGGCATCGGCGGCGTGCGATGTGATGCGGCCACGGCGCCCTCCAGCAGGTCGAGGGCGAGATCGAGCCCGCGGTCGCCGATCGCGTGCGTGGCCACGGCCCACCCCGCATGCAGCGCACCGGTGATGGTCGCGGCCATGACGTCGGGGTCGCCCTGAAAGTAGCCGTTACCGGTGTCATGCCCGCAGTACGGCTCGGTCACAGCTGCGGTGCTGCCGAGCAGCGACCCGTCGACGAACAGCTTCATGGGCCCGATCTGCAGCCGATCGTCGCCGAGGCCGCAGCGGATGCCGGCGTCGAGACCGGTGAACGCCCCCTCGGTACGGTGCCCGCGGATGGGGTGGAGCACGTCCGAGGTGATCATCGTCTGCATGCGTGTGGAGAGCGTGCGGCGTTCGTGGGCGTCCTGATAGGCGGCGAATTCGCGGGGGCTGTGGCCGATCCAGCCTCCGCCGATCCCGGCATCCGTCACCGATGTCAGACCCTGACGCGCATACGCCCTCGTTGCGCGGTCGAGCGCTTGCGAGATGTCATGCACGGGGTCGGGCTGCAGCACGTCTTGCACGGGCCGCATGGCGTTCTCCTCCAGCAGTCCGGTCGCCCGCCCCTCGTCATCGGTGCCGATGAGCCCGCCGTCGATGCGCGCGTGCGGTCGACGCCCGATCCCGACTGCCTCCAGTGCGATGCCGTTCACGGTGTAAGCATGACCGGAGGCGTGCTTGATCAGCAGCGGTCGGCCATTCGCCGCACGGTCGAGGGCGTCCAGTTCGAGCGGAGCGCCGAGAGCCAGCGGATTGAAGCCGGCTGCGATGAGCCAAGCCGAGGCATCCGGGTCATCGCCAGACACCTGCGCGATCCTTTCGTACACCTGTGATCGATCGGTCGCACCGGTGAGGTCCATCTCGGACAGAGTCTGCCCGTACCAGACGCTGTGCGCGTGGGCATCGTTGAAGCCGGCCATCAGAAAAGCGCCACGCGCATCCAGCCGGGCTTCGGCGGTCATCCCTTCGAGCTGCTCGTCGAAACCCACGATCAATCCCTGCCACACGCCGACGGCGCTCGCCGCCGGCCGCTGCGCCCACCCCGTACGGATGCGGGCGTGGGAGATGATCAGATCGATATGCATGGGACCGCCTGGCTTCATGTGGTGCCCCCTTCGACACCGCATATCCATTACATCTGTGCTGGTTCACACGTACAATGGACTTTCGCCGCGCAATCGAGGGCGCGATTGTGAAATTGTCCAATCCAAGGGTCGAAGAGGACGCAGCCATGGGCACCGACGCCGCCGAATGGACCCGCTTGATCGACCGGCTCGACGAGGCGATCCCTCGGGTCGCCGAGGACTTCCTCACAGAGTTCGCCGCACGCGGCCTCTACCCCGCGGGCGCGGTCTCGGATGAGGATCTCCGTGCCACCGCGGAACAGACGCTGCGCATGCTCGTGCACCGGCTCGACGATCGGGGCTCGAGCCCGGCCGCGACCGATCTCGTCCATTCCCTGGGCGAACGTCGCGCGCGCCAAGGCGTCCCGCTCGACACGCTCACCGAAGCCGTGCGACTGGACCTGCTGGTGATCTGGCGATGGCTGCGGGAGCTCGCCGGCGACAAGTACACGGTGCTGGTCGCGGACCGGTTCGAGGTCATCTTCGAAGTGCTCGACCGGTATGTGCTCGAGGTGCAGACGTCGTTCCTGCGAGAGCAGGCGGCACTGGAGCGGGATTCGCGCCGTGCGACGGAGCGTGATCTGTCGCGGCTGTTCAACAGCATCCCTCCGACGGCATCCGTTGTGGAGCGTGCGGCATCGGCGACAGGGATCGGCGCGGCGCAGCGGCTCGACCTGGCGGTGTTCGACGAGCAGAAGTCGGGTGACGCGCTTGAGCGGCTGGAACGCGTCATCGCCATCGGGGCGGCGTGCACATACACCTATGACGGAGCGCTCTGCGTCTTCTGGCGTCACGATGCGCCGCCGTTCGACGTCGCGTCGATTCACCCTGTCGGCGGCCTCCTCGTGAAGGAGCTCGACGGGCTCGCGCAGTTGCCCCTCGTGGCGCGCACGCTGCGGGATGCCTTGCACGCGGTCGGCCCCCTCGACGTGCTCACCGCGTTCAGATCGGCCTGGCCGGCTGTCGTCGCGGACCACATCATGACGATCATGCCCTCGTTCATCCCCTCCGCCCTCGCAGGTCTCGACGGCACCGGAGCGTATGAACGGGAACGGCTGGTGGCGACAGTGCGCTCGTACATGCAGACCGGATCGATCAAAGAGACGGCAGAAGCGGTCTTCTGTCATCGGAACACGGTGGTCAACAGGCTGAGCACATTCACGCGGCTCACGGGGCTCGATGTCACCGTGCCGGAGCAAGCGGCGCTGGCAGTGGTGGCGCTTCAGACCGTCCACGCCTGACGTCGAGGTCATGCGTATTGTGCAATTGTCGATTTCAGATGCAGAATGGCGCGTCTAATCGCCATTGAGGGTGGGCGAATGTTGCGTCACGATTGATCCGGCGCGACGGCCTCGTTGCGCCGTATTCGGACGAAGGAGCCCCCATGCCCGGTGAACGCGACGACGCGGTCGGCCAGGTGACGACCGAAACCGGCACGGTCGTCCACATCACACCCAAGGAGTTGCGACACATCGCGGCCGCGGCATTCGTGGGCACCGCTCTTGAGTGGTACGACTACTTCCTGTTCGGCACCGCGGCGGCGATCGTCTTCAACAGACTGTTCTTCTCGGCGCTGAACCCGACCGCTGCGGTGCTGGCCGCGTTGG
Source organism: Microbacterium sp. W1-4-2 (assembly GCF_058349885.2). NCBI lineage: Bacteria > Bacillati > Actinomycetota > Actinomycetes > Micrococcales > Microbacteriaceae > Microbacterium > Microbacterium sp. W1-4-2. Next base: position 415,574 of record NZ_JBYRJC020000002.1, on the reverse strand, counting down.
CGACGTTCGGCGTCGGCTTCGCCGCTCGGCCGATCGGGGCGTTCTTGTTCGGCATCATCGGCGACCGTCTCGGACGCCGGCCGACGCTCATCATGACGATCATCTTCATCGGCACAGCGACCGGCCTGATCGGTGTCCTCCCCACATATACGGATGTCGGCATCCTCGCGCCCGCCTTGCTGGTGCTGTTGCGGCTGTTCCAGGGCCTCACGGTCGGCGGTGAGTGGGGCGGCGCGACGACCATCGCGATCGAGCACGCGCCGGCGAAGCGGCGGGCCCGCTATGCCGCGCTCGTCCAGGTCGGCTCGCCCGCAGGGACGCTGCTGTCGTCGGGCGTGTTCGCGCTGGTGCTCCTGCTCCCGCCCGAGGTCTTCGACGCGTGGGGGTGGCGGCTGGCGTTCCTTGTCGCGTTCCCGATGCTGCTGGTGGCGCTCTGGATTCGACTGAAGGTCGAGGAGTCCCCCGTGTTCAAGGAACTCGTGCGGATGGACAAGCGCGCGAAGGTTCCCGCACTCGATGTGTTCACGAAGTCGTGGCGCCGGCTGATCGTTGCGATCGCGGCGGCGTTCCTCGGCGTCGGCGGGTTCTACGTGATGAACACGTTCGTGGTCAGCTACGTGACCAACACCCTCGGCGGCGACAGGCAGGTCGTCGTCAACGCGACACTGATCGCGGCCGTGGTGCAGATCGCCGTGATCCTGGTGTTCGGCCGGGTTGCCGAGAAGATCGGACCCGGACGCGTCACCTTCTGGGGCGGACTTGCCACAGCCGTGGCCGCGTGGCCGCTGTTCGCACTGATCGACACGAAGTCGCCGGCGGCGATCACCGTCGCCGTCGCGCTGGGTATCGGGCTCTTGACCATCACGTATGCGGTCACCGGCGCGTTGCTGAGCGAACTCTTCCCGGCCGAGCAGCGTTATTCCGGCGTATCGCTCGGGTACAACATCGCGGGTGCCCTCTCGGGATTCCTGCCGTTCCTCGCCACCTGGTTGATCAATGCCAGCGGCACCACCGCTTCGTGGCCCGCCGTCGTGATCTTGGTCGTCATCTCGCTGATCACTGCCGTCGGGGGAATCGTGGGTGAGCGCCTGCGGGTGAAGGACCAGGCCATCGTTTACGAGGGGTGAGAGCGCGCGCTGGGTGGACCGTCTGTTCGTCCTCCCCCGGCCGGCCGGGCGTCTTACCATCGTCAGACGTCCGGCGCCGGTCACGAGATCGGCGGCGCAGACCAGGCCCCGGCTGCGCCTCAGAACGCTCACCGTCTCCGTCTCGCAGTACCGTCGGTATCGGCGGCGCACGTCGCGATGACCGCGCCCGGTGACACCTTCGTCGGCGGGCATCTCGTGGCACTCGCCACCGCAGAGACCACCGCAAAAAACCACCGCAGAGACCACCACACAGAGCACCGCACAGAGGAAGGCCACGTCATGATCGCTCCCGTCCTGCTTCCCGCGAACCGTCCCACGCCGCGTGCCTACCGCGGTGGTGCCGCGATCGAGCATTTTCGTGGCATCCCGGCGACCGGCGACGCGTGGCTGCCCGAAGACTTCGTGGCATCCACCGTCACGACGTTCGGATCCGCCGACCAGGGCCTCACGGTCATCGACGGCGTCTCGCTGCGCGACCGCATCGCCGCCGACCCCGCCGGATACCTCGGCGAAGCGCACGTCGCCGCCTTCGGCGCCGACCCCAAGCTGCTGAGCAAGCTGTTGCACACGGCAGATCGCATCTTCGTGCATGCCCACCCCGACGGCGCGTACGCGCAGCGCGAACTGCACGTCGCGAACGGCAAGACCGAGGCGTGGATCGTCCTCGACGTCGAGCAGGGTTCGTCCGGCACCGCCTGGGTGGGCTTTCGCGACGATGTCGACGAGGCCGTGCTCGCGTCGTGGTTTGCGAGCCAGGACTCTGCGGCGATGCTGAGCGCGATGAACGAGGTCACGCTGCGGCCCGGGGATGTGCTGTTCGTGCCGGCCGGCATGCCGCACTCGATCGGTGAGGGGATGCTGATCCTCGAACTGCAAGAGCCCGCCGACCTGTCGATCATCCTGGAGTACGCGCCCTACGAACGACTGACCAAGGCCGACTCCCTGCTCGGGCTCGACGAGGCCACGGCTCTGCGCGCCGTGTCGCGTTCTGCAGTGGGAACAGAGCAGATCAAGGGATGCCGCAGCCAGGTGTCCACGGGGTCATTCCTGCCCGCCGCGGCTGACGGCTTCTTCCGCGCTGAGGGAGTGACGGTCACGAAGGAGCAGGGGGTCGAGCTCGATCCGCAGTTCGCCGTGTTCGTGGTCACCGACGGTGCGGGCGAACTGGCGTGGGACGGCGGTGCGCTCGCCGTCGGTGCGGGCGACACCGTGCTGATTCCCTTCGGCGCCGGCGCGATGCGGGTGTCAGGTGCTTTGTCGGCGATTCGCGGGATGCCGCCGGCGGTGTCGTAGCGCTGACGCGCCGGCGAGCCCTCTATGGGTGAGATGCCGGCCGCGTCACGACGATCGCGGCCTCACCGTTGCGTCGTCGAGCCGCTCAGCCCTCGCCGGCGAGCACCGCGGCGGCCTGACGCGCCGCGCCCAGAGCGACGTACTCGGCGGGCGTGGGCACCTCGACCGGCAGGCCGAACACGGCCGGCGCGATGCGCTGCACGGCTTCGGACTGTGCGCCGCCGCCGACCAGCAGCACACGGCGCAACGGCACGCCGAGGTCGCGCAGGGTCTGCATGCCGAACGCGAGCCCGCCGAGCATCCCCTCGACGGCGGCACGGGCGAGGTTCTCGCGGGTCGCCGAGGCGAGGGTCATTCCCGTCAGCGTCGCCGTCGCGTCCGGCAGGTTCGGCGTCCGCTCCCCCTCGAAGTACGGCTCGAGGCGCAGGCCGCCGGCGCCCGCGTCGGCCGCCAGCGCCAGTGCGCTGAAGCCGGCGCGGTCCACGCCGAGAACACGTCCGATCGCGTCGAGCACGCGGGACGCGTTGAGCGTGGCGACCAGCGGCAGCCAGTTGCCGTCGGCAGACGCGAATCCCGCCACGGTGCCGCTCGCATCGATCACGCGCTCCCGGCTCACGGCGAACACGGTGCCGCTCGTGCCGATCGACACGACCGCATCGCCCGGCGCGGCGCCCAGGCCCAGCGCCGCCGCGGCGTTGTCGCCCGCGCCCGCACCGACACCCCGGCCCCCGACATCCCGCACTCCTTCGTGGGGGGTGAGCACGCGCGGCAGCGCGGCATCGTGGCCGAGCGCCGCGACGAGCAGCTCGCTGTCGTAGCCTTCGGGTCCCCAGTACCCGGTGCCCGACGCGTCGGACCGGTCGGTGATCAGTTCGCCGAGATCCGGATTCTCGGGGCCGAAGCCGCGCAGACGCCAGGTCAGCCAGTCGTGGGGGAGTGCGACGCCCGCGACGCGCGACGCGTTGTCGGGCTCGTGGTCGCGCAGCCAGCGCAGCTTGGCGATCGTGAACGACGCCACCGGCACCACACCGGTGCGCGCGGCGAGCGTGGCTGCGCCGAACTCCGTGATGAGATCGGATGCCGCGGCCGCCGAACGCGTGTCGTTCCACAGCAGCGCCCGACGGACGATACGGCCCGCCGCGTCGAGCGCCACCATGCCGTGCTGCTGGCCGCCGATCGCCCAGCCGGCGATATCGTCCATGCCGCCGGCCTGGCCGATTGCGCTCTGCAGCGCCTGCCACCACGATTCGGGGTCCACCTCGGTGCCGTCGGGGTGCGGCGCACGCCCTGCCCGCACGATCGCGCCGGTCGCGGCATCCATGACCACGATCTTGCAGGACTGGGTCGACGAGTCGATCCCCATCACGAGTGCCATGCTCCGCCTTCCCCGGTTCGTACTGCGAAGGTCCCTCTTGCAATCGAGAGTATGGGTGTTTGCCCGTCTCTCGTTCGCCAGACGGACGGATCGCGCCGCGATCAAAGTCTGCGCGAACAGCCACCCGCATCACGTGAGACGTGGCTGCCGATACCGTTGAGCACGTCTGGCGCAACGGTGCCCAGGATCTGGAGGGGATGAGTCATGACCGATACGCAGGCGGGCTGGTACGACGACGGCTCGGGAACCACGCGGTGGTGTTTCAGCGGCGGCGATCGCATCCAGGCGGCGATGGTTTTCGAGCGCCTCTCATCGTGACCCGACGTCTGTCGGCGATCGAGGGCACCTGGCGCTCGGGACTTCGCAACGTGTCGAGGCCAGAGGGCATTCGGCACCCTCCCGTGAGCCCAATTCGGCAGCCGTGCCCGCGCCATGCCAGATCGGCGGCGATGCGATGAGCACGGCCGTCCTGCTCGCCGTGCTCGGCTCGGCTGTCATGCACGGGAGCTGGAACGCGATAGCGAAGGCCATCCCCGACCGCCTTGTTGCGTCGTCGCTGATCGGGCTCGTCTACCTGGTTGTCGGTGCCGTCGGATGCCTGCTTCTTCCGCTTCCGGATGCCGCGTCCTGGCCTGCTCTGGGTGCATCGGCGCTGCTGCAGACCGCATACCTGATCCTGCTCACCGCGGCATATGCGCACAGCGACTTCGGCGTCGCCTACCCGCTCACCCGCGGTCTGGCCGTGCTCGGCGTGACAGTGCTCGCAGTGATCGTGCTCGGCGAGCACCTCGCGCCGCTGCAGTCCGCGGGCGTCGTGATCGTCATCGGTGCGCTGTTCGCGCTTGCGTTCGTGCGTCAGCAGCGTACGCCGCGGCGCGGACTGCTGTTGGCCATCGTGGTGGGGGCGTGCGTCACGGGGTACTCCTTCGTCGACGGCGTCGGCGTGCGGGTATCCGGCGGACCTCTGAGTTACGCTGCTTGGCTGTTCTTTCTGCAGGGGTTGACGATCCCGCTGTGCTGCATGGTGCTCTCGCGTGACCGCCGTGCGCACCTCGCCGGTCTGCATCGGTACGCCCCGCTCGGCGCCTTCGGCGGCATCCTGTCGCTGGTGGCATACGCGATCGTGGTCTGGGCGCAGTCGATCGCGCCGCTGTCACTCGTGTCGGCGCTGCGCGAGACCGGCGTCGTGGCGGCCGGGCTGATCGGGCTGCTCGTGTTCAAGGAGAAGCCGGGTGCGGTCGGGATTGCTGCGACCGTCGTCACCGCTGCCGGCATCATCGCCATTCGGCTGGGTACATAGGCGGGGTCCAGGGAACTGCAGGGGCGCGCGCTGACAGCACTCAGCTCGGAGGCAGTACCCGAGCAAGCGATGGCAGCGATGCGGCTCGGCCCTGCTCGATATGCGCGAAGGCCAAGGCGCCCGCGAGATCGGCATTGCCGTGACAGATCGCCTCATAGAGTGCGACGTGCTCAGCGAGTTCCACTTCTGCGGCCCGAGGTGCGGTAAGCCCCATCAGCCACCGGATGCGGCCCCGAAGCGGGGCAATTGTCTTGATGAGCAGGTCGTTGCCGCTCATCTCTGCAATGGCGGTGTGGAAGTCTGTGTTCGCCCACTGGAGTTCCGTCGGCCCGACTTGCTTTGTTCTGGATGCGTTCTGAGTCAGGACGTATTCGAGTCGGTCTGGAGTGCGTCCTTCTGCCACCGCGACGGCTGCCTTCTGCGCCGCGAGCACCTCGAGGTTGCGTTCCAGGTCGAAGAGCTCCGTCGCATCCTTGAGCGTGAGCTGGTTCACGATCGCGCCGCGCTGCGGGTAGGTGCGGATGTATCCCTCGTCCTCGAGGCGCCGCAATGCCTCGCGGACAGGTACCCGCGACATGCTGAGGGTTTCGGATATGACCCGTTCTGTCAGGCGGCTGCCAAAAGGATGCTGGCCGGCGATGATCGCCTCGCGAGTGAGCAGGTATGCGCGCTCCGCCTGGGAGATCGCCTCGTCTGAACCCGGGGTCACCGTGCAGTCCGTACGGTTCGCATGGGCCCATTCTTGCAAGCTGTGCCAGTCGCTCGTCGCTTGACCTCGCCTTCCGTTGTGAAACGTGCTTCCATCCCATCCGTCCCGGCGGGATCCCGAATGTCCCTAAGTCTAGCTACTGGTATGCAATCACGCTCGAGGGGACGCTGGCGCCATCAAGCTCAACGGCCAGGATTCCTTGATTTTTCGCGGAAAAGTTTCCGTTTACAAAGACCTACCTTGTTGCTACAGTCGTCAAATCGCATACCAGTGATGACGGGCGACGCGGCTCCCCCCACCAACGAACTCGCCGTGATCGGCCCCCTGGTCCGTCATCGACGCGCGCCCGCATGCCGGTCTATCCTCCGCATCGCGCTGCTCGCCGAGGTTCGGACCATGACCACGATCAAGGGAGATCAAGGAGATGGTTATGGAAGGACAGCAAGACCCTCGACCGACGCAGGCCCAGGAGGCGCCCGCACTCACTCCGACCGGCACTGCTGCGATACCGGTCGTGCTCGACAGGATCGGCTTCAACCACGCGCAGAAGGTCATTCTCGGCCTGGTGCTCGCCGGAATGTTCTTCTCTGCTCTGGAGGAGAACGCGCTGGGCGCCATCGCCGGTGGCCTCCAGGCGAGCTTCGGCATCACGACCGTGCAGCTCGGGTTCATTGCCACCTTCGAGACATTCGGCTTCATCGTCGGACGACTGCTGGCGGGCTACCTGGGCGACAGGTACGGGCGTCGCTCGGTGCTCGCATTGAACCTGCTGCTGTACACCATCGGTGGCCTTCTCACGGCGGTTGCCCCGAACATCGAACTGTTCACCCTCTTTCGCATCATCGTCGGAATCGGACTGGGCGGTGAGTTCACGATCGGCCTGACGATGATCTCGGAGATGGTCGCCACCCGGCACCGCGGTACGGTGTCGGCCTCGTTGAACATCGGATCCGGCGGCATCGGCAACTTCGTGGCGTACGGGCTCTTCCTGCTGGTCCTCGGCGGGATGAACAACATGCTCGGTGGCACCGACTTCAGCTGGCGGTGGCTGCTGGTCATCCTGGCCATCCCGTCGCTGCTGGTGGTGTTCTTCCGGCGATACCTTCCTGAATCGCCGCGCTATCTCCTGTCCAAGGGAGACGTGTTCGGTGCGAACAGGGCGCTGACGATTCTCGATTCCGGTTCGCTGCGCACGAAGGTCACCGACGATCAGGTCAAGACCTTCGTCACCGAGGCCGACATCCCGGCCCCGGCATCCGACGGCAAGTCGCCGCTGAAGGCGTTGTTCACCACCGGGAAGTCCATTCGCAAGCTGGCCGCTCTCGGTGTCGCCTCGTGGCTTTCGTTCGGGGCGAACGGCACGCTCTTCGTCCTGTTGCCCATCATGCTGATGGACAAGGGGTACTCGATCACCGACAGCTTGATCTTCACGATGGTGACCAACCTCGGTGGACTCGCCGGTGCATCATTGGCCGCATTCCTCGCCGGCAAGCTCGCACGCAAGCGGGTTCTGATCTTCGCGGCTTTCGCCGGTTGCATCGTCGGTGTCTCCTTCGCGCTCTTCGCGCAGGATCCGGCGACGATCATGATCTTCGGCGGATTGTTCAAGGTCTGCTCCATGCTGCTGAACACGACCCTCGCGGCGTGGTGGCCCGAACAGTTCCCGACCGCGATCCGAGCTCGTGGCACGTCCTTCCTGAACGCCATTTCGACGTCGTCGGGCATGCTGCTGCCGCCGATCGCGGCTGCGGTCGCCATGGCGGTCGGCATCAACGGCGTCTTTGTGATGTTCGCCGTGATGTACGCGATCATCACGCTGGCCGTTCTGGTGCCGCCGGAGACGCGGGGCCGCGACCTGGAGGAGATCGAAGTATGACCACCCTCCGTGCGCACGCCCGCACAGACCTGATCACCCGCTTCCCGCACACGCGGGATCGAAAGGAAAGGATGCCGAATGCTTGACCCAGGCGCCATCAAGATCGAACGTTTCGAAGACCTGCTGAGGGGGTTCGAGCCGTCATTCGAGTTCGAGCCGATCGGTCAGGTGCCCGAATCGGACTACGAGGACCGCATCCGCAGGATCCGCCGCGACGCCGTCGTCGCGGGTCACGAGGTCATCCTCATCAACGCGAGCATGGTGGGTTGGTATCACACCTCGAACGGTTACCTGCGCTACGTGTGCGACTGGCCACGCGAAGGTGTCCTGATCCTGCCCACTGACGAGAACATCAAACCGGAGCTGCTCACGATCTACTCCGGAGCCGTGCTGCTCCCACCGGCGGGAGAAGCCGTCGGCGTCGAGGACATCTGGCAGGTGGGCATCGTCGGCCGCGAGTACACGGGTCGTCCCGGCAACACCACGGACAACGTCATCGCCGCGACTGTCTCGGTGCTCAAGCGGATGGGACTCACGCGCACTCAGATCGGCCTGATCGGCGACCTCCAGTCGACGGCGATCTGGTCCGGCCTGCGCGACGCGCTGCCGAGCTCGAAGTTCGTCGAGGATGCCGGAATCATCGATCGCATGCAGCTGGTCCGCTCCAAGGCCGAGCAGGACCAGATCCGCGTCGCCAGCCAGCTCGTCAGCATCGGTTATGAGGCCGCCTGCCACGTCCTTCGTCCGGGAGTCACCGACTACGAGGTGTACGCAGCCTTCACCTACGCCCAGATGTCTCGCGGCGGAGAGACGGGCGACGGCTACCAGCTCGGTGTCAACGAATTCGGCACGCACTGCGGCAAGCCTTACGGAAGGACCATTCGAGGCGGCGACATCCTCAATCTCTACGTTTCGAACGTCTGCTATCACGGCTACTCGTCGCAGACCTCCCGGATGATGGTGGTCGGCGACATCACCGCCAAGCAGGAGGAGGTTCTCGACATGACGGTGGATGCGGTGCGGAGGGCCGAGCGGCTCATCCGGCCGGGGATCCCCGCCAGTGCGTTGAACAACGCGGCTTTCGAGGCTTATGTGGAGCGCGGATACCTCGAGTCGGTCGAGACGGGGAAGATGCCGTTCAACTGGAGCGCGCAAGAGGACGGCTCGCCACGCAAGATCCCGTACCAGCACGTTCCGGACCCCGACTGGGAGGCGCAGGGCCGCAGGCTCATGCACGTCTACCCGGCGACGCTCGGCCCGCACAACCCCAACCTCGGCCACCAGATCGACATGATGGGCTTTCCGGAGTACAACATCACTTCGCTCAACACGGAGATCCTGAAGCCCGGCATGATCTTCGTGCTGCACGCGCAGTGGCTCGAGCCGCAGGTGGCCGGTTCCAACATCGGAGACCTCTACATGGTGACGGAGGACGGTTACGAGAACCTCTCGTACCACACGCCATTGGAGCCCTACCGGGTCAGCGACTAGAACACTGGCGGTCCGTGTCGGCCTCTCTGCTCGGCACGGACCGCCGGCAATCCGAGCACGACACACGACGACAGATTCTTGAGGAGACATTCATGGACAAGCTGACCCTGGTATCGACGGGATGGGGCCAGAACTACCTCGTGCACAACCTTGCTGAGGAGAGCGGCTACTTCGCGGAGCAGAACCTCGAAGTCATCCGCAATCCCCAGGACCCGTGGGAGGACCTGCTCGACGAGCTGGCCAACGGGACCGCCGACGTCGCACTCGGCGGACTCTGGGTGCCGGCGATGCTGCATGGCTCCGCCCGCGATCTCGTATGCGTGGGGCAGCTCAACGGGCGGTACGCCCAGGAATTGGTTCTGCGCAACCCCGTCGACGGCTTCACGTTGCCAGACCTTCGCGGCAAGACGATCGTTGTGCCCGGAGCGGGCGGCACGGCGGGCTACACCTTCCTCGCCGGTGTGATGAAGCAGGCCGGACTGGATCCCCGCGACTGCCGCTGGGTCCGGGACCTCTCCACTGAACTGCTCACAGAGTGCTACGAATCCGGCCTGGGGGACGCGATCCTGGTGAACCTCTACACTGCGGCAAGCCTCCAGGCGCGCGGGGCGGGGGTGATGAGCTACAACCTGGCCCAGCTGGGCGGGCCCGTACCGAACAGCGTCTACTATGTGCGTCGTGATCGGGTCGAGGAGCTGAGCGATCGCATCGGCCGCATGCTGATCGGTGTTCAGAAGGCCATGGACCGTGTGATGTCCGAGAGGGTGCCCGAGTTGTTGTCCATCGGCTCCAAGGTGCTCCCGGACACCGAGCCCAGGGTGCTCGAATCGGTGATCGACTACCTCCTGGCCACGAAGACGTGGGAGAGCACTCGCATCCCACGCGAATCGTATGAACGGTGGATCGCCTTCCAACACGATGTTCCGCTGTTCAAGGATCCGATCCCCTACGACGATCTGATCGATGTGACGGCGATGGATATGGCGACCGCGAAGGAACCCGCACTCGTCCCGTAATCCCGGCACCACGATCGGGCCGGTGGTGCAAGACGCTCGGCTGGAAGCCCCAGTCGAGCGTTTTGCACTGGCACTACCGCTCGCTCACGATCCCCTCGCTGACTGTCGGCGCATTCGTCGAATGACTGTTGCGCTTCTTCGACGTGAACAGTCCCTTCACATTGCCGCCCACCGCTCCGGCTGCGCCGGAGATCGCACCGCCGACGCCCTTGACGGCGGTGAGGGCTCGCGGCTCGTCGGGGATCCCGTCCCCGTCGAGATCCACGCTCCGGAACATGCGGGTGGTCGCGTCGGCAGCGTTCGCCACGGCAGCAGCGCCCGTGCTGACTCCGTCCTTCACCGTGCCGGCGGTGTCGGCGATCCAGGTGCCCGTCGCCTTGGCAGCCTCCTCGAGCGCGGCCAGGGCCGGGGTCGGTTCGGCTTCGTGGTCGTCGAGCTCCGACGCCGCCTTCACCACGAGGGCGAGATGAGACGGGAACTCGTCAGGGGCTGGTGCGAACGCGACGTGAGCAGCGTTGACGACATCACGGCCGAACACGAAGCGTGCGACCCCTCCGGTCAGGGCGCCCACGCCGTACTCGACGGCGGCCTGCTGCTTCCCGCTCAGGTTCTCGCGAACGGTGTCCAGCTGACCCGTCTGGATGGTCCGGACGAGGCTCTGTGCGGCGCCACCGGGGAGCGTGTCAGCGAGAGTGTTCGCCCAGTGCGACCAGTCGGTCCGTCCCGAGGCGATGCTCTGGGCGGTGCCCACGACGCCTCCGGATGAGACAGTCGCGACATCCGTGGCCATCGTCGCGATCTGCTGTGGGCTGACGCGGTCGTTCGTCAGACCATAGACGAGCGTACGAGCCTGCTCCTCGTCGAGGTCCATTCCATGGATGTCGGCGACCGCAAGTGCGAACAGAGCGGTGATCTCGAACTGCAGCTGCTCGTCACCTGCCGGGAGGAACCCGGCGACCCGCTGGGCCCCTGACTTCGCCGCGCCGAGGGCAGCACTCTTCGCTGCGGCCTTGACGGCGGCTTTGGCGGCTTCCTTGCCGGCCTTCTTCGCGGCCTGCTGACTTGCGCTCTTGACGCCGGCGGTCGCCGCACCGACGCCGGGGATCATCGCGATGCCGACGTCCGCCGCGATGATCCCCGCCGTGATGACGGCACCGGCGGTGCTGATGGCGGTGACGTAGTGGCGCTCGAGCAGGTGAATGATCTCAGCGGGTGTCGCGTCGGGATGCCGGCGTCGTGACCGCATGACGTACTTGCGCGCGATCGAGCGTCGTCCGCTGACGGCCTTGGCGATGTCGCGCGCGGCGTCCTCGTCAACGAGCTCCGCCTCCAGCGTGAATGTCTCGATGTCAGTCATCGGATGTTCTCCCTCATGTGTGTATACGGAAGTCAGCGACCCCGACGCCGACGTCGGTCGCGTGAACGCAGCTCGAAGATCTTGAGGATGAATACGAGCGCGATCGCTGCAAAAGCGATGAGCCAAGGGCCAGGGTTCGCGGTGATCATCCCCCAACACAGACCGGGAATGCTAACAATGGCGGCCCAGATCGGGCCCACGACATCAATCTGCATATGTCACACCTCGTCGTCTCGGGATGGGCGGTCGGGCATCAACCGATGGGAAGCTTCGTCGTGCAGTCGATCTTGGTGTAGCGGCGCCCCTTGTCATCGAGCGAGGTGCCATTCTTTCCATAGGCACGACATCCGGTGTATTTGCCGCCAGGAAGGGCAGGCTTCTTGACCGTCGGCGGTGTGGAAGTCCGGTTGGTGGTGGTCGACTTCTTCGTGGTGGGATGCTGCGCTCTTCGAGGTGATTCGGTTGCCCTTTTGGCCGCTTCGACCCTGTTGGCTTCCGCTGCCCTCTTTGCTGCGGCGGCTTCTTTGGCGGCCTTCGCCTTCTTCTGTGCGGCAGCCCGTCCGTCGGCTGCCGGTTTCAACTCGGTTGCCCGATCGACGATCGAGGTCGCTGCAGTGACGACGTCGTTGATCCGTGATTGCCACGCATCCCTCGTCGCAGCGGGAAGCCACGACACTGCGTCGACGGCGTCCTGCGCGGTCGAGGCAGACGAGGCGACGCTCGCGGCAGTCACTACCGTGGCCGCGAGTACCGTCGAAGAGGTCTGGTCAGTCGGCATGGCCAGTGGTCGAGCAGTCTGCTCGAGGTTGGTCACCTTGGATTCCGGCGTGCACTCGATCGTGGGGTCGAAGAGCCCATGGTGGCTCTTCGACGCCTGGGCAAAGGCATCCTCTACTTTCTTGAGGTACTTCTTGTTGTCGCCGTAGTACGCATACGTGGCCAAACCCCGTTGCGCCATCGCGGTCGAGACGAAGGTGCCGTCGGCCGTCGTGATGCCAGCGAGCGTTCGCCCATATTTGTCTTCACGGACTTCGTCGAACGACAGAGTCACCTCGGCGCCACGTGGCAGAAGTTCCGCCAGGGCCGCCGTGGCCTCTGGGCCGAGGCACTCCACGTCATTCTGTGAGGGGTTGTCTTCGGGGGCGTTGATGTTGAGAAGGCGGACGCGTTCGGTCTTGTCGCCGACGACGACGTCAACCGTGTCACCATCGACAACACGTGCGACTGTTCCTTCGTCGGCGCGTGCCCTCGGTGCCGCGATGACGAGGGTGACGATGACGAGGGCGACTGCTGCAAGCAGAGCGATCGCGATGAGGGCGAGCGGCTTCTTGATCTGAAGGATGGCCATAGACGTTCTTCATGAAGATGAGATGATTCTCATATGAGCTTATCGACGGCTTCCGACAGTTGTCGAGCGTCGCACGGGTCGGTCGGACTCTCGCTGTGATCGCACCCGCTGATAGTCCGCAAGGCCGGCGCATGCGGCTTCGGTATCAGGGCCGTTGTCGACTGTGCGGAAAGAGTCTGGCGGCGCAGGAACTCGCCATCTATGAGCCTTCGCGGCACAGTATCCGGTGCGTCCAGTGCGAGGACCAGGTTGGCCCGATGAGCCCCAAGGCAGAGGCCAACGCAGCGCCGTTGCCGCAGCCGATAGCCGCCGCTGGAGACCTTCGGTTGCGGGCACCGGCGTCGGCTGTCATCGCTGAGACACTCCGGGTGCAGGCGAGTGTTCCTCGCCGATCTCGGAAGGCGCGCTTGTTCGGCACGTCACCACTCAGTGCGGACAGTCGCCCGTGGTATCTCGGCGCGATCGGTGAGCTCGAAGTTGCGCGGGTGCTCGATCATCTGGGGGAGGGTTGGTATGCGATCCACTCGGTTCCCGTCGGAACTTCGGGAAGCGATATCGATCACGTCGTGATCGGACCAGGGGGCGTCTTCACGATCAATACGAAGTTCCACGAGGGGACGAAGATCTGGGTCGGTGGCAGACGACTGCTCGTCAATGGACAGCGCACGGATCACCTTCGCAACGCCGCCTTCGAGAGCCGCCGCGCATCGAAGCTTCTCACCCTCGCGATAGGACGCCCAATCGACGTCGTCCCGATCATCGCGATCGTCGGAGCTCGCAGCCTGACCATCCGTGAACGGCCGGCCGATGTGGTCGTCGTCACCCCGACAAGTCTTGTGCGCTGGTTGCAGCAACGCCCTGCCATCCTCTCCGTTGACGAGGTGCGATGTCTGCATCAGGCTGCCGCGAGTTCGTCGACGTGGGGGAGCGCGTCAATGCCCGATGCCGATCTCATCGGCTTTGCTGCGCTGCGAAGTGCTGTCGTCCAGGCAAAGCGCCGGCGACTGCTGTGGGCGATAGGTCTGCTGCTCAGCCCCTTTGGCATGGTGATCGCAGCATTCATGGGCAGCATGCTGATCGGGTCTGGACTTCTCGCGCACTGACCCGACGGCGGGCGAATGTGCGGCGATTGGCCGACTGGCCGCTACGCCATCGATATGCTCGGGAATGTGTCGACGAAGCCGTTCCACCTCACCCCTGGCGACTTCGTCACGCGTGAAGACCTCGTATTGGAGTATGGCGGCAGCAGGTACTCGGGAGGAATTGTTCCGAGCCGGACATCCGACAATGTCTTCATTTTCAGCGACCGTTCAGAAGCGAGCAACTTCGGCTACGTCTACGACGGGTTCTCCGAGGACGGTTCAGTATTGCATTACACCGGAGCTGGTCAGGACGGTGACCAGAAGCGCACTGGTAGCAATTCTCCAATAGTTACGCACGCGGCAAAGGGGCGCACTCTTCGGGCTTTCGTCGCTGCCGGGACAATACCCGGCACGCAGACGAAGCGCCAACGGTATGTCGGGGAGTTTGTCCTTGATCCGTCGCTGCCCTTCGAACGGATGCCGGCGCTCGACAGGCATGGAGCGCTTCGCACCGTACTCGTTTTTCGACTGCTTCCCGTCAGACGGATTCCAGAGAGCCTAATCAGAGCGGTCGGCTTTACAGAGATGACAGACGACCCGCATGCCCTTACTGTGCCCGTTGAACTGAACTCGACTGAGTTCTTCGAGACGTCAGGCGTCGAGGGACAGATCGCCGTGCGCAGAGAATCCAGCCTCGTCGAAGAGTTCATGACAGCCCAGCGCGGTCATGTGTTCTCAAGGTGGGCCATCACCTTGCCTGCTGAGCACACGCGACTGCTCACTGATGTCTACGACGCGAATACGCGCACTCTCTACGAAGCGAAAGCGCTCAGCAATCGTTCGGAAGTACGGATGGCGTTGGGGCAGCTCTACGACTATCGGCGCCACATAGACGTGGACGACCTCGCATGTTCAGTTCTTCTCCCGGAGCGCCCGACGGCCGACCTACGAGATCTGCTGATCCGCTCGGGCCTTGGGGTCACCTTCCGTGAGGGCGCGGCATTCATTGCGGATGAACCGCGCAGAACGGCGTCGGCGGCATCCCGCGCATGATTTGCGCTCGGGCAGCTTACGACGGCGGGCTCAGATCGATCCGCATCCACTCGGCATCGCCGCCGCGCTCGCCGATGTAGCGCAGCAGATCTTCCTGTCGAGGCTGCCCCATCACCAGGCGGTAGGCGCCGACCGTGCGCTGCAGGCGCTCCAGCTGGGCCGACTCGCGACTCAATGGCTGGGCCGGCACGTACCGCTCGATGACGGCGCCGCCGGGGCGGGTGAACACCCAGAACGGAGTGATGTCGGATGCCTCGGTCGGCCGATCCGCGACGGCCGCGGCGAACATCGACTGCCAAGGATCGTCGTCGGACCCGCGCAGCGCCTCCGGGCCATAGACGGCGGCGACATTCTTGCGCACGGCGTGCCCCTTGTATCGGTGCACGCGCCCCTCGCGCTGCTCCAGATCGACGGGGTTGCTCGGCAGATTCCAGTGCACGACCGCGTGGCTGTACGTGTGGAAGTCCAGCCCCTCCTGCCCCGCCGAGGTCGTCGCCAACACGAACGGTCGGAACGGGGAGTTGAATGCCGTGCGGATGCTCGCTCCGCGCTTGGCCGCGGCATCCGTCACAGCATCGGTGAGCCGCGCAGCGAAGTGGGTGCGAACATGCGAGACCTCGGTTTCTACGCGCGTCTCATTGACCGTGAAGTGCTCGACCTGGGCGCGCGCGGTCCGCGTCGATAGCGCGTCGATCATCGTCGACGCGATGCTCTCTGCTCGCGACGCGTGGTCTGCGTCCTGCAGCCCGCACGACTCGACGAGCACGTGCGCGTACTCGTCGAGGACAGCCTGAAGACATCCGTCGAGACCGTGCTGCAGCACGACGCGCCAGTACCCGTCGTCGCTTGCGCGCAGCAGTGCGATGATCTCGGGCCGGTTGAACAGCGACCGCAGCCCATCAGCAACGTCGAACGCCAGTCTTCGGTGTTCGGCATCACCAAGTGAGGCAGCACCGCCCGACACCCGCGATAGCGCACGCAGCGCCACGACCGCGGGTCCCGCAATCGCCATTGTCGCCAACACATCGGCCAGGTCGTCAGGGCGAGCGCCGAGCGGATTCTGCGTGAGTTCCACGTCGAGCTGCGCTGCCCGGCGCAGGTGCGCGTCCAGACCGTCGCGGCCGGTGGCGGCATCCTCGTCCTCGCTGTCGTCAGTGGATGCCTCGCCCTCGCCGAGCCGTGAGAGCAGAGCGTCGAACGCCGCGTTCTCATCTGCGGCGTGCGCCCGGTCGAGCAGTAGCGGCGCGGCCCAGTACCAGCGTTGGTCGACAGCTCCCTCGCCGGCTGGCAGCGCAGCCAGCAACTGGCGGACGCGGTCGGCGACGACCTCGACCACCCGGCCAGCGGCCAGATCACTGCCGAACTCCCGCAAGATGCCGAGTGGATCCCCGGCCTGAGCCAGCACCAGACTCGGATACATCAGGGCAAGGACCGGCATGCCTGCTTCACGCCCGTCGACCGAGATTCGAAACTGCAGCGGGCGGGCGACGCGGTCGCCGTATCCGCGTTCCGATCCTGACCCGGCGACTGCTCGCCTTTCGGCCTCGTAACTGACCAGCGACGCGATCGCCTTGGGCACGACGGTCCACGCTGAGAACACGAGGCTCTTCGTGAACGATCGCAGTTCGGGCGTGGCGTACGCGCCGCGGAGTGCGTAGTACGGCAACGACGGGGGAATCCATGCGAGCCGCCACGCTCCGCGGTCCAGCACATCGTGCATCAGTCCGCGCATCTTCGCGTTACCCGGATCGATCGGTGCGTACTGCTCGATCGCGGCACGGTCGAGCAGCGGCGTCGCCCGCAGCGCTTCGACGAGGCGAGGGTCGCCCTGCTCGATCGCAGCTTCGAACTTCTGCCGCAGCTGGTACGTCCCGCGCTCCATGATGCTCAGGGGATATGGCGTCGACCGCCAATACTCGAACACGTCGTGTCGATCGACGATGCGCGAGACTCGGTCGAAGTGCAGCCACGTGTGCAGATCGGATGCCACGACCCGCGCGCCGGACATCTCTCGCTCCATGAGCATGCCGTCGCGGTCCGGCGTCGACGCCAGTCGCTCGGTGCGCGACATCACCCTGCGCAGCTCGGCCTGCACCGCATCGCGCGCCGCGCAGCCGCGGTCGAGGTCGCTGCCGCCTAGCATGGCCTCGCGCATCTCGCGCAGCCCGGTCTCCACGCGCGTCGCGCGCGCCTGGCCACCCAGCACGGCGATCGTGCGGGTGAAGTCGCGGTAGTGGTCTTCACCCTCGGGCTCGTCGGGCAGCGTGTACATCTTGTACGGCGTGGCCGACAGCATCAGCACGCGCGCGTCGGGATGGTCCATCAGCGCGTTCGCCAGCTCGACGCCCTCATCGACAGGTGCGGGGTCCTCGTCCCGGGGCTCGTCAATTGAGCGCAGCAGATCTTTGAACCGCTGGAACTCATCGAGGATGATCAGGTCGGGCTCGAGGTGGGTGACGGACGCGCGCGCCACCAAGTGCCGCAGCCTGCCGATCAACGCGTTGCGGCGCCAGCTCTGCGGCCCGCGCGCCTTCGTGCCCTGCCTCATGTAGTTGAACTCGTCGACCGAGGCGCGCAGTTCGTCGGCGAGACGCCCGCCATTCGGCCCGACCGCCTGTTCGACTTCGTCGGCAAAGGTCGAGCACAGCTCGTCGTCGAGTTGTGTCGCGTCGAACTTCGCCAAATCCCTCGCGAACCGAGCTTCGCCCGCATCCGCCTCGAAGAACTTCTTCCATCGGCGCGGCCCGGTGACCTCGCTGCCCCAGGCGCGGGCGAGCATCCAATACAGCATCACACGCTCTTCGACACGGCCCGCCTTCTGCCCCACCTGAAACGACGTACCCGGGGTGAACGAGACGAAGTTCACCCGATTCGCACGCAGATCACGGATCACGCGGGGCAACAGGGTGAGCCGATCGGCGTGTCGCAGCTCGTTGCCGCCGACTGCGTTGAGCCGGTTCAGATTCTGCCGGGCGATCTGCGCGTTCGAACAGATATAGATGACGTCGATCCGCTCGACGGTTTCCCACAGATGGTCGACGGTCTTGGCGATGACACCCTTCGCGACCATCGTCTTGCCCAGGCCCACCTCGTCGGCGACGAGAAAGCGGCGGGTGGCGTCGGCATCCGTCCACAACCGTCGAAACGCGTGCTCGACCGTGTTCCGCTGAAAGTCCTTCAGGCTATCGAGCACCGGGCCGACCGCCGGCCGCACCCCACCGAAGCCCGGGCCGAGACTCATGCCGACACCTCCTGGTGCACTTGCCAGACGGCGTCCCACAACTCGTCGAACGACTCGGGGATGAGTGCTGCACCGTTGGGCATTGCTCGCAGCTCGTCGACCAGGCTCGCGACCCGCGCCAGAGCATCGCCATCGCGGCCGAGAGCGCGCACGAGCGGCTCGAACAGGGTCACACTGGCACCGAAGCCGAGAGATCCGCGCCCCGCGACCACGTCGGTGGATGCCGCGACCAGGTCGTCGTACGACGGGTCGCCCAGCAGGAACACGAGGTAGCGCAGCACGTCGATCGGGCTCAACAGCACATCGTGCAGAGCCGCTGCGCGCCGGTCGCCAACGTCACCGGTCAGCTCGGCCATGATCACGCATCGCGCCGTCACCCGCGACTCACCCTGCCCGGCCGTCGTCTCGACCGCGAGGAACGGCGTCACGTTCTTCACCGCAATTGTCCAGGTGCGTCCGCCGCTCAGCGGCTGCGCCTGCGTAGCCGACACTGATGCCGGCCAGACCAGTGACATGCCGGGGCTCGTTGGCGGGTCGATCGTCAGCGTGACGGTGACCAGGTCGTCGGTTGCGGCATCCACCTGCAGCACGGGGCGCGACGTCGCCAGGGCCAGCTGGAACTGCTCGATGAGCCTCTCGGTCGCGATCGTGGGCGCATCGACCCCGGCCTCGGACTGCGGCGTGTACGCGCCGAGCACGGCCGCGAGCCCGTCGTCGCCGAGCGCGTGCTCGACTCCGCAGCTACGCGTGGGGCCGGTGAGCACGGCGTCGAACTCGACACTGTTTCCCCACCGCGCTGCGGTCATATTCGCGCTGCCGGTGACGGTCATCGACTGGCCGTCGTCGAGGTCGAGCACGAACGTCTTGGCATGCAGTCCGTCGTGTGACGGCACATGCGCGGGCTCAACGGTGGAGTCGCCGTCACCGGTCCCTTCGGCCAGGCGCTGCAGGGTGCGGATGCTCCATCCATCGAGCGCGTTCGACCCGATCAGGTCGATCGATTCGGCGCGCGAGACGAGGGTGCGCGCGTCGCTGATGCGGGTCATCGCAGCGACGGCGGGCGCAGTGAGGAACGGGCTGATCGCGAGCAGACGGTCGGCGTGTGTGGGAAACGGCCAGACCAGTTCGTCGGCGAGGCCGATCGGCAGCAGACGTCCGCCGGTGAAGGGTGCGGGGGCTTGCAGCCGCACCGTGCCGAGGGTGGTGCAGAGGTCATCGATGAGCGCTTGCCGGTCGGAATCGAGAGAGCGCAGGCCGAGAGTCGGGAGGTCTCGAATGAAGGATGCCGCGGGCTTGGCGTCGATCGTGCCCTCCGATGATTCGTCGAGCACGAGGGCGGTGTCCCACGACCGATCGAACGTGAGATTGCGGCTGAGGATCACCACCCGGTGCAGATGACGTCCTCGCGCATCGATGAATCGGAGCGCCCAGATCTTCGGGTGGAAGATGCGCGCGTGCGCGGGAGGTGCGACCTCGCGCACGCTGTCTTCGATGAACGTCAGCATCGACCGGTAGTTCGCGGGCACGGCGATGCCTCCCGCTTGCACGAAGACGGTGGTGCGGTCGGCGTGCCGGCGCACCGCTTCGAGCAGACGGATCGGGTCGATGCCCGAGTCGCCGCCGTCGGCCCTGCCTGGGCGGTCCGCGACCGCGAACGCAAGGGATGCCAGCAGCAGTGCGGTCAAGTCCAGCGTGTAGGTCGTGCCGACGGCGGTGTCGACGCGGAACCCGGCAGGTGGGCGCAGTGCGTCGGTGAGCATGACACGTGATTCGGGAGCGAGGCTCATCTCGATGCCCTGCCCTCGGCGAGATCTGCGAGGTGGCTGCGGGCGATGTGCCAACGGAACGTGAGCCGGCCCATGCCGCTGTCGCCGTTCCAGGCGTCGAGCGCTGCCCGATTCGCCAGGCGTGCACGCCCGCGCTTGATCTGGATCTCGCGCTCGCGCACCAGGTCGCGCGCGATCGGATCGTCGGCGACGTCGACGCTGGTCGTGATGTGGTCGAGCCACCGGTTGATGAATCGTTGCGCTCCGGCGGCGACCCGCGGGTTCTGGCGCAGGATCGTGTGCCACCAGTCGGCGCGGTCCCAGTCGTCGAGGACGCGGGTCGTGCGGACCTCGGTCGCCCACGAGTCGAGCAGGGCACGATATCTGTCGATGAGATCGGGGCTGTCGAGCTGTTCAGCGAGCAGCAAGTTGTAGAGGATGCTGGCGCCATTGATCGTGAGGCTGAACCGCCGTGCGTGGTCGAGTTGGTTGCGGATCGTCGCGGGTCCTTGCGTGAGGTCGAGATTCCAGGCGGCGTCGGGCAGTTCAACAGGTGGATGCTCGCAGAGCCAGGCGAGCGCGGTGCCTGCGGTGGACTCGGCGATGCGATCGGAGAGGTAGTCGGCTTCGGCCGCGGTGAGTGCGAATGAGGTCGCCTTCAGTAGTTGGTGCGGAGCAGGCGGCAGCGTGGGATCGAGGGTAGGCTGCGGCATCCATCCGCGGGACTCGGGGTCATCACTCGTCGGTGTGCGGAGCTGCAGCGCGCGCAGATCGGCGCTACGGCGAAAGAATGCGTCGGTCGAGTCGGCGCGCACAATTCCCCAGGAGGTCAGGGCGCTCCAATACGCGATGCTGGGCAGGCGCTTGAGTTCGCCGCCGGCGACCCGGCCGAACACCCCCGCGGACTCGCCGCCCGCCGCCAGGCTCGGGATGAGCCGGTATTCGTGGGTGCGGAACTGTTCGCGCATCTCGTCGGGTGTGCCGCCCTGGTCGGCGGCGCGCTGCAGCAGCCAGGGGAGGAACAGAACGTAGCGCAATCGTGTGTGCAGCACCGACGTGCCGGGGAACAGCATGTCAGAGAGCGCGTCGCGCACGGCCCCGATGCCGAGCTCGTCGACCGTGCCTGGCTCGCGGAACACGTCGATGACCTCGAGCATGCGCCGACGCTCACCGGCGTCGGCGTCAAGCCAGCCGAAGGAAGACATGGTGTCGGGCGGGGGAGCGGGCATGGCTTGACGATACCCACGCAGTGCCCGCACCGGTTCTGAGAACAATAGAGTTCGAGAGAGAACTTCGCCGCATAGGAGGATGAGTTGGACCGCATGCCCGGTTTCGATGAGCTCGAGGACTTCAACTACCGTTCGGCGATGAACTGATGGCCCTCAAGAAGTCAGATCTCTATAGCTCCCTCTGGAGCAGTGCTGACGAGCTTCGCGGCTCGATGGATGCCAGTCAGTACAAGGACTACGTCCTGACGCTGCTCTTCGTGAAATATGTCTCGGACAAGGCGAAGGCTGACCCCTACGCCCTGATCGAGGTGCCCGAGGACGGGTCCTTCGACTACCTGATCACGCTCAAGGGCAAGCCGGACGTTGGCGAGAAGGTCAACGTCGCCATCCGCAAGCTGGCAGAGGCGAACAGCCTGCAGGGCGTCATCAACAACGCCGACTTCGATGACCCGACGAAGCTCGGGTCTGGCAAGGATCTTCAGGATCGCGTCTCGAACCTGATCGGCATCTTCCAGGACATCGACTTCACCGGCTCCCGGTCTGAGGGCGACGACCTGCTCGGGGACGCCTACGAATACCTGATGCGTCACTTCGCCACACAGTCCGGCAAGAGCAAGGGTCAGTTCTACACGCCTGCTGAGGTCTCTCGCGTGATGGCCCAATTGCTGCGAATCCCGGCAGGTACACCCAAGTCGACGACGGTCTACGACCCGACCTGTGGCTCGGGCTCGTTGTTGATCAAGGTGGCCGATGCGGCGCCTAACGGCCTGACGATCTACGGCCAGGAGAATGACAACGCCACCTGGGCTCTGGCTCGGATGAACATGATCCTTCACGGCAACGAGACTCACGAGATCGTGCAGGGCAACACTCTGGCCGACCCGAAGTTCCGCGAGGGCGACAAGCTCACCACCTTCGACTACCTGGTGGCCAACCCTCCGTTCTCGGTCAAGACCTGGAAGAACGGTGTTGAGAAGGACTACGGCCGCTTCGACGGCTTCGCGACGCCGCCAGACAAGAACGGCGACTATGCCTTCCTGCTCCACGTGGTCAAGTCGCTCAAGTCGACTGGACGTGGGGCAGTCATCCTGCCCCACGGTGTGCTCTTCCGCGGAAACACCGAGGCGCAGATCCGCAAAGAACTGATCAAGCGTGGCTACATCAAGGCCATCATCGGGCTGCCGGCAAACCTCTTCTACGGCACCGGAATCCCGGCCTGCATCCTGGTTCTCGACAAGAAGGACGCTGCCAGCCGCACAGGCATCTTCATGATCGATGCATCCAAGGGCTTTGAGAAGGACGGCCCGAAGAACCGTCTGCGCCCGCGTGACATGCACAAGATCGTCGATGCCTACGTTCGTCAGGCGCCCATCGATCGGTTCTCTCGCTTCGTGCCGAATAGCGAGATCGAGGACCCGAAGAACGACTACAACCTCAACATCCCTCGCTACATCAACTCGTCCGAACCGGAGGACATCCAGGATCTGCGCGCCCACCTGCAGGGCGGCATTCCGAACCGCGACCTCGACGAGTTGCAGCTTTACTGGGACGCCTTCCCTGGCCTGCGCGAGGAGCTGTTCTCGCCTCTGCGCGATGGCTACTCGCAGTTGAAGATCAGCAAGGCCGACATCGAGTCGACCGTTCTCGGCTTCAGCCAGTACTCGGTGATCAGCTCAGGCACGACGGATCTCGTCAAGTCGTGGTGGCGAGCGAACCGTGCGGCGCTTGAGGGGATCGAGGGGTCGACCCGACCGAATGAGCTGTCAGCGGATCTCGGCGAATCGCTACTTGAGAACTTCCGCTCGCATCGACTGCTCGACGAGTACGCCGTCTACGAGCAGCTGATGGGCTACTGGAACGCATCGATGCATGACGATGTCGCCCTGATCGTCGGCGAAGGTTGGGACGCCGCAGCCAAGCCTCGTGCTGCCCGTACCTGGAAAGACAAGAACAACAAGACCAAGTACGAAGTCGCTCATCTGACCTTCGGCACCGGAGCCAATGCCAAGCGCTGGGTCATGGACCTCATCCCGCCGAACTACATCATCGGACGGTTCTTCGCCGTTGAGCAGGCTCAGCTCGACCAACTGGCCGCCGAGTTCGAAGCCGCAACGCAGGCGATCGAAGAATACACCGAAGAGCACGCCGACGAGGAAGGCCTGCTCTGGGAAGCCGTCGAGGACGACAAGATCACCGCGACCACGGTCAAGAACCGGCTCCGTGCCGCCAAGGCCGAGGGAGCCGACCCCGACGAAATCAAGGCGCTGAATCACGTTGCCAGCCTGTTCGTCGCTGAGGCAGCCGCCAAGAAGGCGGTCAAGGAAGCGACGACCAAGCTCGAGGAGCAGGCGCTGGGTCAATACGGCAAGCTCACCACCGAAGACATCAAGAAGTTGGTCGTCGACGACAAGTGGGGCGTCACCATCGAGGCGGGTATCGAGAGCGAGCTTGTGGCAGTTGTTCAGAAGTTCACCGCTCGCCTGCGTGTGCTTGCCGAACGGTACGAGGTCACGGTCGGGCAGCTCGACGCCGAGATCGAGGCGCTAAGCGCGAAGGTCGCGGAGCATCTTGCTGCGTTGGGGGTCTTATCATGACGCCCTGGGCAGAGAAGAAGGTCGGTGATCTGATCGACGGTCTCGCCGCCGGCGTCAGTGTTCGCTCTCGCGATGGGGACCTCTCCCGCCCTGCTGTGCTCAAGACTTCCGCCATTGCAAACGGAAGAGTCGACTTCCGAGAAACCAAGGCGATCGTCGCCGCTGATGTGCCGAGGGCGAAGTGCGCGCCGGTTCGCGACTCCATCGTTATTAGCCGCATGAACACGCCAGCGCTCGTGGGCGCCGTTGGGTACGTGGAAACCGACGAATCAGGCGTATTCTTGCCTGATCGCCTTTGGATTGCGCGCAGCAAACGGGCGGCTTCGACGGACATGCGATGGCTGAACTATGCGCTGGGCTTCGGCAATGTCGCTATTCACGTCAGAGAGTTGGCGACCGGGACAAGCAACAGCATGAAGAACATCCCGAAGTCGCGATTACTGGAATTGTTGTTGCTAGTGCCGAGCCCGGACGAGCAGCGGGCTATCTCGACCGCGCTCGTCGATGTTGACAACCTGATCGCATCTCTCGAACGACTCGCCGCGAAGAAGCGAGAGATCAAGCGGGGGCTCATGCAGGAGCTGCTGATCGGCCGGACTCGGCTGGCCGGGTTCGATGAAGCATGGTCACCCGTGCATCTCGGAGAAGTGCTGCGGTTCCAAGTGGGCTGCCCGTTCTCTTCCGCGTATTTCAGTAGTTTGCCTCAGGGGCCGCGACTCGTCCGGAATCGCGACCTCCGGGCAGATGACGCCATTGTCTACTACTCCGGGGCATACTCTCCAGACTTCGTCCTATATCCGGGAGACGTACTGGTAGGTATGGATGGCGACTTCGAACCTGTGGTTTGGCATACCGGAGATGCAGTGTTGAATCAACGAGTGGGTCGACTTCGAGTGTCGAGTCGCGCGAACGGCACATTCTTGGCGTACGCGCTGAAGAGCCCGCTGAAAGAGCTAGAGGGCGCAACAGGGGCGACCACTGTGAAACACCTCTCCCACAGGGATGTCGAGAACTTGGAGGTCCGGTTGCCGAGCGTGCCAGAGCAGTCCGCCATTGCTCAGGTCTTGTCTGACGCCGACGACGAGATCACCGCTCTGGAACATCGCCTCGAGTCTGCTCGGGCTATCAAGCAGGGCATGATGCAGGAGCTGCTGACCGGCCGGACTCGTCTCACCGAGGAGGTCGCAGCATGAGCGCCGTAGGACAGGTCGAACGCAAGACGCAGAAGCGTGTCGTGGCTCTCTTCCGGGACCGGCTCAGCTACGAATACGGCGGCAACCGCGAGGATCTCGACAACGGCAACATCGATCAGGCTCTGCTGATCCAGAGCCTGAAGGACCGTGGCTACGACGACGAGCTGATTCGTCGTGCCGTCTCGCAGCTTCTCATCGCCGCATCGCTGGCAGACGGTCAGAAGCTCTACGACTCGAACCGCAAGTTCTACGAGCTGCTTCGCTACGGAGTCAAGGTGAAGCGCGACGTCGGCGAGGTCACCGAGACGGTATGGCCGATCAACTGGGGCAACCCGCAGGCCAATCACTTCGTGGTGGCCGAGGAAGTCACCATCAAGGGCGAGCACACGAAGCGCCCCGACATCGTGCTCTACGTCAACGGCATCGCGCTGGGTGTAGTCGAGCTGAAGCGCTCGTGGGTCAGCGTCAGTGAGGGCATCCGCCAGAACATCGGCAACCAGAAGCAGCACTTTGTGCGGCCGTTCTTCACGACCGTCCAACTGCTGTTCGCGGGCAACGACGTCGAGGGCTTGCGCTACGGGGTGATCGATACCCCCGAGAAGTACTGGCTCGAATGGAAGGAGTCCGGCGAGGAGCCGAACCCGCTCGACCGTTCCCTGCTCCAGATGTGCTCCAAGGAGCGGTTCCTGGAGATCATCCACGACTTCATCGTGTTCGACTCGGGGGTCAAGAAGACTGCCCGACACAACCAGTTCTTCGGCGTCAAGGCGGCTCAAGAGCGCGTCCGAAGCCGCGAGGGCGGCATCATCTGGCACACGCAGGGCTCGGGCAAGAGCCTCACGATGGTCTGGCTGGCAAAATGGATTCGTGAGCATCAGACGGATGCCCGCGTGCTGATCATCACCGACCGCACCGAACTCGATGAGCAGATCGAGAAGGTCTTCGGCGGCGTCAACGAGTCGATCTATCGCTCGACTTCGGGCGTCGACCTCATCGGTAAGCTCAACCAGAGCCAGCCTTGGCTGCTCTGCTCGCTCGTCCACAAGTTCCGCTCCGGCGACCAGACTAGCGACGCGGACGAGACTGACAGCGACGAGTTCATCAAGGAACTGGGCTCTCGCATCCCGGCCGACTTCAAGGCCAAGGGCAACCTGTTCGTTTTTGTCGACGAGGCGCACCGTACTCAGAGCGGCAAGCTGCACAGGGCGATGACCGCCCTGCTGCCGGAAGCGATGTTCATCGGCTTCACCGGCACGCCGCTGCTCAAGGCCGACAAGATGACGAGCATCGAGACCTTCGGCTCGTTCATCCATACCTACAAGTTCGATGAAGCCGTTCACGACGGCGTGGTGCTCGACCTGCGCTACACGGCTCGCAACATCGACCAGGACTTGATCGGCCCGGAGCACGTCGATAAGTGGTTCGACATCAAGACCAAGGGACTGACTGACCTCAGCAAGGCACGCCTCAAGAAGAAGTGGGGCACCATGCAGAAGGTCGTGTCGGCTCGCTCGCGTGCCGCCATGATCGTGCAGGACATCTTGATGGACTTCGAGCGTGAACCTCGCCTGCTGTCTGGGCGCGGCAACGCGATGCTGGTGAGCGAGAGCGTCTACCAGGCCTGCAAGTTCTATGAGATGTTCGTCCAGGCGGGCTTCAAGGACAAGGTCGCCATCGTCTCGAGCTACGTCCCAACCGCTACCTCAATCTCGAAAGAGGACGCTGGTGCGGGCGACAACGAAGAGCTGATCAAGTACGACATCTATCGCCAGATGCTGGCGGACTACTTCCATGAGTCGGCAGACCAGGCGGTGCTGCGAATCGAGGAGTTCGAGAAGGATGTCAAGCGTCGCTTCATCGAAGAGCCCGGCCAGATGCGGCTGCTGATCGTGGTCGACAAGCTTCTGACCGGCTTCGATGCCCCGAGTGCCACCTACCTCTACATCGACAAGAAGATGCGGGACCACGGCCTGTTCCAGGCCATCTGTCGTGTCAACCGCCTCGATGGCGACGATAAGACCTACGGCTACGTCATCGACTATCGCGACCTGTTCAAATCGCTCGATCAAGCCATCTCGGACTACACATCGGGTGCTCTCGACGGTTACGCCAAGGAGGACATCGAGGGACTACTCAAGGACCGCACCGAGCAGGATCGACAGGATCTGGACGAGGCCCTGGAGCGAGTTCGTGCCCTCTGCGAGCCCGTGGCTCCGCCGAAGGGAACGCTGGAGTATCAGCACTACTTCGTCTCGCTCGAGCCGGGCGACGCGGAGCAGATCAAGCTCAACGAACCGAAGCGTGTCGAGCTGTACAAGTCGATCGCTTCGCTGGTTCGTGCATACGGAGCCCTGGCAAACGACATGGAGTCGGCTGGCTATACGGCTGCCGAAGCGACGTCGATCAAAAGCGAGATCGCCCGCTACGTTGCCGTCCGCAATGAGGTCGAACGTGGCGCCGGCGAGAACATCGACATGAAGCAGTTCGAAGCAGGCATGCGTTCGCTGCTCGACACCTACATCCTTGCCGAGCCGTCCGAGACGGTGGCGACCCTGCATCAGGGCTTGGTGCAACTGATCGTCGAACGCGGCGCCGGTGCCATCGACACCCTGCCTGAAGGTATTCGCAAGAATCCCGAGGCGGTGGCTGAGACGATCATCAACAACGTCCGCAAGACCATCGTTGATGAGCGGGCGCTGAACCCGAAGTACTACGACCGGATGTCTTCGCTGCTCGACGCCATTATCGAACGCCGCCGCGAGGAAGCGGAGGCCTACGCCGACTTCCTGAGCGACCTCCTTTCTCTGACCGCTCAGGTCGGCAAGAAGGAGTCGGACACTGCCTACCCTGCTTGGGCATCAACTCCAGCTCGTCGGGCGTTGGTCGACTTCAGCTGGCCGAGCGACATCGTCATCAATGTCGAGTACCTGAGCGACGTCATCCAGAACAACAAGGAGTACGACTGGGCGGGCAACCCGATCAAGGAGCGCGCCCTGGCTCGCACGCTTCGCCGCGAGCTGCCGGACGGCTTCGAAGCGGAGCGCCTGGAGGCACTCGTCAAGCTTCTAAAGGGGCACGATGAGTACCGCTAGCGCCTACCTCACCGTCGCCGGCCTCGGGATCGATGTCGTCTACAAGGACATCAAGAACCTACACATCTCGGTCTACCCGCCGGTTGGGCGAGTTCGCGTTGCTGCCCCGGATACCACCGACGAGGACACCATCCGCCTAGCGATCGTCCAACGTTTGCCGTGGATCAAGCGTCAACGTGAGCAGCTGCAGAAGGCAGATCGCCAGACCAAGCGTGAGATGCAGTCTGGCGAAACGCATTACGTCTGGGGCCAGCGATACCGTCTCGACGTTTCGCGCACCTCAGGCAACTTCCATGTCGAGACCAAGGGACAAACGCTCTGGGTAGTGACGCCTGCCGATGCCGATAGCCAGTCCAAGCTCGCTGCCCTGGATCGCTGGTACCGCCGAGAGATCAAGGCCGCCCTGCCCACTCTGCTCGCCAAGTGGCAACCGGTCGTGGGAGTCGAAGCCGACAAGATCGTCGTGCGCCGGATGAAGACCAAGTGGGGCACCTGCATAACACGCTCCCGCACGATTTGGATTAATCCTGAGCTGGCCAAGAAGAACCCGCGTTGCCTTGAGTACATCGTCGTGCACGAGCTGACGCACCTGCACGAACGCAGCCACAACCAGCGCTTCACCGGCTTGATGGATCAGTTCCTGCCGGACTGGCGAGCGCGCCGCGACGAGCTGAACGGCGCTCCGCTGGCCGACGAGGAGTGGGGGCTGTAGATGGTACGCGTGCGAGGAAGGTTAGCTGTCGCGCTGCAGATCATCTGGACCTTCGTCCTCGTGCTTGCTGCAACCGGGCTTGTGCTTGTCCTGATCAATGCTCTGCCGTGGTCCTTGAGTTGGGACCTCTGGACTGTACTCACCGCTATTGGAACTGTGGGCGCGACTCTGGTCGCACTCGTTCTTGCTCTCCGATCCTGGGTTCAGGAGAAGGATGCAACTGCCCGCTTCGTTTCGGCGTGGGTGACGGACGAGTACCGGCCCCGCGACGACGGAGGCTCATATAAGCGAGTCGTGCAGCTGTACGTCGCCAACGAATCGAACGAGCCAGTGTTCAACGCGATGGTCAACGTACATATTGGTCGTGACGCCACGCCTCTCGGGCCGCTCGCAGCTCCGGCACCGATCAGCGTCATCCCGCCGCGCCGCGAGCTGGTGTTCGATGTCTCCGTCCCGCTGCTTGCTCACACCGACAGCTGGTCCCCGAGGGCGTCGTTGGCATTCACTGATCCAAAGGGTCGACACTGGCTTCGAGAACTCAACGGCGAGCTTCGAGACGTCAGCCGTGACAGTCTTCGCTGGACGAAGGAATCGGGATCGGGCGACGAACGGCAGATGGGTGATCAAGAGAGCCCGTTCAACCCGATGCTCGTCGCGTTGACGTTCCTTGGTGGTCTTCGTAATGAGGAGGCCAAGACCGAAGACCTGTTCGTGTTATTGGCACCCGAAGCTTCCGGGTGGGCCGATTCCGACTGGGACCAGCTTCGGACCGATCTTGCCGACTTCCAGCCAACATCGATGGTCGACTACCCTGCCCCTCGTATCGCACGCGTCAAGCTCTCGGGAGACAAGTCGCTTGAAGGCAAAACGGTTGAGGGTAGAGGGCGGCCGCTTGAGCTGGACATATACAAATTCATGACCTTGACGCTCGATCCCCACTTCGGATGGCGGGTCTTCGGTGTGGGTGCAAGCGTCCCGCCTGATGCCATCTATTTCGGCGGGTCGTTGATCGACGAGGTCGAGCCTTACCTTGGAGTTGCTCTCGCGGCAGAGGGCGACGACACGTGAGCGATCCCAACCCTGTATTCGCATCCCTGGCTCAGTCGGGACTGCCTGAGCGACCGGCGCGAGTGGGCGTCCTATTCATGAGGTTCTTCGCGGAGCGCTAGTCGGAGCTTGGGTGAGCGATGTCGACCCGACTCGCACGAGGCTCATAGAGCGAGAGCCCCGCGAGGAGTGCAGGGTGTGCGTCCTCCTCTGCCTGCGGCCACGGCATTCCGCCGTGTCGCGCGTCGTGCCGCACCGCGACAGCGGTCGTGCGGCTGCGAGCCTCGAAGCAGTGGATGAACACGACCTTGCCCTCCGCGCGCAGGGCGGCCACGGCATCCACCGCCTCACGCAAGACGATTTTGGGCCGAGCGTTGCGATCCTTCTGGTCGACCAACCATACCTGCACGCTCTCGCACCGGGCGGGGACCTGCGCGGTGCCCACGCGGCACAGCGACATGAAGACATCGACATCCTCGGGCAGACGGTCGAGCGCGGCGGTCGATCCGACGAACACGCCGAGGTTGTGAGGATGCCGCAGTACCCGATCGCTACAGCTGCGATGTGCGGGTCACACCGCTCGTGAGTTCCGACAGGCGCGTGTAGCGGTGGCCCATTGTCCACGCCCATCCTCGACCGGTCGAGGCGACGGTGTCGTTCTCGATGGGCGCGGCCAGATGCACGGTGCGAGGGTCATCGTGAGCGCTGAGCAGCATGATGCCGTAGTTCGCGTCCACCTCACGCTTGTTCTCCGCGAGCAGTATTCGACCAGACGTGCAGCGCGTTCGTAACCGTCCGCCCGGAGCCCCGCGACCCCGTCCTCAGAGAAGACGATCGAGGGCAGATACTTCTCGATTCGGGCAATCGTGGGCTTGATCTGGGCGTTCGCGTAGAACCCGAAATACAGCACGTCGGACCGGAACGCCCGATCGGGTTGGCAGACGTAGGCGGCATACTTCTCATACTCGCCCCATGCATTCCGGGCAGCCACGATCACCGTGTCATCGGCACTGAGGAGACCATCGGCCCTCGCACAGCGCGATGAGCTCCGTGAGCAGGAACCGTGTCTGCTCCGGAAGCAGACGGGTCGCGTCCTCGAGCAGTTCGCGGATGGTGCTCTCAAGGCCGGCGAATGAGAGCCACACGACACGGGAAACGGCCGCCGGATAGACGCCGACCGGGTTTGCGAGCCACGCCGGCTGCGCGGCATCCGGGGTCAGAACGAACAGGTAGGCATCAGGATCGCCGACCAACCACGAGGCGTGCGCCCGCACCTGCTGCCGGTCATGCCCCTCGGTGTCGTATCCGTGCGCCACGGTCTTGGTCTCGAACCGCCACGTGAAATGTGCGGCAATCCGTGCATCGGGGACGGAGCCCTTCGCCACCACTTGATTCTCGAATGAGACCGCTCGCAGCTCGTCGCCCATTCCGGCAGCGTTCTGCAGCAGCTCCTTGACGATGCCGAGATCAATCCGCTCGAAGACGGCGAGCGTCGACGACGTGACCCGATTCTCGCCGGCTCGGTAGGTGGAGAAGAGTGGGTTCGTCATCGGTTCAGTCCTCTCATCCCGCGGGCACGAAGTCGGTCTGTTGATCAGGTTCCTCGATTCCTCCAGCCAGCTGAGCTGATCATCCTGCCAGGTGCATCCAACCGTTATACCCGTGGTCGAGCGCGCTTCACTCGACGAGCACCTCCGGTCGCTTGCCGACGTACGCGGCAAGCCCCTCGATGTCGGCGTAGATGGTCGCGAAGCGGTAGCCGAAGCGGTCCTCGAGTTGGTCGCGGATCTCGGCCTTCGCCTCGGGGGCGATCACGTATGTGAACACCGGCGCCTTGCGGGGCAGGCGGTCCTCCCCGACGTGGGCGAGCCGCATCGGGACCGACGAGAACCCGCGCAGTTCGGTCGCCGCCCACATCGATCGGTCAGCCCGCCGGCCGGCATCGATCGCGTCGATAGGCACGCCGTCCAGGATGAACGCCGCGTTCTGCGCGGGAATTCGACCATGCAGCGCCGGCGGGCGCCAGATCTTGCGTCCGAAGCCGGTGCCCCAGTCGACCTTGCGGCGCGCGTTGTCGTCGTGTAGGCGATGCCAGCGGGGCGTGTTCGTGTTCCAGTTCGAGTTCAGCTGCAGCGGCTGCTTCATGGTGAACGCCAGCAGACGTCCCGGCTGACGATCGGACGTGTCGTCGTGTGCGACGGCGAACCATGCCGCGATCAGCGGGTTGAACGTCACGTCGAGCAGACGGGTCGGCACGCCCACGTGCTGCATCTGGGCGAACAGCTGCAGTGCCGGGATGTCGTCCAGGCGCCACTCCAGACGGGCCAGACGGAGCAGGCGCTCCTCCGCGGCGTTCAGCTGGTCTTCGGTCGGCAACGTGCCGGTCACGTCCGCAAGCTTGCGGTACAGCGAACTGTGCAGCCCCCAACTCGCGTCGACCTGGCCGCGCCAGATCAGCCGTTGATCGGGATGCAGTGCGGTGACTCGGTTCACCTCGTATTGAAAGGACTCCCACCCGCGGATGGTCTCTTGCCACGGCTCGAACAGTTCGTTCGCGTCGACCTCAGAAGTCGCGTCCATTGCCATATCCTGACACGCTGCGGCGGCCGCCGCGATCGGGCCTCACTCCATGACGCGTTCGGCGGCGTCGTGCAGGAACTGCGTCCAGGCCGTCCGCCAGGCGATCGACTCGATGAACGTGCCAGGGTCGTGAGCCACTTGAAAGAAGCTGCAAAGCGAATCTCGCGGGACTGTGGCAGGATTACCGCGGAAACACGGGCGTCGAAGGCGTAGTCGTGAACTACTTGAAAGCTGCACGACGGGCATCTAGTCTCCCAGTTTGTAACCCGCATCCACGCAGTAGCTGAGGATGTCTGCAGCCCCGGACTTGAAGTCATCGGTTTTAAAGGTCAGCGCTCCGCCGCCCTTCTCCACGACGGACTGGACCTGGAAGATCGGGTCGAGGTATTTCGAGACGATCGCTTTTGCATCGAGTGGTGCAGAGTCTTCGACGTCGTTCGCCCACCGGAGGAAATCGGCATGTGTCGACTCGTCGAAGTCGCCACGCGAGATGTCGAGCACATATTGCGGATAGTCGAGGAACTTCTGTCCCATGACTTCGCACATCCCCAGCGCGGTTGGTTCGTCTGCCTCAGTTACGGTCGGGCTCGGCTGCGCAGATTCGGGCCTGGACGGTGCCGCATCCGTCCCACCGCTTCCACAGCCCGCCAGTAGCAGTACACCCACAATCGGTAAGGTTCCCCCAAAGCCTCTTCATGCAGCGATCCTATTCGGGCCGAATCAACATCCTCCTGCTTGCAGGGTGGCACTGACGGCTGGAATAGCGCAGCGAGGTCCGCGGTCCCTCACCCCATGACGCGCTCGACGGCGTCGCGCAGGAACTGCTGCGGCGCGCACCCCGGCAGCGCAGCGCGCACGTCCTCCCACGCCTGCGGCAGCGGCACGCCGCGGTGCCGCGCGCCGTACAGTGCAGCCACGGCGGCTGTGCGGCTGCGAGCCTCGAAGCAGTGGATGAACACGGCCTTGCCGTCCGCGCGCAGGGCGGACACGGCATCCACCGCCTCACGCAAGACGATGCCGGGCTGGGCATTGCGATCCGGTTGGTCGATGAGCCACACCTGCACGCTCTCGCACCGCGCGGGCACCTGCGCCGTGCCCACGCGGCACAGCGACACGACGGCATCCACCTCGTCGGGCAGGCGCTCGAGCGCGGCGATCGATCCGATGAACACGCCGGAATCGTGAGGGTGCCGCAGCAGCAGATCACGCGACGACGACACCGCGACCCGCTCGGCCGAGGGCCAGCCGCCGCTGTCACAGCGACCGTGCCGCGCCGCCAGGACGGCCAGGCGCACGAGGTCGTCGGCGTGCAGGCCGGGCCAGCCGTGCAGCATCCGCTTCCAGCGCAACGGCAGGACGCTGCCGCCGAACACCGCACCGGCGAGGGAGCCTGCGATCGCGGCCACGGTGTCGGTGTCGCCGCCGCCGCGGATCGCACGTTCGATCGCGTCGGGCAGCGAGGCAGCGCCGGCGACAGCCGACAGGGCGCCCTGGAAGGCGCGGACGACCCAGCCGTTGTGCTCGCGGAAGTCGCGGGGATGCGCCGTGGGGGCGAGGGCCTCGTCGACGAGGGGGAGCCAGCGGCGTTTCGTGTCGGCCGCGTTGGGTACAGATTGTCGTTTCGTCTCGCTCGCGCTTCGCGCGGGCTCGCTCAACGAGCTGGTGTACGTGTCGAGGGCGGCGTGCAGGTCGAGCTCGCCGGTGAGGATCGCGTGCCGGATCGCCAGGCACCACAGTGCGCACGCATCGACGTTGTCCTGCTCCCAGTGCGTCAGCTGCGCCACGCGTCCGGCCGCGGCGATCAGCTCGGCGGGGTCGCGGTCGAGATAGCCCAGTGCCACCGGACCGGTGCGCATCAGCGATCCGTTGCCGGCGGACCGGCCGGTCGCCCGGTGCTGCTGCTCGGCGCGGCAGGTCGCCTCGGCCGCCCTCGGGCGAGCCAACCGCGAGAGGATGCCGCGGGTCTGGACCCCGACATCCTTCGCCGTCATCGACCACTCACGCCACCGGGCGACGATCTCATCGAGCGCTGCGGTGTCATCGAGCGTGCGCCCGTCGGCGAGCACCTGCAGGATCGGCATCGCCATGCTCGTGTCGTCGGTCCATTCGCCGGGCGCGTGGCCGAACACGCCGCGGCCGAACCGTGGCGTGACGTCGTCGGACAGCGCGGGACCGAACTCGTACTGCGAGCCGAGCGCGTCGCCGGCCGCCGAGGCGAGCACGACGCCGACGGCGCGGTCGAGCTGCACGGCGTTCATGCCCGCTGCTCCCGTTGCGGCGCGTTGCTGCTGTTCCAGGTCTCCAGCGGCGAAAGCGACAGCTGCGTGCCCGGAGGGGTCGGCACCGCGGCCGGCGGGTCGACGCGCACGAACCGGAACTGCAGCAGCCCCTGGTCGGTGCACGAACCGTCGCAGGTGTACACCGCGTGCGCGGCGCGATGCGCGGGCTG
This sequence comes from Microbacterium sp. W1-4-2, assembly GCF_058349885.2. Taxonomy (NCBI): domain Bacteria; kingdom Bacillati; phylum Actinomycetota; class Actinomycetes; order Micrococcales; family Microbacteriaceae; genus Microbacterium; species Microbacterium sp. W1-4-2. Next base: position 380,623 of record NZ_JBYRJC020000002.1, on the reverse strand, counting down.
GCTGAGCGGAACGCGCAGCGTTGCGCTCGTGAACGGCTCGCCGCTGTCAGGCAGATCGCCGTACCGTGTGCCGTCGAGCGGCCCGTCGGTCAGTTCGCAGGCGAGCGTCCCCGTGACGTGTGTGCTCATCGCATCCTCCCCAGTTTGCGCATATGTGATTTATACGACCAGTATGCACTGGGGTTCCGACATTGCGCAAGAGTACGTAAAATCGGAGTCATGGCTGAGTGCGTCCGCGGTCTCGAGGACTACCCGCGTCCCTCCGTCGCGGTCGACACCGCCGTGCTGACCGTGGCCGAGGGCACGCTGTGCGTGATGCTGCTGCGCGAGAGCGGCGAAGACCCGTGGCGGCTGCCGGGCACCTTCGTGCATCCCGGCGAACGGCTGGTGGATGCCGCGACCCGCGCGCTGCGCGACAAGGCCGGGGTGAGCAGCATCCGCCCTCGTCAACTGCACGTGTTCGATACGCCCGACCGCGACGACCGCGGCTGGGTGATGAGCGTCGCGCACTACGATGTGCTGCCGGCCGCGAGCCTCGCGTCGGACCGGGTGGAGCTGATGCCCGTCGCCGAACTGCCGCCGCTGGTCTACGACCACGCCGAGATCGTCGCCTTCGCGGTGGATGCCGTGCGCGGAGCGTACCGAGCATCACCTGACCCATCGCAGCTGCTCGACGAGCCGTTCACGATGCGTACGCTGCGGCGCCTGCACGAGGCAGTGCTCGGGGGGCGGCTGCTGCCCGACACCTTCCGTCGGACGATGCTGCCCGGGCTCGTCGCCACCGGCGAGTTGTTCACCGAGGGGCGGGGGCGGCCGGCGGAGTTGTACCGGCGAGCTGAGCGCACCCGGTCCGCTCAATCCACGTAGCGTTCCAACGCCGTTATCGGCACCATCAGGTGCAACCCGTCGACGGGCGACGGGATGAAGTCGCCGTTGTGCAGGTAGAAGTCGCGTGCGGCCTCGTCGCGGCAATGCACCAGCACGGCGGCCGCGCCGATGCTGCGGCTGAGGAGCACCCCTCTTAGGAGAGCGTCGCGAAGAAGTCCGGCCCCGATTCCTGATCCGCGGTCGCGGTGGTCGACGGCGAGGCGCGCGAGCAGAATGCACGGGATCTGCGCGGGTCGCCCCTTTGCGAGCTGCTCGGGCGCTGCAGCGCGTTCCACGGCCGCCATCGCGAGCGCGTAATATCCGGCGACGCGCTCGCCCGCCGTGGTCACGTACGTCGTGGCGTTGTTCGCGACCTGGTTCTGCCATGCGTACTTCGCGAACCACTCATCGAGTTCGGGTGCTCCGCTTGCGAACGCCCGACGGTCGACATCGCGGGTGAGCTTGCGGGGCGGCGAATAGGCGATCACTCGGGTGTCGCGAACGGCGTTCTGCGTGCGAACAGGCGGTCGAACTTCGCGGTGGACGGCAGCGGGGCGTCGAGCAGGCGGACGAACTCGTCGAACTTTACCGGGTCCGTGACGAACCAGCGGCGGTCGGCCAACACCCGTTCGGCGCGATCGACGGCGCTGTCCAGGACGAAGTCCGTCACGGTGCTGTCGGTCGCCTCAGCGGCGCGACGAAGCACCTCCTCTTGACGCGGAGTCGCGCGCAGACTGATGCGGCTGCTCTTCGCAGGGCGTGCGGGGACGGTGGTAGGGGACATGGTGATACCTCACACTTCGTACATCCATTGTACGTACGTCACGTGCGATGTCCACGGCTAGACCCTCACTCCATGGGCATCACAAGCGAGATCCGCTGCGCGGCATCCTGAAGCGCCGGCAGCCATCGCTGCAGGGTGTCGACCGTCGCGCGGAATGCCGGCGCCGCAATCGAGATCGCCGCGCGGGCGAGGGGAACGGGATCGCGCATCACGGGCGCGGCTATCGCCCGGATGCCGACTTCGTGCTCTTCGTCGGCGATGGCCCAGCCCTGCTGGGCGACCTTCGTCAGTTCGCGACGGAACTCCGCCCTATCCGTGATGCTCTTCGCCGTGAACGCCGTCAGATCGAGGGTATCGACGAGGTGGCGTCGCGTCTTCTCAGAGCTCATCGCAACGAGCACCTTGCCCTGCGCAGTGCAATGCAGCGGGCCGAGCGTGCCCGGGCTGCCCGTGACGCTGACGGAATGTGGACCGCGGACGTAGTGGACATAGAGCTGATGGGTGCCGCTGAGCACCGCCATCAGGGTCGCTTCGCCCGTCTCAGCGGCCAGCTCCTCGAGAATCGGCCGTGCGACCCCGGTGAGTCCACGCGCCTGGGCCACGGTCTGGCCCAGCACGAAGGTCTCGAGCCCCAACGTGTATCGGCGCGTGCGCTTGTCGAGTACGGTGTAGCCGCGTTGCGTCAGCGACGTGAGCAGCCGGTAGGCCGTGCTCAACGGCACTCCGCATTCGTCTGCGAGCTCCGAGGCCTGCCGGCCCGCGGCATCCACCGATACCGCATGGAGCAGGTCCAGGGCCTTGTCGAGCATATTGCGGTGGCCGTTGGGCGATTCCGCAGTGAGTTCAGTCATACCTTCATAGCCTCAAAGCACTTTATCCAAGAACGCCTGCGTGCGTTTGTGCTGGGGATTTCCCAGCACCTGCGCGGGCGTGCCCTGCTCGACGATGACCCCGTCATCCATGAAGACGACGCGATCGGACACCTCTCGCGCAAACCCGATCTCGTGCGTGACGATCACCATGGTCATGCCCGCGAGCGCCAGATCTCGCATCACGGCGAGCACTTCACCGATGGTCTCGGGGTCGAGCGCGGATGTCGGCTCGTCGAACAGCATGAGCTCGGGGTCCATCGCCAGCGCCCGAGCGATCGCTACCCGCTGCTGCTGACCTCCCGACAACTGACGGGGGAATGCGTCACCGCGCCCTTCGAGTTTGACCTTGGCCAGCAGACGCTCGGCCTCGGCCTTCGCCTGAGCCGAGCCGATCTTCTTGACCTTGCGTGGCGCCAGCATGATGTTGTCGATGACCCGCAGGTGCGGGAACACGTTGAAAGACTGGAACACCATGCCCATCTGCTCGCGTGCCGCACGCAGATCGGTGCGCGACGAGCCGATGTGATGGCCGAGCACCGTCACGGATCCGGAATCGAAGGTCTCCAGTCCGTTGAGGCAGCGCAAGAGCGTGCTCTTGCCCGAACCCGACGGACCGATCACGCAGACGACCTCGTTCTGGCGGACGTCGAAGTCGATCCCCTTCAGCACCTCCACAGACTTGAAGGACTTGTGCAGCTCGCGAACCGATACTGCGGGCGTGCCGTCGCCCGCCGGTCGGGGTGCGATCGGCTCGTTCTTCATGCGAGCCTCCTTTCCAAGCGGCGGCCGAGCAGCGCGAGCGGGTACGAGATCACGAAGTAGAGCGCGGCGACGATGAGAAAGACCGTCAGCGGTTCGTTGTTGATCGTGCTCACGATATGGCCCTCCGAGGTGAGCTCGGTGACGCCGATCACCGAGGCGAGCGACGACGCCTTCACCAGCGAGATGAGGAATCCGATCGCCGATGGCGTCGCGATCTTCAGCGCCTGCGGCAGGATCACGTGGCGCATCTTGGTGACATAGCTCATCGCCAGGATGTCCGCTGCCTCGGACTGCCCTCGCGGGATCGCGAGGATGCTGCCGCGGAAGATCTCGGCGACGTACGCGGACGAGTAAATCGACAGCCCGATGATCCCCGTCGTGATGGCCGACAGCGTCAAGGCCGGAAGCACCAGCGGCAGAGCGAAGTACATGAAGAACAAGATGATCAGCGGCGGGATGCCGCGGATGACGTTCGTGTAGATGTTGCTGATCCAGCGGGCCACACGCAAGGGCGAGGTCGCGGCGACGCCGAGCAGCAACCCGACGATGCTGCCGATGATCGCCGACGCCACCACCAGGATCACCGTCAGCACCAACCCGGTGAGCAGAGCGGGCATGAAGCCGAGTACGTCTGTCATCTCTTCGCACTCCCCCCGGTCACCAGCGGAACAGCGTTCGCTCGGCCAGCCGTGATGCCCCGGCCAGGATCGCCGACACCACGTAGTACATGGCGGCCGCGAAGGCGAACAGCTCGATCGTCAGTTGTGTCTGCGACACGAGCTGGTTCACCTCGTTGGTCAGCTCGTTCAGCGAGATCACCGAGGCGACCGACGAGAACAGGAACAGGACGATGAACTGGTTGGTCAGCGCCGGCAAGACGTTGCGCAATGCGGGCGTGAGCGAGACGTGCATGAGCGTCTGCCACCGCGATAGGCCCAGCACGGCCGCGGCTTCGTGCAGACCGGTGGGCACCGACTCGAGCCCGGCGCGGAAGATCTCTGCGGTGTAGGCGGCGTTGTTCAGCGTCAGCCCGAGCAGCGCCGATGTGAACGGATCGAGATTGATGCCGAGCTGCCCGAGCCCGAAGAAGAACAGATACAACTGGACCAGCAGGGGTGTGTTTCGAAAGATCTCGATGTAGATCCTGCTGGCCCAGTTGGCGACCGGGTTCCTTCCCGATTTCGCGATCGCGAGCGGTACTCCCAGGATGGATCCCGCGATGAACCCGACCACCGCGATGAGGACGCTCATCCCGAGCGCGCTCAACATCTGCGGCAGATAGGTGGCGGCGATCGCGAAGTTCATCGTGGCGGGTTACGGCTGGTTGGTGATGATCGCCGGCAGATCCTCGTGGAACCACTTCTGATACAGCTTGGCGTCCTGACCGGAGGCGATCAGGTTGCGGATGAAGTTGTTCAGATAGTTCAGCCAGATCTGCTGGTCGGGCAGGACACCCATCGAGATGAGGTCCGGATCGATCGGCGGAATGTTCAACGTCGCCAGATCAGGGTTCTTCTCGGTGATGTCCTTGACGGTCGTCGACTCCTCCATCGCGGCATCCGTCTTGCCCGACTTCAGAGCCTGAAGCGCGTCGGCGATGTTGTCGAAGCGAACCGGCTTGGCCTTGGGGAAGTTGTTCGTGATGATCGTGTCGTTTGTGCTGCCCCTGGCCACGGCGACGGACTTGCCGGCCAGATCGCTGAGGCTCGTGATCGGCTTGTTCTTGCGGAAGAGCACGCCCGCGCCCTGCGCCTTGTAGGGAATCGTGAACGCGACCTTCTGGGCGCGCTCGTTGGTCGCCGTGTACGACGAGATGTTGACGTCGGCTCGATTGGACTGCATGACGGAGAGCCGCGCCGTGCCGTCGATGGGGACGAGCTCGAGTTTGACGCCGAGAGACTTCGCCAGCGCTGCCGCGATGTCGGGCTCGTATCCGACGATCTTGCCGTCCGGCTGCTTCACGCTGCTGGGCGGGAAGTCGGGAAGCACCGCGACGCGCAGAGTGCCTCTCTTGATGACCTGCTGCAGGGTGCTCGAGGTGCTTGCCCCCGCTGCGGGACCACTCCCGCCGTCTGCCGTGCACGCGGTGAGCGTCAGCGGAACGACGGCGAGGGTCAGTGCGAGCAGTGTGAGTCCGGTCTTGCGTCTGATCTTCATCGATGACTCCTTCTCACAATAAGAGAGTGACTATCACGTCACAAGAAATAGTGTCCGCCCGTTCGTACCGCGTGTCAATGGGGATCAGGATGCCGTTCGATCCGGTTCTCGATCGCACCGTCACCGCCGAGGGCACGAAGGTTCCGTTCGATGAGGCGTTCGGCGCCGACGGGCCGGCCGCCGCCCGCATGCGGAGTGATGATGAGGTTGGGCGCATCCCACAGCGGGTCGCCCGCCGGCAGGGGCTCGGGGGTGGTGACATCCAGTGCCGCACCGCTGATGGCGCCCTCGCGCAGAGCTGAGATCAGGGCGGCCTGGTCGACGACGTCTCCGCGACCGACATTGACGAAAAGCGCCCGTGCGGGCAGGGCGTCGAAGACCCCGGCGCCGATCACGCCGCGGGTGCTCGCAGTCGCGGGAAGGATGCTGATCAGCACGTCGGTGGCAGGCAGCTCCTCTCGCAGCTGACGAGATTCGATGACGCGGATTCCGGCGCGTTCGCCTGGATGCCGGGCCACGCCGGTCACGGATGCCCCGAGTGCACTGAGGATGGGCGCGAGCGTCTGGGCGATGCTGCCGAAGCCCCAGATCAGGACGCGGGCGTCCAACAGCGTCGTGACCCGGTCGACCGGATGCAGTTCGTGGATTCCGCCGAGTTCACGTGACCAGTCGTGGCGCTGCTGATGCTCCAGCGCGGCCGGCAGCCGCCGGACGAGTGCGAGGAGGAGCGCAAGCGCGTGCTCGGTCACGGTGCGGTTATGCAGGCCCGCGCCGTTGGCGATCACCGTCTCGGGCCGAAAGCCCCTGCTCAGAATTGCCTCGACGCCAGAAGACAAGGACTGCACGAGTCGCAGTGTGCGCAGGTGCTCTGCGGCCGAATCAAGATGCTGCGCCGACGGACCCCACGTGACCAGGGCGTCGGCGTCCCAGTGCTGTTGTGGGATCTCCGCTGCGCTGTCGACGATGAACGCATCCCACCCGTTCGGCAGCTGCAAGGAGAGGGAGACCGTGTCGGGGAGGAGGAGCTTCATGGTCTCATGATATGGGAGCTGCTCTCGCACGTGGCGTGGTAGGCCGCAGCGCCATTCCGGTTGAGCGGCCATGCGCCGGTAGCATCGCGAGAATGAGCATGACGCAGGGTGGCAGCTCGGGTGAAGGCCCGGCTGTCGAGCCCGGGATCTATGAGCATTTCAAGGGCAATCGCTACGAGGTCTTCAGCGTCGCGCGGCACTCCGAGACCGAAGAGGAGTTCGTCTGCTACCGGCAGCTCTACGGCGACTACAGCTTCTGGGTGCGGCCACTCGAGCTGTTCACGGGCGCCGTCGACCGCGACGGATACAGCGGTCCGCGCTTTCGACGCGTGGCGTAGCGCTGGCTGAGACGAGAACGCTTCGCGTCACACCGCGACCGTCGAGCCGCGAACGATGAGTTCCGGCGTCAGCCGCTGCGATGAGACTGGTTCGCCGGCGATTCGCCGGAGCAGAGTCTCCAACGCCACGCGTCCCATACGGTGCATCGGTGAACGCACTGTGGTCAATGAGATCGTGATCGATTCCGCGAGCGGTGTGTCGTTGTATCCGACCAGCGCCACATCATCCGGGATGGTCAGCCCTTTGTCGCGCAAAACACCCATCGCGCCGATCGCGGCGAAATCGTTGGTTGCGAAGATCGCATCGGGGTAGGGCGGCTCGGCGAAGATCTGCTCGGCTGCAGCACGTCCAGCGACAGCGTCGAACCCATTGCGGATGATTCGGTTCTCAGGCACGGCAAGACCGGCGTCGTTCAGCGCGTCGACCAGACCCTGGGTGCGCTCGAGGCCCGTCGAGGCGAAAGGAAGACCGGCGATGACGGCGATGTCGCGGCGCCCCAGTGAGAGCAGATGCTCGGCCACAAGCCGTCCGCCTTCGAGATCGTCGCAGGTCACCGCGATATGCCGGCCGCTGCGCCGCGAGGTTAGGACGAACGGAATCTCCTGATCGGCGAGTTCGTCGAGAAACGGGTCGCCGAAGTGCGCATCACCGAAGATGAGGCCGTCGACGCGTCGGTCCAACATGTTCTGTGTACGTGCGTGTTGCAGGGCTGGATCGTCGAGCGAGTTTGTGACGAATGTCGACACGCCGTGTTCCGCCGCAGCCTCATCGATCCCCTCATAGATCGTCGCGAGAACGAAGTCTTGCAGGCGAGGGACGAGAACCCCGATGAGGTTGGAACGCGAGGTTCTCAGGCTGGTGGCATGCGGATTACGGCGGTACCCCCCAATCCGCGCCGCTTCGAGGATGGCGGCGATCGTCTCAGGCGATGCCCAGCGCTCGGGCTGCTTCTCACTCTGGTTGAGGACCCGCGACACGGTCGCGACGCTGACGCCGACCCGCTCCGCAATCATGCGTTGGGTCATCGGGCGACGTGCTGCCATCACTCCTCCTGATCTCACTCCCAAGCGTATGGGAAGGCGCATCCGGGTCGACGCTTCACGCGTCTGCGGCCGCGACGTCTCCGAGACACGCTCCGGTTTCGTACTCCTTGAGAGGTCGACCTGTCTTCGGGGAGGTTCTTCCACAATCGATTGCCCTAATCGATTGACGTAAACGATTGTGTAGTGCATCATAAGACGTGCCGCTCGCTTCTGGACAGATCTGGAGCGGCCACCGACCAGGGAGGTTGCAATGGCGCATATCGTCGTTCTCGGCACCGGTGGGACGATCTCGTCCCGATCCGGCGCTGCCGGCTCCGTGGCCACCGACGATGCGTTCACTCTGATCGGGTCAGCTCATGAGGCAGAGATGGCGAACCTCGAGGCGTTCGACATCCTGCGTAAGAACTCGTTCAACCTCACACTCTCGGACATCCGTCATCTCGCCGATGCCATTCGCGATCAGCTCGCCCGGCCCGAGGTGGACGGCATCGTGGTCACGCACGGCACGGACACGGTCGAAGAAACGGCATTCTTCGTCGACCTGGTCCATGCCGACCCCCGGCCGGTTGTCTTCACCGGTGCGCAGCTCGCTGCTGACCGCCCAGACAGCGACGGGCCTGCGAACCTGCGCGACGCGATCGCGCTCGCCGCGGACGTTCGCTCGCGCGCCCGTGGCGTTCTGGTCGCGTTCGCTGGTCGGATCTATGCCGCGCGCGGACTGCAGAAGACCGACACCCTCACGCACGATCCGTTCACATCTCGCGAGGGCGGGCCGATAGGGCGCATCGTCGACGGAAACGTGCATCTCGTGGCAAGCCCGCTCCGCCCGGAAGCACTCCCGATGCCGGGCGCCGCATTCGACAATGCGGCGGTGGAGATCGTGCCGTGCTATCTCGGTTCCGGCTCCGCCGCCTTCCGGCGTGCCGTCGACGGCGGCGCGCGCGCAATCGTGCTCGCCGGAACCGGAGCCGGCAACCTCAACGTCGATCTCGTGTCCGCAGTGAAGAATGCCGTGGCCAGCGGTGTCGTGGTCGCTTTGGGAACGCGCGTGCCGAATGGACCCGTAGTCCCCATCTACGGAGGCGGGGGTGGGGTCGACGCCCTCGCTGCCGGCGCGGTGCCGCTCGGCACGCTCTCTTGTGCTCAGGCGCGCATCTTGATTGCGCTGCTGCTGGAACGTCACGACCCGCCCGAGACGGCAGCGCTCCTGCGCGAATACTGCACGTCCTCGTGACGGTCACCACCCGAGAAGAAAGGAACAGACAATGGCGAAAGAGATCTTCGTATCGTTCGGCATCGATGTGGATGCGGTCGGGGGCTGGCTCGGCTCCTATGGGGGTGAGAACTCCCCAGGCGACATCTCGCGCGGCGTCTTCGCCGGCGAAGTGGGCGTTCCGCGGCTCGCTGAGCTCATGCGGCGCAACAGTCTTCCCGCCACCTGGTTCTGGCCGGGCCACTCTATCGAGACGTTTCCCGAACAGTTCGACCGCGTCGTCGAGGCCGGCTTCGAGATCGGCGTTCACGGCTACAGCCATGAGAACCCCATCGCGATGACCCGTGAGCAGGAGTCCGACATCCTCGACTACTGCATCGACCTGATCGAGCATCGCTCGGGCCGCCGGCCGAGCGGCTACGTCGCCCCGTGGTGGGAGTTCTCGCCCGTGACGAATGAACTGCTCATCGAGCGCGGCATTCGCTACGACCACTCGCTCATGCATCGCGACTTCGTCCCGTATTACGTGCGGGTCGGCGACAGGTGGACCAACATCGATTACGACAAGCCGGCGGCCGAATGGATGAAACCGCTGGAACGCGGCCACGAGACGGACCTCGTCGAGATCCCGGCCAGCTGGTACCTCGATGACCTGCCCCCGATGATGTTCATCAAGTCGAGCCCCAACAGCCACGGCTTCGTCAACCCCCGCCACCTCGAAGAGATGTGGCGCGACCAGTTCGACTGGGTCTATCGAGAGATGGACTACGGCGTGTTCACATTCACGGTTCATCCCGACGTGTCGGGACGTCCGCAGGTGCTGCTCATGCTCGAGCGATTGATCGAGCACATCAATGGCCACTCCGGCGTGACATGGGCGACCTTCGACCAGATCGCCCAGGACTTTCAGACGAGGTTCCCGCGCACCGCGTGACCTCATCCGGCTCGGGTCGTCGCACGCCAGACGGCCCGAGCCAGGGCGGGCGTCGCCGACGACGCCCGCCAACCAGCGAGCGAATGACACAAAGGAGTCATCATGAGCACGACCTCCAGCCCGGGCGGTACGGGCCTGAGAACTGTCGGAGTGCGCGAAACCCGACGCGCAACCTCCATCGCCTTTTTCGCGTGGGCCATCGCGGTCTACGACTTCATCATGTTCGGGACGCTGCTTCCCGACATCGCCAAGAGCTTCGGCTGGGACACGAGCTATGCGCTCCTGATCTCCACTCTTGTGAGCATCGGCACGTTCATCGTCGTCATCTTCGTCGGCCCGCTCGTCGACCGGCTGGGCCGAAGGAAGGGCATGATCATATCGGTCACGGGCACGGCGCTCTCGTCGGCGGCGACCGCGGCGACGATGTCAGGCGCGTATCTCGTCGGCATCCGCTCGATCAGCGGCCTCGGCCTGGCAGAGCAGTCGATCAACGCGACGTATCTGAATGAGCTCTACGCGCAGACCGAGGACAAGAAGATCAAGCGCAATCAGGGCTTCGTCTATTCGATGGTCCAGACCGGATGGCCGCTCGGCGCCATGCTCGCCGCGGGATTCGTCGCGATCATCATCGCCATCTTCGGCGTCGACAGCTGGCGTATCGCGTTCCTGCTGGCCACCATCCCCGCACTCATTGTGGCGCTCATCTGCCGCCGTCTGCGAGAGAGTCCGCAGTTCGAGGCGCAGCAGGAAGTGCGCAAGCTCCGCAAGGACGGCGACGTCGGAGGTGCGACCGTGCTAGCCCGTACGCTCGGCCTCGACGAGAACGCCGCGGCACCGCTCAAGCGCATCTTCCACGGCAAGCACCTGCGCAACACACTCGTGCTGTCGTTGGCGTGGCTCGTCAACTGGTTCGGGATCCAGACCTTCTCGGTGCTGGGCACCACCGTGCTGCAGACCGGCAAGGGGATAGACGCGTCCAATGCGCTCATCCTGGTTGTGATCTCGAACATCGTCGCTGCCCTCGGATACCTCACTCACGGCTGGCTCGGCGATCGCTTCGGACGTAAACGCGTCATCGTCGGTGGCTGGATCCTCGGCGGTATCTGCTTCGGTGCGCTCCTGCTCGGCCCCAGCCAGCCTGCGTACGTGCTCGTAACGTACATGCTGGGGCTGTTCTTCCTGCTCGGTCCGTACGCTGCGATCATGTTCTTCCAGGCCGAGTGCTTCGATACCGATTGCCGCGCGACCGGCAGCACGTTCATCGGCGCGATGAGCCAGCCCGGCGCGATCATCGGCGGATTCATCCTCACCGCGCTTACGGCCGCCTCGGTACCGTTCTCGACCGCTGCTTTCTGGGTCGGAGCGGTGGGCACGCTCGTTTCGGGTCTGGTCATGCTCGGAGCGAAATCCGTCGCGCCGCAGGGCGACATCGCTGCTGTCGAGGCCGCTTCGGAAGGAGTCGCATGATGGCTGACTCACCCGTCTCCATCATCAGCGGCGGCGCATCCGGCATCGGACGTGCGACCGCGAAGCGTCTCGCTGCACGTGGTGACCGCGTCGTCATCGGGCGATTTCCCGGCGACCCGCACGATGCCGGCATCACCTTGGACGGCGTCCATGCCGTCGGCGGTGAAGGTGTCGTGGTGGATCTCGACGTCAGCAGTACCGATTCTGTTGAGGCCTTCGTACGCCGTGCCGTCGACGAGTTCGGCCGGGTCGACCACGTGGTGGCGGGTGCCGGTATCCTGCGCCGAGCGGAGTTCGCATCGATGAGCGATACACAGTGGGACGAAGTTCTGCAGGTGGACCTCTATGGAGTGATGCGGATGGCGCGGGCGGCGGCGCCGCATCTCGGGCCCGGGGGCTCGGTCACCGCCATCTCATCCATCGCGGGAGGCGTCTACGGGTGGCAGGAGCACGCGCACTATGCCGCAGCCAAGGCCGGTCTGCTCGGCCTGATTCGCAGCATCGCGGTGGAGTGCGGTCCGCGCGGTGTGCGCGCCAACGCGATCATTCCGGGTCTCATCGAGACACCGCAGTCGATGGATGGCGTCAATTCCCTGGGGCCCGAGGGGCTTCGCCGAGCCGGTGACTACATTCCGTGGGGGCGCGTCGGCACTCCGGAGGAAGTGGCATCCGTCATCGAGTTCTTCAGCTCGGATGCAGCAGCCTATGTCAGCGGCCAGGCCCTGGTCGTCGACGGCGCGCTGACCGTGGCGATGAGGGACTGAGAGGGGAATCATGGCATTGAACGGGGCATTAGCAGGACGCACGGCACTCGTCACCGGCGCAGCGAGCGGCATCGGGCTGGGCATCGCCCGGCTGTTCGTGGAGGAAGGCGCGCAGGTGGTCCTTGCGGATCGCAACCCGACAGTGGAAGCGGCGGCCGATGCCATCGGTGCTGCCCGCGCCGTCGTCTTCGACGCGACGGACGAACCGGATGTGACCCGCGCAGTGGCTGACGCCGCACGGAGTCTCGGACGCATCGACACCTTGGTGACCTCGCACGGCATTCTCACTGAGTCGCCGGTTGCGTCGATGAGTCAGGCGACGTGGGACCAGACGATCGCGATCGATCTGACCAGTGTGTTTCTGCTGAACCGCGCAGTCCTGGCCGGCATGATCGAACGTCGTGATGGGCGGATCGTGAATGTGGCTTCTCAGCTGGCGATCAAGGGCGGTGTGGGGCTGGCGCACTATGCCGCTGCCAAAGCAGGAGTCGTTGCCCTGACGAAATCACTCGCCCTCGAAGTATCCAAGAATGGCGTGCTGGTGAATGCGATCGCGCCGGGACCGATCGAAACGCCGCTCGTCGAGGGAATCAGCGAGGACTGGAAGGCGGCTAAACGAGCGGAACTGCCGCTCGGCCGGTTCGGGCAGGTCGACGAGGTTGCGCCGACGGCTGTTCTCCTGGCGTCGAATCCGGGTGGGAATCTCTACGTCGGGCAGGTACTCGGCCCAAACAGCGGGGACGTGATGCCCTGATGTGCGGAGCGTGCGGTGTGGCGCATGATGATCGGCCGACTGCCGTTCTGTCGGGCAGCTATGCGCGTACGGTCGTCAGTCGCTATCTCAACTCGCTACCTGCCGGCCTCGTCATTGTGGCGGGGCCGGCAGGTTGGACAGTGACTGCGCCATCGGGAGTGAGACATGTGTTCAGCAGTGTGAACGCTCTCGCTGAACGCATGGCAGCGGCGCTCGCACATCGCTGTAGCCGTGACCGGGACAGCATCCGGGCAATCGTCCATGGATTGGCTGCTTCGCAACCACCGCATCGTCGTCAGACGCCCCTTCTGCAGCATTCCCGTCAGTGCCGCGGCTGCGGTCGCAATCTGAGTGGTGCAGCCGAAGACCGTTGGATGACCGAGGCCATTGCCGAGTTCGTCTGCGTGCAACTCGAGACGGCACTCACGCGCCAGAATGCCTAGCTGCACTCTATTCGTGTAAGAGCTAGCCGCCCGTCGTAGGCGAACGATGACGTCGACCCATTTCGTTCGACCCACGTGATCGCTACTGGATGATCCCGCGCAGCGCCTCGTACCCGATGTTCGCGATCACGGCGGCGCTCATGCGGTGGAACACCTGCCGCCCGTCCCGCTGCGAGCTGATGAGTCCGTTCTCGCGCATGATCCGCAGGTGACGCGACACCGCGTACTTGGTCATCCCCGTGCGTCGCGACAGCTCGGTGGTGGTGATCGATTCACCGATCAGGTGTCGGCTCAGCTCCCACCGGGCGGGCTCCGTGAAGACGGCAATCCGCCGACGCAGCTCTGCGGTCGAATGGGCGTCGCGGCCCCGGTTGCCCTCTTGCACCAGGTAGGGGATCACGACGGGCAGGCCCACGTCGAGCTTCAGGATCAGATGCGGCCACGCGTGCGCGGACGGCACGAGCACCAGACCGTCCGGCGCGGTCTCGCGCCGCGCCGACTGCAGCTTGTCGAAGAAGACCGTGTCGGACGAGCTGCGCATGGACGCGATGTCCGACAGTTCGGCGACTGCGTCGGCAACCGCGGTGTTCTCAAGCCTGACCCGCGTGGCGCGAGCGCTCTCTTTGAGCGTGGGTTCGACGCGACTCCATTCGGCGTCGAAGAACGCGCCCGCGCACTGCTCCAGAACGTTCAGCAGATCGCGTCGAAAGCGTCTCGGGTCGGAGGTCAGCGAGACGGCCAGATCACCGCGCGCGAACGACAGCCGCGCGCAGTCCTGCACCCACCCGGGCGCATCGAGAAGCGCAGCGCCGGTGCCGGGGATCGCCGCTGTGGCGAACGTGAGACCGCGGATGGAGTTCGCGACGAGCGGCACGAAGGTGTCGTCGTCCACGGTCGCGATGGTGTGCAGCTCGTCGGAGAGGGGCCGATCGAGCTCGAGTCCCAGCGGATACAGCAGGCGAGCCCGATACCTGGCCCACAGCGGAGCGAAGCGCTGCAATTGCGAAGCCAGCTGCGGCGGGATCTGCTCGCGGATCGACACCAGCCACGCGCGTGCCTCGGGGTGGTGGTCGGGCTCGGCAAGGACGTGAAGGCAGGCCAGCAGCTCCGCCAGCGGCGAGGTGCCCGCCGCGACGCGCCCCCCGCCGGCGATCTCGGTGACTGTGAGTGCAACAACCACCCAGACAGACTCCCACGAGGTGCCGCGGGACGAGCGCGATCACCGCGTAATAGTTGTCAGCTTGATGCAACCGTCGGCGGTTCCGTCTGGTTCGCTCCTTATCGTGACTGTGCGTGACACCGTCGTCGCGGAAAGCGACGGCTCGACGAGGAGAGATGAACGATGGATGCCTTTATCCACACCTTCTTCGACTGGCGGGAGATGCTGGCGATCTTCCCAGTGCTGCTCACCGAGGGAGTCCGCAACACCCTGCTGATCGCCCTGCTCGCAGCTCTGCTGGGTCTGGTGATCGGCATCGTCCTCGCCATGATGCTGCTGGCACGGATGCCGCTGGTCAAGCTGCTCGCGCGGGTTTACGTCGACATCTTCCGAGGTCTTCCCGCGATCCTCACGATCAGCCTCATCGGACTCGGCCTGCCAGCTGCCGGCATCCGCCCGTTCGGCACCTCGCCGCTCGGGTACGCGGTGCTGGCCGTCGGGCTGATTTCGGCGGCGTACTGCGCCGAGATCTTCCGCTCCGGCATCCAATCCGTCGACCCCGGACAGATGCAGGCGGGCCGCTCGCTCGGCATGAGCTACCTGCAGACCATGAGCCGGGTGGTCATCCCCCAGGGCGTCCGGAACGTGCTGCCCGCGCTCACGAACCGCTTCATCATCGATATCAAAGAGAGCTCGCTCGTCTATCTGCTGGGCATGACCATCGGCGAGCGAGAGCTCTATTTCATCGCGCACCAGCAGCAGGCCGCCACCTACAACTCATCGGCGCTGGTGGCCGCGGGCATCTGCTACCTCGCGATGACCGTCCCGCTCACCTACCTCGTCAACTGGTGGGACCACCGGCTGCGCGAAGGCAAGCGCATCGCCGCCCCGCAACCCGAGATCGTGCCCGCTCTCGCGGGCGGAGAGGAGGCGTGACATGACCGCCGTCGCCCTGACCCCGGCATCCGTCGCCACCGGCGAACCCGCGATCCGACTGCGCGGCATCAGGAAGACTTTCGGGCACCTCGAGATCCTGCGCGGCATCGACCTCGACGTGCAGCACAGAGAAGTCGTCTGCATCATCGGGCCATCCGGCTCGGGCAAATCGACGCTGCTGAAATGCGTCAACCTGCTGCAGCCGCCCACGGCTGGTTCCATCCACATCAACGGCGTGGAGCTGACCGACCCCAGGGTCGACGTCAACCGGGTGCGCTCGAGCGTCGGCATGGTCTTCCAGCACTTCAACCTGTTCCCGCACGTGACGATCCTCGGCAACGTGACGATGGCGATGCGCGCGGTCAAGCGCATCTCGAAGGTCGACGCCAAGCAGCGCGCGATGGAACAGCTCGAGCGGCTGGGTGTGGCCGACCTGCGGGACAAGCGCCCCGCCGACTGCTCGGGCGGCCAGCAGCAGCGCGTGGCGATCGCCCGCGCCCTGGCCATGGAGCCGCAGGTCATGCTGTTCGACGAGGCGACCTCGGCGCTCGACCCCGAGCTGGTCAAGGGGGTTCTCGACGTGATGCGGGACCTCGCGCAGTCGGGCATGACGATGGCCGTCGTCACCCACGAGATGAACTTCGCCCGCGAAGTCGCCGACCGCATCGTGTTCATGGACAACGGCGCTATCGCCGAACAAGGACGCGCGCGCGAGCTGCTGAGCAATCCGACCACGCCGCGCCTGCAGGGCTTTCTCTCGCAGGTCCTCTGACCCGACTTCGCTTGCCCGACTTCACTGACCCGACCGATCCCGACCCACCCCATTCAACGAAAGGCACGCCACCATGAAGATCACCCGCGCACTCGCCGCGCTCAGCGTCGTCGCCGCGCTCGCGCTCGCCGGCTGCAGTTCCAACGGCGCGAGCGCCGACGACGCCAAGAAGGACGACCCGTACCACCTGATCACCCCGGGCGTGCTGCTGACCTCGACCTCGGGTTCGCAGCCGCCGTTCACGGTGCAGAGCCAGGACGGCAAGCTCTCGGGCTACATCGTCGACATCACGAACCTCGTCGCAAAGAAGCTCGGACTCAAGGTCGAGTACAAGTTTACGACGAGCGCCGCCGGCATCCAGGGCCTCACCGCGGGGCAGTACGACCTCGTCGCGGACGGGTTGGGCGTGACCGACGAGCGCAAGAAGGCGATCTCGTTCTCGAAGGGCCTGTACTGGTCGGTGACGGCCGCCCTGACGAAGAAAGACAGCTCCATCGCTTCGATCGGCGACCTGTCCGGAAAGCGCGTCGCGGCACTGACCGGCTCGGTGCAGGCGGGGTACCTCAAGAAGATCGCGGGCGTCACGCCGGTGGAGTTCGAGAGTCAGGATGCCGAGGTCTCGGCGCTGAACTCCCGAAACGTCGACGCGGTGTTCCTCGGGGGACCGGATGCCACGCACTACGTCGAGAAGTTCCCCGACGCGCTGAAGATCGCCGCGACCCAGCCGGTGGACCACGAGACCTCCGTCGCCTTCCAGAAGGGCAACACCGCGCTCGTGGACGCCTGGGACGCGGAGGTGAGCAAGCTCGTCGACGACGGCACCCTGCTCAAGCTCTACGACCAGTACTTCCACGAGAAGCCCGTCGAGAACCTCAGCAAGATCTGGCCGAACCTGCAGGGCTGATCCGATCGTCGGCCGGCTCCGCAGCGAGCCGGCCGGCCTGGCCGACCGGGGAGGACGGCACGAGATGTCGCTTGTAGAAGCGCACACGGTGGAGCAGGTGTCTGCGGACGTGTATCGGACGACCGTGATGGTTCCGATGAGGGACGGCGTCAGGCTCGCCACCGACGTCTACTGGTCGGGCGTGGCGGACCTCGATGCATCGGGGACGAAGACGGTGCTCCTCGAGCGGTCGCCCTACGACGTGCGGGCCACTCGCCGATCCGACGGTGTCCACGACGACGGCACCCAGGTCACACCCGAGTCGGGTGCCACGTACTTCGCCCGCCGCGGCTACGTCGTCGTGCGGCAGGACTGCCGCGGACGGGGGCACTCGGAAGGCACGTTCAGCAAGTACGTGGGCGAGGCGGCGGACGGATTCGACATGTCCGCGTGGCTCCTCGAACAGCCGTGGTGCGACGGGCGGATCGCCACGTACGGTGTCTCGTACAGCGCACACACCCAGACGGCGGCAGCGTCGATGGGCGCTGCGGGCATCGCCGCGATGATCGTCGATTCGGGCGGGTTCTCGGATGCCTGGGAAGCGGGCGGCCGGTTCGGCGGCGCCTTCGAGCTCAAACAGGTGACGTGGGCGTACCGGAGGCTGTTGGATCAAGAAGGCGCCGACGGCTCGGTGCCCTCGGTGGAGGAGTTGGCGGCCTGGCTGCGGGCCATGCCCTGGCGACGGGGATCATCGCCGTTCTCGGGCCACCCCGATTACGAGAGCTTCGTCTTCGACCAGTGGTCGCACGAGGACCGCGATGACTTCTGGACGTCGCCGGGACTCAGCGCCCGTGACCACTACCAGAACTTCCCGCGCGTTCCCATCCTCAGCATCTCGAGCTGGTACGACCCGTACGTGCTGACTGCGGTGGAGAACTTCCGGACCCTGCGCGAAGACCAGCCCCGCAGCCGCCTCGTGCTCGGCCCGTGGACGCACGGCGCGCGCAGCGTCACCTACGCCGGCGACGTCGACTTCGGACCAGCGGCCGCGCTCGACGGCAGCCTCGATACCGACTACCTGTCGTTCAAGGACAACTGGCTGCAGGGCGCCCTGCACGGCGACGGGCCGGCGCTGCCCCCCGTTGCCTACTTCATCATGGGCGGGGGCACCGGCCGCAAGGGCGTCGACAGCCGCATGGATCACGGCGGCCGCTGGGCCACCGCTTCGCAATGGCCGCCCGAGACGGCGCACGAGATGGACCTCTTCCTCACTGTCGATCAAGGGCTCGGGCCGACCGCGGTCGCTCGGGGCAGCATCTCGTTCGACTTCGACCCGAGGGATCCCGCCCCCAGCTGTGGCGGAGGGATCACGAGCGGTGAGCCGTTCATGCGAGGCGGCGCCTTCGACCAGCGCGCGTCCGCCGACCGGGTGGCGCGGCAGAAGGGCCCGTCGAGTTCGGGGGTCGCGCTGCCGCTGGCGGCTCGACAGGACGTCGTCGCCTTCATGACGCCGCCCTTGGAGCAGGACGTTGTCGTCGCCGGTGAGGTGATCGTCGAACTGGAGATCTCGTCGAGCGCCCCCGACACCGACATCACAGTGAAGCTCGTCGACGTCCATCCCCCCAACGAGGACTATCCGCAGGGGTTCGCGATGAACATCACAGACGGCATGCTCCGTTGCCGATACCGGAACGACCCGTCGGCTCCCGAGCTGATGGAGCCGGGGCGCTCCTACCGGATCTCGATTCGGATGCCGGACACCGCGAACCTGTTCGCCGCCGGCCATCGCATCCGACTCGACGTCTCATCGAGCAGCTTCCCTCGATGCGATGTGAACCCGAACACTGGCAATCCCGTCTTCGGCGACCGCACCTGGCAGATCGCGCGCAACACCATCCACTGCGGATCGTCGCGGCTTCGCCTCTCGGTCATCGACGTGACCTGATCGATCACTCCACGTATCGCTACGGCGTCGACTCGCCGCCTGAGGACGGGCTATCCGCTTCTGAGGCATTCGCCATGAGTGTGCGCACGATTGTTGACAATCCTGGACGCAATTCCCTAGCCTGCCGTCACTGACACACGCACGCGTTGACGAGGACGCGACGATCGGATTGTCCCGCGATGGCCGCCCGAACAGGCCCGACCGGGGTGGACTGACCGCTACGTGCGCACCGATGCGCCACGTGCCGCGAAGTATGTCCTGCAATCGGTCGACTGATCGGAGGATCAGATGCACGCAGTGAAAGTCCGCTCGCCACGGGATCGAGCGGTCTGGCGGACCCTGGTGGTGGGAGCGACCGCCCTGGCCTGCGGACTGGCGCTCGCCGGCTGCAGCAGCTCGGCGCCGACCAAGGCGGGCGGGTCCCCCGGCACGGCCGTCTCGCAGGCGACGATCACCAGGCTCAAGGCCTCGGTCGCCGACGCCGAGAAGGCGCCGCAGTTCGTCGCTCCCGGTCCGTCCGTCGACGTGTCGGCCGTGAAGGGCAAGACGGTCTACGCCTTCCCGATCAACAACGAGATCGACACGTGCAACCGCCAGGTCGCGACCTACAAGCAGCTGGGCCAGCAGTTCGGCATGAACGTCATCACGTTCAGCAATGCGGGTGCGCCCGACCAGTGGGCCACGGGCGTGAAGAATGCGGTCGCCGCGCATGCCGACGTGCTCGCGATGTTCTGCGGCATCATCCCGGGCGCGATCGGCCCGCAGCTGCAGGCCGCGCACAATGCCGGCATCAAGATCATCGACGGCAACTACAACGAGACCAACGACTACAAGGGTCTCGACGCGGTCACCGGGGTGCAGACGGCTGAGGGCATGAAGACGAGCGTGGATGCCGCGGTCGTGGCGTTGAACGGCAAGCCGCTGCATGCCCTGATGGTCACGAGCAGTTCGGTGATCCAGGGTCCCGCGGCCACCGCGGCGGTGCAGAGCGAGGTCAAGGCCGACTGCGCCAGCGTGTGCACCGTCGACAAGACGATCGACGTGCCCGTGCAGAACTGGACGAGCCAGACCACCAACCAGGTGTCGTCGGCGCTGCTGGCCGACCAGAACATCAACGCGGTGTTCGTCGCGTTCGACGGCATGGCCACCTTCGCCGTCACCGGCGTGCAGCAGGCCAAGCGCAGCGACGTCAAGGTCTACACGTGGGGCACCAGCGCCTCGACCGTCAAGACGATGGTCGGCAACGGCGACGGCATCCTGCAGGCCGATGTCGGGCCGAGCGTGGTGTGGGACGCCTACGCCGAGATGGACCAGACGATCCGGCTGCTCGGCGGCAAGACTCCGGCCACGCCCGAGGCCGAGATCGTGCCCAACCGGTTCTGGACGCCCGCCAACGCGTCGGGCTTCCTCACCTCCAGCGGCGGCTACAACGAGGCCGGCTACGGCGGGACGAGCTACCAGAACGACTACCGCAAGCTCTGGAACGCGCCCCAGCTGTAAGGAGCGAAAGGCCCGGGATCGAGGCATCCATCCGCAGAGGAACGGCAGCATGAACGTCGCCGCGAACGACCGGCCCGTGCCCGCGCTGCAGGCGCGCAATCTGGCCAAGCGCTTCGGCGCACAGGCGGCGCTGGCCGGCGTCGACCTCACGATCGAGCAGGGCGAGGTGCTCGCCCTGCTCGGCGAGAACGGGTCGGGCAAGTCCACGCTCGTGAAGATCCTGTCGGGGTTCCACGCGCCCGAGCCCGGCGGCAGCCTGCGGGTCGCGGGGCGCGACGTGCCGCTGCCGGTGCCGCACGACCACTACCGCGACATCGGGCTGAGCTTCGTCTACCAGGACCTGGGCCTGGCCCTGGGTCTGAGTGTCGTCGAGAACCTCAACGTCGGGCGCCGGGTGGGCGGCGCGACCGGGATCCTCAGCCCGATCGCCTGGGCCCGCGAGCGCCGAGCGGCGCAGGCGGTGTTCGAGCGGTATCACGTCGACCTCGACCCCGGCGCGTCCGTCGGCGGGCTGCGCCCGGCGGCGCAGGCGCTGCTGGCGATCGTGCGGGCGGCCGAGGATCTGCGGCTGTTCCGCGAGCGCGCGAGCGCCGGCTCGGGCGACGGCGCACAGGCGCCGCACGGGGTGCTCGTGCTCGACGAGCCGACCGTGTTCCTGCCGCAGGACGAGAAGGTGTTCCTGTTCGACCTCGTGCGCCAGGTGGCCGCGGGCGGCACGGCCGTGCTGTTCGTCTCGCATGACCTGGCCGCGATCCGCGCGCTCGCCGACCGGGCCGTGATCCTGCGCGACGGCGCGGTGATCGGCGACGTCGCCGTGGCCGAGACGCCCGACGACCGACTCGTCGAGCTCATCTCGGGTCACCACGCGTCCGCGATCATCGAGCGTGCGGCCTCGCGCGCGGTCGAGTCGGTCGTGGGTTCCGACGTGGATGCCGCGGCCGCGGCATCCCTCACCGACACGGCGGAGTCCACCCAGCGGCTGCGCGTGAGCGGGGTCGCCGGCGGGCAGCTGCGCGACGTGTCGTTCGACGTCGGTGTCGGCGAGATCGTCGGCGTCGCGGGCCTGCTGGGCTCGGGGGCCGAAGACCTGCCGTACGCCTTGTTCGGCGCGCTGCCCGGGGCCTCGGGCCGGCTGCAGGTCGGCGACGCGGTGCACGACCTCGCCCGGTTCAGCCCGCGGGCGGCACGCGCGGCGGGGCTGGCGCTGGTTCCCGCCGACCGCAAGCAGCAGGGGATCGCCCCGGCCCTGACGATCGGCGAGAACATGATGTCGCTCGTGTACGACCAGTACTTCCGCCGCGGGCTGCTCGGCCGGCGCACGCTGCGGCGCACCGCCGACGAGCGGGCCCGCGCGTTCGGCGTGCGCCCGCCGCGCTCGAGCGCGCTGGTCTCGTCGCTCAGCGGGGGCAACCAGCAGCGCGTCGTGCTGGCGCGGTGGCTCGAAGACCCGCCGCTCGTGCTGATCCTGCACGAGCCGACCCAGGGCGTGGACGTCGGCACCCGCGCAGAGCTCGGCGCTATGCTGCGGCGTCTGGCCGACACCGGCATCTCGATCGTGTGGGTCAGCACCGACTTCGACGAGCTCGCCGACGTCTGCAGCCGCGTGCTGATCTGCTCGGGCGGCGTGATCGCCGCGCAGCTGAGCTCCACGCCCGGGGCAGCCCCCGGGGACGACCCGATCACCCGCGACCGGATCACGGCAGAGGTCTACGCCGCCGGCGCCCGCGTACGAGCACAGGAAGGCTGATCCATGGGACTGGATGCGAAGCCGGGGGCACCGGGCGCGACCGGCACGAGCGGTGCGAACGGCACGGCTACGGGCACGACCTCGGGTGCGGCGGGTGCGCGAGGCAGTGCCCAGAGGGCGGGCAGGCGCGGCGGGCCGCTCGGCCGCTACGGCAATCTGCTCGAGAGCCTGATGCTGCCGGTGGCGTTCGTGCTGCTGATCGTCGCGTTCACCATCGCCACCCCGAACTTCCTCACCGGCGCGAACTTCTCCAGCGTCCTCGGGTCGCAGGCGGTGCTGTTCGTCCTCGCGCTCGGCCTGCTGATCCCGCTGACGAACGGCGACATCGACCTGTCGGTCGGCAGCCTGTCGGGGCTCGTGTCGATGGTCGTGGCGGTCCTGAACACTCAGGCGGGCGTGAACATCTGGCTGTGCTGCCTGATCGGCCTTGCCGTGGGCCTGGTCGGGGGAGCGCTCAACGCGTTCCTCGTCATCCGGTTCAACGCCAACTCGTTCATCATGACGCTGGCCACCGGCACGGTGTTCGCGGGCATCATCGAGTGGATCTCGGGCGAGCAGACCATCACGGGCGTCTCGAGCGACCTGGTGCAGGTCGTCTTCTACAACGACCTGATCGGCATCCCGTGGGAGTTCTTCATCGGCATCATCCTGATGCTCGCGATGTGGTACGTCCTGACGTTCACGCCGTTCGGCCAGCGTGCCCTGTTCGTCGGCCAGTCGCGGCAGGTCGCCCGCCTCAGCGGCTTTCCGGTCAGCCGGGCCCGCTCCTACGGCTTCATCATCGCCGGCGGGATGGCCGCCCTGTCGGGGCTGCTGTTCGTCGGCACGCAGGCATCGGCGAGCCCGGGCGACGGCAACATCCTGCTGCTGCCGGCCTATGCGGCCGCGTTCCTGGGCCTGACGACGATCCAGCCGGGCCGCTTCAACGCGATCGGCACGTGCATCGCGGTGTACTTCCTGGCGTTCGGCGTCTCGGGGTTCCAGCTGCTGGGCGCGCAGATCTACATCCAGCAGATCTTCTACGGCGTGATCCTCGCCGTCGCGATCCTGCTCTCGCGCGTGCTCAGCCGCCGCCGCTACGGTGGAGGCGCCGACGAGAGCTTCATCGAGGCCGAGTAGAACGGGGCGGCCGGGCCACAGCATCCCTCATCAGGCGTATCGTGCAGACCGTCGTCTGTGAACGGACGCGACGGGCGAGGAGGTCACCATGAAGCTGCGCGACGTGCCGACGCGACTGGTCACCGGGGCGTACATCCTGCACTCCGGCATCACGAAACTGAAGGCGGGCCCCGAACAGGCCACCGGCCTGCACGGTGCGGCGGCGGGGGCGTACCCGATGCTCGAAGACATCCCGCCCGCGCGGTTCGTGCGCTCGCTCGCGATCGGCGAGATCGCGGTCGGAACGCTGCTGCTGCTGCCGTTCGTCCCGACGGTGGTGGCCGGCGCCGTGCTCACGGGGTTCTCGTCGGGACTTGTCGGCATGTACCTGCGCACGCCCGCGCTGCGCAAGCCCGGCAGCATCTGGCCGAGCCAGGCCGGCACCGCCATCAGCAAGGACGCGTGGATGCTGGGGATCGGTCTGGGAATGCTCGTCGGCGCCGCCGAAGACGGCAACTGAGAAGCGGCGATCCGATGACCGTGCAGCCGATTCAGTCGACCGACCTTCCGGGCGGCGACCTCGAGTGTGAGTGACGCCGCGAGTGTGCGTCAGATGCCCTGCGCGAGCCGGTAGTAGGCGGCGTTCCAGTCGAGCTCGCGGGTGAAACTGCGGGCCGTCGTCTGCTCGTCGATGATGAGCAGCTCGGTGCGTGCCATGCGGGCGAAGTCCTCGATCACGTCCATCCCCACGGCCGTGGTCAGCACGGTGTGGTGTGCTCCGCCGGCCTGCAGCCACGCCGTGGCCGACGTCGTGAAGTCGGGCGCCGGCTTCCACACCGCCCGGCCGACCGGCAGCTCCGGCAGGGGCGCCGAGGGCTCGACCACCTCGACGGCGTTCGCCACCAGCCGGAACCGGTCGCGCACGTCCGACAGTGACACGACCACGCCCGCGCCGGGGTCTGCGGTGAACACGAGTCGCACCGGGTCGTCCCTGCCGCCGATGTCGAGCGGGTGCACCTCGAGCGACGGGCGCGTCGAGGTCAGCGTCGGGCTCACCTCGAGCATGTGCGCGCCGAGGATGCGCTCGTCGCCCGGGGTGAGGTCGTACGTGTAGTCCTCCATGAGCGACGCTCCACCCGGCAACCCAGCGCCCATGACGTTGATCGCCCGCAGCAGCACCGCGGTCTTCCAGTCGCCCTCGGCGCCGAAGCCGTAGCCGTCGGCCATCAGGCGCTGCACGCCGAGTCCCGGCAGCTGCCGCAGCGCGCCCAGGTCCTCGAACGAGGTCGTGAAGGCGCCGAAGTCGCCTCCTTCCAAGAACCGGCGCAGGCCGAGCTCGATCGCCGCGCCGTCACGCAGCGCACCGTGCCGCTCTGCGCCCGGCAGCAGCACCGGGTCGACGTCGTACACCTCGGCGTACTCGTCGACGAGGGCGTCGATCTCGGCGTCGGTGCACTGCGCGACCGCGTCGGCGAGCTCATTGATGCCCCACGTGTTCACCTCGACCCCGAACACCAGTTGGGCCTGCGTCTTGTCGCCCTCGGTGACGGCGACCTGCCGCATGTTGTCGCCGAAGCGCGCGAGCTTCAGCGACCGGGTCACGGCCAGGCCCGCCGCCGCACGCATCCAGGCGCCGACCTTCGCCGCCACGGCCGGATCCGAGACGTGCCCGACGACGGTCTTGCGGGGCATCCCCAGCCGCGACTGGATGTACCCGAACTCGCGGTCGCCGTGCGCCGCCTGGTTGAGGTTCATGAAGTCGAAGTCGATGTCGCTCCACGGCAGCTGCACGTTGGCCTGCGTATGCAGGTGCAGCAGCGGCTTCTGCAGCGCCGACAGCCCGGCGATCCACATCTTGGCCGGACTGAACGTGTGCATCCACGCCGTGACGCCGATGACCCGGTCGTCGGCGTTGGCCGCGAGCATCGTCCGGCGGATGGCGTCGGCGTCGGTGAGCACGGGCTTCCACACCAGGCGGACGGGCACCGCCGCGCAGAGCTGCGCAGCCACGGCCTGCGACTGCTCGGCCACGCGGGCGAGGGTGGCCGGTCCGTACAGCTCCTGGCTGCCGGTGAGGAACCAGACCTCGTAGCCGTCGAGGATCGTCGAGGGGGACGTGCTCACTGCAGAGCTCCTTCCGGCTTCTGGCCGTACACGTTCTGATAGCGGTCGAACAGGCGGTCCACGGCATCGGGCGGGATCGGCACGACCGGACCGCCCGTCCGTGCCAGGTGCACGGTGCGGGCCACGTCTTCGGTCATCACGGCCGCCTTCACGGCATCCCGCGCATCGCGTCCGATCGTGAACACGCCGTGGTTCTGCATGAGGACGGCACGGCTGCGGTGCCCGGTGAGGGTCTCGACGATGCCGTGCCCGATGGCGTCGTCGCCGATCAGCGCGAACGGGCCGATCGGGATCTCGCCGCCGAACTCGTCGGCCATCGCGGTCAGGACGCAGGGGATGGGCTCGGCCCGGGCCGCCCACGACGTCGCGTACGGGGAATGCGTGTGCACCACACCGCCGACGTTCGACATGTGCCGGTACACGTACGCGTGGGCCGCGGCATCCGACGACGGCGACCGGTCGCTGCCGGCCGCACCCGCGACGGGCACGCCGTCGAGGGTGCACAGCACCATGTTCTGCGGCGTGAGGTCGTCGTACGAGACGCCGCTGGGCTTGATGACGAACAGATCGGCGCCGGGCACGCGCTCCGAGACGTTGCCGCCGGTCCAGACGACGAGCCCGTTGCGAACGAGCTCGGCGTGCAGCGCGGCCACCCGCTCACGGGTGCGTTGGATGCGATCGTCGTCGACGTTCATGATTCCGCTCCTTTCGAGAGGGATGTCACGGACCGCCCGGCTCTCGACCGAGAGCCCGGCGCGGTAGAGGCGGTGGAACCGTGCGAACCCGGCGACGTCGTCGCGGTCGGGCTGCACGAGGGAGAAGTCGCCGGAGGCGAAGACCGCGGTGTGCACGTAGTCCGACAGCGTCGGCGCGGCGGTGCCGTCCCCGTCGGATGCCGCGCGCACGGCGCGGAACGCGGCCAGCACCGCGGCGCCCCACGCCCCGCCGTCCGACGCGGTGCGCGCCACCAGCACCGAGGTGTCCAGGGCCGCTGCGAGCATCCGCTGCGCGACACCGGCCGTGCGGAACACGCCGCCGTGCGCGTAGATGCGGTCGAGGTCGACGCCCTCGCCGGCCAGGATCTGCATGCCGATCGCCAGCGTCGCGAACACGCCGTAGAGCTGCGCCCGCATCATGTTGGCCAGCGACGGGTCGCTGTCGGCGGTGCGCACCACGAGCGGGCGGCCGGAGTCGAGCCCGACCAGCGGCTCGCCCGACAGGTGGTTGTAGGCGATCACGCCCCCGGCGTCGGCGTCGGCGGTCAGCGCCTCGTCGAACAGCACCCGGTACGACTCGTCGACCTCGACGGGTGCGCCCGTCAGCGCGGCGAAGCGCCGGAACAGGTCGACCCACACGCCGAGCTCGCTCGCCCCGTTGTTGCAGTGCACCATCGCGACCGCGCGCCCCTCGGGGGTGGCGACGATGTCGATCTCGCGGTGGGCGTGAGCCGGCGGCTCGTCCAGGACGACCGACGCGAAGATGCTGGTGCCGACACTGACGTTGCCCGTGCGCGGCGACAGCGCCCCGGTCGCGACCATGCCGGTGCCGGCATCGCCTTCGGGCGGGCACACCAGGGCACCCGCCGTGAGAGCGCCCGTCGGGTCGAGCAGCAGCGAGCCGGCCGCGGTCAGCGTCCCGGCGTCGGCGCCCGCCCGGGCGATCGGGGGCAGGATGCCGCGGACCGGACAGCCGAGCACCGCGCTCGTCTCGAGCCGGTCGAAGGCGTCCGCCATGGACGCGTCGTAGTCGCCGGTGACCGGATCGATCGGGAACATGCCGGCCGCATCGCCGATGCCGAGCACGCGGCGGCCGGTGAGGCGCTCGTGCACGTAGCCGGCCAGGGTCGTCAGGTGCGCGATGCGCGGCACGTGCGGCTCGCGGTCGAGGATCGCCTGCTGCAGATGCGCGATCGACCAGCGCAGCGGGATGTTCACGCCGAACAGCTCCGAAAGGGCGGCTGCGGCATCCCCCGTCGACGTGTTGCGCCACGTGCGGAACGGCACCAGCAGCTCGCCGCCGGCGTCGAACGCCAGGTAGCCGTGCATCATCGCCGAGACGCCGAGGGCCCGAAGCGCGGTCGGACGCACGCCGTGCCGGGCGAGCGCGTTCTCCGACATCGCCTGGTACGCCGTCTGCACCGCAGTCCACACATCCTCCAGCGCATACGTCCAGCGCGCGTCGACGAGCCGGTTCTGCCACGTGTGGGTTCCGGATGCCACGACCCGGGCGGGTCGCGCCGCATCGACGAGGCACGCCTTGACCTGCGTGGAACCGAGCTCGATGCCCAGGCAGACCGCACCGTCGGCGATCGCCGCTGCGTCGCCCGTCATCGGGCGCGCTCGCCGCGGCGCTTGTTGATGACGTCGAACGCGACGGCGGCCAGCAGCACGAGGCCCTTGATGAACTCCTGCCACTCGGTGCCGACGCCCATGATCGTCATGCCGTTGTTGAGCACGCCGATGATGAGACCGCCGATGATCGCCCCGCCGATCGTGCCGATGCCACCGCTGACGGCGGCCCCGCCGATGAACACCGCCGCGATCGCGTCGAGCTCGAACCCGTTGCCGGCGCTGGGCCCGGCGAGGTTCAGCTGCGCCGTGAACACGAGCCCCGCCAAGGCCGAGAGCACGCCGATGTTCACGAACAGCAGGAAGCTGACCCGGTCTGTGCGCACGCCGCTGAGCTGAGCGGCGCGCTTGTTGCCGCCGATCGCGTAGACGTGGCGGCCGAAGACGCTGTTGGCCATGACGGCCGAGTACGCGACGACGAGCACGCCGAGGATGATCAGCACGACCGGGGTGCCGCGGTAGCTGGCCAGCAGCCACGAGAT
Source organism: Microbacterium sp. W1-4-2 (assembly GCF_058349885.2). Classification (NCBI taxonomy): domain Bacteria; kingdom Bacillati; phylum Actinomycetota; class Actinomycetes; order Micrococcales; family Microbacteriaceae; genus Microbacterium; species Microbacterium sp. W1-4-2. The sequence continues at coordinate 352,199 of NZ_JBYRJC020000002.1, read as the reverse complement.
GCCCAGGATCAGCACCGACATGAACGCCGTCTTCAGCACCGACCAGCCGAGCGGCTCGAGCGTGAGCCCGTTGCGCGCCCGTGCCCGGCGCGAGCGCACGCTCATGCCGATGAGTGCCAGCACCGAGCCGACGCCGATGATCATCGTCAACGCTTCGAGATACGACGTGCCGCCGCCGAGGTCGGGCAGGAACCCCGATCCGATCGCGCGGAAGCCGTTGTCGAACGGCGAGATCTGCGTGTTGTGCAGCAGGATCTGCGCGAGCCCGCGGAACAGCAGCATGCCGCCGAGGGTCACGATGAACGACTCGATGTGGAAGTACGCGATCCAGAACCCCTGCCAGGCGCCGATGAGGGCCCCGGCGATCAGGCACAGCAGCACCGTCATGCCCCACGACATCCCCATCTTGTTGTTGAGAACGCCGGCGAGGGCCCCGATCACGGCGACCACCGAGCCGACCGACAGGTCGATGTGTCCGGCGATGATCACCATGACCATGCCGATCGCGAGGATCAGGATGTAGCTGTTCTGCACGATGAGGTTCGACACGTTGCGCGGGCTCAGCGTGATGCCCTGCGTGACGAGCTGGAAGAACAGCACGATCACGATCAGCGCGATGAACAGGCCGATCTGGCGCAGCTGCCCGCCCATGTAGGCGACGGTGCTGGCCACGATCCCTCCGCCCGTGGGGCGGGATGCGGGAGGAGCAGGCGGGGCGACCCGGGTCGTGCTCATACGTGGTCCTCTTCTCGGATCTTGGTCATGCTCTGCATGAGTCGTTCGGGGGATGCCTCGGCCCGCGGCACCTCGGCGGTGATCACGCCCTCAGAGAGCGTGTAGATGCGATCGCACAGACCGATGAGCTCGGGCAGCTCGGACGAGATCACGAGGATGCCCTTTCCCTGGTCGGCGAGCCGGTTGATGATCGTGTAGATCTCGTACTTCGCGCCGACGTCGATGCCGCGGGTCGGCTCGTCGAGGATCAGCACGTCGGGGTCCGAGAACATCCATTTCGACAGCACGACCTTCTGCTGGTTGCCGCCCGAGAGCTTGCCGGTGAACGTGGCGACCGACGGCGCCTTGATATTCATGTCGCGGCGGAACTCCTCGGCCACGACGTGCTCGCGGTTGCGGTCGACCCAGCCGTTGCGGCTGAGCTTGCCGAGCGCGGCGGACGAGACGTTGCGTGCGATGTCTTCGATGAGGTTCAGGCCGTACGTCTTGCGGTCCTCGGTCGCGTACGCGAGTCCGGCGCGGATCGCGGCGGGCACGGTGCGCGTGTTGACCCGCTCGCCCCGCATGAAGACGCTGCCCGAGATGTCGACGCCCCAGCTGTGCCCGAACACGCTCATCGCGAGCTCGGTGCGCCCGGCGCCCATGAGGCCGGCGATGCCGACGATCTCGCCGGCGCGCACCGACAGGTGCGCCCCGTCGACGACCTTGCGGCCGCGGTCGGAGGGGTGGTGCACCGTCCAGTCCTCGATGCGCAGCAGCTCGTCGCCGATCGTGGGGGTGTGGTCGGGAAAGCGGTGGGTGAGGTCGCGACCGACCATCCCCTTGATGATGCGGTCCTCGTTCACGTCGGGACTGGACGCGTCGAGCGTCTCGATCGTGTGCCCGTCGCGGATGATCGTGACGGTGTCGGCGACCTTCTTGATCTCGTTGAGCTTGTGCGAGATCAGGATGCTGGTCACCCCCTGCGCCTTCAGCTCGAGGATCAGCTCCAGCAGCCGCGCCGAGTCGTCGTCGTTGAGGGCCGCGGTCGGCTCGTCGAGGATGAGCAGCTCGACCTTCTTCGAGAGCGCCTTGGCGATCTCGACCAGCTGCTGCTTGCCGACGCCGAGCTCGGCGATCTTCGTGGCGGGGTTGTCGAGCATTCCGACCCGGTCGAGGTATTCGCGGGCCAGCGTCTCGGTCGCGCCCCAGTCGATCCAGCCGACGGTGGCGCGCTCGTTGCCGATGAAGATGTTCTCGGCGATGCTCAGGTAGGGGCTGAGCGCCAGCTCCTGGTGGATGATCACGATGCCGGCCTTCTCCGAGTCGGAGATGCCGCTGAACTGGCAGACCTGCCCGCCGTAGACGATGTCGCCCTCGTATGTCCCGTGGGGATACACGCCCGAGAGGATGTTCATCAGGGTGGACTTGCCGGCGCCGTTCTCGCCGCAGATCGCGTGGACCTCGCCGCGGCGCACCGAGAGCGTGACGTCCGACAGCGCTTTCACGCCGGGGAACTCCTTCGTGATGGAGCGCATCTCGAGGATGGGGGCCTGATCCATGTCGCCTCCTTGCGATGAAGGGTTCGGGATGCCGCAGCCGCCGGGTCGCGGCATCCCGAACCGTCGTCCTACTTCAGGTCGGCGGCCGTGTAGTAGCCGCTGTCGATGAGCTCCTTCTGGTAGTTGGTCTTGGTGACCACCACCGGCGGGAGCAGGTAGGTCGGCACGATCTTCTTGCCGTTGTCGTAGCTCTTGGTGTCGTTCACCTCGGGCTGCTTGCCCTGCAGCAGCGCCTCGGTCATCGCGACGGCCTGCTTGGCGAGGTTGCGGGTGTCTTTGAAGATCGTGGAGTACTGCGAGCCGGCGATGATCTGCTTCACGCTCGCGACCTCGGCGTCCTGCCCGGTGATGACCGGCCAGCCGTTCGAGCCCACCTTGTAGCCGCCGCTCTCCAGCGCGGCGATGATGCCGTCCGACAGACCGTCGTAGGGGGAGAGCACGCCGTCGAGCTTGGTGCTGCCGGTCGAATAGCTCTTGGCGAGCAGGTCGTCCATGCGCTTCTTGGCCGTGGCCGGGTCCCAGCCCTGGATCGCGGTCTGGTTGAACGCGGTCTGGCCGCTGGTGACCACCAGGGTGCCGTCGGCGATCAGCGGCTTGAGCACGCTCATCGCGCCGTTGTAGAAGAACGTGGCGTTGTTGTCGTCGGGGCTGCCGGCGAAGATCTCGACGTGCCACGGTCCGGTCTTGCCGGTCTTGGCGCCGCTGTCGTCCAGATAGCCGAGGCCGGTCAGCAGCGAGTTGGCCTGCAGCACGCCGACCTTGAAGTTGTCGAACGTGGCGTAGTAGTCGACGTTCGCGTCGCCGGTCAGCAGCCGGTCGTACGAGATGACCTTGACCCCGGCGGCCTTCGCGTCGTCGAGCTGCTGGCCGAGCGCGCCGCCGTCGATCGAGGCGATCACGAGCACCTTCGCGCCCTTCGTGATCATCGACTCGATCTGCTGCGCCTGCGTGGGGATGTCGTTGTTCGCGTACTCGAGGTCGGTCTTGTAACCCGCCTGCTGAAGGTACTTCTCGACATTGTTGCCGTCCTGGATCCAGCGCTGGTCGACCTTGGTGGGCATCGCGATGCCGACCAGCGCGCCCTTTCCGGCGTTTGCTGCGCCGCCGCCGGCGGCATCGGCGGCTGTCCCTCCGCGACCGGCGCTGCACGCGGTGATGCTGAGGGCGAGGGCTGCACCGACGGCGACGGCGGCCAGCTTCTTGGTGCGGAACATCATGGTTCTGCCTCCTTCAAACGGAACTGCGGACGGGAACTCGAACCTGCGAGAGGTCGCGTGAAGACGAGGCGAGAGCGTCCTGTCGGTCGGGTCATCCGAGGTGGGCATCGGTGCCGAGCAAGAGAACCGCTTCGTCCTGTCTCACGAGCTGTTACCGGTAACAATCCAGGGTGAAGAGTTACCGGTAACAATTGCTGGCGTCGACGTTACGACGAGTGCTCGTCGATGTCAAGAGGTCGGTTTCGGCAGTGCCCGGGCGGGGTGAACCGGCACCGTGGTCCAGCCGAGCGATCCGACGGTCAGGTCGGGGTTCAGCCGGCGGCGGGCGGCGCCGTCGAGGCGCGGATCACGAGCTCGGGCACGAGGGGCGCGAGCGCGCTGTCTTCGTCGGCACCCGTAAGACGGGCGAGGATGAGCGCCACGGCGCGGCGGCCGCTCTCGGCGAAGTCCTGCCGCAGGGTCGTCAGCGGCGGCGTGTAGTGGGCGCTCTCGGGGGTGTCGTCGAAGCCGACCACGCTGATGTCGTCGGGGATGCGCACTCCGTGCTCGCGCGCGGCGTGCATGAACCCCAGGGCGATCTGGTCGTTCGCGCAGAACACCGCGGTGAACGGGGCGGCCGCGAGCAGCAGCCGGCCGGCCGTGTAGCCGGACTGCGCGCTCCAGTCGCTCTCCTGCACGCCGACCGCCGTCAGCCCCGCGTTCGCGAGGGCTTCGAGAAAGCCGCTGCGCCGGGCGGCGGCCTCGGGCCAATCGGTCGGGCCGGCGATCACGGCGAAGCGCGTGTGGCCGAGGCCGAGCAGGTGCCGGGCGGCGGCGGCTGCCGCGTCCGACTGCTCGGTGAACGCCGCGGCCTCGCCCGGGCCGTGCATCGTGACCACGGGGACGCCGGGTCTCGCCTCGGCCACGGCCTCGCGCGTCTGCGCGCTGGGTCCGATGATGATCAGGCCCGCGGCATCCTGACTCAGCAGGTGGGTGAGCGCCTCGCGCACGCTGTCGGCGTCGGCCGGATCGACCCCCGCGATCGTCACCGAGTAGCCCACGGCCCGGCCGGCCAGCTCGATCGCGTTGATCGTGCTGCTCGGCCCGTAGAGCAGCCCGCCGGTCGCATCGAGCACGCCCAGCATCTGGGTGTGGCCGCGGGCGAGGGCACGCGCGGTGCGGCTGGGGCGGAAGTCCATCTCGGCGATGGCCGCCAGCACACGGTCGCGCGTGGCCGCGCTGACGTTGTCGGACTCGTTGAGCACGCGCGAGACGGTCATGTGCGAGACGCCGGCGCGCTGGGCGACATCCCTGATGCTCGGCGGCTGGTGCGAGCTGCGGGCTGGGGCCATGTTCCGATTATGTGGCAGAGGACGTCAGACGTTCACTTCCACAGCGGCGGCGGCGTCTTCGCTTCGACGTCGTGCCGCCACCCCATGACGGTGTCGGCGTAGGTGTGCCCGGCAGCGTTGCCGCGGCCCTTCACCCACGTCTTCTTCTTCACGTCGTAGTCGTGATAGGGGCGGCCGCTGTTGTAACGGCACCACATCTCGAGGTCGAGCTGGTCGTCGGTGAAGGCGGGGGCCGGGGTGGGCTTGGGTGTGCGCGGGTGCTTGGCCCACTTCTCGCGCTGCGTCTTGCTCGCCCGGGACGGCATCGGCTTTCCGTACCGCTGAACCTCCTTGGCGTCCGTCACCGCCTGTGACCGCCAGTCGCGCAGTCGGCGGCACATGTCCGTCACGTTGTCCTGCCAGTTCCACAGCTGATCGGTGCTCGGCTCGGGTGAGTTCGTCAGCTGTCCGATGCCGAACCCGAGGTCGCGGGAGGCGACGACGGGCTGCGGCGACTTCGAGACGACGCCGAGCTTCTTCACCGATGACGCGAACTCGGTGAAGCGCGATTCCTGAAACGCGACCACGTGGCAGCTCAGAGCGCGATCGTGCGTGATCCTGTCGCGGATCTGTTCGTGCGTGGGAGTGAGGCCGAAGATCGAATGGTGCTCTTCGAGCGCGGCCGAAATCGGGGCGCCGGATGGCGTCGCCTCGGCGTAGGCGCGCAGATCCCCGCCGTAGAACTCGCCCTTCCAGTCCACGAGCCAGTCGGTGCTGCCGATGGGGACGTCCTGCCAGCCGGTCGCATCGGGGCCCGGGAGGTAGGTGATGTCGTGTCGTTCCGCCGGCTTGTAGTGGCCAGGCACGACCGTGCCGTCCTTCTTCTTCTGTTTCGGCACCCACCTGACCCCGCTCTGCCGGTATTCGATCTCGATGCGCACGCGTCGAGCGACGGCGGCGTCCTCGGCGGCGCTGAGCTCCTTGATCCTCGTGCCGACCACGAGGTCGGGCATGCGGGGGCCGCTGCCGTCCATCGCTGCGATCGGGTGCACGATCTTCGCCTTCGTCTTGCGCATGTCGGTGCTGGTCGCCGTCACCTCGAGGTGGAGATCGCCGATCTGGGGCGCGATGCGCCAGGTCTGCTGCTGGCCGGTCGCTCCTGCGGCATCCCCCGACAGCAGCGTTCCCGCCGAGGGCAGCGGCCAGTCGTTCCACTTCGGTGGATCGTCCCACGCTGTCTGTGCAGTGTCCTGCCGAGTCCCGTCACCGTCGGTCACGGTGATGGCGAACCGGAAGGGCTGGATGTTCAGTTGGTACGTTCCCGAGGGCGGATCGATCGACAGTGACATCGCCGTCGTCCCGGCGCCCTTTCCGCTCGAACCGCCCGGAATCCCGCGATTCTTCGATTCGACCGAGCCCGAGATCCGCCCGACGCCCGACCACACGTACGGTGTCGAGCCGTCGTTGGCGAGGTCGCGGTGCAGCTCGAAGCTGCCCGATACCGTCTCGGTGATCTCGGCACCCATCGCCTCGGTGCCGATCTGCCGGGTGACGTGACCCTCGAAGCTGCCGACCCACACTCCGATCGCGCCCCATTGCGTCGTCATGGCTCCCCGCCTTCCGCCGTCCCCGCCTCGAACGGTAGCGGGTCGGGACGCTCCTGTGGAAGAGGCGCGGCCCTCGTCGGAGGGTATTCGTCAGGCGTCGCGGCTCAGACGAGGAACTCCCGGCCGGCCGCGACCATCGCCGTCACCCCGACCTCGATCGTGGGGTGGATCAGCGGCGCGAAGAACGGGGAGTGGTTGGTCGGGATGTCGCTGTCGACGGTGCCGTTCTGCATCGCCGTGGCGAAGGTCGCGGCATCCACCCCGCCCCAGAACCAGAGCACGAGCGGCACGCCCGCATCGCGCGCGAACCACGAGACATCCTCGCTGCCTGTGGTCATGCCGGGATCGATGACGCTCCGCTCGCCCAGCGCGCGCTGCAGTGCGGCGGTGACCCGGGCGGTGGCCTCGGCGTCGTTGATGGTCGCCGGCAGTGTGTGGTCGGTGCGGATCTCGGGCTCGTGTTCGGCGCCGGATGCCTCGGCTTCGGCGCGCACGATGCGCTCGACGCTTGCGAGCACGTGCTCGCGCATCTCGTCGTCGGCGTAGCGCAGGCTGATCTCGAGCGTCGCCTTGTCGGGGATGATGTTGTTCTTCAGCCCCGCGTGGATCGACCCGACCGTGACCACCGCGACCTTCTGCGGATCGATCTCGCGCGAGGCGATCGTCTGCAGGCGCATGACGGTGGATGCCGCCATCACGACCGGGTCGATCGTCGACTCGGGGCGCGAGCCGTGGCCGCCGCGGCCGTGCAGCGTCACGGTGAGGCCGTCCGAAGCGGCCATCTGCGTGCCGGGGCGGATGCCGATCGTGCCGGCCGGCAGCGGGGCCACGTGCTGGCCGAGCACGACGTCGGGCTTCGGGTACCGCTCGAGCAGTCCCGTGTCGAGCATCGAGCGGGCGCCCGAACCGTACTCCTCGGCCGGCTGGATCACGACGACCACGGTTCCCGACCACTCGTCGCGCGTGGCGACGAGCTTCTCGACCGCGCCGATCATCGCGGTCACGTGCATGTCGTGCCCGCACGCGTGCATGACCGGCACGGTGGTGCCGGCCGGGTCGACGCCCGTGACGGTGCTGGCGTAGGCGAGCCCGGTCTGCTCTTCGACCGGCAGTGCGTCCATGTCGGCGCGCATCCAGACGACGGGGCCGTCGTCACCCTTGCGCGTGTTGCGCAGCACGCCGACCACGCCCGTCACTCCGACCCCCTCTTCGAACCTCGAGCCCCAGGTCGCGCAGATGCCCTGCGGCGATGCCGGCGGTGCGGGTCTCCTGGTACGACAGCTCGGGATGCCTGTGCAGATCGATGTACAGCTCTTCGAGGTCGATGCTCATGCGGCCGAGCCTAGCGCCGGGGATGAACCGGGCCGGTTCACCCCTTGACAGGCTTGCGGACTTACTTCTACTCTTTCTTCACGACTTAACAAAGGAGTGAAATGCGAGCCGGCTCCCGCTCTCAGACGGACGTGAACCGCACGGCGATCCTCGCGCACCTCGGTGCGCACGGGCCGGCCTCGCGTGCCGAGCTGGCCCGCGCACTCGATGTCTCGGCGGCTCTGGTGACCCAGCTCACCCGGGACCTGCTCGCGGACGGCCTCGTCGAAGAGCTCGAAGAAGCCCGCAGCGGCGGACGGCCGGCACGGATGCTCGGGATCGTCTCGCACGACATCACCGCCCTCGGCGTCAAGGTCGCCCCTGACCACGTCGCGTTCGTGGAGGTCGGCATCGACGGCGTCGTCCGTCGCTCCGAGACGCAGGCCTTCGACGCCGTCTCGCCGCTGGCGGTACCGCATCTGACTGACCTCGTCAGGGAGTTCGTCGCCGGTGCAGAGTCGAGCCGACTGATCGGCATCGGGGTCGGCCTGCCGGGCACGGTCGCCCAGCAGGGCGTCGGCGTCGTCGACTCGACCCAGCTGCGCTGGAACCAGGTTCCGCTCGGCGAGCAGATGCGGCGTGCGCTCGGTCTTCCCGTGGTGGTCGAGAACAACGTCAACGCGCTGACCGTCGCCGAACAGCTGTACGGGCAGGGACGGCAGTTCCGGAACGTGCTCGTCGTCACCGTCGGCAACGGCGTCGGGGCGGGTCTGGTCGCCGACGGCGTCATCGTCCGCGGTCGCGCGGGCGGTGCCGGCGACCTGGGGCACGTCCCGGTGCGCGAGGACGGACCGCTGTGCCAGTGCGGCAATCGCGGCTGCCTCGAGGCGATCATCGGGCAGGCGGCGCTCGTCAACGACGCGCGGTCGATCCGACTGCTGGGGGATGCCGAGGGGATCGACGAGCTGCGTGAACTGGCCGACGCGGGCAACGACGCGGCGCGCGAGATCTTCGCGCACGCCGGTCACCAGCTCGGGCGTTCCCTCGCGGGTGCCGTGAATCTGCTCGCCCCCGACATCGTCGTGCTCTCGGGCGAGGGCGTCGAGGCGTGGTCGCACTGGTCCGCACCGTTCGAGAACGCTCTGCGCAGTGCGCTGGTGCCGGGCAAGCGCGGCACCGCGGTCGCCGTCGAGCGCTGGCAGGACGACCGGTGGGCGCAGGGCGCCGCCGCACTCGTGCTCGCGACGCCGTTCGACTCGCAGGGTGTCGCGGGAGAGCAGGGGCGGCTCGTCCGCGAGCGTCTGGTCGCATCGATCGAGGCGCGGCCATGAGCACGATGACGGTGCAGCCCGTCGTGGCCGCGCCGCCGGCCCCGGCGCCGTCGGGCCCGCGCCGGCGGGCGCGCAAGGCGACGTACCTGCTGACCGTCGCAGTGTTCCTGCTGCCGAGCCTCATCCCCCTGCTGGCGTTCGTGATCGGACCGATGATCTCCGCCGCCTGGACCAGCCTGCACTCCTGGAACCTCATCGGGTCCATGAAGTGGGTCGGGCTCGACAACTATGCCCACCTGCTCGGTGATCCCGCGACCCGCCAGGCGTTCCTGCACACCGTCTACTACATCGTCGGCTACCTGCCGCTCGTGTACATCGGCGGGCTCGCACTCGCCCTCGCGCTGAACACGAAGCTGCGTGGGCGGTCCCTCCTGCGCGGCGTCTACTTCCTGCCTGTGATCTCGAGCTGGGTCGTCGTGGCGCTCGTCTGGCGCTGGCTGCTCAACCCGAGCACCGGCATCGTCAACACCGTGCTGGCCTGGTTCGGCATCGACGGACCCGGCTGGTGGGCTGATCCGGTCTGGTCGATGCCGTCCATCATCCTCGCCTCGGCGTGGAAGGACCTCGGCTTCGTGATGGTCATCCTGCTGGCGGGCCTGCAGTCGATCAACTCCGACCTCTACGAGGCGGCGGCGCTCGACGGCGCCGGCTGGTGGCGGCGGCTGTTCAGCGTCACGCTCCCCATGCTCTCGCCGTCCACGTTCTTCGTCGTCGTCCTCTCGCTCATCAACGGGTTCCAGGTCTTCGACCAGGTCTACGTGATGACCGGCGGCGGGCCGAACAACTCCAGCCAGGTGGTCGTGCAGCAGGTGTACGACCTCACGTTCCGGTACGGCCAGGCGGGCATGGCGTCGGCGCTGTCGTGGCTGCTGTTCCTGGTCATCCTGATCGTCACCCTGGTCCAGTTCTACGGTCAGCGCAGGTGGGTGAACTATGACTGAGGCCCGCCGCCCGACCCTCACCGGCAGGACGCTGCTCTATCTCGTGCTCGTCGTCGGGGCGCTGATCATGGTGTTCCCGTTCGTGTGGACGGTCGTGACATCCATCACGCCCGGCGCCACCCTCACGACGACCCCCAAGATCATCCCCGACAACCCGTCGCTCGCGCCCTATTTCGAACTGTTCAGCCGGGTGCCGTTCGCCCAGGTGATCGTCAACTCGCTCATCATCGCCGTGATCAGCACCGTGCTCCAGCTGATCACGAGCGCGATGGCGGCCTACGTCTTCGCGCGGATGCCGTTCCGAGGTCGCGGTGCCGTGTTCGTGCTGTATCTCGCGACGATGATGATCCCGTTCCAGGTGCTCATCGTGCCGCTGTTCGCCGAGATGAAGACGCTCGGCCTGATCAACACCTACTTCGGCGCGATCCTGCCGACCATCGCCTCGGCGTTCGGCGTGTTCCTGCTGCGCCAGGCGATGAGCACCGTGCCCTACGACCTCGACCAGGCCGCGACGCTCGACGGCGCGGGCCACTTCCGCATCTTCTTCCAGATCATGCTGCCGCTGGTGCGCCCCGCGCTCGCGACCCTCACGGTGTTCGCGTTCCTCAACACCTGGAACAGCTTCCTCTGGCCGCTGATCATCCTGCGCGACCCGACCATGCAGACCCTGCCCGTCGCGCTGTCGAGCCTGCAGGGCCAGTACTCCACCCAATGGGACGTGCTCATGGCTGGCTCGGTCATCAGCATCCTGCCGATGTTCGCCCTCTACGTGTTCGCGCAGAAGTACATCGTCCAGGGCGTCGCGGGGACCGGCCTGAAATGAACCCCTCACCCGACACCATCACATCCACATCAAAGGAGATCGCACTCACATGAAGAAGACACTCGTCGCGACCACAGCAGTCGCGCTGCTCGCCGCGGCCGGGCTCACCGGCTGCGCCTCGTCCGGTGGCGGCACCGCCGACAGCGGACCCGTGACCATCACCTACTCGAACTTCATCTCCAACGGCGGCAACGAGAAGAACCTGCAGAAGATCGTCGACGCGTTCGAGAAGCAGAACAAGAACATCAAGGTCAAGGTCACCACGTCGGCCTACGCCGACTACTTCACCAAGCTGCAGACCGACCTCGCCGCCGGCACCCAGGCCGACGTCTTCGACGTCGACGCCGGCAGCTTCGCCAACATCCAGGCCAACGGCGTGCTCGCTTCGCTCGACGGCATCGACGCCGGCGCCTACCGGCAGTCGGTGCTCGACAGCTACAAGGTCGACGGCAAGCAGTACGCGCTGCCGACCTCGTTCTCGAACGTCGTGCTCTTCTACAACAAGGACCTGTTCGACAAGGCCGGCGTCGCCTACCCGACAGCGGACTGGACCTGGGCGGACGAGAAGGCCGCCGCCCAGAAGCTGACCGACAAGAAGGCCGGGGTCTGGGGCGACTACCAGCCGGTCACCTACAACGAGTACTACAAGGCCGTGCAGCAGGCCGGCGGGTCGTTCCTCTCGGCCGACGGCACGTCCACCGCGTTCGACTCCGCTGCGGGCAAGGCCGCCGCGGATTGGATCGCCGGCAAGTCCGGAACCACCATGCCGACCGCCGCCGACGGCGCCGGCACGGCCGACTTCGACACGAACCTGTTCAAGGCGGGCAAGCTCGCGATGTGGCACACCGGCATCTGGATGATCAGCCTCGTCGGGCAGCTGCCGTTCGGCTGGGACATCGCCGTCGAGCCCGGTGACACCCAGAAGGCGAGCGCCACGTTCTCGAACGCCGTCGTCGTCTCGGACAGCTCGAAGCACAAGGCCGCCGCACAGAAGTTCGCGGAGTACCTCAGCAGCTCGAAGGAGATGGTGGGCGTCCGGCTCGACGCCGGCTGGGAGCTCCCGGCGATCAGCGACGACGCCCAGCTGAAGCCGTACCTGGACAAGACCCCGCCGGCGAACCGCAAGGCCGTCTTCGACGCGCTCGACCACATCGCTCCGGCTCCCCAGCTCGGCGCGAATTCGCAGCAGATCCAGGATGCCGTGACCAACGCGCTCGGAGAGATCGCGGCCGGCCGCACCACGACCGACAAGGCCATCCCCGCGCTGGCCAAGCAGGTCGACTCCCTCCTGAAGTAGCCCTGATGCACCGGTCGTGCTCGCGACGCGCTGCGCGTCGCGAGCACGACCCCTTCTCGAAAGACACACCGTGACCGAAACCTCCCCGCGCCGCATCCGTCCCGATCTCACCGCCCTGGCCGAGCACAGCATCCGCCTCATCACGGCGCTCCAGACGGCCGAGGGAGCCTACCCGGCCAGCCCCACCTTCTCGGCGTATGTCGGCTACAGCTGGCTGCGCGACGGAGCCTTCATCGCCGACGGCATGTCCGCGGTCGGCGAGGTCGACTCGGCGTCGCGCTTCTTCGGCTGGTGTGCGGAGGTCATCGGGCGTCGCACCGACGCGATCCGCTGGATCGTGAGCGAGAGCCGGGCAGGCCGCCGGCCCCCGGCCGAACACATGCTGCCGGCACGCTTCACGTTCGATGGCCGCGACGGCGCCGACGAGTGGTGGGACTTCCAGCTGGACGGCTACGGCACATGGCTCTGGGCCCTCGTCGAGCACCTTCACCGCCACGGCCTCGACGACGCGCCCTACCGCGACGCCGTGCAGCTCACGGTCGACTACCTGCTCGTCTCGTGGGAACGCCCCTGCTACGACTGGTGGGAAGAGCACGCGCAGCACGTGCACGTGTCGACGCTGGCGTGCATCGCCGCCGGCCTCGACGCGGTCGCCGCCGCAGGGCTCGTGGACCCGGACCGTGCCGAGGGCATCCGCTCCGAGACGACGGCGATCCGTCGCCTCGTCGCCACCCAGGGGACCGCCGACGGACACCTGCTGAAGTGGCTCGGCAGCACGGCGGTCGACGGGAGCCTTGCCGCGGCGATCGCCCCGCTCGGCGTCGTCGACCCGCGCTCCGATGCCGCCCGGCGCACGATCGCCGTGCTCGAGTCTCACCTCACCGTCGAGGGCGGGGTGCACCGGTACCTCGGCGACACGTTCTTCGGCGGCGGTCAATGGCCCCTGCTGTCGTGCTTCCTCGGGCTGGCGCACCTCGCCGCCGGCGACCGCGACCGTGCGGGCGAACTGCTCGAGTGGGCCGCGGCGACGGCCACACCCGAGCTCGATCTGCCGGAACAAGTGCCGGACCACCTCATCGCCCCCGGCATGCGGCAGGAGTGGATCGACCGCTGGGGGACCGTCGCGACCCCGCTGCTGTGGAGCCACGCCATGTTCCTGCGCCTGGGCGCAGCGCTCGGCCGCATCGACCTGACCGTCCGGCCGGCCGTGGAAGGAGCCGCACGATGATCCGCCACCGCCCCGCGGGATCGGGCCACCCCTACTCCGTCGACACCGAACAGCGCCGGCCCGTCGTCCCCGTCGCCGGGCAGGCGGCGAGCCTCGGCGTCCGGACCGATGCCGGGGCCGTGTCGGTGGTCGCCACGATCGAATGGCACCCGGACGACGGGGCCGCGGCATCCACCGAAGAACTCGCGCTGGAGCGCGTCGCCACGACCTCGCGCGGCCGCATGACCGACGGCGGCCATCTCGCATCCGCGGCGAGCCGCATGGCCCGCGCCGCGGGCGGATGGCAGGCGCACACGGCTCCGCTGCGAACCGGCGGGACCTACCGCTACCGGTTCACCGCAGCCCGCGCCGATGGCAGCACCGAGCGGACGCGGTGGTTCGAGGTCCGCGCGGCGCAGTGGCAGCACGCCGCGGACGCCGTCGTGCAGACGGGCACGCCGAGCGTCGTCGACGGATCGACCGAAGTGCTGCACGACGGCCGGCGGGCCTGGCGGGTGCGGTTCGCGCTGCCGTTGCGCCGCGGCGAGCACGTCACCGGCTTCGGGGAGCGCTACGACGCGGTGGATCAGACCGGGACGAGCCTGGACGCCGTCGTCTTCGAGCAGTACAAGAGCCAGGGCGCCGAGCGCAAGACCTACCTGCCGATGCCCTTCGCGCACGTCGTCGGCGGTGAGGGCTGGGGGTTCCACGTGGACACCTCCCGCCGCACCTGGTTCGACCTCGGCGAGAGCGACCCCGAGCGGATCGTCGTCGAGGCCGAGACCGGACCCGAGGGAACGGTCGAGCTGCACCGGTTCGACGGGTCGCCGGTCGAGGTGCTGCGCGGCTTCCTCGACCGGGTCGGGCGGGCGTCCGAGCTGCCGGCCTGGGTGTTCCGCCTGTGGGCCAGCGGCAACGAGTGGAACACGCAGGCCGAGGTGATGCGGCAGATGGACCTGCACGCCGCCCACGACATCCCGGTCGGGTCGGTCGTGATCGAGGCATGGAGCGACGAATCGACCTTCACGGCCTTCCGTGACGCGCGCTACGAGGTCTCGGCCGACGGTGCACCGCACCGCCTCGCCGACTTCACCTTCCCGCCCGAAGGGGCCTGGCCGGACCCGAAACGCATGACCGACGAACTGCATGACCGCGGCATTCGTCTTCATCTGTGGCAGATCCCGCTGATCAAGATGCGTCCGCACCCCGCGGGGCAGGCGGCGGCGGATGCCGCGGCCGCCGTGCGCGACGACGTCGTGATCCGCGAGCCCGATCCTCGCGGGCGCCTGCGCCCGTACCGCAATCGCGGCTGGTGGTTCCCGCTGGCGCTCATGCCCGACCTCACCGATGAGCGCGCGGCGCGGTGGTGGACCGACAAGCGCCGGTACCTCGTCGAAGAGATCGGTGTCGACGGCTTCAAGACCGACGGCGGCGAGCACGCGTGGGGCGCCGAGCTCGTGTACCTCGACGGGCGGCACGGCGATGAGAAGAACGGCCTGTTCCCGGTCGCGTACGCGCAGGCGTACGGAGACCTGCTGCGTTCGGCGGGCAAGGCGCCGGTCACGTTCAGTCGCGCCGGGTTCACCGGGTCGCAGGCGCACGGCGCGTTCTGGGCCGGCGACGAGAACTCGACCTGGCAGGCGTTCCGGTGGTCGATGAACGCGGGGCTGACGGCGGCCGCGTGCGGGATCGTCTACTGGGGATGGGACATCGCCGGATTCTCGGGCGACATCCCCTCGGCCGAGCTGTATCTGCGGGCGACCCAGGCCTCGACGTTCGTGCCGATCATGCAGTACCACTCCGAGTTCAACCACCACCGCACGCCGTCGCGCGACCGCACGCCGTGGAACATCGCCGAACGCACCGGCGACGACCGCGTCATCCCGCTGTTCCGCCGATATGCGCAGCTGCGCGAGCGTCTGGTCCCGTACCTGACCGAGGCTGCGGCCCAGGCGATCAGGACCGACAAGCCGCTCATGCGTCCACTGTTCTTCGATTGGCCGGACGACCGCGAAGCGTGGGATGCCGGGACTCAATGGCTGCTCGGCGACGACATCCTCGTCGTCCCCGTGCTCGAGCCGGGTGCGGACGAATGGGACGTCTACCTGCCCGACGGCGAGTGGTGGGATGTGTGGACGGGGCAGTCGCATGCGGGCCTGCAGACCGTCCGGGTGCCGGCTCCGCTCGACCGGATTCCCGTGTTCACGCGCAACCCCGACCTGTCGGAGTCCTTCCGCGGCGTCGTGGACTGAGGGCCGCGGCCGGTCAGAACACCATCACCTGGCGGACGGCCTCGCCGGCGGCGAGATGGTCCATCGCGGTATTGACGTCGTCGAGCGCGATGCGGCTCGAGATGAGCGCCTCGACCGGCAGGCGGCCCTCGCGCCACAGCTGGGCGTACGTCGGGATGTCGCGAGAGGGCACCGCCGAGCCCAGGTACGACCCGACGATCGTGCGGGCCTCGGCGGTGATCGTCAGCGGCGAGACCGTGCTCGTGGCGGTCGGCGACGGCAGACCGACCGTGACGGTGCGCCCGCCCGGCGCGGTCAGGGCGAACGCGGTCTCGAACGCGCGAGGGTGCCCGGCGGCCTCGACCACGAGCGGCGCGCGCAGCCCCTGCGCGACCGCTTCGTCGGGCGTGAGCGCCCGGTCGGCGCCGAGCTCGCGCGCTCGATCGAGCTTGGCCGGCAGCGCGTCGACGCCGATCACCCGTCCGTGTCCGAGCGAGATCGCGGTGATGAGGGCGGCCATGCCGACGCCGCCGAGACCGACCACGATGACGTCCTGCCCGGGCTGCACGGCGCCCGCGTTGATGACCGCGCCGCCGCCGGTGAGCACGGCGCAGCCGAGCACGGCCGCGATCTCGGGCGGCACATCGCGGCCCACGACGACCGCCGAGCGGTGGTCGACGACGGCATGGGTCGCGAACGCCGAGACACCCAGGTGGTGATGCACGACCTCGCCGTCCCGCCGCAGCCGCGAGCCGCCCGAAAGCAGAACGCCCGCGGTGTTGGCGCGCGAGCCCGTCTCACAGGGCAGCCGGCCGTCGGTGAGGCACCCCGCGCACGTGCCGCACCGCGGCAGGAACGACATCACGACGCGGTCGCCCACGGCGAATCCCGCGGCCCGCGCCTCGTCACCCAGGGCGTCGACGGTTCCGGATGCTTCGTGCCCGAGCAGCATCGGCACGGGGCGGGGGCGGTTGCCGTCGACCACCGACAGGTCGGAGTGGCACACCCCGGCCGCCTCGATGCGCACGAGCAGCTCCGGTCCGGCCGGCGGATCGAGTTCCAGCTCGCCGATGGTGATCGGTCGGGAGGCCGCGAACGGCCGCTCGCGGCCGATCTCTTCGAGGACGGCACCGGTGATCTTCATGAGACTCCTTCATCTCCGCCCGAAACCGCGCGGGCGTGCCAGGCTGGATGCACCATGCGCAAGGTCATCCTCGACTGCGATCCGGGGCACGACGACGCGATCGCGATATTACTCGCGGCCGGTGACCCACGGGTCGACCTGCTCGCCATCACCACGGTCGCCGGCAACCAGACCCTGCCGAAGGTGACGCGCAACGCGCTGTCGGTGTGTGCGATCGCCGGAATCCAGGTGCCCGTCGCCGCCGGCGCCGATCGGCCGCTGGTCGAACCGCAGCGGGTGGCGGAGGACATCCACGGCGACTCGGGCCTCGACGGCCCCGTACTGCCGCCGCCCGCATTCGAGCTCGATGAGCGCCACGCGGTCCAGGTGATCATCGACACCGTCATGGCGCACGAGCCGGGCTCGGTGACCCTGGTGGCGACCGGGCCGCTCACCAACATCGCGCTCGCGATGCGCACGCAGCCGGCGATCGTCGATCGGGTCGCGCGGATCGTCGTGATGGGCGGCGCTTACACCCGGGGCAACACGACGCCCGCCGCCGAGTTCAACATCGCAGTGGACCCCGAGGCGGCCGAGGCCGTTTTCCGCGGCGCGTGGGACGTCACGATGGTCGGCCTCGATCTCACGCATCAGGCCCTGGCGACCGCCGAGCTGCACGACCGCGTGCGCGCGATCGACGGCCCGGTGAGCGGGTTCGTGCTCGACGTCTGGCAGTTCTTCGGCGATACCTACCGCACCGTGTTCGGGTTCGAGCATCCACCCATCCACGACGCGTGCTGCGTCGCCGCCGTCATCGACCCGACCGTGTTCACCACCGCGAAGGCCGACGTGCGCGTCGAGCTGCGCGGCGAATGGACCCGCGGCATGACGGTCGTCGACTTCGCCGACGTGCCGGCGATGCGCCACGGCAGCAGCCCGGGGGACTTCCGCGCCGACGTCGCGCTGCAGCTGGACTGGCCGCGCTTCGCCGACCTGGTCACCGGCGCGATCGAGCGGCTGAGCACGCGCAGCGCTCGAGGCTGAGCGAGAACTCGACCGACCCCGTCTCATCGACGCGCACGAACCCGAGGTTCGGTGCGTCGATGCCGAAATCGGCGAACGTGCGGGATCGACCATTCGCCAATCCCACATAAAACAACTCTTGTTTCGTGTTGGGATCTGTTGTAATGTGTGGGAAACCCCAGGGAGGCGGCGATGTATGCAACGGAGCGTCAGGAGCTCATCGAAAGGCTGCTGAGCGCCGACGGGCGTGTCGCGGTTCAAGAGCTGGCCGACCGCTTCGGCGTGACCACCGAGACCGTGCGGCGCGACCTCGACTCCCTCGAGCGCACCGGAGCGCTGCGCCGGGTGCACGGCGGTGCCGTGCCCAACGGCGGCCACAGCACCGCAGAGCCCACCGTCACCGAGCGCTCGCACCGTCGTATGCAGGCCAAGGCGGCAATCGCCGCCCGTGCACTGGACGTGCTCGCCGACGGCTTCCGCGGCTCGGTGTTCTTCGACGCCGGCACCACGACCGCGGCCGTCGCCGAGCTTCTGCCCGCGCGCCTGGCCGCGACGGGCGGCACCGCCGACGTGGTGACCCACTCGCTGACGCTCGCGCCCGGTCTGGCGGCCGCCGACCACATCGCGTTGACCGTCGTGGGCGGGCGCGTGCGCGGCGTGACCGCGGCCGCGGTGGGCGCGGGCACGGTCCGCGCGATCGCCTCCCTGCGCCCGGACGTCGTGTTCGTCGGCACGAACGGCATCTCGGCGTCGTTCGGGCTGAGCACGCCCGACCCCGAAGAGGCCGCCGTGAAAGAAGCGCTCGTGCACGCCGCACGCCGCGTCGTCGTCGTCGCCGACTCGGGCAAGTTCGGCGGCGAGTCGCTCGTGCGCTTCGCCGCCCTCGACGACATCGACGTGCTCGTCACCGACACGGCGCCCACCGGCCCCCTGGCCGCGGCCCTGGACGATGCGGGAGTCGAGGTGTGGGTCGCATGATCGTCACCGTCACCGTGAACCCGTCGCTGGACCGCACGATCGTGCTCGATGCGCCTTTGCAGCCCGGCGCCGTGCAGGCCGCGGCATCCACCCGCGAAGACGCCGGGGGCAAGGGCATCAACGTCGCACGCGTGCTGGCGGCAGCCGGTGTCGAGACCCTCGCCGTGCTTCCGCTCGCCGCCGACGATCCGTACCGTGCCGTGCTCGCGGCCGAGCACCTCGCCGTGCGCGCGGTGCCGGTCGCCGGACACTGCCGGGCCAACGTGACGATCACCGACCCGGCGGGCGTGACCACCAAGCTCAACCTGCCCGGCGCGACCCCGTCCGCCGACGACCTCGCCGCGCTGCAGGCCGCCGTCGTGGCCGCCGCCGAGGCAGCGGACTGGGTCGTGCTGGCAGGCTCCCTGCCGCCCGGCGTCCCCGACGACTTCTACGCATCGCTCATCCATGCGGTGCGGGATCGGTGGGGGCATGCGGCGCCGCGCATCGCGGTGGATGCCTCGGGCCCGGCGCTGCAGTCGGTCGTGGACGATGCGCGACCCGACCTCATCAAGCCGAACGACCATGAGCTCGCCGAGCTCACCGGGACGACGCTGAACCACACGGTCGACGCCCCGGTACCCGACGGACTCGCGACCGCCACCGCGTGCGTGGCACGGACGCTGGTGGCCGACCGAGTCGGCGCCGTCCTGGTCACCCTCGGGGGCAGCGGAGCCGTGCTCGTCGAGGCCGACGGCGCCCATGCCGCCGTGCCGCCCGCCACCCGCGTGCGCAGCACGGTCGGCGCGGGCGACGCCGCTCTCGCCGGCTATCTGCTGGCCGCAACCGCCGGAGGCGACGCGGCGGAGCGCCTCACCTCGGCCATCCGGCACGGGTCGGCCGCGGCATCCCTGCCCGGAACCCTGGCGCCGCGACCCGGCGACCTGTCCCGCGCAGACATCGCCGTCACCCGGATCTGACTCTCACCTGACCGACGGAGGTCATCATGTCCCACACAATCACCCCAGAGCTCGTGAGCCTCGACGCCGATCTCGGCGCGGACAAGGCCGCGGTCATCCGGGCCCTCGCGCAGCGCGTGACGGCCCAGGGCCGGGCGAACGACGCCGACGCGCTGTTCGCCGACGCCTGGGCGCGCGAGCAGAAGGACGAGACCGGGCTGCCGGGCGGCATCGCCATCCCGCACGCGAAGAGCCCGGCCGTCACCGAGCCCTCGCTCGCGTTCGCCCGGCTGACGCCCGGCGTCGAGTTCGGCGCCGACGACGGTCCGGCCGACCTCGTGTTCCTGATCGCCGCGCCCGCCGACGCGGCCGAGGCCCACCTCGCCGTCCTGTCCAAGCTCGCGCGCAGTCTCATGCAGGACGAGTTCACCGACGGACTGCGTGCCGCGCACACCCCCGCCGACGTCGCACACCTCGTGCGCGTCGCCATCGGCGAGGAAGGGGTGGATGCCGGTTCCCCGGCCGGAACGGTCGGCACCGCCGAGGCCGACGCGCCGGCGGTGGCGACCGGCACCCGCATCGTCGCCGTCACGGCCTGCGCGACCGGCATCGCCCACACCTTCATGGCCGCCGACGCCCTGACCGCCGCCGGCAAGAAGTCCGGCGTCGACCTGGTCGTCGAACCGCAGGGATCCAGCGGATACAAGGCCCTGCCCGCCGACGTCATCGCCGCCGCCGACGCGGTGATCTTCGCGGTCGACGTCGATGTGCGCGAACCGCAGCGCTTCGCCGGCAAGCCCGTCGTGCGCGCCTCGGTCAAGGCCGGGATCGAGCATCCCCAGGACCTCATCGACCAGGCGGTGGCCGCGGCATCCGACCCCCGCGCCGAACGCGTGACCGGCGCGGCCGCGAAGGCCGCCTCAGACGCGCCCGCCGAATCGGGCGGCGCCCGCATCAAGCGCATCCTGCTCACGGGCGTGAGCTACATGATCCCGTTCGTCGCGGGCGGCGGTCTGCTCATGGCGATCGGGTTCCTGCTGGCCGGATACGGCATCGCGCTCGCCCACGGTGACGCCGGGGTCAACAACGCCGTCTACACCCTGCAGCATTACGCGATCTGGAGCCTGCCGCCCCAGGGCCTCATCTACTACCTCGGTGCGATCTCGTTCGAGATCGGCAACATCAGCATGAGCTTTCTCGTGCCGGCGCTGGCCGGATACATCGCCTTCGCGATCGCCGACCGGCCGGGCATCGCCCCCGGGTTCGTGGCCGGCTCGATCGCCGTGTTCATGAACGCCGGCTTCATCGGGGGCCTGGTCGGCGGCCTCATCGCCGGGTACGCGGCCCATCTCATCGGCAAGCCTGCGGTGCCCCGCTGGCTGCGCGGACTCATGCCGGTCGTGATCATCCCGCTGCTGGCCTCGGCGATCTCGTCCGGGCTCATGCTGCTGATCCTCGGCGGGCCGATCGCCTGGCTCATGGCGCGCATGACGGAGTTCCTCAACGGCCTGTCCGGCGCCGGCGCCATCGGCCTCGGCGTCATCCTGGGCCTGATGATGTGCTTCGACCTGGGCGGCCCGGTCAACAAGACCGCCTACGCGTTCGCCGTCGCAGGGCTCGCATCCCAGACACCGGCGAGCATGCACATCATGGCCGCCGTGATGTGCGCGGGCATGGTGCCGCCGCTGGCCATGGCGCTGGCCTCGACCGTGCTGTACCGTCGCGGCTTCACCACCGTCGAGCGTGAGAACGGCGCGGCGGCGTGGCTGCTCGGTGCGTCGTTCATCTCCGAGGGCGCGATCCCGTTCGCCGCCGCCGACCCGCTGCGGGTGATTCCGGCGAACCTCGTCGGAGGTGCGGTCACCGGCGCCCTGTGCATGGCGCTGGCCGTGGCATCCCGTGCCCCGCACGGCGGAATCTTCGTGTTCTTCGCGATCGAACCGATCTGGGGGTTCCTGCTGGCGCTGGTCGCCGGGACGATCGTCACGGCGGTGCTGCTCGTGCTGCTCAAGCGCTTCGTCGGGCGTCGGGTCGCCGTGGCGGCCACCGAGCCCGCCGTCGCCCCGGTCGCCGTCGCCGTCTGACAGCGGCCTGGCCGGCCCTGCCCACAGCGGCCGACCGTCGCCCGGCGGCTTGTGCTGCGGACGCTCACCAGCTGATGGCTATGTCGCATCAGCTGGTGAGCGTCTGCGCACGGTCATCGTGGACGGCGGTCGCGGCGCACCCTGGCGATCCGCGTGACCCATCGCTGCCCGAAACAGGCGAGGATGACTGCATGAGCAACACCGAGGTGCACCCCGACGAGGTCGTCTGCCAGGACGGCGGCCTGCCCGGCCCGCGATCCGAGTGTGCCGACGGCGTGGCCGTCGAGATCATCGAGGCGCGCGATGTGCCGCTCGGCGGCCCGCGCGCGATGACCGTGCACCGCACCCTGCCGCAGCGGCAGCGCTCGATGATCGGCGCCTGGTGCTTCGCCGATCACTACGGACCCGACGACGTCTCGACGACCGGCGGCATGGATGTCGCACCCCACCCGCACACGGGGCTGCAGACCGTCAGCTGGCTCTTCGAAGGAGCCATCGACCACATCGACTCGGGTGGCAACGTCGGCCGGGTGCTGCCGGGCGAGATGAACCTGATGACCGCGGGCTTCGGCATCTGCCACTCCGAGGTCTCGACCGACGACACCACCGTCCTGCACGGCGTGCAGCTGTGGGTCGCCCTGCCCGATGCCGTGCGCGAGACGCTGCCGCGACGCTTCCAGCACTACGCCCCCGAAGCCCTCACCTTCGAGGGCGGATCGGCGCTCGTCTTCCTCGGCACACTCTTCGGGCAGACCTCGCCGGTCGACGTGCACTCGCCGCTGGTCGGCGCCGAGATCCGCCTCGATCCCGGCGCTCTGCTCGCCCTCGACGTCGATCCCGGCTTCGAGCACGGGGTGCTCGTCGACGCGGGCGATGTGACGCTCGAGGGTGTCACCGTGCCGCGCGCGACCGTCGGGTACACGGGCATCGGCAGCAGCATCGTGCACCTGCGCAACGAGGGCACCGAGCCCGCGCGGCTCGTCCTCATCGGCGGAGCGCCGTTCGACGAAGAGATCATCATGTGGTGGAACTTCGTCGGCCGCGACTCCGACGAGATCGCCCGCTACCGCCGGGAGTGGCAGGATCACGCCGACCGCTTCGGCCGGGTCGAGGGCTACGTCGGCCACGACCCCGACGGGCTCGACCGACTGCCGGCGCCGGCCCTGCCGGGCGTGCGCCTGCACCCGCGGCAGAACCGGCCCCCGCACGTGCAGGAGTAGGCGGGGCGAGCCCGGTCTCAGGCGACGGATGCCGCGGCCGCGGCATCCACGTTCGCCGGCCGCTGCGCGGCGAAGCGCAGCGCGGCCATCGCGGCCTTGCGACCCGCGCGGGTGGCGCCGAGCGTCGACGCCGAAGCGCCGTACCCGGCCAGGAACAGCCCAGGCACGCGCTCGACGGTGACCCCGTCGTCGCCCATCAGGATGCCGCCGCCGGACTCGCGCAGCGCGAGGGGCCGCAGATGCGGGATGTGCGCGCGAAAGCCCGTCGCCCACAGCACGGCGTCGACCGGCACCTCCCAGAGCGCGGAGGTCGCCTCGACCGCCTGCCCCGGCAGCCGCTCGACGCATGCGGGGTCGATCAACGCATCGGCGGCGCCCTGCGTCGGCAAGCCCGCGCCGTCGGGCCCCGGCCCGTCGAGCACGGCGCCGTGCGCCGTGAACCCCGAGAGCGTGCCGCGGCTGACGAGCAGGCCCGAAGCGACATCCCGCCGAT
This sequence comes from Microbacterium sp. W1-4-2, assembly GCF_058349885.2. Classification (NCBI taxonomy): domain Bacteria; kingdom Bacillati; phylum Actinomycetota; class Actinomycetes; order Micrococcales; family Microbacteriaceae; genus Microbacterium; species Microbacterium sp. W1-4-2. The sequence continues at coordinate 328,789 of NZ_JBYRJC020000002.1, read as the reverse complement.
AGAGATCGTTCAGCGGCAGGCCCGTCGCGGCCGATACCGACAGCGGCGGCAGTCCCACGCGGGTGCGCGCCGATACCGAGCGCTCGACCTCGAGCCCCCAGTCCGGGTCGAACGCGCGGTCGACCCACTGCGGCGCGCGCCGCGTGGTCCAGACCGTGTCGGCGCCGTGCGCGTGCAGCTCCTGGATGAACTGCACGGCCGACGTGCCGCCGCCGACCACCAGCACGCGCTGCCCGCCGAAGTCCTCGGCCGAGCGATAGCCGCGGGTGTGCAGCTGCGCGCCCTCGAACCGGTCGGCGCCCGGGTAGAACGGCAGGTACGGGCTGTCCCACGTGCCGGTCGCGTTGACGATGGATGCCGCCTCCACCCGCCCCTGCGATGTCTCGATCGCGAACCCGTCGTCGGTGCGCGTGACGGCGGCGACCGGCGCCGGGCGCAGCACCGGCAGGTGGAAGCGCTCCTCGTACGCGCCGTAGTAGCGCGGCACGATCCGGTTCGCGGGCTCGGTCGGATCGGGCTCTTCGATCGGTCCGGCCGGCAGGGGATGGATGCCGTGCGCGCGGCCGAAGGTCAGGGTGTCCCAGCGGTGGCGCCACGCGCCGCCGGGGCCGTCGTTCGCGTCGAGGACGACGAAGTCCTTCCACGGCACCAGCCCACGCGCTGCGAGGTAATACGCCGCGGAGAGCCCCGCCTGCCCTGCGCCGATCACGACGACCGACAGCATCCGCCCATCGAACACGTCTGTCACGCTGACCACAGCGTCCGCGCCGAGGGATCTATTCCCTTGAATGCACCTCGCTCGACGCGACGCTGAACTCAACGATGCGCGATGTGCGCCCGGATCGACTGCGCTGCGGAGTCGAGGTCGATGCGTCCGTCGGCGACGCCGACCACGAGTGCGAACGCGGCGTGGGTGTCGAAATCGTGCCGGAATCCGTTGATCCACAGGAAGGCGACCATCGCCGACCAGCCGGTGCGCTTGTTGCCGTCGATCAGCGGATGATTGCGCAGCATCGACTCGAGCAGCGCCGCCGCTTTGAGCTCGAGTGCGGCATAGGCATCCGTGCCGAGCATGGATGCCGCAGGCCGGGCGAGTGCCGATGCCAGGAGTCCGACGTCACGGACGTGGAAGCCGAGACGCCGTGTGATCTGGAGTGCATCGTCGAGGGTCAGATACTGCGTCATGCGTCGGCGAGGCGTTCCAGCAGCGCGGCATCGTGTGCGAGCACGAAGTCGAGAGCCTCATCCATCTGCCGGGCGCGGCTGTGCCGGTCGGCGACGAGCTGTGCGCCCTGCAGCAGCAGAGCGTGCTTCGATACGTGCTCGGCCGCGGCGATCGCGTCCAGTCGCGCGTCGAGCTCTTCGGGGATCCGCACCGTCATGGCCATACCATAATGGTATCGCGAATCGGTGGGTCGGGGTCCGTGCTTGCGCCCTCAGCGCCTGCGCGCGGGGCGCAGGAAGATGCCGAAGAACCAGTTGATCACGGTGATGATCAGGGCCGCGACGACGCCCCACCAGAAGTGATCGACGCGCAGACCCCAGCTCCACCAGTGCGTGAGCCAGGCGGTCAGCCACAGCAGGAACCCGTTGATCACCAGCGAGATCAGGCCGAGCGTCAGGATGTACAGCGGCAGGGCGATGATCTTGATCACCGTGCCGATGATCGTGTTCACGATCGCGAAGATCGCCGCGACGATCAGCAGCGTGACGATGTACGAGACGGTGCGGTCCCAGCCGACCTTGATCGGCAGCACCGAGACCTGCAGCACGGGGATCAGGGTCACGACCCAGATCGCGAAGGCGTTGATCACCACACGGATGAGGAAGCGCATGTGGCAAGTGTGTCATGCACCCGCCGCGCCGGGCGGGAGGTTGACCAACCGGCCTCACCGTGGGTGAACGCCGGGTCGCGGCATCCTCGTAGACTCGGGATCGTGACCGAAGACGTTCCCGTGCGCATCCGCCCCGAGATCGCAGCCCTTCCGCCGTACAAGCAGGGCAAGCAGGCCGGTGCCGACGCGTTCAAGCTGTCGAGCAATGAGAACCCGTACGAGCCGCTGCCGAGCGTCGTCGAGTCGCTGCGGCGCACCGTGGGGGTGAACAGGTATCCGGACGCCACGGCCGCCCGTCTGCGCCAGCGGCTCGCCGAGCGCTACGGCGTGCTGCCCGACGAGGTGCACATCGGCGCCGGCAGCGTGTCGATCCTGTCGCAGCTGATGCTGGCCGCCGCCGGCCCCGGCGACGAGGTCGTCTACGCGTGGCGGTCGTTCGAGGCGTACCCGGGCCTCGTCCTCATCGCCGGGGCGACCCCGGTCGAGGTCCCGCTGAAAGAAGGCGCCCGCCACGATCTCGATGCGATGGCCGCCGCGGTCACCGATCGCACCCGCGCTGTGATCGTGTGCAGCCCGAACAACCCGACCGGTCCGATCGTCACGCAGGCCGAGTTCGAGGCGTTCCTGGCCAAGGTGCCGCGCGACCTGCTCGTCGTCCTCGACGAGGCGTACGCCGAGTTCGTCACCGACCCCGACGCCGTCGACGGCCTGGTCAAGCTCGGCCGCGACGACCACCCGGACGTGGTCGTGCTGCGCACGTTCTCGAAGGCGTTCGGGCTCGCGGGACTGCGCGTGGGCTACGCGATCGGGCACCGCCGCATCCTCGACGCCGCCCGCTCGACTGCCGTGCCGCTGTCGGTCACGGCCCAGTCCGAAGAGGCGGCGCTGGCCAGCCTGGACGCCGAGACCGAGCTGCTCGAGCGGGTGCGCACGATCGCCGCCCGCCGTGACCGGCTCGCCGACGCCCTGCGCGCACAGGGCTGGGACATCCCGGTCGCCCAGGGCAACTTCGTGTGGCTGGCCACCGGCGCGCAGACGATGGATGCCGCGGCCGCCTTCGAAGCGGCCGGCTGCATCGTGCGCCCCTTCGCCGGTGACGGCATCCGCATCTCGGTCGGCGAAGAGGAGTCTGTGGAGAAAGTACTGCAGATCGCGGCATCCATTGTCGGCAGTCTTGAAGAAGGGCATCCCGCGCGACGGTTAGCGTAGAACGGTGACCCAGACCGACGCCACGACGCTGGACGACACCGAAACGGGCATCGTGCGGATCCTCTCCGCAGATGGCACGTTCGCACCCACCCCCGCCGCCGAGCCGTACCTCGGGCTGATCGAGGGACTGGCCGAGGCCGACCTCGAGCAGTTCTACCGCGACATGGTCGTGGTGCGCGCGTTCGACACCCAGGCCACGAACCTGCAGCGGCAGGGGCAGCTGGCACTGTGGCCGCCGAGCTACGGGCAGGAGGCCGCGCAGGTGGGCTCGGCCCGCGCCGCCCGTACGCAGGACCACATCTTCCCCTCGTACCGCGAACACGTCGTGTGCACGATCCGCGGCGTCGATCCGCTCGACATCATCCGGCTCATGCGCGGCCTCACCCACGGCGGGTGGGACCCGACCGACCCCGCGAACGGCAACACCCGCATCTACACGCTCGTGCTCGGGTCGCAGACCCTGCACGCGACCGGGTTCGGCATGGGCCTCGGGTTCGACGGACGCTGCGGCACGGGTGATGCCGACCGCGACGAGGCCGTCATCGTCTACTACGGCGACGGGGCATCCAGCCAGGGCGACGTGCACGAGGCGATGGTGTTCGCGGCCAGTTACCAGACCCCCGAGGTGTTCTTCCTGCAGAACAACCAGTGGGCGATCTCGGTGCCGGTGGCGACCCAGGCGCGGGTGCCGCTGGCCGAGCGCGGCGCAGGCTACGGCATCCCGTCCTTCCGCATCGACGGCAACGACGTGCTCGCCAGCTACGCCGTGACCCGGCGTGCGCTCGACGACGCGCGCAGCGGAGCCGGCCCGCGCGCGATCGAGGCCGTGACCTACCGCATGGGCGCGCACACCACGAGCGACGATCCGACGAAGTACCGCACGTCCGACGAAGAGGCGTCGTGGGCGCAGCGCGATCCGATCGCGCGCATGCAGGCGTATCTGCGCGGTCGGGGCGCGTCCGACGCGTTCTTCGACGAGGTGGATGCCGCAGCCGCGGCGTATGCGGCGGACGTGCGCGAGCGCACCACTGCGCTGGGCACGATCCCCGCGTCGACGATGTTCGACCACGTGTACTCCGAGCCGCATCCACTGGTCGACCGGCAGAAGGCGTGGCTCGCCGAGTACGAGGCATCCTTCGAGGAGGGCACCCGATGAGCGCCGAGCCCCCGGTCGTTGAGCGAGCGCAGCGAGTCGAAACGCCCCGAGTCGAAACGCCCCGAGTCGAAACGCCCCAGACCATGCCCTTCGCGAAGGCCCTCAACGCGGGCCTGCGCCGGGCGATGGAGGACGACGACCATGTCGTGCTGATGGGCGAGGACATCGGCAGGCTCGGCGGCGTCTTCCGCGTCACCGAGGGGCTGCAGGCCGCATTCGGCGACCGGCGCGTGCTCGATACTCCGCTGGCGGAGTCGGGCATCGTCGGCACCGCGATCGGTCTTGCGATGGCCGGCTTCAGGCCCGTGGTCGAGATCCAGTTCGACGGGTTCGTGTTCCCCGCGTTCGACCAGATCACGACGCAGCTGGCCAAGCTCACCAACCGGCACGAGGGCGCCCTGCGCATGCCCGTGGTCATCCGCATCCCCTACGGCGGGCACATCGGCGCGGTCGAGCACCATCAAGAGAGCCCCGAGACCTATTTCGCGCACACGCCGGGGCTGCGGGTCGTCTCGCCGTCGACCCCGAACGATGCGTACTGGATGATCCAGGACGCGATCGTGTCGGACGACCCGGTGATCTTCCTCGAGCCGAAGGCGAAGTACTGGCAGAAGGGCGAGGTCGACCTGGCCGAACGGGCCCTGCCGCTGCACGCGTCGCGCATCGTACGTCGCGGCACGGATGTCACGCTCGTCGGGCACGGCGCCATGGTAACGACCCTGCTGCAGGCCGCCGCGCTCGCCGAGGGCGAAGGCACGTCGTGCGAGGTCGTCGACCTGCGCTCGCTGTCGCCGGTGGACTACGGGCCGCTGCTGGACTCGATCCGCCGCACCGGCCGCATGGTCTATGCGCAGGAGGCGCCGGGCTTCGTGTCGCTGGGCAGCGAGATCGCCGCCACCGTGATGCAGGAGGCGTTCTACGCGCTCGAGGCGCCGGTGCTGCGCGTGTCGGGCTTCGACACTCCTTTCCCGCCCGCCAAGCTCGAGGGCGTCTACCTGCCTGACCCCGACCGCATCCTCGAGGCCGTCGACCGGGCCCTCGCGTACTGACAGGAACGACATGAACATCCAGACCTTCCTGCTGCCGGACGTCGGCGAAGGGCTCACCGAGGCCGAGATCGTCACCTGGCGGGTCGCCGCGGGCGACGCCGTCGCGGTCAACGACGTGCTCGTCGAGATCGAGACCGCCAAGTCGCTCGTCGAGCTGCCGTCGCCGTTCGCCGGGATCGTCGGCGACGTGCTGGTGGCCGAGGGCACGACCGTGGATGTCGGCACCCCGATCATCACGATCGCAGGCGGCGAGGCGCCGGCCGATGTCACCGTCGGGCAGAGCGCGCACGGTCAGCCTGAGCCCGAGCCGGCGTCCGAGGGCGCGGTGCTGGTCGGCTACGGCACCGGCGGCCAGGTCGCCTCCCGGCGCCGCAAGCCCGCCGAGCGGCCGGTCGCCGCCTCGGTCGGGGTCGTGGCCAAGCCCCCGATCCGCAAACTAGCCCGCGACCTGGGCGTGGACCTTTCCGCGGTCACCCCGTCCGGGCCCGTCGGAGAGGTCACCCGCGACGACGTGCTCAAGCATGCGTCGCAGGCGAGCGTGTTCCGCAACATCGAGACCCCCGACTGGTCGACGGTGCGCGAAGAGACGATTCCCGTCGCAGCCGCCGCGGCGCCGGCTGCGGCATCCACCGCCCCTGCCGCCGACGAGCGCACCGAGACGATCCCGGTCAAGGGCGTGCGCAAAGCGACCGCGACCGCGATGGTCGGATCGGCCTACAGCGCGCCGCACGTGTCGGTGTGGACCGATGTCGACGCCACCCGCACGATGGAGCTCGTCAAGCGCCTCAAGGCCTCGCCCGACTTCGCCGACATCAAGGTCTCGCCGCTGCTGATCATGGCGCGCGCCGTGATCTGGGCCGTGCGCCGCACGCCGATGGTCAACGCCGCATGGGTCGACGCCGAGGGCGGCGCCGAGATCCGCGTGCGCCACTACGTCAACCTCGGGATCGCGGCGGCGACCCCGCGCGGCCTGCTCGTGCCGAACGTCAAGGACGCGCAGAACCTCTCGATGCGCGAGCTGGCCCGCGCGCTCGAGAAGCTCACACTCACCGCGCGCGAGGGCAGGACCACGCCGGCCGATCAGCAGCACGGCACGATCACGATCACGAACATCGGCGTGTTCGGGATGGATGCCGGCACCCCGATCATCAACCCCGGCGAGGCCGGGATCGTGGCGATGGGCACGATCCGGCAGAAGCCGTGGGTCGTCGACGGCGACGTCCGGCCGCGCTGGGTCACGACCGTGGCCGGCTCGTTCGATCACCGCGTCGTCGACGGCGACGGCATGAGCCGGTTCATCGCCGACGTGGCCGCGATCCTCGAGGAACCCGCCCTTCTCCTGGACTGACCGGGCCGGGCCTCGCCCCGGCACCGCCTGCCCCGGCACCCGCCTGCCCCGCATGCGGCCGGCCTCTCGAACTCTCCGCGAGGGTACAGGTAAGGGGCGCCCAGGCATGCGAGTTGAGAATGATTCTCATTACGGCTTAGAGTGGAGCGCATGAGAAACCGAGCGCTCCTGGCCGGCCTGGTCGCGGCATCCATCGCCCTGCTCGCCGGATGCTCGTCGTCGAGCAGTGCGGACGACGGCCGGATCGACGTGGTCGCCTCGACGAACGTGTACGGCTCGATCGCCGAGGCGGTCGGCGGCGACGCCGTGCGCGTGACCTCGCTCGTCGCCTCGTCAGCGCAGGATCCGCACGAGTTCGAGGCCAGCGCCCGCGACCAGCTGCGGGTGAACGAGGCGGCCCTCGTGATCGAGAACGGCGGCGGGTACGACCCGTTCATGGAGAGCCTGGTCAAGGCCTCGGGCTCGAAGGCGCAGGTGGTCACGGCCGTCGACCTGTCCAAGGCGTTCACCCCCGGCGGCAACGAGCACGTGTTCTACGACCCGGCGACGATGTCGGCGCTCGCCGACGACCTGGCCGCCCGGTTCGCGAAGCTCGACCCTGCGCACGCGGCCGCGTTCGCCGCGAACGCCAAGACCTTCCGGGTCGGCATCGACCGCATCACGGCCGCGCTCGCGACGATCCGGAAGACCCACGACGGCGCCGGCGTGTTCGTCACCGAGCCGCTGCCGCTGTACCTGACCGGGGCCGCGGGCCTGCGCAACCTCACGCCGCCGCCGTTCAGCGAGGCGGTCGAAGAGGGGCAGGACGTGCCGCCGGCGACGCTGCTGCAGGCGCTGAAGATCGTCTCGTCGGGGCAGGCGCAGGTCGTGATCGTCAACGCGCAGGCGGGCGGACCCGAGACCCAGCGCATCCAGCAGGCGGCGAAGGATGCCGGGACCCCCGTGCTCGCGTTCTCAGAGCTCGTGCCGGACGGGCGGACGTACCTCTCGTGGATGCAGGGCAACGCCGCCGCCCTCGCCCGGGCGCTGGGGTGACCCCCGGAGCGAGCGTCTCTGCACATGTCCTGAGAACGGTTATCACTAAGGTGGAACGATGAGCTCGAACGCCCGCACCGGCCCTCCCCTCGTGATCGAGGGCGCGGCGCTGCGCCGCGACGGCCGCGAGCTGTGGGCGGGACTCGACCTCACGATCAACCCGGGCGAGCTCATCGCGGTGCTCGGCCCGTCGGGCTCGGGCAAGACGACGCTGCTGCGCGCGATCCTAGGGCTCGAGCGGCTCAGCGAGGGCGGCATCACCGCGCTCGGCGAGCCCGTGCATGCCGCCGGCAACCGGCGCATCGGGTACATCCCGCAGCAGCGCCCGCTGCCCCCCGACACCGCGATGCGCGCGCGCGACCTCGTGCAGCTGGGCATCGACGGGCACCGGTTCGGGCTGCCGTTCCCGCGCCGCGGCGACCGCGACCGCGTCGACGCGCTGCTGGCCGCCGCCGGCGCCACGGACTACGCCGACCGGCCGGTGGGCCTGCTCAGCGGCGGCGAGCAGCAGCGGCTGCGCGTGGCCCAGGCGCTGGCCGACGACCCGAAGCTGCTGCTGTGCGACGAGCCGCTCACGAGCCTGGACCTTGCCAACCAGGACGCGGTGGTGCGCATGATCGACCGGCACCGGCGCGAGAGCCAGGCGGCGGTCATGCTCGTCACGCACGACATCAACCCGGTGCTGGGCAAGGTCGATCGCATCCTCTACCTCGCCGGCGGTCGCTTCATGCTCGGCGCCCCGCGCGACGTGCTGCGCAGCGATGTGCTCACGGATCTGTACGGTGCGGCGGTGTTCGTGCTGCGGGCCGGCAACCGGCTCGTGGTCGTCGGAGCACCTGATGCCGAGGCATCCCACCACCATCACGAGAGCCACCACGAAGGCGAACCCGTATGAGCTGGAACGACGTGTGGAATGCGATGTTCGGCGGCGCCGCCGACTACGGGGCGATCCTCGCGCTGGTGTCGAACTCCGTGTGGGCGGGCGCGCTGCTGGGCCTGGTCGGGGGACTGGTCGGCGTGTTCGTGATGCAGCGCGACATGGCGTTCGCCGTGCACGGCATCAGCGAGCTCTCGTTCGCCGGGGCGGCTGCTGCCCTGCTGGTCGGGGTGGATGTCGTGACCGGCTCGATCGTCGGATCCCTGATCGCCGCGGCGGTGATCGGATGGCTCGGCGCCCGCGCGCGCGAGCGCAACTCGATCATCGGCGTGCTGATGCCCTTCGGGCTGGGGCTCGGCATCCTGTTCCTGTCGCTGTATCCCGGCCGCAGCGCCAACCGATTCAGCCTGCTGACCGGACAGATCGTCACGGTGCAGAACGCCGAACTGGGTTGGCTGGCCGTGATCAGCCTCGTCGTGCTGATGGGGCTGCTGCTCATCTGGCGTCCGCTGCGGTTCGACTCGCTCGATCCGCAGGCCGCCGCCGCCCGCGGCGTGCCGGTGCGCTGGGTGTCGCTCGGGTTCATGCTGCTGCTCGGGCTGATCGTGGCGGTGGCCGTCCACATCATCGGGGCGCTGCTGGTGCTCGCGCTGGTGGTCACCCCCGCCGCGAGCGCGATGCGCATCGCCGCCGGCCCGGTCGCCGTGCCCGTGCTCGCGGCGGTCTTCGGATTCACGGCAGCCGTCGGCGGCATCCTGCTCGCGATCATGGGCGAGCTGCCGGTCAGTCCCTACATCACGACGATCTCGTTCGTGATCTACCTCGTGTGCCGCACCGCCGGGGCCCGTCGCGGGCGCGTGGTGCGCACCGCGGTCGCCTGACCCGGCCCTCGACCGACCGGTCCCGTCCCGCCCCGCCCCGAATCCATAGGGACTGGGCGAGTCAATACCCCATTGCGTATGGATTCGCCCAATCCCTATGGATTGCGGCGATGGAGGGTCCAGCGTCCGCCGCGCGCTCACTGCGGATTCTTATCCTGCGGCGTTCACTCTTGTCTGGTGAGCATCGGCACCCCCTCCCGCCGGCTGGTCAGCGCGGTCGCCGCCCCCACCGTCGCCTTCTGGCTCGCGAAAGCGGCCTCCACCGCCCTCGGCGAGGCGCTGTCGGACTTCTCGATCCACGTCATGCCGCCCGTGGCGGCGGTGCTGCTCGGGTTCGCGCTGTTCGTCGCCGCGCTCGCGCTGCAGCTGACCCGCCGGCGCTACCTTCCCGCCGTGTACTGGCTGACCGTCGCGATGGTCGGCGTGTTCGGCACCATGGCGGCCGACGTCGTGCACGTCGTGATCGGCCTGCCGTACGTCGTGTCCGCCACGGCGTACGCCCTGGTGCTCGCCGTGGTGTTCACCGGGTGGTGGCTCACCGAGCGCACGCTCGACGTGCACGCGATCACCACGACCCGTCGCGAGCTGTTCTACTGGGCCGCGGTGGTCGGCACGTTCGCGATGGGCACGGCGCTCGGCGACTTCACCGCGATCGGACTGCACCTGGGCTACCTGCCGTCGATCGCGCTGTTCGCGGTGCTGATCCTGATCCCCGCGCTCGGCTACCGCGTGCTGCGCTGGAACGGCGTGTTCGCGTTCTGGTTCGCCTACGTGCTGACCCGGCCGTTGGGCGCATCGGTCGCCGACTGGCTCGGCAAACCGATCGCCGACGGCGGTGTGGGCATCGGATCGGGCTGGGTGGCACTGGGCTTCGCCGTGGCGATGGCGGTGATCGTCGTCGTGTCAGTCCGCGTCGCCGAGCGGCGCCTGCCGGTCGCGCCGACCGGGGTGCGTTGATGGCGGACGCCGAAGTGGGGATGCCGCGGCCCGCCTACACTCGAAGCATGGCCCAGCGCAACACCTGGCAACGCGAACGCGTGCGCGAGGCCCTGTCCGATGCGGCAGGCTTCGTCAGCGCGCAGACGCTGCACGCCACGCTGCGCGACGAGAACACCGGGATCGGCCTGGCCACCGTGTATCGCGCCCTGTCCGACATGGCCTCGGCCGGCGACGCCGACTCGCTACAGAGCCCGGAGGGCGAGAGCCTGTACCGCGCGTGCACGAGCCCGGGCCATCACCACCACCTGATCTGCCGTTCGTGCGGACTGACCGTCGAGATCGCCGCGACCGACGTGGAGGAGTGGGCGCGGGCCACCGCCGCGGGCCACGGCTTCACGGCCGCCGAGCACGTGGTCGACATCTTCGGTTTGTGCGCAGACTGCACCGCGAACCGCGCCCGTGCCGGGCGCCCGGCGACCGATGCCTCCGGCCCGCACTGACCTGACCGCGCCGGCCGCCACGGCAGCCCCGCATTCGACCCGACGCCCCGTCGTCGCGGTCGGCATCGGCGTGCTCGCCGTGCTCGCCCTGTTCGCCGTGTACGCGGTCGTGCCCGGCGCCGTCCCCGCGCTGCCGACCCGCCTGCAGGACGGACTGACCCTCGCGATCAGCGTGCTCATCGAGTCGCTGCCGTTCGTCGCGGTCGGCGTCGTCCTGTCGATCGTCGTGCAGGTGTGGGTGCCGCCGGGGGTGCTCGAGCGATGGATGCCGCGGCCCGCGTGGGCGCGCCGGCTCGTGCTGTCGTTCCTCGGGATGCTCGTGCCGGTCTGCGAGTGCGGCAACGTGCCGTTCGCGCGCGGCCTGCTGATGCGCGGGTTCAGCGTGCCCGAGACGCTCACGTTCCTGATCGCGGCGCCCATCGTGAACCCGATCGTGATCATCACCACGCACCAGGCGTTCGGCTTCGACGACGGCATCCTCGTCGCCCGGCTCGCCGGGGGCGTGCTCGTGGCGAACCTGCTCGGCTGGATCTTCAGCCGCCACCCCGACCAGCAGCGTCTGCTGACCGACCGGTTCCTGCGCACGTGCGACGTCGTCACGCACGACCATCACGCGCGTGGCCGGCGCAGCATCGCCCAGTTCGTCGTGGAGCTGCGCGCCGTGATGCCCGCGCTGGTCATCGGATCGGCCCTCGCCGGTGCCGTGCAGGTGCTGGTGCCCCGCGACGCGCTGCTGGCGATCGGATCGAACCCGGTGCTGTCGATCGTCGCGATGGTGCTGCTGGCGATGATCGTCTCGATCTGCTCGAACGTCGACTCGTTCTTCGCGCTGTCGTTCGCGGCGACGTTCACGCCCGGCTCGATCGCCGCGTTCCTGATCGTCGGGCCGCTCGTGGACGTGAAGATGCTCGCACTGCTGCGCACCACGTTCCGGGCGCCCGCGCTGGTCATCATGGTCGTCGTCGTCGTGCTCACGGCGTTCGCGATCGCAGTAGGGGTGAACCTTGCGTAACGCGTGGGGCGGCCGATGGCTCGGCGTGGGGATCGCCTCGATCCTCGCCGTGGCGACGCTGGGGCTCTGGGCCACCGGGCGCCTGGGCCTGTACATCAACCCGTCGTCGAACTGGTTCGCCGTGCCGATGGCCGTGCTCGTGCTCGTGGGCGCCGTGCTGAGCTTCACGCTGCCCGCAGGCGCGGAGGCCGACCATGGCCACGACCACGGCCACGGGGCCCACCCGGTCGTTGAGCGAGGCCGCGCGCAGCGCGACCGAGCCGAAGCGGCCTCCGCGGGGGTCTCGGGCGTTTCGTCTCGCTCCGCTCGCTCAACGGCCGGTCGCTCCGCTCGCGCAACGGCCGGTCGCTCCGCTCGCGCAACGGCCGGTCGCTCCGCTCGCGCAACGGCCGGTCGCTCCGCTCGCGCAACG
>NZ_JBYRJC020000002.1:0-316436 GCF_058349885.2 Microbacterium sp. W1-4-2 | reverse complement strand
GCCGGCGCGCGGCGGATCGCCGGCGCCGCGATCGCCGGCACGGCGGGGGCTGCGGCATCCGTCGTCGCGCTCGCGATCCTGCTCGTGCCGCCCGCGAGCCTCTCGGCCGAGATCGCGCAGTCGCGTGACACCGGCACGCCGCCGCTGTTCGCCGGCGCCGACACCGTCGCCCTCGCCACCCGCGGCGACACCGCGCAGTTCGGCGTCGGCGAATGGGCGAGCGTGTTCGCCACCGCGACGAACCCCGAGTCGTTCGAGGGCGATCCGGTCACCCTGACCGGATTCGTCTCGCGGGCCCGGTCCGACGACTTCCGGCTGACCCGGATGGTCATCACGCACTGCGTGATCGACGCGCAGCCGGCGTCCGTGCCCGTGCGTGCGGCATCCCTCGCCAAGCTCGGCACCGGGGCCTGGGTGCGGGTGACCGGCACGGTGCGCTCGACCGCGTCCGGCGCGCTCGAGATCGACGCCACGGACGTCCGGCGGATCGCCGAGCCCAAGGACCCGTATGAGTACTGAGCCCGACCCCCTCGACGGCCGCACGGCCGGCCCCGGCGCCCGCGGAGCCCGCCGTGCCGCGGGCAGACGCCGCCAGACGCGCCGCTACGCGGTCACCGTCGCGGTGGTCCTGGCCGTGCTCGGCGTGCTGGGGTTCGCCGGCGCCGCCGTCACGAACGGCCAGGGTCCGCGGGTGTCGAGCGTGAGCGACGACCCGCACGCGGCGGTCGCGGCATCCGGGTCACGCCTCATCGTCTCGATGAACCAGGCGCTGCGGCCCCTCAAGCCCGCACAGGTCAGCGTCACGCCGGCCACGCCGTTCACGGTCGACACGTCCGGCCGCTCGATGGGCGTGCGCTTCACCCTGCCGCTGCACGACGACACCGAGTACACGGTGCGCTTCCGCGACGTCGAGGGGCTCGGCGGGGGGCCGGCGACCGACGTGGTCCATCGCCTGCGCACCCCGGGGCTGCAGCTGTACATGCTGCAGCGCGGGCAGGGCGGCGACCGCATCCTGCGCGCCGACGTGCGTGGGCAGGGCGGTGAGCCGGTGTTCACCGACCGGCACATCGAGGACTTCCGCGCCACCACCGACCACATCATCGTCCAGACCCTCGACACGCGCGGCCGCGCACACCTGAGCGTCACCGATCCGAACGGGGCGCACCGCCGCACCCTCAAGCTGCCGGGCACCGGCAGCATCGCCCAGCTGCAGATCGCGGATCGCGGCGACCTCGCCGGCTACACCTACACCGCCGCGGACCCGGGCGCTCCCGGCGCGCAGATCAGCGTCCTGTACGTGGCGTCGCTGAAGGATGCCGCGGCCGCCGCGCCGCCGCGTCGCATCGCGCTGCCGGGCAAAGACACGCGGGTCGCCGACTGGCGGTTCGTGCCCGACAGCGACAGCATCCTCGTCCTGACCTTCGACGGCCGCATGCTGCTCACCGGCGCCGCCGGCGGCCAAGCGGTCGACCTCGGCCGTGGGCTGTCGATCGACGGCATCGCCCGCGGCGCGTCGATCGCCTACATCGACCGCTCCGACGGACCGTACACGGTCGACCTGTCCGACGGGGCCGAGAAGCCGCTCGCCGCGGCGACAGAGGCCGGCCGGCGGGTGCCCGGGACCCGCGGCACGGTGGTGCCGGTGCCCGGATCGAACGCCACCGTCCGGCCCTACACGGTGCTCGACGTCGCCGGCGGATCGGGCGCCGAGACGGGAGCGCCCGAGGGCACGGTCCTCTACCGGGTCGGCGCCGACGGCGCGTCCACGCCGGTGCTGCGCCTCCCGGTCACCGACGCCGTCCTGCAGACGTGCCTGTCGCCGAGCGCCCGCTACGCCGCCGTGACGATCGCCCCCGACACGGCCGCGAACCCGTACGACGACTATCTGCTGCCGATGCCGCGCACCACCATGACCCGCATCGTCGACCTCTCCGACGGCCGCGAGGTGCGGCAGCTGAGCGGCTTCGCCCCGTCGTGGTGCCAGGTGCCGCCGGGCTTCATGATCTGACCTGTCCCGCGCGCGGCCGAGCGGACGCCGCGCACCAGGATCGCGTCACCCGGCGACGCGTGACAGCTCGCGGGCGAACGCGCCGATGATCCGGCCCGGTTCGGTGACGGACGCTGCCAGCACACGCTGTGCGAGCGTCTCGAAGTCGCTCGAGTCGAAGTATCCGCCGTTGCGGTAGATCTCCATCCGCTCGACGAACGCGTGCGTGCTCGCCTCGGGGTGGAACTGGGTGGCGTACAGCCGGTCGCCCACCCGGAACGCCTGCACCGGGCACGCGTCGTTCGTGGCCAGCAGCACCGCTCCCGGCGGCACCGAGCCCGACCCCTCCTTGTGCGCGGTGAGCATGGTGAACCGGCTGGCCAGCGCCCCGAACAGCGGATCGGCCTCGCCCGCGGGCGTAAGGGCCGCCATCGCCGGTCCGGTGTCCTCGGGGAAGCGCCGACTCACCTCGCCCCCCAGCATCCGGACCACCACGCCGATCCCGTAGCACGTGAACAGCGCCGACGCGCGTCCGGATGCCGCGGCCGCCGCGACGCGTTCGAGGTCGCCCTCGAGCCGCACCTGCACGTCGGTCTTGCTCGAGGCCGGATCGGTGACGTTGAACGGACTGCCGCCGACGAGGAACCCCGACCACCGCTCGAACGCGTCCGGCGGCAGCGGGTCGTGCACGAGGTCGTGCATCTCGAGGTCCTCCGGGGCGAGCCCGGCCATCGCCCGGAAGGATTCGTACTCCGCGTCCGCCGCGCCGCGTTGCGGGCGCACGCACATATACACGAGGGGCATGGCCGCGATTCTAGGGGCGTATGGTGGTGCCAGGCATCCCCCGCCGCATTTGCGATGACAGATCTTCTTCCCGACACCAGGCTGCGCCCCGTCACGCGCGACGACCTGGCGGCGTTCCCGGTCGATGTCGCGCCGCGTCTGCTGGGCGCCATCCTTACGGTGACGATGGATGCCGAGACCGTCGCGCTGCGGATCACCGAGGTCGAGGCGTACCACGGCAAGGGCACCGGACCGGTGCCCGACCCCGGGTCGCACGCGCGCATGGGGTACACGGCCCGAAACGCGACGATGTGGGGCGAGCAAGGACACCTGTACGTGTACCTCAGCCACGGCATCCACTCGTGCGCGAACGTCGTGTGCGGCCCGGAGGGCGAGGCCGGCGGAATCCTGCTGCGCGCGGGCGAGGTCGTCGACGGCGTCGAGATCGCCCGGCGGCGCCGGCCGGCCGCGCGCACCGACCGTGAGCTCGCCCGGGGCCCGGGGCGTCTGGGCGATGCGATGGGGCTCAAGCACGCGCTGCACGACGGGATCGACGTGGTCGAGGGGACGCCGTTCGGCGGCGCCGTGGCGCGCCTCGCGCTGCGCGACGAACCGCTGCAGGACGTGGCATCCGGCCCCCGCGTCGGCATCGCCGGCCTCGCGGGGACCGACGCGTACCCGTGGCGGTTCTGGATCCCCGGCGACCGGACGGTCTCGCCCTTCCGGTGGGGCCGCGGCGCCGCCGAGGCCGCCGCCGCACTCTGACCGGGCCACGAGGGCCCGCAGAGCGAGAAAGCACCTGGTCAGAACGCAGGATGTGACTTCCCCTCGGAAGTGGGCTATGGTCAGCCGGAATACCCGCCAGCTGAACACGAGGGAAGCGAGTATCACGATGGCCGACAAGAACCGCGCGAAGAAGGCTCCGCAGACGACGCTCAAGGAGAAGCGGGCGCTGAAGAAGGAGCGCGCCGAAGAGACCACCGTCAAGGCGCGCAAGCGCTGACGCAAGACCTCGGTCGTTGAGCGGGCTGCCATGTGCGGCCGAGATGAAGCGCCGCCGATGTCGTTTCGTCTCGCTTCGCTCGCTCAACGGCCGAGAGGGGCGCCGTCAAGGCGACACGCCCGGCCATGCTAGACTCTCCTCTTGTCTGTGCGCACTCCAGCGCGCAGTTCGCACCCTCCCGTTCATCGTCGGCCGGCAACGGCCGGGATTTCGGCTGGGCGCAGACAAGGGATCTTGGGTGGGGCCGTCCGGCCTCACGGTACAGAAGGAGACATCACCATGGCTGCAGTGTGCCAGGTGACCGGAGCGGTTCCCGGCTTCGGTCACAACATCTCGCACTCGCACCGTCGGACGAAGCGCCGCTTCGACCCGAACGTGCAGAAGAAGACCTACTTCGTTCCCTCGCTGGGTCGTAAGGTCACCCTGAACGTGTCCGCCAAGGGCATCAAGGTGATCGACGCGCGCGGCATCGAGTCGGTCGTGAAGGACCTGATCGCGAAGGGTGTGAAGCTCTGATGGCCAAGAAGGCACAGGACATTCGTCCGATCATCAAGCTGCGTTCGACCGCGGGCACGGGGTACACCTACGTGACCAAGAAGAACCGCCGCAACAACCCCGACCGCATCGTGCTGAAGAAGTACGACCCCATCGTGCGCAAGCACGTCGAGTTCCGAGAGGAGCGCTGATCTCATGGCCAAGAAGAGCAAGATCGCGCGCAACAACCAGCGCGAGGAGGTCGTTGCCCGCTACGCCGAGAAGCGTGCCGAGCTGAAGAAGCAGCTCGTCGACCCGAACTCCACCGACGAGCAGCGCGAGGCCGCCCGCGTGGGTCTGCAGAAGCTGCCCCGCGACGCGTCGCCCGTGCGGCTGCGTGGCCGCGACGTCATCGACGGTCGCCCGCGCGGCTTCCTGTCGAAGTTCGGCGTCTCGCGCGTGCGCTTCCGCGACATGGCCCACCGTGGCGAGCTGCCCGGCGTGACCAAGTCGTCCTGGTAAGCGGCATCCGCTTTCACGAAGGCCGGAACCTCTCGGGGTTCCGGCCTTCGCCGTTCCCGCCGTCCCCGTCGCCTCGCCCCGCACGGCCCGGCTCGCGGAGGGAACCGGCGCCACAGGAGCCACTCCGGTCACACCAGACGCCGCGACACGCCGACGAGAATCGGTGAGGATGCCGTCAAATCCGCGTGATTCCGCGGTTTCTTGGTACATTCGACCCGGTCGCACAGACCAGCCGGGGGGCGCAGGGCTCCTCGGTCACGTAGAGAAGGCGGCTACCGCGCCGCCTGGAGGACACATCCACATGGCCGACAAGTCCATCACCAAGACCGAACTCGTTGCGAGCATCGCCAGCGCGACGGGCCAGAGCCAGGCCGTCGTCTCCGGCGTTCTCGACTCCCTCTTCTCCACGGTCTCCGAGGCCGTCGCCAAGGGCAGCAAGGTCTCGATCCCCGGTTGGATCGCGTTCGAGCAGGTCGCCACCGCGGCCCGCACCGGCCGCAACCCGCAGACCGGCGCCGAGATCAAGATCCCCGCCGGCAAGCGCGTCAAGGTCACCGCCGGCTCGAAGCTGAAGTCCGCGGTCAAGTAAGTCCGCAAGACCTTTCGGAGGGGGATGCCGCAGCCGCGGCATCCCCCTCCCTCGTCGTTGCGCCCGTCCGTCGTCGTTGCGCCCGTCCGTCGTCGTTGCGCCCGTCGCCCACCCCGCGAATCCATAGGGATTGGGCGAATCCATACCCTCTGGCCTATTGATTCGCCCAATCCCTATGGATTGGTCGATGAGGCGGGGCGGTCGATGAGGCGGGGCGGTCGATGAGGCGGGGGTGGTCGATGAGGCGGACCGGGCTGAGCGCCCAGCGAACCCGCTTAGGCTGGAGGGGTGAACCCCCGCGCGCTGCGGGCCGCCGGGCCCGCCCTTCTCGTCGTGGCCGCGCTCGTCGCCGCGATCTGGGCGCTCGCGTACGGCGGGGGTGCCGCTCCTCTGCCGCTGGGCGATCCCGGCCCGGGCGTGCGCTGGGGACTGCCGCTGGTGACCCTGGTCGTGAACCTGTCGGCGGCGGGCCTGTGCGGCACCCTCGTGACCGCGCTGTTCGCCCTGCGCGCCGACTCCAAGCCGTTCGAGGCCGCGCTGCTGGTGGCATCCGTCTCGGCCGCCGTCTTCACGGTCGCCTCGGCGGTCACCGGCTTTCTGACCTTCGTGCTGACGTTCAACCCGACGATCGGCATCGACAACACGTTCGGCGCCCAGCTGGGCAACTGGCTCACGCAGACCGAGGCCGGCCGCACATGGCTGATCACGACGCTGGCCGGCGCCGTGCTGAGCGTGCTGACCTTCGCCGTGCGCGGGTGGACGGCGACCCTCATCACCGCGGTGCTCGCCCTGGCGACCCTGGTGCCGATGGGCACGCAGGGCCACTCCGGAGAGCTGGCCAGCCACGACATCGCTGTGAGCGCCATGATCATGCACATGATCGGCGCGGCCGTCTGGCTCGGCGGCCTCGTGCTGCTGGTGATCCTGCGCCCGATCATGAAGCGCGACGGCATGGCCGAGGTGCTCGCGCGCTACTCGTCGATCGCCCTCGTGGCCTTCGTGGTGGTCGGGATCTCGGGCGTCGCACGTGCGGCCGTGGCCCTCGGCAGCTGGGGGGCGCTGGCATCGGGCTACGGCACGATCCTGATCGTCAAGGCCGCGGCGCTGACGCTGCTCGGCCTGTTCGGCGCCATCTATCGCACGCGGCTCATCTCCCGGCTGAGAGAGGATGCCGCATCCCGCCGCTTCTGGGGCTTCGTGCTGGTCGAGCTGCTCATCATGGGCGTGGCCAGCGGCGCGGCCGTCGCGCTCGCCCGCACGCCGCCCCCCAGCGACCAGGTGCCGCTGTCGCAGACCCCGGCCGAGATCCTCACCGGAGCGCCGCTGCCGCCCGAGCTGACGATTGCCCGCTGGTTCACCGAGTGGAACATCGATCTGCTGTGGCTCGTCGTGTGCGGGTTCGGGCTGTTCTTCTACTTCGCCGGCGTGTGGCGGCTGCACCGCCGCGGCGACAGATGGCCGATCTATCGCACGGTGCTGTGGGTGCTCGGCATCCTGCTGCTGTTCTGGGTGACCTGCGGGCCGATCAACGCCTACCAGGAGTACCTGTTCAGCGTGCACATGGTCGGCCACATGATGCTGACCATGGCGATCCCCGTGCTGCTGGTGCCCGGGGCGCCGGTGACCCTCGCCCTGCGTGCGATCGCCAAGCGCCACGACGGCACCCGCGGCGGCCGCGAGTGGATCATGTGGGCCGTGCACACTCCGTTCGCCCGGGTCGTGACCAACCCGGTCGTGGCGGCCGTGATCTTCGGCGTCTCGCTGTGGGTCTTCTACTTCACCGACCTGTTCCGCTGGTCGCTGTACGACCACCTGGGCCACGAGTGGATGATCGTCCACTTCATCATCTCGGGCTACCTGTTCGTGCAGTCGCTGATCGGCATCGACCCGGTGCACTACCGGCTGCCGCATTCGCTGCGGCTGGTCGTGCTGATCCTGGTGATGGCCACGCACGCGTTCTTCGGCGTGACGCTGATGATGCAGTCCGGGCTCATGGTCGCGGAGTGGTTCGGCTCGATGGGGCGCACCTGGGGCGCGACGCCGCTCATGGACCAGTACATCGGCGGGGGAGCGGCCTGGTCGATCGGCGAGCTGCCGACGTTCGTGCTCGCCGTGGTCGTGGGCATCATGTGGAGCCAGAGCGACGCGCGCGCCGAGCGCCGCCGCGACCGCCACGCCGACCGCACCGGCGACGCCGAGCTCGTGGAGTACAACGCGCGCCTGGCGCGCATGGCCGAACACGACGCCCAGGTCGCGGAGCGCCAGGCGCAGCTCGACCGCCGGTAGCGGCATCCGTCACCGGCGTCCTCTGCCGCGGAACGCACACGCGCCCGCCGCGGTGTGCCGGGATGCCGCGGCTCAGTCGCTGCCGGGAGCGCTGACCTGGATCGATGCGGTGCCGTTGGGCGAGATGTCGATCGTGCCGTCCATGCTGAACGGCACGTCCTCGTCGAGACGGTGCACCGACCCGTCATAGATCGAGCGGATGTCCACGACGATGTGCGCCGTGCCGGTCGTGACCGGGATCGCCCAGTCCTCGCCGTGCGGAACCACCGTGATCTTGGGCGCCTTGACCATCGACCACGTCGGCGGCTCGTCGATGCGGTTCTGCACCACGTACCCGAACGGGCATCCCGTCGGCTGCAGCACCTGCTGCGTCGCGCACTGATCGAGGAAGTCGTCGACCCGGCTCTGCACGGTCGAGACGAACTTCTCGGTCGGCTCGGTCTGGATCTGGACCGGCACATTCTTCATCGGGGCGTCCGAGAGCACGGCGACCCCCGGCGAGTACGAGATCGGGGTGTCGACACGCACCGAGTACAGGCCCGGGGTGAACATCAGCATGGGCACCGGGGCGGCCGGATCGACGTCGGGGCCGGCGAGGGACACCTGACGCTTGTCGAGCCGGAAGCCGTTGACCTGGAACGCCATCGAGCCGTGCACGGTGAGGTCGACGACAGCCAGGGGGCTCTGGGCGAACCGCCACGCCGGCACCACCCCGATGCGGCCGTTGCCCTCGACCTGGAACGTCGTGGTGCCGGGATAGCCGCCGGCGCGGTAGCCGACCGTGACCTCGGTGACGTCGCCGTTGGTCTGCTCGGAGCGGATGTCGATGTCGGTCAGTGTGGCCAGGGCCGCCTGGCGCAGCAGCACCTCGGATGCGTTCTTCGGCAGCCCGGCCGCCCTCATCGCCGAGCGGTCGATCGCCACGCCCGGCACCTGCAGCGCGTCGGCGGCGTGCCCGGTGGAGAGCAGCTCGAGGTAGTGCCGCACGAACGCCGACGGGCTGTACAGGCTCCGGTACAGGAACACCCCGCCCACGCCGAGCCCGGCCAGCAGCACCGCGATGATGACCGCGATCAGTGTGAGGTCCCGGCCGAGCCGCAGGCGGACGCCGCGGGCGGGCGCCGGTGCGGCGGCTGCGGCATCCGGAACCTGCGCGCCCGGGTCCGCGGCGCCCGCGGGCGACGTGCGCGGGCTCGAGACGACGCGCGGCACCGTCGCCGTCGCATCCTCGATCCCGGGGTTCATCCTCTCAGTCTAGGAAAAGCCGTCCGGAAGGAGCCTGTGGACTGTCGCGCGGCGACGCATGAGCGGACGCCTACCATGGACAGGGTGACCACGCCCACCCTGTCCGCCGAGCAGGAGGCGCTGTTCCGGCTGATCGAAGACACCCGCGAGCACGTGTTCGTGACCGGGCGCGCCGGCACCGGCAAGTCGACCCTGCTGAACCACCTCGCGATGCACACCGACAAGCAGATCGCGGTGTGCGCGCCGACCGGCGTCGCGGCGCTGAACGTGATGGGGCAGACCATCCACTCGCTGTTCAAGCTGCCGATCGGGCTCATCGGCCGCAAGGACGAGCCGCAGTCCGACGCCACCCGCAAGCTGCTGAACGCGATCGACACGCTCGTGATCGACGAGATCTCGATGGTGAACGCGGATCTGATGGATGCCGTGGACCGCGCGCTGCGGACGGCCCGGGGCCGCCGCGCCGAAGCGTTCGGCGGTGTGCAGGTCGTGATGTTCGGCGACCCGTACCAGCTCGCGCCGGTGCCGCCGCGCGGCGACGAGATGCGATATGTGAACGACCACTACCGGTCGTTCTGGTTCTTCGACGCGAACGTCTGGGCGGGCGAGGCGCCGGATGCCGCGGGCCTGCTGGATCTCGGACGCCACGGCGCCGAGCTGAACATCCGCGAGCTGCGCGACATCCACCGCCAGTCCGACCCCGGGTTCAAGGCGATGCTCAACGCGGTGCGGCACGGGCGGGTCACGGCCGACATCGCGCAGGTGCTCAATGACACCGGGGCGCGCACCCCGCCGGTGTCCGCCGACGGCGAGGCGCCGGTGATCACCCTGGCCACCCGCAACGACCGGGTCACCGCGATCAACAAGCGGCACCTGGACGCGCTGCCGGGTCGCACGCAGACCGCGGTCGCCGAGATCAACGGCGACTTCGGCCGCGGCGACGCATACCCCGCCGACGTGGACCTGGCGCTGAAGGTCGGCGCGCAGGTGATGTTCCTGCGCAACGACACGCAGTCCTTCGGCGAGCCGCCCCGGTGGGTCAACGGAACGATCGGCACCGTCACCCGCATCGCCGGGGGAACCGTCCGGGTCGACGTCGACGGCGACGAGCACGACGTCGAGCCCGCCGTGTGGGAGAAGTTCCGCTACGCGTACGACCCGGCGACCAAGGCGCTCACGCGCGACATCGTGGCAGAGTTCACGCAGTTCCCGCTGCGGCTGGCCTGGGCCGTGACGATCCACAAGTCTCAGGGCAAGACCTACGACCGGGCGATCATCGACCTGGGCTCGGGCGCGTTCGCGCCGGGGCAGACCTACGTCGCGCTGTCGCGGCTGACCTCGCTCGAGGGACTGTACCTGACCCGGCCGCTGCGGCCGCGCGACATCCAGGTCGATCCCGACGTGCAGCGGTTCATGGCAGCCGTCCGGGCCGCGGCATCCTGATCCTGCGCGCCTGCGGCAAAGCCTCAGGAAACCCGCGTCTTCCGGGCACTCTTCGGCGGGCCGGGCGGTGTGTGTTTGAATGCTAGGACAGAAGTCGACCGGGGGGTGAGGATGCCGGTTCGCTCGAGGATCGTCCGCACGGCCATTGCGGCCCTCGGCGCGCTCGCCCTGCTGGTGACCGTCGCCGGGTGCTCGGCCACCGCTTTCACAGGCGACCCGGTCACGCTCGCACCCCAGAAGCAGCTGCCCGACCACACGCGGCAGCAGCTGAAGGCCGCGGTCACCGACGCGATGGCGGCCACCGGATCGTCGGGGGCGATCGTCGGGGTCTGGGCGCCGTGGAGCGGCTCGTGGGTCGAGGGTCTGGGAACGACCTCGCACGACGGCAAGACGCCGGTCGAGGCCGACATGACGTTCCGCGCCGGCGACATCACACGCGCCATGACGTGCGACGTGCTCTTCCAGGTCGCTGCCCGCGGCAAGGTCGGGCTCGACGACAGCGTCGCGGACTACGTCAACGGCATGGCAAACCTCTCGAACGTCACGCTGCACCAGCTGTGTGACGGTACGAGCGGGATCGGCTCGTACCGCGGTGTGCTCGAGGACCAGCTGCACCTGACGCCGGGCCGCAAGTGGGATCCGCGCGAGCTCGTCGGCTACGGTGTCGGGCAGGTGGGCGGCGACGTGGAGCCGGGCGTGGCCTACCGCGACTCGGACGCCGGCTACCTGCTGCTGGGGCTGGCCCTCGAGCGGGCGACCGGCAGCAGCGCGTCGCAGTTGTTCGCCCAGTACGTGGTCGACCCCCTGCACCTGTCGCACACCGCCCTGCCGGGGGCTGCGGCATCCGACCCCGTCGTGCGCGGATCGACCCCGCTACCCGGCTACTATCTCGGGTCGACCGCGAAATCCGGTGCCTTCGTGTGCGACAAGCAGACCGACATCACCGAGCAGTCGGCGAGCTTCGGCTGGACCGACTCGGGCGTCGTGTCGGACATCGACGACCTCGGCGTGTACGCCCACGCCCTCGCCGAGGGCACGCTCGTGAAGACGGGCGA
Source organism: Microbacterium sp. W1-4-2 (assembly GCF_058349885.2). Lineage (NCBI taxonomy): Bacteria > Bacillati > Actinomycetota > Actinomycetes > Micrococcales > Microbacteriaceae > Microbacterium > Microbacterium sp. W1-4-2. Next base: position 305,049 of record NZ_JBYRJC020000002.1, on the reverse strand, counting down.
ACGCCTGTCTACACCGCTCGCGGTGTCGAGCGGGTCGCCCGCGTGGTTCACGACGGCCGGCGGCGTCATCAAGGCGGGGCCCCTGGTCGGTCAGTACGGGGACGCGCCCGGATACCTCACGGCGGCGTTCGCCGACCCGGGCAGCGGCCTGGTCGTCGCGGTGGTGCTGAACGACTCGACGGCCGGCAGGGGGCCGATCGTCGACCTGGCGCGCGAGCTCGCGGCCATCGCGTCGATGGCGCCGGCCACGGGCGGCAAGGACGCCCCAGCCCTGGGTCTGCCGTGGACCGCCGAGCAGTACCACTCCACGATCGCGAAGAACGCGATCTGCTCCGGCCCCCGCTCCTGAGCCGGAGGCGGGTCAGTCGGTGAGGCGCTGGTCGGTGTTCGTGTACGCGATCTCGTCGGCGCGAGTGCCCATCATGCCGAGGGTCACGCGCAGCAGCCCGGGCTCGATGCCGTCGGCCGGCGGCGGGGTGTGCGCGCCGAGCGTGTAGGACTTGCCGTCGTGCGTGGTCGCGGTGATCGAGCTCAGGTAGACCTCGACGTGACCGCGCAGCGTCATCCGATCGGCGGTCGTCGCCAGGATCGGGCCGGTGTCGCGGCGCACGGTCAGGGCGAACCCGTCGATCGTGATGCTCGCGGCCCGCAGGCGCAATGCGGCCACGCGCTTGCCGTCGGCCAGCCGCACCTTGACCAGAGCGATCCCCTGCAGCCCCGAGAACGACAGCGACCGGGCGGCCAGCTGCGCCGGCGGCTGCGTGAAGACCATGCTGTCGTCTGCCGGCAGCAACGCGAGATCGGGGGATGTCGGCGCCGGGGTCGTCTGGGATCCCGTGCCGTCCGACGCAGGCGCGCTCGCCGACGGATCCGGGACCGGGCTCGTGCCCGTCCCAGTCGGGGGGATCGTCACGCCCGGAACGGGCACGGGCAGGCCTCCGCCCGACGTCCGACTCGGGGTCGGGCTCGGCGTCGGGCTCGGGCTCGGGCTCGGGCACGGGAGCAGGATCGGAATGCACAGCTGCGCCGACGCGGCGGGCGCCGCGACGAGGCTCCCTGCAGCGGTCAGGCACACCGCCGCGGCCGCAGCCACGATCGTGCGTCGAACGCGCGTGGAGGTCATGCGTCCTCGTCCGTCCGGTCGGCGCTCCTGCGGCGTGCGCCGAGCTGCTCGTCGCCGCGCCCGCCGTCGCCCAGCTCGGTGCCGGCCGCCTCGGCCTCCGCACGGCGCGCGTGCCGCGGCATCCATGCCACCACCAGGATCCCGCCGACGCAGCCCAGCAGCATGCCCAGCACGAAACCGCCGAGGTTCACGCCGATCAGCGAGTAGACCGCGATCGCGAGCGCGATCACGCCGTAGAAGATGTGGTGGGCCGGCATGAGCATCGCCAGCACGCCGACGAGCACGAGAGCGATCGGGATGACGGTGGCCTGCATCCCCTCGATACCCAGCTGCACGCGGATGTTGCCCAGATCGAGCTGGCTCGACAGGAAGATCTCGATGCCCGCGAGCATGGTCAGCACCCCGCCGAGCGCCGGCCGGGCGCGGTACCAGAGCGCGAACCGCCCGGGTTCCCTCTCGCTCGCCGTCTCGTCCGCGGTCCCGCTCATCGATCCGTCCACCGCCTCGCGGTGCCGCCGCCGCGTCTCGGTCAGAAGCACTGCTTCGTTCCGTCGGTGAGCTGCAGCTTCATGCCGGTCAGCGTGAACACCGAGGCCTGCGTGCTCCACGCGGTCTGCTCGAGGTCCTTGATCGTCACGGTGTCGGCATCCTGCGCGAAGTCGCCCGCCGCGCCCTTCGCCTGCGTGTTCACGGTGGACGCGTCGACGCCGATGCGGATGTGGCTGAACGACGAATCGCCCTTGAGCCCCGTCATCCCGATCTGCAGGTCGGATGCCTCGGCCGGCTTGTCGCCGCCGCCGGCCGTGATCAGCACGCCGACCTTGCCGAGCGGGGTCTCGGTCACCACGGACTGGCACAGGTCGTGCAGGGTCGCCGACTTGATGTTGGCGATCGCGACGGCGTGGCTCTTGCCTGCGGTGTCCTTCGCGACGCCCGCGTACTGCGAGAACCCGGTGCCGTTCAGGCTCGACGCGCTGATCTGGAACTGGCTGCCCGACACCGAGAACGACACGGGGACAGCGCCCTGGGCCACGCCCGTGCCCAGCAGCGAGACGGCGAGGGCGACGGGGATCGCGGTGAGCGTGATCCGTCCGGTGTGCGAGCGGGCGAAAGAACGGAACGACATCGGGCCTCCTGGGTCGAGGGCGCGACGATGCGCCCTCCCCGAGCATATGACTCGTTGACTGCGGGTCAATAGTGGATCCCATTAGGCTTCTTTCATGTCCGGCGAAACCCGGCGGCGGATGACGCCCGACGAGCGACGCGCTCAGCTGATCGCGCTCGGTGTGAACTTCCTCGCAGACCGTCCGCTCGACGAGCTCACCGTCGACTGGCTCGCCGAGCGCGCCGGCATCTCGCGTGCGCTCGTGTTCCACTACTTCGGCACGCGCCAGGGCATGCACCGCGAGGTCATGCGCACCGCCGGCGACAGCCTGCTGCGCGCCGGCGAACCGCGGCCCGAGCTGCCGCCGGAGGAGCGATTCCGCGACACGCTCACCCGCATCGTCGTGTTCGTGCGCGAGCACCGCGGCACGTTCTATTCGTTCGTGCGGGGCGCCGCCAGCGGCGACCGGGCGGTGCGCGCCGTGACCGACGAGGCGCGTGCCGAGAACGCGCGGCACCTGATCGAGGTGTTCCTCGAGCTGGGGCTGCCCGACACCGAACTGCTGCGGGTGGCCCTGCGTTCATGGGTCGGGTTCGCCGAAGAGGTGCTCGTCGAGCTGGCCGTCGACGCCGACCGGCCGGTCGATGAGATCGTGGACTTCCTCGAGCGCACCGCGCACGGCGTCGTCGCCGCCGTCCGGATGCACGGCGCCACCGGCTGAGGGCGACGGACTGTTCGCGCCGGTCGGCCCCGATAGCAACCCCGTGCCGCGAGGTCAACCCTGCTGCGTGATCGTGCGCGGACCATAGACTCGACGTGCGCGCGTCGACCGGCGTCACGGCGGCCACCTTCGACGGGTGGACTCAGGAGAAGCGATGTGACCGACACCTTCCGAGACGCACGACTCTTCCAAACCTTCGCGAAGCTGGCAGACACGCTGGTCGACGATTACGACGTCGTCGATCTGCTGCAGTCGCTCGTGGACGCGTGCCGCGAGCTGCTGACGACGACGTCTGCTGCCGGCATCCTGCTCGCAGATGCCGACGGCGAACTGGAGCTGGTCGCCTCGACCAGCGAGGGCACGCCTCTGGTCGAGACGATGCAGCTGGGGGCACAGGCCGGGCCCTGCATCCAGAGCTTCCGCACGGGCGTGGCCGTGTCGGTGCCTTCGATCGAAGACAGCCCGCCGGAGTGGGCGGCGTTCCGTGACAGCGCGCTGACGCTGGGATTCGCCTCGGCCGAGGCGATCCCGCTGCGGCTGCGCGATGTCACGATCGGCACGCTGAACCTGCTTCGTTCCGAAGGAGGAACGACGCCCGAGATCGATCTGCTCGCCGCACGCGCCTTCGCCGACGTCGCCACGATCGGAATCCTCCACGAGCGCACGCTCCGCGAGTCCGAGGTCCTGGCCCAGCAGCTGCGGGCGGCGCTGAACCGGCGCGTGGTCATCGAACAGGCAAAGGGCGTGGTGTCGTTCACCAGCGACGTGCCCGTCGATGAGGCGTTCGAGATCGTCAGGCGCTATGCGCGACACCACCAGCTGCCGCTGATCGAGATCGCGACGAGGATCGTGCAGCGTGAGCTGCACTTCGATGCGACGGGTGATCCGAGTCCCGACGGCTGAGGGCGACGTAGACTCGATGGACTGACACCCCGGACCCCGGTGCCGCTCCAGTGGACGACAATGCGAGGGATGGTATGAAGTACCTGGTCAACCACGCGGGATCGTATCTGACCGGCGACGACATCGCCGATGCGGTCATGGAGTACGGCCGTGCCCTTGTCGAGAACGAGCGCGCAGAGCTCGTCGACGTCCCTTTCGTCGGTTCGTCCGGCGAGCACCGGTGCGTCCAGCTCGTCGTGGGCTGGGGAGCTGCACTGAACGCGGTCTCCCCCATCGACATCGGGAGGGTGGAACTGATCGACACCGCGATCACGGCACAGCTGCGGCGCGACGCGAAGTCCCTGCTGCGGGACTCGGCGCCATCCGGTGACACCCCGCTTTCGCAAGAAGAGCTCGCCTGGCTGCACGGCGAGACCGCCCTCTGGTGAGGTGACGATCGAGCGGAGGGCGGCCGTGGCATCCGGCGCTCATCCGATCCCGTCCCGCGTCGGCGCTGTGAAACAGTGATACTGTGAAACTGTGAAGAACATCACCGTCTCAGTGCCCGACGAGGTGTACCGTCGCGCCCGCATCCGCGCGGCGGAGGCAGGGTCTTCGATCAGCGCGCTCGTGACGGCGTACTTGCGCTCGCTGGACGCCGACGATGCCGAATACCGACGACTGGTCGACCTGCAGGCGCAGACGGTGGCCGGCATCGTGGACTTCCGTGCCCGCGACCGGCTGACCCGCGACGAGATCCATGACCGCGCGATTCGTTGACACGAACATCCTCCTGTACGCCATCTCGCGAGCGGAGGATGAGCGTGCGAAAGCGACGCAGGCCGCGCGGATTCTGGACGAACGCGAGAACGTCGTCTCGACCCAGGTGCTGCAAGAGTTCTTCGTCCAGGCGACGAGGGCCTCGCGACAGCATGCGCTCGACATCGCAGACGCGGCGGCGCTCGTGGAGGCGTTCACCCGGTTTCGGGTTCAAGACCTCACCGTGCCGATCGTCCGCGCGGCCGTGCGGCTGCAGCAGCGGTACTCGCTGTCGTACTGGGACGCCGCCATCATCGAGGCGGCCCGCGCGGCGGGCTGCGGACAGGTGCTGTCCGAGGACCTCTCCGACGGCGAGGACTATGGCGGAGTCGTGGTCGTCAATCCGTTTCGCGACCTCACATAGAGCTTCGAACCGGTCCTGCACCCCATCGGTGGCCGAACACGGTCATCACGACGTCTTCGGCGGTGTCGATGTCGATCGTCGCGACCCACACGTCGTACGACGCCACCGCGTCCGCGGGGTCGTGGTGCCGGCCGACGGGCGCTGTCCAGGGCGCGACGATGCCGACCGGCCGGTCGATGAGATCGTGGACTTCCTCGAGCGCACCGCGCACGGCGTCGTCGCCGCCGTCCGGATGCACGGCACGCGCGCCTGACGGCGCCGACCTCGCGCGTAGCCCGAGCCCCCACAAACCGCGAGGGTACAACTGGTGGGCGAGGCGCGGGGAAATGACCGCACCCTCGCCCACCAGCTGTACGCTCGCCGAGACGGCGGGGGATCCGGGGGCAAGCCGGGGGTCGTTGCCGCGGGCGCCCCGCGGTGGGATGCTGAAGGTGACGGCGATGGAGTCCGCCGGGGCATGGCCCGAACCGCAACCACGCTGATGGCGCCTGTGACGGGAGGAGTCACGGTGTCGGCCATCGATATTCACCACGAATCCCGCAGCGGCGATGTCGGGACGGGCTTACGCAGCGTCCTCGCCCCGGGCGACGCACCGACCGGGCGACAGCCCGCATCCCGTCGCACGGCCGACGACGTGCTGCACGACCTCGCGCTCGACCAGGTGCTCGAGCGCCTCGACCGGCGGGCGCCGGCTGCCGCCGACGCGTTCCGCACGCTGTGCCCGGACGAAGCCACGGTCGTCTACCGGCAGGAGGTGTTCGCCGCTGTGCGCGACCCGGAGCTGCGCGGCGTCGTCGACCGGTTCCTCGAGGAGTTCGGGCGTTCGGACGCCGCCGAGGCCGCGGCATCCCGCCCCCGCGCCGCCTTCGACGCGGACCTGTGGCGCCTGTCGGCGGTGATCCGTTACGGCGACGCCGTCGACGGCCTCGCCGAAGGACTGGCCGCCTGCCGGGTGACGGCGGAATCCGCGGCGTTGCGCGGATTGGCCGAGCACCTCGCGGCCTACCGCGCGTCACCCAAGTACACGGCGCTCGAGACCGAGGCCCGGGCGTGCCGCGCCGAGCTCGACGGGCTGCAGCACAACCTGCTCATCCGCGACGCACACGTCTCGGTCGCCGCGACCGACGGCGAGGACGACCTGCGCGCGCAGGTGCTCGACACGTTCGCGCGATTCCGCACGCGCGACGAGACGGCGTCCGTCGCACGGCCCGCCGATCGGGGTCTCGACCACGTCCAGGCCTGGATCCTCGAACGGGTCGCACGTGTGCATCCCGCCGCGTTCGAGCGGCTGCGCCGGTTCGGGCAGAGCACGGGAGGATACCGCGACGAGGTCGTGCAGCGCTTCAGCGGCGAAGTGTGGTTCTACCTCGCGTGGCTCGACCACATCGCCCCGCTCCAGCGTGCGGGGCTCCCGTTCTGCATGCCCGTGGTCTCGGCGAGCGACAAGCGGCTCGACGCGCGCGACACGTTCGACATCGCGCTGGCCGGCCGGCTCGTCGCCGACGGCGGCGCCCTCGTGCGCAACGACATCTCGCTCGGCGGAGGGGAGCGGATCATCGTCGTGTCGGGGCCGAACCAGGGCGGCAAGTCCACGACTGCGCGTACGTTCGGGCAGCTGCACCACCTGGCCGGGGTCGGTTGCCCCGTCCCCGGCCGCAGCGTGCGGATCCTGCTGTGCGACGGTGTGCTGACGGCGTTCGAGCGCGAAGAGCGGCTCGACGATCTGGCCGGGCGTCTGGAGTCCGAGATCGAGCGGATGCACACTCTGCTCGAGGCGGCGACTGCGCGCACGGTGCTCGTGCTCAACGAGGTGTTCGCCTCGACCGCGCTGCAGGACGCCCGCACGCTCACGCGCGACGTGCTCGAGCGCATCCTCGCCCTCGACGCACTCGCGGTGTGCGTCACGTTCATCGACGAGCTGTCGCGCATCGACGAGCGCACGGTGTCGATGGTCAGCACCGTCGACCCGCGCGACCCGGCACGGCGCACGTTCCGCGTCGAGCGGCGCATCGCCGACGGCCGGGCGTACGCTCGTGCCCTGGCGGCGGCCCACGGGCTGACCGGGCCGCAGATCGCCGGACGGCTGGCCGCGCGGCCCACGGGCGGAGAGGGGCAGGGACGATGAAGGTGCGCCTGATGGACCCCGACCGGGACTTCGATCCGGATGCCGTCGGGGCTGCGGCATCCGACGACCTGCGCCGGGATCTGGAGCTCGACCTGGTGTGGGACGTGATGGGCGCGGGCGACGGCTTCGTCCGGGCGGTCGCGCGCGCGGCCACGTTGCAGCCCGTGACCGATCCCGCCGTGATCGCGTACCGCCAGGAGGCGCTGGGCGACGCGATCGCCGCGCCCGAGGCGGTCGCCGAGCTGTACGCGCTGGCCGGCGACGCGCTCGAGGTGCGCCGGGGCATCCTCATGATGCCGGTGCGCGGTCGGCCCGAGATGACGCTGGCCGCCGCCGTGCGCATGCTCACCGCGCTCGCCGATCGGCTGGACCGGCTGCGGGAGCTGTGCGCGCACATCGCCGGGTCGTTTCGTTCGCGCGCGTTCCGCGGGTTGTGCGCGGTCGTCGGCGGCGAGCTCGATGACGCGTACCTGCGCCGGCTGCGGACGCAGCTGAAGGAATTGGAGTTCGGTCCGGGCATGCTCATGAGCGCCGGGGTCGGGCACGACGGGCAGGTCGCCGGACAGGTGCTGCGCCGCGCCCGGCGCGAGGGGCGGGGGCTGTTCGCGCGCACGCCGTTGAAGCGGCCGGTCTACGGCTTCGCGATCCCCGAGCGCGACGAGGCGGGGTTCGACGCGCTGACCGCGCTGCGCGAACGCAGTGTCGCGGATGTCGCCGCCGCAGCGCACGAGTCCGCCGAGCACGTGCTCAGGTTCTTCCGCCGTCTGCGCGCCGAGCTCGCGTTCTACCTGTCGGTGGGCAATCTGCGCTCGGCGCTGCAGGCGATCGGCGTGCCGCTGTGCACTCCGCGCGTCGGCGGCGAGGCGGCGACCGTCGCCGCCGGACTGTGCGACCCGTGTCTGGCGCTGCGGACAGGCGCGGCACCCGTCGGCAACGACGTCGACCTCGGGCGGAGCCGGCTGCTGGTGATCACCGGCGCGAACCACGGCGGCAAATCGACGTTCCTGCGGGCGCTGGGCGTCGCGCAGCTCATGGCACAGGCCGGGATGCCGGTGCCCGCGCGCCGATTCGAGTCTCCGATCGCACAGCATGTGCTCACGCATTGGACGCGCGAGGAGGACGCCGGGCTGCGCCACGGCAAGCTCGACGAGGAGCTCGACCGGATGAGCCGGCTGATCGACCTCGTGCAGCCGGGAGACCTCGTGCTGTGCAACGAGTCGTTCGCCTCGACGAATGAGGCCGAAGGCTCGCAGATCGCACTGGATGTGGCATCCGCCCTCGTGCGCGCGGGCGTGAACGTGCGGTACGTCACGCACCTATACGACTTCGCGCACGCCGTGCAGGACGCCGGGCTCGGCGCGCAGTTCCTGCGCGCGCCGCGGGATGCCGAGGCTGCGCGCAGCTACCGCCTCGAGGTGGGTCCGCCCCTGCCCACGAGCTTCGGCGTCGACCTGTACGACCGTGTCTTCGGGACCCACCTTGCGCACGCCTGACGCACCCGGCGACGGCGCCGCCCACCCCGACCCCGCCGCCCCGGACCCCGCCCCGGATCCCGACCCTTCTGCCCGCGAGGGTACAGCTGGTCGGCGAGGGGCAGGGAAACGCCCGCACCCTCGCCGCCCAGCTGTACCTTCACCGAAACGGCGCCGGGTCGCGGGCGGGGCGTGGGCGGTCGGGGCGGCGAGCTTCTTCTCCGACAGCGGGCACGAGATGGTCACGAGCGTGCTGCCGTCGTTCCTGACGAGCACCCTGGGCGGGTCGGCGGCCGCCCTCGGCGTCATCGACGGCGTCAGCGACGCGTGCGCCGGGGTGACGAAGGTGATCGCCGGGCCCTTCGCGAACGATCCGGGCCGGCGCCGGGCCATGGCCACGGGCGGCTACGTCGTCACCGCGATCGCCACCGCCGCGATCGGCCTGGTCTCTGCGGTGTGGCAGGCCGGCGTCCTGCGGGCAATCGCCTGGATCGCCCGCGGCGGTCGCTCGCCCGCGCGCGACGCGATGCTCGGTTCGATCGCCGGGGCCGGCGCCTACGGACGGGCGTTCGGCATCGAGCGGTCCGGCGACAACCTCGGCGCCGTGGCCGGTCCGCTGATGGCGGCGGTGCTCGTGGGCTGGATCGGCATCCGTCCGACCATGTGGTTCGCACTGATCCCGGGGCTGCTGGCGGCGGTGGCCATCACGGTGGCGGCCCGCATCGCGCTGCGGTTGCCCCGGAGTGGGCAGAGGCCGCGCGCCCGCCTCGACGTCGCGGGGCTGCGCGCGTCGCGACTGGCCGGGCCCCTGCTGCCGGTCGTGCTGTTCGAGTGCGGCAATCTCGCGACGACCCTGCTGATCCTGCGGGCCACCGACGCGTTCGCCGCGTGGGGCGTGGCCGGTGCGGCGTCGCTGGCGATCCTCGTCTACGCCGGGCACAATGCGGTCGCGGCCGTGGCCGCCCTTGCGGGCGGCGCGTGGCTCGATCGCACCGGACCGCGCCGCGTGTTCGCCACCGCGGCCGTCGTGTACGTCGTCGCGTACGCCCTGCTGGCCGCGAACGCCGCCGGCCCCGCCGGACTCGTGATCGGCTTCGCGCTCGCCGGCGCGGGCATCGGCCTGGCCGAGACGGCGGAGTCGGCGCTGGTGGCCGGCATCCTTCCGGATCGGCTGCGCGGCAGCGGGTACGGCGTGCTCGGCGGCATTCAGGCGGCGGGGGATGTCGTGGCCACTGTCGTCGCCGGAATCCTCTACACGATCGCCGGTCCCGCGGTCGCGTTCGGCTACGCCGCCGCATGGATGCTGCTCGCGGTCGTGGCATCCGCTCTCATCCGGTCCCGTCCCGTCTCGGTGCGGTGACACATCGGTGGCCGAACACGGTCATCACGACGTCTTCGGCGGTGTCGATGTCGATCGTCGCGACCCACACGTCGTACGACGCCACCGCGTCCGCGGGGTCGTGGTGCCGGCCGACGGGCGCTGTCCAGCCCGGGATGCCGCGCTCGCGCAGGGCGACCAGCAGGACCTCGGCGACGGCGTGCGGAACGCGGGCGAGCTGCGCCCAGGTGAAGGCGTCGAGCCCGTTGCCGTGGCCGCCCGGGGGCAGCCAGTATGCGCGGCCGAGCTGCAGGAACTGCTCGGCCGACATCGGCTGCTCGTCGGACATGCTCATCGGCTGATCCTCGGTCCACAGCGGTTGGCGACCCGGCGTTCGTGCCGCTGCTCCCATCATCGCGCGCGCCGCGGGCCTCGGCGCCGGCGCACCCGCTCATGGCAGACTGGGGGCAGGACGCACGTCCGGCGGTGGTGGGGCTCACCGCGCACAACCTCGGCTTCGGCCGACAACGGTCCCTGTCTCACCATCACGCGTGCGCCCGCACACGCCCGGGGACAGGAGCGCCGAATGACAGCATCCCTCTTCTTGATACGCCACGGCCGTACCGTGCTGAACGCGCAGGACCGGCTGCGGGGTCTGGCCGATCCGCCGCTCGACGACGTCGGCACCGTGCAGGCCGAAGCGGTCGCGGACGCGCTCGAGGGGCGGGATGTCGTGGCCGTCCACTGCAGTCCGCTCGATCGGGCCATGACCACCGCCCGCCTGATCGCCGCCCGCTTCGGACTGACCGCGCATCCCGACGTGCGATTCAACGACCGGGACTACGGCCCGTGGACCGGGCAGGAGCGGGCGGCCGTGAACGCACGGTTCGGGTCGGTGGATGCCGCACCCGGCGTGGAGCCGACGGCCGCCGTGATGGCTCGCGTGCTGCCGGCCATCGACGCCGTGCGCCGCGACGGCCACGGTGTGATCGTGGTCTCGCACGACGCCGTCATCCGGCCGCTGGTGCGCAGTCTCGCGCCCGAGCGCGACCTGGCGATCCCGACCGGTTCGTGGTCGGAGCTGCGCTGGGACGACGGCTGGACGGTGATCTCGGCCGGGAACGTGCCCGATGCCGCTGCCGGGAACGTGCCGGACGGCAGACTCGCCGGCGACGCTGTTGCCGGCGGTGCCGTGTGAGCGGCGCGGCAGCGCGCGACAATGAAGGCGACGGCGGAAGAGAGGGCGACATGGACGCGAACGACAGCCACGGCGTGATCCTCGTGGGGGTGCAGAAGGGGCTGCCGGACGACGTGCTGCGCGAGGCGGCGCGGCTCGCGCGCGATCTCGGCGAGGACCTCGTGTGCGCGCACGTCGACCTCGAGCGCTACACGGTGGGCGAGAAGCTCGACGGCGGCGCGTTGTCGGCCTCGATCGACCCGGATGCGCCTGACGACGCCGAGGGCGACTTCGACGCGGCGCTGGCTGCGCACATCGACGACGTGCTCGCCGGCGCCGGGGTGGAGTGGACCGGACGCGAGCTCGCCGGCGACCCCGCCCGCGCACTCGGCCGGCTCGCCGACGTCGTGCACGCCCGGTACATCGTCGTCGGCACCCGCGAGGCATCCGTCCGCGAGACCGTGCGCGAGTTCTTCCAGGGCTCGGTCGCCAGCCACCTCGCCCACCGGCAGCACCGGCCCGTGCTGGTCGTGCCGCTGAGCCCCGTGACCGACGGTCGGGCGCTGCCGTGGGAGTGAGTGCGCATCGTCCTGTTCATCTGCGGTGGTCGGCGATCGGTCTGGTCGTGGTCGGGGGCGCGATCGGCACCGTCGTGCGCTACCTGCTGCTGCTCGCCGTGCCGGACGGGGGCGGGATGCCGTGGCCCGTGCTCGCGATCAACGTCGTGGGCGCGTTCGCCCTCGGCTGGCTGCTCGAGTTCCTCGCCCGGGCCGGCCCCGACGCCGGACGCCGCCGGGCCGTCCGCCTGTTCGCCGGCACCGGGATCCTCGGCGGGTTCACGACGTATTCGACGTTCGCCGTCGGCGCCGACGGCCTGTTCGCCGCTGACGCGCCGTGGGCCGGGATCGGCTACGCCGTGGCGACGATCGTCGTCGGGGCCGCGGCATCCATCGCCGGCATCGTCGTCGCGGCCCGGCTCGGGACCCGCGCATGACGGGGATGTGGCTGGCACTGGCGGTCGCGCTCGCCGGCGGGGTGGGCGCCGCGTGCCGGATGGTGCTCGACGGGCTGGTCAAAGAGCGCGTGCGGGTGCCGTTCCCGCTCGGGACGACGGTGATCAATGTGACCGGATCGTTCCTGCTCGGGGTGGTGACCGGGCTCGCAGCGGCGCTCGGACCGTGGGCGGCCGTGGTCGGCACCGGGCTGCTCGGCGGCTACACGACGTTCTCGACCGCCAGCTATGAGACCGTGCGCCTCGCGCAGGGCGGCCGGTGGCGCGCCGCCGTCACCAACGGCTTCGGGATGCTGGTGGTCTCGCTGCTCGCGGCCTGGCTCGGCCTGTGGGCCGGCGGCCTCTTCTAGGCTCCCGGGGGAGTGGGCTCGCCCAGCGAGAGCATGAGCCGGTTCGCCCAGTTGAAGAACGCGGCGCTGTAGATCACGTCGACCACGGCCTGATCGTCGAGTCCCACCGCGCGCAGCGCGTCGATGTGAGCCCGGCCGAAATGCGACGGCGTGGCCGTGAGGGCAGCCGCCGCCTCGACGATCGCGGTCCAGCGGTCGTCCTGCTCGCCGTCGATCCCGAGATCCAGCAGCCGCTGCACGTCGTCGCGGCGCGACGGGGCCTGCAGCGACGCGAACCGCGCGTGCACCGACGCGCAGTACAGGCAGCCGTTGGTCCGCGAGGTCGCCGCTGCCGACAGCTCCCGCTCCACGCGGGCGAGCCCGGTGTCGGTGTTGTAGAAGATGTCGTTGTCCGCGCGGGTACGCGCCCCCAGCACGACGGGGTCGCGCACCAGCAGACGGAAATACGGGCTCGACGCGCGAGAACGCTCGACGAGCGCCGTGTAGTCGTCGTCGGTGAGCTCGTCCTGCGGTTTGGGTTCGAGCCAGGGCACCCAGCCGAGTTCCTGCTGTGTGAACGCGTTCGGACGAGCGAGGTCCGGGTGGCGGATGACGGTCTCGGCCATGTCAGATCGCCTCCTTCAGGGCGGTGAGGCCCGCGACGACGCGCAGCTGGAAGTGCGTGAACGCCACGAGCTGCGAGACGGTGACCACTCCGTCGGTGCTCCAACCCGCATCGAGCAGCGCCTGCAGGCCGTCGGGACTCGCGTCCCGGGGGCGGAAGGTCAGCAGGTGGGCGTGCTCGAGGGCTGCGGCCAGGCGCGCGCCGATCGCATCGCGGAGGGTGGGGGATGCCGCGAAGCGCGGTCCGTCTTCGTCTTCGACGCTCAGCGGCCCCGGGGGATAGGCGCCGTACGGGCCGGTCGTGGTCGCCTGCGGCAGCGCCGCCTCGACGGCGTGCGCGACGGGTGCGTCCAACGCGGCGAGCAGTCCGCGGTAGTGCGCCGCCAGCTGATCGGCGCCACTGAGCGCCGCGACCCAGTAGCCGATCGCGGCGCGCTCGACGGCGCTCGCGCGCTGCAGATCCGTCGGGTTCGTGACGAGGGCGTCATAGGTGGCCTGGGCGTCGCTGCGAGCCACGGGGCGCTTCGCCCGCAGTGCGTCGAGCCGGCCTCCCGCGGTCACGCCGAGCAGCGCATCGATGAGGTCAGACACGGCTCTCCTCGAGGCTCGCGGCCGCACGCCAGCCGAGGGCGGGTGCGACCTCGGCGGCGATGAGCTCGAGGGAGCGCAGCAGGACGTCGTGCGGCGGGTCGACCGGGTGGGACTGGAACACGATGTCGGTGGCATGGCGCAGGACGTGGTCCTGCGCCAATTCGGCGATCACCTGGTCGGGGGTGCCCACGTGCAGGTCGAGCAGGGCGCACAGCTCGCGCGTGCTCGCATCCGCCGGGATGTCGATGCCGAAGATCCGAGCGCTCGCGCGCGAGCGCTCGATCCCCCGCTCGATGAGCCGCGCGACCGTCGTCTCGTCGTCGACGACGACGAGGTTGCGGGACGCGAACACACGCGGCGCCACCGCCGCCGGCAGGCTCGCGCGGTAGGCGTCCACGACACTGCGCTGCGTGTCGGCGAGGGCCGCGAAGCCGGTGCCGGCGGTGTGCGGCTGCGACTTCGACAGCATCAGGCCGGAACCTGCGGCGCCGATGCGCGCGGCGCCCTCGGCCGAGAACGTCGCCTGCCAGAGCGTGTCGACGAGCGTCGGCGCCGCCGGATACAGGGCGCCCTCATCGCTCGTGAGCACATCGCCGCGCAACGCCTTGACGAGCTGCTCGAGATGCCGCGCGAAGATGGCCGGCCGGTCCTTGGGGTCGTGGCCGAACGGAGGGAACGAGCTGGGCGTGCCGCCGCTGCCCACGCCGAGCTCGAGTCGCCCGCCGGACAGGAGCGCGAGGACTGCGGCATCCTCCGCCACGCGCAGGGGAGCTTCGAGAGGAAGTGTGATGATGCTCGTGCCGAGCACGATGCGACTCGTCAGCAGCGCCGCCTGAGAGAGCAGGACGAACGGCGAGGGGAGCCCGCCCTCCGCCTCATGGAAGTGATGCTGCGCGACCCACGCCGTGTCGAAGCCGGCGGACTCCGCCGCCGAGATCTGCGAGAGCGCGAGGCGATAGCGCTCCGCCGCCGGCACGTCGTCGAGCACCCGCGTGAAGAAGCCCAGTCTCTGTCGTTGCGTCATCGGTCACCGCTCTTTCCCAAGTACGCCTCCTGGATCCTCGGATCGCCGAGCAGCTCCGTCGCGGAGCCGGTGAGGGCGATCTTGCCGGTCGCGAGGACGTACCCTCGGCTCGCGATCGACAGTGCGAGTTCGGCCTGCTGCTCGACGAGGAGCACCGCGACGCCGAGTTCGGCGTTGAGCCGCGCGATCTCGTCGAGCACCTGGTCGACGAGTTTCGGCGACAGGCCCATGGTGGGCTCGTCCATGCAGATCAGGCGCGGCCGGCTCATCAGCGCACGCGCGAACGCGAGCATCTGCTGCTCGCCGCCCGACAGCGTGCCGGCCTCCTGCCGGCGTCGTTCTGCCAGGCGCGGGAAGTGGGCGCGCATCCGCTCGAGGTCTTCGGCGATGCCGGCCCGGTCCGTGCGGGTGTGGGCCCCGGCGTACAGGTTCTCGTCGACGGTCATCTGCGGGAAGACCCGCCGCGCCTCGGGCACGCTCGCGATGCCGGCGCGGATGCGCTTGGCCGTCGGGCGATGGGTCAGATCGTCTCCGGCGAACGTGATCGTGCCCGCCTTGACCTTGTTCAGCCCGAGGATCGTCTTCATCGTGGTCGACTTGCCCGATGCGTTGCCGCCCAGGAGCGACACGATCTCGCCGGCGCCCACCTGAATCGACACGCCGCGCAGGGCGTGGAACGGCCCGTAGTACACGTCGACGGCGTCGACCGTCAGCAGCGCGCTCATCGCCCCTCCTCGTCCACGAGGGTGCGTCGCCGGCCCAGGTACGCCTCGATCACCGCGGGGTCGCGGCGCACCGACTGCGGGTCCCCTTCGGCGATGATGCGACCGCCGTCCATCACGATCACCCGGTCCGAGACGGTCATCACCAGGTCCAGCTTGTGCTCGACCAGCAGGATCGTCTGCCGCTGCGCCTTCAGCTCGAGCAGCTGCGCGAGCACCTCGGCGGTCTCGGACTGGTTCATGCCCGCGGTCGGCTCGTCGAGCACGAGCAGCTTCGGCTGCAGCGCGAGCGCCCGGGCGATCTCGGTGCGTCGGCGGTTGGCGTAGCTGAGCGTGTAGGCCGGGTCGTCGCGGCGGGGTCCGAGCCGGGCTTCGAACCGGTCGATCTCGGTGTCGATGACGGCGTCGATGGCGCGGCGCTCACGCCGCGCGGCCGGCGTGCCGAAGATCGCTACGAACAGCTCGGCCAGCAGCGGGATCCAGCGCAGCAGGAACACGTGCGAGAGCCGGCGGAAGGGACGGTGCGCGCGCAGAGTGGAGTGGATGCCGACCTCGATGTTGTCGGCGACCGAGAGCGTCGCGAACACGCGCCCGTTCTGGAATGTGCGGGCGATGCCGTGCTCGGCGACGTCGACGCTGTGGGCGCGGTCGATGCGTGCGCCGTCGAGCGTGATCGTGCCGTGATTCGGCCGTAGGCTCCCGGTCACGAGGTTCAGCGTGGTGGTCTTGCCGGACCCGTTCGGGCCGATGATCGAGACGACTTCGCCGGCCGAGACGTGGAACGTGATGCCGGCCACGGCCTTGAGCCCCTCGAAGTGGCGCTCCAGCCCCTCGACGTGCAGCAGTGCGTCGCTCATGAGTTCCTCACCAGGATCCCTCCGGGCCGGAACCGCACCACGAGGATGAGCACGAGCCCGTAGACGATGATCCGCCACTCCGGGGCGAAGCGGAGCAGCTCCATCGCGCCGATCAGGATGATCGACCCGATCACGGCGCCGTAAGGCAGGCTGATGCCGCCGAGGATCACGATCGTCACCACGAGCAGCGACGTCAGCATCGTGAAGATCGTGGTGTCGATGTACGTGTACTGATGGGCCAGCAGGGATCCGCCGATGCCGGCGAAGAACGCCGAGACGGCGAAGGCGAGCGCCTTGTAGTCGCGCACCCGCACGCCGGAGGCGAGGGCGGCGGTCTCGTCCGAGCCCACCGACGAGATGACGCGGCCCAGGTGGGAGCGGCGCAGCCGCCACATCACCAGCAGCGTCAGCATGAGCACGACGAAGTCGATGAGGTAGTACGCGACCGGGGTGTTCAATGGGATGCCGGCGATCTGCGGCACCGGGATGTCGTACACCGCGTTCGGCAGGACCAGCTGGATCACGGCGACGATCGCGATGCCCAGGCCCAGCGTGGCGATCGAGATGTAGTGTCCCTTCACGCCCCAGATGGGGGATGCCAGCACCGAGGCGACGATCGCGGCCGCGAGGCCCGCCAGTGGCAGCGCCACCCAGAACGGCACGTGCACGTACACGCTCAGCAGCGCCGATGCGTAGGCGCCGATCGCGATCGGTCCGGCCTGTCCGAGCGCGAGCACGCCGGCTTGGCCGGCGGTGACGGTGAAGCCCGCCGCGATGATCGCGTAGATGAGCACCTGGGTGCCGGTCGTGAGGATGTAGTTGTCTGCCACCAGCGGGATGACGATGCCGCCGACCGCGAACGCGGCGGGCCATACCCAGCGCGGGATGCGCAGCGCCCGTCCCTTGCCCAGGAACGTGCCGGTGAGCGGCTCGGCTGAGATGAGCGGCACCTTGCCGAGCAGGCCACCCGGGCGCACGATCAGCACGACGAGCAGGATGACGAAGACGATGATCAGGCGGGACGCGTCGCCGAACGCATAGATCCCGAACGCCTCGAGGATGCCGAGCACGAACCCCCCGATGACCGCGCCCACGAGCGACCCGAGGCCGCCGAGCGTGGCCGCCACGAACGCGGTGAGGCCGATGTTCAGCCCCGAGGTGGGATTGACCACGCCGACGTACAGCGAGAAGAAGATTCCGGCGAGTCCCCCCAGGGCAGAGGCGATCACGAACGACAGGTTCTGCACGGTGCCGACCGGGATGCCCATCTGCAGGGCGGCCTCCTGGTCCTGCGCGGTCGCACGGATGGCGCGGCCGGTCTTGCCGTACTTCAGGAACAGCGACATCACGATCATCACGGCGGCGGTGACCGCCAGCATCACGACGTCCGATGTGCCCAAGCGCATGTTGCCGATGTGCAGGTTGGAGGTGGGCAGCATCTGCGGGAACACGCGGAACTGCGCGGTGAAGGCCAGCTGCGACCCGTTGTCGAGGATCTGCGAGACGGCGTAGGTCGACAGCATCGCCGCCAGCGGCAGGTACTTCGCCAGCGGCCGCACCACTGAGACGTTGATCACGAGCCCGAGGGCCGCGCACACGACCAGGACGAGCGGCAGGGCGACCCAGAACGAGAGCCCGAGCTCGACCACGAAGAACCACGCCAGCATGGCGCCCAGCCCGAAGAACGAGAACTGGGCGAAGTTGACGACGTTCATGACGCCGAACACGAGGGAGACGCCGACCGCTCCGAGGGCGTACACGTTCCCTCGGAGCAGCCCGGCGATCAGGGTGTCGATCATGATGTGAGGCTCAGCGGTGACGGCTCAGCCGTTGTACGCGACCCACTTGCCGTCCTTCAGGATGGTCGGGGTGAACTGCGGGTTCAGGATGCGGCGGGTCGACGGGTCGAACGTGATCTTGCCGTAGACGACGCTCGGCACGTCCTTGATCTCGCCGAAGCCCTTGAGGATGCCTTCCCGCGTCGGGCCGCCCGCCTTGGCCGCGGCCACCGCGACGTTCAGCGCGTCGTAGGCCCCGGCCTCGAAGCTCGTCACATCCGCGTCGCCGGGGTACTTCTTCTTGAACGCGCTCACGAACGCCTGGACGGCCGGATCGGGGTTCGTCTCGACGAACTGCGCGCCGATGACCGAGCCCGCGGCATCCGGCGTGCCGTCGAACGACTGCTCGTCCTGGCCGCCGTAGAACGTGCCCTGGTAGCCGATCGCGCGCAGCTGCGTGACGAGCTTGGCGGCATCGGGACCGTACCCGATGTGCACGAAGGCCTGCGGCTTCGCGGCGACGGCCTTCGTCAGCGAGGGGCGGTAGTCGTCCGAGGTGGGATCGACCGCCTCGGCGTCGGTGATCTTCAGGCCGACCTTGGCGGCCTCGGCCTTGAAGGCCCGGTAGGCGGGGATGCCCCAGTCGGAGGTGTTCAGGTATGTCAGGCCGACGGTGTCGACGCCCTGCTTCTTGATGTAGTCGGCCGTCCACTCGTAGCTGTCGCTCGTGGTCGTGGAGCTCGACCACTGGTACTGGCTGCCCTTGTCGGTGAAGTCGGGGTTCGAGTTGTTGAAGCCGTACTGCAGCAGCTTGCCGGCGGTGTAGATCGGCGAGGCGGGGATCGAGGCGGCCGACGAGTAGTCGCCGAACACGAGCACGACGTCGGAGTCGCCCACGAACTTCTGCGCGACCGAGACCGACTGCTTCGGGTCGGACTGCGAGTCCTCGTACTTCAGCGCCACCGGGTGCCCGTCGATGCCGCCCTTCGCGTTGACCTGCTCGACGGCGAGGTCGAACGCCTGCTTGAACTGCTCGCCGTACTGGGCGTACTGGCCGGTCTGCGCGGCCGAGACGCCGAAGTACACCGTGCTGTGGGCGGATGCCGATCCGCCCGTGGATGCGGTGGCGGCCAGGCTGCAGCCCGCGAGCGTCATGGCCGCGACCGCTGCGACGGTGCTCGCGAGCAGGGTTCGTCGGATGATGCTGGACATGGTGGGCTCCTTCTGAGCGCGTCGGGTCATGGAGGCTGCACGGAGGCGATTGCGGTCCGGGCACGACTACAGTGCCAGCCGCGCACGATGCGCCCTCGTCGTGTGACGCCAAGCGTCGTGATGTGACGTAATGCGACGCAACGCCTGCCCTCGCTGGGCCGGCAGCGCGGCGCCTGTCGTCGCCGCGCAGGGAGCGGGGGATGCCGCAGCCCGGTCAGAGCGGCGTGTAGAGGACGACCTGCAGGTCGGGGCGGTCGGACGGGCGCAGCTGATGGTGCTCGAAGCGCACCGTGCGTCCGTCGCCGAGGTGGAACACGCGCTCGCGGGACTCGAACCCGCCGACGTCGTAGGACTCCCACCCGGCGCGGAACTCCGAGCTCGCCTCGCCGAGCGCCTGCACGAGCTGCGCGGTGGACGGGTCGGCCAGCCGCCCCGCCTCGGCGCGGAACTCGGCGAGGAAGCGGCGGCTCGTGACATCCCAGTCGTCCAACAGTGTCCGCACGTACGGGTCGGTGAACACGAGCCACAGCAGGTTGCGCTCACCGGGGGCGACGTCGGCGATCGGCGGGTACAGGCGGGCATACGCGGCGTTCCACCCGGCCATGCCCCAGTCCGGGGTCAGCGCATATGCCGGGTGCGGCAGCGCGTCGAGCAGCCGCTGCACGTGCGCGGGCGCCGGCTCGACGTGCGCAGGCCGCGGCGGCGCATATCCGGCGAGTCCGAGGGCGTACGCGCGCTCGGCCTCGGTCAGCCGCAGCGCGTCGGCGACGGCGGTCAGCACCTGGCGGGAGGGGTGGATGTCGCGACCCTGCTCGAGCCACGTGTACCAGGTGATGCTCACGCCCGACGCGACCGAGACCTCTTCGCGGCGCAGGCCGGTCGCCCGTCCGCGCGACGCCGGGGGCAGCCCCAGCGCGGCCCGGTCGAGCCGCTCGCGGCGGGAGCGCAGGAACGCCCCCAGCTCGCGGCGGCGGGGATCGGCATCCATTCCTCCAGGGTAGTGCTGTCACTACTAGCACAAGCGCCGTCTGTCACGGCGTCCCACTAACACCCGAGAATCGGAAGATGCCCGCTCTGCGTTCCCGTACCGTCACCCATGGCCGCAACATGGCCGGCGCCCGCGCTCTGCTGCGCGCCGCCGGCGTCGCCCGCGAGGACTTCGGCAAGCCGATCATCGCGGTCGCGAACAGCTTCACCGAGTTCGTGCCCGGCCACACCCATCTGCAGCCGGTGGGCCGCATCGTCAGCGAGGCGATCCAGGCGGCGGGCGGCATCGCCCGCGAGTTCAACACGATCGCCGTCGACGACGGGATCGCAATGGGCCACTCGGGCATGCTCTATTCGCTGCCCAGCCGCGACATCATCGCCGACTCGGTCGAGTACATGGTCAATGCCCACCAGGCCGACGCGCTCGTGTGCATCTCGAACTGCGACAAGATCACGCCCGGCATGCTGATGGCAGCTCTCCGCCTGAACATCCCGACCGTGTTCGTCTCGGGCGGTCCGATGGAGTCGGGCCGCGCCGTGCTGCAGGACGGCACCGTGCGCACGCTCGACCTGGTCGATGCGATCAGCGAGGCCGTGAACGAGAGCATCTCGGACGCCGACATCCTGCGCATCGAGGAGTCGGCGTGCCCGACCTGCGGCTCGTGCTCGGGCATGTTCACCGCGAATTCGATGAACTGCCTCACCGAGGCGATCGGCCTGGCGCTGCCGGGCAACGGCTCGGTGCTGGCCACCCATACCGCCCGCCGCGCGCTGTACGAGCGGGCCGGGCAGGTCGTCGTCGACATCGCGCACCGGTACTACGACGGCGACGACGCGTCGGTGCTGCCGCGCTCGATCGCGACCCCCGCGGCGTTCGGCAACGCGATGGCGCTCGACATCGCGATGGGCGGGTCGACCAACACGATCCTGCACCTGCTCGCCGCCGCGCACGAGGCGGGCGTGGACTTCGGGCTCGACGACATCGACGCCGTCTCACGCCGAGTGCCGTGCCTGGCGAAGGTCGCCCCGAACGTGGCCGGCGACCGCACCTACTACATGGAGGACGTGCATCGCGCCGGCGGCATCCCCGCGATCCTCGGCGAGCTGCGCCGCGGCGGGCTGCTCGACGAAGGCGTGCACTCCGTGCACTCCCCGTCGCTGGGTGAATGGCTCGACGCGTGGGACATCCGCGGCGGTCGTGTGTCGGACGAGGCGCGGGACGTCTGGTACGCCGCACCCGGTGGGGTGCGGTCGTCGTCGGCGTTCAGTCAGTCCGAGCGCTGGCTGGCGCTGGACGAGGATGCCGCGACCGGCTGCATCCGGGATGTCGAGCACGCCTACTCGGTCGACGGCGGGCTCGCCGTGCTGCGCGGCAACATCGCCGTGGACGGCGCGGTGGTCAAGACGGCCGGCGTCGATCCGTCGATCTGGACGTTCTCGGGGCCCGCGGTCGTGTGCGAGTCGCAGGACGAGGCCGTCGAGAAGATCCTGAACAAGCAGATCGGTGAGGGCGATGTCGTCGTCATCCGCTACGAGGGGCCCAAGGGCGGCCCGGGCATGCAGGAGATGCTGTACCCGACGTCGTTCCTGAAGGGCCGGGGCCTCGGCAAGAAGTGCGCGCTGATCACCGACGGCCGCTTCTCGGGCGGCACCTCGGGCCTGTCGATCGGACACATCTCGCCCGAGGCTGCGTCGGGCGGGCTCATCGCGCTCGTCGAGGACGGCGACATCGTCTCGATCGACATCCCGACCCGGTCGCTCACGCTCGACGTGCCCGACGACGTGCTCGCCGCGCGCCGTGAGGCGCTGCTCGCGGCCGGCGGCTACCGGCCCCGCACCCGCGTGCGGCACGTGTCCGCCGCGCTGCGCGCGTACGCGGTCATGGCGCAGTCGGCCGACAAGGGCGCGGTGCGCGATGTCGACGCGGTCGAGCGGGCAGTGGATGCCGCGGCCGCCCGCGCCGCGGAGGCGCTCGCCGTCTGACCCGCGTTTCTCGGTCGTTGAGCGAGCGTCAGCGAGTCGAAACGACGCAGTAGGGGCGCGTTTCGTCTCGGTCGCGCTGCGCGCGGCCTCGCTCAACGAGCGGTGGCTGCTACCGGCGCCGAGCCGGGGTGAGCTCGCCGCGCAGGATCGCCGC
Organism: Microbacterium sp. W1-4-2; assembly: GCF_058349885.2. NCBI lineage: Bacteria > Bacillati > Actinomycetota > Actinomycetes > Micrococcales > Microbacteriaceae > Microbacterium > Microbacterium sp. W1-4-2. The sequence continues at coordinate 282,670 of NZ_JBYRJC020000002.1, read as the reverse complement.
GGCGATCGCCATGGCCAGCACGACCAGCGCGACGATCATCGCGACGGCGCCGCCCCAACCCGCCATCGCGAAGAAGACGCCGCCCAGCCAGCCGAACACGCTGGAGCCCACGTAATAGAAGAGGTTGTAGAGCGAGGATGCCTGGGCCCGACCGGTCGTGGCATCCGCCCCCGTCCATCCCGAGGCGACGGCGTGCGCGCCGAAGAATCCCGCCGTGGCGATCACGAGCCCGGCGATGACGACCGGCAGGGAGTCGACGAGCGTGATCAGCACGCCGATCGCCATGAGCAGGGCCGATGCCAGCAGCACGGGCATCCGCCGGTAGCGGCTGGCCAGGGCCCCCGCGCGCTGCGACGACCACGTGCCGGCGAGGTAGGCGAGGAAGATGAGCGCCGTCACGCCCACGGGCAGACCGAACGGGGGAGCCTCGAGCCGGAACGTGAGGAAGTTGTACATCGCCACGAACCCGCCCATCAGGGCCAGCGCCTGGAAATAGAGGGCCAGCTGGCGCCGCGAGCGCAGGTGTGTCGCGAGACGACCGATCAGTGCGCGGGCGGCGGCGCCGCCGCGGGCGCGGCTCGGGGCGAATCCGCGCGGGCGCGGTGCGAGCACGATGAAGGCGACCGCCGCGACCGCGCATACGACGGCGACCGCGAACACGCCCATGCGCCAGCCGATCCATTCCGCGACGGGACCTGCGATCAGGCGCCCGCTGAGCCCGCCGATCGTGGTTCCGGCCACGTACGTGCCGGCGGCGCGGGCGGCGCTGCGCGGATCGACCTCTTCGGTCAGGTAGGCGATCGCGACGGCGGGGACGCCTCCGATCATGAGGCCTTCGAAGAACCGGCCGGTGAGCATCCCGCCGAACCAGGGGATGAACGGGACGACGAGGCCGAACACGGTCGCCGCCGAGATCGCGATCGCCATGGCCCGTACCCGGCCCAGGCGGTCGGCGACGGCCGACCACGGGATCACGCCGACGGCCAGGCCCAGCGTCGCCGCCGAGATCGTGAGCGCCGAGGCTGCGGCATCCACGTCGAAATCGGTGGAGATCTCGGGCAGGGTCGCCTGCGGCGAGTACAGCTGCGCGAACGTCGCGATGCCGGCGAAGAACAGCGCCGCCAGCAGACGCTTGTAGGCGCGGGTGCCGCGCGCGTGGCCGGTGAAGGGGGCGGCGTTCTGCTCCACGGGTCCGGTCACCGTTCCACGCTAGACCTCGCGCCCGCTTCGCCCTGCCGCTCGGTCCGATCGCCAGTGAGCGCAGCGAGTCGAAACGACGCCCGTCGGCCTACGCTGGTTGCCGTGCGCGCCCGACTTCTTGCGATCCCCGTGCTGGTCGTCGCGGGCGTGCTCGCGTGGGGTGAGCTCGTCAGCCGGCGCGCGAGCCGTCGCGGGCTCGGACCCGGAGTGACCGCGCCGCGCAGCGAGGCCGTCGTGGTGCTGGGGTTCGGCAATCGTCGCCGCCGGGCGAACCTCGTGAACAGATATCGGGTGCGCGTCGGCATCCGTTCCCGCGACCCGCGGGTGTCGGACAGCGTGCTGGTGCTGTGCGGTGGGCCGGTCGCGGGCTTCCTGCCCGAGGCCGACGTCATGGCCGCGTATGCCCGCGAGGTCGGATACCGCGGCCCGATGGAACTCGAGCGGGACAGCACGACGACGTGGGAGAACATCCTGTATGCGATTGCGCTCATCGAGCGCGCCGATGCGATCAAGATCGTGTCGGATCCGGTGCACGCCGAGAAGGGACGCTTGTATCTGAGGATGCTGCGGCCCGACCTGGCGGCGCGGCTCGTGCGCGGGTGCGACTACCGCTTCGGAGAGCTCGTGCTGCTCAAGCCGGTCGCCGCCGTTGCGGGCCTCATCGGACTGCGGCGGGCGCGGCGCGGCGACGTGTGATCGAAGGTCAGGCCACCGGCTCCACCGGCTCGACGGGTTCCAAGGGCTCGACGGGTTCCACGGGCTTCGCGGGCTCGGCCGGCGGAGCGGGCTCCACCGGCTCGGCCATGACGGCGGCGGGCTCCTTGACCAGCCACAGCCCGCCCACGGAGTTGGCTGCGACGGCCAGGGCCTCGAGCCAGTCGCGGTTCACGCTCGGCTGTCGGCTGCCGTGGTACTTGAACACCAAGGACGAGGTGCTGTTGATCCAGATGGTCGTCCGTCCGCCGCCGACGCTGAGGTCGTCGCGCCAGGTGAACGTGAAGGGCTCGCTCCGGCGCAGTTTGTCGGCGATCACGATCTGAAGGTGCGCCAGCGCACGATCGTCGATCTCGAACTTCACTCGGTCCTCATAGCTCAGGTATCCCATCTCTCCTCGTTCGATTCGGCCTTTGCAGGGCGGCGGAAGCCGTGGTCTATTCCCCACAGCACAGCATTCGCACGGTTCGTGACGCCGATACGGCGGTAACACGTGCGAATGTGCGTCTTGACCGAGTTGACCGAGAGGTGCAGATCCTCAGCGATCTCGTCGTTCGACAAACCTTCAGTGATGAGAGCCAGCACTTCGCTCTCGCGCAGGGTCAAGCCCTCTTCCCGGCCGGGCCAGTCGTTCCCGACCAGCCCGGCGGCACGGTGCGGACGCGCACCATCCGGTTGCCGTCCGGTGTGAACCGCTATCAGCGCCTCCACGAGCTCCGCTGCGGGCAACTCTTTGGAGAGGTACGCGTCCGCACCGTTGTCTCGGGAATCCTCCATCAATCGGTGATCCAGGTTCCAGCTGTAGATGGCGACGCGTCGCGCGCGCCCGTCCTCGACCAGACGCCGAATCTCTCCGTCGCTCCCGGGGAGCACGGCGAACGTGTCGTAGAGCGCGATGTCGACCGGGCGAGAGACCTCGGTTCCGGCATCCAGTTCGACGACCGTCACGCGGTCGCCGTAGCAGCGCAACATGGCGGCGACGCCTTCGACGACGACCTGATAGTCGTTGACGATCGCGACCCGGATTTGATTCACATGGGTCACGGTAGCGGTAAACGGCTCACCCTTCAGGGTGAAATCTTCGACCGTGGACGGGGGCTGCCGATCCTCCGGGGTGAACGGGCGTTTATGGGTCGGCTCAGGACCGCCCTGCGGCGGGTGCGATGAGGTGGTCGACGGAGCCATGGGACGAGGGAGCTATGGGACGAGAGGGGAGAGCGCGCTCTCACGGCCGTTGCGGTCGCGGAGTCGGCTCTTCGGGAATCGGCACGACCGGATCCGGTGCCGAGGGTTCTGCCGGCGGCGACGCCGGTGGCTCGCCTGGTGTCGGCATCGTCGGTTCCTCCGGCGGTGTCGGGACGACGGGCTGCGACTCGGATGGCCAGGCATCCAGATTCGCGTCGATGTCCGGGGGAGGGATCTCTTCGTCCTCATGCGGCCAGGCCAATTCGTCGTCCAGCGAACTGTCGCTCATGATGCTCCTTCTCGGTACAGCCGGGGGATGCCGGCTGACTCAGGTCTGCGGCTCGCGGTTCTCTGCACTGACCATCCACGAGAGCTGCTCGATCCGCTCGAGGATCGTGTGCAGGATGTCGGCACTCGTCGGATCCTCGTCGTCGACCTCGTCATGGACGTCCCTGCACGTCGACGCCACGGCATCCAATCGCTCTGTGATCTGATCGATGACGGCCGTGGTCATCACTTCGCCCCCGGGGAATTCGGCCAGGGTGGTGGACTCCGCCACGACATCGCTGCGCCCATCGGCCACGACGTGCAGTGCGCGCATGCGTTCGGCGATCGCGTCCGCGAACAGGCGAGCCGCCGCCGTGATCTCGTCGAGCTGCAGGTGCGTGTCGCGGAAGTTGTGCCCGACCACGTTCCAGTGCGCCTGCTTGCTCTGCAGCGAGAGTTCGATGAGATCGACCAGCACCGCCTGCAGATTCTCGCCGAGACGCTGCGACGCGGTGAAGCCGGATTCGGCGTTCTCTTCCGCGGTCAAGCGGGCGCCGGCGTCTTGCGCTGTCTGATTTCTGGTGCTCGATGTCTTCTTGGCGTTCGTGGTCATGTCGTCTCCACGAACCGACGCTATGGGCACGGCGCGCCGAGCGCACGGGGATTGCTCGCCCAGAGCCATCGTGCTAGCGGAGGAGTGCCGGGTGCGTCGGGCACAGAGGCTGGGTCGCCGGGACGCGAATGGCGGGCGCATCGCCGTCGGCGCGGCTGAGCCTGGTGGAGGGGCTGACGGGAATCGAACCCGCGCTGTCTGCTTGGGAAGCAGAAGTTCTGCCATTGAACTACAGCCCCGTGCGCGCGAACGCGCCCCGCTAGCATAACAGGCTCTCGCGCGGTGCCCGGGGGCGGACCGACCGGGCGCAGCGCGCTGCACACGGCAACACGGCGAGGGCGCCGGCGGACCCGCGGGTAGGCTGGCCTCGTGCTGCTCAGCGACCGCGATATCCGCCGTCAGATCGCCGATGCGCGCATCGGCCTCGCCCCGTGGGACCCCGAGATGGTCCAGCCGTCGAGCGTGGATGTGCGCCTGGACCGGTACTTCCGGCTGTTCGACAACCACAAGTACCCCTTCATCGATCCGGCCGACGATCAGCCCGACCTCACGCACCTCATCGAGGTCGCGCCCGACGAGCCGTTCGTGCTGCACCCGGGGGAGTTCGCCCTCGGGTCGACGTTCGAGCAGGTCTCGCTGCCGGACGACATCGCGGCGCGCCTCGAGGGCAAGTCGTCGCTCGGTCGGCTCGGGCTGCTCACGCACTCCACGGCCGGGTTCATCGACCCGGGCTTCTCGGGCCACGTCACGCTCGAGCTGTCGAACGTCGCGACCCTGCCGATCAAGCTGTGGCCGGGCATGAAGATCGGCCAGCTCTGCTTCTTCCAGCTCTCGTCGGCCGCCGAGACGCCGTACGGCGCCGGGGCGTACGGCAATCGGTATCAGGGACAGCGCGGACCCACGGCATCCCGTTCGTTCCGCAACTTCCATGTGACGGATGTCGGAGCCAGCGACGCGGGGTCGCTCGGGGGCTGAGCGGGCGCACGCCGCGACGGTCGACCGGCTGTCGGTACGGCCGTCGTGCGACGCACCATCTGTCGTTCCTGCGTCGGTGGGGCGGGTGTTCCCCGTGTTCGATGACCAGGGGTCAGCTCGGTGGGCTCTCGAGTTCGGCGATGTTCAGAACTCCGTCGATCCGGCGCTCGGCGGGGCGATAGCGGCGTGTTTCGGGCTCTGCGGTGGCGGATTGGATGAGTTATGAACCGAGTTCTGCCTTGGCGACCAAGCGAGAGGGGCCGGGCGCAGCGCGTGCGCTCGGCCCCGCTGTGTGCGACGGATCAGGCGGTGGGCTCGGATGAGCCGGTGTCGGCGCTGTCGGCGCCGCGCTCCGCGGCCGCGAAGCCGGCCGTGAAGCCCCGCTCGTAGGCGCGCTCGGCGCGGCGGTGGCCGCTCTTGCCGTGCGCGCCCGCGCCGTGCCCGTGGTGACCGTGCCCGAACTCGCCGTGCATGCACTCGTGACGGCCGAAACCGTGCGGCCCCAACCCATGCGGCCCGAAACCGTGCGGCCCGAACCCCTGGTGTCCGAACCCGTGCGGCCCGAACCCGTGCGGCCCGACGCCGGGCGCCCCGAACCCCTGGTGTCCGAACCCGTGCGGCCCGAAGCCGGGCACGAAGCCGTGCCGTCCTCCGAACCGGTCGCGGCCGAAGGCCCGGGGTCGACGCGGCTTCGGCTGCGACTCGTCCCAGCCGAGCCCCCGTGCGATCTTCTCGAGTGAGGCGGTCAGCGCTGCGAACTCGTCGGGCGAGACCGTGCCGGCGACCTTCGAGCGCACGGCGGCGACCTTCTCGGCGAGGCGCTCCTGGGCGGCCCGCCCTTCGTCCGTCAGGATCCAGGCGCCCTCGGCATCCTGGTCGACCCAGCCGAGCTCGATCAGATGGTGCAGGCGCTTGCCGCCTCGGGCGAGCTTCTCGGTGATCCACGGCGCGTCGACCGTGCCCGCGATCGCGCCGAGCAGCATCCAATCGCGGCGCGAGACCTCCTCGCCCTCGAAGGCGGCGGCGAACTCGCGGGTGATCAGTGCGTCGACCAGGCGCATCCACGCGCCCAGCGGGCGGCGATCGGTCGGGGTCGACGCGCCCTCATCGGGCTCGTCGGGGGTGATGTCATCGGTGTTCATGCGAACTCCTTTCGTAGCCTTCCGAAGAAGTCCATGTCATGTGGCATGTATATGTAGTGTGACATGCACTTCCGTTGCATGTCAAGTCACATGTAAATTGGATGCCGTGACCAGCGACTCCGACTCCGACGCCGTCGACGCCATCGCCGCGGCGCTCGCCCGCCTGCGTCCCGGCCGGGGCCCGCGGCCGGGCAGCGACGGGCCTTGGACGCACGGCGGGCCCTTCGGCGCCGGCGATCCCTTCGCGCATCGGGGCGGACAACCGCACGGGCACGGCGGCATGGGCGCCCACGGCATGCCGGACGATCCGCATGTGCACGGCGGACATGGACACGGACCGCACTCTGGCCGCCCCGTGCCACCGTGGGCCGCGGGACACGGGCGCTTCGCCGGTCCGGCGCGGCTGCGGCTGCTCGCTGCGTTGGCCGCGGCATCCACTCCCCTGTCGGTCAGCGAACTCGCCGAGACCATCGGCGTCGACCAGCCGCGCGCATCGCGGCTCGTGCAGCAGTGCGTCGAGTTCGGCCTTGTGCGGCGCGAGGCGGACCCCGACGACGCTCGGCGCACCCGCATCGTGCTGACCGACGACGGGCGGGCGATCCTCAGCCGCTTCCGCGGCGACCGGCGCGAGGCGATCGAACGCGCCCTCGCGGACTTCACCGACGCCGAACGCAAAGAGCTCGCGCGGCTGCTCGCGAAGCTCGCCGACGGCTGGCCCCGCTGATCCGCGGGACGCTCGCCCCCTATGGACGGACTCGCCCCCTGTGGACGGACTCGCCCCCTATGGATCGAGCTCGCCCCTATGGACGGACTCGCCTACCCAGTCCATAGGGATTCGGCGAGTCCATATGCCATGACGTATTGATTCGCCGAATCCCTATGGATTCGTGTGGTTCGGAAGGGTGTCGCGCGGTTCGGACGGGGAGCCGTGTGGTCCGGAGGGGGGAGCCGCGCGGTTCGGAGCGATGCCCGGGGCGAAGCCACAGCGCGGCTACGAGCCGGGGTGGGCGTGCAGCTGCTCCTGGCGGGACTTGACCGGCAGCAGCAGGATCAGGCCGACCAGCAGGACGAGGACGATCCCGAGGATGCCCCAGTACTGCACGCCGCCGATCGTGACGAACACGCCGAACATGGCCGGTGCGATGAACACGGCGGCGCGGCCGGTCGTGGCGTACAGGCCGAAGACCTCGCCCTCCCGCCCGGGCGGGATCAGTCGCGCGAGGAAGGTGCGCGATGCGGACTGGGCGGGTCCCACGAACAGGCAGAGGATCAGGCCGAAGATCCAGAACATGGTCTGGCCGCCGTCGTGCAGGACGAACACGAGGGTGCCGCTGACCACGAGCCCGATCAGCGACACGACGATGAGCGGCTTGGGGCCGAAGCGGTCGTCGAACGCGCCGCTGGAGATCGTCGCGATGCCGGCCACGACGTTCGCCGCGATCGCGAAGATGATCACCTCGCCGGCGCTGAAGCCGAACGTCCCTGCGGCGAGCACCCCGCCGAACGTGAACACGCCGGTGAGCCCGTCGCGGAAGATGGCCGAGGCGAGCAGGAAGTACACCGTGTGCCGGCTGTCGCGCCACAGCCGGGCGATGTCGCGGAACAGGATGCCGTACGAGCGGAACACGCCCACCCGCGTCCGGCCCGGCGCCGCCTTGTTCTCGGGGACCGCGATCAGCACCGGGATCGCGAACACCGCGAACCATGCGGCGGCGACGAGCATCGAGATGCGCACGTCCATGCCGTCGGCGCTCGTGACGCCGAACAGCCCCACCTTCGGGTGGATGAAGCCGAAGTACACGATCAGCAGCAGCACGATGCCGCCCAGGTACCCCATGCCCCAGCCGAAGCCCGAGACCTTGCCGACGGACTTCGCCGTCGACACCTGCGCCAGCATCGCGTTGTAGTTCACGCCGGCCAGCTCGAAGAAGATCGTGCCGACCCCCAGCAGCGCGAGGCCGAACCACAGGAACGCCGGATCGGCGCGCACGAAGACCATCAGGGCGAGCATGACGACGACCACGGCGGTGTTCAGCGCGAGCCACAGCTTGCGGTGGGCTGAGGCATCCGTCCGCTGACCGGTGACCGGTGCGATCAGCAGCACCACCAGCCCCGCGATCGTGAGGGCGAGCGAGAGCGCCTGCGAGGCGGCCGTCTTGTCGCCGAACGACGCGCTGGTCAGGTACACCGTGAACACGAACGTCGTCGCGACGGCGTTGAAGGCGGCCGAGCCCCAGTCCCACAGCGCCCAGGCGAACACGCGGCGACGCGGCACGGGCGCGGCGGCCGGTGCGGCCTGGAAGGCGGCGTTCGAGAAGCGCGGATCGGGGGCGTCGGTGCCGGTCACGCTCTCACCGTATTGGAGCGCGCGAGTGGATGCCACTCCCGCCGCCTGTCTTAAAGTTGAGTGACCGCGTATCAAGTTTGTTGACACGTCGAATCGATCGCCGTACACTTGAGTCATCACGGCTCAAGATCCCGGTTACACCGGAATTGCGGGCCGTCCAGGACTTCACACGTACACCGGGCCGCGGCATCCGTCACGACCCCCGGACAGAAAGAGAAACACATGGCACGTGCAGTGGGTATCGACCTCGGGACGACCAACTCGGTCGTCTCCGTCCTCGAGGGCGGCGAGCCGAAGGTCATCGCGAATGCCGAGGGCTTCCGCACCACGCCGTCGGTCGTCGCGTTCACGAAGGACGGCGAGGTGCTGGTCGGCGAGACCGCCAAGCGCCAGGCCGTCACGAACGTCGACCGCACCATCACCTCCGTCAAGCGTCACATGGGCACCGACTGGAAGACCCAGGACATCGACGGCAAGCAGTACACGCCGCAGGAGATCTCGGCGCGCATCCTGCAGAAGCTCAAGCGCGACGCCGAGCAGTACCTGGGCGACGCGGTGACGGATGCCGTCATCACGGTGCCCGCGTACTTCAACGACTCCGAGCGCCAGGCCACCAAGGAGGCCGGCGAGATCGCGGGCCTGAACGTGCTGCGCATCATCAACGAGCCGACCGCGGCGGCCCTGGCCTACGGCCTCGACAAGGGCAAGGAGGACGAGCTGATCCTCGTCTTCGACCTCGGTGGCGGCACGTTCGACGTGTCCCTGCTCGAGGTGGGCAAGGACGACGACTTCTCCACGATCCAGGTGCGCGCCACCGCCGGCGACAACCGCCTCGGCGGCGACGACTGGGACCAGCGCGTCGTGGACTGGCTGATCAAGCAGTTCAAGGACACCACCGGCGTCGACGTGTCGGGTGACAAGATCGCGCTGCAGCGCCTGAAGGAGGCCGCGGAGCAGGCGAAGAAGGAGCTGTCGAGCTCGACCTCGACCTCGATCTCGCTGCCGTACCTGTCGCTGACCGAGTCGGGTCCGGCGAACCTGCAGGAGACGCTGAGCCGCGCCAAGTTCGAGGACCTCACCAAGGACCTGCTCGACCGCACCAAGAAGCCGTTCGCCGACGTCATCCGCGAGGCCGGCATCAAGGTCGGCGACATCGACCACGTCGTGCTCGTGGGCGGTTCGACCCGCATGCCCGCCGTGAGCGACCTGGTCAAGAGCGAGACCTCGAAGGAGCCCAACAAGGGCGTGAACCCGGACGAGGTCGTCGCCGTCGGCGCCGCCCTGCAGGCCGGCGTCCTCAAGGGCGAGCGCAAGGACGTCCTGCTGATCGACGTGACCCCGCTGAGCCTGGGCATCGAGACCAAGGGCGGGATCATGACCAAGCTCATCGAGCGCAACACGGCCATCCCGACCAAGCGCAGCGAGACCTTCACGACCGCCGACGACAACCAGCCGTCGGTCGCGATCCAGGTCTTCCAGGGCGAGCGCGAGTTCACCCGCGACAACAAGCCGCTGGGCACGTTCGAGCTGACCGGCATCGCCCCCGCGCCCCGCGGCATCCCGCAGGTCGAGGTCACCTTCGACATCGACGCGAACGGCATCGTGCACGTGTCGGCGAAGGACAAGGGCACCGGCAAGGAGCAGTCGATGACCATCACCGGCGGCTCGTCGCTGCCCAAGGAGGACATCGAGCGCATGGTGCGCGAGGCCGAGGAGCACGCCGCCGAAGACAAGAAGCGCCGCGAGTCCGCCGAGACCCGCAACCAGGCCGAGACCCTGTCGTACTCGATCGAGAAGCTGATCAAGGACAACGAGGACAAGCTGCCGGTCGACGTCAAGGAGAGCGTGCAGGCCGACGTCGACGCGCTGAAGACGGCACTGGCCGGCGATGACGACGACGCGGTCAAGGCCGCGTACGACACGCTGAACCAGTCGCAGCAGAAGCTCGGTGAGGCGATCTACCAGGCCGCGCAGGCCGAGGGCGCCCAGGGCGACCCGAACGTGGCCGACCCGGGCAACGGCGAGGTGCCGAACCCCGAAGAGGACGTGGTGGACGCCGAGGTCGTCGACGACGAGGACGAGAAGAAGTAGGACATGACCGGCAAGGACTTCGAAGACGACGAGGTCCGTCCTGGTGGCGAGGGGTCGGAGGAGCAGTCCTCCGGCCCCGACGCGCAGGGCGGGACCGATGATGAACTGACGGTCGACGACATCCTGGGCACTGCCCAGAACCCCGATGCCGCGGCCGAGGACGCGAAGCTGGCCGACCTCGAGTCGACGCTGCTGAACGACCTCAAGCGCCTGCAGGCGGAGTACGCGAACTACCGTCGGCGCACCGAGGAGCAGCGCAGCGTCGAGATCGACCGGGCCAAGGGCGAGGCGGCCAAGGGCATGCTCCCCGTGCTCGACGACCTCGATCGGGCCGCCAAGCACGGCGACCTCGAAGAGGGCAGCGCCTTCGCCGTGATCGCCGACAAGATCCGCGGTGTCGTCGAGCGCCTCGGCGTGGTCGCGTACGGCACGGCGGGCGAGGTGTTCGATCCGCAGCAGCACGAGGCGGTCTTCCAGCAGCCGACCCCCGGTGTGGCCGAGGCGACGGTGCTCGAGGTGGTCGAGGTCGGCTACCGGCTCGGTGACGTCGAGCTGCGCCCCGCGAAGGTCGTCGTCGCCGTCCCGGCGGAATAGCCGGGAGGACCGATGGCCAGTCAGGACTGGTTCGACAAGGACTTCTACAAGACCCTCGGGGTGTCGAAGGACGTCGACGACGCCGACCTGAAGAAGACGTACCGCAAGCTCGCGCGCAAGTACCACCCGGACTCGAACCCGGGGGATGCCGCCGCCGAGGCGAAGTTCAAGGAGATCAGCGAGGCGTACGCCGTGCTGAGCGACAAGGAGCAGCGCGCCGAGTACGACCAGATCCGCGCGATGGGCTCGGGCGCCCGCTTCACGGCGGGCGGCCAGGGCGCCGGCGGGTTCGAGGACGTGTTCAGCGCGTTCGGGCAGGGCCGCGGCGGTCGCTACCAGACCGCCGGCAACTTCGAGGACATCTTCTCGATGTTCGGCCAGCAGCCCGGCGGGTTCGGGTCGGGACGCTTCGGCGAGCCGACCGGGGGCTACCGCGGCTTCGGCGGACCGCAGCGCGGGGCGGATGTCACGGCCCACACGACGCTGGAGTTCACGACCGCGGTCAAGGGTGAGACGATCTCGCTGGCCGGCGAGGACGGCAAGCCGTTCAAGGTCAAGATCCCCGCGGGGGTCGCCGACGGCCAGAAGATCCGCCTGCGCGGCCGCGGCCGCCCGTCGCCGGACGGCGGCGAGAACGGCGACATCGTCGTGACCGTGACCGTGCGGCCGCATCCCGTCTTCACCCGCGACGGGCTGAACCTGCGTCTGACCGTGCCGGTGACCTTCACCGAGGCGACGCTGGGCGCCACGATCGAGGTGCCGACCCTGGGCGGCGACCCGGTGCGGCTGCGCGTCGCACCCGGCACGCCGTCGGGACGCGTGCTGCGCGTGAAGGGCCGCGGCGTGGAGAGCAAGAAGGGCACCGGCGACCTGCTCGCCGAGGTGCAGGTGGCCGTGCCCGCGCACCTCGACGATGCCGCCCGCGCCGCCCTCGAGCACTTCGCCGAGGTCGAGCCGAAAGAGAACCCGCGGGCGGACCTCATGACCAAGTCCCGCGCGTGACCGCATAGTTGAGAAGGAGAGGGAGGTGATTCCGGATGCCGCAGCGCGAGCCTGAGCGCGAGATCGACGAGGACGCCCCTGTCTTCGCGATCGCCGCGGCCGCCGAACTGTCCGGAATGCACCCTCAGACCCTGCGCCAGTACGACCGGATCGGTCTGGTCGTGCCGGCACGGACGCAGGGCGGATCGCGCCGGTACTCGATCCGCCACGTCCAGCAGCTGCGCGAGGTCGCGCGGATGTCGGCGGACGGGATGAGCCTGCCCGCGATCGTGCGCATCCTCGAGCTCGAGGAGCGCGTGCGCGAACTGCACGTGCGCGTCCAGACGCTCGAGGCGCGCGTGCGCGTCGAGGTCGAGAACCGCCCCGGCGCGCGCGTGTTCGCCGCCGGGGCGACCGGGTCTGTCGTGACCCTGCGGCACGGGCGCCGCGTGCGTCGATCGACCGACATCGTCTTGTGGCGCCCGCGCCACCCCGACGACGAGGTCTGAGCCCCGGCATCCCTCTCGCGCCCCCGCCGACGATCCCGGGCCTACCCTGGCCGTAGGGCTGTCGCGCGCTGACGAGTGGCCGCATCGACGCGGCCGCGGACGCGCGCAGCCGTCGACGAAGGAGATGACGATGGCAGGCACGCCGATCGTCCCACCGTTCAGCGAATCGGATGCCGTGGCGAAGGTGCGCGCGGCGGAGGATCTGTGGAACACCCGCGACCCGGAGCGGGTCGCGGCCGCGTACGCCCCCGACAGCCGCTGGCGCAACCGCACGACGTGGGTGCGCGGGCACGACGAGATCGTCGCGTTCCTCACGCAGAAGTGGGACCGGGAGCGCGACTACCGACTGATCAAGGAGATGTGGGCGTACGGCGGCAATCGCATCGCGGTGCGCTTCGCCTCGGAGTCGATGGGCAAGGACGGCCTCTGGTATCGCTCGTACGGCAACGAGCAGTGGGAGTTCGACGAGAACGGCCGCTGCCTGTTCCGGCACGCGAGCATCAACGACCTGCAGATCGCCGAAGGCGACAGGATGTACCGGTGGGATGCTCCGGGTCCGCGCCCCGAAGGGCACGCCGGGCTGACCGAGCTCGGCCTGTAGCGGCGTGACCGGCGACTACCGTCGCGGCAACGAGCGCTGAGCTGCGGCTATCGAACGCCGCGGGCGGCCAGGGCCTCGCCGAGCTCGTCGGCGTGCTTGAGCGACATGACCAGGTAGGGCACGGCGAAGCGGCGCAGCCTCGGGCGAGCGCCCCGCGCCCGCTGGGCCTCGCGCACGTCGCGGGCGATGCGTCCCATGACCGGCAGCGTGCTCAGCGCGATCGTGAGTGTGAGGGCGATCCGCGCGGGGTCCAGCCGCACGAGCGCCAGCGGCGTGAGCCCGCGTTCGATCGCGTCCAGCAGGTCGGTCACGCGCGTGGTGAGCGCCAGCAGCCCCGCCAGCAGCAGCGCCGCGACGACGCGCCCGGTGTTGATCGTCGCCGGCACCGGGCCGAGGAAGACCAGCTGGCCCGCGAGCATCAGCACGGCGACCCAGCGCAGCGCCCACGCCTGCGATCCGAGCACGCGCAGCCCCAGCATCCCGTCACCGAGACCGGCGGCAGCGAACACGACGACCACGACCGCGAGCGCCGCGCCCGCCGCCCACAGGGTCGACGGCAGCAGTGACACGGCCAGCACCAGGATCGCGATGCCGACGAGCTTCGGACCGGCCGGCAGGCGATGCAGGATGCCGGCACCCGGCCGGTACAGGGTCAGCATCGCAGGCTCGCCTCGTACTCGGCGACGACCTCGCCGGGCGCGCCGGTCGCGCGCACCCGGCCGCCGTCGAACAGCACAGCCGCCTCGCACCGGCGTGCGAGGCCGAGGTCGTGCGTGGCGAGCACCAGCCGGTGGCCCGCGTCCTCGAAGAGGTGGTCGGCGATGCGCCGCGCATTGCGCGCGTCGAGGTATGCCGTCGGCTCGTCGGCGATGACGAGGTCGGGCCGCCGGACGAACGCCCCGGCGAGGGCCAGCAGCTGCTTCTGACCCCCGGACAGGTCGTGCGACGGACGCTCGGCCAGGGCGGTGAGCCCGAACCGGTCGAGGGCCGCGGCGACGCGCGCGGCAACGGCCGCGGCATCCTTCGCCCCCTTCGCCTCCGCGCGCCGGGGGCGTGCCCGCCGCTGCGGGCGCAGCGAGAAGGCGACGTCCTCGGCGACGGTGGGCATGACGATCTGAGCGTCCGGATTGCTGAACACGACGGCGACCCGGCGGCGCAGCTCGTCGAGGTCGCGTGCGGGGTCGAGGCCGAGAACAGCCACGGCGCCGGCGGCGGCGGGCACGAGGCCGGCGAGCAGCCGCGCGAACGTGGACTTGCCCGAGCCGTTCTCGCCGATCACGGCGATCGTGCGGGCGTCGAGCTCGAGCGTGACCTCGCGCAGCGCCTCGACGTCGCCGAGGCGCACCGTGACGTCCTGCAGGCTGATCACGAGTGCGACCGGGTCACGCCCACGTGCGGCGGAACGCGCGCGGGTACGCGCGCACGAGCGTCAGCGTGATCGCGGTGGCCAGCACCGCCTTGATGATGTCGCCGGGCAGGAACACCAGGCTCGTGAGGAACGTCTCGGGCAGCGGCAGCCGCGTGATCAGCGCCTGCAGCGGGATGCCGAAGGCGTACACGACCACGATCCCGCCGACCGCGACACCCGCGGACGTGCGCCACAGCGTGGGCTTGCGCGATCCGGCGTGCACGATCAGCCCGATCACGAGCGCGCCGACCACGAACCCGATGAGGTACCCCGCCGACGGGCCGACGAACACGCCGAGGCCGCCGCGTCCGCCGCTGAGCAGCGGCAGGCCGATCGCCACCAGGCCCAGGAACGCCGTCATCGACAGCGCGCCGAGCCATGGACCGAGGATCGCGCCGGCGAGCATCACGCCGAGCGTCTGCGCGGTGATCGGCACCGCACCGAAGATCGTGACCGCGCCGGGCAGACCGAGCACCGCGATGATCCCGGCGAACACGGCGACGCGGGCGATGTCTGTCGCATCGAGCCGGCGTCGCGCGGGGACGGCTGCGCGTGCGGAGGTGGGGATGTCTGTCATGGGGATGCCTCTACCTGAACATTGTTCACCTGAACGGTGTTCACTATAGTGGCGGAGTGGCCCCGATCGACAACCCGCGACGTCATTCGCGCGACGACGTGGCCCGCGCGGCGCTCGCACTGCTGGACGATGTCGGCCTGCCCGATCTGACGATGCGACGCCTGGCCGCGGCACTCGACGTGCAGCCCAGCGCGCTGTACCACCACTTCCCCAACAAGCAGACGATCCTCGCCGAGCTCGCCGACCGAATCGTGACCGCACGACCGGCGGCTGCGGCATCCGAGGACTGGACGCGGGACGTGCGACGCGCAGCGGACGCACTCCGCGACGGTCTGCTCGCCTACCGCGACGGCGCCGAGGTCGTCGCGAGCACCCTCAGCATGGGACTCGGCGCCGAGGCCGCGCGAGACCGGCTGGCCGAGGCGATCGCGGGCGGCGGGTTCGACGCCGACACCACCCGCCGGGGTGCGACCGCACTGCTGCACTTCGTGCTCGGACACGTCTCGCACGAGCAGCAGCGGCTGCAGTTCGACAGCCTCGGCGTGGTCGCGCCCGATGCGGTCGACGATGCGGCCGGTGCGTTCGCGTTCGGGGTCGACGTGTTCGTCGCGGGGCTGTGCGCCCGCTTGCAGGTGTCGCGCTGAGTTCCGCGCGACGAGATCCCGCTGCTTGTCAGACAATCTTCGGTGATTGACGGCCAAAACTGGCAGCCGTACTGCGCAGGTTCGTACGATCGAGGTCGCCGGAACGTTACCGGCCCCACCCGATTGTCAGACAAGCCGAGGTCAGTGATGCCCGTCGAACTCGAGATGCGGTTGTTCCAGCACTTCCGCGAGTTGGAGCTGCTTCCCGGTGAACCGCTTCCCCCGGAGCACGAGCTCACCCGCGACCTGTCGGTCAGTCGGCCTGCGTTGCGCGAGGGGCTCGCCGCTCTGCAGGCTCTCGGACTGGTCGTCTCGAAACAGGGATCGCGGCGCGTTCTCGGCGAGTTCAGCATGCAGTCGGTCGTCGAGGCGCTGACGAGGTTCATGGAGCCCTCGATCGACCTCATGCTCGAGATGCTCGACGTGCGCCGCGTGCTCGAGGCCGCGTTCTTCCCCACCGCCGTCGCGAACATGTCGCCTGCGACCCTGCGCGAGCTTCGCCGCCTCACCGATCGGATGGAATCGAAGGCCGCCCGCGGGCTGCCGTTCATCCACGAAGACGCCGCGTTCCACCAGTTGCTCTACACCCACGTGCCGAACGACACCTTCCACGGCCTGATCGCCGCCTTCTGGCACATGTTCGACGAGTCGTCCGAGCAGCTGCAGGTCGGCAGCGACCTGCCGGCATCGGCACACAATCACGCCACGATCGTCGAGGCCCTCGAGGCCGGCGACACGCCGCTGGCGATCCATGAACTCAATGTGCACTTCTTCGACGTGCGCGCCCGTCTCACGGCGTCGCGCGACCAGCAGCGCGCCGCCCCGTCATCCGATCACTCCACCCGAACCACCTGAGAAACCTCACCTCGAAAGGCACTGCAATGAAGCATCGCATCGGCCGCGTCTCGGTCGTCGCCGTCGGCACCCTCGCGGCATCCGCTCTTCTCCTCGCCGGCTGCAGCGGCAGCAGCGGCAGCGGCGGCTCGAACGACGGCGGCTCGACGAAGGGCCAGACGCTCACGTACTGGCTGTGGCAGGACAACGCCACCGACACCACGTGGCAGCAGCTCGCCGACGAGTTCAACGCCCAGAGCGGCCACGGCAAGGTCAAGCTGCAGGTCGTCCCCGCCGCGCAGTACCTCGACAAGCTCTCCACCGCGCTCAGCAGCGGCAACGGACCCGACGCCGCGCGCATGAAGGACTCGTGGATCGGTCAGTTCGTCGAAGCCGGCGTGCTCGCCCCGCTCAGCAAGCGCATCGACTCGTGGAAGGACAAGTCCGAGGTCGAGTCCAGCGCGTGGAACGCCGGCAAGGTGCCCGGCAGCGACGAGATCTACATGATGCCGCATCAGAACACGGCGCTGTACATGTACTACAACAAGAAGCTGTTCAAGGGCGCAGGGCTGCAACCGCCCGCGACGCAGGACGAGATGCTCGCCGACGCTCCCAAACTCACCGGCAAGGGCCACTACGCGATGGACGTGCGCGGCGGAGCCGGGGGGCAGGACCAGTGGGCGGCGTGGATGCTGGCCGGCGGCGCCCAGTTCGTCAACGCGTCCGGTGACGTCGTGCTCGATCAGGCGCCGGCCGAGACTGTCAACCAGAAGTACCTCAACCTGGCCAAGTACGCTCCTCCCGGATCCGAGACGGCATCGTTCTCTCAGGTGCAGAGCAACTTCCTGTCGGGCACCACGGCGACGATGATCCACCACATCGGCTCGCTCGCCGCAGTCCGCGCGCAGTTCGGCGACAACGTCGGGGTGATCCCGGTTCCCGCCGCCGACCCGTCGAAGCCGTCGACCGTGCAGTCCATGAGCGGCAATGTGATCTTCCAGGCCTCGCAGAAGCAGGAGCTCGCCTGGCAATGGGAGACGTTCCTGCTCGGTGACGCTCCGATGCTCAAGATGAGCACCTCCCCGCAGGGGCAGCTGCCGGTGACCACCGCGGTCGCCGACAACGAGGCGTTCAAGAAGGACCCCGCCTACCAGGTGGCCATCACAGCGGCCAAGACCGCCAAGAGCTGGCCGCAGCTGCCGGGTACCACATCGGTCATCAACGCGACGTGGTCGCCGACGATCCAGCAGGCGTTCTCGGGCCAGATCACGAGCGCGCAGATGCTGCAGCAGCTCACGGCGGAGCTGAAGAAGAAGTAACGATGACTGTTGCGACAGCGGGGGGTCGGACCGGTGCGAAGCGCCGGTTCGACCCGACCATCCTCATCTTCGTCTCGCCGACCCTGATCCTGCTGCTCGTCTTCGTCGCCTACCCGTTCCTGCGGGCGATCTGGCTGTCGCTGACGAAGACGACCCTTCTGGGCGGCACGGTCGGGTTCGTCGGCTTCGACAACTTCACCGCCCTGTTCCAGGACCCTCAGTTCGGCACGTTCGTGGCGAACTCGCTGTTCTGGACGCTGGGCGGAGTCGGGCTGCAGCTCGTCTTCGGCGTGATCGGTGCGCTGCTGCTGAACCAGAGGTTCAAGCTCCGCGGCGTCGTGCGCGGTCTTGCGATGATCCCGTGGGCGACGCCCAGTGTGCTGGTCGCCCTGATCTGGCTGTGGCTGCTCGACCCGAACCGCGGGCTCATCAACACGCTGCTCGAGAAGGCCGGGATCATGAGCAACCCCGTCGCCTGGCTCTCGGACGCGCACACGGCGTTGCCCACCCTGATCGCGATCGACGCGTGGCAGGGCATCCCGTTCTTCGCCGTCATGGTGCTCGCAGCCCTGCAGGCCGTCCCTGAAGAGTTGAAGGAGTCGGCGCGCACCGACGGGTGCGGCGCACTGGGCGTGTTCCGGCACGTGGTCGTTCCGTCGATCCTGCCGACCGTGCTGATCACCCTTGTACTGCGGCTGATCTGGACCGCCAACTACATCGACCTCGCCTATGTGCTCACCGGCGGCGGGCCGGGTATCGCCTCGACCACGATCCCGCTGCAGTCTTACCTGACGGCGTACAAGCAGGGCCAGATGGGCAGCGGAGCCGCCTATGCGGTCATCCAGGCGATCGTCCTCGCCGTGCTCGTGGTCATCTACCTGCGCCTCACGCAGACGAAGGGGGTCAAGCGATGACCGCCGACACGCTCGTCACGACAGACGGCCTGCACACGGTCCACATCCCGGTGGTGCGCCCACCCGGCAGCCGGTTCCGCGCCCTGCGGCGTCTGGGCCGCACCGGCCTGTACATCCTGATCGTGGGCTGGTTGGTCGCCACGCTCGGGCCGTACCTGGTCATGCTCCTGACCTCGTTCACACCCGGCAAGGAGCTCATCGCGAACGGGATGAGCAGACTGCCCTCAAGCCTCAGCATCCAGGGCTATGTCGAACTGTTCCAGACCACGCCGTTCCTCGACTACATGCGCAACAGCCTCGTGACCGCCCTGAGCACCGTGATCTTCTCGCTGATCGTGGCGTCGGCCGCCGCGATCTCGCTGTCACGGTTCCGGTTCCGCGGCCGCACGGCGCTGCTGACGGTGCTGCTGATCGCGCAGCTGTTCCCGGCTGTGCTGCTGGTGATTCCGCTGTCGACGATGCTCAAGAGCGGCCACCTGCTCGACAGCCCTGTGGGACTCGTTCTCGTGTACACGACGTTCGCGACCCCGTTCGCGACGTACCTTCTGAAGGGGTTCCTCGACGGCCTGCCGCCCGAACTCGATGAGGCGGCCACGGTCGACGGCTGCTCGAAGTTCCAGATGGTGCGGCACATCCTCCTGCCGCTCATGCGGCCCGGCCTGACCGCGGCCGGCACGTACATCTTCATCTTCTCGTGGAACGAGTTCCTCTACGCCCTGACGTTCACCTCGACGACCGCGAGCCAGACGATCCCCGTCGGGCTGCAGCTGTTCATCGGCGACTACCAGGTGCGCTGGGACCTGCTCACCGCGGGCGGCGTCATCGCCGCGGTGCCCGTGCTGCTCGGCTTCATGCTCGTGCAGAAGCAGCTCATCGGCGGCTTGGCCGCCGGCGCGGTCAAGGGCTGACCATCTCACACTTCACTCGATGCGAAAGGCAACACGAATGACATACGCGCAGACCGGCACAGCGCAGGCGACCACCGAGATCCCACGGATCGACGAGATCGAGATCTCACTCGCTCGCGTGCCCCTTCCGCAGGGACCATGGGGCGACCAGATCCACAAGGTGACCGACATCGAGGTCACCGTGGTCGACCTGCGCGCAGACAACGGCCTCGTCGGTACCGGTTTCAGCCACACCTCGGGGATGGGCGCACGCACGATCGGCGCGCTCGCGGCCGAGATCGCCCCCGCGCTCGTCGGCCAGCGCGTCTCGCCGCGCGCTCTCTGGAGCAAGGCTTACCGGTACGTGCACGACATCGGGGGCGCGGGCGTCACGACCCACGCGATCTCGGCCTTCGACATCGCCGCGTGGGATCTGCTCGGCAAGTCCCTCGGCGTCAATGTCATCGACATCATCGGCCGGGTTCGGGATGCAGTGCCCCTCTACGGCAGCGGCATCAACCTGAACCTGTCGGCCGAAGAGGTGGTCGAGCAGGTCCGCCGGTGGAAGGCCGACGGCTACGCGGCCGCCAAGGTGAAGGTGGGCAAGCCCGACCTCGAAGAGGACGTCGAGCGGCTGAGCAAGATCCGCGAAGCCGTCGGCGCGTTCCCCATCGCGGTCGACGCGAACCAGGGCTGGAACTACCCGCAGGCCGTGCGCGCCTTCTCGCGCTTCGAACGGTTCGACCTGCTGTGGATCGAAGAGCCGCTGCCGGCCGACGACATCCCCGGCCACGTGCGCCTCGCCCGCGAGGTGCGCACGCCCATCGGACTGGGCGAGAACGTGTACACCGTCGACCAGTTCGTGCAGTACTTCGACGGCGGCGCCGTCGACTTCGTGCAGGCCGACCTCGGACGGGTCGGCGGCATCACCGGCTATCTCGACATCGCCGCCGCTGCGCGCACCCGCAATCTGCCGATGACGCCGCACTTCGTCATGGAGCTCAGCGCCAGCATCCTGGCCGCTGTTCCCAACATCTCGTACGCCGAGATGACCGACGGCGGCACGTGGACAGACCTCGGCATCTTCGCGTCGACGGGACAGACCCGCAACGGGCACTACCTGCCGCCGACGGCACCCGGCCACGGGCTCGTGCTCGACCGCGACTACCTCGCCGCGCACCGCATCCCGACATCCATCTGAGACTCGAGGAGATCATCGTCATGGAGCGAGGAAGCGACCAGCTGTTCTCGGTGGAGGGCCGCATCGCCGTGGTCACGGGCGCGTTCGGCCAGATCGGCGCAGAGTTCGCGCGGGAGCTGCACCAGCGGGGGGCCCGCGTGGTGGTCACGTCGCGGCACGTCGTCGCCGACCCGGCCGCGCGACTGGGTATCGTCGAGGACCCTGACCGGCTGCTGGCCGTGCAGCTCGACATCACTGACGAGGCGAGCGTCGCGGCGGGGTTCCAGCGCGTGGTGGATGCGTGGGGTGTGCCGACGATCATCGTGAACAATGCGGGCATCGATACGCAACCAAGCGCGCCACCGGAGGTGTCGGGTGCGTTCGAGCAGTTCCCGGCGGAGGTGTTCCGCGAGGTCGTCGACACGAACCTGGTGGGCACATTCCTGGTCACGCAGATCGCGGGCCGGCTGATGCGCGAAGCGGGGCTCGAAGGGTCGATCGTGAACGTCGGGTCGATCTACGGGATGGTATCGCCGGTGCAGGACATCTACGCGTACAAGGCGATCGACACGGGCGTGCCGTTCGTGAAGCCCGTCGCATACTCGGCCGCGAAGTCGGGCATCTACAACCTGACCCGGTACTGCGCCACCTACTGGGGGCGCGAGGGCATCCGGGTCAACACCCTGACCCCGGCTGGGGTATGGCGCGATACCCAGGACGAGAAGTTCCACGCCAACTACGAGGCGCGCATCCCGATCGGCCGCATGGCGCAGGCCGACGAGTACAACGGGGCGCTCGTCTTCCTCGCGTCGGACGCGTCGCGTTACATGACCGGGTCGAACCTCGTCGTGGACGGCGGGTGGACGGCGTGGTGAACGGCGTCGTCGGCGACCGCCTCTTCGTCGCGACCGTCACCCCCATGCGCGAGGACGAGTCTGTCGACCTCGATCGACTGGGGACCCTCGTCGACGTCGACATCGCGCGCGGCGTCGAGGGAGTGTACGTCGGGGGGTCCACCGGTGAGGGGATGCTGCTGTCGGTGGACGAGCGGATCGCGATCGGCCGTGAGGCTGTGCGGGCGGCGGCAGGCCGCGTGCCGGTCATCGCCCATGTGGGCGCGATGACCACTCGGGACTCGATCGCGCTGGCGCGCGCCGCGCAGGATTCCGGCGTCGCCGCGATCTCGATGATCCCGCCGCTGTACTACCAGTACTCGACGGAAGCCGTGATTGCGCACTATCGGGCCGTGATCGACGTCGTCGACATTCCGTTCATCGTCTACAACATCCCCCAGTTCACCGGCCGGGACATCGTCGATGGCGGGTACGACGGCCTGCTCGAGCTGCCGCAGGTCATCGGCATCAAGCACACGTCCCAGAATCTGTTCCGCGCTGAGCGTCTGGTCGCCCGGTACCCGGACGTGCAGCTGATCAACGGGTTCGATGAACTGTACCTGCCGGCGCGCATGATGGGCGCGGCCGCGTCCATCGGCACCACCGTCGGTCTGCAGATCGAGCTGTTCCGATCGTTGCGCGCCCGCGTGGACGGCGGAGACGTCGCGGGTGCGCAGGCCGTGCAGGTGCGGATCAACGAGACCCTCGACGCCATGATCCGTGAAGAGGTGTTCGGCGCCGCGAAACACCTCGTCGGCAAGTACGCCGTCCCGGGCGGTGCATGTCGTCGGCCGATGCCGCCGCTCTCCTCGGGCAGCCTCGGCCGCCTGGATGCGCTCTGGGATCGACTGCAGGAGAGTATCGCCGTCACCGCGCGCGAGGACGCCGTCCGCTAGCCTCGCGGCGACACGCGCCTGTGGGCAGGTCCGGCGTCAGGCGATCAGCACCTCGAGTCCGCTCTCGCGGATCAGGTCGAGCTGCTTCGGTTCGGACTCCTCGCCGGTGATCAGCAGATCGACGTCGCCGAGTGCACAGACGCGACTGCTGCGCACGACGCCGATCTTCGAACTGTCCGCGACGAGCACACGTCGGGCGGCCGAGGCCAGGAGCCGGCGCTTCACGTCGGCCTCGGGAAAGTTCATGTTGCTGATCCCCGACTCCACCGAGACCCCGTTGCAGCCGATGAAGGCGATGTCGGCGCGCACCCGGGACAGCAGTGCATCAGCCATCGGGTCCACGAGGGAGTGCTGCGCCGGTCGCAGGGTGCCGCCGGTGACGACGACGGTCACGCGCGGGTAGGCGGTCTCGAGCTCGAGCGCGATGTTCAAAGCGTTCGTGACGACGGTGACATCTGCCAGCTGCTCGCGCCGCAGCAGCTCGCGCGCGATCGCCGTCGTGGTGGTGCCGACGTCGAGCATGACGACCTGGTGCGGTTTGATCAGCGCGGCCGCCGCGGCGCCGATCCGGGTCTTCTCCGCGGCTGCCTCGGTGGCCGCCACATCGAACGTGCGCTCCAACGTCGCCGATCCCAGGCCCGAGATCGCGCCGCCGTGCACGCGCTGGATCGCGTTCGTCTCGGCGAGTGCCTCCAGATCTGCACGCGCGGTCACCTCGGAGATCCCGAAGTAGTTCGCGAGGAACGTCACTTTCGCGAAGCCACGGCGTTCGATGAGGGCGAGAATGTGCTGTCGTCGGGCCGCGGCAGGCAGGTATCTCGATGGCTGGTTCATCGCTTGCAGTCTCGTCGGGAGCGGCGGCCGCTGTCAACGTGGGCGGGCCGCCGCGCTCACCCGACGGTCACGCGGCCCGCGGAACCGAACTCCCGCATCCGTTGCGCGACGGCATCCGTCATCGCATCGACCGTGATGCCGATCGCGGCGCTCGGCTCCACCGTGACCCGGTCGGCGTCCAGCGCCGCGCGCAGGGCCGCGGTCCACGCCAGGTGCGAGTCCGTCCCCTGGTTGATCTTGCGGATGCCGGAGGCAACACCCTGCTGCTTCTGGGAGGTGTCGATCCCGTACGACTCAGGGAGGGTTCCACCATGCTCGTTGATCGTGCGGACGCTGGCGGCGGGGATGGAGCTGCTGCCGTGCAGGACCAGGAATGTGTCGGGGATCCGGGTGTGGATCTCGGCGATGAGCTCGATCCGCAGCCGCTGTCCCTGCTCGTCGGTGGTGAACTTCACCGACCCGTGGCTCGTGCCCACGGCCACAGCGAGGGCATCGACGCCCGTGCGGGCGACGAACTCGGTCGCCAGGTCCGGGTCGGCGAAGACGATGTCCTCCACGGTGCCGCTCAGGCCCGCCTCGGCGCCGCCGATCGTGCCGAGTTCGCCCTCCACACTGACGCCCCGCGGATGCGCATGCTCGACGACCCTCTTCGTCAACGCGGCGTTCGCGTCGAAGTCCGCGGGCTCGTCGGTCGCAGGGTCACGGCTCGCATCGATCATGACGCTCGTGAAGCCGTGCGCGATGGCGCGGACGCAGTCGTCGAACGTGCGGCCATGGTCGAGGTGCAGCACGGCATCCACGTCCGGGAAGCTCTCGATCAGCTCGCGGAGCCGATCCCACCACCAGCCCTCGTCGTCGTACGGATGCATACCGGCGATCGCCTGGACGATCACCGGAGACCTCTCCTGCCGCGCGGCCCGCAGGACGGCGACGGCCTGATTGAGGTCGGATACGTTGAATGCGCCGACGGCGTAGCCGCCCGACTCGGCGCGGGCGAGGACATCGGAGAGGGTCTTCAGAGCCATGTTCGGGATGCCTCGGTCAGAGCGACGTGGTGATGCCGAGCTTCTCGAACTCGAGGACGATGGGCGTCGGCGTGGCGATGCGCGAGTAGATCTGCACCTTCGCGGCGGACTCCACGGCGACGGAAGTCTTGAATGCGTCGCGGAGGTTCTCGCCGACGGTCAGCAGGCCGTGGTTCGCCCAGACCACCGCGTTCAGATCGCCCATGACGTCGCACATCGCGTCGCCGAACTCGGTGCGGTTGCTCAGCGCGAACGGCATGATCGGGACGTTGCCCTTCGTGTAGATCACCATGTTGACGAGCGTCCCCAGGATCGGTTCGCCGATGACGCCCCACACGTTTGCGAACACCGGCTCGGTGTGCACGATGGCGTTGACATCGGGGCGGCGCCGATACACGGCCATGTGGACGGTGACCTCCGAGCTGGGCTCGTGGCGACCCTCGATGAGGTTCGAGTCCCCGTCGACGAGGACGATGTCGTCGGCGGTCATCCTGTCGTATTCGAGATCGGTGGGAGTGATCAGAAAGCGGTCGGTCTGATCCGGTACCCGGACGCTGATGTTGCCCTGCGTGTTGAAGTTCAGGCCGTACTGCATCGAGCGCAGGCAGTACTCGAGGACCTGCTCCTTGGCAGCGGCCAGATCGAACGTGCTCATGTGGTGTCTCCTAGTCGTTGGCGAGGGTATGGATGGTCGTGGTGGTCGCGGTGTACAGCTCGGCGAAGCGGCCGCGCTGTCGTCGGTACCAGTCCGCGTGCTGCGGATCGGGTCGTACAGGTTCGGCGAGGGACGCATCGGGGAGGTCGTCCAAGCCGGAGAACACGCCGACCCCGATGCCCGCCAGCAGCGCCGCACCGCGTGCCGACGCCTGGCCGGGCACCGCCCGCAGTGGACGTCCCGCGGCACTGGCCCGCACCCCGAGCGCACGCTCGTTCGAGGCACCCGTCCCCACTGCACGGATGTCGCCCACCTCGATGCCTCGGTCAGAGAATGCGGCCGCGATCTTCGCGAGCTCGTATCCCGTCGCCTCCAGGAAGGCCCGCGCCAGTTGCGGGCGCGTCGTGTCCAGTGTGAGACCGGCGATCACTCCTCGGGCGGCCGGATCGTTGTCGAGGGTCCCAGACCCGGCGAGGTACGGGAGGACCAGGAGTGGAGAGGGGATGTCGTCGAGAAGCGTGAACAGGTCGGACACCGGCTCGCGGACGAGGTCGGCGAGCCATTCCAGTGCCCAGCCGCCGGCGGCGGTGCCGGCGAGCGTCATCCACGAGTCCGCGCCTATGGGGTAGGAGGCGAAGCCGGTGCCGTCCACGTCGGGGCGCTGCGCGGTCAGAACCGTGAGACAGTCGCTGGAGCCGAGTGAGAACACGCTCGGGCCGCCGGCGCCGCCGCCGGCGCCGAGGAAGGCGGCAGCCTGATCGTGTACCCCCGCGACGATCGGTGTGCCCGCCTTGACGCCGGTGCGGGCCGCGGCCTCCGCATCGATCGCGCCGATCACGGTTCCGGGTTCGGCCACCTGGGGCAGAGCCGGTGCCGACACGGCGAATCCGGCGGCTTCTGTCGCGGCCGAGAGGATCGTGTCGGACCAGCGGAGGCCCGCGATGTCGAATGTGCCGGTCCGAGCGGCCATCGAGTAGTCCGTTGTCGGCGCGGCCCCCAGCCGTGCAGCCACGAAGGCATCCAGAGTGCGGTAGCCGGCGGCGCGCTTCCAGGCTCCGCCGCCCGCCGCGATCTTGAAGACCGAGAACATGGGATGAAGCGGTTGCCCCGTGATCGTCTGGAACGCGGCACTGCCCACGAGGCCGTCGACGACGGACGCCGCGTGCGTCCCCCGACGGTCCATGCTCACCGGGGCGGGCGCCAGAGCCCTCCCCTGCGCGTCGACGGGGACAACCGCCTCACCCTGGACGCTGAACGACACCGCCGCGACCGGGTCGTTCAGCACGGCCGGAGAGATGACGACGGATGCTATCGCCTCCCAGACCGCGGTCAGCACCGCCTCCGCATCGGTCTCGACGAAATCGCCGGACCGGTTCAGCGGAGTGCGCACACAGTGTTCGGCGATCAATGCTCCGCGGTCGGTGAACGCCGCGACACGGACGCCGCTCGTCCCCAGATCGATCCCGACCAGGCTCATTTGATCGCTCCGGCCAGACCGTTGACCAGATAGCGCTGAATCGACAGGAACACCAGGATGACCGGGATCGAGATCAGGACGAGCACTGCGAACAAGGCGCCGGGCTGGCTGAGGAAGACGCCCTGGTAGGCCAGCGGAACAAGGGTGAGCGGCTTCTTGTCATTGTCGCTGAGGGACACCAGTGGGAGCAGGAAGTCGTTCCACGCCATCATGACCTGCCAGATCACGACCACCGAGATCGCCGGCCGGGCCAGCGGCAGGTAGATGCGCCAGAAGATCTGCCACACATTCGCTCCGTCGATCACCGCAGCCTCGAACGTCTCATAGGGGATAGCGAGAAACGCGGTGCGGATGATGATCACCGCGAACGGCAGTCCGAGCGCCGAGTAGACCAGTACAAGCCCGAGGATCGAGTTGTACAGGCTCAGCGACTGCAGGATCTTGAAGACGGCCACGACGATGCCCGACATCGGCAGTACGAGACCGAGGATGAGGATGCTGAAGAACAGGGCGCGCAGGGGTACGCGCAGCCGCGCCAGGGCGAACGCCGCCATCGCCCCCACGACGACGACGATCAGGACCGATGGCACCGTGATGAGCAGGCTGTTCAGCAGATGCAGCAGGATCGGGTTCTGCTTCCAGACGAGCAGGTAGTTCGAGAACGAAGGCGCCGCGGGGAACATCCCGAAGAACGTCGTCGTCGGGTTGTTCGACGGCATGAGCGACAGGCCGATGACCATGAACACGGGCACCATCCACAGCAGCCCGAGCGGGATGAGCACGAAGTGGAGCCAACGGCGGCGACCCGAGACCCTGCGGCTGTGGTGCACGCGTGGCCGTCCTTGTCGCTTCGCAGCGTCGGCGGTCACCAGACGCTCGGTCAGTGTGGTCGTCATTTCTCGTCTCCCGTGATGAAGCCGGCGCCGAACACCCGGACCATGGACAGCGACGCGGCGACGGCGATGACGATCAGCACGACGCTGATGGTCGACGCGTAACCGACGCTCTGCAGCTGGAACGCCTGCTCGAAGGCGTACGTGGGCAGCATCTCCGATGCGTGCGCCGGACCGCCCTGGGTGAGGACGTAGACGAGCTCGAAGGTCTTCAGCGACCCGATGATGCCCAGGAGCAGAAGGGACAGATGCGTGGACTTCAGCAGCGGGAACGTGATCCGGAGCGTGGTTTGGAATCCGTTCGCGCCGTCGATCTTGGCGGCCTCGAGAACGTTCGCGTCGATGAGCTGCAGGCCGGCGAGGTAGAAGAGCATCGAGAAGCCGGTCCACATCCACACGTTGACGAAGATGACGGCGAAGATCGCGGTGCTCGGGCTGCCGAGCCAGTCGCCCGTGAGCCATGTGATGCCGGTGGCGCGGCCGACCGACGAGATCACGCCACTGGAGGGGTCCATGATCCGCTGCCAGACGATGCCCACCACGACCGGCGACAAGATCGCGGGGATGAAGAAGACCGCACGGTAGGCGGTGCTGGCGAACACGCCGCGGTTCAGCGCGAGGGCGAGCAGGAACCCGATGAGGGACTGAGGGATGATCGTGAGCACGATCCACAGCGCGGAGTTGCGGAGTGTGATCAGAAAGACCGGGTCCTGGAACAGCTGCGCGTAGTTCTGCAGTCCGGTGAAGGTGCCGGCGTTCACGCCGTCCCAGTCGAGCGTGCTCGCCTGGATGTTGTAGACGATCGGGTAGACCACGAACACGGCGAACAGCGCGAGTGCGGGCACGAGGAACGCGAGTCCGGGAAGGTTGCGGGTGAGTCTGGCTCTCACGGTCAGGGCAGTCATGGATGGTCCTCTCAGGGCGCCCCGGTTGTACGCGGCCCGGGGCGCCCTCTCCTGAGTGATCAGATCAGCCGGCGGCGAGGACCTGGTCCTGGATCTTCTGCACGGCGGCGGCCGCCTGCTCCGGCGTCTGCGAGCCGGCGGCCACGGCCGACAGCGCATCGCCGACCGCGGTGTCGATCTTCGGGCTCTCGAAATAGCGCGAGTACTTCACTTTCGGCAGCCAGTCGTTCACGAACGTGTCCCAGATCTGCTTCTGCTTGTCGCTCGTGAACTTCTCGGGGTTCACGCCCTGCACAGCGGGGATGTCGTTCATCGTGTTGACGAGCTTCTGTGCGCCCTCGCCGGCGATCCAATCGGTGAGCACCTTGCACGCGAGAGTCGGGTTCTTCGCGTTCTTCGAAATGCCGAGCGCGACATCCGTGCCGCCGACGTACTGCGACTCGGCCGCGCCGCCCGGGATGGTCGGGAACAGAAAGGGCTGGTAACCGGACATGCCCTTGGACAGCGGAGGGATCGTCGACTGGTCCTTCGTGGGGTCGGACTGCTGGATCCACCAGGCTCCAAGCGGGATCATCGCCGCCTTCCCCGCCTCGAACTGGTTCGCCCCACTCGGGTAGCTGTCGAGACTGAGCGCGCCGTTCTGCGCGATGCCGTCTGTGAACAGCTTCTGCCAGTACTCGAACGCCTTCACGATCTGCGGGTCGGTCCACTTCGCCTCGCCGGACTCCGCCTTGTAGACGTAGCCGGGGTCGACGTTGTTCGCGATCTGAAGGAAGACGACATTCCGCAGCCAGCTGTCCTTCGCGGGCAGCAGGAATGGCGTGTACGAACCGCCCTTCATCGCCTTCACAGTGCTCGCCAGCTCATCCCACGTCCTCGGGATCTGCTGGTTCGCCGAAGAGAACAGATCGGTGTTCGCCCACATGTTCACGGTCTGCACGAGCAGCGGCAGGGCGTAGTAGTCGTCATCACCCTTCGGGTTGCCCAACTGCGCCTGCTCGAGACCGATCGGGTAGAACTTGTCCTTCCAGTTCGCGCCCCAGGTCTTCTCCGCGCACTGGTTCAGCGGCATCAGATTGCTGCGGTACTGCTGGGTCAGCGCCCCGGGCTGCAGGCCGATGATATCCGGCATCGTGTTGGAGCTCGCCCTGGTCTGCAGGTCGACGAGGTACTCCGGGTAGTTGAAGATCGTCGCGTTGATCGTCGTGCCAGGGTGGGCGTCTTGGAAGGCGGTGACCATCTGCTGGGTCGTCTGCTGGATCGGGCTCCACGACCGGAACGTGATCGTGCCGGTGTCGCCGGACTCGGCTCCGCCATTGTTCGGGGCGGCTCCGCCCGCGCAGGCGCTCAAGGCGAGTGCTCCGGCGGCCAAGGTCGCGGCGGCGATCCAGGCTCGCTTGGTCCTGATTGACATGCTGTGTCCTCCGTTACTTCCTTGTACCGATCAGCGCGCAGATGCACGAGGTCTTGGCCGGGAGCCTACGTCAAGCTGAAACCGATTTCGTTCGGGCGCCGGGAATTCTTCCTATATCTCCGCAAATCGTGGAAAACCCAACGCCGGAGACTGTCGAAACCGAAGCCCGGCGCGACAGCCTGCGATCGCGCGCAGACTTCTCATCCTGGTAGGAATCGATTTCATGGGGGTATGGTGAGAGTCGCGCCGCGTCGGCGCGGACTATGCAGGGCGGGGGCCATGGCCACGATCTACGAGGTGGCGCGGCTGGCGGGGGTGTCGCCGGCGACGGTTTCGCGCGTGTTCAATGGGACGAGCGTCTCGGAGGCGAAGACGACGGCGGTGCGCGATGCGGCGCGCCAGCTGAAGTTCAGTCCCAACCGCACTGCACGGTCGCTGCGCCGGCAGGAGTCCGAGGTCATCGCCCTCGTGATCCCCGACATCGAGAACCCGTACTTCACAGAGCTCGCGCGTGGTGTGGAGGACGTCGCGCAGGAGGCCGGCTACTCGGTCGTGCTCTGCAACTCCGATGCCCAGGTCGACAAGGAGGCGCGGTACCTGCAGATCGCCATCGCCGAGCACATGGCCGGTGTCATCCTGGCTGCCGCGGCCGATCACACGAACCTCGACGACATCCTCGCCACCGGGCGGCCTGTGGTCGCCGTCGACCGGAGTACCGGCTACGACGTGGACGGCGTCGTGATGGCGAACCGCTCGGCGGGAAAGGCCGCCACGGAGAGCCTCGTGGCGGATGGCTTTCGCCGGATCGCCTTCATCGCGGGCCCCGAGCACATCGAGACCGCGCAGGAGCGCGCACAAGGCTGGCGATCGGTGATGGGGCGTGAGGGTGTCGCCGACCTCGGCGAGCTCCTGCGGTACTCCACGTTCCAGGTCAATGGGGGCCGTCAAGCCATGGAAGAGCTGCTCGCACTGCCTGTTCCTCCTGACGCCGTCGTCGCCGGCAACAACCTCATCGGTGTCGGAGCGATTCAAGTCCTCACCGAGCGCGGGCTGACTCCGCCGCGACTGGGCGTTGCCGTCATCGGCTCGCTGCCGTTCACGACGCTGTCGCCGAGCGTCGTGACCATCGTGCGGCTTCCCGCCCGGCACATGGGTGTCACGGCGGCGAAGATGCTCCTCGAGCGCATCAGCGGTGACACGCAGCCGGCCCGCACGGTGGTGCTGCGCAACCAGCTGCAGCCCGCGACCGTCTCGCCTCTGCGCTGACCCATCGCTCATCCGCGCGCGTAGTTCCCGGGTTTACGATCGTGCGTCGCGCCGAGACAGGTGGTGTGCGACGCGGGCGCCAGTTCGTGGGGGTCATTGTGCATGAAATCGATTTCGTGTAGCGTGATCGGCGATCCGGATACAGGCGCGGATCCGTTCCAGGAGGTCACGATGCGGTGCACGCTCGGTGTCGACATCGGCACGTCCAGCAGCAAGGGCGTGCTGGTCGACGAGGCCGGTGCGATCCTGGCCACCGCCGTCGTCGCCCACGACGTGCAGCGCCCGCACCCCGGCTGGGTCGAGATGGACGGCGACGTCTGGTGGGACGAGTTCGTCACCCTCGCCCGCGACCTGCTCGCACAGCGCGCCGACGCCGAGGTCGTCGCGGTGGGCGTCAGCGGCATGGGCCCGTGCGTGCTGCTGGCCGACGCCGACGACGTGCCGGTGCGCCCGGCGATCCTGTACGGCGTCGACACCCGCGCCGGCGACCAGATCGCCCGGATGACCGCCGAGCTCGGCGACGACGAGATCACCCGCATCGGCGGCTCGCGGCTCACGTCGCAGGCCGGCGGACCCAAGCTCGCGTGGGTCTTCGACGAGGAGCCGGATGCCGCGGCCCGCGCCCGCCGGCTGTTCATGCCCGCGTCGTGGCTCGCGCGGCGCCTCACCGGCGCGTACGTGCTCGACCACCAGTCCGCCAGCCAGACCAGCCCCCTCTACGACGTCGAGCGCGGTGCGTGGCACGAGCCGTGGTGGGACCGGTATGCGCCCGGCATCGAACGCCCGCATCTGCTGTGGGCGGGGCAGATCGCCGGCACCGTGACCGACGTGGCGGCCGAGGCCACGGGGCTCGCCGCCGGCACCCCGGTCATCGCGGGCACGATCGACGCGTGGACCGAGGCGGTCAGCGTCGGCGCGCACGAGGTCGGCGATCTGATGCTCATGTACGGCACGACGATGTTCCTCATCGCCACCGGCGAGCGCACCCTGCGCACCCCGTCGATGTGGACCACCGTCGGCGCCTTCGAAGGCACCCGCAACCTCGCCGGCGGCCTGGCCACCTCGGGCGCGCTCACCGCGTGGCTCAAGGACCTCGCCGACGCCGACTATCCGACGCTGCTGGCCGAGGCCGAAGCCTCGGGCCCGGGCGCGCGCGGCCTCGTGATGCTGCCGTACTTCGCCGGCGAGCGCACCCCCATCCTCGACCCCGACGCTCGCGGGGTGGTCGCGGGTCTGACCCTCAGCCACACCCGCGGCGACCTGTACCGCGCGGCGCTCGAGGCCACCGCCCTCGGCGTGCGTCACAACGTCGAGACGATGCGGGCCGCGGGCGCCGACATCCGGCGCATCGTCGCAGTGGGCGGCGGTACGCAGGGCGCGCTGTGGCTGCAGATCGTGTCGGACGCCACGGGCCTGACCCAGCAGGTGCCGCAGACGACGATCGGCGCGAGCTACGGCGCCGCGTTCCTCGCCGCCACCGCGATCGCCGCTCCGGGCGCCGCGCCCCACATCGACGAGTGGAACCCGGTCGCGGCGACCATCGCGCCCGACCCCGCGGCATCCCCCGTCTACGACGCCCTGTTCGACCGGTACCTGCGGCTGTACGCGGGGACGAAGGACGTCGTGCACGAGCTGGCCGCCGACCAGCGCGGCGGCGCCTTGGCCGGCATGCGCCGCGAACACTGACCACTCAACCAACGGAGACACCATGAGCTATACACTCCCCACTCCCGCCGCCCGCCCGGTCGCTGCCCCGAACACGGTGTACCTGATCACCTCGGGCGACCTGCGCGAGTCGGCCAACGTCGCCGGCTGGCCGGTGCAGGCGGCGACCGAGGCCGCCGTGACGGCCGCCTTCGGGCAGCTCGGCTGGAGCGTCGTGCGCGCGTTCGAGGTCGACCCCGAGCGGGGGCACGGCTATATCCGCAGCCAGCGGATGGGTATGGAGGTGTTCAAGAACATCCCCGAAGACGCGCCGCTGGTGGTGGCGATCGCGAACTGGCAGTACTCCCACCACGTGCTCGCGGGGCTGCGCACGCACCGCGGCCCCATCCTGACGACGGCGAACTTCGCGCCGGACTGGCCGGGCCTGGTCGGCCTGCTGGGCCTGAACGCGGGCCTGACCAAGATGGGCAAGCCGTACTCGACCATCTGGTCGGTCGACTTCACCGACGACTGGTTCCGCACGGGCCTTGCGGAGTGGATCGAGACGGGCCGCGTCACCCATGACGCATCGCACGTGCGCGACCTGCCGGCGCTGCCGGAGAGCCCCGAGGTCGAGCTCGGGCAAGCCCTGGGCGACCAGCTGCTGGCCGACAAGGCCATCATCGGCGTGTTCGACGAGGGCTGCATGGGCATGTACAACGCCATCTTCGATGACGAGCTGCTCAACGGCACCGGGATCTACAAGGAGCGGCTGAGCCAGTCGGCGCTGTACGCCGAGATGCTCGAGGTCGGCGACGACGAGGCCGACGCCGCGTACGACTGGTTGATCGACCACGGCATGACGTTCGAATACGGCGAGGATGCCGCGACCGAGCTGACCCGTGACCAGGTGCAGTGGCAGCTGAAGATGTACATCGCAGCGCTGCGGATCGCCGACGACTTCGGCCTGGACGCGGTCGGCATCCAGTACCAGCAGGGTCTGAAGGACCTCGTGCCGGCGTCCGACCTGGCCGAGGGCATCCTGAACTCCACCGAGCGCCCGCCGGTGCTCTCGCGCGACGGACAGCGCGAGCTGCACGCCGGTCGCGCCTTCCCGCACTTCAACGAGGCCGACGAGGGCGTCGCCGTGGACGCCCTGATCACGAACCGGGTGTGGACGGCGATGGGCTTGAACCCCGACACCACGCTGCACGACGTGCGCTGGGGCGAGGAGTTCGACGGGCGGTTCGTCTGGACGTACGAGATCTCGGGGTCCGTGCCCGCCTCGCACCTGGGCGGCTGGGACCACGCCATCGGCTGGCGCCAGGGGCACGTGTTCTTCCCCGCCGGCGGCGCCACGATCAACGGGGTGTCCAAGCCCGGCGAGGTCGTGCTCTCGCGCGTCTACATCGCCGACGGTGCGCTGCACGCCGACATCTTCCGCGGCACGGTCGTCACCCTGCCCGAGGACGAGACACAGCGCCGCAAGGACGCCACGAACCCCGAATGGCCGATCGCGCACGTCGTGCTGCACGGGCAGAGCCGCGACCAGTTCATGGCACGGCACAAGGCCAACCACGCCCAGCTCGTCTACGCCCCCGACGCCGAGACCGCCGACAGGGCCCTCGTCGCCAAGGCCGCGATGTTCGATCGGCTCGGCATCGCGGTGCACCTGGTCGGCGACGTCACGCTGTGACACGAGCGATTGTTGCGGACGCGCCGTTCAGAACTCATCCGATCTGGACCTCGGGTGGGGTGATCCGCCCGATTTCGGCGCGTCAGAGCGCGGATCAGATGAGTTGTGAACACAGGAGAGCACCGGTCGGCCTGCCGCAGTCGGCCGACCGGGGGCGGTCAGCCGCAGCCGGCTGACCGGGGGCGGTCAGCCCAGGCCGAGGCCGCCGTCGCTGGTGATGACCTGTCCGACGATCCAGGCGCCGCCGGTGGCGAGCCAGCCGATCAGGGCGGCCGGGTCGTCCGGGCGACCATAGCGGCCGAAGGGCGTCTCGGCGCGCAGGCGTTCGATCTCGTCGAGCGACCTGTCGGTGGTCTCGGGATCGAGATAGCCGGTGTTCACCGGGCCGGGGTTGATCGTGTTCAGCACGATCCCGAGCTCGAGCAGCTCGGCGGCGACGGTTGCGGTGACACCGGCCAGCGCCGCCTTGCTCGTCGCGTACGCCACCTCGCCGCGCATGGGCCCCTGCTGCTGGCCAGAGGTCATCCAGAAGACGCGACCGGTCGGCTCCGGGTACGGGCGGCCGCCGCCGATGCGGTCGCCCGGCCGGGCCGCCGCATCCGTCACCGGCGCATGCGCACGCGCGAACAGCGACGTGAGCAGCAGCGTCGAGCGCGTGTTGGTCTGCCAGAACGCGTCGAGGGTCGTGGCGGTCATGTCGAGGATGCCGCCGTCCCCGCCGCTGCGCGCGTGGTTGCAGACGAGGATGTCGACGCGGCCGGTCAGCGCCGCCGCGGCGTCCCATGTGTCGGCGACGCCGTCATCGGTGGTCAGGTCTGCGCTCACGTCGGCGAACCGTGCATCGTCGGTGGTGGCATCCCGCACACCCGCGCGGACCGCATCCAGGTCGTCGCCGCCCCACGGCAGGGCGAGGTCGTGCGGGCGGAAGTGGTGGATGACGACGCTCGCGCCGAGGCCGGCGAGCGTGCGGGCGACGGCGTAGCCGATGCCGCGGCGGCGCGAGACGCCGGTGACCAGCGCGGTCCTGCCCGCGAGGGCAAGGGGTGCAGAAGACATGGGTGAACCTCTCTGTGCGGAGTGGGTGCGGGGGCGGTTCACCGGCATTGCATGGTCTCAGCGTAGTGGGGGCGCGCGATGACGTCGCCGCGAGCGCTCACCGTGTTCAGAGCGCAGGAAGATCGTCCGATCCGGCTGCCACCGGACGGCGTGTCGCGGTGCACAGCGCAGATCGTCCCGCGAGCTGAACGTGGCGGCTCGGGGAAGGGCGGCAGCGACGGCTCAGGGCCGGGCGGCGGCGGCACGCGCCGCGGCCGGAAGCGCATCGAGCACGCGCGACACCGCCGCGTCGTCGTGTGCGGCGCTGACGAACCAGGCCTCGTACGCGCTCGGAGGCAGCGAGACGTCGGCGTCGAGCATCGCGTGGAAGAACGGGCCGTACCGGAACGCCGCCTGCCGCTGCACGCCCGCATAGTCGTGCGCGAACTCCCGCTGGAACTGGATGCTGAACAGGTTCCCCGCGCGCGAGATGACGTGCTCCACCCCGGCCGACGACAGCGCGTCGTCGACGGCGGCCGAGATCGTCGCCGCCACCTCGTCGACGCGTGCATAGACGGAGGCATCCGCGGCGTGCAGCGTCGCCAGGCCCGCGGCCACCGCGACCGGGTTCCCCGACAGCGTGCCGGCCTGATACACCGGACCCAGAGGCGCCAGGTGCTCCATGATCTCGCGCCGTGCGCCGAGGGCGGCCAGCGGCATCCCGCCGCCGATGACCTTGCCGAACGTGACGATGTCGGCGGCCACGGGCTCCAGGCCCAGCCATCCGGCCGGCGACACCCGGAACCCGGTGAGCACCTCGTCGACGATCAGCAGCGCGCCGTGATCGTGCGCGGTCTGCGCGAGGAACGCGTTGAAGCCCGGCTCGGGCGCGACCACGCCCATGTTGGCCGACGCGGCCTCGACGATGATCGCCGCGATCCGCGGGCCGAAGTCGGCAAACGCCGCCTCGACGGCCGCGCGGTCGTTGTAGGGCAGCACGAGCGTCTGCGCCGCGATCTCGACGGGAACCCCGGCCGAGGCGGGCAGCGCGAGGGTCGCCAGGCCGCTGCCGGCATCGGCGAGCAGCCCGTCGGAGTGGCCGTGGTAGTGCCCGGCGAACTTGATCACCAGCGAGCGCCCGGTGACGCCGCGCGCGAGCCGGATCGCCGTCATGGTCGCCTCGGTGCCGGTCGAGACCAGGCGCACCTGCTCGACGACCGGGGGCGTGGTCACCGGCGCGAGGCGCGCGATGACGGCTTCGGCGAGCTCGGTCTCGGCGGGCGTCGACGCCCCGAACGAGAGGCCGCGCGAGACGGCCTGGTGCACGGCATCCACCACCTGC
Organism: Microbacterium sp. W1-4-2; assembly: GCF_058349885.2. Classification (NCBI taxonomy): domain Bacteria; kingdom Bacillati; phylum Actinomycetota; class Actinomycetes; order Micrococcales; family Microbacteriaceae; genus Microbacterium; species Microbacterium sp. W1-4-2. The sequence continues at coordinate 245,713 of NZ_JBYRJC020000002.1, read as the reverse complement.
GGGTGGGCGTGCCCGAGCAGCAGCGGGCCCCACGAGCAGACCAGGTCGACGTATTCGCGGCCCTCGACGTCGACGACGTACGGCCCGTGCCCCGACACCAGGAACCGCGGCGCGCCGCCCACCGAGCGGAACGCGCGCACCGGCGAGTTCACGCCTCCGGGGATGACGGTGGATGCCTCGGTGAAGGCCGACTCGTTGCTCACGCGTTCCTCTCCCACGCCGCGAGCTCCAGCGCCCAGTAGGTCAGCACGGCGCCGGCGCCGGCACGCAGGATGCCGGTCACGCTCTCGCGGATGGCCCGTTCGCGGTCGATCCAGCCGTTCGCCGCGGCGGCCTCGATCATCGCGTACTCGCCCGAGACCTGGTAGGCCCACACCGGCACCTGCGCGGTCGCCGCGACGTCGGCCAGCACGTCCAGATAGCTCATCGCGGGCTTGACCATGAGCACGTCGGCGCCCTCGGCCTCGTCGAGCGCGGCCTCGCGCAGGCCCTCGATCCGGTTGGCCGGATCCTGCTGGTACGTGCGCCGGTCGCCCTGCAGCTGCGAGTCGACGGCCTCGCGGAACGGGCCGTAGAACGCCGAGGCGTACTTCGCCGCATAGGCGAGGATCGCCGTGTCGATGAGGCCCGCGCCATCCAGCGCGTCGCGCACGGCGGCGACCTGGCCGTCCATCATGCCCGACAGGCCCAGCAGCTGCGAGCCGGCGTCGGCCTGTGCCAGCGCCATGTCGCGGTACCGCTCGAGCGTCGCGTCGTTGTCGACCCCGCCGCGCGCGTCGAGCACGCCGCAGTGGCCGTGGTCGGTGAACTCGTCCAGGCACAGGTCGGTCTGCACGACGAGCGCGGAACCGGCCTCGGCGACCGCGACCCGGGTCGCCCGGTTGAGGATGCCGTCGGCGTCCGTGGCACCGGATCCGATCGCGTCGCGGGCGGCCGGGATGCCGAACAGCATGACACCGCCGATGCCGGCGGCCGCGGCATCCTGCACCGCACCCTTCAGCGAATCGAGCGTGTGCTGCGCGACACCCGGCATGGACCCGATCGGGGCCGGCTCGGCGATGTCTTCGCGCACGAACAGGGGCAGGATCAGCTGCGCCGGGTGGATGCGGGTCTCGGCGACCAGCCGCCGCATCGCGAGCGTGGTGCGCAGGCGGCGGGGACGGATGACGGGGGAGCTCATGCGGTGCCTTCCGGCGTGGACCCGGTGGACCCGGTGGTTCCGGGGACGAGATCGGCGGCGCCGTCGGCGAGCATGCGCGAGACGACTTCGCGGGCGGCGGTCGCGGCGGCGTCCGGGTCCGCGGACGCCGCGTCGATCGTGATGGATGCCGCGACCCGCCGCGTGCCGTCGAGGCTGTACGCGGCGGCGGCCAGGGTCAGGGCGCCGGACTCATCGAAAGCGGCGGTCGCGCCCAGCGGCGCGGAGCAGCCCGCCTCGAGCCCGGCGAGCACGCCCCGCTCGGCGGCCGCGGCGGCGGCGGTGGCGGGATCGTCCACGCGGGCGAGCGCGTCGGACAGCAGGGTGCCGGCGGCATCGGCCTCGCGCACCTCGACGGCGAGGGCACCCTGGGCGGGAGCCGACGGCCAGGCCTCGAGCGGCATGGGCTGGGCGGCGACGTCGGTGCGGCCGAGCCGCGCCAGCCCGGCCGCGGCGAGCACGAGCGCGTCGAGGCGGTCGGGTCCGTCGGCGGTGAGCCGGGCCAGACGCGAGTCGACGTTGCCGCGGATGTCGACGACCTCGAGGTCGGGGCGCAGCGCCCGCACCTGGGCGATGCGACGCGGCGAGCCGGTGCCGACGCGGGAGCCCGCCGGCAGATCCTCGAGCCGGGTGCCGTCGCGGGTGACGATCATGTCGCGCGCGTCTTCGCGGGCGGGGACGGCGCCGATCACCAGGCCCGGTGACGGCGCGGTGGGCAGGTCCTTGAACGAGTGGACGATGACGTCGCACTCCCCGGCGCGCAGGGCGTCGCGCAGGGCGGTGGCGAACACGCCGGTGCCGCCCAGGCTCGACAGCGACGCCCGCGACGTGTCGCCGTGGGTCGTGATGCGCACGATCTCGATGCTGACCGGGTCGCCCGAGGCGGCCAGGGCTTCGCCCAGCTTCTGTGCGACCTGCTTGGTCTGGGCGACCGCCAGGGCGCTGCCGCGGGTGCCGACGCGCAGGGCGATGCTCATCGGGCGGAAGCCATCGCCGGCCGTCCGCCGACGGCGGCGTGGTCGGGCCACGGGCCGAGCGCGGTCAGGTGCGGACGCTGCCCGGCGGGCGTGGCATCCACCCGCTCTTCGATCAGGTCGACGAGGCCTGCGACGAATGCGGGGTGCACCCCCGGAGTGGCCACGCGCGCGAAGTCCACGCCCGCGCCGGCCGCGGTCTCGGCCGCCTCGGTGTCGAGGTCCCACAGCACTTCCATGTGGTCGCTGACGAACCCGATCGGCACGACGATCACGCGCTCGACGCCGACGGCGGCCAGGCGCCGGATCTCGTCGTTCACGTCCGGCTCGAGCCAAGGCGTGCGCGGGTCGCCGCTGCGCGACTGGTAGCACAGCGAGTAGGGCACGCCGGGCGCCGCCGCGGCCGCGATGACGTCGGCGATCGCGAGGTGCTGGGCGACGTAGGCGCCGCCCTCGCCGAACCGGGGGCCGGATGCCGCGGCCGCCGCGGTCGGGATCGAATGCGTGACGAACAGCACGTGCGTGTTGGCCGTGCCGGGGCCGACCGCCTCGCGCAGCCCCTCGACGAACGGGGTCACGAAGCCGGGGTGGTCGAAGAACTCGCGCAGCCGGTCGATCGTGACGGTGCCCTCGAGCCCGGTGTCGGCGAGTGCCTGCTCGAAGTTCTCGCGGTACTGCCCGACGCCCGAGTACGACGTGTAGGCGCTCGTGACCACGGCCAGCAGACGGTCGTGGCCGGCCGCGTGCGCGTCGCGTACGGCGCCGGCGAACAGCGGGCCCCAGTTGCGGTTGCCCCAGTGCACGGGCAGGTCGATGCCGCGGGCCGCGAGCTCGGCCTCGAGCGCCGCCTTCAGCGCGCGGTTCTGCGCGTTGATCGGGCTGACGCCGCCGAAGTGCCGGTAGTGCACGGCGACCTCTTCGAGCCGCTCGTCGGGCACGCCGCGCCCGCGCGTGACGTTGCGCAGGAACGGGATGACGTCGTCCTGCCCCTCGGGGCCGCCGAAGCTCGCCAGCAGCACGGCGTCGAATGCGCCGGCGGTCACGCGAGCACCTCGGCCACGTCGGCCGTGCCGATGCGCCGACCGGTGAAGAACGGGGTCTCTTCGATCACGTGCAGGCGCGCGTCGACGTAGCGCAGCGTGCGCATCATGTCGACGAGGTCGGTGAGCTCGTCGCTTTCGACGGGCACCACCCACTCGTAGTCGCCGAGCGAGAACGCGGCCACGGTGTTGGTCAGCACGCCCTTGTAGGCGGCGCCGGCCCGGCCGTGCTCGGCGAGCATGCGGCTGCGCTCGCCGTCGCGCAGCAGGTACCAGTCCTTGCTGCGCACGAACGGGTAGACCGCGAGCCACTGCTTGGCCGCGACGCCGCGGACGAACGCCGGGACGTGCTCACGGTTGAACTCGGCTTCGCGGTGCGCGCCGGCGAGGTTCGTGTGCGGGGTGAGCGCCGCGATCGCGGGCACGCGGCGCAGGGTGCGCAGCGCGGCCTGCAGGGCCTCGGGGCTGTCGCCGTGCAGCCAGAACATCAGGTCGGTGTCGGCCTTGAAGCCCGACACGTCGTAGATGCCGCGGACTTCGACGCCCGACGCGGCGATGTCGGCGACGGCCCGGTCGAGATCGGCGGCCGCGGTCGCGAGCACGTCGGCGCCCACCCCGGATCGGGGCCGGGTGAACACGGCCCACAGCGTGTAGACGGGTGCCTGCGGCTGCTCGTTCGATCGGGGGGAGGTGGATGCGGCGGAAGTCACGCGTTCTGGCACGTCAGCCATTGTCGACCTGCTTTGTGTGAGTTCCCAGTAAACCTTCAGTTTGGCTGACTGAAGGATGCGCTGGCGAGTGCGCGGGCCGCGGCATCCATCGCATCGGAGATGACCGAGGCGAGCCCCGTTCCCGCGACCCAGGCGCCGGCGACCTCCAGACCCGGGGCGGCGGAGACGGCATCGCGCACCGCTCGTATCCGTGCCGCCTGGCCGGCGGCGGCGTGCGACCGCGGGTACAGCCACGTGCGGCGCAGGAACCCCGCGACCTGGGCGGGATGCAGCTCGACGCCGAGCAGCCGGGACGCATCGCGCACGGCGAGGTCGCACAGCTCGGCATCGCCGAGGTCGGCCACCGGGTTCGGCACGCCGGGGCGGCCGTACGACAGCCGTACGACGTGCCGGCCGGGACCGGCGTCCGCGGCGAGCCACGACCACTTCGCCGTGCTGTGCGTGAGGGCCTTGGCGGTCACGTCGGCATGGACGTCGTCGGCGACCAGCAGACCGGTGCCGCGCGGGGCGGCGTCGAGGGCGGGAGCGTCGAGCACCAGGGTCGCCAGGTCGACGCGGGTCGGCTCGGGCCAGTCGGCACCGCCGGGTGCGGCGAGGGATGCCACGGCCCGCGCACCGGCGTCACCGGCAGCGTGAGTGTCACCGGCAACTGGAGCGGCACCGGCAGCTGAAGCGGCAGCGTCAGCGAGCAGACGGACCGCCTCGACACCGTCCGCGGCGACGATGACGGCGTCGGCGCGGCGCCGACGCTCGGCCGCAGGCCCCAGCACGGATCGCCGAGACCCCGGATTCTCGTCGAGACCCGTGTCGTCGACAGGGGTCTTGACAGGAATGCCGGGTCTCGGTGCTGCGGACGGCGGCTGCGCGGCGACGGCGACGTCCCACGAGCCGTCCGCGGTGCGGGTCAGCCCCGTGACAGCGGACCCGGTCTCGAGCTGTGCGCCGCGGGCGCGCAGGTCGGCGACGAGCGCTTCGACGAGCGTCCACATGCCGCCGCGCAGGCCGCCGGCGGCCGATCCGGGCTTGCCGCCCGCCGCCGCGGGCCCGGCTCCGCCCGTCGAACTGGCTCCGCCCGTCGAACCGGCTACGCCCGCCGGAACCGCGCCCGGCCGCCGCAGCTCCTGCACGGCTCGCGCGAGCGATCCGGTGCGGGCGAACGCGGCGCGCAGTCCCGGGGCGATCGCGTCGATGTCGAGCTCGTCGGGCTCGGTCGAGTACACGCCGGTGACGACGGGCGAGACCAGCCGGTCGAGCACGGCGTCGCCCATCCGCTCTCGCACCAGCGCCCCCAGCGTCTCGGCGCCACCGCCGACCGCGGGCTCGTCGAGGTCACGCTGGGCGCGTCGGGCCGCCTCCGGCCCGATGGCCGCGACGACGTCGTCGGCGAGCGGGTCGATCGGGATGCCGAGCAGCCCGCCCTTCGGCATCGGCACGGTGCGATCGGCCAGGTGCAGCCACGCCCCGGCCGGGTTCGGCCATTCGATGCGTGCGGTCAGGTCCAGCTCGGCGAGCAGCCGCTCGACCGTGCCGCCCCGCGTCGCGAAGCTCTCGGCGGCGGCGTCGAGGGCGAGCCCCGCGAGCTCGGCCCGGGCGACCGAGCCGCCGAATTCCGGCCCCGCCTCCAGCACCGTGACCTCGGCGCCGCCGGCCGTGCAGCTGCGCGCCGCGACGAGCCCGGCCACGCCGCCGCCGATCACGACCACGCGCATCGGCTCACTCCGCTTCGTGCACGAGCGCGACCAGCCGGGTGAGCACGTCGGGGTCGGTGTCGGGCGGGACGCCGTGCCCGAGGTTCGCGACGTGCGCCCGGGCCGAACGCCCGCGCCGCAGCACGTCGCGCGTGTGCGCCTCGAGCACCCGCCACGGCGCCGCCAGCAATGCGGGGTCGATGTTGCCCTGCACCGGCACCGAGCCGCCGAGCATGCGCGATGCCTCGTCCAGCGGCAGACGGTAGTCCACGCCGACCGCATCCGCCCCGGCATCCTTCATCGCGTCCAGGAACGAGGCCGTCCCGAGCCCGAAGTGCACGAGCGGCACCGCGGCGCCGTCGGCGGCGAGCCCCCGCGCCCACGACAGCGCCCGGGCCGAGGCCGGCGCCACGTGCGCGACGTAATCGGCGCGCGACAGCGACCCGGCCCACGAATCGAACAGCTGCCCGGCGCTGGCACCGGCGAGCAGCTGCGCGCGCAGGAACGCGCCCGTGACGTCGGCGCACCACCCCATCAGCCTCGCCCACGCGTCGGGGTCGGTGTGCATGAGCCGCCGCGCGGCCAGGTGGTCGCGCGAGGGCCGGCCCTCGACGAGGTAGGCCGCGAGCGTGAACGGAGCGCCGGCGAAGCCGATCAGCGGCGTCGAGCCCAGCTGGGCGACCGTGCGGCGCACCGCCTCGCGCACCGGCTCGAGCGCGGCGTCGTCGGCCCGCAGCGTCCCGGCGCCCACCAGCGCGTCGACGTCGGCGGCGGTGCGCACGGCGTGTTCGAACACGGGACCGATGCCGCCCTGGATCTCGACCCCGACCCCCGCCAGCCGCAGCGGGATCACGATGTCGCTGAAGAAGATCCCGGCGTCCACGCCGTGCCGGCGCACCGGCTGCAGCGTGATCTCGCTGGCCATGTCCGGATCCAGGCACGCGTCGAGCATGCCCATGCCGGCGTTCTGGCCGGAGCGCAGCGCCCGGTACTCCGGCAGCGATCGGCCCGCCTGCCGCATGAACCATACCGGCGTCGTCGCAGGGCGCCGGCCGCGATAGGCCTGCACGAGGAGGGAGGATGCCGTGGCCCCCGTCGACAGCGGATGCTCGGCGGGCAGCGGACGGGGATCTGCGGGTTCGGGGATCACCCGGCGATTCTCGCAGACCCAGGTGGGAGCGGGTGCGGCCGTTGTCTGTGCCGAGCACTGAGCCAGGCGGCGTATCCTCTATGACCGTGCTGTTCTGCTTCACCTCGAGTCATCGCACCGCTCCCTTCGACACGCTCGGGCGTTTCGAGCGCGGCGCCGACCGGGTGATCGAGCAGCTCGCCGCCCAGGGCGAGGCCGTCGCCGGACACGTCGTGCTCTCGACGTGCAATCGCTTCGAGACGTATGTCGACATCGCCGCCGAGGGGCTGGATGCCGCGGCCCGCGCGCACGAGCTCGTGATCGGCACGATCGCCGAGGCCGCCGACATGGCCGTGCACGAGGTGCGCGCCGCGGGCGACGTGCTGCACGGCGACGCCGTCGCGGCGCATGCGTTCGCGGTCGCGAGCGGCCTCGAGTCGGTCGTCGTCGGCGAAGGCGAGATCGCCGGCCAGGTGCGCCGCGCGCTCGAATCGGCGCGCGACCGGGGCACGGCGACACGAGAGCTCGAGCGGGTGTTCCAGCTCGCTTCGCGCACCTCACGCGGGGTGAAGAACCGCACCGCGCTCTCGCGTGCCGGCCGCTCCGTCGTGCGCCTCGCGCTCGACATGGCCGAGTCGCGCATCACGGATTGGGCCGCCACCCGCGTGCTGCTGGTGGGCACCGGCCGCTACGCCGGGGCGAGCCTGGCAGCGCTGCGCGAGCGGGGTGTGCACGACGTTCAGGTGTACTCGCGCAGCGGCCGGGCCGCCGGCTTCGCTGCGAGCCACGGCATCGCCGCCGCCGAGGATCTGGTCGACGCTCTCGCCGCCAGCGACCTGGTCGTCGCATGCAGCACCGTGCAGTCGGTGATCGTCGATGCATCCACCGTGTCTGCGGCTCGGGCCCTTCCCGGAGCGCTCGAGCGCCGCCTGATCATCGACCTCGGTCTGCCCCGCAATGTGGGCCCTGAGGTCGCGACCCTGCCCGACACCGAGCTGATCGACCTCGAGCTGCTGCGCACGCACGCGCCGCTGCCCGAGTTCCAGGCCGCCGCCGATGCGCGGGCACTGGTCGACGAGGCCCTGGCCGATTACCACCGGGCGACGGCCGAGGATGCCGTGACCCCGGCGCTGGTCGCGCTGCGCTCGCACGTGTTCGACGTCCTCGACGCCGAGATCGCCCGGGTCCGTTCGCGCGGCGACGACTCGGCGCAGACCGAAGCGGCCCTGCGGCATCTGGCCGGAGTGCTGCTGCACACGCCATCGGTGCGTGCCCGTGAGCTGGCCGCCGCCGGCCGCGCCGACGAGTTCACGGGCGCCGTGGAGGCGATGTTCGGCGCGGACGCGTCGCGTTCATGCCCGGCGATCGGGGCGCAGACCGCCCCCGACGGACGCGCCGCCGGCGCGGCATCCTGACCCCTCCCGCTGCGGTGCGCCGCGACGGCGCCTGCGCGGCATCCTGAGGGCCGGACGACGCGGTGATCGGCATCCGCACCGATGGCCTCGACGTCAAGACGCGCGCGGCCGCGCGGCCGCGCGGCCCCGTGCCGGCTAGCTCGGGTCCAGGCGCAGCACGTTCGACTCGCCCACGCTGAGGTCGTCGACGATCCGCAGCGACCGGGCCAGGTCGTCGACCGCCGCAGTGATCGTGCCGAACCGCGTGCGGTCGGGGCACACCGCGGTGAGGGTCACGAAGTGCGTCCCGGTGTCCCACGTATAGGTCGCGAACGGCGGCGTCGCGGGATTGTCCGGCAACGGCATCAGCAGCCGTTCGCCGACACCCAGGTGCGGATTGCGGGACTGCTCGGTGTCGTCGTACTGCATCGGCATCATGGCTCGTGCGGTGCGCAGCTGCGGTGTCGCCTCCTGCAGCTGCGCCATCGCCACCAGCAGCTCGGGGTCGTCCTTCCAGACCCAGACCAGCAGCCGGCCGTCGGCCTTGCGGATCAGGAAGGGCGCGGCCTGACTCAGCATCCACGCGAAGCCGCCCCCGGCGCGCGCACCGTCGGGACGAGGACCGCCGCCGAGCACGCTGCCGGTCTGCGTCAGCAGCATCCGGATCGCGGCCTTCCGGTGCCGGCGCCCTCGGAAGCCCAGCGATCCCGTCACCGGGACCCAGCGATCGGCGGGGGCGTCGGCCTGCAGTCGGGGCATGACTCCAGGCTAGGGACCGCTCCTGGAAAGATGCCCCCGATGTTCCCGAGTCCGGTCAGAGGCCTCGGGTACAGTGGATGCCGCGCCGCCCCCGGCGCCGCACTACAGAGAGGCTCTCGCCCACAGTGACTCCTGCCCCCGCGGACCCGCAGCATCCTGCCGCCTCGGACGCCACGCCGGACTCGAAGCCGCTGACGGTCCTCATCGGCGCCGACACGTTCGCTCCGCACGTGAACGGCGCCGCCCGCTTCGCCGAACGGCTCGCCGCAGGGCTGGTGGCCCGCGGCCACAACGTGCACGTCTCGGCGCCGAGCGTCGGGCACCGCAACCACGGCACGTTCGTCGAGCAGGTCGAGGGGCAGCCCGTGACGATGCACCGCCTGCCGTCGTGGCGCTGGACGCCGCACGACTGGCTGACGTTCGTGCTGCCGTGGATGAGCAAGCACTATGCGCGCAAGGTGCTCGACGAGGTCAAGCCCGACGTCGTGCACATCCAGTCGCACATCGTGATCGGGCGGGGCCTCGCCCGCGAGGCCCGCAAGCGCGGCATCCCGATCGTGGCGACCAACCACGTGATGGCCGAGAACATCATCGACTTCACCACGCTGCCGCCGATGCTCGACAAGGTGCTGGTCAAGCTCGCGTGGGACGATGCGGCGCGCACCCTCAAGATGGCGCGTGCGGTGACCACGCCCACCCGCAAGGCCGCCGACTTCCTCGAGGGCACGATCGACATCGACGGCGTCGTGCCGATCAGCTGCGGCATCGACAAGGCGAACTACACGCCCGATCTGACGCCGCGCCCGCACCGGCGGGTGCTGTTCGTCGGGCGCCTGACGACAGAGAAGCACGTGGATGTCACGCTCCACGCGATCGCGAAGCTCGTGCCCGAGCTCGACATCGCGTTCGACGTGGTCGGCGGCGGCGACCAGCGCCGCAACCTCGAGCAGCTCGCCGCACGCCTGGGCATCGCCGACCGGGTCACGTTCTACGGGCGGGTGTCGGAGGACGATCTGCGCGCGGCGTACACGCGCGCGGACGTCTTCGTCATCGCATCCGTCGCCGAGCTGCAGTCGATCGCGACGATGGAGGCCATGGCGTCGGGGCTGCCGGTGATCGGGGCGGATGCCGTGGCCCTGCCGCATCTGATCCACGACGGCGAGAACGGCTACCTGTTCCCCCCGGGCGACGTCGACGCGCTCGCCGACCGCCTGCGCCGGGTGCTCACCGCCGACGACGCCGAGTACCTGCGGATGCAGAAGGCGTCGCTGGAGGGCGTGGAGATCCACGACATCCAGAAGACCCTCCAGACGTTCGAGAAGCTGTATCGCGGCGAACCGATCTGAGATGCGGCTGTTCTTCGACGCGCGCTACATCCGCACCGACTTCCATGACGGCATCAGCCGCTACTCGGCGGATCTGGCGGCGGCGCTGCCGCCGCTGGCTGCCGAGCGGGGCGTCGAGGTGGTGTTCCTGATCTGGACGGATGCGCAGCGGGCGCTGCTGCCGGCAGGCGTCCGCGTGCTGAAGATCCACGCGCCCACCTCGATGCGCGAGCCCTTCACCGCGCTGCGGCTGAACCGGCACCGCCCCGACGTCGTGTTCTCGCCGATGCAGACGATCGGTGCGGCCGGTCGCCGTTACCGCCTGATCCTGACCCTGCACGACATGATCTACTACCGGCATCGCCGTCCGCCGGCCGACCTGCCCTGGCCGGTGCGGATCGGGTGGCGCATCTTCCATCTGTCGTACATGCCCCAGCGGATGGTGCTCGACGGCGCGGACGTCGTCGCGACCGTCAGCCGCACCAGCAAGCGGCAGTTCGCGCAGGTGCGGCTCACGCGGCGCCCGGTGGTGGTCGTCCCCGACGCGCCGCAGGACCTGCACGCCCTGCTGCCGGCGGATGCGGAGGTCGTCGGCGGGGCGGCCAACCTCGTCTACATGGGCTCGTTCATGCCCTACAAGAACGTCGAGACCCTGGTTCGGGCGATGGGGCGGCTCCCCGGCCGCACACTGCATCTGCTGAGCCGCATCTCGCCGAAGCGCCGCGCCCAGCTCGAGGCTCTGGTGCCGGCCGGCGCCGACGTGGTCTTCCACAACGGGGTCTCGGACGCCGAGTACGCCCGGCTGCTCGCCGACCGCGCGGTGCTGGTGACCACGAGCGTCGACGAGGGCTACGGTCTGCCGATCGCCGAGGCGCTCGCGCTCGGTGTGCCGGCCGTCGTCAGCGACGTGGAGATCTTCCACGAGGTGGCCGGCCCGGGTGCGCGCTACGTCGATCCCGACGATCCCGACGACTTCGCCGACGCCGTCGCCGCTCTCGACGACGACGCGGTGCGCACCGCGCTAGTCGAGGCGGGCACCGCCCACATCGCCCGGTTCACGTGGCCGCGCTCCGCGGCGATCCTGCTCGACGTCGTCGAGAAGCTGGCGGCCCGCCCCGCTCGCTGAGCAGTGCGTTCTGCGCTCAGAAGGAAGAGTGCAGACCGATCAGCGTCGCATACACGAGCCCGCTGAGCAGGCCCAGCGCCACGGCGGCGCCGATCCCCAGCCCGATGCCCGCGGTGGCCCTCGGGCGTCCCTTCGCGACCAGGCCGATGACACCGCACGCGATCGCGATGAGGGCAAGGGCGATCTCGGCGAACGAGAACACGGCGCTCACAGCGGTCAACGCGCTGTAGTCCATGCCACCGCGCAGCCCGTTGATCATGAGCGCCTGGTACACCGAGCGGATGACCCCCAGCGCGATCAGCGCCACGCCCGCGATCAGCGCGACCACCCCGTAGGGGTTGCGGGTGCGGGGCGGGATCGGCCGTGCATACGCGGCACCGGTCGGAGACGGCGTCTGCGCCGGCGTCTGCTCCTGCGGCGGCCGCCCGGGCGACGCCGGCGTCGGTTCGGGGCCGTACGGGGGAGTGCTCATCGTCGATCCACCTCTCGTCGATCCCCGAGTCTATGCGGATGCTGTGACGCCCGCAGGGCTCAATCGACGTCGGCGGCGAGGCGGAACCCCACGTGCGACATCCCCGTGTCCTCCGCCTGCGGCGATCGGGCGGCCGGGCGGAAGCGCAGACAGTACTCGGGCGAGCACAGGAACGACCCGCCCTTGAGCACGCGGCGGGGGATCGACCCGCTCTCGCCCGAGCTCGCGGTCGCCAGCAGGTTCTGCCGCCGGCCGGCGTCGACCGCCCGGTCCGAGGGCCGCAGGTGGCGCGGCGTGTAGTAGTCGCTCGTCCACTCCCAGACGTTGCCGATCATGTCGTACAGGCCGTAGCCGTTCACCGGATACGACCCGACCGCGGCGGTGTCGCCGACGCCGCGGTTGTCATAGGGGAAGTGCCCGAGCCACGAGTTGGCCCGGGCGACGCCGCCGGGGTACGCCTCGTCGCCCCAGGCGAAGCGGGCGCCGTCGACACCGCCGCGCGCGGCGTACTCGTGCTCGGCCTCGGTGGGCAGACGCCGCCCTGCCCACTCGGCGTAGGCCGTGGCATCCTCGTAGGCGATGTGCACGACGGGATGCCGCATCCGCTCGTCGATCGTCGAGCCCGGGCCGAACGGCGCCCGCCAGTTCGCACCGGGCTGCCAGCGCCACCAGTTGCGCCAGTCGGCCAGGTCCACCGGGCCGCTCGTCGGCGTGAACACCATCGCTCCAGGGGCGAGGTCGTGGGGGGAGATGCCGGGGTACGCCGCCGGATCGAGCGGGCGCTCGGCGACCGTGACATAGCCGGTGGCGTCGACGAACCGCGCGTAGTCGGCGTTCGTCACGGCGTAGCGGTCGATGCGGAAGGTCGCGACCTCGCGCTCGTGCACAGGCTGCTCATCGGGGTAGAACTCGTCCGAGCCCATCCGGAACACACCGCCCGGGATCAGCACCGTCTCGCGCTCGTCGTTGGCCATGGTTCCACCGTAATCACGGAATGGGGCAGAATGGACCGGGTGCGTTTCTCGCCCCACAGGGGTACGCTATTCCGTTAGATAGAAGCAAACTTCCATGAAACGGAATTGACGATGAACGCCCTTCTTACCGCGACGGCCAAGCGCCCCGTCCCCGCCGAACTGGCGCGGTCGTGGCTCCTGGTGGCCGCGACCCGTCCCGAGACCTTCGACGATGCGGCCCGCTCGCACGCCGACGTCGTCGTGCTCGACATCGAAGACGCGGTGGATGCCTCGCACAAGGCCGACGCCCGTGCCGATGTGATCCGCTGGCTCAGCGACGGCGGTGAGGCCTGGGTGCGCATCAACGACGCCACCAGCGACTTCTGGGCGGACGACCTGGAGGGACTGCGGCGGGTGCCGGGCCTGAAGGGCGTCATGCTCGCCAAGACCGAGTTCGGCGACCAGGTCACCGACACCGCCCAGCGCCTGGGTGGCGACGTGCCCGTCGTGGCGCTCGTCGAGTCGGCACTGGGCATCGAGAACGCCACCGAGATCGCCCGCGCGCGCGGCGCGTTCCGCCTCGCCTTCGGCAGCGGCGACTTCCGCCGCGACACGGGGATGTCAGCCGACCGCGAGGCGATGGCCTATCCACGTGCGCGCCTGGTGATCTCCAGCCGCTGCGGCAATCTGCCGGGTCCGATCGACGGCCCGACCGTGGGCACGAGCCACCCGATCCTGCGCGAGCAGTCGGCCACCACCGTCACGATGGGCATGACCGGCAAGCTGTGCCTGTCGGCCGATCAGACCCCCGTCGTCAACGAGGTGATCAGCCCTACGCGCACCGACGTCGAATGGGCCCAGGAGTTCCTCGCCGACTTCGACGCGCGCGGGCGCATCGTCCGCGACGGCAGCGACCTGCCGCGCCTCGGCCGCGCCCGCAAGATCATGCAGCTGGCCGAGGCCTTCGACGTCGTCTCCGTCGGCTGAGGCATCCCGAACACCCACTCTGGAGGAACCATGACCGAACGACTGTCCACGGGCGACGTCGCCCCCGCCTTCACGCTGAACGACGCCGGCGGCACCCCGGTCTCGCTCGCCGACCAGCGCGGCGGCGACGTCGTCGTCTACTTCTACCCGAAGGCGGCCACGCCCGGGTGCACGACCGAGGCATGCGACTTCCGCGACAGCCTCTCGGCGCTGGCGGCGGCCGGCTACACCGTGCTGGGCGTCTCGCCCGACCCGGTGGACGACATCGCGGCGTTCGCCGAGGCCGAGTCGCTGACCTTCCCGCTGCTGTCCGACCTCGACGGCGCCACCGCGCGCGCCTGGGGCGTGTGGGGCGAGAAGACGATCGGCGACAGGGTCGTCGAGGGCGTCATCCGGTCCACGTTCGTGCTGGACGCCGACGGCGTCGTGCGGCGGGCCGAATACGGTGTCGAGGCGACCGGTCACGTGGCGCGGCTGCGGGCGGAGCTGGGCGTCGACGCGGCCTGAACGCGCGCGAGAACAGGGGCCGGAGCCAGGGTGCGCCGGCCCCTGCGGCATACCCGGAAGGTTGCGGCATCCTTTCTGGAATTCCTCAAAAAAAGTTGCTTGAATCCCTTGACAAGCCTGTCGAGCCCAACAGACAATAGTTACGCAGAACGAAATAAGACTTTCGTATCTTGGAATACGAGATTCTTCGGACTTGAGGACCAAGGATGTTGCTCGAGAGCTTCAACACCGCAGACCGCGACCAGGCCGTCGCCGTCGTCCGACCCGCGCTGGACGTCCCGCGCTGGATCGACGCCGTCGTGGACGGCCGGCCGTACGGCTCGGTCGCCGACCTCGCGGCCGCCGCACAGAACGCGGCGATGCCGTTCACCGAGGCCGAGATCGACGGCGCGCTCGTGCACCACCCTCGGATCGGCGAGCGGGCCGCGGGCTCCAGCGCCGAGGCGACGATGTCGCGCAGCGAGCAGGCGGGGGTGGATGCCTCGTCCGCCGATGCGCTCGCGGACGGCAATCGCGCCTACGAGGCGAAGTTCGATCGGGTCTTCCTCGTCCGCGCCGCCGGCCGCTCGGCCGACGACATCCTCACGGCCCTCCGCGAACGGCTGGAGCACACTCCCACCGAGGAGCTGGCCGTGATCGACACGCAGCTGCGCGAGATCGCAGCCCTTCGACTGCAAGGAGCACTCTCATGAGCGTTTCCCACGTGACCACCCACATCCTGGACACAACACTCGGGCGCCCGGCGCCCGGCGTCTCCGTCGTGCTCGAAGCCCGCGACGGCGATGGTTGGGTCGGGATCGGTACGGGCTTCACCGATGCTGACGGGCGGGTGAAAGAACTGGGCCCCGAGCGGATCGACAGCGGTGTGTACCGACTGCGGTTCGACACGGGCGCCTACTTCGCCGGCATCGACACGGACACCTTCTTTCCGGAGGTGGCGCTGACCTTCCAGGTCGACGCCGAGCAGGCGCACTACCACGTGCCGCTCCTGCTCAGTCCGTTCGCCTATTCCACCTACCGAGGAAGCTGAAGGAAATGACCGACATCGCTGTGGAGCAGAAGACCAACATCGTGCTGGGACACAACCAGTACGGCAAGGCCGAGGTCCGCCTCGTCCGCATCACCCGCGACAACCCCCGCCACGAGATCGAGGACCTCAACGTCACCTCGCTCCTGCACGGCGACTTCGCCAGCGCCCACGTCGACGGCAACAACGAGCACGTGGTCCCGACCGACACCCAGAAGAACACGGTCTACGCCTTCGCCAAGGACGGCATCGGCAGCCCCGAGGAGTTCCTGCTGCGTCTGGGTGCGCACTTCACGGCCGACTTCGACTGGGTGACCGGCGGCATCTGGAAGGCCGAGCAGTACACCTGGGAGCGCATCCCGGTCGACGGCGAGGGTCACGACCACTCGTTCGTGCGCGGCGGCACCGAGACCCGCACCGCCGTCGTGCAGATCGATGACGGCGAGACCCGCGTGATCGCCGGCCTGCAGGACCTCAAGGTCCTCAAGTCGACCGAGAGCGGCTTCGTCGGCTACCCGAAGGACCGGTACACGACGCTGCAGGAGACCACCGACCGGATCCTCGCGACCTCGGTGACCGCCAAGTGGGTGTACAACCGCACCGACATCGACTTCAACGAGGTGTTCGCGGATGTGCGCCGGCTGATGCTCGAGGGCTTCACCGCCAAGTACTCGCACGCGCTGCAGAACACACTGAAGGACATGGCCGAGGCCGTGCTCATCGCCCACCCCGAGATCGACGAGATCCGGTTCTCGACGCCGAACAGCCACCACTTCGTCGTGGACCTCGAGCCGTTCGGGCTGGACAACCCCAACGAGGTGTTCTTCGCCGCAGACCGTCCGTACGGCCTGATCGAGGCCGCATTCCTGCGCGAAGGCGCCGACACCGACAACAAGGCCTGGGCAGGCATCGCCGGCTTCTGCTGAGCCGGCAGCACCGCCCCCATCGACGAGGAGGTCGACAAATGGCACGCACACGTAAGAAGACAGTGGACGTCGAGGAACGTCCCGAAGACGAGCGGATGAAGGTCGGCAGTGCGTTCGCGTACGGCCTGCAGCACGTCCTGACGATGTACGGCGGCATCATCGCGCCGCCGCTGATCATCGGCAAGGCCGCGCACGTCAGCGACGACCAGATCGTGGTCCTGCTGGCCTGCTGTCTGTTCGTGGGGGGCCTGGCCACCCTGCTGCAGACGCTCGGCATCCCGTTCTTCGGCTCGAAGCTGCCCCTGGTCCAGGGTGTGTCGTTCGCGGCGGTCGCCACCATGCTGGCGATCGTCAACAGCGGCGCGGGCATCACCGGAGTGTTCGGCGCGGTGCTGGTCGCATCGCTGATCGGACTGGTGATCGCCCCGTTCTTCGCCCAGATCGTGCGGTTCTTCCCACCGGTCGTGACTGGTGTCGTGATCACCACGATCGGTCTGTCGCTGGTGCCGGTGGCCGCGGGCTGGATCGTCGGGAACAACCCCGACGCCCCGGACTACGCGAGCCCCGCGAACGTCGGGCTGGCCGCCTTCACGCTGGCCGTGATCATGATCCTGAGCAAGGTGGGCAACGCGACCATCTCGCGCCTGTCGATCCTGTTCGCGCTGATCATCGGCACGGTGTTCGCCGCGCTGATCGGCAAGGCGGACTTCTCCCACGTGTTCGAGGGCCAGATCTTCGCCTTCCCGACGCCGTTCGCGTTCGGCCTGCCGACGTTCGACCCCGCCGCGATCATCTCGATGGTCATCGTGATCCTGGTGATCCTCACTGAGACCACGGCCGACCTGCTGGCCGTGGGCGAGATCGTCGGCACGAAGGTGGACCGCAAGCGCATCGCCGCGGGTCTGCGTGCCGACATGCTCGCCAGCGCCGTCTCGCCGGTGTTCAACTCGTTCACCCAGAGCGCGTTCGCCCAGAACGTCGGCCTGGTCGCGGTGACGAGGATCAAGAGCCGCTTCGCGGTGGCCGCCGGCGGTGTCGTGCTGGTCGTGCTGGGCTTGTTCCCGGTGCTCGGCCGCATCGTCAACGCGGTGCCGCTGCCGGTCCTCGGCGGCGCGGGGATCGTGCTGTTCGGAACGGTGGCCGCCAGCGGCATCCGGACCCTGAGCAAGGTCAAGTACGACAACAACATGAATCTGATCATCGTGGCGACCTCGGTGACGTTCGGGGCCCTCCCCGAGCTGAACCACGACATCTACAGCAACTTCCCGTCGTGGTTCCAGGTCATCTTCAACTCGGGCATCAGCTCGGCGGCGGTCATGGCGGTGGCGCTGAACCTGCTGTTCAACCACTTCACGCGGGGCGTGCCCGAGAACCCCTCGGTGTTCGCGGCGAGCCCGGTGCGGATGATCCGTACCGACGTGATCCGCGTCCTCAAGGACGGCGACCACGTCAAGGGAGGCAAGCTGCTCGACGCCAAGGGCAAGACCGTTCCGGTCCTGGACGTGGACGAGGACGAGCAGCCCGCGGGAGCAGCGCACTGAACAGACGGCTCACCGACCTTTCGGCGGCCGCGGGACTACCCGCGGCCGCCGAAAGGCATGCCTGCGGCCGTCACCACCAGCGATCCGATGTTCGCCGCCGCGGGAAGGTCTGCCATCAGCAGCACGGCGGCCGCGGCATCCGTCACCGGGAACGTGGGCTCCACCAGGCGCGAGCCGTCCGGCTGGAGGGCACCGCTGCCCTCGCCGAACTCCGTCGTGATCTCAGTGGCCGTGTTGCCGATGTCGATCTGCCCGCACGAGATGCCGAACGCCCGGCCGTCCAGGTCGATGGACTTCGTGAGCCCCGTCATGGCGTGCTTGCTCACCGCGTAGGCCACCGATCGGGGCCGGGGGACGTGCGCCGAGATCGAGCCGTTGTTGATGATCCGTCCGCCCTGCGGCGACTGCGCCTTCATCACGCGGACGGCGGCGCGGGCGCACAGCATGGTGCCGGTGACGTTCACGGCGATCATCGCGTCCCATTCGCCCAGCCCGATCTCGTCGACGGATGCCGTGGGGCCGAACGCTCCGGCATTGTTGAACAGCACGTCGACCCGGCCGAAGGCGTGCACGGCGGCGTCGAACAGCGCGTCGACCCGGGCGGCGTCGGTCACGTCCGTCGGGACGATGAGCGCGTCGCGATGACCCTGAGCCGTCTCGTGCAACGCGTCGGGCCGGCGCCCGGCCAGCGCGACCCGGTACCCGGATGCCAGCATCGCCCGGGCCACGGCCCGCCCGATCCCTGATCCGGCACCCGTGACGACGGCGACCCGCCCGCTCATTCGAACCACCTCATGACCTCCATCATCCACGAGAGAAAGGACCATCCGTGTCTACACTGCACACCGCCCTGAGCGGCAATGGTCACCCGGTCGATTCCGACCCCGAAGAGACGTCGGAATGGATCGACTCGCTCGACGCCCTGGTCCGCGAACGCGGCGCCGAGCGCGGCGAGTTCATCCTGCGCACTCTGGCCGAGAGATCCGGAGCAGGCGGGGCCGCGGCATCCATCGGCCCGGTGACCACCGACTACCTCAACACGATCCCGGCGTCGGCAGAGCCCGCCTACCCGGGCGACGAGGCGATCGAGCGCCGCTACCGGGCATGGATGCGGTGGAACGCCGCGATCATGGTGCACCGCGCGCAGCGGCCCGGCATCGGCGTGGGCGGCCACATCTCCACGTACGCGGGCGCGGCGACCCTGTACGAGGTCGGCTTCAACCACTTCTTCCGCGGCAAGGACCACCCGGGCGGCGGCGACCAGGTGTTCTTCCAGGGCCATGCCTCACCCGGCATGTACGCGCGCGCGTTCATGGAGGGGCGCCTGGGCGAAGAGGACCTCGACGGGTTCCGTCAGGAGAAGTCGCACGAGGGTCACGCGCTGTCGTCCTACCCGCACCCGCGGCTGATGCCGGAGTTCTGGGAGTTCCCGACCGTGTCGATGGGCATCGGCCCGATGAACGCGATCTACCAGGCCCAGTCGAACCGGTACCTGCACAACCAGGGCTTGAAGGACACGTCCGACCAGCACGTGTGGGCGTTCCTCGGCGACGGCGAGATGGACGAGCCCGAGAGCCGCGGCCTGCTGCAGCTGGCTGCCAACGACGGTCTGGACAACCTGACGTTCGTGATCAACTGCAACCTGCAGCGCCTCGACGGCCCGGTGCGCGGCAACGGCAAGATCATCCAGGAGCTCGAGGGCTTCTTCCGCGGCGCGGGCTGGAACGTCATCAAGGTCGTGTGGGGTCGCGAGTGGGACGACCTGCTCGCCCGCGATTCCTCGGGCGCCCTGCGCGACATCATGAACACGACCCTGGACGGCGACTACCAGACGTTCAAGGGCGAGTCGGGCGGGTTCATCCGCGAGAACTTCTTCGGGCGCGACCCCCGCGCCCGCGCCCTCGTCGACGGCTATACCGACGAGCAGATCTGGCAGCTCAAGCGCGGCGGCCACGACTACCACAAGGTGTACGCGGCCTACGCGCAGTCGATGCAGCGCAATGGCAAGCCGACCGTGATCCTCGTCAAGACCGTCAAGGGCTACGGCCTGGGTGCACGCTTCGAGGCGCGCAACGCCACGCACCAGATGAAGAAGCTGACCCTGGACGACCTGAAGAGCTTCCGCGACCTGCTGCGCATCCCGATCACCGACGCACAGCTCGAGGCCGACCCGTACCGGCCGCCGTACTACCACCCCGGCCAGGACGCACCCGAGATCCAGTACCTGCAGGAGCGCAGGCGTGCGCTCGGCGGCTACCTGCCCGAGCGGCGCCCCGACCATGCGCAGATCGCCCTGCCGGACGCCAAGGCGTACGCCGTGGCCGACCGTGGCAGCGGCACGCAGCAGGCGGCCACCACGATGGCGTTCGTCCGCGTGCTCAAGGACCTCATGCGCGACCCCGAGTTCGGCAAGCGCATCGTGCCGATCATCCCCGACGAGGCGCGCACGTTCGGCATCGACTCGTTCTTCCCGACCGCGAAGATCTACAACCCCAAGGGTCAGCATTACCTGTCGGTCGACCGCGACATCGTGCTCGCGTACAAAGAGGCGGTCGAGGGGCGCATCCTGCACGTCGGCATCAACGAGGCGGGCTCGATCGCGGCGTTCACCGCGGCCGGAACCGCCTACGCCACGCACGGCGTGCCGCTGATCCCGGTGTACGTGTTCTACTCGATGTTCGGCTTCCAGCGCACCGGCGACTCGCTGTGGGCCGCAGCCGACCAGATGACCCGCGGGTTCCTCATCTCGGCGACCGCGGGTCGCACGACGCTGACCGGCGAGGGGCTGCAGCACGCCGACGGGCACTCGCCGCTGCTGGCGGCCACGAACCCGGCGGTGGTGACCTACGACCCGGCGTTCGGGTATGAGATCGGCCACATCGTGCGCGCGGGCCTGGAGCGGATGTACGGAGCGGACTCGACCGACCGCAACCACATCTACAACATCATGGTCTACAACGAGCCGATCGTTCAGCCGCCGGCACCGGTCGACCTCGACGTCGACGGCGTGCTGGGCGGCATCCACCGCATCTCTGCGGTCGATGCCCCCAAGGCGCACCTGCTGGCGTCGGGCATCGGCGTGACCTGGGCGCAGGAGGCCCAGCAGCTGCTGCGCGACGACTGGGGCGTCGAGTCCGATGTCTGGTCGGTCACCTCGTGGACCGAGCTGCGCCGTGACGCCGTCGCCGCTGAGGAGGAGGCGTTCCTGCATCCCGAACGCGAGCCGCGCACGCCGTTCCTGCAGCGGCAGCTCGCCGACGCGCACGGACCTGTCGTGGCCGTCAGCGACTACGCCAAGGACCTGCCCGACCAGATCCGGCAGTTCGTGCCGAACGACTGGGCGACCCTCGGCGCGGACGGCTTCGGCTTCAGCGACACCCGGGCCGCCGCGCGCCGGTTCTTCCACATCGACGGCCCGTCGATCGTGGTGCGCGCGCTCCAGCTGCTGGCTGCGCGCGGAGAAGTGGATGCCGCGATCCCGGCCGCTGCGGCGGCGAAGTACCGGCTGCTCGATGTGAACGCGGGCACGTCCGGCTCGGCCGGCGGCGACGCCTGACCCTGCTCGACGCGAACGGCCCCGGATCCGCGGATCCGGGGCCGTTCGCCGTTCCGGGGGCAGGACCGACCATCTCCGACTGTCTTACAGACAGTTCGAAAAGGTACTTGTGTAAGAGCACCCGCGGCTGGGGATGCGGGCACGCGTGGATCGCGGGCCGGTCGTCGATGATGGCTTCGGCACCACCCTCGACCCGGTGGTTTCTGTGCAACGGCGGGCCGCGGCATCCGTCCTCGCCTCACGCGAGGAGATCTCACGAAACGAGGATGGAACCTGCCCGAACCGCCCTCGTTTCGTGAGATCCCCTCGCCTTGCGCGAGGGCCGACCGCGGCGGACGGCTCGACATGATGGCCGAAAGCCCGCGACCCGCTTCGGTCGTCGCACGTGGTGGGTGTTCGGCGGCGTGGGCCGCCATTTGTGACGACGGAAGCGTGGGGCCCCGGCACGCGCGCCGTTCGGTCGTCGCACGTGGTAGGTGTTCGGCGGCGTGGGCCGCCATTTGCGCCGACTGAAGCCCTGCGGTCAGGCGATGAGCGAGCCGGCGATCTGCTCGGCCGCCGCGCGCAGCAGCGGCACGGCGCGCTCGCCGAAGTCCTCGTCGACGCGCGAGATCGGGCCCGAGACCGAGACGGCGCTCGGCGTCGGCGCGCCCGGGATGGCCATGGCGTAGCAGCGCACGCCGATCTCCTGCTCCTGCTCGTCCATCGAGTATCCGCGGCGGCGGTCGCGGTCGAGTTGGGCGATGAGCCCGTCGATGGTTCCGATGCTGTACTTCGTGGGTGTCGGCATCCCGGTGCGCGTCACGATCCCGCGCACGACATCGTCCGGCAGCTGCGAGAGGATCGCCTTGCCGACGCCGGTGTCGTGCACGTTCGCACGGCGGCCGACCTCGGTGAACATGCGCATCGAGCGCGACGACTGCACCTGCGCGACGTAGACGACCATGTCTCCGTCGAGCACGGCCATGTTCGCGCTCTCGCCGAGCGAGTTCACGAGGTGCGTGAGCTGGGGCCGGGCGAGCGCACCGAACTGCTTGGTGGCGCCGTCGCCGAGGCGGATCAGGCGGGGGCCGAGCGCGTAGCGGCGGTTGGGCAGCTGGCGCGCGTAGCCGAGCGCGACCAGCGTGCGCAGCAGGCGGTGGATCGTGGGCAGCGGCAGGTCCGTCGATGTCGACAGCTCGCTCAGGGCGACCTCGCCGCCGGCGTCGGTGATGAGCTCGAGAAGCTCGAACACGCGCTCCACCGACTGGACTCCGCCCGCTCCTGCGCGGCCCGATGCCCCGCGGCCGGTCGCGCGTGCGGTATCGCCCTGCGTGGCCAGTTGCTCCGTCATCGACGTGCCCTCCCTCTCGTCCGTGTCGCGGCTCCGTCCCTACTATCTTCCATGATGTGGAACTCAGAAGCCGCCCTTCAAGAAGAGACGTTATCTCTACTTGCCTTATGATTCCACAACATAGATAATAAACTCCAAGATACGGAAAACTAATCCCTCGACGAGGAGGACCTCATGGCCAATCCCGGACCGGGCAATTCGATCACCCTGCGCATCGACGCGCCGTCGAGCTTCGGCGTCACCAGCGAGCTCGCCGCAGCGGCGGCGGCAGCAGGCGCCGAGGTCACGGCTCTCGATGTCGTGGAGTCGCACCCGACGACGATCGTCGTCGACCTGACGTGCAACACGACCGGCGAAGAGCACGCCGAGCAGGTGCGCGCCGCCATCGACGCGCTCGATGTCGCCACCGTGCGCTTCGTCAGCGACCGCACGTTCCTGATGCACCTGGGCGGCAAGCTCGAAGTCACCCCGCGAGTGGCCATCCGCAACCGCGACGATCTGTCGCGCGCCTACACCCCCGGCGTCGCCCGCGTCTGCATGGCGATCGCCGAGGCGCCCGAGAAGGCGCGCAGCCTGACGGTCAAGCGCAACACGATCGCCGTCGTCACCGACGGCACCGCGGTGCTCGGCCTCGGCGACATCGGTCCCGCCGCGGCCCTGCCCGTGATGGAGGGCAAGGCGGCCCTGTTCAAGCAGTTCGCGAACGTCGACGCCTGGCCGGTGTGCCTCGACACGAAGGACACCGAGGAGATCATCAGCATCGTCAAGGCGATCGCCCCGGTCTACGGCGGCGTGAACCTCGAGGACATCGCCGCCCCGCGTTGTTTCGAGATCGAAGCGCGGCTGCGCGAGGAGCTCGACATCCCGGTCTTCCACGACGACCAGCACGGCACCGCCATCGTCACCCTCGCCGCGCTGCGCAACGCGCTGCGCGTGGTCGACAAGAAGATCGAGGATGTGCGCATCGTGGTCTCGGGCGTGGGCGCCGCCGGCAACGCGATCGTCCAGCTGCTGCTGGCCCAGGGCGCGGTCGACATCGTCGCCTGCGGCCGCGATGGCGCGATCTACGCCGGCGGCGGGTACACCGACCCGCACCGCGAGGCGCTGGCCGCCACGACCAACCCCCGCGGGTTCCGCGGCTCGCTGAAGGAGGCCGTCGTGGGCGCCGACGTGTTCATCGGCGTGAGCGCCCCGAACATCCTCGACGAGAACGACATCGCGGCGATGGCCGACCAGGCGATCGTATTCGCGATGGCCAACCCGACCCCCGAGGTCGACCCCGTGATCGCGGCCCGGCACGCCGCCGTGGTCGCCACGGGCCGCAGCGACTTCCCGAACCAGATCAACAACGTGCTCGCCTTCCCGGGCGTCTTCCGCGGGCTGCTGGACGCCGGCGTCTCGGACATCACGCCCGAGATGCTCGTCGCCGCCGCCGCGGCGATCGCCGACCGAGTGGGCGAGGATGAGCTGAACGCCAGCTTCATCATCCCGAGCGTGTTCGATCCGCTCGTGGCCTCGGCCGTGGCCGAAGCCATCGTCCACACCGCGGCCGCACGCACGCCCGCACTCGTCAGCAACTAACGTGTCAGCAACTAAGGAGCAGTGACCATCGTGTCCGCCATCGTCAACACCCCCTCGTCGGTCGCCCGCGCGTCCGAGATCCTCACCCCCGAGGCGCTCGCGTTCGTCGCGAAGCTGCACGAGCGCTTCGCCGCTCGACGTGACGAACTGCTCGCCGAGCGCGCCACCCATCGCGTCGCGGCGTCGCAGGCCGGCCGCCTGGACTTCCTGCCCGAGACCGCGGCGGTCCGCGACGGGGACTGGCGTGTCGCCGAGGCCCCCGCAGCCCTGCGCGACCGCCGTGTCGAGATCACCGGTCCGGCCACTCCCGCCAAGATGGCGATCAACGCCCTGAACTCGGGCGCGAACGTGTGGCTGGCCGACCTCGAGGACGCGAGCACGCCGCACTGGTCGAACGTCATCGACGCGCAGGTCACGCTGCACGACGCCGCCCGCGGCACGCTCTCGTACACCTCGCCCGAGGGCAAGGAGTACCGTCTGCGCGAGGACGCGGCGCTCGCAGTCATCGTGGTCCGTCCCCGGGGCTGGCACATGGGCGAGACCCACATCGAGGTGAACGGCGAGCCCACCGTCGGCGCGCTCGTCGACTTCGGCCTGCACTTCTTCCACAACGCGAAGGTGCTCACCGCGTCGGGCCAGGGTCCGTTCTACTACCTGCCGAAGACCGAGAGCCACCTCGAGGCCCGGCTGTGGAACGACATCTTCACCTTCGCCGAGGCCGAGCTCGGCATCCCGCACGGCACGGTCCGCGCGACGGTGCTCATCGAGACGATCCCGGCCGCGTTCCAGATGGACGAGATCCTCTACGAGCTGCGCGAGCACGCGTCGGGCCTGAACGCCGGGCGCTGGGACTACCTGTTCAGCATCATCAAGTACTTCCGCGACGCGGGCGAGCGCTTCGTGCTGCCTGACCGCGCGAGCGTCGCGATGACCGCGCCGTTCATGCGCGCCTACACCGAGCTGCTGGTCAGCACGTGCCACCGCCGCGGCGCGTTCGCGATGGGCGGCATGGCCGCGTTCATCCCGAACCGCAAGGACCCCGAGGTCACCGACGCCGCGATCGCCAAGGTCCGCGCCGACAAGACGCGCGAGGCGAACGACGGCTTCGACGGCTCGTGGGTCGCCCACCCCGACCTGGTGCCGGTGTGCCGTGAGGTGTTCGACGGCGTGCTCGGCGACAAGCCGAACCAGCTCGACCGGCTGCGGGGCGACGTGTCGGTCACCCCCGAGCAGCTGCTCGACATCGCCTCCGCGTCGGGCGAGGCGACCGAGGCGGGCCTGCGCACGAACCTCTACGTGGCCGTGGCCTACACCGCCGTCTGGCTGTCGGGCAACGGCGCCGTCGCGATCCACAATCTGATGGAGGATGCCGCGACCGCCGAGATCTCGCGTTCCCAGGTGTGGCAGCAGGTGCGCAACGACACGGTGCTCGCCGACACCGGCCGCGAGGTCACGCCCGAGCTCGTCGAGGAGCTGCTGGACGAAGAGACCGAGCGCCTGCGCGGCGAGGTCGACGCCGACGTCTTCGAGAAGTACTACAAGCCGGCCGCGGGTCTGATCCGCGATCTGGTGCTCGAAGACGACTACGTCGACTTCCTCACCACGCCGGCGTACGAGCTGGTGGACTGAGATGGCGGCATCCACCACGGTGTCCACCTCGCTCAGCGACGCCGACCTCGCGGCCGCCGATGCGCGGCTGGCCGAGGCCGACCGACTGCTGACCACCGGCTACCCCGGCGACGACGGCACGCGACAGCCCGTGCACACCGTGTACGTGCCGGCCGACCGGTTCACCCCGGATCTGCCCGCCCGGTGGGGTCGTCAGGCGGCCGAGGCCGCCGGCGACCTGGTCGCGCTGTGCGACGAGGTGGGTCTCGGCTCCCTGGCCGGCGCGATCGCGCCGCTCGTGGCGGCCAAGCTCGCCTCCGAGCCCATCGAGGACCTGCGCCTGGACTTCGAGGACGGCTACGGCAGCCGGCCCGACGACGAAGAGGACGCCGATGCGGTCGCGGCCGCCGAGAAGGTGGCCGAGGCGGTCGCGGCGGGAACCGCCCCGCCGTTCATCGGCATCCGCTTCAAGTCCTTCGAAGCGCCCACCCGCCGACGCGGACTGCGCACCCTCGACCTGTTCGTCACGCGCCTGCACGAGACCGGGGGCTTGCCCGCCGGCCTTGTGCTGACGCTGCCGAAGGTCACGTCCGTCGCGCAGGTCGAGACGATGGTGGCGGTGTGCGAGCGGCTCGAGCAGGTGCTCGGCCTGCCGGCCGGACGCCTGCGCTTCGAAGTGCAGATGGAGACCCCGCAGCTGATCATCGCCGCCGACGGCACGGTGCCGGTCGCGACGATCCTGCACCGCGCGGGCGGTCGCGTCTCGGCCCTGCACTACGGCACGTACGACTACAGCGCGTCGCTGCAGATCGCCGCGGCCCATCAGTCCATGGAGCACCCGGCGGCCGACTTCGCCAAGCACGTCATGCAGGTCGCCGCCGCTGAGACCGGCGTGCGCCTGTCGGACGGGTCGACCAACGTGATCCCGGTCGGCGAGCGTGAGCACGTGCTGGCTGCGTGGCGTCTGCACGCCCGCCTCGTGCGTCGTTCGCTCGAGCACGGCTACTACCAGGGCTGGGACCTGCACCCGGCCCAGCTGCCCACGCGGTTCATCGCGACGTACGCGTTCTACCGTGAGGGGCTGGATGCCGCGACCCGGCGCCTGCACAACTACCTGCACGCGACCGACGCGGCCATCATGGACGAGCCGGCCACCGCGCGTGCGCTGGCCCGCTACGTCGTGCGGGGCCTGGAGTGCGCAGCGGTCACGGCCGCCGAGGTCCAGGACGCCGCCGGTGCCACCCCCGCCGAGCTGACCCGGCTCGCGCATCCGAAACTCGCGATCACCGAGGAGGTCTCATGAGCTACTACACGCCGCAGGGCGGTCTGCCGCCGCAGACCGATCTGCTCACCGACCGCGCCATCGTCAAGCTGGCATACACGGTCATCCCGAAGGGCGTGCTGCGCGACATCGTCACCAGCACCCTGCCGGGGTTCACGAACACCCGGTCGTGGATCATCGCACGCCCGACGCCGAGCTCGGCCACCACGTTCTCGCAGCTGATCGTCGAGATCGCCCCGGGCGGCGGCGCCGACAAGCCCGAGCCCGAGGCCGGCGTGGAGGGCGTCGTGTTCGTCACGACCGGGTCCCTTACGCTGACGCTCGACGGCCAGCGGCACGTGCTCGAAGCAGGCGGCTACGCGTTCCTCGCGCCGGGGGCTTCGTGGTCTCTGGCGAACGAGGGCGACGAGCTCACGAGCTTCCACTGGATCCGCAAGGCGTACGAGTACCTCGACGGGGTCGCCGCCCCGGCATCCTTCGTCACCCGCGACCAGGACATCGAGCCGGTCCCGATGGTCGGCACCGACGCGTGGGCGACGACCCGCTTCGCGGACTCGAACGACATCGCGCACGACATGCAGGTGAACATCGTCACGTTCAAGCCGGGCGGGTCGATTCCGTTCGCCGAGACGCACGTCATGGAGCACGGCCTGTTCGTGCTGCAGGGCAAGGCCGTCTACCGCCTGAACGACGACTGGGTCGAGGTCGAGGCCGGCGACTACATGCTGCTGCGCGCGTTCTGCCCGCAGGCCTGCTATGCCGGAGGCCCCGAGGACTTCCGCTACCTGCTCTACAAGGACATGAACCGTCAGATCCGCCTGACCTGACCGCGGCCTTTTCGCACGACGGATGCCTCGCCCGGCTCTCTTGGGTCGAGGCATCCTTCGTTTCCGCGAGGCATCCCTCGCGCGTTCGAGGGATGCCTCGCGAGTTCGAGGGATGCCGCGGCGACGCGGTCTTGACGTGCGGCGGGGGATCGCCTACGCTTTCATATAACAGAAGTTATCTTCCACATCACGAAAGTCCAGCACAATGTCGTACACCGTGAACTGCTCGATCCTCCTCACCGAGCTTCCGCTGCTCGAGCGTCCCGCTGCCGCCAAGGCCGCCGGCTTCGATGCCGTCGAGTTCTGGTGGCCGTTCGCCGAATCGGTGCCCGCCGACCGCGACGTCGACGCGTTCGTCGGCGCGATCCGCGACGCCGGCGTGCAGCTGACCGGACTGAACTTCAACGCCGGCGACATGCCCGCCGGCGACCGCGGCCTGGTCTCGTGGACCGGCCGCGAGAGTGAGTTCCGCGACAACATCGCCGTCGTCGCCGGGATCGGCGCCGCCCTCGGCACGAAGGGCTTCAACGCCCTCTACGGCAACCGCATCGACGGCGTGGACCCCGCAGCCCAGGACGAGACGGCCGTCGAGAACCTCGCCGCCGCCGCCGCCGGCGTGGCCGCCATCGGCGGCACCGTGCTGCTCGAGCCCGTCAGCGGCGCCGCGAAGTACCCGCTGCTGACCGCCGCCGACGCTCTCGCGGTGATCGCGAAGGTCGACGCCGGCAACGTCAAGCTGCTCGCCGACTTCTACCATCTGGCTGTCAACGGCGACGACGTCGCCGCCGTCATCGAGGCGAACGCCGCCGACTTCGGGCACATCCAGATCGCCGACGACCCCGGCCGCGGCGCGCCCGGCACCGGCGCCCTGCCGCTGCAGACCTGGATCGACCGCAGCCGCGAGCTCGGCTACGCCGGCCCCATCGGCCTGGAGTACAAGGCCCCCATCGACAACGCCTTCGGCTGGCTGGCCGTGGCCACGACCGCCGCGTGACGCGGCAGCTCAGCGAAGGAACACCATCATGACGAACATCGCCATCATCGGACTCGGGATCATGGGCCTGCCCATGGCCAAGAACCTCGTCAAGGCCGGCTACGACGTGACCGGTTACAACCGCAGCCAGGCACCCGTCGACGCGCTCGTCTCCGCCGGCGGCAAGGGCGCCACCGGAATCGCCGATGCCGTGAAGGACGCCGACGTCATCATCACCATGGTTCCGGATTCGCCGGATGTCGAGGCCGTCGTCCGCGGCGAGGACGGCGTGTTCGCCAACGCCAAGGCCGGGGCCCTGTGGATCGACAACTCGTCGATCCGCCCCGACGTCGCCCGCGAGCTGGCCGAAGAGGCCGTCGCCGCCGGGTTCGGCGCTGTCGACGCCCCCGTCTCGGGGGGCGAGCAGGGCGCCATCGACGGCGTGCTGTCGATCATGGTCGGCGGCGCCGACGCCGACTTCGCGAAGGCCGAGCCGGTGCTGAACGCGATCGGCAAGACCATCGTGCACGTCGGCCCCGCCGGCGCCGGCCAGACCGTGAAGGCCGCCAACCAGCTGATCGTCGCCGTCAACATCCAGGCGCTGAGCGAGGCGATCGTCTTCCTCGAGGCCTACGGCGTCGACACCGACGCCGCCCTCAAGGTGCTCGGCGGGGGCCTTGCCGGCTCGAAGGTCCTCGACCAGAAGGGCCAGAAGATGCTCGACCGCGACTTCGGCCCCGGCTTCCGTCTCGCCCTCCACAACAAGGACCTGGGCATCGTCACCGCGGCCGCCCGCGGCGCCGGGATCACCGTCCCGCTCGGCGCGGCCGTCGCTCAGCTCGTGAACGCGCTCGTCGCCCGCGGCGACGGGGGCCTGGACCACTCGGGTCTGTTCAAGCTCACCGCCGAGCTCTCCGGCCGCGAGTGAGCGGCATCCCCACCTCGGACCTCAGCATTTAAGGAAAAATCATGACTCGCCTGCGCGCGGTCGACGCGATCGTCCAGATCCTCGTGAAGGAGGGCGCCACCGAGGCGTTCGGCCTTCCCGGCGCCGCCATCAACCCCCTGTACTCCGCGATGCGCCAGAGCGGCGGCATCCGGCACACACTCGCCCGCCACGTCGAAGGCGCGAGCCACATGGCCGACGGCTACAGCCGCACCGGCGACGGCCGCATCGGCGTGTGCCTGGGCACGTCCGGCCCCGCCGGCACCGACATGATCACCGGCCTGTACGCAGCGATCGCCGACTCCATCCCGATCCTGTGCATCACCGGCCAAGCGCCGGTCGCCAAGCTCGACAAAGAGGACTTCCAGGCCGTCGACATCGCGTCGATCGCGAAGCCCGTCACGAAGTTCACCAAGACCGTCCTCGAGGCGGCCCAGGTTCCCGGCGCCTTCCAGACCGCGTTCCAGGTGATGCGCTCGGGCCGTCCCGGTCCGGTGCTGATCGACCTGCCGTTCGACGTGCAGATGGCCGAGATCGACTTCGACATCGACACCTACGAGCCGCTGCCGGTGGCCAAACCCGTCGCGACCCGCGCGCAGGCCGAGAAGGTGCTCGACCTGCTCACCGCCTCGAAGCACCCGCTGGTCATCGCCGGCGGCGGCGTCGTCAACTCCGGCGCGTCCGACAAGCTCGTCGAGCTGGCCGAGACGCTCGGCGTGCCGGTCGTGCCGACCCTGATGGGCTGGGGCGCCATCGCCGACGATCACCCGCTGGCGGCGGGCCTGGTCGGCATCCAGACCTCGCAGCGCTACGGCAACGCGAGCTTCCTCGAGTCCGACTTCGTGCTGGGCATCGGCAACCGCTGGGCCAACCGCCACACCGGGGGCCTGGACACCTACCGCAAGGGCCGCACGTTCGTGCACGTCGACATCGAGCCCACCCAGATCGGTCGCGTGTTCGCGCCCGACTACGGCGTGGTGTCGGATGCCGGTGCCTTCATCGATGCGATCCTGGCGATCGCCCAGGAGCGCAAGGCCGCGGCATCCCTCCCCGACTACCTGGGCTGGGCCGAGGACTGCCGCACCCGCAAGGCCAAGCTGCAGCGCAAGACCAACTTCGACAACGTGCCGATGAAGCCGCACCGCGTCTACCAGGAGATGCTCGCCGCGTTCGACCGCGACACCACGTTCGTCACGACCATCGGCCTGTCGCAGATCGCCGGCGCCCAGCTGCTGCACGTCTACGGCCCGCGCAAGTGGATCAACGCCGGCCAGGCCGGCCCGCTGGGCTGGACCGGCCCCGCGGCCCTCGGCGTCGTGCGCGGCAAGCCGGGCGAGCAGGTCGTCGCGCTCTCGGGCGACTACGACTTCCAGTTCATGATCGAGGAGCTCGCGGTCGGCGCGCAGCACAACCTGCCGTACATCCACGTCGTGGTCAACAACAGCTACCTGGGTCTGATCCGCCAGTCGCAGCGCGGATTCGACATGGACTACGAGGTGTCGCTCGCGTTCGACAACGTGAACACCCCGCAGGACTCGTCGAGCGTCGCCACCGGCTACGGTGTCGACCACGTCAAGGTCGCCGAGGGCCTGGGCTGCAAGGCGCTGCGCGTCGAGCGCCCCGAGGACCTCGCCGCCGGCTTCGCCGAGGCCGAGCGCCTGCGCGACGAGTTCCAGGTGCCCGTGGTCGTCGAGGTCATCCTCGAGCGCGTCACCAACATCGCGATGGGATCCGACCTCGACAACATGAACGAGTTCGAGGACCTGGCCACCAAGCCCGAAGACGCCCCCGAGGCGATCTACGCGCTGCTGGACTGATCCGTCACCATCGCAAAGAATCCGATCATGCGCATTCTCATCGCTTCGGACAAGTTCAAGGGCTCCTTGAGCGGTTCCGAGGTCGCGTCGGCGCTCGCCGAGGGGATCCGGTCTGCCGATGCCGGTATCCACGTCGATGCGATTCCGGTCGCCGATGGCGGTGAGGGAACGGTCGAGGCCGCCCTCGCCGCCGGGTTCGGCGCCGAATCCGAGACCGTGACGGGCC
This sequence comes from Microbacterium sp. W1-4-2, assembly GCF_058349885.2. Taxonomy (NCBI): domain Bacteria; kingdom Bacillati; phylum Actinomycetota; class Actinomycetes; order Micrococcales; family Microbacteriaceae; genus Microbacterium; species Microbacterium sp. W1-4-2. Next base: position 213,787 of record NZ_JBYRJC020000002.1, on the reverse strand, counting down.
CCACCGGGGGGTCCGTCACGGCTCGCTACGCGGTGCGCGACAGGCAGGCGATCATCGAGATGGCCGCGGCCAGCGGGCTGGATCTGCTGCCCGGCGGCACGCTCGCGCCGCTGACGGCCACCAGTCGCGGCACGGGCGAGCTGATCCGCGCCGCACTGGACCGCGGATGCACTGCCATCGTGCTGGGCGTCGGCGGCTCCGCGTGCACAGACGGCGGTGCCGGGATGCTGCAGGCCCTGGGAGTTCGTCTGCTCGATGCCTCCGGAGCCGAGGTCGGGCCCGGAGGGGCCGCGCTGGCGCAGCTGGCGCAGGTCGACGTCTCCGCCCTCGACCCACGGGTGCGCACGACGGAGTTCGTGCTGGCGGGCGACGTCGACAATCCACTGCTGGGGCCGGACGGGGCCGCAGCGGTGTTCGGGCCGCAGAAGGGTGCGAGCGACGCCGACGTCGCCCTGCTCGATGCGGCCCTGGCACGTTGGGGGGAACTGCTCGAGTCGCAGCCGGGGGTGCACCCGGCCGCGACCGAGCCGGGCGCCGGCGCCGCGGGCGGGGTGGGTTTCGCCGCGCTCGCGGTGCTCGGCGCACGGCGTGAGCCCGGCATCGAGGTCGTGCAGGCGCTGACCGGCCTCACCGTTGCGATCGCCGGTGCCGACCTCGTCGTGACCGGCGAGGGGAGCCTCGACGAGCAGAGCCTCGCCGGCAAGGCGCCGATCGGCGTCGCCCGGGCGGCGACCGCCGCGGGAGTGCCGGTGATCGCCGTCTGCGGCCGCACGACGCTCTCCCCGCAGCAGCGGGCCGACGCGGGATTCCGCCGCGTCTACGCCGTGACCGAGCTGGCGCCCGACGTCGCCACCGCGATCGCGGACGCACGTACCTACGTCGTGCAGATCGGCCGCCGCGTGGCGCTCGATGCCCACGCGATCGCCGACCGCGCCGTCCGCTGAGCCGCGGCAGCCTTTGCACGTGCCTGCGCACGTGCGTGCGCGCATGCTGCAGCATTGCGGATTTCGGCGGGCGGGTCCTGAGCAGCTCGGCCTGAACCGGGTTCGAGATCGCACGAACTGCGCGCTGGGCGGGGTTTTGTGCGCCGTTTGCGCAATCTCGACCCGCTGTCCGGCCGAGCTCAGTCCGGTCGTCGTCGCGCGCCTCGCTCGGGCACCATCCCCAGCCCGACCCGGGGTCGAGATCGCACGAACTGCGCGCTCGCCCGGGTTCCGTGCGCCTCTTGCGCAATCTCGACCTTCCGACCGAGCGGACTCGCCGCCGTGAGCATCCCGGACGTACCGCTGCGGTCTTGCCGTGGCATCCGTCACGCGGTAAACTTGAGCCAGCACGACTCAAGTTTTACGCAGACGCGAGCCCCACGGTTTTCAAGGAGACACATGAACGCACAACCCCAGCCCGGGCAGGAGGAGCAGCAGAGCGCCCTCGAACAGTTCGGCATCAACCTCACCGATCGTGCCCGGCAGGGCAAGCTCGACCCGGTCATCGGGCGCGACAGCGAGATCCGGCGCGTCAGCCAGGTGCTGACCCGGCGCACGAAGAACAACCCCGTCCTGATCGGCGAGCCCGGCGTCGGCAAGACCGCCGTCGTCGAGGGCCTCGCCCAGCGCATCGTCGCGGGCGATGTCGCCGAGTCGCTGAAAGACAAAGAGCTCGTCGCGCTCGATATCTCCGCGCTCGTGGCCGGCGCGATGTACCGCGGCCAGTTCGAAGAGCGCCTGAAGAGCGTCCTGAAAGAGATCACCGAGTCCGAGGGACGCGTCATCACGTTCATCGACGAGCTGCACGTGCTGATGGGCGCCGGCGGGGGCGAGGGGTCGGTCGCGGCATCCAACATGCTCAAGCCCATGCTCGCGCGCGGCGAGCTGCGCCTGATCGGTGCCACCACGCTCGACGAGTACCGCGAGTTCATCGAGAAGGATGCCGCACTGGAACGTCGGTTCCAGCAGGTCTATGTCGGCGAGCCCAGCGTGGAGGACACGATCGCGATCCTGCGCGGCCTGAAGGGCCGGTACGAGGCGCATCACGGGGTGACCATCAGCGACAGCGCGCTGGTCGCCGCGGCGGCGCTGTCAAACCGGTACATCCCGAGCCGGCAGCTGCCCGACAAGGCGATCGACCTGATCGACGAGGCGATGAGCCGGCTGAAGATGGAGATCGACTCGAGCCCTGTCGAGATCGACCAGCTCAAGCGCCAGGTCGACCGCATGCGCCTCGAGGAGCTCGCCCTGAAGAAGGAGAAGGACGAGGCCTCGAAGGAGCGGCTGGCCAAGCTGCGCGAGCAGATGGCCGCGGCCGAGCAGGAGCTCGGCGGCCTCGAAGAGCGCTGGGCGCGCGAGCGCGCGAGCCTGACCCGCGTCGGCGACCTGAAGAAGCAGCTCGACCAGGCCGTGACCGACCGCGACCGGGCCCTGCGCGAGGCCGACTACGCGAAGGCGTCGCGTCTGGAGTACGAGACCATCAAGAAGCTGCAGGCGCAGCTCGCCGAAGCCGAGCGGGCAGAGGCCGCCCCCGCGCAGGAGCGCATGGTCAACGAGCAGGTGACCGACGAGGACATCGCCGCCGTCATCGCGTCGTGGACCGGCATCCCGGTGGGCCGGCTCATGCAGGGCGAGACCGAGAAGCTGCTGCACTTGGAGTCCGAGCTCGGCAAGCGCCTGATCGGGCAGAAGGCGGCCGTGAAGGCCGTATCGGATGCCGTGCGCCGCTCGCGTGCGGGAATCAGCGACCCGAACCGCCCCACCGGATCGTTCCTGTTCCTCGGCCCGACCGGCGTGGGCAAGACCGAGCTGGCGAAGGCCCTGGCCGAGTTCCTCTTCGACGACGAGCACGCCATGGTGCGCATCGACATGTCGGAGTACGGCGAGAAGCACTCCGTCTCGCGGCTGGTCGGCGCCCCTCCGGGCTACGTCGGCTACGAGCAGGGCGGTCAGCTGACCGAGGCCGTGCGGCGGCGCCCGTACTCGGTGGTGCTGCTGGACGAGGTCGAGAAGGCGCATCCCGAGGTGTTCGACGTGCTGCTGCAGGTGCTCGACGACGGGCGTCTGACCGACGGCCAGGGGCGCACGGTCGACTTCACGAACGTCATCCTGATCCTGACCAGCAACATCGGCTCGCCGATCCTCATCGACCCGCTGCTGTCGACCGAGCACAAGCGCGAGCAGGTGATGAACCTCGTGCGCCAGGCGTTCCGGCCCGAGTTCCTCAACCGGCTCGACGACATCGTGATGTTCGAGGCCCTCAGCGAGGACGACCTGGCCCAGATCGTCGAGCTCTCGGTCGACGTGCTGCAGCGGCGGCTGCACGAGCGCCGGCTGACCCTCGCGGTCACCCCGGATGCGCGCGCCTGGCTCGCCACCCGAGGGTACGACCCGGTGTTCGGGGCGCGGCCGCTGCGCCGGCTCATCCAGAGCGAGATCCAGGACCGGCTCGCCATGGCGATCCTCGCCGGCAGGGTGCGCGACGGCGACGTCGTGCGGGTGGATGTCGCAGCCGACGGCTCGCAGCTCGTGTTGACCAGCGATGGCCCTGCCGCGGCATCCGGCGGCGAGGACGACGTGATCGAGGCCGAGCTGCTGGACTGAGGCGGTCTGTCGGCCGCGATCGGGGCCGGGCCGCGGCATCCCGAACCGGGCGTAGCGTGTGAGACATGGACCGCCTCGAAACGGCGGGGTCCGCGTACCCCGCGCCCGAACTCGACGTGACGCAGTGGTTCGGCGGCGTGACGTCGCTGGCGCAGCTGCGCGGGCGGGTCGTGCTGATCGAGGCGTTCCAGATGCTGTGTCCGGGATGCCTGAGCTACGGCCTGCCGCAGGCGCAGCGCGTGCGCAAGCAGTTTCCCGACGTGGCGGTGATCGGCGTGCACACCGTGTTCGAGCACCACGAGGTGACCGGCCCCGAGGCGCTGAAGGTGTTCCTCGGCGAGTTCGGCATCCTCTTCCCGGTCGGCGTCGACCGGCACGACGGGCAGCGGATCCCGGTGACGATGCGCGCGTACGAGCTCGAGGGCACGCCGTCGACGATCCTCGTCGACCGCGCCGGCAACCTGCGGTTCACGCACCTGGGCGCCCTGCCCGAGCTGCAGCTGGGCGCGATGCTGGGGGAGCTGCTCGCCGAGTCGGCGTGACCGGCCCTCCCCGCGCCGTCGGCAGGGTGGACGCGGCCCGTGCAGGTTGTTAGGGTCAGGGCCCGTGAGCACCAACACAGCGGAGCCGGCCGAGTCGTCCGATGCCGCGCGGACGTCCGACGCCCCGGCCCCCGAGCCGTCCGACGCCCCCGCCCCCGTCCTGACGCCGGCGGAGTACCTGAGCCGCGCCGTGCAGCTGGCCGTCGACAACGTGGGCAACGAGGGCGGGCCCTTCGCCGCGATCGTCGTGTCGGCCGACGGGCGGGTGTTCGAGGGGACCAACCGGGTCACCGCGAACCTCGATCCGTCGGCGCATGCCGAGGTCACCGCGATCCGGGCTGCGTGCCAGGGACTCGGCACGTTCGATCTGAGCGGCGCCGCGCTCTACTCGAGCTGCGAGCCGTGCCCGATGTGCCTGGCGACATCGCTGTGGGCGCGCCTGGATCGGGTGTACTTCGCCGCCGACCGCGACGATGCCGCCGACGCCGGCTTCGACGACGCGGCGTTCTACCGGTACTTCGAGGGCGGCGCGGCCGACCGCGCCGTGATGCCGGTCGCCGTGATCGAGCTGCCGCCGGCCGAGCGCATCGCGCCGTTCACGGCGTGGGCGCAGACCCCGACCCGCATCGAGTACTGACCGCTGATTCGGGATGCCGCAGCCGCGGCATCCCTCGCGCACCGATCGCCCAGACCCCACTTTCGTGCGAGACCCGTGTCGTGCTCACGCAGACGGGACCCGGGCCGCCTGCTCGATGAGCTGCAGCATCCGGGCGGCGATGCTCACGGCGATCGCCGCCGGCTGCTTGCCGCCGACCTCGGGGACGCCTATCGGGGTGGTCACGCGCTCCAGGTCCGCCGGCCCGTGCCCCGCCTCGCCGAGCCGGGCCCGGAAGCGCGCCCACTTCGACGCCGACCCGATCAGCCCGATCGACGCGATCCCGGCCGTGCGCAGCGCCTGGTCGACGACCGCGAGGTCCTCGGCGTGGTCGTGCGTCATGACCACCACGTGCGTCCCAGCCGGCAGCCCCGCGAGCACCGACTCCGGCACCGGCGCGTGGTGCACCTCGATCCGGGCGACGGCATCGCCGACCGCAGGTGCCAGGCGCGCGGCATCCAGCATCTCGGCCCGTGAGTCGACCAGATGCAGCTCGATCTCGTGGCGGGCGAGGATGCGCGCCAGCTCGAGGCCGACGTGGCCGATGCCGAACACGGATACCGAGGGCACGGCGCGGACCGGTTCGAGCAGCATGGTCACCTCGCCTCCGCAGCACTGCACACCATAGTCGGTGACGGCCTTGTCGCTGAGGGTGAGCACGAGCAGCTCGGGATCCGCGCGGCCGTCCGCGAGCATCGCGCGGGCACGCTCGAGAGCGGTCGCCTCGAGGTTGCCGCCGCCCACCGTGCCGAACAGCGCGTCGGGCGCGACGACCATCTTGGCCCCGCCGTTGCGCGGGGCGTGGCCGCGCACCATCGCGAGCGTGACCACGACCGCGGGTGTGCGCGCGTCGCGCAGGGCGCGCAGCGCGTCGAGCCAGTCCATCGTGCGGCTCCTCTCGGCTCTGCGGCCTCAGCTCGGGGGTCTCGAATCAGCGCGGTGCGGCCACGAGCGCGGGTCCCGCCTCGTCGGGCGACCGGGATGCCGCGGCCCGCGCGGCCTCGATCCCCCAGTACACCGCCTCCGGCGTCGCCGGCGACGCGAGCTCGACGGAGTGCGCCGCGGGCCCGAACGCCCCGATCGCCTGGCGGATGGCCTCGCGTGCGCTGAACGCGAGCATGAACGGCGGCTCACCGACGGCCTTCGAGCCGTACACGGCGCCGTCCTCCCGCGCGTTCTCGAACAGCTGCACGTGGAACTCGGCCGGCATCTCCGAGAAGCTCGGCAGCTTGTACGTCGACGCGGACGACGTCAGCAGCCGACCGCGCTGCGGGCCGTCAGAGGTGTCCCACCGCAGCTCTTCGAGCGTCAGCCAGCCCAGGCCCTGCACGAACCCGCCCTCGATCTGGCCGAGGTCGACGATCGGGGAGAGCGAGTCGCCCACGTCGTGGACGATGTCGACGCGCCGCACGGTCGTCGCGCCGGTGAACCCGTCGACCTCGACCTCGGTGGCGGCCGCCCCGTACGCGAAGTACTTGAACGGCGAGCCCTGCATATTCTCGGCATCCCAGTGCAGCCCCTCGGTGCGGTAGTAGCCCGCCGCGAACAGCTGCACCCGTTGCAGGTAGGCCTCGGCGACGACCTCGGCGAACGTGAGCGACCCCGCCCCGCCCGCCGTCGCATACCCGCCCGAGAATCGCACATCGTCCGGGTCGGCCCCGAGCATCGCCGCCGCGACCGGGGCCAGCCGCTCGCGCAGCTGCTCGCACGCGTGCTTGACGGCACCGCCGTTGAGGTCCGATCCCGACGACGCGGCCGTGGCCGACGTGTTCGGCACCTTGTCGGTGCGGGTCGGCGCCAGTCGCACCTGGTCGAGCCGCAGTCCGAGGGCGGTGGCGGCCACCTGCAGCATCTTGGTGTGCAGGCCCTGCCCCATCTCGGTGCCGCCGTGGTTGACCAGCACCGAGCCGTCCTTGTAGATGTGCACGAGGGCGCCGGCCTGGTTGTATGCGGTGAAGTTGAACGAGATCCCGAACTTGATCGGGGTCATCGCGATGCCGCGCTTGGTGTCGGCGTGGGCGGCGTTGAACGCCGCGATCTCGTCCTGCCGCGCCGAAAGAGCGCTCTCGTCGCGCAGCCGGTTCCAGATCGCGGGCAGGCGCTCGGCATCCTTCACCACCTGCCCATAGGGCGTCGTCTGCCCGGCGCGGTAGAAATTGCGCTCGCGCAGCTCGATCGCATCGATCCCCAGCACCGGTGCGACGCGGCCGAGGATGTCTTCGATGAGGAACACGCCCTGCGGCCCGCCGAAGCCGCGGAACGCCGTGTTCGACTGCTTGTTGGTCTTGGCGACGCGGCCGCGCACGCGCACATGCGGGATCCAGTAGGCGTTCTCGAAGTGGCACAGCGCCCGGGCGAGCACCGGTTCGGACAGGTCGAGGCTCCATCCGCCGTCCGAGGTGAGCGTGGCCTCGAGCGCCTGCAGGTGGCCGTCGTCGTCGAAGCCGACGCGCCAGGCGATGTGGAAAGGATGCCGCTTGCCGGTCATCGTGATGTCCTGCGTGCGGTTCAGCCGCAGGCGCACGGGCCGCCCGGTGAGCTTGGCGCCCAGGGCCGCGATCGCCGCGAACCCGTGCGGCTGCATCTCTTTGCCGCCGAATCCGCCGCCCATCCGCAGCGACTGCACAGTGACGTGGCTGGACGGGATGCCCAGCACGTGCGCGATGATCTCCTGCGCCTCGGACGGGTGCTGCGTCGAGCACTGCACGAAGTACTGGCCGTCGGCGTCGAGGGTCGCCAGGGTCGCCTGCGTCTCGAGATAGAAGTGCTCCTGCCCGCCGAACTCGCATTCCCCCTCGAACACGTGGCCCGCCGTGGCGAGGGCGGATGCCGCGTCCCCGCGCTGGACGGTGCGCTGCTCGCCCTGGAACGAGCCTGCGGCGATGGCCTCGCGCACCGTGATCAGCGACGGCAGGGGCTCGTACTCGACCGCGACGGCCGCCGCGCCCCGCCGCGCCGCCTCGGCCGTCTCGGCGAGCACCCACACCAGGGCGTGCCCGTGGTACATCGCCTCGGCGGGAAAGAGCGGTTCGTCGTCCGAGACGCCGGCGTCGTTGCGGCCGGGCACGTCTTCGGCGGTCAGTACTCGCACGACCCCGGGCACGTCGTACGCGCCCGCGACGTCGATCGTGACCCGGGCGTGCGCGTGCGTGGACTGCACCGGCCACGCGATCAGCGCGCCGTGCGTGCGCGCGGCGAGGTCGTCGGTGTACATCGCCTGGCCTGTGACGTGCAGCGCCGCGCTCTCGTGCGGGGTGGGCGTGCCGACGACGGGCTGCGCCGGACGATCGGCCAGCGAGCTCATGCCGGCACCTCTTTCGGCTCGCGGGCGCTGTCGCGGTACAGCTTGAGCAGGGCGGTGCCGAGCATGTGCGACCGGTAGTCGGCACTTGCGCGGTGGTCCGACATCGGCGTGCCCTCGCCGCGCAGCACCTCGGCGGCGGCGCGGACGGCGGCCTCGTCCCACGGCATGCCGACCAGCGCCTGCTCGGTGGCGTAGGCGCGCAGCGGCGTGGCCGCGACGCCGCCGAGCCCGATGCGGGCGGCGGTCACCGTGCCGCCGTCGAGCTCGAGCGCGAAGGCGACCGCGACCGACGAGATGTCGTCGAGCCGGCGCTTGGCGATCTTGTGGAACGCGGTGAGGGATGCCGCCGGCACGGGGATGCGGATCGCGCGGACGAGCTCGTCCGGCCGGCGCACCGACCGTCGGTAGCCGGTGAAGTAGTCGGCGAGGTCGACCTCGCGCTCGCCGTCGATCGAGGTGAGCACGATGCGCGCGCCGAGTGCGAGCAGGGCGGGCGGCGTGTCGCCGATCGGCGAGGCGGTGCCGAGGTTGCCGCCGATCGTCGCGCGGTTGCGGATGAGGCGCGACGCGAACTGCGGGAACAGGTCGGTCAGCAGCGGAAGGCGCCCCTCGAGGCGCGCCTCGATCTCGGACAGCGCCAGCGCCGCGCCGATCTCGACGACGTCGTCGGCCACGGTCAGCGCGCGCAGGTCGTCGAGCCGGTCGATCGCGACCGCGAGAGGCGTGCGGCCGCCGCGCAGGTTGACCTCCACACCCCAGTCGGTGGCGCCGGCCACCGCCACCGCGTCCGGCTCGTCGTGCAGGATCCGCAGGGCCTCGGCGAGGGTCGCCGGCCGCACGAACCGGGCGCCGTCGACCGTTGTGTCGGTGGCGACCGCGGCCGGCGCAGGAGTGCTCAGGCGCTGCTGCAGCGGGTCGCCGGGCTGCGGCATCCCGAGCGCGTAGGCCGCGTCGCGGATCGGCCGGTAGCCCGTGCACCGGCAGAGGTTGCCGCTCAGCGCGTGCAGGTCGAACCCGTTCGGGCCGTGCTCGGCGCCGTGGCCGCGGACGCGGTCGCCCGGCGCGACTGGGTCGCCCGCCCCGTCGGCCCCGTCGGCGTCGTCGGCCGGCGCGCGGTCGGCGCGGTAGTACTCGGCGGCCATGCTGCACGCGAACCCCGGTGTGCAGTAGCCGCACTGCGAGCCGCCCGCTTCGGCGAGCCGGGCCTGCACGGGGTGGAGGTGCTCGGGCGTGCCCAGACCCTCGGCGGTCACGACCTCCTGCCCGTCGAGGGCGTAGACCGGGACCAGGCACGCGTTGACCGGCGTCCAGGTCGTGCGGCCGTCCGGGCCGGGAGTCGCCAGCAGCATCGCGCAGGCGCCGCACTCGCCTTCGGCGCAGCTCTCTTTGGCCCCGGTCAGGCCGGTGTCGCGCAGCCACTCCAGCGCGGTCGTGTGCGCGGCGACGCCCTCCAGCGGGCGGCGCCGCCCGTTGACGGTGACGGCGATGTCGGTCATGGTCGCTCCTCGTCGTTGCGATCGTCCGGCGAGTCTACGCCGGACGATGTCGCGCGGGCGGGGAGCGCATGCAGCGTGCGGCCCGGAGGCTGCCGGCCGGTTCTGCCGCTTCACGCGTGGAATGGGCCCGTTCGGGACGGCAGTCTCGCGATGGGTCCTGAATGTCCGGCCCATGCTGTCGCCTGGCGCCGGCGCAAGCAGCCGTTGCGGACGGCAGATGCCGAGCGGCGAGTCGCGTCGGCGGAGCGAGGTCGACTACGACGCGCTGGGTGCGAACAGTCGGCGCCACGAGAAGGCGCGCGGGCGGTCGGCGCGCTCCCGACGTGTCGGAATGTAGAAGTCCGGATCGATGTCGATGCGCGACCACGAGGCGGCCGGCATCGCGACGGCGTCGTCACTGGTGTGCGTGCTCTTGGTCATGGCCCCTCCTCTGAGTATTCCTTCCGTATTATGAAAGATTACTCTTGCCTTACGAAAAGAGTAGGGGATGCCACGACCCGGCGTCAACCCTTTCCACTGCATCGCCGCACTCAGCGGCGCCCTGGCCGTGGCTCGGCCACGGCCAGGGCGCGCACGGAATCGACGCCGCCCGGTGCTCAGACCGGGTCGAGATCGCACGAACTGCGCTCTGCCGCGACTGGGGTCGCAGTTCGCGCAATCTCGACGCCCAGCGCTGCGCGCCGGCGTCGAGCGCCCGTCCCGGGCCCGCGCGGCCCACGGGGGTCAGTGCGAGGTGGTCCAGTCGTCGGGGCCGAGCGAGCCGGCGGGATAGTCCTCGAGCGGCACCTCGCCGCGGGCCCACGCGTCGCGCACCGGCTGGATGATGCGCCAGCATTCCTCGGCGGCGTCGGCCCGCACCGACAGGGCGACGTCGCCGTCGAGCAGCTGCGAGAGCACCTCGGTGTAGGCCAGCAGCGTGCTCCGGCCGATCTTGGTCGACAGCGTCTGGCGGCGCAGCGCGAACGGGTCGTCGCCGCCGTTCACGTTCAACTCCAGCTCGATGCGGTCGGGGCTCAGACTCAGGCACAGCACACCCCCGTCGTCGGGCTTGCCGGTCAGTCCGTCGGGAACGTGTCGCACGGGCCGGAACACGACCACGATCTCGGCGGTCTTGCCGCCCAGCGCCTTGCCGCTGCGCAGCGTGAACGGAACGCCGGCCCAGCGAGAGGTGCGCACCTCGCAGACGATCTCAGCGAGTGTCTCGGTCTCGCGGGACGGGTCCACGCCTTCTTCGTCCACGTACGAGGGCAGCTCCCGGCCGTCGAGGGTGCCGGCGGTGTAGCGCGCCCTGCGCGAGGAGCGCACGGCGTTGTCCTCCCAGATCCGCGTGGCGCGCAGCGCCGCGCTCTTGGCGTCGCGCAGGTCGATCTCGTCGAGGTCGACGGGCTCTTCCATCGCGAGCACCGCCAGCACCTGCAGCAGGTGGCTCTGGATCATGTCGATCAGCGCCCCGGCCTTGTCGTAGTACCGGGCACGGCCCTCGAGGGCCAGCGACTCGTCGTACCGCACGAGCACGGACTGCACGTGATCGGCCGACCAGACCGGCTCTACCAGCCGGTTCGCGAACCGCACGCCGAGGATGTTCAGCAGCGTGGAGCGGCCGAGGAAGTGGTCGACGCGGAAGACGCGGTGCTCGGGCACGATCTGCTGCAGCAGCGCGTTCAGCTCACGGGCGCCCTTCTCGTCGCCGCCGAACGGCTTCTCGAGGGCGAGCACGGTGTCGTCCGGCAGCGTGAGGTCCTTGAGCACCGCGCACGCGGCGGCCGTGACCGCCGGCGGCAGCGCGAAGTAGATCACGAGCGACCCGGTGACGCCCTCGATCAGGCCGGCCAGCGCCGTCCGGTCGGTCACGTCGGCCTGCGTGTACGTGGTGTCGGCCACTCGCGGGACCTGGTCCTCGGCATCCGCCGACGCGAAGGCCGAACGCACGGTCTTCTTCCATCGCGCTGTGGTCCAGGCATCCGATCCCGCTCCGCACAGGACCAGGTCCCGATCGGGTTCGCGCTCCAGCAGCTGGCCGATCGCCGGAAGGAGGAGGCGCGAGGTCAGATCGCCCGAGGCCCCGAGGATGAGCAGCGTGGTCTTGTTCGCCATGCCTTCACGATAAACCGCGGGTCGGAGGACGCAATGGCTCTTGCGGCGCGGGATGCGGAAGGGCAAGACTCACAAACGATGACCGTTCCCATCGAGGATTACTCGCTGCTGAGCAACTGCCGCAGCGCCGCGCTGATCTCCCGCGAAGGCAGCATGGACTGGCTGTGCCTGCCGCGGCTGGACTCGGAGTCGATCTTCGGCGCCCTGCTGGGCGACGAGGATCAGGGATGCTGGCAGGTTCGGCCGGTGGATGCGACGGCCACGGCGACCAGGTCGTACGACGGCGAGACCTTCCTGCTCGTCACCCGCTGGGAGACCTCGAGCGGCGTCGCCGAGGTGCACGACTTCATGCCGGTCGACGTCGAGCCCCACCTCAACCTCAACCGCATCGACATCGTGCGCCGTATCGTCGGTGTGAAGGGACTCGTCGAGTTCGAGCACACGCTGCGGATGCGGTTCGACTACGCGCGTGCGCTGCCCTGGGTGCGTCAGACGGGCACGCGCGAGATGCCCGAGCTCGTCGCGATCGCCGGGCCCGACGCGGTGGTGGTGCGGGGTGCGCGGCTGCGCGCGTCCGACCACGCCCACCGCGGCAGCGTCGCCGTCACCGAAGGGCAGAGCGTCGACCTCACCCTCACCTGGTTCCCCTCGCACATGGATCCCCCCGAGCGTCTCGACGTCGAACAGGCGATGATCGACACGCGCAAGTGGTGGCAGAGCTGGGCCGACAACATCGAGCACGAGGGCCCGTACCGCGACCACGTCGTGCGATCCCTGCTGATCCTGCGGGCCCTGACCAACCGGGTGACCGGAGGGATCGCGGCGGCGGCGACCACATCGCTGCCCGAGGACTTCGGCGGCGAGCGCAACTGGGACTACCGGTTCGTCTGGCTGCGTGACGCGGCTCTCACGCTCGAGGCGCTGCTCGACCACGGCTTCGTGGCACTGGCCGAGCACTGGCGGGAGTGGCTGGTGCGGGCCGTCGCCGGCGACCCCGCAGACCTGCAGATCATGTACGGACTGGCCGGCGAGCGCGATCTCGTGGAGCGTGAGATGCACAGCCTGCCGGGGTACGCGGCATCCGTTCCCGTGCGCATCGGCAACGGCGCGGCGCTGCAGTACCAGGCCGATGTGGTCGGAGAGGTGCTCGTGACCCTCTCGGCGGCGCGTGAGGCGGGCCTGCCGGACTCGGCGTTCTCGTGGCCCCTGGCCAAGAAGCTCGTGGCCTACGCCGCCCATCAGCTCGACCGGCCCGACAACGGGCTGTGGGAGATCCGCGGAGATCCGCACATGTTCACGCACTCACGGGTCATGGTGTGGGCGGCGTTCGACCGTGCCGTGCGCGCCGTCGAGGATCACGGGTTGAACGGGCCGGTCGACGACTGGCGCTCGCTGCGCGACCGGATGAAGGCCGAGATCGACGAATGCGGCGTGCGCGACGGGCACTTCACGCAGTACTACGGCACCGACGAGGTGGATGCTTCGCTGCTGCTGGTGCCGCAGGTCGGGTTCTGCCCGCCCGACGATCCCCGCATGCTGGCCACGGTCGAAAAGATCGAGCACGACCTCATGGAGAACGGGATGCTGCGCCGCTATCGCACGTCGACCGGGGTCGACGGGCTGGGCGGGACGGAGCATCCGTTCCTGGCCTGCTCGTTCTGGCTCGTCGAGCAGTACGCCGCGACGGACCGGCTGCGCGAGGCGCGCAAGCTCATGGACCGGCTGGTCGCACTGGCCAACGACATCGGAATGCTCTCGGAGGAATACGACGTCGCGGGCAAGCGCCAGGTGGGGAACACCCCGCAGGCGTTCAGCCACCTGGCGCTCGTGCGTGCGGCGGACGCGCTGGCGCGCGTGCACCACAAGCCCCGCTGAGCGCGCCCGCGCGGGCGGTTATGGCTTCAGCGCCTCGGCGAGCTTGACACGCCCGCCCATCCGCAGCAGCGCGTTGCTGTAGATCTTCGACCCGACCGCGATCGCGGCGGCGCAGGTCGCGATCAGCAGCACGAGCGAGACCAGCGGCTCCCACCACATCGCGTCGCCCAGGTACAGACGCAGCGGCATCGCCACCGGTGCCGAGAACGGCACGTACGACATCACCGTGAGCACCACGGGGTTGTCGTTGAAGATGATCACCAAGATGTAGGGGGCGACGATCAGCGTCGTGATCGGCATCGCGGTCGAACCGATGTCCTCTTGACGCGAGACCATGGCGCCGGCGCCGGCGAACAGCGACGCGAGCAGCACGAACCCGAACAGGAAGAAGATCGCGAACCACACCATCGGTCCGCCGAGGCCCCCGAGCACGGCGCCTTGGCCGGTCACCCCCAGGCCGATGATCGCGATCGCGACGAGCACGACGATCTGCCCCATCGCGAGGATCGTGTTGCCGATCACCTTGCCGGCCAGCAGCGCGCGCACCGGGATGGCCGAGATCAGGATCTCGACGATGCGCGTCTGCTTCTCTTCCACGACGCTCTGTGCGATCGTCGAGCCGAACAGGGACGCCGCGAACAGGAACACGACGCCGAATCCGATCGCGACCAGGTAACGCAGCAGGGCGTCCTGCGGGCTCGTGTTGAGCAGTTCCACGGTGGGTGCCACGCTGAGCTGCGAGATCAGGGCGCTGGGCGCGCTGTCTTTCGCGACGACCTTGACGTGCAGCGGCGACGACGCGTCGGGGACGATCGCCGCGTCGACCTCTCCGTCGCGGACGAGCCCGATCGCCGCCGCGGTCGAATCGGCGGTGGTCACGGCGAGGTGGTCCATCCCGTGCACGGCGCCGGCGGTCTGGCTTGTGACGGCGACCGGGGTCTGCGACGGATTGGCCGCCGAGAAGCCGCCCCAGATGACGCCGCCCAGGGCGATCAGCAGCATGATCAGCGTCGAGATCACGAACGCCTTGCTGCGCAGCTTCGAGCCGATCTCGCGTTCGGCGACCAGCCACACCCCCTGCGCGAGCGAGGGGGCGGCGGTGCGTGCGACCGCGGCCGGAGGATTCGCGGTCTGCGTGGGAGTGCTCACTGGATGACCTCCTTGAAGATCTGCGCCAGGGTCGGTCGGCGCGGCGAGAAGCTGAGGACGGTGCCGTCGTCGACGGCCCGGCGCAGCACCCGCTGCGCGTCGGCGTCGGCGTCGGCGTCGAACACCGCCGACCCGCCGGCGAATTCGACGACCGCGATCCCGGGCTCGGTGCGCAGCCACTCGACGTCGCCGGCGGTGCGCAGCTCGAAGCGGCGGCCCGCGTGCTGCTCCCGCAGCCCGTCGGCCGAGCCCGCCGCGCGGATCGTGCCGCCGGCGATGATGACGAGGTCGTCGCAGAGCCGCTCGACGACGTCGAGCTGGTGCGAGCTGAACAGCACCGCGACGCCCCGCGCCGCGCGTTCCTGAAGCACGCCGGCGACGACATCGACGGCGATCGGGTCGAGGCCGCTGAACGGCTCGTCGAGGATCAGCACCTCGGGGTCGTGCACCAGTGCCGCGGCGATCTGCGCGCGCTGCTGGTTGCCCAATGACAGGGTCTCGACCTTGTCGTGCAGCCGCTCGCCGAGCCCGAGCTGCGTGAGCAGCCGAGTGGCGCTGGCCTCGGCATCCTGCTTCGCGTACCCGTGCAGCCGCGCAAGGTACGCGATGTGCTCGCCGACCTTCATCTTCGGGTACAGGCCGCGCTCTTCGGGCATGTAGCCGAAGCGGCGTCGGTCGCCGGCGGTGATCGGCGAGCCGTCGAGTGAGACGTCGCCGGCGTCGGCGTCGAGGACTCCCAGCGCGATGCGCATGGTCGTCGTCTTGCCGGCGCCGTTGCCCCCGACGAACCCGGTCAGCCGGTTCGGGGCAACGTCGAAGCCGACGCGGTCGAGCGCCCGGCGCCCGCCGAAGGTCTTGGTGATGCCGCGCAGCTCGAGCATCCGTCCTCCTTGTTCTGATGGTTCCACGGTACGGATGACGGGATGCCGCCGCCTCCGCCGTGCGGGGAGTCGCGCGATCCGATGCCTTCGCGCTGCGCTCGGTATCCCCGCGTTTCAATGCGTTGGAATACATCTCAGGATGGTGTGTTGAACTGACCTGGAAGCGGTCCATCCCCGTCCGCTTCGCGAGACACAGAAGGATCAACACCGTGACCCAGTACACGATCGGCTACATCGTCGGCAGCATCTCCAGCACGTCCCTGAACCGTCGCCTCGCGAACGCGCTCGCCGCTCTCGCGCCGACGAACGTCGAGCTCGTCGAGATCGAGATCAAGGACCTGCCGTTCTACTCGCCCGACCACGACGTCGACTACCCTCAGGTCGCGCGCGACTACAAGCAGGCGATCGCCGAGGTCGACGGCGTCATCATCGTCACCCCCGAGTACAGCCGGTCGATCCCGGGTGTGCTCAAGAACGCGCTGGACTGGGCCGCGCGTCCGTGGGGCCAGGCGTCGTTCGACGGCAAGCCGACCGCCGTGATCGGCACCTCGGGCGGGGCGATCTCGACCGCCGCCGCGCAGCAGCACCTGAAGGCGATCCTGAGCCACTACAACGCTCCGACCCTGGGTCAGCCGGAAGGCTACATCCAGGCCACGCCCGGCCTGTTCGGCCAGAACGGCGAGGTCTCGAACGAGGGCACGGCCGACTTCCTGCGCGCGTACCTCGAGGCGTTCACCGCGCTGATCGACCGCTACGTCGACGTCGAGGCGAAGGACGCCGCCGTCGCGGCGTGACATCACCGCGAGCGGTGGATGAGGCATCCATCGCTGCGACGAAGGGCCGGGGATCGCTCCCCGGCCCTTCGTCGTCCGTCCCGGGGTATTGACGTGCTTGTTATTTGCAAGCATGCTTGTCGAGGACAACCAACCACGCTGGATCGGAGCCGAGATGGCCACCAACATCTTCGTGAACCTGCCCACGAGCGACCTCGAGCGCAGCAAGGCGTTCTATCTGGCGCTGGGCACGTCGATCAACCCGCAGTTCACCGACGACAACGCCGCGTGCATCGTGTGGGGCGACAACATCTACTTCATGGTGCTCACGCGCGAGTTCTTCGCGACGTTCACCGACAAGCCCATCGGCGATCCGGCGAGCGCCATGGCGGTCTCGACCGCCTTCAGCTGCGATTCCCGCGAAGACGTCGACCGCCTGATCGAGGCGGGCCTGGCGGCCGGCGGCACCGAGCCGCGCCCGGCACAGGACCTCGGCTTCATGTACAGCCGCGACCTCGACGATCCCGACGGCAACTCGCTCGGATTCCTGTACATGGTGCCCGAGGCCGTCGAGAAGGGCCCCGAGGCGTACATGGCCGAGCAGGGGCAGGGCGCCGCGTAAGTGGCGGCACGCACCTACGGGCAGTACGGCGGCGTGGCCGCGGCCGTCGAGCTGATCGGAGAGCGGTGGGCGCTGCTCATCGTGCGCGACCTGCTCGTCGGCCCGCGCCGGTACACGGACCTCAAGGCCGGCCTGCCGCGCATCCCCACGAACATCCTGTCGGCCCGGCTCAAAGAGCTGCAGGCCGGCGGGGTCGTGCGTCGGGTGCCGGTCCTGCGCTGTGGGCTCGTGTACGAGCTGACCGAGTACGGTCGTGAGCTCGAGCCGATCGTGCTGGCCCTGGCCCGGTGGGGGCTGCGCACGCTCGGCGAGCCCGGGACCGCCGACGCCTACACGCCCGACGCCCTCACGATCGCGCTGCGGGCGGCGTTCCGCCCGAACGCAGCGGACGGGCCGCTGGATGCCGAGCTGCATCTGGGCGAGATCGTGCTGCGTGTGCAGGTCGACCGCGCGCGGCTCGCGATCACGCGGATCGCGCCCCCCGCGCCGCCCGTGGGCGGCACCCTGCCGGCGGGTGACGCCGACATCACGATCGCGGCGGGCAGCGGCATCCGCCACCTGCTGACCGGGCAGAAGGATGCCGCGGCCGCCCTCGACGCCGGAGACGTCGCCGTCACGGCCGGGGATCCGCAACTGCTCGATCGGTTCGTGCAGGCGTTCCGCATCGCACCCGATGCGGACGACGAAAGGAGCATCGCATGACTGGACGCATCGTCATCGATCTGTTCACCACCCTCGACGGCGTCGCGCAGGCGCCCGGCGGGCCCGAGGAGGACCCGAGCGGGGGCTTTCCGTGGGGCGGCTGGCAGGCACCGCTCATGGACGAGGGCGTCGGCCGCCAGGTCGACGCGGGGATGCAGGAGCTGGATGCGCTGCTGCTCGGCCGGCGCACGTACGACATCTTCGCCGCCTATTGGCCGCACCACACCGACGGCCCGGAAGGGCCGATCGGGCAACTGTTCGACGCGGTGCCGAAGTACGTCGCCTCGCGCGGCAACCCATCGCTGGACTGGCAGGGCAGCACGCTGCTGGGCCCCGACCTCGAGGCCGAGATCGCGGCGCTGCGCGAACGGCACGACAGCGTGCACGTGATCGGCAGCATCGACTTCGCGCACACGCTGCTGGACCGGCAGCTGTACGACGAGCTCGTGCTGTGGGTGTACCCGATTGTGCTCGGACAGGGCAAGAAGGTGTTCCCCGACGGCGCTGTGCCGGCAAGGCTGCGGATGGTCGCACCGCCCGCGCCCACCGAGGTCGGCGCGGTGCAGCTGCGCTATGCCCCGGCGGGTGAGCCCACCACCGGCGACATGACTTGAGGCGTCAGCCGAAGATCATCGGGACGTCGTCGTCGTCCGCGGCGCCCTGCAGATCGAGGTCGACGACGACCGGCACGTGGTCGCTCGGGATCTCGCCCTTGCGCTCGTTGCGGTGGATGGATGCCCCGGCCACGGCGTCGGCGAGCGCGGGCGACCCCAGGATGAAGTCGATGCGCATGCCCTCGTTGCGGGGGAAGCGCAGCTGCTTGTAGTCCCAGTACGTGAAGCCGGTCGGCACCAGCGGGCGCACGACATCGGCCAGGCCCGCCTCTTCGAGCGCGCGGAACGCCGCGCGCTCGCCGGGCGAGACGTGCGTCGACACACCCTCCACGACGGTGGGATCGCCGTTGTCGGCGTCGGTGGGGGCGATGTTGTAGTCGCCCACGAGCGCCATCGGCAGGCGCGGGTCGCGCGCCAGTTCGCTCTTCGTGTGCGCGGTGAGGGCCGCGAGCCAGTCGAGCTTGTAGTGGTAGTGCGGATCGTCGAGGCCGCGGCCGTTGGGCACATACAGGCTCCAGACCCGCACGCCGTCGATCAGGGCGCTCATCGCGCGGGCCTCGAGCGGCTGATCGGGGCCCTCCAGTCCCTTGGCGAACCCCGGCATCCCCGGGAACGACAGCTGCACGTCCTCGACCGGCAGACGGCTCGCGATCGCCACGCCGTTCCACTGGTTGAGTCCGTGCGCGTGGACCTCGTAGCCGGCCTCTTCGAACGGCTCGTACGGGAACTGCTCGGGCTTGCACTTGATCTCCTGCATCGCCAGCACGTCGACGTGCTCGCGCACCGCGAACTCGACGGTGCGAAGGACGCGGGCGCGGATCGAGTTGACGTTCCAGGTGGCCAGGCGCATGGCATCCAGCCTATTGCGACCCGCCGACACCCCCGTCCGCCCCGAGACCGCCGCTCGTCAGTCGCTCGAGGCGGTGCCGATCAGGATGCCGCGACCGAGCGAGTGGAAGTGCCGGTTGAAGCCCAGCACGGCCGGCGTCGACCCGGGTGCGATGTCGAGGTGCGAGACGTCGAGCGCGTCGACCACGAAGAAATAGCGGTGCGTTCCGGTCGTCGCCGGCGGCGCCGCGCCGATGTAGCGCTCGCTGCGCGCCTCGTTCGGCAGCGTCACGGCGCCGCCCGGCAGCGATCCCGCCGCCCCGTTGCCGGCGTCGGCGGCGAGCGAGGCGACCGACGGGTCGATGTCATAGACGGCCCAGTGCCAGTACCCCGATCCGGTCGGCGCATCGGGATCGAAGCACGACACCGCGAAGCTGCGCGTGCCCGCGGGCGCCCCCGACCAGCTCAGCTGCGGCGAACGGTCCGCGCCACCGACGCCCGACCCCCAGCAGTCCTTGGGCAGCGGCTGCCCGTCCTCGAAGTCGGCGCTCGTGAGCGTCATCGTCGGGAACGTCTTCAACCGGGCCAGTTCCTCATACGGGTCGTACTCGAACATCCCGTCCTCCTTCATCGCCGTCCGAGCCCCACGCTACTCGCGGCGGCGGCCGCGCGTCGCGCCCCGTCCCCTCGAGCACACAGCGCCCTCGATTCCACAGCGCGCCCCCGAATCCATAGGGATTGGGCGAGTCCACAGCCCATAGTGTGTGGATTCGCCCAATCCCTATGGAGTGGGCTGCTCTGCTCTGCTACGACGCGGCCCACCGGCCGGGACGCGGACCTCACAGTGCGGCGAGGATGTCCTGCACCCGCTCCTTCGCGTCGCCGAACAGCATCCGGGCGTTCTCGCGGTAGAACAGCGGGTTCGCGACCCCCGCGTACCCCGACGCCATCGACCGCTTGAACACCACGACGCTGTGCGCCTCCCACACCCGCAGCACCGGCATCCCGGCGATCGGCGAGCCCGGGTCCTCGGCGGCGGCGGGGTTCACGGTGTCGTTCGCGCCGATCACCAGCACGACGTCGGTCGAGGCGAGGTCGTCGTTGATCTCGTCCATCTCCAGGACGATGTCGTACGGCACCTTGGCCTCGGCCAGCAGCACGTTCATGTGACCCGGCAGGCGCCCGGCGACCGGGTGGATGCCGAAGCGCACGTCGACGCCGCGCTCGCGCAGCTTGCGGGTCAGGTCAGCGACGGCCGACTGCGCCTGCGCGACGGCCATGCCGTAGCCGGGGGTGATGACGACGCTGGATGCCGATCCCAAGAGATCCGCGACGGCTGCGGCATCCGTCTCCTTGGCCTCTCCCTGGACTTCTTCGCCCTCCTTCGCGGGGGCCTCGATGCCGAACCCGCCGGCGATGACGGAGATGAACGAGCGGTTCATCGCCTTGCACATGATGTATGACAGGTACGCACCGGAGGATCCCACCAGCGCGCCCGTCACGATGAGCAGATCGTTGTTCAGCAGGAAGCCGGCCGCGGCAGCCGCCCATCCCGAGTAGCTGTTGAGCATCGAGATCACGACCGGCATGTCGCCGCCGCCGATCGAGGCGACCAGGTGCCAGCCCAGCGCCAGCGCGAGCGCCGTGACGACGATCAGCAGCCACAGCTCGGGCGTGATGACGTACCAGACCGTGAGCACGACGAACAGGACCAGTGCGCCGACGTTCAGGATGTTCTTGCCGGGCAGCATGAGCGGCCGCGACGACATGCGCGCCGAGAGCTTCAGGAACGCCACGACCGACCCGGTCAGGGTCACCGCGCCGATGAACACGCCGATGAACACCTCGGCGTGGTGGATGCCCTCGAGGCTCGGGGGGATGCCCTCGGTGTACAGCGCGCCGTTCCAGCCGACGAGCACGGCGGCCGCGCCGACGAACGAGTGGAACAGGGCGATGAGCTCCGGCATCCCGGTCATCGGGATGGTGCGCGCCCGCCACAGCCCGATCGCCGCGCCGATGACGACGGCGATCACCAGCAGGATGAGCCCGAGCATCGCGGCGGGCTGGCCCCAGGCGTCCGCCACCATCAGCCAGACGGTCGTGATCAGCGCGATGGCCATGCCGACCATGCCGTACACGACGCCGCCGCGGGCGCGCTCGTGCCGGCTGAGGCCGGCGAGGCTCATGATGAACAGCAGTGCCGCGACGATGTACGCGGCTCCGGCGACGGCGCCGGCGAGGGCCTCGGCGGTCACCGGTCGGCCCCCTTCACGAACATCGACAGCATTCGGCGTGTCACCGAGAAGCCGCCGAACACGTTGATGCTCGCCAGCAGAACAGCGCCGGCGGCCAGGATCTGCACCCCGAGGTGCGGCACCGTCAGCTGCACCATGGCGCCGACGATGATGATGCCGCTGATCGCGTTCGTGACGCTCATGAGCGGAGTGTGCAGCGCGTGCGTGACGTTGCCGATCACGTAGAAGCCGACGACGACCGCCAGGGTCAGCACGAGGAAGTGCTGCGGCAGCGGGGGCGGTGAGAACACGCAGATCAGGAAGAGGGCGGCAAGGCCGGCGGCGATCAGACCGGTGCGCTTGGTCTTGGACATCGGCTGCTTCACGGGCTTCACGGGGGTGGATGCCGCGGCCTGCGCATCGTGTTTCGTCGGCGCCGCAGACACCTGCACGGGCGGGGGCGGCCAGGTCACGGCGCCGTCGCGGGTGACGGTCACCGCGCGCTGGACGGTGTCGTCGTCGTCGATCGCCAGCACGCCGTCCTTCTCGGGCGTCAGCAGGGTCAGCAGGTTGACGAGGTTCGTACCGTACAGCTGCGAGGCCTGCGCGGGCAGGCGCCCGGCGAGGTCGGCATAGCCGAGGACGATGACGCCGTTCTCGGTGACGATGCGCTGTCCGGCCACCGATCCCTCGACGTTGCCGCCACTGGCGGCGGCCATGTCGACGATCACGCTGCCCGGCTTCATGCTCGCGACATCCGCCGCCGTGATCAAGCGCGGGGCGGCGCGGCCGGGGATCTGCGCGGTTGTGACGATGATGTCGACCTCGCGCGCCTGCTCGGAGTAGATCTCGGCGGCGCGCCTGTCGTACGCCTCGCTCGTCGCCTTCGCATACCCGTCGGTGGACTGCTCGACCTCGACGTCGACCGGCAGATAGGTGCCCCCGATCGACTGCACCTGGTCGGCGACCTCGGGCCGTGGGTCGGTGGCGCGCACGATCGCGCCCAGGCTCGAGGCCGCGCCGATCGCGGCGAGGCCCGCGACGCCGGCGCCGGCGACGAGCACCTTCGCGGGCGGCACCTTTCCGGCCGCCGTCACCTGACCGGTGAAGAACCGGCCGAACTCGTGCGCGGCCTCGACGATCGCCCGGTAGCCGGCGATGTTCGCCATCGAGCTGAGCACGTCCATCGACTGTGCGCGCGAGATGCGGGGCACCGCGTCCAGTGCGAGCGCCGTGACACCACGCGCCGCGAGCTTGTCGAGCAGTTCGGGGCTCAGAGCCGGGCTCAGCAGCGCCGCGAGCACGGAGCCCTGGTGCAGCAGTGCGATCTCACCGTCGGTGGGGGCGGCGACCTTCAGCACGATGTCGGCGGCCCAGGCATCCTGCTTCTGCACGATGTGCGCGCCGGCGTCGGCGAACGCGGAGTCGGGGAACGAGGATGCCGCACCCGCCCCTTCTTCGACGGCCACGTCGTAGCCGAGCTTTCGGATCTTGGCGACGGTGACGGGGGTCGCGGCGACGCGATTCTCGCCGGGGTCTTCAGCGACGATGCCGATGCGCATAGGTGTGCTCCGTGATCGGTCGGGATCGGGTATCGGCCGCGGACGACGCATCGCCGCGGACATCTGAGACCGACTATAGGGGCCGGTCCGAGAGGTCATCGGGATCTTTGCGGCGATCACGACGGAAAGAACCGGCGGATCTTCGCGATTGGCAAGCGGCATCTCTGGAGCGGGCAGGCCGCCCGTAGACTTTGAGGCATGACCGTCGCCTCCACGTCCGCGCTCGAAGCCGACCGCCAGGCCCTCATCGGGCTGATCACCGCCGAGGCCGTATTCCACGGCGATTTCACGCTCTCCAGTGGCAAGAAGGCGACGTATTACGTCGACATGCGCAAGCTCACGCTCGACCACCGAGCGGCCCCGGCGATCGGCCGGCTCATCCTCGACCTGATCGGCGACCTCGACGTCGTGGCCGTCGGCGGACTGACCCTGGGCGCCGACCCGATCGCGAACGCCGTGATGCACGAATCGGTGCACGCGGGGAGGCCCCTCGACGCGTTCGTCGTGCGCAAGGAGCCCAAGGACCACGGTCGCGGCCGCCAGGTCGAGGGCGCGGACGTCGCGGGCAAGCGGGTCGTCGTCGTCGAAGATACCTCGACCACGGGGCAGTCGGCGCTGAAGGCGGTCGAGGCGCTGCGCCGCGAGGGCGCCGAGGTGGTCGCGGTCGCGGTGATCGTCGACCGCAAGACCGGCGCGCAGGCGGCCGTCGAGGCCGAGGGGCTGCAGTGGCTCGCCGCGATCGACCTCGACGACCTGGGCCTGGCGCCGCAGTGAGCTGACCCGGCCACGTCCGAGTCCCGGCATCCCGAACCGAATGAGTCTCGGCATCCCGAACCGAATGAGTCCCGGCATCCTGACGGCCCGTCTTCTCCGCTGACAGCGCCCAATCCATAGGGATTGGGCGAATCAACACCCTAGGGGGCATGGACTCGCCCAATCCCTATGGATCGGGCAAGCGCAGCCTGCAGACGCAGGATGGGGGCCCGACGGTTTGGTAACGTTGCCGAAAAGCAGCGAGATCGGACCGCCATGGCAGACGAACCGACGAGCGCACCGCGCCGTGCGACGATGAAGGATGTCGCGGCCCGCGCCGGTGTCGGACTGTCGACCGTGTCACGGGTCGTGTCGGGAAAGGGCGGCGTCGCCCCGACGAAGGTGCGCGCCGTCGAACGGGCCGTGCGCGATCTGAACTTCAGCCGCAACGACTTCGCCCACACGCTGCGCACCGGCACGTCGGCGACGATCGGCATGGTCGTCACGAACATCTCCGACCCGTTCTTCTCGGCCCTCATCGGCGGCGTCGAGGAGCGCGCCCGCGCGCGCGACCAGCTCGTGCTCGTGGCATCCGTCACCGACGACCCGGCCGAGGGCGAGCGGGTCATCCGGCGACTGCTGCAACGCCGCCTCGACGGGCTGATCCTGGTGGCGCCGCAGGGCTCCGACCTGGGATTCCTCGAAGAGGAGCGGCGCACGGGCACGCCCATCGTGTTCGCCGACCAGCCGCCCGACGGGTTCGAGGCCGACCTCGTGGTCGTCGACAACGAGGGCGGATCGGCCGGCGCGGTGCGGCACCTGTACGCCGCGGGCCACCGGCGCATCGCGTGCTTCGCCCACGTCTCGGGGCGGTACACCTCGGTGCGGCGCGAGGCGGGGTACTACAGCGCGCTGCGCGAGCTCGGACTGACGCCCGACCCGGCGCTCGTGGTCAACCTGGACGACGACGTGGACGCCTGCACCGAGGCGCTGATGGAGCTGTCGCGCCTGCCCGACCCGCCCACGGCGGTCTTCTCCACGAACGGCCGGACGACCCGCGCGATCCTGGCCGCGCAGCGGCTGCTGAGGACCCGCCTGGCGCTCGTGGGCTTCGACGACTTCGACCTGGCCGTGCTGATGGATCCGCCCACCACGACGGTGGTGCAGGATCCGGCGGCGATCGGGCGGGCCGCCGCCGATCTGCTGTTCAGCCGCATCGCCGGCCGCACCGGGCCCACGCAACGGATCACGCTGGGCACCCGCCTGGTCGAGCGCGGCTCGGGCGAGCAGCCGCCGCGTCACGATTAGGTCACAGGTCCGGCGGCCGCCAGGCGGCGGCTTGCGCTTGGCAACGTTTTCAGATTCGATGTCAGACATCGAATGAAGTGGACGGGCCGGCGTAACGCGGGCTGACGACATCCAATGGAGGATCACATGCGGAAAGCACTCGCAGCGATCGCCGGTCTGGCCGTGGCAGGGCTCGCCCTCGCCGGGTGCGCCGGCAGCTCGAACGCGGGCGACAAGGGCGGCGACCCCAACCAGGTCGAGGTGTTCACCTGGTGGGCATCCGGTTCGGAGAAGACGGGCCTGGACGCGCTGGTCAAGGTCTTCGACGAGCAGTTCCCGAAGGTCAAGTTCGTCAACGCCGCCGTCGCCGGCGGTGCGGGCTCGAACGCGAAGAACGCCCTGGCCTCGCGCTTGAAGGCCAACAACCCGCCGGACTCGTTCCAGGCGCACGCCGGTGCCGAGCTGACCGATTACGTCGAGGCCGGCAAACTCGAGGACCTCACGTCGTTCTACAAGGACAACGGCCTGACCGACGTCTTCCCGAAGACGCTGCTGGACCGACTGACTCTGGACGGCAAGATCTACTCGGTGCCCAGCAACATCCACCGCGCGAACGTCACGTGGGTGAACACCGACCTGCTCAAGAAGGCCGGCATCGACCCGACCAAGGCGCCCGCCGACCTGGACGCCTGGCTCGGCGACATGAAGAAGCTCAAGGACTCGGGCGTGCAGACCCCGCTCTCGGTGGCCACCGACTGGACCCAGGTGCAGCTGTTCGAGAACGTGCTGCTGTCGGTGCTCGGCGCGGACGGCTACCAGGGCCTGTGGGACGGGTCGACGAAGTTCGACTCGCCTGAGGTCACGACGGCGATCGACTACTACAGCAAGCTGCTCGCCTATGCGAACACCGACGGCACCGGCCAGGACTGGCCCGTCGCGACCGACATGGTCATCGACGGCACCGCCGCCTACAACGTGATGGGGGACTGGGCGCTGGCCGAGTTCGACGCCAAGGGCAAGACGTACGACAAGGAGTACACCACCTGGCCGACGCCGGGCACCGACGGTGAGTTCGACTTCCTCGCCGACTCCTTCACGCTGCCGGTGGGCGCGCCGCACGCCGATGCCGCCAAGTCGTGGCTGAAGACGATCAGCTCGGCCGACGGGCAGAAGGCGTTCAACCTGGCGAAGGGCTCGATCCCGGCGCGCACCGACGCGGTCGCCAGCGACTACCCCGCCTACCAGCAGGGTGCGATGGCCTCGTTCGCCAAGGACACCGTGGTCAGCTCGCTCGCGCACGGCGCCGCCGTCAAGATCTCGTGGCTGAACGACATCACCTCGGCCATCGGCCAGTACGTGTCGACGAAGGACGGCAAGACCCTGCAGGACGCGCTGGTCCAGGCGCAGACCAAGGGTCTCGGCAAGTAACATCCGACCCCGCGCGGGGCGGCGGCATCCGTCGCCCCGCGCGGGTCTTCCGCGTCAAGGAGGATCTCGATGCGCAAGGGCATCCGCAACTGGGGGCCGCCGCTGCTGCTCATCTCGCCGACCATCGTGCTGCTCGGCATCTTCGTCTACGTCCTGATCGGCGTGAACTTCTCCACCGCGATGACGAAGGACTCCGCCCTGTCAGCGTCGCAGTTCGTGGGCCTGCAGAACTTCGGCGACCTGCTCACCGAGCCGCGCTTCCTGCACTCGCTGGCCAACCTCGCCGTGTTCACCGTGGTCTTCATGGTCGGCACGATGGTCTTCGGGTTCCTGTGGGCGTGGATGCTGGACAAGGGCGTCACCGCCGAGGGCGGCTTCCGATCCATCTACCTCTTCCCCATGGCGGTCTCGTTCGTCGCCTCCGGTGTCGTGTGGCGCTGGCTGCTCAGCTCCGCCCAGGGCGACCGCGCCTCGGGCCTGAACCGGATGCTGGACTCGATCGGCCTGGGGAGCCTCCAGAACGACTGGTACAACCAGCCGGTCTGGGGCATGGCCGCGATGGCGATGCCGGCGATCTGGCAGCTCGCCGGCTACATCATGGCGCTGTTCCTTTCGGGCTTCCGCGGCATCCCCGAAGAACTGCGCGAAGCTGCGCGCATGGACGGCGCCAGCGAATGGAAGCTGTACCGCCACGTCATCTTCCCCCAGCTGAGCCCGGTCGCCCTGTCGGCGCTGGTGATCGTCGCGCACATGTCGCTGAAGGTGTTCGACCTGATCATGGCGATCACGGGCCCGGTCTACATCACCGAGGTCCCCGCCACCTACATGTGGGTCGCCCTCACCGGCGGCGAGTACGGCAAGGCGTCGGCGATCGCCACGGTCCTGCTGGTGCTCGTGTGCATCTTCATCGTGCCGTACCTCGTCCACACTGCCCGCGCCGAGAGGAAGGGACGGCGATGACCGTCGCAACCGGCATCGAACGGCGCACGAGCGTCGCAGGCCCCACGCCCACCGGCAGCAAGACCAAGCGGCACCTGAACCGCACGGCCAAATACGTGCTGCTCATCCTGTTCGTGGTCATCGTGCTGATGCCCGTGTACGTGCTGCTGGTCACGAGCCTGAAGCCGCCGTCCGACGTCAGCGCCGCCACCAGCTGGGGCCTGCCGCTGCGCTGGCCCTGGGAGGCCGGCCCCGACGGCGTCACCGGGTTCGACAACTGGTCGACCGCGTGGCAGACGCTGGCCGCGCCCCTGGGTCGCACGTTCCTGCTGGCGATCCCGGCCGCGCTCATCTCGGCCACGCTCGGGTCGATGAACGGCTTCGTGCTCAGCCGCTGGCGGTTCCCGTACGCGAACATCGTGTTCACGCTGATCCTGTTCGGCATGTTCATCCCGTACCAGGCCATCATGGTGCCGCTCGTGCAGATGAAGACGTCGCTGGGCATGCCCAGCAGCATCGCGACGCTGCTGATCGTGCACATCATCTACGGCCTGCCGATCTGCACGCTGATCTTCCGCAACTACTACGAGGGCGTGCCGAACGAGCTGATGGAGGCCTCGCGCGTCGACGGCGCCGGCATGCTCGGCTCGTACTGGCGCATCATCCTGCCGCTGTCGCTGCCCGGGTTCGTCGTGACGATCATCTGGCAGTTCACATCGGCGTGGAACGACTATCTGTTCGCCCTGTTCCTCTCCGACGCGAACCAGGGGCCGGTGTCGCTGTCGCTGGTGAACCTGTCGCAGGGCGCGCAGCTGTCGAACTACGGTGCGTCGATGGCGGGGGCGCTGATCGCGTCGCTGCCGACGCTGGCGGTCTACATCATCCTCGGCAAGTACTTCATCGGGGGCCTGATGAGCGGGTCGGTCAAGTCGTGAGCGACCTGGCCCTCGCCGTCGACCTCGGCGGCACGAAGATCGAGGCCGGCCTCGTCGACTCCACGGGCGCCGTCCTGGAAGACTCGCGGCGCCGTCGGCCGACCGGGCCCGACATCACGTCCGCGCGCCTGCAGCAGGCGGTCGAAGAGGTCGTGCGCGAGACGCTGGCCGCGACGAGAGAGCGGGTGATCGGCGTCGGTATCGGCAGCGCCGGGCCGATCGACCACTCCCACGGCACGATCTCGCCGGTGAACATGCCGGGCGTGCGGGGGATGGCCCTGAAAGACGCCGTCGCCGACGCGGCCGCCCGCGCGGGGCTGCACGACGTGCCGGTGCACCTGGGGCACGACGGTGGATGCCTCGCCCTGGCCGAATCCTGGGTCGGAGCCGCCAGCGGCGCGCGCTCGTCGTTCTCGCTCGTCGTCTCGACCGGGATCGGCGGCGGGTTCGTCATCGACGGGCGCCTGGCCCCCGGTGCGACCGGCAATGCCGGCCACATCGGCCAGATGCACTCCGACGACGACCTGTCGCTCGAAGAGGTGGCCTCCGGCCCCGCCAGCGTCGCATGGGCGCAGAGCCAGGGCTGGAGCGGATCCAGCGGCGAAGAGCTCGCCGCGGCCGCGGCATCCGGCGACGCCGTCGCCCGCGCCGCGATCGAGCGCTCCGCCCGCGCGCTCGGCCGGGCGCTGGCCGACGTGGCGGCGCTCGTCGACATCGAGCTGATCGCGATCGGCGGCGGCTTCTCACGCGTTTCGGACGACTACATCGACCTCGTCGGCGCGGCCCTGCGATCCTCGGCCGCGCTGCCGTATGCGGCGGCGGTCCCGGTCGTGTCCAGCGGCCTGCAGGGCGACGGCCCGCTGATCGGCGCCGCGGCCCTCGTGTTCGACCCGGCCGCGTAGCCCGTCCGCTCCACTATCGACCGCGAGCGCGGGGCCGGCCGCCGGGATCGGGTTCAGTCGTCGCGGTCGTCGTCGCGGTGCTTCTTGCCGTAGCGGCGGATGTACTGGGCGACGAACACGACCAGGGTGCCCGCGAGCACGAGCGCCGTGGCGGCGAACAGCAGGGTCTGCTCGACCGTGTTCATCGGAGCGTGGTGCCGGATGCCGCGTGCGCGACGATCTTCGCGATCCGGGCCGCGGCATCCATCTTCGCCACGGTCAGCCCACCAGATCCGCGACGGAGTCGACGATCTCGTCGGGGCGGAACGGGTAGCGCTCGATCTCGGCGCGGTCGCTGATGCCGGTGAGCACGAGCACGGTGTGCAGCCCCGCCTCGATGCCGGCGATGACGTCGGTGTCCATCCGGTCGCCGATCATGCCGGTGTTCTCGGAGTGCGCGCCGATCTGGTTCATCGCCGAGCGGAACATCATCGGGTTCGGCTTGCCGACCACGTACGGCTCCTTGCCGGTCGCTCTCGTGATGAGCGCGGCGAACGACCCGGTCGCCGGCACGACGCCCTCGCGCGTGGGTCCGGTCGCGTCGGGGTTCGTGATGATGAACCGTGCGCCCGCGTTGATGAACCGGATCGCCTGCGTGATGGCCTCGAACGAGTACTGCCGGGTCTCGCCGACCACGACGTAGTCGGGCTGGGTCTCGGTCATGATGAAGCCGGCCTCGTGCAGCGCCGTGGTCAGGCCCGCCTCGCCGATCACGAATGCCGATCCGCCCGGCAGCTGCGTCTTCAAGAACTGGGCCGTGGCCAGCGCCGAGGTCCAGATGCGCTCTTCGGGCACATCCAGGCCCGAGCGCGCGAGGCGCGCGGCCAGGTCGCGGCGCGTGAAGATCGGGTTGTTCGTCAGCACCAGGAACGGCGTGCCGGCGTCGCGCCACTGCGCGAGCAGCTCGGCAGCCCCGGGGATCGGGCGGTTCTCGTGCACCAGCACGCCGTCCATGTCGGTCAGCCAGCAGGCGATATCGGCGCGGGTCCGCATGACGCCAGCGTATCGGGCCGGACGTCCGCGCGAGGCCGCCGCTCGACGCCGTGGCAGCCATGGCCCGGTGCTCATCGGTCGATCCGTCATGCGACCGGTCGATCCGCCCCGTGGATGAACCGACGCCCACCCCTGTCTCCCCGGCACTCACCACCTCCGACGGCCGTCGGCGACCGCGAGGGGGGCTGTCGGGCGCGCCGGTGGCGGCGGTCCGCATGCCCGAACCGCGAGACGCGTAGGCTCGTACTGTGGCACGCGACGGCTGGGACCCGCGACGCCTGCCGGACCTGGGCGGCAGGCGTTATCTGATCACGGGTTCCACGCGCGGCCTGGGATATTTCGCCGCCGAGCAGCTCGTCGCCGCCGGCGCCCACGTGATCATGACCGGTCGCCACCCGAACCGCCTCGCCGCCGCGCACGCCGCGATCGAGCGTCGGGTGATGGATGCCGCGCCCAGCTCCGAGCCGGTCGGCCGGCGTGCGTCCGACGACGACGAGGCCGTACCCGCGCCGGGCACGATCGAGACCCTGCTGCTGGACACCAGCAACTTCGGGTCGATCCGCGCCGCCGCGGCCACCGCCCGCGCCCGCGGCCCGCTCCACGGCCTGCTGCTGAACGCCGGCATCGTGCACCCGCCCAAGGAGCGGCGCACCGCCGGCGGGCATGAGCTCGTCTTCGCGACCAACGTGCTCGGTCACTTCTCGCTGGCCGGCGAGCTGCTGCAGAACCTCGCGGTGGTCCGCGGCCGGATGGTGTGGCTCGGCAGCATGTCGACCTCGCTCGGAGCCCCCGAACCCGTCGACCTCGAGCTCGAGCAGGGCTACACGCCATGGCGCGCCTATGTGCAGTCGAAGGTGGCCACCACCGCCCTCGGGCTCGAGGCCGACCGGCGACTGCGCGGCGCCGGGGTCCCGGCATCCAGCATCGTCGCCCACCCCGGCTACGCGATCAGCGGCCGCTCGCCCGGCGTGCGCGGGGTCAACGAGCCCGGGCGCATGAAGAGGTTCGTCGACAACCTGCAGGCACCGATCTCGCAGTCCAAGCAGAACGGCGCGCACAGTCTCGTGCGGGCGCTCGTCGATCCCGACATCGAGGGCGGCGAGTTCGTGGGCCCGCGGTTCATCGTGCACGGCGCGCCGCACCGGGCGACGCCCACCAAGCTCACCCGCGACCCCGAGATGGCGGCGCGCCTCTGGGACTACTGCGAGAACTCGACCCGCGTGCGCTGGCCGTTCGAGAAGGCCGCGAAGGCGCGCCGCCGGTTCCGCTGACGCCCGCCCCCGTCAGGCGGTGAGCCAGACCGCCCCGTGGGCGCCGTCGGGGATGCCGACCGGCGCCGCGCCGTCCACGCGCACGGTGTGCGGATCGATCACCTCGACCGCGCGGCCGATGTGCAGCCCCGCACCCTCGAGCGCGCGCAGCAGCTCGGGGTCGCGGTCGCTGACGCGCAGCACCCTGCCCCGGTGCCCGGGCGCGGCGTCGCCCAGCAGCACGAATCGCTCGCGGTGCACCCGCCCGTCGGCGTCGGGGATGGCATCGCCGTGCGGGTCGACCCGGGGGTGCCCCAGCCGTTCGTCGATGCCGCCCAGCAGCCGGTCGCTCAGCGCGTGCTCGAGCACTTCGGCCTCGTCGTGCACTTCGTCCCACGCGTAGCCGAACTCGCGCACGAGCCAGGTCTCGACCAGGCGGTGCCGGCGGATGATCGCCGCGGCCCGCCGCTCGCCGTCGTCCGTCAGAGCGATGGGGCCGTACGGCCGGTGCGCGACCAGTCCCTGCGCGACCAGCTTCTGCACCATCTCGGTCACGCTCGAGGGCGCGAGCCCCAGCACGGCGGCCAGCTGCGACGGGGTGATACGCGCGTCCTGCCACTCGGTGTGGTGGTAGATGGTCTTCAGATAGTCGTCGACCGCGGGACTGGGCAGCTGAGCGGGACCGGGCACCCCACCAGGGTAGCCGGGCGGCCCTCAGCTGCCCGAGAGCAGCAGCACCAGCAGCATCCCGTTCAGCACGATGAGGAAGGCGGATGCCGCGACCCCCGCGGCACTGGTCAGCACCCGGTTGCGATACCGGCCGAGCACCTCGCGCCGCGCGGTGAGGGCGATCAGGGGGATCAGCGCGAACGGGATGCCGAACGACAGCACGACCTGGCTGAGCACGAGCGCCTGCGTGGGGTCGGTGCCGAGGGTCAGCAGCAGCAGCGCCGGGATCAGCGAGACCAGCCGGCGCAGGATCAGCGGGATGCGCACGCGCAGCAGGCCGTGCATGATCTCGGCGCCGGCGTAGGCGCCCACCGACGTGCTTGCCAGTCCGCTGGCCAGCAGCCCCACGGCGAACAGGGTCGCGACGGCCGGCCCGATGCCGTCGCGCAGCGCGGCGTACGCGCCCTGCAGCGTGTCGGTGCCGTTCATTCCGGTGAGCGCCGCGGCGGCCAGCAGCAGGATGCACACGTTCACGGTTCCGGCCACGAGCATGGCGATCGACACGTCCCACCGCGTCGCGCGCAGCAGACGGGGGATCGGGGTCGTGCTCGGCGCGAACCGGTCTCGGGCGAGGGCCGAGTGTGCGTACACGGCGTGCGGCATGATCGTGGCCCCCAGGATGGATGCCGCCAGCAGCACGGATCCGGATCCCTCGAACCGCGGCACCAGTCCTCCCGCGACCCCGGCCGCGCTGGGCGGGGCGACGAAGACCCCGGCGACGAATCCGACCGCGATGACGGCGACCAGGCCGATCACGACGAACTCGAACGTGCGGGGACGTCGCTGCACGGCCAGCAGGGCGAGTGAGACCGCCCCCGTGATGACGCCGCCGACCACCAGCGGCAGGCCGAACAGCAGCTGCAGCGCCACGGCGCCGCCGATCACCTCGGCGACGTCGGTGGCGATCGCGACGAGCTCGGCCTGCGCCCAGTACGCCACCCGGGTGCCGCGACGGTGGAACCGCGCGCCGAGCAGCTCGGGCAGGCTCCGCCCGGTGACCACGCCCAGCTTCGCAGACAGATACTGCACCAGCCAGGCGATGAGGTTGCCGAGCACGACCACCCACACGAGCAGGTAGCCGAACCGCGCCCCGGCCGTCATGTTGCTCGCGACATTGCCCGGGTCGAGGTACGCGACCCCGGCGACGAGCGCCGGCCCCAGCATCCATGACCAGCGGCCAGGGGCGGATGCCGCGGCCCGGACGCCGACGTCCTGCTCGCGGATCACCACCCCTGTTTTCGGCACACCGAAACTCTACGCCTGTTTTCGGGGTACCGAAACCTGGATCCCCTCGCCCCGTGCGAGGACTCGAGCCCCGACGCCCCGGCCGCCCGCTGCGCGGCGGCACTAGCCTGGAGCAGTGATCGCCGACCAGTCCGATGCGCTCGAACCCGCCTACGGCGTCGGGCCATGGCCGGGCGGCAAGGAGAACTGGCCGAACGACCCGCGCCTCGATCCGGACCTGCTGACCCACGGCGACCGGCGCAACGTGGTCGACCGGTACCGCTACTGGAGCATGGAGGCGATCGTCGCAGACCTCGATACGCTGCGCCACCCGTTCCACGTCGCGATCGAGAACTGGCAGCACGACATGAACATCGGCTCGATCGTGCGCAGCGCCAACGCGTTCGGGGCCGAGACCGTGCACATCATCGGCCGTCGCCGCTGGAACCGTCGCGGAGCCATGGTCACCGATCGCTACCAGCACGTCGTGCACCACGACGACATCGCGGCCTTCGCGCAGTGGGCGGATGCCGCGGCCCTGCCGATCGTCGCCGTCGACAACACTCCGGGCTCGCGCTCGCTGTACGACGCCGAGCTGCCGGAGCGCTGCGTGCTGCTGTTCGGACAGGAGGGGCCGGGGCTGTCGGAGGAAGCGCTGGCCGCGGCATCCGCACGCGTGGAGATCACCCAGTACGGCTCGACCCGTTCGATCAATGCCGGGGCCGCGGCGGCGGTCATCATGTACGAGTGGTGCCGCCGCTGGGCGTGAGAGGAGACAGATGAGCAATCCGTACGCGCACTACAACGACCCGGTCATCGAGGAGTTCCGCCGCACCGGCGGGACGGTGACCCACTTCGGTCGTCGCCTGGTCCTGCTGCACCACGTCGGCGCCCGCACGGGCGAGGCGCGCGTCTCGCCGGTCATGGGCCTGCGCGACGGCGACGGATGGCTGATCTCGGCGTCGAAGGCGGGGGCGGATGAGAACCCGGCGTGGTTCCACAATCTCGTCGTCCACCCCGACGTCGAGATCGAGACGCCCGACGACGGCACCGTCGCAGTGCACGCCACGGTGCTCACCGGCGCGGAGCGCGACGAGGCCTGGGTCCGGTTCACGGCCGCGGCCCCCGGGTTCTTGGAGTACGAGAAGCGCACGGCGCGCGTCATCCCCGTGGTGCGCCTGACACGCCGGGCCTGAGCGCGCCCGGCTCGGGTCTCAGGCGGGCCTCACGCGGGCTGCAGCATCCACTCGGGGCGGCGGATCCGCCAGCCCAGGGTGAACAGCCGGGCCAGCATGAACACGCCGAAGAATGCCGCCGCCAACCATGTCAGCCCGGCCGTCCCGCCCGGGTGCCACAGCCACAGCGCGATGAGCGCGGGCAGGTAGACGACGAGGTTCAGGCCGCCGGCGATCGCCAGGTACCGCGCGTCATTGGCGCCCATCAGCACCCCATCGAGCACGAACACCACGCCGCACACCGGCTGGGCGATCGCGAGCACGATCAGCGCGGGCTGCACGAGCGCGGCCAGAGCGGCGTCGCCGGTGAACAGCATCCCGATCCAGCCCGACAGCGCGCCGATCAGCATGCCGACCACGACGCCGAAACCCGCGCCCCAGGCGAGGGTGCGGCGCAGCACGAGCCGCACGCTCGATGGCGCGCCCGCCCCGAGCTGCTTGCCGATGAGCGCCTGGGCGGCGATGGCCAGGGCGTCGAGGGCGAAGGCGGCGGTCGAGAAGATCGTGAACGCGACCTGCCAGCCGGCCAGCTCCGACGTGCCGAAGGCCGTCGCCACCGCGACCGTCGTCAGCAGGGCGACGCGCAGCGAGACGGTGCGCAGGAACAGCCACCCGCCCGAGCGCGCCGAACTGCGCACACCCTCGCGCTGCGGGCGCAGCGAAGCCTGGTGCCGGCGGGCGAGGCGGCCCACCACCGCGACGTAGGCGGCCACCATGCCCCACTGCGCGACCACGGTGCCGGCGGCCGAACCGGAGATGCCCCAGCCGAGGCCGTAGATGAAGAATGCGTTGAGCCCCGCGTTCGCGGCGAAGCCGATGCCGGCGATCCACAGCGGGGTGACGGTGTCCTGCATACCGCGCAGAAGCCCTGTCGCTGCGAACACGATGAGCATCGCCGGCAGGCCCCACATCGAGATGCCGAGGTAGGCGCGCGCGTCGGCGGCGACCTCGGCGCCGGCGCCGAACAGCGCCACCAGCACGGGTGTCGCCAGGTATCCGACCAGGGCGAGCACGGCACCCAGGCCCAGCGCCAGCCACATGCCGTCGATGCCGGCCGACACCGCCCGCGACGGGTCGCCGGCGCCGAATCGGCGGGCCACGGCCGGCGTCGTCGAATACGCGAGGAAGATCATGAGCCCGACGATCGTCTGCAGCACGGCAGAGGCGATCCCCAGGGCCGCCAGCGGCACCACGCCGAGATGGCCGACGAGAGCCGAGTCCACGATGAGGAACAGCGGTTCGGCGATCAGGGCTCCCAGCGCCGGCACCGCGAGACGCAGGATGTCGCGGTTCAGGGTCTGGGCGGTCACCCCACGAGCCTACGGGCGGCATCGATCACGATGCCATCACGACCGGGTTCCGGCATACACCGCGTGCACCCGAGGCGGTCGCGCGGCATATCCTGGACGACATGACCGATTCCCCCCGCTCGGGCCTCGAGCTCGAGGCGTTCAACGCCGAGATCCGGCCGCAGGACGATCTGTTCCGCCATGTGAACGGCACATGGATCGAGACCACGGACATCCCCGATGACAAGGCGCGCTGGGGGTCGTTCCACTTCCTCGCCGAGCAGGCAGAGAGCGACGTGCGCGCGATCGTCGAAGAGTCGCAGACCGCCGAGCCGGGCACCGAGGCACGCAAGATCGGCGACCTCTACACGAGCTTCATGGACACCGAGCGCATCGCCGCGCTCGGCGCCGGCCCGATCGCCGATCAGCTCGCCGACGTCGACGCGATCGACTCCGTCCCCGCGTTCCTCGGGGCCGTCGGCCGCCTCGAGCGCGACGGCGTGGGCGGCATCGTCGACCTGTACGTCGAGCCCGATCCGGGCGACCCCGAGCGGTACGTGCCGTTCCTCATCCAGAGCGGCATCACGCTGCCCGACGAGAGCTACTTCCGCCTCGACGGCTTCGCCCAGGTGCGCGAGCAGTACCGCGCGCACATCGCCGGCATGCTCGAGCTCGCCGGCATCGAGGGCGCGGCCGACGCCGCCGACCGGATCTTCGCCCTCGAGACCGAGGTGGCCAGCCACCACTGGGACAATGTGCGCAGCCGCGACGCCGTCGCCACCTACAACCTGAAGACATGGGACGAGTTCGTCGAGCTCGCCGGCATCGACCTCGGCCCGTGGCGCGCCGCCGTCGCACCGGGGCACGAGGACGCGTTCGCCGAGGTCGTCGTGTACCAGCCGAGCTTCTTCGAGGGCCTGGGGACGCTGCTGACCGCCGAGCGCCTGGCCGACTGGAAGGACTGGCTGCGCTTCAAGGTCGTCCACGCGGCCGCCCCTTTCCTGACCGACGCGTTCGTCGACGCGAACTTCGCGTTCTACGGCACCGCGCTGACCGGGGTGCCCGTCAACCGTGAGCGCTGGAAGCGCGGCGTCGGCATCGTCGAAGCGGCGATGGGCGAGGGCGTCGGCCGCGTCTATGTCGAGCGGCACTTCCCGCCGGCGGCCAAAGAGGCCATGGACGAGCTGGTCGCGAACCTCATCGAGGCGTACCGCCGGTCGATCTCGGAGCTTTCGTGGATGAGCCCCGAGACCCGCGAGAAGGCACTGGCCAAGCTCGAGTCGTTCACACCGAAGATCGGCTACCCGGTGACCTGGCGCGACTACTCGTCGCTCGAGGTCGACGCCGCCGACCTCGTGGGCAACGTGCGCCGCGCGCACGTGTTCGAGCACGACCGTCAGATCGAGAAGATCGGCAAGCCCATCGACCGCGACGAGTGGTTCATGACGCCGCAGACGGTCAACGCGTACTACAACCCGCTGATGAACGAGATCGTGTTCCCGGCGGCGATCCTGCAGTACCCGTTCTTCGACGCCGACCGCGACGCCGCGGCCAATTACGGCGGCATCGGCTCGGTCATCGGGCACGAGATCGGCCACGGCTTCGACGACCAGGGCAGCCGGTACGACGGCGACGGCAAGCTGCAGGACTGGTGGACCGACGCCGACCGCGCCGCGTTCGAGGATCGCACCAAGCACCTGATCGCACAGTACGACGCGCTCGTGCCGCAAGGCCTGTCGGAGGAGCACCACGTCAACGGCGCCCTCACGATCGGCGAGAACATCGGCGACCTCGGGGGCCTGGGCATCGCGATCAAGGCGTATGCGCTGGCCGACGGCGACGCCCCCGAGATCGACGGCTACACCGGCATCCAGCGCCTGCTGCTGAGCTGGGGCCAGGTCTGGCGGCAGAAGGGCCGGGATGCCGAGGTCATCCGCCTGCTGACGATCGACCCGCATTCGCCGAACGAGTTCCGCTGCAACCAGATCGTGCGCAACGTCGAGGCGTTCTACGACGCGTTCGGGGTCACCGAGTCCGACGCGCTCTGGCTGCCGGCGGAACAGCGCGTCACCATCTGGTGAGCAAGCGCCTCTTCCCTCGTCCGGGACGACCGGCCGAGGCATCCCGCCGATACAACTGAACACCCGTGCGCGCGGCCGCGCGCACGTGCCCTGCCTCAGTGGAAGGAATGCCGTGGGCACGTCCCCAGAGCCCAAACGGGACACAGCGTCGCTTCGGGGGTCGCGACGCAGCAGCAGGCGACTGCCGAGGAGGGCGGCGGTCGGCAAGCGCACCTTCACGTCGACGCTGAAAGCCCTCGACGACCTCGCGCAGGCGGGCGCGAAGGTCTCGGTGCGCGTCAACGACCTCGACCGCGGCAGCGCGGTCCTCAACGGCGACGACTTCGTCACCCTGCCCGTGGCGGGCCTGGGCATGGTGCCGCTGCTGATCGAGGTGGCCGCGGGCATCGAAGCCGGCACGCTCGACCCGCTGGAGATCATCGACCGCTCCTCCATCGAGCGCGTCGAGGTCGCCGGGGTGTGGCAGCACCTGAAGGCGCCGGCCCTGCCGGTCGTCGACCTGGCCGTGCTCGCCGCCTCGTCGGGCGACGCCGCCGCCTCGAACGCGCTCATCCAGCGCGTCGGGCTGCCGGCCGTGCGCTCCCGCATCGAACAGCTCGGGATGTCGCACTCGGCGCTGCTGGACCGCTTCCGCGACCGCCGCGGTCCGGACGACGCGCCCCACGTCGCACTCGGGTCGACGCGCGAGCTCGCACAGATGTTCGCGGCCCTCGTGAACTCGCAGGCGGTCACCGCCGGGGTCAGCGCGCAGGTCGCCGAATGGCTGAGCCTCAACCAGGACCTGTCGCTGGTCGCCTCGGCGACGGGCCTCGACCCGTTCGCGCACTTCAACGACGAGCACGGGCTGCTGTTCATCAACAAGACCGGCCGGGACGACGGCATCCGCGTCGAGGCCGGCGTGCTCGCGGGCCCGCGGGCGGGGGTCGCCTATGCGCTGATCGTGTGCTTCGACGACCTGTCGATCATGCATCGCCTGCGCGCACACGAGGCGTTCCGCACCCTCGGCGTCGAGCTCATGGAGTACGTGTTCTGACGCCCGGCTGGGGTTTCGGCTCGTCGCTGCGCTGCTCGCTCAATCTTGAGTCGATCCCGCATCAACGCTCGCTGCGCGAGCATTGATCCGTGCCGACTCAGAACACGATCGTGTGGTTGCCGTGGCGGATCACCCGGTCCTCGGCGTGCCACAGCACGGCGCGCGAGAGCACCTGTCGCTCGACGTCGGCGCCGCGACGGGCGAGCTCGGCGGCAGAGTCCGCGTGCGTGACGCGGATCGTGTCCTGCTCGATGATCGGCCCCTCGTCGAGGTCGC
Source organism: Microbacterium sp. W1-4-2 (assembly GCF_058349885.2). Classification (NCBI taxonomy): domain Bacteria; kingdom Bacillati; phylum Actinomycetota; class Actinomycetes; order Micrococcales; family Microbacteriaceae; genus Microbacterium; species Microbacterium sp. W1-4-2. The sequence continues at coordinate 174,476 of NZ_JBYRJC020000002.1, read as the reverse complement.
CGGTGACGTAGTGGCTCGTCGCGCCGATGAGCTTGACGCCGCGCTCCTTCGCCTTGCGGTACGGCTCGGCCCCGATGAACGCCGGCAGGAACGAGTGATGGATGTTGATCACCGGCACCCCGAGCTGCGCGAGGAAGTCCGGCGACAGGATCTGCATGTATCGCGCGAGCACGACGAAGTCGACGGTGCCGACCAGGAGCCTGAGGAGTTCTGCCTCGGACGCGGACTTGTCGGGTCCCGGCACCGAGGCGACGTGGTGGAACGGGATGCCGAAGGAGCGGACGTCCTCGGCGGCATCGGAGTGGTTCGACACGACCATCGGCACCGTCACCGGCAGCTGGCCGCGGCGGTGGCGCCACAGCAGGTCGAGCAGGCAGTGGTCCTGCTTGGAGGCGAGGATCGCCATGCGCTTGGGCACCGATTGATCGGTCAGTCGCCACTGCAGGTCGAAGCCGTCGCCGAGCGTCGCGTCCAGGTCGGCCTCGATCTCGGGCGCCGCCGCCGCGAAGCCTGGCCGGTGGAACACGACCCGCTGGAAGTAGGCGCCGCCGGTCGGGTCGTCGCTGTACTGATCGAGCGCCACGATGTTCCCGCCGTTGCGGGTGATCAGCGCCGAGACGGCGGCGACGATGCCGGGCTGGTCGGTGCCGTGCACGATCAGGCAGGCATGGTCGGCGAGAAGCGAGTGCGAGGGCATGCATCGATTCTGCCGTGTCGGCGGGGCGCGGCATCCTTCCTATGCATTCTCGATGAATCCGTGCCGATCCGCCATCGCCTGTGCCCTCGGTGGTAGATTTCCGTCTGCCAGGCAGCTTCGATGCGCCGGCGATGTCCGACCCGAATCCCTCACCGCCGCATGGTCACCGAACCTGACGGAACCGATCACGACGCTGTGAAAAGGGGCACGGACATGCGCTGCACGGAGAAGGCATCATGAGCGGCACGACCGGCACGGGGAGTGCCGCCGACAGCCGCAGGAGCGCTCGCGGGGAGCCCATCCCCGAAGAGTCGCGGCAGGTGATGGCCCGGCTCGACCGGATCCGCACCTGGTCGCTCTCGCCTGCGTTCCTCACCATCATCGGGCTGGGGTTCCTGTTCACGTTCTACGACATCTTCGACATCAACGTGTCGTTCGTACAGACGTGCACCCAGCTGGTCCCGGGCTGCACTCCCGAGTCGGCCCTGAACTACCTGGCGCTGCCGACGATCCTGAACCTGCTCGGGTACGTCGTGGGCACGCTGGTGCTCAGCCCCCTGTCGGACCGCATCGGCCGACGCAACATGCTGCTGATCACGATGCTGATCACCGGTCTCGGGTCGCTCTACACGGCGCTGTCGCCCGACTACGCGAACTTCGTGGTCTCGCGCGCGATCACCGGCATCGGCATCGGCGCGGATCTCGCGATCGTGAACACCTACGTCGGCGAGGTGGCGCCCAAGCAGTCGCGGGCGAAGTTCACCACGGTGGTGTTCATCATGTCGGCCATCGGCGCCTTCGTCGGCATCTGGCTGGGACTGATCCTCACGACCCCGAGCACGCCGTGGCCGACCGGCCTGCCGTTCGCGGTAGGGGCGGCCAGCGGCTGGCGGTGGATGTACGTGATCGGGGCGGCGCTCGCGATCATCGCCATCATCCTGCGGTTCCAGCTGCCCGAGTCGGTGCGCTGGCTGCTGCAGAAGGGGCGCTCCGCGGATGCCGCGGCCCTGGCCGACGACATGGAGCAGCGCGCGCTGCGCAAGGGTCCGCTGGCCGAGCCGACGCTCGAGGGCACGCCCACGCACTGGCCGCCGGCACGGCGCGTGCCGTACGGCGACATCTTCCGCAACCCGGTGTACCTGCGCCGCGTGATCCTGCTGTTCTTCATGTGGTTCGTCGGATACATCACGGTGTACGCGTACGCGGCAGGACTGACGACGGTGCTCACCTCGCTGAAGTACAGCCCGCCCGAGGCGGGCATCATCGCCGCGGTCGGGTCGATCGGCTTCATCATCGAGGCGGTCGTGATGTCGTTCATCGTCGAGAAGCTCGAGCGCCGCTACTGGCTGCCCATCGGCACGGTCGTGACGTTCATCGGCGCGTTCGTCGTCGCCCTCGGCAGCAGCTCGCTGCCGGTGGTGTTCCTCGGCGCGATGATCATCTTCGCCGGATTCAACCTGTGGGTCTCGCCGAGCTACGCGCTCACGATCGAGAGCTTCCCGACCCGGGCGCGCTCCACGGGCTTCGCGATCGTCGACGGCGTCGGCCACATCGGCGGCGGCATCGGCATCCTGATCCTCGCGCCGCTGATCCCGCATCTGTCGGTGTTCTGGGCGCTCATGCTGATCTCGTGCTTCCTGATCATCGCCTCGATCCTGGCCCAGTTCGCCCCGCACACCCGCAACCGCGTGTTCGAGGAGGTGTCGCCGTAGGCGCCCGGACGCAGTGAACGACGGGATGCCGCAGCCGCGGCATCCCGTCAGTCTGTCGTCTCGAGCCGGTCGACGAGTGCCAGACCGCGACGGGCCCACTCGATCTCGCCGCGGGCGCGCTCGGCCAGGCCCTCGTACGCGAACCGCTTGTAGGCGATCGTGCGCTCGCGCTCGGCGTCCGGCGTCACCGTCAGCCGACGGTTCAGCATGGCGCTGGTCATGTGCTCGATGTGGTCGAGCTCGCCCTGGAACTGCTCGAGCTCGCTCTCCCAGTACGAGACGTGCCGGCGCAGGAAGTCGCGGGCGGCGTCCGGGGTGGTGTTCTCCAGGTACGCCGCGCGCAGGTGGGCGGGATCGCGCACGCGCTGATACTCGAGCGGCGTGGCCATCCACGCGCGGTACGCGGCATCCCCCTGCGCGGTCACGTGGTAGACGCGTCGCCTGCCGCGCGCGCCGCGCACCTGCTCCTCGCCCTCGATCAGGCCGTCGGCGGCCATCTTGCGCAGCTCGGGATAGATCTGGGAGTCGGGCGCGTGCCAGACATGACCCACCGACTGCGAGAACTGCTTCTGCAGGTCGTAGCCCGACAGGGGGCCGACGCGCAGGATCGCCAGCAGGGCGTAGCGCAGGCTCATGCGTCTCCTTCCGGATCGAGGCTACCGGCCCTCACCGCCGGTGTCCGACCGATCGTCACTCGCTGTCACGGTGACCGTGGGCCCCTCCCGAAACCGGTGAAGGTACAACTGGCGGGCGAAGGTGTGGGTGCTTCCCTTCCCCTCGCCCGCCAGCTGTACCCTCACGGTGTGATGGCTGCCCGCAGGGGGTGGGTCAGGACTCGGTGTAGCCGGTGCGCCATCCTCCGTGGTAGGTCTGGCGGGCCACCGTCGAGTACGGCACCGGGCTGACCACGGCGCGCACGGCGACCTGCACGTGCGGCTCGACCGTCGCCTTCGAGGTGTTCGGGTCCTCGCCCCACAGCACGGTGACCTCGGCGCCCTCGGGCACGTCGGGGTTGACCGTGGCCAGCGACAGCGCGCGGCGCTCGTTGGCGCTGTAGCCGGTGAACATCGAGAATCCGACCGTGTTGCCCGCGGCATCCTGAACCGCGTCGTAGTTCGCCGACCCGTAGTTGGCCAGCGGCAGGTCGAAGAACTTGTAGCTCGGGCCCTCGACGTCGAACAGCGACGCGTACAGCTTGGTCATGTCCTCGGCGTTCCACGCCAGGGTCACCTTGCGGCGCTGAGCGGCCGGGTCCATCTTCTCGAGCGCATCACGGCCGATGAAGTCGTGGTCGAACTTCACGAACGAGCCGTATCCGAGCTCCCACGGGGTGAGGTAGTAGTCCTCGATGTTGCCGGAGACGAACGAGCCCGCCAGCGTCCCGGTGGCCTCGTAGCTGTCGACGCCCAGCCATTCGCGGTAGCCGCGCTCGGCCTCGCCGGTGTAGATGGCCGGCAGCGGCGAGGGGATCCACCCCGACTCGAGGGTGTTCGACGGGTATGCGCGCGACCCGACGGGCAGCAGGCCGAACTCGGCACCGGCCTCGAGGATCGCCTCGGCGACCGCGTCGTGGTCCTCGTACGGGCCCCAGACCTCAAGGCCCGGGGCGCCGGCCATGCCGTGCCGCAGCGTGCGCACGTGACGGCCGGCGAGCGTCATGGTCGACATGCTGAAGAAGCGCAGCTGCTCGAGCGGGCCGCCGTTGAGCTTCTCGATGACCTGCCACGCGTTCGGGCCCTGGATCTGGAAGCGGTAGTACTTGCGCGACACGCCGTGCCCGTACGGGCGCGAGGGCGAGCGGCGGTCGACGGTCAGATCCAGGTTCGCGTAGCCGCCGGTCTCGGCGTGGTACATCAGCCAGTTCGACACCGGCGCCCGTCCGACGTAGACGTACTCGTCCTCGGCCTCGTGGAACAGGATGCCGTCGCCGATCACGTGGCCGCCCGACGTGGTGGGCACGTACTGCTTGGCGCGGTCGACCGGGAAGTTGGCGACCGAGTTGATCGCGGTGTCGCTGATGAGCCTGATCGCGTCGGAGCCCTTCAGGAACACGTTGTCCATGTGGTGCGACTGGTCGTAGAGCACGGCCGTGTCGCGCCAGGCCCTCTGCTCCTTGATCCAGTTGGTGAAGTCGGCGGGCACCACCGGGTAGATGTACGAGCCGATCTGCGAGTTGCGCAGCAGGTCGACGGGATTGGTCTTGTCGATCAGCTGCTGCAGGTTGTCAGCCATGGGAACCTCTCTGTTCGTTCTCTGTTCGTTTCTTCGGGTGGATCTCGTGACCGGATGCCTCGGGTCGAGGCATCCGGTCACGAGAAGACGATGGTGTGATTGCCCTGCCGGATCACACGGTCCTCGGCGTGCCATTGAACGGCGCGCGAGAGCACCGCGCGCTCCACGTACGCGCCGCGGGCCTGCAGGTCGGCGGCGGTCATGGAGTGGTCGACCCGGGTGACGTCCTGCTCGATGATGGGACCCTCGTCGAGGTCCTTCGTGACGTAGTGACTCGTCGCGCCGATCAGCTTGACGCCGCGCTCCTTCGCCTTGCGGTAGGGGGCTGCGCCGATGAAGGCGGGCAGGAACGAGTGGTGGATGTTGATGACCGGCACGCCGACCGCCTCGAGGAAGTCCTCGCTGATGATCTGCATGTAGCGGGCCAGCACGAGGAAGTCGACGTTGCCGCGGACGAGGTCGAGGATCTTCGCCTCGGCCTCGGACTTGTCGGGCCCGGCGGAGGGGACGTGGAAGAACGGGACCGAGAAGCTGCGGACGTCCTCGGCCGTGTTGGTGTGGTTGCTGATCACCATCGGGATCGTCACCGGCAGCTCGCCGCGACGGTGTCGCCACAGCAGCTCGAGCAGGCAGTGGTCGCTGGTGGAGACGAGGATGCCCATGCGCTTCGGGATCGACTGATCGGTCAGCACCCACTGCATCCCGTAGGGGGTGAGCGTCTTGTCGAGGTCGGCCTCGATGTCGTCCATGGCCCCGGCCAGGTCTGCGCGGTGGAACACGACGCGCTGGAAGAACGCGCCGCCCTCGGGGTTGTCGGAGTACTGGTCGAGGCTGACGATGTTGCCCTGGTTGCGGGTGACCAGTGCGGTGATCGCGGCGACCAGCCCGGGCTGATCGGGGCCGTGCACGATCAGGCAGGCGCGGTTGCGCTGCAGTTCGATATGCGGTGACACGATGGGGCCTCAGGACTGTGCGAACCGGTACTCGTCCACCCACTGCGCCGTCGCGAGCAGGCCGCCGAACGTGTAGAAGTGCAGCTGCACCCGGCCCGCGGCCGGGTCGCGGGTGAGCAGGGCGGACAGGTCGGACACGAACCGGTCGGGCCCGGCCGTGCCCATGAGGTTGGTCAGGCTGAACCCGTACTTCTTGACGATCATCGCGTTCGCCCCGATCCCGAACCGGCGGGCGAAGCCGAGCAGGCGCTTGATGCCGGCCGGCCCCGGGGTGCCGATCCGGATCTCGGTGCCGATCCCCTTCTCGCGCACCCGGTCGATCCACGCGAGGACCGGATCGGTGTCGAACGAGAACTGCGTGAGGATCACGGCATCCAGCCCTTGATCCTTCAGCGCCGCAGACTTGTCCTCGAGGTGCCGCCACAGCACGTCGTCGGCGATGTCGGGGTGACCCTCGGGGTAGCCGGCGATCGAGATCTCGCGCGCGCCGTACTTCTGCAGCAGCCCGGTGCGGATCACGCTCAGCGAGTCGGGGTAGGGCCCCGCGGGCGTGGTGGGGTCGCCGCCCACGGCGAACACGTGCTCGGTCGCCCCGACCTGCTCGAGCCGGTCCAGGAACTGCTCGAGCTGGTCCTGGCTCTCCAGGCGCCGGGCCGAGATGTGCGGGACCGGTGTGAACCCGAGGTCCTTCACCGCCTTGGCGGCGGCGACCCGCATCTCGAGGTCCTCGTTGCCGAGGAATGTCACGTTGATCTTCGTGCCCGCAGGGATCGAGGATGCCGCCTCCTGCAGGCTGGGGATGTCTTTGCCGGTCATCTCCAGGGAGAAGTCGTGTATCAGTTTCAGCGCCCCGGTCTTGTCGGGTGCGGGCGCGATATGTGCCACGTCGAGTCCTTCCTCGCCGGCGGCGCTGCTCTGCGCTGCCTGACCCACACGTTACCTATCTGCATAGGTAAAGACAAGAGGTAAATTCGCTGGACCGTCTGGCCGCACCTGGGTCTCTCGTGACGCCGCACCGGTCGCGGCGGCCAGTAGCCGTTGAAAATCTCAATGATTTAGAAGTACAATCAATAGTCGACGCCGCCGTCGCGCACACCCGCCGCGGTCGGTGATCCCCCAATGTCAGGAGGAACGGAACATGGCATCAGTCGCGCTTCCGCGGACGATCTTCGACGAGTCCCACGATGACTTCCGAGCCTCGGTGCGTCAGTTCGTCGAGCGCGAAGTGGTCCCGAACCTCGACCGCTGGGCGAGTGCGGGCCGGGTGGACCGCGACCTCTTCCGCAAGGCGGGCGACACGGGCATCCTCGGCATGTCGGCACCGGAGCGGTTCGGCGGCGGCGGAGTCGACGACTTCCGCTTCAACGCGGTCGTCATCGAAGAACTGGCTCGGGCGGGTGCCACGGCCGTTCTGATGTCGCTGTGCGGGTTCAACGATCTGGTCGCGCCCTACTTCGTCGCGTTCGGCACCGATGAGCAGAACGAGCGATGGCTCCCCCCGATGATCGCGGGTGAGAAGGTCGGTGCGATCGCGATGACCGAGCCGGGAACGGGATCCGATCTGGCCGCGATCACCACGACCGCACGGCGCGAGGGTGACTGCTTCGTGCTCAACGGCGCCAAGACGTTCATCTCCAACGGACTGCTCGCCGACGTCGTGCTCGTGGTCGCTCGCACCGATCCCGACGCGGGACGTGCGGGCATCAGCCTGCTCATCGTCGAGACCGATGCGCCGGGCTTCACCCGCAGCGGCCCGCTGAAGAAGGTGGGGCTGGCGGCGCAGGACACGGCGGAGTTCTTCTTCGACGACGTGCGGGTGCCGCTGGGGAACGTGCTCGGCGGCGAGGGCGAGGGCTGGGGGCTCATGCGTCGCAATCTGCCGATCGAGCGGCTGCACATCGCGACGACCTCGATGGCCCGCATGCGCGCCACCTTCGACGACGCGCTGGCGTACGCAATGGACCGGCAGGCGTTCGGCCGTCCCATCGCCGACTTCCAGGCCAACCGCTTCTACCTGGCGGAGCTGGCCACCGAGATCGAGATCGCCCAGGTCTTCGTCGACCGCTGCATCCAGGACGCGTCGGACCATCTGCTCGATGAGACGACCGCGGCGATGGCCAAGTGGTGGGTGACCGAACTGCACCAGAAGGTCATCCAGCGCGCCCTGCAGCTGCACGGCGGCTACGGGTTCATGCGCGAGTACGCCGTCGCGGGCGACTATCTCGACTCGCGGGTGGCAACCATCTTCGGCGGCACCACCGAGATCATGAAGGAGATCATCGGCCGGCGGCTCACGCGTCGAGGTTGACCCGCGAACCGGAGCCGGCCGTGCGGATGCGGGCGAAGGATGCCGCGGCCAGGCCGAGCACGGCGCAGACCGTCATGACGATCGCGGCGGGGACGGCCGTGTCGGTGCCGGCGATGCCTCCCAGCGGCGATACGATCGCCCCGAGCACGAACTGGGCGAAGCCGATCAGGGCGGACCCGGTGCCGGCGGCTGTGCCCGCGGCACCGACCGCGAGCGCCGAAGCGGTCGACATCATGATGCCGCAGCCGATGCAGAAGCCGACCACGATCGGCAGGTAGCTCCCGAGCGTCAGCGTCTGCGTCGCCGCGAGGGCTCCCATGGCCGCCGCGGACCCGAGCGCGAGCAGCTGGCCGGATCGCAGCACTGCGGCGGGTGCCCGACGTGCCGCCAGGCGTCCGCTCGACCACGCGCCGAGCATCACCGCCACCGACGTGGCCGTGAACGTGAACCCGTACCCGAGAGGAGAGATGCCGAGCACGTCCTGCACGATGAACGATGACGAGGAGATGTAGGTCATCAGCCCCGCGTACGAGGCCGCGAAGGCGATGGCCGGTCCCGCGAACCTCCGGTCGCCGACCAGCCGGACCATCGTCCGGGCGATCGCCCGGACCGTGGCGGGATGCCGGCGCTCAGGGGGAAGGCTCTCGGGGATCGCCAGGACTGCGGTCAGCAGCATCCCCGCCGCCAGCAGCGCCAGCCCCAGCAGGGCCGCACGCCAGCCGCCGAACAGCGTCAGCAGGGCGCCCAGCGGGCTTGCCACGGCCGGCCCCAGGGCGGTCATGATCCACAGTCTGCTGAAGGCGTGCACCGCCTCGGCCGGCGCCGCGAGGTCCGACACGACCGCGCGCGCAAGCACCGAGCCCGCTGCCCCGGCGAAGCCCTGGACGCCGCGCACGGCGATGAGCATCCCGATCACCGGGCTCGCCACGGCCGAGAAGCAGCAGACGGTGAACACGGTCAGCGCCACGATCAGCGTTCGTCGCCGGCCGAAGACGTCAGAGATCGAGCCGATCGCCAGCTGTCCGAGCGCCGAGCCGATCAGGAACGCGGTCAGGGTCAGCTGGACCACCGAGGCCGGTGCGCCCAGATCGTCGGCGATGTCGGGAAACGCCGGCAGGTAGAGGTCCGTCGACAGCGAGCCCGCCATCGAAAGGTAGCCGAGCGCCCCGGTCAGCCGGACGCCGAGCCGGTGTCCGACCGTCTCTGTCATGCGACGGCCGCGCCTGCGCGGGTCCCGTTCTTCGCGAGCTGGATCTGTTCGTACACGAAGTGCCGCAGCTCGGTGAACCGTGCCTTCGACCGCGTCTCGAGCTGGTCGCGCTCGTCGCCCAGATCGACGACGAGGTCCTGCTGCACGATCGTGGGCGAGCTCGAGAGCATGATGACGCGCTCGCCGAGGTAGACCGACTCGTCGATGTCGTGCGTGACGAACAGGATCGAGATGCCGAGCGTTCTGCGCACGCGGCGCACCAGGTCCTCGAGGTCTGCACGGGTCTGGGCGTCGACGGCAGCGAACGGCTCGTCCATCAGGAGCACCTCGGGCTGGTACGCGATCGCCCGGGCGATCGCCACCCGCTGCTGCATTCCACCGGAAAGCTGCCACGGGTACGAGCGCGGGACGTGCCCGAGTCCCACGTTCTCGAGCGCTTCGGCGACGAGCTCGGCGCGCTCGGCCTTCGGGACCCCGGCGTTGCGCAGCGGCAGCTCGACGTTCTCGGCGACGCGCAGCCACGGGAACAGCGACCGGCCGTACTCCTGGAAGACGACGGCCATGTTCTTCGGCGGCGCGATGACCGGCTTGCCGCCGAGAACGACCTCGCCCGAGGTGGGCGCCAGCAGACCCGCGATGCACTTCAGCAGCGTCGTCTTGCCCGAACCCGACGGACCGACCAGGCACGTCAGCTCGTTCTTGCCGAGGTCGAAGGTGAGGTCGCGGACGGCTTCGATGTCGCCGCCATCGGTGTGGTAGACCTTCTTCAGTCCGCGCACGGACAGCAGGGTCTCGTCAGGCGGCAGGGTGCGCCCGAAGGCGGTCGTGTCCAGAGGCGTGTCAGGCAGCATTTTCCAGGTCCTTCAGTCCGTGGTACCAGCGCAGGAGTCGTCGCTCGACGAAGCGGAAGAAGATGGCCACCGCGTAGCCGATCAGGCCCAGCACGAGGATGCCCGACCACATCTCGGGGATCGCGAATCGTCGCTGGAACTGGATGATCGAGAAGCCGAGCCCCGACGTCGTCGCGAACATCTCCGAGATGACCATCAGGATCAGCCCGATGGGGAGGGCCTGCCGTACGCCCGCGAGGATCTGCGGAGCGGCCCCCGGCAGGATCTGGTAGCGCACCCGGTTGAGCCCCGAGATGCCGTACGAGCGGCTGGTCTCGTTCTGCACCGGATCGGCGGCGCGCACGCCTTCGATCGTGTTCAGCAGCACCGGCCAGATCGCGGCCAGGGCGATGAGGAAGATCTTCTCGGCGTCCGTGGGCCCGAACAGCAGAAGCAGGGCGGGGATGAGCGCCGGCGCGGGCAGCGCGCGGAAGAACTCGAACACCGGCTCGGTGACGGAGCGCAGCGTGCGGTTCAGGCCGATGAGGATGCCGAGCAGGATGCCGATCACGATCGCCGCGATCACGCCGAGCGCGAACCTGCCGATGCTCGGCAGTACGTCCTGCCAGAACGGCGGGCCGAACCAGACCTGGAAGAACGTGGTGACCAGCTCGCCCGGAGTGGGGACGAAGAAGTTGGGGGATAGCACCGTCGACAGCCACCACAGGAGCACCAGGACCGCGGGGAGTCCGAGGGTGAACCCGACTCCGGCCAGCAGCTTCTTCATGATCCGAGGTCCTCCCGCACCGAGTGATGCCAGCTCAGCAGACGCTTCTCCAGCGCGCGGGCGCCGACGTTGATGACGACGCCGAGCAGCCCCGTCGCCAACACGAGTGCGTACATGGTCGTGTACAGGCCGGCGTTCTGCGCGCTCAGGATCTCGAGGCCGAGGCCGGGCGTGCCGATGATCAGCTCGGCGGTGATCGCCAGGATGAGGGCCACCGCGGCGGCGAGCCGCAGGCCGGTCATGAGGTAGGGAAGGGTCGTCGGGAACACGATGTCCCGGATGCGCTGCCATGCCGAGAAGCCGTAGCTGCGCCCGGTGTTCATCGCCACCTGATCGACGTCGGCGACGCCGTACAGCACTTGGATGAAGACCTGCCAGAACGCCGCGTAGACGACCAGCAGCAGGCTCGATTCGATCCGCACGCCGAACAGCAGCACGGCCAGAGGGATCAGGGCCACCGACGGGATCGGGCGCAGGAATTCGACCGTCGAGTGGGTCGCGCGTCGCAGGAACGGCGACAGGCCGATGATCACGCCGAGCACGCAGGCGAGCACGACGGCGATCAGCAGTCCGAGTGCCCAGGCCAGCATCGTGTCGCCCACGGCGAGCCAGAAGTCGCTGAGCGTCGCGATCTGCACGAGCTGCGGGATCACCTCGGACGGCGCCGGCAGGTATTTGCCGTTGACCAGGCCGCTGCGCGCCGCGGTCTCCCAGATCAGCAGGAACGCCACAATGCCCGCCAGCCCCAGCAATGCCCGTCGAGGGCGCGTGCGACGCCGCGTCGAGCGCGCGTTCGCGAGGGCGACGGTGCGGGTGACGGTCTGGTCGGCGGCCGGGGCGGTCATGATGTCGCCGCCGGAGTCGCGTGCGGCAGGGACGGGTACTGAGCGCGCAGGTCCGCCTTGCGGATCTTGCCGCTCGCCGTGCGTGGCAGCGCGTCGACGAACACGACCTCACGCGGGATCTTGTACCTGGCCAGCCGCCCCTGCAGGTGCCGGACGACGTCTTCCGCGGTGAGGGCGGCCCCGGCATCCAGTGTGGCGACCGCGAGGGGCACTTCACCCCACTTCTCGTCCGGCACGCCGATCAGGGCGACGCCGCTGATCTCGGGGATCTGCATGATCGCGCCCTCGACCTCGGCGGAGTAGATGTTCTCGCCGCCGGAGATGATCATGTCCTTCAGCCGGTCGGAGACGTAGAGGTAGCCGTCCTCGTCGAACGATCCCAGGTCGCCCGAGCGGAACCAGCCGTCGACGATGGCCTCCTGCGTCGCCTCGGGGCGACGCCAGTACGACGTGATGACGTTCGGCCCGCTGATCCAGATCTCGCCGACCTCGCCGGGGGGCAGCTCCTGCCCGTGCTCGTCGACGATCTTCACATCGGTGAAGAAGTGCTTCAGGCCGCTGGACCCCATCTTCTCGATGCTCATCCGCGGGGGCATCGCGGTGGCGCCGGGGGAGGTCTCCGTCATGCCGTACCCGCACGAGAAGTGCAGGCCGCGCTGCTCATAGGCCTCCAGCATCCGCTTGGGCATGGTCGATCCGCCGCACGTGAGGTGCCGCAGACTCGAGATGTCGGCGGCGTCCCAGTCCGGGTGCTCCTGCAGCAGCTGATACGTGGTCGGCACTCCGGAGAGCATGGTGATGTGCTCGTCCTGAACGGTGCGCAGCACCGCCCCGGCGTCGAACCTCTCGTGCAGGACGACCGTGCCGCCCTGCAGCAGCACCGGCAGCGCACCCATGCTGAGCGCCGCGACGTGGAACAGCGGGGAGATGAGCAGAACCCGCTCGTCGGCGTTGATGCCGTAGTCGACGAGGGCGTTGAAGCAGTTCCAGGTCAGGTTGCCGTGCGTGAGCACTGCGCCCTTCGGATGCCCGGTGGTGCCCGAGGTGTAGAGGATCATCGCGGCGTCGTCGAGCGTCACGGACTGGTCGCGGTACTCGGGTGAGCCTGACGCCAGGACCGTCTCGTAGTCCTCTACGCCGGGCAGCGGCATCCCACCCACCTGGATGCGCCGTTGCGCGGTCGTCGACCACGTGCCCGCGCGGGCGAGTTCGTGCAGGTCGGAGTGGAAGATGAGGGTCGTCGATTCCGAGTTGTCGACGGCGAACTCGATCTCGGGCGCGGCGAGCCGGGTGTTCAGCGGCACGAAGATCGCGCCGATCGTCGCAGTGGCGAACAGCGCCTCGAGGAACGACGGGTGGTTGTTGCCGAGATACGCGATGCGATCGCCCGGCTGCACGCCGCGGTCGCGCAGGGCGTTCGCCAGTCGGGTGATGCGCTCGTCGAGCTCGTCATAGCCCATGCGCTCGTCGCGGAAGGCGATCGCGACGTCTTCGCGCATGCGCTGGGCGCGGCGGGCGACCCACGTGCCGATGCCTTGGTTCTGCATGGCTGCTCCTTCGACGGTGAAGAAATGGGGGTGCCGGATGCCGCGGCCGGAGCAGCGGAATCCGGCGCGGAATCAATCGAGGATGACCTTGCCGAGGTCGGGCGCCTGCTTGACGAATCCGTACTTCTGCGCCATCGTGCTCAGATTCTCGATCACCGAGCGGTCGAGCTTGCCGGTCAGGTGCTCCAGGTGGATGCCCTTCACGACGTCGGCCGGCATGCCGGTGAACGAGACGATCGCGTCATCGTAGTGTGCGGTGTCGTCCATCGCGGCCTGCGTGGCCTCGGCGATCGCGTCGCGGAACGCCTTGACGACCTCGGGGTGCGCGTCGGCGTAGGCGCCCGAGGTGAAGGTCACCATGGTGTACAGGTTCGGAATCGTGCGCATCGGGTCGCCCAAGAATGTCATGCCGGGCTGGGCGAGGGCCGCCGAGAGGAACGGCTCGGGGACCCAAGCCGCATCGATGTGGTTCTGCTCGAGCTGAGCGAGCTGGTCGGGGAACGCGATCTCGGTGAACTTCACGCCCTTGGGGTCGCCGCCGTCCTGCTCGACCGAGGCCATCGTGGTCAGGTCGCCCTGCGTGTTCAGCGCGTTCACCGCAACGGTCTTGCCGTCGAGGTCCTTCCACGACGTGATGCCGGAGGACTTCTTGACCACGACGCCGGAGGGCGCCTTGTCTTCGGGTACCGCGATGCTCGAGTAGCCCGCGATGATGTTCATGTCCAGTCCCTGGCTCGCCGCCACCAGCACCGACAGCGGGTTGCCGACGGCGAACTGGATGGACTGGCTCGACACGGCGGGCAGCAGGGCGGCGCCGCCCTGGCCGAGCTGGACCTTGACGTCCAGACCGTGCTTCTTGAAGATGCCGTCGTCGATGCCCATCTGCACGGCGGCGGACGGTGCGATCTTCAGCAGGCCGACGGTGACCGGGGTGAGGTCGCCGGTGCCGCCGCTGGGCGCGGCGGCCTTGTCGCCGGAGAGCGAGCCCGACGAGCAGGCTGTCAGGGCGAGCGCGGCGGCCGCGGCGACCACGAGGGCGGCGATGCGGTTCTTCTTCATGGCAGTTACTTCCTTGTGACTGTGGTGCGTTCGGGCAGGGATGCCGGTGGCCCGGCCGGTGTTCATTTGTATGGGTTCAGTCGTGGTTCAGGCGTAGAAGCGCTGCAGGCTGCGGGCGACCACGGCGGGCTTGCTGCCGCCCTCGGTCTCGATCGTCACGTCGACGGTCAGCTGGTAGCCGCCGGCGATCTCGGTGACCTCGGCGATGGTCGCGGTGGCCCGGATGCGAGCGCCGACCTTCACCGGTGAGACGAAGCGCACCCTGTCGAGCCCGTAGTTCACCTTGGTGGTGACGCCCTCGACGTCCAGCAGCGAGTCCCACAGCGGGATCAGCAGCGAGAGGGTGAGGAACCCGTGCGCGATCGGTCCGCCGAACGGTCCGGTCGCGGCCCGTTCGGGGTCAGTGTGGATCCACTGGTGGTCGTCGGTGGCGTCGGCGAACGTATCGACCTGGTCCTGCGTGATCTCGCGCCAGTCGGTCGGGCCGAAATCACGGCCGACGAGGTCGGGCAGATCGCCGTAACCGATCGTGGTCCGGGTCGTGGCGGTGCTCATAGGGTCTCCTCGGGTGTTCGTGGGGTCAGGATGCCGCGGCGCGGCCGAGTCCCAGCAGCCGTGCCGCGTTGTGCTTCATGATCGACGGCAGCACGTCGGGTTTGAACGCCGTCTGCTCGGCATCCTTGCGCCAGCGATCCGGCGTGATCAACGGGAAGTCCGATCCGAACAGCACGCGGTCCTTGATCAGCGAGTTCGCGTACCGGACCAGCTCGGCGGGGAAGTACTTCGGGCTCCAGCCGGAGAGGTCGATCCACGTGTTGTGCTTGTGGGTCGCCACCGACAGGGCCTCGTCCTGCCACGGAACGGACGGATGGGCCATGATGATCTGCAGTCGGGGGAAGGCCGCGGCGACGGCATCCAGGAGCATCGGATTCGAATACGCCAGGCGCAGGCCGTACCCGCCGGGAAGACCTGCGCCGATGCCGGTCTGGCCGGTGTGGAACAGGGCGGGGATGCCGGCGTCCTGGATCGCCGCGTACAGCGGGAACCAGCGCTCGTCGCTCGGATCGAAGTCCTGCACGGTCGGGTGGAACTTGAAGCCGCACACCCCGCTCTGGTCGATGAGGCGCCGGATGCGCTCCAGCGCATCGTCGTGGTGCGGGTCGACGGAGCCGAACGGGATGAGGATGTCGTTGTTGCGCGCCGCTCCGGCCGCGATCTCGGCGCTCGAGAGGGGAGGGTGGCCCAGGGCGATCTCGGCGTCGACCGTGAACACGACGGCGGCGGTTCTGCGCTCGCGGTAGTAGGCGGCGACCGCATCGAGGTCGCGGGCGGGTCCCCCCGCGCCGAAGTACCTGTCGGCGGCGGCCGAGAGTTCCGCGGGCAGCGAGTTGTGGCCCTGGCCGTCGTCCTCGATGTGCACGTGCACGTCGATGGCTTCGATGGCGTCCACATCGATCGCGGATTCGTAACGGGTCATGGGAGGATCCGTGCTCAGCGCTTGAGCTCTTCGGGCAGGGGCGCGAACTTCTCGCCGACCTCCTGGGCCCGGTACAGATCGGGAAAGTCGGCCTGCAGCGTCGGGTAGCTCCATCCGCCGTCGTGGTAGGCGGTGACCACCGGCTCGGGGTGCGTCCACACCTGCAGGCGGTCGCCGCCGATGCCGATGGCCTGGCCGGTGACGCCGGATGCCTCGTCCGAGGCGAGGTAGGCGATGAGTCCGGCCACGTCGTCGGCAGTGCCGAAGCCGAGGTCGTGCCGGAAGAACGCGGGCATCTGCTCGCCGTTCGCATCCGCCTCGACGGCGGCGGCGAAGTAGGGAACCGTCGCCGTCATCGCGGTCGCCGCGACAGGGATCACGGCATTCGCCGTGATCCCTGCCTTCTTGAGCTCGAGCGCCCACGTGCGGACCATGCCGACGATGCCCGCCTTGGCGGCTGCGTAGTTGGTCTGGCCGAAGTTGCCGCGCTGACCGGTGGGCGAGCCGATGCAGATGATCCGACCGGCGATTTCGTTCTCGCGCATGTAGGTCGCGGCCTCGCGCACGCACGTGAACGTGCCGCGCAGGTGCACGCCGATCACGGTGTCGAAGTCGTCGTCGCTCATCTTCCACAGGACGGTGTCGCGCAGCACGCCGGCGTTCGTGACCAGGATGTCGAGCCGACCGTACGTCTCGACGGCGGTCTGCACGAGCTGCTTCGCGGTCTCGGTCGATCCGACCGGAGCGGCCAGCGCGACGGCACGTCCGCCTTCGGACTCGATCGAGGCGACCGCAGCGGCGGCCGTCGCGGCATCCACGTCGTTGACGACCACGGCGGCGCCCTGACGGGCGAGCTCTTGGGCGTAGGCGAGTCCGAGTCCGCGACCCGAACCGGTGACGATGGCGACTTTGCCGTCCAATGACATCCGCTGCTCCTCTGCGTCTGCGTCTGCATCTTTGCGTCGTACGTGAATCCGATGTAAACCTAAATGATTGAAAAAGTCAATGGTTGTCTTCTGCGAGAATCGACCCGAAGGAGAGGCGCGATGGATCACACGGCTGTGCAGGCGCTCGATGACACAGAGCTGCGGTTCTGGCAGACCTCGGTGGGGGGTGACCTCGCCTTTCTGCTGGCGCGCGCGAACGCCGTGTCGCTGGCGGGCGCGAACCGGTCCCTGGCGGACCTCGAGCTGAAGGTGCGCTCATACTCCGTGCTGGCGCTGGCCGCCGCCGACACGCGCCCGAACCAGCGCGAGCTCAGCGAGTTCCTGCGGTTGGACCCGAGTCAGATCGTGGCGCTCGTCGACGACCTGCAGCAGCGCGGCTGGGTGAGGCGGGAGCCCGATCCGCGCGATCGTCGGGTCAAGGTCGTGGTGGCGACGGACACCGGTCGCGAAGCGTACGGGCGCGCACACGAGCAGGTGCACGCCCACCAGCGCGAGCACTTCTCGGTGCTCGACGACGAGGAACTCGCCCAGCTGACATCGTTCATGCGCCGTCTCGCCCGGATCGACCCGTAGCGGTCAGCGCCGCTCGAGAACGAAACGGGCACGGCCGATGGGGAGTATCGCGCCGGTGGTCACGACTGCATCAGCGGCCACCCCGTGTACGCCTCGGCGAGGTACGTGCGCCCGGCGCGCGAATCGGTCACCGCCCGCAGCTCGCCCAGCTGCCGCATGTGGTCGAAGTCGGAGGCGTCCGGCATTCGGTGCGTCATACTCGTCATCCACCACGAGAAGTTCTGCGCCTTCCAGATACGGTGCAGCGCCGTCTGCTCGTAGTCGTCGAGCAGCCGCGGGTCGCTGCCGAGCAGGAACGCCTCCAGCGCGCGGTGCAGCAGCAGCACGTCGGCGATCGCGAGGTTCATGCCCTTGGCGCCGGTGGGCGGCACCGTGTGCGCGGCGTCACCGACCAGCGCGATCCGCCCGCGGCGCAGCTCCTGGGCGACGAAGCTGCGGAACTGCAGCACGTCGCGCTGGAAGATCGGCCCTTCGTGCAGCGTCGTCCCCGGCACGCGGGACTGCAGGATCTCCCACAGCTGCTCCTGCGTGAACGAGTCGGGGTCGACGTCGGGTTCGCACTGGAAGTACATCCGCTGCACCGTGTCGCTGCGCTGGCTGATCAGGGCGAACCCGTTCGGCGAGTTGCTGTAGATCAGCTCGGGCGCGCTCGGCGGCGCCTCGCACAGGATGCCGAACCACGCGAACGGGTACTCCCGGTACAGGCCCGCGCGCGAGCCCGACATGGCCTTGCGCACGATCGAGTGCGAACCGTCGGCGCCGATGACCACCTCGGCGATGATCTCGGTCTCGTTGCCGTCGGCGTCGGTGGCGATCACGCGCGGCCGGTCGCCGTCGACGTCCTCCACCCGCTGACCGGTCAGCTCGAACCGGATGTCCTGCCCCGCCGGCACGAGCGTTGCCAGCAGGTCCTGCAGCACGAGGTGCTGCGGGTAGAGCCAGACCCCGCGACCCACGAGGTCGGCGAAGTCGATGCGGTGCCCGGCGCCGTCGAAGCGCAGCTCGATGCCGTCGTGGCGCATCCCGACCTGGTGTGCGTGCGTGTCGACGCCGGCGGCCAGGAGTGCCTGGACCGTGCCCTCTTCGAGGATGCCCGCTCGGATCGTCTGCTCGATGTCTGCCCGCGAGCGGCTGTCGATGACAACGGACTCGATGTCGGCGGTGCGCAGCAGCTGCGCGAGCAGCAGCCCTGCAGGCCCCGCGCCCACGATGGCGACCCGGGTGCGGACGGTGGTGGTCATGGGCGTCTCCTTCGACGTTCGTGGTGGCTGAGTCCCTGGTGGCTGAGTTCATTGTGGCCGATGGTTTGCGCGGTCGGCCGCGTATTCCCGTTCAACAAGAATCGGAATGGACCACCCTCGCTTCAGGCGAGGGGATCTAACGAAACGAGGATGCGACGGGCGTATTCGATCCTCGTTTCGTGAGATCTCCTCGCTCCAAGCGAGGGCTGAGGTGCGGGCACGGGCGAGCGAGGGCTGAGGTGCGGGCAGAGCGAGGGCTGAGGTGCGGGTACAGCGCGGGCGCACCCGGTCGGGCTGAGGTGCGGGCTCACCTCTCGAGCCGGGATTGGATGTCGCGGGCTGCGCGATGCAGGGCGTCCAGGCCGGGCCGCACCGGCGCTTCGCGGGCGACGATTACCGACAGCGCCGCCACCACGTCGCCGCGGGAGCGCACCGGCACGGCCAGGCCTGTGGCGACATCTTCGATGTAGCCGGGGGCGACGACGTGACCGAGCCGCCGGATCTCGGTGAGTTTGCGCCGCAGCGCGGCAGGGTCGGTGATCGTCGCCCGCGTGAGAGCGACCAGAGGCCCGGCCAGTACGCGCTCCTGCAACTCGGCCGGGCCGAACGCCAGCAGCACGAGGCCCGAACTCGAGGCGTGCAGCGGCAGCCGGCCGGCGATCCGGGTCACGTTGGAGGTGGCATCCGGACTCGACAGCCGCTCCAGGAACAGCGCCTCATCCTGCTCGAGGATCGCCAGTTGCGTGTGCTCGCCGATCTGAGCCTGCACGCGCTCCATCGCCGGCATCGCCGCCTGCCGCAGGCGCAGTGCGGCCGACGACCGGGTGGCGAGCTCCCACAGACGCATGCCCACCCGCACCCGCCGGCCTTCATCGATCTCCAGCAGCCCCGTCTCGATGAGTTCGCCGATGAATCGGTGCGCCGTCGATGACGGCAGTCCGGCGCGGCGCCCGATCTCGGACGCGGTCTGCACGGTACGCGTCGGGGTGAACGTCTCGAGCACCCGCAGCAGCCGCTCGGTGACCGAGTCGCCCGAGGGGGAGTTCGCCATGGGGCTACCCTCTCACGGCTGATCAGGCTACAATCGTTGGGGTCCCAACTATTGGGGAATGCGATCGAAGGAGATCTCATGCAGTTCTACCGCGACGGGTACCGGCCCGGTGATCCCGACCTGCTGCCGCCCGCACCCGAGGCGCTGGCCCGCACCGCCGAGATCGGCGGGACCGTCGACGTGCTCGTCGTCGGCACCGGCCCCGCGGGCACCGTGCTCGCCGCGCAGCTCGCCGCGTTCCCCGACATCGACACGCGCATCGTCGAGCGGCGCGGGGGCCCCCTGCAGGTCGGGCAGGCCGACGGGGTCGCGTGCCGCACGGTCGAGATGTTCCAGGCGTTCGGCCTCGCCGAGGAGTTGCTGCGCGAGGCGTACTGGGTGAATGAGGTCCGCTTCTGGGGGCCGTCGGCCACCGACCGCTCCCGCATCGTGCGCACCGGATGGGTGCAAGACACGCCACCCGGTCTCAGCGAGTTCCCGCACGTGATCGTGAACCAGGCGCGCATGCAGCAGTTCCTGCTGGAGCGGGCGGCGCGCTCGGCGGCTCGGCTCGAGCCCGACTACGGCATCGAGTTCGTCACGTACGCGCTCGACGAGGGCGAGCACCCGGTGGTCGTGACCCTGCGCCACACCGAGGGCGATCGTGCCGGCGAGGAGTTCACGGTGCGTGCGAAGTACGTCGTCGGCTGCGACGGCGCGCGCAGCAATGTGCGCCGCGCGGTGGGGCGCGAGCTCAAGGGCGACACCGCCAACCACGCCTGGGGCGTGATGGACGTGCTCGCCGTCACCGACTTCCCCGACTGGCGCACCAAGAACGTGATCCAATCCGCCGGCAAGGGGAGCCTGCTGATGATCCCCCGCGAGGGCGGCAACATGGTGCGCTGCTACGTCGACCTCGGCGCCGTCCCGGCCGGCGACACCGGCATCCGCCAGACGACCGTCGAGCAGATCGCGGCCGTCGCCAACGCGATCCTGCACCCGTACGAGATCGACGTGCGCTCGGTCGCGTGGTCGAGCGTGTACGAGGTGGGCCAGCGCCTCGCCGACCGGTTCGACGACCTGCCCGACGACGCCGCAAGCGACGGCACGCCCCGGGTGTTCCTGACAGGCGACGCCTGCCACACGCACAGCGCCAAGGCAGGTCAGGGCATGAACGTGTCGATGCAGGACGCCTTCAACCTGGGGTGGAAGCTCGCCGCAGTGCTGCAGGGCCGCTCCGACGCCACTCTACTGCGCAGCTATTCGGAAGAGCGCCAGGCCGTCGCCCACGACCTCATCGAGTTCGACAAGTTCTGGTCGGCGTTCATCGCGCAGCCCGCGCTGGATCCCGCCCGCCCCGAGAGCGGGGGCGTGGCCACGGAGGACATGCAGGCCGAGTTCGCCCGCCAGGGCCGGTACACGGCGGGCCTGGCGACGATGTACACGCCGTCGAGACTGACCGGCACCGGCGAACACCAGGCTGCGGCATCCGGATTCGCCATCGGCACCCGCTTCCACTCGGCACCCGTGCAGCGCGTCGCCGACGCCCGGCGCGGGCAGCTCGGCCACACGCATCTCGCCGACGGGCGCTGGCGCCTGTACGCCTTCGCCGATGCCGCGGGCACAGGACTGCCCGCGTTCGCGCTCTGGCTGATGGATGCCGCGGACTCGCCGATCCGCGCCTTCACACCGGATGGCGCCGACGTCGACAGCGTGATCGACGTGCACGGCGTGTTCCGCGGGTCGTGCCACGACATCGACACCACGGACCTGCCCGAGATCCTGCTGCCTCGCACCGGACGGCTCGGCCTGCAGGACTGGGAGAAGGCCTGGGCCGCAGACCCGGACGTCGACGTGTTCGACCTGCGCGGCATCGCCGACGACGGCGCCATCGTGATCGTGCGGCCCGACCAGTACGTCGCGACCGTGCTGCCGCTGTCGGCGCGCGGGGAAGTGACCGACTTCTTCTCCCGCATTCTGCTGCCGGCCGGGGCCGTTCGCACGCTGCCCGCACTCCGGTAGGCGAGGATGGATGCCGTGGCCACCACTCTCGCCGACGACGTGCCCGCCCCGCAGGACCACGTCGGCAACCTCATCCGCCGCGCGCAGCAGCTGCACCTGGCGATGTGGGCGCGCGTCGTGTCGACCGAGACCACGAGCGCGCAGTACAGCATCCTGCTCGTGCTCGAGCGTCGCGGCGAGGCCAGCCAGCGCGAGCTGTGCGACGACGTCGACCTCGACCGGTCGACCGTCGCCGACCTCGTCGGACGCATGCAGCGGCGCGGCCTGATCGAGCGGCGACGGTCGGTCGACGACGCGCGGCGCAACGTGGTCACGCTCACCGAGGCGGGCGCCGTCGAACGACACCGACTCGCGCCGCTGGTCGAAGACCTGCAGCGCCGCCTGACCGCCCACCTGGCACCCGGCGATGCCGTCGGTCTGCACCGGGGCCTGCGGCTCCTGCTCGACCGTCCGTCGGACTAGCCTCGGGCGGGGGGAGGAACGATGGCCGAGGGCATGCTCGCGCGCACGATGAGCGTGCTGTCGTGCTTCACCGAGGACGAGCCGGCGGCGACCGCGGCCCGCATCGGTGCGCGCACCGGCATCCCGGACTCGACGCTGTACCGGCTGCTGGCCGACCTGGTCGCCGAGGGACTGCTCGCCCGCGCCCCGGGGCACGCGTACACGATCGGCGCGCGCCTGTGGGAGCTGGGCGAGCTCTCGCCGCTGTCGCTGCGGCTGCGCGAGACCGCCCTGCCGCACATGGCCCGGCTGTACGAGGCCACCGGTGAGAACGTGCACCTCGCGGTGCTGGACGGGCCCGGGCCCGAGGCATCCGTCGCCCTGTTCGTCGGGCGGGTCTCGGGCAGCGACTCGATCCCCACGCTCAGCCGCATGGGCGGGCGCCAACCGCTGCACACGACGGGCGTGGGCAAGGCGCTGCTCTCCACCCGCGACGACGAGTGGCTGGACCGCTACCTGCGCACGCCGCTGCAGCACGAGACCACGAGGTCGATCACCGACCCGGTGGTGCTGCGCGCCGAGATCGTCCGCGCACGTGCGCGCGGCTACGCGACCACCCGCGAGGAGATGACGCTCGGCAACATCTCAGTGGCAGCCCCCGTCGCGCACGTGCAGGGGCTGCCGCCGATCGCGCTGGGAGTGGTCGTGCATCTGGACCAGGCCGACGTGCGACGGCTGTCGCCGCTGGTCGTGCAGGCGGCACGCGACCTGCATCGCGATCTGCGTAACGCTCGCTGAGTGAGACTCTCATTGAGTGAGAGTCGATCCGGGTGTGGATGCCGCGCCCTGTCACTCTGGATTCCAGTGACGCCCGCGACGCAGCTGCTTCATGGCTGACAGGGCGCGTCGAAGGAGACACCCATGACCGATGCCGATCCCACGGGAGCCGAGGCCTTCTCGTCGTCCGTCGTCCTCGAGCAGGGCGGTTCGACCGCCGCAGCCCCTGAGTCGCTGCTCGCCTCACAGGACTTCCTGCCGCAGTCGGCGATCACCCGCGAGATCCAGGACCTGCACGCCGAGTATGAGCGCCGCGAGGCCGCGGGCGAGAAGCTGCCGCTGACGATGCACGACTTCCCGCCGTACCGCTCGAGCCTGCTGCGCCACCCGACGAAGAACCCCAAGCTCGTCGACCCCGAGACCATCGAGCTGTTCTCGCCGGCGTTCGGGCAGCGCGACGTCGCGGCGATCGAGTCCGACCTCACCCTGCAGCACTCCGGCGAGCCGCTGGGCGAGCGCATCACGGTGCGCGGCCGCCTGCTCGATTCGTGGGGACGTCCCGTGCGCAACCAGCTGATCGAGATCTGGCAGGCGAATTCGGCCGGCCGCTACATCCACCAGCGCGACCAGCATCCCGCCCCGCTGGACCCGAACTTCACGGGCGCGGGCCGCACGGTCACCAACGACGACGGCGAGTACCTGTTCACGACGATCAAACCGGGTCCGTACCCCTGGAAGAACCACCAGAACGCCTGGCGGCCGGCGCACATCCACTTCTCCGTGTTCGGCAGTGCGTTCACGCAGCGCATCATCACGCAGATGTACTTCCCGGGGGACCCGCTGTTCGCGCTCGACCCGATCTACAACTCGATCCGGCGCCAGGCCGACCGCGAGCGCCTGATCTCGACGTACGACCACGATCTGACCGTCCCCGAGTTCTCGATGGCCTACCGCTGGGACATCGTGATCGACGGACCCGACGCCACCTGGACCGAGCCCGAGGGGGAGCACTGATGCCCGAGAAGACCCTGCCGCCCACCCCCGGTCAGACGATCGGCCCGTTCTACGCGTACGGCACCGTGTACCCGAAGATGCACGAGGTCGCCCACCCGCACAGCCCCGGCGCGGTCGTGCTCGGCGGCACCGTGTACGACGGCGCCGGTGCGCCGATCCCCGACGCGATGATCGAGGTGTTCGGCGCCGACGCGGACGGCAGCGTGCCGCGGACACGCGGGGCCTTCCGCCGCGACGACCACTCCTTCACCGGGTTCGGCCGCTCGTTCACCACCGACGAGGGCCGCTACGAGTTCTGGACGCGCAACCCCGGCGCGGCCCCCGGCGCGGCGCCGTTCTTCGCGGTGGTCGTGTTCGCACGCGGCCTTCCCGACAAGCTGCACACGCGCATCTACCTGCCCGACGACGACGCCGCGCTCGCCGCGGACCCGCTGCTGGCAGCCCTCGCCCCCGAGGAGCGCACGACGCTGATCGCGACGCGGCTGCCCGACGGGTCGCTGCGCCACGACCTGCGCCTGCAGGGTGAGCGCGAGACCGTGTTCCTCGCCTTCTCGTAGCATCGACGAAAAGAGGTAAGGGGACTCTGTGACGCCATGGGATGCGGGGCTGCTCTCCCCGGTGACCGTCGGGCACGACGACGCCGTCTCGGACGCGTCGGTCCTGGACGCGCTCGTCACCGCCGAGGCCGCGCTGGTGCGCGCATGGCGCACGGTCGGTGTGGCTCCGGATGCCGCGTCCGCGGCCGTCTCGCAGGCCCTGGGGTGGCGTCGCCCCGGCGCGCGGGTGCGCGATCACGGCATCGACCTCGAGGCGCTGGCCGAGGCATCCCCCGCCGGCGGCAACCCCGTGATCCCGCTGGTGGCACTGCTGCGCGAGCGCGTGCCCGACGACGCGCGCGCCTGGGTGCACCGCGGGGCGACCAGCCAGGACATCCTCGACACCGCGCTGATGTTCGTCGCCCGCGGAGCGCTGACCCGCATCGCCCTCTCGCTCGAAGAGGTCGCGTGCTCGCTCGGGGCCCTCGCCCGGGACCGCCGTGACGAGGTCGCCGCCGGCCGCACGCTCACCCAGCAGGCGGTGCCGACCACGGTCGGTCTGCGCGCGGCGACCTGGCTGCGCGGCGTGCGCCGTGCCATGCAGCGCCTGCAGGACGCCGAGCTGCCGGCACAGCTCGGCGGTGCTACCGGAACCCTCGCATCGTTCGTCGAGATCGGGGGAGAGGATGCCGCGGCCGCCCTGCCCGCCGCGTTCGCGCAGGAGCTGCGCCTGGCCGCTCCCGCCGCGCCGTGGCACACCAGCCGGTGGCCCGTGACCGAGCTCGGCGACGCGCTCGTGCAGACGATCGACGCCGTCGGCGTGATCGCCGCCGACGTCGCCACCCTCAGCCGCACCGAGATCGGCGAGCTGGCCGAGGGCGAGGGCGGCGGTTCGTCGGCCATGCCGCAGAAGCACAATCCCGTGCGGTCGGTGCTGATCCGCTCGGCCGTCCTGCGCGCCCCGCAGCTGGGCGCAACGCTGCACCTGGCGGCGAGTCTGGCCGTCGACGAACGCCCGGACGGCGCATGGCACGCGGAGTGGCCCACGTTGCGCGAAATGCTGCGCCTGGCCCTCGGCGTCAGCGCCCATGCCGAGCAGCTCGTGCGCGGTCTGCGGGTCGACTCCGGCGCCGTCGCGCGCAACGCGGCCGGTGTGGGCATGCTCGCCGAGCGGCTGTCGATCGTGCTCGGGCCGCTCATCGGCCGCCAACGGGTGGCCGACCTCGTGGCGGGCGCCCCCGATCGCGCGCAGCTCGCCGAGGCCGTGCGCGCCCTGCCCGAAGCGGCCGGCATCGACGTGGACGCGCTGCTGGACCCCGCCGCCTACACCGGCCTCGCCGGCAGACTCGTCGACGAGGCCGCCCCGGCCGCCGCGCCCGAACCGTCAGGAGCAGACGGATGACCCCCGCCCTCGCCGTCACCGAACCGGTCGGATCCGCCGGCGCCCCGCTGCTGCTGCTCGGCCCGTCGCTGGGCACGTCGACGATCCTGTGGGAGACCGTCATCCCATCGCTGACCGCCCGGTTCCGCGTCGCCGCGTGGGACCTGCCGGGGCACGGCGCTTCGCCGGCCGCCACCGGGCCGTTCACCGTCGCCGACCTCGCCGACGCCGTCGCAGGCCTCGCCGCCCGGCTGGGCGCGCGCCGGGTGCGCTATGCCGGGGTGTCGCTCGGCGGGGCGGTCGGGCTCGAGCTTGCCCTGCGGCATCCCGACCTCGTCGAGGCGGTGGCGCTGCTCGCCTCGGGGGCCGTGATCGGCACGCCCGCCGGCTGGCACGAGCGCGCCGCGCAGGTGCGCGCGCAGAGCACGTCGTCGCTGATCGTCGGTTCGGCCCAGCGCTGGTTCGCGCCCGAGAGCATGACGCGGCATCCCGATCTGTCCGGACGCCTGCTGCACGCACTGCAGGACGCCGACGACGAGAGTTATGCGCTGTGCTGCGAGGCGCTCGCCGGCCACGATGTGCGGGCGCGGCTCGGCGGGATCGCCGCTCCCGTGCTCGCGGTCTGGGGCGCCCATGATGTCGTCACGCCCGAGGCCTCGGCGCGCGAGGTCGCCGACGGCGTTCGGTGCGGACGCGCCGAAGGGATCGAGGATGCCTCACACCTGGCTCCCGTGGACGATCCGGACGCCGTCGTCCGGCTGCTGCTCGACTTCTTCGCCGTCCCCGGTCGCTCCGCGAGCGAAGCCCGCACCGATCGATGAGCGAGCGCATCCCCGGCCGTTGAGCGAGCGCATCCCTGGTCGTTGAGCGAGCGAAGCGAGTCGAAACGACACCCCCATCCGCACAGAACACGAGGTACCACCGATGACAGCCGAACGCCGCACAGACCAGGAGCGGTACGACCAGGGCATGGCCGTGCGCCGAGCGGTGCTCTCGGACGAGCACGTCGACCGTGCGAACGCGAGGACCACCGCCCTGACCGCGGACTTCCAGGACTTCATCACCCGGGTCGCGTGGGGAGACGTGTGGTCGCGGCCGGGCCTGGATCGCCGGTCGCGCTCGATCGCCGTGATCACGTCGCTGATCGCCCATGGCCACCACGACGAGCTCGCGATGCACCTGCGTGCCGGGCTGCGCAACGGGCTGACGGTCGACGAGATCGGCGAGGTGATCCTGCAGTCGGCGATCTACTCCGGGGTGCCCGCGGCCAACACCGCGTTCCGCATCGCGCAGCAGGTCTTCGACGAGCCCGGTGCGGCCGGGCCGGACCGGGCGGATTCCGCCGAGGAGGAAGAGTGATCGACAAGACCGTGCCCGACGTCGCGTCGGCCGTCGCCGGCATCGGCGACGGCGCGACCGTCATGGTCGGCGGGTTCGGCCGCGCCGGTCAGCCCGTCGAGCTCATCGACGCACTCATCGCCCAGGGCGCCGGCGACCTCACGATCGTGAGCAACAACGCCGGCAACGGCGACGTGGGCCTGGCGGCGCTGCTGGCCGAGGGGCGCGTGCGCAAGGTGATCTGCTCGTTCCCGCGCCAGCACGACTCGTGGGTGTTCGATCGCCTGTACCGCGCCGGCGAGCTCGAGCTCGAGCTCGTGCCGCAGGGCAACCTCGCCGAGCGAATTCGCGCCGCCGGCGCCGGCATCGGCGCGTTCTTCTCGCCGACGGGCGTCGGCACGCAGCTGGCCGAGGGCAAGGAGCACCGCGACATCGACGGGCGCACGTACGTGCTGGAGTACCCGATCCACGCCGATGTGGCGCTGATCAGCGCCCTGCGCGCCGACCGCTGGGGAAATCTCGTCTACCGCGAGACCGCCCGCAACTTCGGTCCGGTGATGGCATCGGC
The DNA here is from genome assembly GCF_058349885.2 of Microbacterium sp. W1-4-2. Classification (NCBI taxonomy): domain Bacteria; kingdom Bacillati; phylum Actinomycetota; class Actinomycetes; order Micrococcales; family Microbacteriaceae; genus Microbacterium; species Microbacterium sp. W1-4-2. The sequence goes on along the minus strand of NZ_JBYRJC020000002.1, from coordinate 146,951 downwards.
CGCAGCCTGCACGATCGTGCAGGTGGACGACGTGGTCGCCCTCGGCGCACTCGACCCCGAGACGGTCGTCACGCCGGGGATCTTCGTCGACCGGGTGGTCGCCGTCGGCGAGCGGCCCTGGCTGCGCGACGGCGACTTCGTCGGCGGCGTCGACCTGGAGGGTCGTCCGTCGAGTCCGGATGCCGCAGCCGACCACGAGGTGGACCAATGAGCACGATCACCCGCGCCGAGCTGGCGCAGCGCATCGCCGCCGACATCCCCGAGGGCTCGTACGTGAACCTCGGCATCGGTGCCCCGACCCTCGTCGCCGACTACCTGCCCGCCGATCAGGAGATCGTGCTGCACACCGAGAACGGCCTGCTCGGCATGGGGCCCGCGCCGGCTGCCGGCCACGTCGACCCCGACCTGATCAACGCCGGCAAGCAGGCGGTGACGGCCCTGCCCGGTGCCGCGTACTTCCACCACGCCGACTCGTTCGGCATGATGCGCGGCGGTCACCTCGACGTGTGCGTGCTGGGCGCGTTCCAGGTCTCGCAGACCGGGGACCTCGCCAACTGGTCGACGGGCGCGCCCGGGGCGATCCCCGCCGTGGGCGGCGCGATGGACCTCGCGATCGGTGCGAAGAGCGTGTACGTCATGACGGACCTGCTCACCCGGAGCGGGGAGTCCAAGCTCGTGGCATCCTGTTCTTATCCGCTCACCGGCGTCGCATGCGTCACCCGCGTCTACACCGACCACGCGATCTTCGACGTCACACCCGACGGATTCGCCGTGCGCGAGGCGTTCGGCGACAACACGATCGCCGGCCTGGAAGAACTCACCGGACTGACCCTGATCGCTGCCACCGCTCGTTGAGCGAGCACAGCGAGTCGAAACGCACCCACCGCACCCCAGGAGACTGACATGACCGCCACCTATATCTACGACGCGGTGCGCACCCCCTTCGGCCGCGCCGGCGGCGCCCTGGCGGGCGTGCGCCCCGACGACCTGGCCGCGGTCGTGATGAAGGCGACGATCGAGCGGACGGGCCTGGACCCGGCCCGGATCGACGACGTGATCTTCGGCGACGCGAACCAGGCCGGGGAAGACAACCGCAACCTGGCGCGCATGGCGGCCCTCCTGGCGGGGTTCCCCACCTCAGTGACCGGTGTGACCGTCAACAGGCTGTGCGCCTCGTCGGTCGAGGCCGTCGTGCAGGGCTCGCGCGCGATCGAGGCCGGCGACACCGACCTCGTGCTCGCCGGCGGCGTCGAGTCGATGAGCCGTGCGCCGTTCATCGTCGAGAAGTCGCCGCGGCCGTGGCCCGCCGGCGGCAACCCGACGATGTGGAACACGTCGATCGGCTGGCGGATGGTGAACCCGAAGCTGTCGCCGGAGTGGACCATCTCGAACGGGCAGTCGGCCGAGAAGGTCGCCCGCATGTTCGGCCTCACCCGCGAAGAGCAGGATGCGTTCGCGCTGCGCTCGCACCGGCTGGCGGCGGATGCCTGGGCCCACGGCGTGTACGACCGCGAGATCGTGCAGGTGCCCGGCGCCGAGCTGGCGCGCGACGAGGGCATCCGCGACGACACGTCGATGCAGAAGCTCGCGGGGCTGCGCGCCCTGTTCGCCGACGACGGGAACGGGTCGGTGACCGCCGGCAACTCCTCGCCGATCAACGACGGCGCCTCGGCCGTGCTGCTCGGGGCCGAAGGCACGCTCGACATCGAGCCGCTGGCGCGGATCACCGGACGCGGAGCGCACGGCGTCGACCCCGACGTGTTCCCGCTCGCGCCGATCGAGGCGGCCAACAAGGCGCTCGCGCGCGCCGGCCGCACATGGGCGGAGGTGGACTTCGTCGAGCTGAACGAGGCGTTCGCGTCGCAGTCTCTCGCCGACATCCAGGGGTGGCCCGAGCTCGACCCCGAGAAGGTCAACATCCACGGCGGCGCGCTGGCGATCGGCCACCCGCTGGGCGCTTCGGGCGGCCGCATCGTCGGCCACGCCGCGCACGAGCTCGCCCGCCGCGGCAGCGGCGTCGCGGTCGCGGCGATCTGCATCGGCGTCGGGCAGGGCCTGGCCGTCGTCCTGGAGCGCTGACCGCGAGAGCGCGGCATCCACGCCCTCGGCACACCTCCGAAGAAGTTGGTATACCAAGCGCTCGGTGGGCGCCGTGCGCACGCGCGCTGCGATGCTCGTCGTCGCGAGGCGTGCTGAGGCCGGTCGCGCGAGTGGACATATCCGGGCCTGACGCTTGCGTCAATTTGGTATACAGAATTGCGGTATAGTGTTGCCCCTCGTGACTTCGCAACGCCCAGACGCTTCGACCGCCAGCCGACTGGCCGTCCTCACCGTCGTCATCGTCCTGTCGGCGGCGCTGCTGCGCGCGCCGATCCTCACGGTGGCGCCGGTGGCCCGGGTCATCGGCGCCGACCTCGACGTGGGCGCGGGCACGATCGGACTGCTCACCACCATCCCCGTGCTGTGCTTCGCGGTGTTCGCTCCGTTCGCGATCGGCATCATCCGCCGGGCGGGGGCAGACGTCGCTCTCACCGTCTCGCTGATCGGCATCATCGCCGGCAGCGTCCTGCGGTCGCTCGGCGGCATCGTGCTGGTGCTGATCGGCACGGCCGTGATCGGCGCGTTCGTCACGATCGGCAACGTCGTGCTGCCGATGATCATCGGCAGGGACTTCAGCGAGCGTCGCGCCCATGCGATGACCGGCGTCTACACGTCGTCGCTGACCGGTGGCACGATGATCGTCACGCTCACCACCGCACCGCTGGCCGCCCAGGCGGGCTGGCGCTGGGCGGTGCTGGTGTGGGTGGTGTTCGGCGTCGCGGCGCTGGCCACGTGGATCCCGCTGCGCGGCATCCGGCGCACGTTCACGCCGTTCGCGGTGCACAGTACCTCGGGCGGGGGCGGCGGCTCGGTGCTCGGCAGCCGCAGCACGTGGCTGCTCGCCGTCGCGTTCGCGGGCCAGGCGTTCGCGTTCTACGCTATCACCGCATGGCTGCCGACGATCCTGGCCGACCAGGGATTCGGCGGCACGGCATCCGGTGCGATCGCCTCGATCTTCCAGGTGGCGGGGATCGTCGGGGGCCTGCTGCTGCCGATCCTCACGGTCGGCGCGTCGATCCGGGCCGGCGTCGTGGCGGTGTTCATCGGCTGGCTCACGATCCCGTTCGGCTTCCTGTTCGCGCCCCAGCTGTGGCTGGCGTGGTGCGCGATCGGCGGGCTCGCGCAGGGTGCCGGCATCACGGTCGCGTTCATCATGATCAACGCGTTCCCCGGCGACGCGCACACCGCGGCCGGCCGCTCGGGCATCGTCCAGGGCATCGGGTACGCGATCGCCGCCCCGGGCGCCCTCATCCTCGGCGCCCTTCGCGAGACGACCGGCGACTGGACGCTGCCGCTGCTGGTCGTGCTGGCCGCGGTCGTGCTGTTCGGCATCGGCGGCTGGAGCGTGACCCGCCTGCTGCAGCGGCCCGCGCGCCCCAGTCGGCCCGCGCAGGCCTGACGAGTGCACCGACGCGTCAGCGCACGCCCTTCATCATCGCCAGCACCGGCTTGACCGACAGCGTCAGCCCGACGCCGACGGCCACGGCGATCGCACCGAGGATCGCGAAGTACGGCACTTCGTCGCGCGGGTCGTAGAACTGCACGAGCCAGCCCGAGATCGCCGTGCCCAGCGCCACGGACAGGAAGAACAGCGCCACCATCTGGGTGTGGAACGCCTTGGGCGCGAGCTTGGTGGCCACCGACAGCCCGATCGGCGAGAGGAACAGCTCGGCGACGGTGAACACGAACAGGATGCCGACGATCGCCAGCAGCGGCGTGGAGTTGGCCGGGCCGTTCGCGAACGGCAGGAACAGCCAGAACGCGGCGCCCATGATGATCGCGCCGAGTGCGAACTTCAGCGGTGTCGACGGCTGGCGGGTGCCCAGCTTCGTCCAGATCGCGGCGAAGATGCCCGAGAGCACGATGATGAAGATCGGGTTGATCGACTGCACCCACGAGACCGGCATCTCCCAGCCGAACAGACTGCGGTCCAGGCGCTTGTCGGAGTAGACGGTGAGAACCGTGAACTGCTGCTGGTACAGCGACCAGAACGCGACGCTCGTGATGAACAGCGGCAGGAAGCCCCACACCCGCGCCCGCTCGGTGTCGTCGATGCGCCGGCTGGTCAGGATCACGGCGAAGTATGCGACCGCCGCGACCAGGGTCACGAAGATCACGATCGGCGACAGGTTCTCGGCGCGGATGACGCCTGTGAGCACCAGCACCACGATCACCACGATCGCGGCGGCCGCGATCAGCGCAGCGGGCAGGTAGCGGCCCCGCGGAAGCGGGTTGGGCACGTGATGCGCCTCGGCCGGCAGCTGCTTGCGCCCGAACGAGTACTGCAGCAGCCCGAGCGCCATGCCGACCGCGGCCGCGCCGAAGCCGTAGTGGAAGCCGAGCGTGGACTGCAGCAGCCCGGTCAGGATCGGCCCGAAGAACGCGCCCAGGTTGATGCCCAGGTAGAAGAGCGAGAACCCGCCGTCGCGGCGGGTGTCGTCCGGCGCATACAGCGTGCCGACCACGGATGTCGCATTGGCCTTCAGTCCGCCCGATCCGACCGCGACCAGGACCAGGCCCACCCCGACGCCGACGAACCCGGGCAGCAGCGCGAGCGCGATGTGCCCGCACATGATGACGATCGCGCTGTAGAACAGCACGCGCTCGGACCCCAGCATCCGGTCTGCAATCCATGCGCCGAGGATGGTGGACAGATACACCGCGCCGCCGTAGGCGCCGACGATCCCGCCGGCGACCGCTTCGGGCACGGCCAGCCCGCCCTTGGCGACCGAGTAGTACAGGTAGATCAGCAGGATGCCCTGCATGCCGTAGAAGCTGAAGCGCTCCCACATCTCCACCCCGAACAGGTGGGCAAGAGCCCAGGGCTGCCCGAAGAAGCGGGTGTCGCTGCTGCCGTGTACGGTGTCCCTCTGCGGCGTGCTCATCACTCCACGGTAACCGCGGTGGCGCGTGTGCACAGGAGGTTCCCGCGCGCACAGCGGACCTACGCACAGCGGACGCACGCGCGGTGGAAGACTGGGCAGATGGACGCGTCGCACATCCGGATCGAACCGCTGGACACCGTGGAGCGGGTGTTCGAGGCATCCCGCGTGCTCAGCGACGTGTGGGGCGGCGACCACAGCGGCATGCCGCCGAACCTGCTGCGCGCCCTCGCCCACTCCGGCAACTATGCGGTCGGCCTGTTCGACGGCGACCGGATGATCGGCGCGTCGGCCGCGTTCTTCGCCGCACCCGCCGCCCGGTCCATGCACTCGCACATCACCGGCATCCTGCCCGCGTACCGCAGCCTCGGGCTCGGCCGTGTGCTCAAGCAGCACCAGCGCAAATGGGCGCTCGCCCACGACGTGGGGCGGATCACGTGGACGTTCGACCCGCTCGTGTCGCGCAACGCGCACTTCAACCTGCGGGTGCTGGGCGCCCGCGTGACCGAGTACCTCGTCGACCACTACGGCGCGATGGACGACGGCGTCAACCGCGGCGACGCATCCGACCGGCTGCTGGTGACCTGGGCACTGGCCGCGCCCCCGGCGCCCACGCCGGATGCCGACCGGGTCGTGGCATCCGTCGCGGTGCCCGTCGATATCGAGGAGGTGCGGGCGCAATCGGCGCAGGATGCCGCGGCTTGGCGCACCCGGGTCCGTGACGCGTTCCTCGCCCGTCTGGCAGAAGGCCTGGTCGTCGGCGGATTCGACGACGAGCGCGGTTACCTCTTCGTCGCGCCGCGCTGAGACGGGATCGGCGCACAGGTTCCGCACGTCTGCCTATTGACGCGGATCACGCGCCGGGCCAAGATGGGCGGATCGTCATCGAAGACGATTCCCTCTTCGTGCGGCGGGAAGTCTGGGTCGCCGCCTGGGGACATCTGGGGCACCCGCGCACGCGCGGGTCGTGTTGAGGAAGAGGTAGTCCTATGCGTGTTTCTCGTCTCGTCCTGGCGGCGACCGCCGCCGTCGGGCTGACCCTGGCCGTGCCGATGGCGGCCACGGCGGATGACGGACCGCCGCCGCCGACGCCGGTCGCATTCGGGTTCTTCGGGCCGTTCAACATGGCCGTGCACGGCGACGAGCTGCTGGTCGCCGACGGCTTCACGAACATGATCGAGACCGTCGCTGCGGACGGCACGGTCACGCCGTGGCTGACCGACCGCCCGGGAGCGGCAGGGGTCGCGGTGTCGCAGGACGGCAAGACCGTCGCGTACACCACCACGGTCTCGAACGAGGAGACGTTCGAGAACACGGCCAGCGGACTGACGATCCGCACGTCCGACGGCACCGAGACGTACGTCGACCTGACGGCGTACGAGGCGAAGTACAACCCCGACAAGTCGCACACCTACGGGTTCAACACGCCGAGCAAGTGCCTGCGCGATGCGATGAAGGCCGCCGGTCAGCCCGCGTCGTACAAGGGCGGCGTCGACTCGCACGCCTACTCGGTCACCGCCTACGGCAGTGACTGGATCGTCGCCGACGCCGGTGCGAACGTCCTGTGGCGGATCGACGGCGCCGGGCGCATCAGCACGCTCACGGTGTTCCCGGTGCAGAACGCCCGGGTCACGGCCGGCATGGTCGCCGAGGCGGGCATGCCCGACTGCGCGGTCGGCCAGGTGTACGGTTTCGAGCCCGTGCCCACCGACGTCGAGGTCGGTCCCGACGGTGCGCTCTACGTGACGACGCTGCCCGGCGGGCCCGAGGACCCCTCGGCCGGCGCGCGTGGCTCGGTCTATCGCGTCGACGCACGTTCGGGCAAGGCGACGCTCGTCGCGACCGGGTTCGCCGGTGCGACGAACCTCGCAGTCACCCCGAGCGGCGACGTCTACGTGGCCGAGCTGTTCGGCGGCGCGATCAAGCGCATCTCGCACGGCGTGACCTCGACGTTCGCCGAGCTGCCGGGCGTGCTCTCGCTCGAGACCGACGGCCACGGCGCCCTGTACGCGGCGACGATGGTCGGCGAGACCGGGCCGGGCTCGATCGTGAGGTACAACGGCGTGGGCTGAAGCACTCGCACGGAAGTGGAGCATCCCGGTCGCCGGCAGGGTGGCCGGGATGCTTCCTTGCCGGGGCGTAGCCTTTCGTCATGCCCATCGCTCGAGCCGCCGCATCCATCGCCCTCGACGGGTTCGAGCTGCGCGTCGTGCACCTGCCGCTCGTGTCGCCGTTCACGACGTCGTTCGGCACCGAGAGGGTGCGTGAGGCGATCATCGTGCGGGCGCTGACGGCGGACGGCGACGGCTGGGGCGAGATGGTGACCTCGGCCTCGCCGCTCTACTCCAGCGAGTACACGCAGGGGGCGTGGGACGTGGCGCAGCGGTTCCTGATCCCGGCGCTGCTGGACCACGGGCCGCTCGCGCCCGAAGAGGTAGCAGGCGTGCTCGCGCCGTTCGTCGGGCACCGCATGGCCAAAGCCGGGCTCGAGCTGGCGGTGCTGGATGCCGCGCTGCGCGCCGAGGGTCGCCCGCTCGGCGAGTACCTCGGCGCGGTGCACGACCGGGTGCCGTCGGGGGTGTCGGTGGGCATCCAGCGCGACCCGGCTGCGCTCGTCGAGGTCGTGCGCGGCTACCTCGACCAGGGCTACGTGCGCATCAAGATCAAGATCAAGCCCGGCCGAGACATCGCCGAGACGGCCGCGGTGCGGGACGCGTTCGGCGCGATCCCGCTGCAGGTCGACGCGAACTCCGCCTATACCCTCGACGACACCGATGTGCTCGCCGAGCTCGACCGGTTCGACCTGCTGCTGATCGAACAGCCGCTGCAGGAGGACGACATCGTCGACCACGCGACCCTGGCCGCGCGCCTGCGCACCCCGGTGTGCCTGGACGAGTCGATCGTCTCGGCCAAGGCCGCCGCCGACGCGCTCGCGCTGGGCGCGGCATCCATCGTCAACATCAAGGCAGGACGGGTCGGCGGATACCTCGAGGCCGTGCGCATCCACGATCTGTGCCGGGATGCCGGTGTGCCGGTGTGGTGCGGCGGCATGCTCGAGACCGGCATCGGCCGTGCCGCGAACGCTGCTCTGGCCGCGCTGCCGGGTTTCACTCTGCCCGGCGACGTATCGGCGTCGAGCCGGTTCTACACCCGCGACATCGTGACCGAGCCCGCCGAGCTCGTCGACGGGCACATCACGGTGCCGACCGGTCCGGGCCTGGGCGTGGACATCGACCCGCTGGCCCTCGACGACGTCACTGTCGAGCGCGTCCACCTGCGCCGCTGACGCGACGTCGCGGTCGCGCTGCGCGAGTCGGCGCACTCACAGGCTTCGGAGCATCGCGCGAATCGCGGACGATTTCGGCGGAATCATCCGAGGTCGGTCAGATCTTCCGAACTCTGTGAGACCTGGTGGCCCCCGGTGCGACCCCCTCGTACAGCAGAATCGACTCCGGCGGCAACGGCCGATCGTGCACGCGGCGGTGCTGCACGTCGACGTCGGCGAACCCGGCGGCGCGCAGCGCAGGCAGCGGGTCGCGATCCTGATGGCAGCCGCCGCACCAGCGCACGGTGAAAGGCGTCGCGATGCGCTGCAGAGTGCGCATCGTGGCGCTGTGCGGCGCGAGGATGTGCTCGACCAGCAGCATCCGACCGCCCGGAACCAGCACGCGGCGCGCCTCCGCCAGGACGGCTGCGACGTCTTCGACGGTGCACAGCACGTACGTTGCGACGACGGTGTCGATGGATGCCGCGGCCAGCGGCACGCGCTCGGCGACGGCATCGAGCGGTCTGGCGTCATGGCTCCATTCCCGTGCACGGCGGCCGAGTTCTTCGCGCCGCTCGGCGTCGGGCTCAAGGCCCTGCCATGCGATGTCGGGACGGAACGCTCCGAAGTTCTCGCCGCGCCCGGCGCCCAGCTCGAGCACGCGCCCACGCGCACGGCCCATGAACTCGCGCTCGAGGTCGTCCAGCGCGTCGTCGTCGATCATCGGGGGACTCGGCATGCCCCCAGTCTGCAGCACGGCCGCACGGTGACCCGCCCTAGGCTGACCCACATGAGCAGCGTCGCCCCCGAAGACCCGGCGGCCGCCGTGCGCGGTGTTTCGCGGCGGGTGCAGTCCGACATCTACCGCGCCGGCATCAGCGGGGCGAAGCCGCCGGTTCCGGTTCATCCCGCGCTTCTCGAGCGTGCGGCGCGCAAAGCGCTCAGCGCCGAGGCGTTCGCGTACGTCGCCGGGGGAGCGGGCTGCGAGCGCACCATGGCCGCGAACCGCGCGGCGTTCAACCGCTGGCAGGTGTGGCCGAGGCCGTTGCGCGACGTGTCAGAGCGCGACCTGTCGGTGTCGTTCCTCGGCGCGACGCGGCCGACGCCTCTGCTTCTGGCACCGCTCGGCGTCATGGAGCTGGTTCATCGCGACGCCGACATCGCCGTGGCGCGGGCCGCGGCATCCCTCGGTCTTCCCTGCGTGCTGAGCAATCAGGCATCCGTCGCGATGGAGCAGGTGGTGGATGCTGCGCCCGCCGGCTCCCGGATGTTCCAGCTCTACTGGTCGAACTCCGACGAGCTGAACGCGTCGCTGCTGCGGCGTGCGGAGCAGGCCGGCTGCGAGGCGGTCGTGATCACGCTCGACACGCACCTGCTCGGGTGGCGCACGCGTGACCTCGATCTCGGGTACCTGCCGTTCACTCGTGGGCTCGGCATCGCGCAGTACACGAGTGACCCGGTCTTCGCCCGGTTGGTGCGGGAGCGCGCGGCATCGAGCGTGCCAGCGCCATCCGTGCGGATCACGCCGAAGACGATCGCCGCCGGGGTGTCGATCGCTCGGAAGGGCGCTGCGATCACAGGCGCGGGACTGCGCGAGAGCCTGCGCTCACCGCTGCCGCGCGCGGCGGTCGAGACGTTCCTCGACGTGTTCTCGACGCCGGCGCTCACTTGGGTCGACCTCGCGCGTGCCCGCGAGTGGACACGGCTGCCGATCATTCTGAAGGGCATCGTGCACCCCGATGACGCCCTCAGGGCGTTGGATGCCGGAGCCGACGGCATCTGGATCTCCAACCACGGTGGCCGCCAGATCGACCGCTCGGTGCCGACGCTCGAGGTGCTGCCGACCATCGCCGACCGGGTGGCCGGTCGAGTGCCGATCGTGTTCGACTCGGGCGTGCGCTCGGGTGCCGACGTGGCGCTCGCCCTCGCGCTGGGCGCGACCGTCGTCGCGCTCGGCAGGCCGTACGCATACGGGCTTGCGGTTGCGGGGGAGGAAGGCGTGGCCGCGGTGATCCGGCACGTACTCGCCGAGCTCGACATCACGCTCGGGCTGGCGGGGCTCACCTCGGTGGCCGATCTCGACCGCAGCGCGCTGCGCGAGGTCCCGGTCGATCGTTGAGCGAGCGCAGCGGGTCGATACGGGAGTGCGGATCACCCACGGCGACTGCACCCGGAACGCCGCCTGGAAGTACGACTCCGGCGCGCTGAGGTTGCACAGCATGAGGATCGACGACCCTTGCGGAACCGTCACCTCCGTCGTGAGCGTTCCGACCGTGAGCGTGATCGTCTTCGTGTCGGACCCGCTGCCGATCGCCTTGCGCACCGGCGGCAGGGCCTCGAGGCCAACGCCGACATTCGGCGCCCGCTGCGCGCGGCCTCGCTCAACGACCAGAAGGGGGATAACCCCGTAGCGCACCCGCACAGCAAACCCCTAGGCTGGGCGGCATGACCACACCTCCGGTTCCTCCGCAGCAGCCGCCGCAGCAGCCTCCGGGGCCCCCGCCGGGCGGCTACGGCCAGGCCCCGCAGCAGCCCCTCAACCCCGCCGACGAGAAGCTCTGGGCGACGCTCGTGCACATCGGCGGCATCTTCTTCGAGTTCCTGCCCGCTCTGATCGGCTACCTCGTCCTCAAGGACCGCGGGCCGTTCATCAACGCGCACACGAAGACCGCGCTGAACTTCCAGATCACGCTGATCATCGCGTACGTCGTGTCGGTGATCCTCACCGTCGTGACGTTCGGCATCCTCGGCATCCTGATCTTCGCGGTCTGGGTGCTGAGCATCGTGTTCTCGATCATCGCCGCGGTGAAGGCCAACCGGGGCGAGTGGTACACGTACCCGATGACCATCCCGTTCATCAAGTGAGCCCGACGGGGCCGGCAGCGCCCCGCCGATAGAATCGAGGATGCCGCGACTCGCGGCATCCTCCTTTCTCTTTCTGCGACCATTGGAGCCACCGTGGCCGAGCCCTCCCGCCTCGACAAAGTCATCGCCCTCGCCCGCCACCGCGGGTTCGTGTTCCAGGCCGGTGAGATCTACGGCGGCTCTCGTTCGGCATGGGACTACGGCCCCCTCGGCACGGAGCTGAAGGAGAACATCCGCCGCCAGTGGTGGCAGACGTTCGTGCGCGGCCGCGGCGACATGGTGGGCCTGGACTCGTCGGTGGTGCTGCCCAAGCGCGTGTGGGAGGCATCCGGCCACGTCGCCACGTTCACCGACCCGCTCGTGGAGTGCCTGCACTGTCACAAGCGATTCCGCGCCGACACCCTGATCGAGGACTTCGAGGCGCGCAAGGGCCGCAAGGCCGAGAACGGGTTGGCCGAGGTGCCGTGCCCGAACTGCGGCACGAAAGGCCAGTACACCGAGCCGAAGTCGTTCTCGGGCCTGATGAAGACCTACCTGGGCGTCGTGGACGACGAGTCGGGCCTGCACTTCCTGCGGCCCGAGACCGCGCAGGGCATCTTCATCAACTTCGCCAACGTCGTGCAGGCATCGCGCAAGAAGCCGCCGTTCGGCGTGGGCCAGGTGGGCAAGGCGTTCCGCAACGAGATCACGCCGGGCAACTTCATCTTCCGCACCCGCGAGTTCGAGCAGATGGAGATCGAGTACTTCGTTCCGCCGGCAGACGCCCAGGAGTGGTTCGAGCACTGGGTCGAGGAGTGCTGGGACTGGTTCGTCGACCTGGGCCTGGACGCCGACAACATGCGCCGGCTCGACGTGCCGAAAGAGGATCGCGCCCACTATTCGGACGGCACGATCGACCTCGAGTATCGCTTCGGCTTCGCCGGCAAGGAGTGGGGCGAGCTCATGGGCATCGCCAACCGCACCGACTTCGACCTGTCTTCGCACTCGGATGCCTCGGGCCAGTCGCTCTCGTACTTCGATCAGGCATCGGGCCAGAAGTACATCCCCTACGTGATCGAGCCGTCGTTCGGGCTCACCCGCGCGATGATGGCGTTCCTCGTCGACGCGTACCGCGAAGAGCAGGCGCCGAACGCGAAGGGCGGCACCGACACCCGCACCGTGCTGGGCCTGGACCCGAGGCTTGCGCCGGTGAAGGTCGCGGTGCTGCCGCTTTCGCGCAACGAGCGGCTGTCGCCGCTGGCCCGCGACCTCGCCGACAAGCTGCGCGGCCGCGGCTGGAACACCGACTTCGACGACGCCGGCGCGATCGGCCGCCGCTACCGCCGGCAGGACGAGATCGGCACGCCGCTGTGCGTGACGGTCGACTTCGACTCGCTGGACGACGATGCCGTGACCGTGCGCGACCGCGACACCATGGCCCAGGAGCGGGTTCCGGTCGCCGGCGTCGAGCAGTACCTGGCCGAGCGGCTCAAGGGCGCGTAGGCCGGTGGGCCTGGCGGGGTCGGGTGGGACGCTGTTCGTCAGCGATCTCGACTTCACGCTCCTGCGCAGTGACGGGACACTCAGCCCCGGTGCCGCCGGCACGATCAATGCGCTGATCGCCGACGGGGTCGCATTCACGTACGCCACGGCCCGCTCCGTCCGCTCGTCGCGGCGCGTGACGCGCGCGCTCGACCTCGTCCTGCCCGTCGTGACATACGGCGGGACGGTCACGGCCGACCCGCACGACGGAACGCCGCTTCGGGTCGCGCTGATGACGCCGACCGTCGTGGGCGTCATCCTCGCGGCGGCGCGGGAACTCGCCGTCGAGCCGATCGTCTTCACGATGGACGGTGGCCGTGATCGGATCCGCTGGGACGGAGCCTCCGGCTCGCCGGGCGTCCGGTCGTTCGTCGGGCGCAGAGCGGGAGATCCGCGCCTGGCATCGATCCTGTCGTGGGACGAGATGGACCCCGCAACAGTGTTCTACGTCACTATGATCGCGCCCCGCGAGCGCCTCGACGAGTTCGTCCGCGGGCTGGCCGGCGAGCTGGCCGGCTGCGCCCACTTCCTGTCCGTGGACGGCTACACCCGCGAGGACTGGCTCGAGATCCATGCGGCAGACGGGACGAAGGCGCGCGCCGCGAAGCGGCTCGCGGACGATCTGGGCGCCGGGCGCATGGTCGCGTTCGGTGACAACGTCAACGACATCCCTCTGTTCCGTGTCGCCGACGAGACCTGCGCGGTGGCGAACGCCGTCCCCGAGCTGCGGTCGCTCGCGACGCGAACGATCAGGTCGAACGACGACGACGGCGTCGCCGAGTGGCTCGCGGAGCACGCCGCGGTCGACCGTGCCGCCGGGGCCGGAGGGCCGCGGAGCGTGGTGTCGGGCATGAGGGGGATGCGCCGGCGGAACTGATCTTCGCCGACCTCTTGTGCGTTCCGGCATGCGGGCCTATGCTGTGTCAAAGCGGTTTGGCAAAGCGGTTTGGTAAAGAGAAGCGCGGACGCGCCCCGCCCGGACTCAGGAAGGTGCAGCAGGTGGTCTCGATCTCTGACGTCGCCCGTCACGCCGGGGTGAGTCCGACGACGGTCTCACACACCCTCAGTGGCAAGCGCAAGGTCAGCGACTCGGTTCGCGAGAAGGTCCACCTGGCCATGGCCGAGCTCCACTACGTGCCCACGCGTGCGGCGCAGAGCCTGGCACTCGGCAAGACGAACGTGCTCGCGCTGATCGTGCCGGACATCTCCATCGAGTACTTCGCCGAGCTCGCCAAGGGGATCGAGTCGGTAGCGATGGATCGGGGGTACAACATGATCCTCGCGACGACGGGCTTCGACTCGACGCGGGAGAGCCGCTACCTCGAGATGATCGCCTCGCGTGCGGTCGACGGGATCATCTACGCCTCCGGTGCCGCGGTCGGGGCGAAAGCTCGCGACGCGCTCACCGGGCCGCTGCCCGTCATCCTGGTCGACGAGGAGATCGAGGGCATCGAGCTGCCGGCGATCGTCTCCGACAACGAGGCCGGCGGCCGCCTGGTTGCCGAGCACCTGCTCGCCCTCGGTCATCGTAAGGTGCTGGAGATCCAGGGGGCGCACTCACCGGTCACCAGCATCCTGCGCAGCACGGGCTTCGCGAGCCTCTGGCAGCCCGCCGGCGGCCAGATCGTGACGACGGCAGGCGACTACTCTGCGGAGAGTGGCCGGCAGGCCGTCGACCGCCACGCAGACGGGTTCGCAGCAGGCGAGTTCAGTGCGGTGTTCGCGCACAACGACCTCATGGCGCTCGGCGCGATCGACGGACTGCGCACCCAGGGGTTCGACGTCCCCGGCGACGTGTCCGTCACCGGGTTCGACGACGTCTCGATCAGTCGCTACAGCCGGCCGCCACTGACGACGGTCCACCAGGACGCGCTGGAGCTCGGCACCCGGGCCGCCCGGGCATTGCTGGACGCACTGGAGTCGGACGAGCCGATCGCCCCGGGGCGCGTCGCCCTGCCCGTCCAGCTCGTGATCCGGGACTCGACAGGAGAGGCCCGCCGATGAGCCGCCACTCCGTCTTCTTCGGCGACGTCGCACAAGACGAGTATTATGTCGCGCCGCACTTCCCGCAGGCCGGCGACAAGGTCATCGTGCACGCGCTCGAGCCCGAGTTCGGCGGCAGCGTGGCGAACGCGGCGTCGATCTTCGCGCACTACGGGATGCCGACATCCTTCATCGGGCAACTCAACTCCGGCGCCCTGACGCAGCGGCTGCTGGCGCAGCTGCGCGAACAGGGGCTCGACACCCGGTATGTCATCTTCGACGACGAGGTCCCCGACTCGCACTGCATCGTGTTGATCTCGGGGGAGCAGCACATCGTGCTGATCCCGACGCTGGGCATCACGCGCACCGAGATCACCCCTGAAGCCTTCGAGCACATGGCCGAGGCCGAGTTCGTCGTGACGACGCTCACCGATGCGAAGCCGTTCCGGATGGGCGAACTCGGTGCACACGAGGTGCTCGGGGCCCTGCGCGCTCGAGGCGCGAAGATCGTGATGGACCTCGACGTCTACAACGAGGAGAATCACGGCACGGGTCTTGTCGGACTGTGCGACATCGTGTTCATGAACGCGCTCGGCGCGGAGCGCTTCGCCGAGACGGGCGCCTCCATCGAAGGGCTGCTCGCGGGCGGCGCGACCGCCGTCGTCGTCACGAAGGACAGCGAAGGCTGCGAACTGCACACCGCGGACGGCGTCGCGGCCGTTCCCGGCATGCCCGTCGAGGTCGTCGACGTCACCGGCGCCGGCGACACGTTCACGAGCTCGTTCCTGTATGCCCTCTCGTCCGGCCGCGACCTTGTCGGCGCCGCCGAGTTCGCCAACGCCGCCGCCGCCCTGGCGGTCGGCAAGGTCGGCGCCCGCGCCGGCATGACCACCCGGGAGGCCGTCGAGGCCTTCCTCCGCTCCTACACCCCGACCACGTCACCGACGACGTGACCCGCTCTGCCGACACCCGAGTTCGGCACAGAAAGAAAGGACGCCGACGATGGCTTCCAGTCGATTCGCGACATTCATGCGCGGCTACGGCCGATTGACGATCTTCATGATCCCGATCGGCATCGCGATCAACTTCGTGGGTGGGCAGCTCGCACTCCTGCTGAAGCTGCCGATCTACCTTGACAGCATCGGGACGATCCTCGTGGGTGCGACCTGCGGAAGCCTCCCCGGTGCGCTCGTGGGGCTGGTCTCGAACGGGATCAACTCGATCACCTCGCCGCCGACGTTCGCGTTCGCGATCCTGAACGTGGCCTTCGGCCTGCTGGCCGGCTACTTCGGCCGGCTCGGCGTGTTCCGGGTGTGGTGGAAGACCCTCATCTCGTCGCTCGCCTTCGCGTTCATCGGCGGCTTCTGCGGCGCCCTCATCACGATCTGGGTGTTCGGCGGCCTCGCCGTCGGCGGCGGCGCCATCGTCGTCGGCGCGCTCACCGCGATGGGCATGGACCTCAACACGGCCAACTTCGTCGCGCAGATGCCGATGGACGTGCTCGACAAGGTCCCGACCGTGCTCATCGTGTACGCGATCATCAAGGGCATCCCGAAGCGGCTGCTCGTGAAACTGCCGCTGGGCTGGGTGTACCTCGCCCAGCCCAAGCCCGGCTCGCGCAAGTCCGCCTCGACCACCGCCTCTCCCGCATGACCGGCAGCACGCTGACCGCCGTCGCGGACCGCTACCGGCGCCCGATGACGCTCGGGAACACGGTCCTCGACATCCATCCCATCGCGATGGTGGCCGGCATCGCGGCCCTCATCGTGGTGGGGCTGGCGAGCGCGGGGTGGATCGTGCCGCTGGCGGTCAGCGTGCTGTTCGTCGTCGCGGCCTTCTTCGCGGGCCGCGGCCGGTCGTACCTGTCGACGATCCTGAAGCTGTGGGCCGCGGTGGGCATCATCCTGTTCGTCCTGCGCGCCCTGCTCGTGAAGGGCGAGACGGTGCTCGTTCCGCTCGGCCCGATCGCGGTCACCCGCGAGGGCATCGAGGACGGGCTGCGCTTCACGACCGCTGTGATGGCGATCTGCGGTGGCGTCACGCTGTTCTTCGCGATCGTCTCGATGCGCCGGCTCATGCTCGCCCTCGAACGGATCGGGGTGAGCCCTCGCGTGAGCTACGTCATCCTCGCCTCATTCCAGGCGATCACCGACCTCGGCGCCACCGCGCGGGTCGTGCTCGATGCGCAGAAGGCGCGCGGTATCGAGGCGGAAGGGAACCTGATCGTGCGCGCACGGGCGTTCTTCCCGGTGCTCGCGCCGGTGTTCCTCACCGCGATGTCGGCCACCGAGGAGCGCGCGATCGCCCTCGACGCCCGCGCGTTCAACAGCCGCAGCCGGCACACGAGCCTGCTCGAGCTGAAGGCGTGGGGCCCCCGCGACACCGTGCTCGTCGTGATCGCGATCGTCGTCGCGATCGCCGCCGTGATCGGAGGGATCCTCGGATGGCTCTAGCATCCCTGTCGGGCGTGGGCTTCACCTACGCCTATGCGGACCGCCCGGCCCTCGTGGACGTCGACCTCGAACTCGAGGAAGGATGCCTGCACGGCATCGTGGGCCTCAACTCCAGCGGCAAGACGACGCTGTGCAGCCTCATCCGCGGCGTCATCCCGCATTTTCACCACGGCGATCTCACGGGGGAGGTCGTGGTCCTCGGCCGGCCGCTCCTCGATTGGGATCCGGCGGAGCTGTCCCGCACGATCGGGTGCGTCTTCGACAACCCGTTCACGCAGATCAGCGGCATCCGCGACACCGTCTTCGAGGAGATCGCGATCGGGCTGGAGAACCTGGGCGTGGAGCGCAGCGAGATGATCGAGCGCGTCGAGCGCGTCGTCGAGCAGCTCGGCATCGCGGCGATCGTCGAGAAGAACCCCAACGAGCTGTCCGGCGGGCAGCGTCAGAAGGTCGCGTTCGCATCGATCATCGCGATGGACGCGCCCGTGATCGTCATCGACGAGCCGACGTCGCAGCTCGACCCGGAGGCTTCCGAGGCAGTGTTCGAGATCGTCGACGGCCTCAAACGCGCGGGCAAGTCGATCGTGCTCGCCGAGCACAAGGTCGACCTGCTCGCACAGTACGCCGACACCATCACCGTCATGCACGAGGGCACCGCCGTCATGAGCGGGCCGACGAGGGATGTCGTCGGATCGGACGAATACGCCGGCTACGGCGTGATCGCGCCCGAGGTCACCGCGCTCGGCAGGCGCCTGGCCGACGCGGGCAAGCCGCTGGACCGGCTGCCGATCACCCGCGCGGAGGCCTTCGACGAGATCTCGGCACGCATCAGGAGAGTCAGCCATGCCCATTGAACTGAAGGACGTCGGATTCGCCTACCCCGACGGCACTCCGGCGATCGGGAAGGTGAGTCTTCGCGTCGACGCCGGGGAGCGGGTGGCGATCGTCGGCCAGAACGGCGCCGGCAAGACCACGACCGTCAAGCTCATGAACCGGCTGCTGATCCCAACGTCGGGTCAGGTCCTGGTCGACGGCGTCGACACGAAGACGCAGACCACCGCGCAGGTCGCGCGTGTGGTCGGGTACGTCTTCCAGAACCCCGATGACCAGCTCTTCTCTGCAGATGTGCGCACCGAGGTCGAGTACCTGCCCAGGTATCTGCGCTGGCCGGACGACAAGCGCGAGCAGCGCTGCGCCCGCGCCATCGAGCTCACCGGCATCGGCGACCACCTCGACACGAATCCCAAGGACCTGCCCAGCGCGATCCGCAAGTTCGTCGCGATCGCCGCGGTCCTCGTGGCTGAGTGCCGCTACGTCATCTTCGACGAGCCCACCGCGGGCCTGGACGGCAGAGGGCTCGAGCTGCTGCACCGGATGATCGACCGACTCCGCGAGGACGGCATCTCCGTCATCACGATCACGCACGACATGCGCTTCGTGATCGACGCGTTCGACCGTGTCGTGGCGATGGCTGACGGCGCCGTCATCGCCGATGGCGACCGTCGCGACGTGTTCCTCGACGACGACATCCTGCGCCGCTCCCGTATCCGCCGGCCAGACGCCGCCCAGCTCGCCCGCGACCTGAACCTCGGCTCGCGAGCGCTGACGGTCGACGACGTCGTCGCCCTCGTCCCGTGACCCGCGCACTCACCCACCGACAGGAGAGAGACAGTCGATGAGCAGCTCATACCGATCCGTGTTCCCCACCGGCATCCCGGTGTTCGCCATGCTCCACCTGAAGGGGGACGACGCGCAAGACCGCCTGCGGCGCGCGCGCGAGGAGATCGACCTCCTGTGGGAGAACGGCGTCGACGCGATCATCGTCGAGAACTACTTCGGTGAGGTCGACGACGTCGTCGCGGTCCTCGAGTACCTCGCGGCTGAGCGCCCCCACGTCATCACCGGGCTGAACGTGCTCCGCGACGACGCGCAGGCGTTCGCGCTGGCGGCCCGGTACGACGTCGCCTTCATCCAGCTCGATTCGGTCGCCGGGCACCTGCCCCCGGACGAGGATGCCGAGTTCGCCGAGTGGCTCGCCGACGCGCGTGCGGGGGTGGATGCCGCGGTGTTCGGCGGCGTGCGGTTCAAGTACCAGCCGTACCGCTCGGGCCGCACGCTCGAAGAGGATCTCGCCCTGGCCGTCGGGCGCTGCGACGCGATCGTCGTGACCGGTGAGGGCACCGGCTTGACGACGCCCCTCGAGAAGATCTCGTCGTTCCGCGCGATCGTCGGACCCGACTTCCCGATCGTGGTGGGCGCCGGCGTCACCCCCGACAACGCGGGCGAGCAGCTCGCCGCGGCCGACGGCGTCGTCGTCGGCAGCGCACTGAAGGACACGCTCGCCGACACGGGCGACGTCGCGGCCGACCACGTCGCCCGATTCGTCGGTGCCGTCCGCGCGGTCCGCTGACCCGATCCCCTGCAGTTCACCCCCCCATCGAGCGGAGGCCACATGGCACGCATACTCCTCGCCGGAGAATCCTGGTCGACGACGGCGATCCACACGAAAGGGTTCGACTCGTTCTTCACGTCGAGCTACGAAGAGGGCGGCGGCGCCTTCATCGCGGCGCTCGAGCGGGAAGGCCACGACGTCGAGTTCATGCCCAACCATGTGGCATCCGAGCGCTTCCCGGCCACTGCCGACGAGCTGGCCGCATACGACGTCGTGGTGCTCAGCGACATCGGAGCGAACACGCTGCTTCTGCCGCCGCGCGTGTTCGCGCACGGGCAGGCGATGCCCGACCGGCTCGCCGCCCTCGCCGACTGGGTGCGCGGCGGCGGGTCGCTGCTCATGGTCGGCGGATACCTCAGTTTCCAGGGCATCGAGGCCAAGGCGAACTATCGTGCCACCGCGCTGGCCGACGTCCTCCCCGTCGTGATGGAGGTGGGCGACGATCGTGAGGAGACGCCGCACGGAGTGCGCCCGCACGTCGTGGCACGGCACGCCGCGGTCGCGCGGGTCGCGCCGGAGCTGCCCCCGATCCTCGGCTACCAGCGGTTCACGATGCGCCCGGCGGCCGAGACGCTCATCGCCGTGGACGGGCGACCGCTGCTGGTGGTGGGCCGCGCCGGCGAGGGTCGGGTCGCGGCGTTCGCGAGCGACATGGGACCGCACTGGCTGCCGCCCGAGTTCCTTGCGTGGGACGGGTACGACCCGCTCTGGCAGGACCTGGTGGCGTGGCTGGCCGGCCACGCGCACTGAGACCGGAAAGCATTGACGAGGAGCGAACATGACCGAACAGCAGCCCATCACCGACGAGCCGCCCGCCGGCCTCGTGGCCGCGCAGCGGATCGCGATCCGAGTCGCGGAGGCCGGCGCCCGAGCGGCCGTGGCCGGACAGACCGAGCGCGAGCTGCATCGCGTGGTCGACCGCATGGTCCTGGATGCCGGGGCCGTCGGGACCTGGACGCCGACCACCGTCGGGTTCGGCGTCGGGACGCTCAGCTGCTTCCCGACCGACGTCCCCACCGACCGCGCGCTGTGGAACCTCGACCTCGGCATGATCGACGTGCACCCGGTGACGGCCGACGGCTGGTGGGGGGACTGCACACGGTCGTTCCAGCGCGGTGACAACAAGGCGCAGGCCGAAGCGCTGGCCACGATCGAGCGCATCCACGCCACCGTGCTCGCCGCCGCCCGGCCGGGCATGCGCGCGTGCGACTGGTTCGGCGTGTTCGCTGAAGAGCTCGCCAAGACCCCGTACGTCCTCCTGGACCGGCTGAGCAATATCGGCCACTCGCTCACGGCGAACTCGTCGTACGACGACGGCTACATCGACGCGTGGAACGAGACCGTGATGCGGGGCGCCTGGGCGGTGGAACCGTTCATCGGCAACCATCTCTACGGGGTGAAACGCGAAGACGTCGTCTGGTTCGGCCCGACTCGTTGCACGGTGATCGCATGAGCGCGCGGCCGATCGTCATCGACACCGACCCCGGCATCGACGATGCGCTGGCGATCATGCTGGCCGCCGCGAGCGACGAGGTCGACATCCGCGGCATCGTCGCCGTGGCCGGCAACGTCGGCATCGAGCACACCTCGGCCAACGCCGCGGCGCTCGCCGACCTGGTTCGGCTGGACTGCCCGGTGGGGCGGGGTGCGTCAGGCCCCCTGTGGCGTCGCGACATCGCGTTCGCCCCCGACGTGCACGGCACGGATGGCTTCGCCGGGCACAGCCTGCCCGCGTCGACGCGCGTCCTCGAGCCCGGCTTGCCGCTGCTGGCCCGGCTCATCGACGAGAGCCCTGAGCCGGTCACGCTCGTGCCGATCGGGCCGCTGACGAACATCGCGCTCCTCGTGAACGAGTACCCCGAAACGGCGCGCAAGATCGAGCGGCTCGTCATCATGGGCGGCGGTACGGGCGACGTGCTCGGCAACGTCACCCCCGCGGCCGAGTTCAACATCTGGTTCGACCCGGATGCCGCGACCCGCGTGTTCGCGAGCGGCATCCCGATCACGATGGTGGGGCTCAACGCGACACATCAGGCGCTGCTCGGGCGCAAGCACCTGCCGCGGCTGTTCGCCTCGGGCGGTCCGGTCGCCCAGATCGTCGGTCAGCTGCTGGACGGGTATCACGACGTCGGGGGAGACCCGGATGCGGCGATGCCGCAGCACGACTCGCTCGCGATGGCCGCGGTCATCGACCCGGCCGTGCTGACGACCGTCCCGGCGTTCGTGGACGTCGAGAACGTCGGACGGCTCACCGCCGGCATGACCGTCGTCGACCTCTCGGGACGCGGCGGCGCGCCGAACTGCGACGTCGCGATGAACGTGGACGTCGCACGGTTCCGCACGCTGCTCGACACGCGGCTGTCGCGGCTGGATGCCGCCATCTCGGCTTCGACTCTTGACGGGAATCGGCCGGCCGGCCCAGACTCGACAGCCGTGCTCAACGTCTGACGAACGGCCGCGCCGCGGGAGCACGGCGGATGACCTGCGGCGGCGCCGGGCGCACCAGGATGGACTCTTCGGCGTGGTCGGCGAACTCCACGCCGCGCAGGCGCGCAGCGAGGACTTCGGCCAGGTGCACCCCCTGCCTGCCGACCCCGGACTGCTCGATCTGTGTGCGGCAGCTGAAGCCGTCCGCCACGACGAGGGTGCAGGGATCGGCGGCCCGCACGGCCGGGAGCAGCTCGGTCTCGGCGCACGCCAGCGACACCTCCAAATGACCGGCCTCGAATCCGAAATTGCCGGCGAGGCCGCAGCATCCGCCGACCGTCTCCGGCGAGATGCCCGCCCTGCGCATCAACTCCAGATCGGCGTCGACGCTCAAGACCGCGTGCTGATGGCAGTGCGGCTGCACCACCGCCGCGCGGTCGACCGCCGGCGGCGTCCACTCCGTGTCATCGATGTCGTTGAGCAGTTCGGCGAAGGTGACCGTGCGATCGGCGAGGAGCGCGACGTCGGCATCCCGTGAAAGCAGCTCGGGGCCGTCGGATCGGAAGACCGCCGTGCAGCTGGGCTCCAGCCCGACCAGCCGGGTTCCCGTGCGCAGGGCAGGCGCCAAGGCGCGGGCGGTGCGGGTCAGCACCTTCTTCGCACGGCGCAGCTGACCGGTGGATATCCAGGTGAGGCCGCAGCACAGATCGTCCTCGGGGATCGTCACGCGATAGCCGGCGTCCTCCAGCACCTCCACGGCGGACCGGGCTACCGCCGGCTGGAGGTAGTTGTCGAACGTGTCGGGCCAGAGCATGACCTCGCCGCGGCTGCCGTCGCCACGGGGGCCACGCCGCCGGTACCAGTCGGTGAATCGCTCTGTCGCGAAGGAGGGGATCGGCCTGCGCGGCTCGAGCCCGCCGATGCGGGCCGCGAGCCAAGCGAGAAGAGGGACGTGCACGAGCAGATTGACCAGACGTGGCGCCAGGCGCGCCAGGCGTGCCCAGGAGGGCAGCCAGCCCATCGAATAGTGAGAGGCGGGCCGGATGCGGCCGGCATAGTGGTGTGAAAGGAATTCCGCCTTGTACGTGGCCATATCGACGCCGGCCGGGCAGTCGGACTTGCAGCCTTTGCACGACAGGCAGAGGTCGAGGGCGTCACGCACCGCGGTCGAGCGCCAGCCATCCTGAATGCTGCCGCGCGTACGCTGCCCGTCGAGCATCTCGAACAGCAGCCGGGCGCGGCCCCGAGTGGAGTGCTCCTCTTCACCGGTCGCCCGATACGACGGGCACATCACGGAGCCGGAGTGGTTGCGGCAGGCGCCGACGCCGATGCAGCGCAACGCGGCGTTGCCGAAAGCTCCACCGTCATCCGGATAGTCGAACTGCTGATGACGAACGGCCCGAGGGCGGTAGCCGGCCAGACGCAGATCGTCCTCGACGCCGTGGGGGCGCACGATCTTGCCGGGGTTCAGCTGGTCGGCCGGATCGAACAGCGTCTTGGTGCGGGCGAACGCCTCCATCACCCGATCGCCGAACATGATCGGCAGCAATTCGCCGCGGGACTGCCCGTCGCCATGCTCGCCCGACAGCGAGCCGCCGTAGCCCACGACGAGTTCGGCGGCCCGGGCCACGAAATGGTGGAAGCGCCCGATGCCCTGCAGGCTGCCGAATTCGAAGGGGATGCGGCAGTGCACGCAGCCCTGCCCGAAATGACCGTAGATCGTGGTGCCGTCGCGGTAGTCGAACTCGCTCAGCAGCGCATCGAAGTCCCGCAGGTAGTCGCCCAGCCGCTCCGGCGGAACCGCCGCATCCTCCCACCCTGACCAGCTCGACTGATCGGCGGGGGAGCCGGCGGCGGCCGCCAAGCCGTCTTCGCGCAGCCTGACCACCGCCGCGCGGCTCTGTTCGTCCTCTGCCATCGCCACGGCAGGCAGGCGGTCCGCGTGCTTCAGGGCATCGACGAGCGCCTGCACCCGCGCGTCCGCCTCGTCGCGATCGGCGCCACCGAACTCGACCATCAGCCATGCTTGGCCGTCAGGCAGTGCGGCGATGCCGGCGGCGTTGCGTCCGCGTGTGCGTTCCCGGTCGACGAGGCGCGCGTCGAATCCCTCCAGCTGCAACGGGCGGTGCGGCACGATCTGCGGCACGGCATCTGCCGCCTGTGACAGCGACGGGTATCCGAGCAGCACCGCCGAGGTGACGGGCACCACCGGGACCAGAGCGATCTCGGCGCGCAGGATTGTGACCAGGGTCGACTCCGAACCGCACAGCATCTTCGCGAGGTCGACCCCGCGCTCGGGCAGCAGATCTTCGAGGTTGTAGCCCGACACCCGCCGGGGGATGTCGACGAACCGCTGCCGGATGTCGTCGCCGAATTCGTCGACGATCGTCAGCAGCCCGCGGTGGATCTCTCCCACCCGGCCGTCGCCGTCCCCGTTCAGCTCTCTCTCGCCGCCCGCCCAGAATCGGGTGCCGTCAGCGCAGAGGACCTCGAGCCTGACGATGTTGTCGGAGGTCTTCCCGTACGCCTGCGCGGTGGCCCCGCACGAGTTGTTGCCGATCATCCCGCCGATCGTGCAGTGCGCGTGCGTGGCAGGCTTCGGGCCGTACATCAGCCCGTGCTCGCCGGCCCTGCCATTGAGCTGGTCCAAGACCACGCCGGGTTGCACGATCGCCGTCCGCGATGCCGGATCGATGGACTCGATCTCGTTGCAGTACTTCGACCAGTCGATCACGACCGCCGCATTGCACCCCTGCCCGGCCAGGCTCGTGCCTCCGCCTCGAGAGAGCACCGGTGCTCCGAACCGTGCGCACACGGCGACCGCTTCTGCCGCGGCATCCACCGTGCGCGGCACAACCACGGCAAGGGGCGTCTGCCGGTAGTTCGAGGCATCCGTGGAATACGCCGCCAGCGACCCTGGATCGACCCTCACTTCACCGTCCACCCGAGCGCGCAGTTCGCGCGCCAGCGCGGCGATGTCGACCGTCCGCTCAGACGACACGAGGTCCGGCAGCTGAAGAGCGGCCATATTCCATCCTGCGTCCCGGAGCGCCTGCGGGCAATGCCCCTTGCGTTTCGCGGCATCGCGTCTATCCTGCGTGCAAGAGATCGGAGGGAAGCGATGCGCTACAAGGTGATCGAAGAGGATCCCAAGACCTACGCCCTGATCTTCGAGACAGGCGACGACCTGGTGGCAGGGCTGCAGCGATTCGTCGCGGAGCAGCAGATCTCAGGCGGCAGCTTCACCGCCATCGGCGCCCTCTCGTCCGTGACGCTGGCCTGGTTCGACTGGGAGACCAAGCAGTACCGGGTGTCCGTCGACCTGCGCGAGCAGATCGAACTGCTCTCGCTGGCCGGCGACATCGCCCTGAAGGACGACGAACCGGTCGTGCACGCGCATGTCGTCGTCGGCCGGCGCGACGGCACCGCACACGGCGGGCACCTGCAGGAGGCGACGGTCCGGCCGACGTGCGAACTGATCCTGACCCAGACGCCGGCACCCTTGAGAAAGCACATCGATCCGGAATCGGGCCTCGCGCTCATCCGACTCTGAACACCGTCCCCGCACCGTTCCGCGCGCGTCGCCCGGCGCCTGCCCATCGCCACGCGGACGCCGCCTTCGACCCATGTCGCCCGCACTAGGCTTCAGGCATGAACCCCCGCGCCGACAGCGTCGACGGCGTGCTGCGTCGCAGCGCCGCCCGCACCCCCGATCACACCGCACTGACCTTCCAGGACCGGACGTGGACCTATCGCGAACTCGACGACGCCGTCTCGCGAGCCGCGGCCTGGCTGGTGGCCAAGGGCGCCGCGCGCGGTGACCGCGTCGCCGCGTACGGCACGAACTCCGACGCGTACCTGATCGCGTTCCTCGCCTGCGCCCGCACCGGGCTCGTGCACGTGCCGATCAACTACGCCCTGCGCGGCGACGAGCTGTCGTACCTGCTGTCCACGTCGGGCGCGAGCGTCGTGCTCGTCGACCCGGCGCTGGCCGAGGCATCCACCCCTGTCTGCGCGGCCCTTGCGATCGACGATGTCATTCCCCTGCGCGACGGCCCCGGTTCGCTGCTGGATGCCGCGACCGACGGCCCCGTGCCCTCGTTCGTCGACGGACCCGATGCCGGCGATCTCGCCCAGCTGCTGTTCACGTCGGGTACGACCTCGAAGCCCAAGGCCGCCATGATGAGCCACGGCGCCCTGGTCGCGGAGTACGTGTCGTGCGTCATCGCGCTCGATCTCGCCGCAGACGACCGGCCGCTCGTGTGCATGCCGCTGTACCACTCGGCCGCGATGCACGTGTTCATGCTGCCGTACCTGTCGATCGGGGCGACGGTGACGCTGCTGGGTGCGCCCGTGGTCGGCGAGATCCTCGAGCGCGTCGAGGCCGAGCGGATCGGGTCGCTCTTCCTCGCGCCCACGGTGTGGGTGCCGCTGGCGAACCACCCCGACCTCGACACTCGCGACCTGTCGTCGCTGACCAAGGCTCAGTACGGGGCGTCGATCATGCCCGTCACGGTGCTGCAGCGGCTGCGCGGACGCTACCCCGACCTGGGCTTCTACAACTGCTTCGGCCAGTCCGAGGTGGCGCCCCTGGCCACGGTGCTGCGCCCCGAAGAGCACGACCAGCGGCCTGCGTCGTGCGGCCGTCCGGTGTTCTTCGTCGAGGCGCGGGTGGTGGATGCCGAGGGCCGAGACGTGCCGGACGGTGAGGCCGGCGAGATCCTGTACCGGTCGCCGCAGCTGTGCGACGGGTACTGGAACGATGAGGCGGCCACGGCCGCGGCGTTCCGCGACGGCTGGTTCCACTCCGGCGACATGGTCACCCGCGACGCCGAGGGGTTCATCACGGTGGTCGACCGCATCAAGGACGTCATCAACACCGGCGGCATCCTGGTCGCGTCACGCGAGATCGAGGACGCGCTGTACACGCACGACGCGGTCGCCGAGGTCGCTGTCGTGGGCATGCCCGATGACCGGTGGATCGAGGCGGTCACGGCCTTCGTGGTGCTGCGCGACGGGCAGGATGCCACGCCCGAGGCGCTGATCGCGCACGTGAAGGGCGTGCTCGCCCCGTTCAAGGTGCCCAAGCGCGTCGAGTTCGTCGACGAGCTGCCGCGCAACCAGAGCGGCAAGCTGCTCAAGCGCGAGCTGCGCGCCCGCGGCTGACGCGGGGCGCGCGCAGGTCAGCGGACGATCGCGGTGATGGTCGTCAGGCGCGCGAGCACCTCGTGGCTGATCGAGCCGAGCAGCAGGCGGGCGAACGCACCGCGGCCGTGGCTGCCGACGACGGCGAGCCGGGCGTCCTGCGCCAGCTCGGTGATGATCGTCGAGGGATACCCGCACTCCACGCGCTCGACGATCTCGAGGTCGGGGTACTGCTCGCGCACCGCCGTGAGCGTGTTGCGCAGGATCTCGCCGGTCACGCCCTGCATGTCGTCGAGGTACGGCTCGGGGTATCCGCTGAGCGGGCCCGGGATGGGCATGGGCGTCCACACACTGACCGCGGTGAGCGTCTCGCCGAGCCGTGACGCTTCGGCGGCGGCGAAGGCGACCGCGCCGGCCGAGGTCTCGGAGCCGTCGGTGCCCACGACGACCCCGGTGCGCCCCGTCGTGTCGAGGTCGGGAACGGCTACGACGGGGCAGTGCGCTGCCGCGGTGATCCGGATGCCGTGCGACCCGCGCGTCGACCCCGGTCCCTGCGCATCGCTGCCGATCACGAGCAGCGCCGCGGACTCGGATGCCTCGACCAGCAGCGCGACCGGATTGCCGCGCTCGACGCGGGTCGAGACCTCCGCGCCCGCCCGACGCGCGCGTTCGGCGTGCTGGTCGAGCAGATGCTGGGCCGCCTCTTCGGCCGTGCGGACGACGTCGTCCTCGCCGACGGCGCCGACGGCGCCGCCGACCACGGTGATCAGCTCGAGGTGCTGTCCGAGGGCCGCCGCCCGCTGGGCCGCCCAGTCCACGGTGCGGGCCGCTACGGGGGCGGCGGTGACTCCGACGAGGATCGTGTCGCTCATGATGACCTCCCTGTGCTCACAGGCTAGGCCACCGGTGCGGTCGGCGGCGAGCCCCGGCGCCGGGAGAATTCGTCTGGGCGCTCAGTCCTCGGCGCCTGAGCGCTCAGCCCTTGGCCACCTTGGCTGCGGCCTTCATCTCGCGCTTGAACTCGCGCACCTTCGCGAGCGACTCCGGCGAGACGATGTCGGCGACGCTGCGCAGCGATCCCTCGTCGCCGTAGGGGGCGGATGCCTCGCGCCAGCCGGCGCCGGTGAATCCGCGCTGCTTGCCCAGCAGGGCCAGGAAGATCTTCGCCTTCTGCTCGCCGAACCCCGGAAGCGTGCGCAGTCGCTTGTACACCTCGGCGCCGGTGGGCTCGTCGCGGGTCCAGATGGCTGCGGCATCCCCGCCCCAGTCCTGCTGGATCGTCTGGCACAGCGCCTGCACGCGTGCGGCCATCGAGCCCGGATAGCGGTGGATCGCCGGCGTCTGGCGGAACGCCTCGACGAGGGCGTCGGGATCGCAGCCGGCGAGGGTCGCGGCATCCACCGACCCGACGCGCTGCTCGATCTTGAGGGGACCGGTGAACGCCGTCTCCATCGCGACCTGCTGGTCGAGCAGCATGCCGATCAGCAGCGCCAGCGGGTTGTGCGTGAGCAGGTCGTCGGCCGCGGCGTCCGCGGTGATGTTCAGCGCCATGCAGACAGTGTGGCACCTCGTGGTGACGGCGCGCAGGGCCCTCAGGGCTCGAGCGCCGCGTCGACGAGGGACTCGACGTGGATGCGCGTGGTGGGGAAGACCGGGACCGGGCTGTCGTCGGGGGCGACGAGCAGCTCGATCTCGGTGCAGCCGAGGATGATGCCCTGCGCGCCCACCGCGACGAGACGCTCGATGATCTCTCGGTAGGCCCGGCGCGAGTCCTCCGAGATCACGCCCCGCACGAGTTCGTCGTAGATGACCCGGTGGACGACGGCCCGGTCGTCCGCGTCGGGGACGAGGGTCTCGATCCCATGCCCGGCGAGCCGGTCCCGGTAGAAGTCCTGCTCCATCGTGAACGCGGTGCCCAGCAGGCCGATCCGGTCGAGGCCTGCCGCGCGAACCCTCTGTGCGACCGCATCGGCGATGTGGAGCACCGGGACCCGGACGGCGGCCTCGATGTCTGCGACGACCTTGTGCATCGTGTTCGTGCACAGCGCGATGATCTGCGCCCCGCCTGCTTCCAGCGCGACGGCACGTGCGGCGAGCACCGCGCCCGCGTCTTCCCAGCGCCCGGTGCTCTGCAGCGCCTCGATGTCGTCGAAATCCACCGAGTCCAGCAGTACGCGAGCCGAATGGACTCCGCCTAGCCGCTCGCGGACCCGTTCGTTGACCACCCGGTAGTACTCCGCGCTGGACTCCCAGCTCATCCCGCCCAGCAGCCCGATCATCTTCATCGCCCCACAGTATCCATCGCCTCGGACGCCGGGCAGAAGATCCTGCCGCGGCCCTGGTGGGGCGCGGATGACAGGATGGACGGGTGAACACCGACGACCCGTCCTCCTTTGAGTCGGACGCAGTTCCGCTCGACGCGCTCGCGGCGCAGGCCGCCGGGCTGCACGTCGCCGTGATCGGCGGGGGCGTCGCGGGTCTGGTCGCGGCCTGGGAGTGCGCGAAGGTCGGACTCGACGTCACGGTGTTCGAGGCGTCCGAGCGGTTCGGCGGCACGGTGCGCTCGGTCGAAATCGACGGGCTGCGGGTGGATGCCGGAGCCGACGCGTTCGGTCCCGCCGCGCTGACCCGCCTGATCGACGACCTGGGCTTGGCCGACGACGTCGTGGAGCCGCTGACCGAGCAGCGCTGGGTCTGGACGGGCGCCGCCGCACCGCTGCCGGGCGACACGGTCCTCGGCATCCCCGAGAACATGTTCTCGGACGACGCACGCCGGCTGCTCGGCACCGCCGGCATGTGGCGCGCCTATCTCGATCGGCTGCGCCCGCCGCTGACGATCGGCCACGAGCGCCGCCTGGACGTGCTGGTGCGCCGTCGCATGGGGCAGAAGGTGCTCGATCGCCTGGTCGCGCCGCTCACCGCCGGCGTCTACGGCACGACGCCGGACCGGATCGACGTCGACATCGCCGCCCCCGGGCTGAACGCCGCCCTCACCCGCGCCGGGTCGCTGTCGGGTGCGGTCGCGGTGCTGCGGGCCGAGCGAGAGGGCGGCCCCGCCCTGCGGTCGCTGACCGGCGGCATGGGCCGGCTCGTCGATGCCCTGACCGAGCACCTGACCGCCCGCGGCGTGCGGCTGCGGACGGATGCCGCGGCCACGGCACTCGAGGCGCCGGCCGACGGCCGTCCTCGGTGGATCGTGCACACGGCGGCCGAGACGGTGGCCACGGTCGAGGCCGCCGTCGAGACCGCCGAGCTCGAGCCCGCCCCCGAGGCCTTCGACGCCGTGATCGTCGCGACCGGCGAAGGCGCGGCACGGGCGGTGCTCGCGCCGATCCTCGAGGCGCTGCCCGCGGCGGTCGGGGACGGGTCCGAAGCCGGTGCGGGCGTCGCGATCGAGACCGTCGTGCTCGTCGTCGACGCGCCCGGGCTGGACGCACGCCCGCGCGGCGCCGAGATCGTCGTCGCCCCCGGGGCGCGGGCCGCCGCGAGCGCCCAGCACCTCACCGCCCGGTGGGCGTGGCTGGCCGAGGCCGCAGGGTCGCGGCATGTCCTGCGCGTCACGTTCGGGTCGGGCGCCCGCGCCGCCGCCACCGCCGGACTCGACGACGCGCAGGCCGCCGACCTCGCGCGGGCCGAGGCATCCGCCCTCTTCGGCGTGGAGCTGCCGCCCGCCGCCGTGCGCGCCGCCGTCCGCGAGCCGTTCGTGCTCGCGCCCAACCGCGCGGTGCAGGGGCGCGTCGACGCGGTCGCGCGCGTACGCCGTGCCGTCGAGGCGCTGCCGAGACTCACGGTGACCGGTGCGTGGATCGGCGGGGGCGGCCTCGCGCAGGTGGTCGCCGATGCGGCGGCGGCCGCCGATCGGCTGCGTCGGCGCACGCTCTTCGGGGATCGTTCCGAGCCCTGAAAGGGTGGATGCCTGAAACGGCATACAGCGTTACCCTGGGGTGAGACCAACGAGGTGAGGAGACCCGATGAGGGGCAAAGTCGGACTCGTGATCGGGATGGCCGTGGGCTACGTCCTCGGGGCGCGAGCGGGACGCGAGCGGTACGAGCAGATCAAGGAGCAGGCCGAGAAACTCTGGAACCTCCCGCCCGTGCAGAAACAGGTCGACAAGGCGAAGGAGTTCGGCAAGTCGGCGGCGATGGCCGTGCCGAGCGTCCTGTGGGACGGGGCGGTGAAGGTCGTGAAGGCGGCCGGCTCGCGGGGCACCGCGGGCGAACGGGTCGATGCCGCGGGCCGCGCCGGCCGCGAAGCCGCCGGTGACGTCGCGGATGCGGTGAAGACGGCGGCCGCCGATGCCGAGGACGCATCGCGCGAGCGCGACGGGAGCTGAGATGCCCACGTCACGCAGGTTTCGCGACCGGTCGGCGGACGGCTTCCTGACCCTGGTCGGCGAGCTGCCCGAGCTCGTGCGCAATCTCGTCGTCGCCGAGATCGACGCCGCCAAGACGTGGGTGCGCCGCACCGCGAAGGATGCCGGGATCGGCGCGGGCTGGATGGTCGTGGCCCTGTTCTTCCTGTTCTGGTCGGTGCCGGTGCTGCTCGGCTTCTTCGTCGCGGGGCTCTCGTCGTGGTGGCCGGTGTGGCTGTCGGCGCTGGTCGTCTTCTTCATCGGCCTGCTGCTGGCGGTGGTGTTCGCGCTGCTGGGGCTGCTGCGGTTCCGGCGGCTGACCCGTCGCGAGAACCCCGGCCAGGCCATCGCCAAGGACGTGAAGATCGTGAAGGACGTGACCGATGAGTTCTGACACCGGCATCCCGCGCACCGCCGTGCCGCTGGACATCGAGGATCCCGTCGCGAAGGCCCGTGCGGAGCTGAAGGCCGCGCTCGCCGCGATCGAAGAGAAGGCGAACGTGCCCAAGCGGGTCGCGCGTGCCACCCAGCGCCGGATCGCCGCCGCACGGGTGTTCGCGCAGGAGAGCCCCGCCCTGGCGTCGGTCGCCGTGGTGGGGGTCGCCGCAGCCGTCGGACTCACGGTGTGGGGGCTCGTCAAGCTCTACACGCGATGACCCGCGGTGCGTAGCACACTCCGGCGGGGGTATGCTCTGTCGTTAGGCAGTGGCAAAGGTGCGAGTGCTGCCGACGGCGCGAACCCGAACCGCGCATTGTGCGCGCCGGGGCCGAAGTCGCCCGTCGGCTGCCCCAACTTGGGCGGCCGGCGTCGAATCAGATGAGCCGAGCCCCCGAACACCACATCATGAACCCAGCCACATCGCATCCCGCGGCCGAGACCGCCAAGCCCTTGGACGGATGGCGCGTACTCGTGCCCCGAGGCGGCCCATGGGGTGACTCCGTCGCGGCGACGCTGCGCGCACAGGGCGCCGTGCCGGTCGTCGCGCCCCTGATCAACTTCGCCTCGCCCGACGACCTCACCCCGCTCGAGCAGGCCATCGCCGATCTCGCCGCCGGCGCCTACGACTGGGTGACGCTGACCAGCGCCACCACCGTGGACGTCCTGTTCGCCTATCGCGCCGTGATCCCGTCCACGACCAAGGTCGCCGCCGTGGGCGAGACGACCGCGGCGGCCCTGCAGTCCGTCGGCTACAACGTCGACCTCGTGCCCGCGAAGGACAATTCCGCAGCCGGCATGGCCGACGAGCTGATCGCCCTCGAGGCGAACCCCCGCCGCATCCTCACCCTGCGCAGCGAGATCGCCAAGCCCGTGCTGACCAAGCGGCTGGTCGCCGCCGGGCACGACGTGCACTCGGTCGTCGCGTATCGCACCGTCGGCGTGCCGGTGACCGAGCGCATCGCCCGCGATGTCGCGAACGGCCGCATCAACGCGATCCTCGTCACCAGCGGCTCGGTCGCCGAGCAGGTGCGCACACAGTTCCACGACATCCCGCCCGAGACGCTCATCGCTGCGATCGGCCCGCGCACCGCGAAGGATGCGCGCAAGGCCGGCCTCGACGTCGACATCGTCGCCGAACGGCAGACCGTCGACGCCCTGATCGACGCCGTGTCGCAGTTCTCGCTGCCGCACGCGACCGACGAGTTCCACTTCTGAGGCCCGGGTGACCCGGGTCGTCGTCCTCGCCGGCGGTGTCGGCGGCGCGAGGTTCACGCTCGGCGTGCGCGCGGCGCTCGTCCGCCGCGGCGACCCCGAGGCGACCGTCGTGGTCAACACCGGCGACGACCTGTGGCTGTCGGGCGTGCGGCTGCAGCCCGACGTCGACTCGGTGCTGTACGCGCTGGCTGAGCAGAACGACACGCAGCGCGGCTGGGGCCGCGCGAGCGACACCGAGCGGGTGAACGCCGAGCTGCAGGCCTGGGGGGCGGGCTGGCCGTGGTTCACACTCGGCGACCTGGATCTGGGCACGCACCTGGCCCGCACCGGGTGGCTGCGCGACGGCCTGTCGGTGACCGAGGTCGTCGAGCGGCTCTCGCGCCGCTGGCCGATCGGCGTGCGGCTGCTGCCGATGACCGACAGCGAGGTCGACACGCACGTGCGGCTGGCCGACGGCGGTCGTATGCACTTCCAGGAATGGTGGACCCGGCACCGCGCGGCGCTTGCACCGGTCGGATTCGAGAACCCGGGCATCGAGGATGCCGCGCCCGCGCCGGGCGTGCTCGAGGCGATCGCCGCAGCCGACGTCGTGCTGCTCGGGCCCTCCAACCCCGTGGTCTCGATCGGTCCGATCCTCGCCGTGCCGGGCGTCCGCGACGCGCTGCGGGAGGCCCGCCGCGTCGTCGGCGTCTCGGGGATCATCGGCGGCAAGGTCGTGCGCGGCATGGCCGACGTGTGCCTGACCGCGATCGGCGTCGACACGCGCGCCGATGCGGTCGCGGCCCACTACGGCGCCCGTGTGAGCGGCGGACTGCTGGATGCGTGGCTTCTCGGCGAAGAGGATGCCGCGCTCGCGCCGGCTGTCGAAGCCCTGGGCGTGAAGCCCGTCGTCGCCCCGCTGTGGATGACCGACGTCGCGGCGTCGGCCGCCATCGTCGACGCCGCCCTCGCCGCGGTCGATCTCGACCGCTGACCCCGTCGCGCGGCGGCGTCCGGCCCGCGGCCGCGCCGGCTACCCCCGTGGCTGGGCTGCAGGTTCCCGCTGATGCGCCAGAGAAAAGCAGCCGCATCAGCGGGAGCCTGCAGCGCGTCGGCGAAACCTGCCGCATCAGCGGGATGCTGCAGCATTCGATCCCGGGGCTCAGCCGCTTGCGCGGGGGCCCGCGGGGTCGGAGGGGTACAGCGCGGCTGTGCGGCGGCCGAGGCCGAGCGCGGCGGCGTCGTCGAGCTGTTCGGGCGTGTCGACGTCGCGGCGCAGGGTCGAGGCATCCGGTACGTCCAGCACGGTGCAGCCCAGCGCGACGTGCCGCGCGAACGACCCGTCGCCGAACGCCGACGCCCATCCGATGCCGGGCCGAGCGGTCACGAGCGTGGACCCCGTGCCCTCGGCGTCGGGCACGACAGCGCGGTCGATGGATGCCGCGGCCCGCAGCGCTGCGGCGAGATCGGCCGGTCGCAGCGCCGGCAGATCGCCGAGCAGCGCCGCTCGGTGGCCCGTGTCCGCGGCATCCATCCCCCGGGCGATGGCAGCGTTCAGCCCGTGCGGATCACCCTCGTCGACCACCGTCGCGCCCAGTCCGCGCGCGGCGGCGGCGACCGCGGCGTCGCCGGTCACGACGATCACGGCACAGACCCGGCGAGCGGCATCGATCGTGTCGAGCGCGATGGCGCGGGCGAGCTCCGCCCGGTCGACGCCGGCTCTTCCCAGCCGGGACTTGCCGTGCGCGGGCGGCTTGACCGGAATGACGACGGTCCAGCCCGTGCAGAGCTGTGGACGTCGGGCGGAGTGCGGCCCGCGCAGAGGCCGAAGGGGGCCGGTGATGATCAGATCTCCGGAGTTCTGCGCGCTTGGGGCACCACCACCGGACTCACTGCCCGACCATCGCGCGCAGACGCGGCAGGATCTCGGCACCGTACATGCGCAGGAACTCCTCCTGGTCGGCGCCCGGGTCGTGGAACACCAGGTGCCGGAATCCCAGGTCGATGTACTGCCTGATCCGCTCGACGTGCTCGTCGGGGTCGGTCGACACGATGAACCGCGACGCGACGCGCTCGATGGGCAGTGCGGCCGCCCGCCGCTGCATGTCGATCGGGTCGTGCACGTCGCGCTTCTCCTCCGGGGTCAGCGCCAGCGGCGCCCAGAACCGGGTCTTGTGCAGCGCGGTCTCGCGGTCGGGGTGGTACGAGACCTTCACCTCCATGAGCGTGTCGACGTCGTCCGCGGCGCGGCCGGCCTTCTCCAGCCCCTCGCGCAGCGCCGGCAGCAGCGTGTCGCTGTACAGCGCCGGGTCCTTGCCGCTGGTCGTGATGTACCCGTCGGCGATGCGGCCCGCGAGTCGCGTGGCGGCGGGCCCCGACGCGCCGATGTAGATCGGCACCGGACGAAGCGGACGGTCGTAGACCGTGGCATCCTTCACCTGCCAGAACCGCCCGTCGAACGTGACCCGCTCGTCCTGCCAGAGCGCGCGGATGAGCGTGATCGCCTCTTTCAGCCGCTGGAACCGCTCCGGCGGATCGGGCCACTCGAGCCCGAGCGTGACCTCGTTCAGCGCCTCGCCGGTGCCCACGCCCAGGATCACCCGCTCCGGGTACAGCACCCCGAGCGTCGCGAACGCCTGCGCGATCACCGCCGGGTGGTACCGGAACGTCGGCGTCAGCACCGACGTTCCGATCAGCACGCGCTCGGTGCGCGCGCCGAGCGCGCCGAGCCACGGCAGGGCCGCCGGAGCATGCCCGCCCTCGTGCATCCACGGCTGGAAATGGTCCGACAGGAACACCGAGTCGAATCCCATCTGTTCGGCGAGCACGCCGAAGCGCAGCAGCTCGTCGGGTCCGAACTGCTCGCTGGAGGCCTTGTAGCCGAACCGCAGGGTCATCGTGTTCCTCGTCTCGTCGTCGCGGGCAGGAATTCGTCGCCGGATGCCGCGGCCAGCCGCGCGCGGAACGCCCCGACCGTGCCCGGCCACAGCAGCGTGAGCCGGCCCGACCGCTCGTCGACGTACCAGTTGTCGCAGCCGCCCGTGATCCAGGGAGTGGATGCCGCAGCCCGATCGATCTCGGCGGTGTACGCCGCCTCGGCGGCGGGGTCGACCCGCAGCGTGCCGCGGCCGGCCGCGAGGGCGCGGGCGGCGTAGGCAGCCTGCTCCTCCATCATGAGCACCGAGGAGTTGTGGCCGAGCGACGCGTTGGGCCCGTCGAGCACGAACAGGTTCGGGAAGCCCGCGACCACGGTCGACGCGAACGCGGTCATCCCGTCTGCCCAGTGCTCGGCGAGGGTCTCGGTCTCGCCGCGCACGAGGTCGGCGTAGGGCTGCTGCGTCGACTGGAACCCGGTTGCGAGCACGACCGCGTCGGCCTCATGCCGGGTGCCGTCGCCCGCGATCAGCGTCGACCCGTGCACGGCGGCCAGCGGCGACGGCACGAGGTGCGCGGCGCCCGAGGCGACAGTCGGGTAGAACGTGTCCGAGAGCAGCACGCGCTTGCACCCGAACGCATAGTCGGGCGTGAGCGCGCGGCGCAGCGCCGGGTCGGGCACCTGCGCGTGCAGATGCGTGAGCGCGATCTCGCGCGCGGCGGCTGCGGCATCCACGTCTCCCGACCGCGACGCGAACCGCGACTCGCCGTCGAGATACAGCTCGTCGCGCAGGCGCTGCATGGTGGCCGGATCGGCGGCGAAGGCCGCACGCTCGGCGGGGGAGTACGCGCGGTCGTCGCGGGGCACAATCCACGCGGGCGTGCGTTGGAACAGCGTGACGCGGGACGTCTTCGCAAGCTCGGGGACGAGCTGAACGGCCGACGCGCCCGTGCCGATCACCGCGACGCGGGCGCCGTCGAGATCGGCCGTGTGATCCCAGCGCGCGGAATGGAAAAGCGGGCCCGGGAACGACTCCAGCCCCGGGATGTCGGGGATGCGCGGCTCGGTGAGCCGCCCGCAGGCGAGCACGAGGGCATCGGCCGCGATCGCGCCGCGCTGCGCGCCGCCCGTGCGGATGCGCCAGCGGTCGGCCGCGGCATCCCACACCGCCCCCAGCATCGGGGTGTTCAGCCACGGCTCGATGCGCTCGGCCGCGGCCACGTGCTCGAGGTAGGCGCGGATCTCGGCCCCCCGCCCGAACACGCTCGACCAGCCGGGGTTCGGGTGATCGGCGAAGCCGTACAGGTGACTCGGGATGTCGCACGCGACACCGGGATACGTGTTGTCGCGCCAGGTGCCGCCGAGCGACGGGGCGCGCTCGAGCACGACGACATCGTCGATCCCGGCCCGGCGCAGGGCCATGGTGGCGGAAAGCCCCGCGAACCCGGCGCCGACGACCACGACCTCAGGCATGCCCGCCCGCCTCGCGGTAATCGGTCGTGCGGACGCGGAACGGTCGGAACAGGTGCGCGGCCAGGGCCCCGGCATCGCGCACCGGCAGCTGCTGACCGTGCTCGATCCCGGCCTGCGGGCGCACCCGGCCGTCGAGCAGCGTGCCGCCCAGGTCGTCGCCGCCGGCCTGCAGCAGCGCGGCGGCGCCCTCGCGCCCCACCCGGGTCCACGGGATCTGGATGTGCCGGATGCTGCCGTTCAGCAGCAGCCGCGATACCGCGACCATCGCCCGGTTCTCGTCCCGCGGCGATCGGCCCGGCACGAGGGGCACGCCGCCGGCAGCCCCCGGCAGCGGGATCGGCACGAACTCGGTGAACCCGCCCGTCTCGTCCTGGATCGCGCGCAGCGCGCGCAGGTGCGCGATGCGCTCGGCCGCGGTCTCGACGTGGCCGTAGAACAGCACGCTCGTCGAGCGGAACCCGGCCCGGTGCGCGGCCGTGATCCCTTCGATCCAGCGGTCGATCTCGAGGTCGCCGGGGGCGATCAGCGCGCGCACCCGGTCGCTGAGCACCTTCACGCCGGTGCCCGGCACGGTGCCGACCCCGGCGTCGTGCAGGTCTTCGAGCGCGCGCACGAGGCCGACCCCGGCGCGGTCGGCGAGGTCCCACACGTCCTGCGGGCGATACGCGTGCAGATGGATGCCGGGGGCGGCGCGCTTCGCGGCGCGCACGACGTCGAGATACGCGGCCGGGTCCGCGGCATCCGGAACCCGGCCCTGGATGCACAGTTCGGTGGCGCCGAGCTCCCACGCGTCGGCCGCGATCGCCGCGACATCGTCGAGCGTGAACGTGGTGGGATCGGCCTCGCGGGCCGGTCGCAGCCCGGTCGTCGTGAGATTGCGATTCACGACGATGCTCACGGCCTCGCCCACCGTGTATCGGCGCACGTCGTCGGCGGCCTGGGCGAGGGCGTCGAGGTCGGCGCCGGTCGCGCGCAGCAGCCGCTCCCAGTCGGCGTCGTCGAGTCCGAGCGGGTCGGCCGCGGCGGCCTCGGCGAGGGCAGAGATCGCACCCCGGTCCTCGAGTGAGCGCAGCGAGTCGAAACGACGTTCCTCGGGGTGACGTTTCGACTCGGTCGCGCTGCGCGCGTCCTCGCTCAACGACCGGGTGTCGACGCGGGCCAGTCCCGTCTCGGGGTCGGCCAGCGCCGCGACGGCGGGCTGGAGGCCCGGGTCGATCCAGGTCGCGGCATCCCGCACGAAATGAGGGTGGGCGGTGAGCCGCTCGCGCAGCGCGAAGCCCGCTGCGGCGGTGTGCGCGGCGAGCTCGTCGATCTGCGGCCACGGTCGCTCGGGGTTGACGTGGTCGGCGGTCAGCGGAGACACCCCGCCCCAGTCGTCGATGCCGGCGCGCACGAGCAGTTCGAGCTCGGCGGCGTCCGACAGGTTCGGCGGCACCTGGATGCGCATGTCGGGCCCGAGAACCAGCCGTGCGACGGCGACCGCCGCGACGTACTCGCGCAGGTCGGCGTCGGGCGCCGCGCGCATGGCCGTGCCGGGCTTGGCCCGGAAGTTCTGCACGATCACCTCCTGCACGTGGCCGTGGCGCTCGTGCAGGTCGCGGATCGCGACGAGCGATTCGGCGCGGTCGCGCAGGGTCTCGCCGATTCCGACGAGGATGCCGGTGGTGAACGGAATGCGGGCGGCCCCGGCATCCTCGATCACCTTCAGGCGCACCGCCGGATCCTTGTCGGGCGATCCGTAGTGCACCTGGCCCGGCTCTTCGAACAGCCGCCGCGAGGTGGTCTCGAGCATCATTCCCATCGACGGGGCGACCGGGCGCATCGCGTCGAGCTCGGCACGGCTCATGACCCCCGGATTGGCGTGGGCGAGCATGCCGGTCTCGCGGGTGATCAGCCGCGCCATGTCGGCGACGTAGTCGAGCGTCGACGCGTAGCCGTGCTCGTCGAGCCAGGCGCGGGCGGCCGGCCAGCGGTCCTCGGGCCGGTCGCCCAGGGTCAGCAGCGCCTCTTTGCACCCGAGCGCCTGCGCCTGCCGGGCGACGGTCAGCACCTGCTCGGCCGACATGTACATCGGCTTGTGCAGCTTCGCCAGCTGCCCCGGCGTGTCGACGAACACGCAGTAATGGCAGCGGTCGCGGCACAGCGTCGTCAGCGGCAGGAACGCCTTGCGCGAGTAGGTGATGACGCCGGGGCGCCCCGCGCGGGCAAGGCCCGTGTCGCGAAGGGATGCCGCGACCCGCAGCATCCCGTCGAGCTCCGCGCCCTCGGTCCGGCCGAACGCCCGCAGCAGCGTCTCGGCCTGCGCCGCATCCAGGCGTCCGCCCTCGGCTGCCGCCGCGAGGGCGCCGGCGGTCGTGTGCAGGTCGGTGTCGATCAGCGTCACCGTCCCAGTCTTGCATCCGCACGAGGGCCGTTCTCCATCGCGTCGATCGTTGCGGCACTGTGAGCAAAATGGTCGGGATGCCACGGCCCGACGCTGGCACACTGGAGACATGGTGACGCTGCTGCTCGACTCCACGGCCCTCGAGGTCGTGCTGTCGGTCACCGAGCATGCGCTCGCGTTCCGCCGGCACAATCTGCAGATCGAGCGGTCGCACATCGTCAAGGTGCAGTTGACCGACGATGCCTGGACGTGGCTGCGCGGTGTGCCCGACCCCGGCACGTACATCCCGTCCGCCGTGGCAATGGGCACGTGGAAGTCGGCCGGCGGCCGCGACTTCGCCGTGATCCGGCGTCGCCGGCCGAGCGTCGTGATCGACCTCGAGGGGCACGACGAGTTCCAGCGCGTCGTCCTGACCACGCGGCACGGCATCGCCCTGGTGAAGGCGCTGCGCATGGACGCGGGCGACCTGCCCGAAGAGGTCAGCGACATCGTGGCGCACCGGCCGCCCAAGCCCCGGCCGGCCAAGCCGCGCCCGGCGACGGCCTGACGCCGGCGCTACTCGACGTCGCGGCGCCAGCTGGCGACGTAGCCGAGGATCAGCAGCACCACCGCATAGCCGAGCAGGACGAGTCCGCCCTCCCACCACTCCAGCTGCGCCGATCCGGCACCCGACCCCGCGCCCACCGCCGCGTAGATGCTGTGGCCGACCAGCGCGTCGCCGGCGGCGCCCGGCATGAACTGCATGATCTTGTCGAGGTTCTTCACGAACGCGGCCGCGACCCGTCCGATCGGCTCGACGAACTGGGTGAAGGCGAGCACCACGACCACCGCGGCGACCTGGTTGCGCAGCAGCGCCCCCACGCCGATGCCGACGAGCACCCAGAGCACGAACCCGATCACGATCCGGCCGAACATGGCCCACGTGTCCGGGGCGTCGAGCTCGGCATCCTGCCCGAAGCCGGCCAGGAACCCGGCGGCCGGCCCCACCGTCGCGATCAGGGCGACGACGGCGTACAGCACCCCGATGCCGATGCCGACGAGGGCCTTGGCGCTCAACACCAGCCCGCGCCGCGGCGTGGCCAGGAACGTGGGCGTCAGCGTCTGATGGCGGAACTCTGCGGTGACCATGAGCGTGCCGATCAGCAGCGGGAAGACGTAGCCGATCGTCGATGCCACGCTGTAGAGGATGGGCGCAAGACCCGTCGACGGGATCTCGCCATGGGCGGTCTGTGTGGGCAGCGCGCCGGCGGTCGTGGCGGCGAACACGAAGCCGAGGCCCGCCGCGGTCATGCCGATGTAGACCACCAGGATGAGCCCGATGATCCACCACATCGCGGTGGTGAACAGCTTCGTCGATTCGGACCGGGTGGCGGCGGTCAGGCTCATCGCGAGTCCTCTCCGTCGTGGGCGGATGCTTCGTCGGCGGGCACCTCGTCGCCCTCGCCGCCGTCGGATGAGACGTCGCCGGGGGATGCCTCGTCCGCCGGCTCGTCGGCTC
This sequence comes from Microbacterium sp. W1-4-2, assembly GCF_058349885.2. NCBI lineage: Bacteria > Bacillati > Actinomycetota > Actinomycetes > Micrococcales > Microbacteriaceae > Microbacterium > Microbacterium sp. W1-4-2. Next base: position 105,644 of record NZ_JBYRJC020000002.1, on the reverse strand, counting down.
CGGCGGCGTCGCCGTGGTCGAACGACTGGAAGAACGCGTCCGCCGCGATGTCGGATTCGGTCTTCTGCTCGTGCGGGCCGTCGTCGTCGAGGTGGGCGGGCTCACCGGCGATGTCGTCGATCTCGTCGTCGGCGATCGTGGGCGCGGCGTCGGCGTGCGTGTCCGGCGCCGGCGACGAGAATATCTCGGGCTTGATGGCGGGGGTGGACGGCGCCCACCAGTCGGCGGGCGGCTTCCACTCCCGCGGCCCGGTGTGCGCCGGCCGCGGCGGTTCTGCGGATTCGTCGTCGGCCTCGGGCTCGACGTCGGGGACGTCCTCGGGCTCTGGCGCGCTCTCGGCCACGGAATCGGCGCTGTCGGGCGGCGGGACGACGTCGGCGGTGTCGGGCGTCGCGGGCTCTTCGGCGGGGATGATGTCGATGACCCCGGTCGCCGCGACCGCGAATCCGCCGCTCGCGGGCCGGGTCTCGGCCGGCGCGGGCGCGGGGGCGCGGCCCGCGTCCGGCGCGCGATCGACGAGCGCGACGACGCCGGTGGCCGCCGTGGCCGTCAGAGCCGGCACCTGCCCGTCCGCGACGGCGTCGGCCTCCGGCCCGGTGTCCGCCTGCGCCCGCGTCCCCGGCGCACCCTCGGCCTCTGGCGAAGTCTCGGCCGCGTCCGGTTCCACAGCCGGCTCGGGCCCGGCACCCTCCGCGGCCGGCATGTTCTGGCCCGACGGATGCACGCGCATCCCGCTCACCAGCTCGAAGAAGACCTCCTCGAGGGCCGGCCCGCGGCGCTGCAGCATCGACAGCGCCACGCCGGCGTCGGCGGCGGTGCGCCCGATCGTCAGCGGCTCCGCCCCGCGGATCGTCAGCCCCGACCGCAGCACCTCGTACTTCACGCCGGCCGAATCCAGCGCGGCCTGCAGGGCGGCGCGATCCGGGGCATCCACCACCGTCGCGTACTCCGACGCGTCGGCCAGGTCCTCGAGGGCGCCGGCGTAGACGAGCCGGCCCTGCGAGATGATCAGCAGCTGATCGACGGTCTGCTGCACTTCGGCGAGCAGGTGCGACGACATGAGGATCGTGCGGCCCTGCCGGGCGAGCTCGCGCAGCAGTCCCCGCATCCATGTGATGCCCTCGGGGTCCAGTCCGTTCACCGGCTCGTCGAGCACGAGCACCCCGGGGTCGCCCAGCAGTGCGCCGGCCAGGCCCAGCCGCTGCCGCATGCCGAGCGAGAAGCCACCCACCCGGCGGCCGGCGACATCGGCCAGACCCACCAGGCCCAGCGCTTCGTCGACCCGCGACGTGGGCAGGCCCGCCGCGCGGGCATACACCGTCAGGTGCGCGGCGGCGGTGCGCCCGGGATGGAAGCTGGATGCCTCGAGCACGGCGCCGACGGTCTGCAGCGGGTGCGCGAGCCGGGCGTACGGCACCCCGCCGATCGTGGCCGTCCCGCCGGAGGGCCGGACGAGGCCGAGGAGCATGCGCAGCGTCGTGGTCTTGCCGGCGCCGTTCGGGCCGAGGAAGCCCGTGACCGAGCCGGGCTCGACGCGAGCGGTGAAGTCGTCGACGGCGAGAACGGAGCCGAACTGCTTCGAGAGTCCCGCGAACTCGAGCACCTGTCCTTCTGGCATGCCGAACCTCTCCTCATCGCGGGCCGTGTCTCCCCTATCTTGGCGGAAAATGGGCCGTACGTCCGGGATATCCAGCCGATCCTTCAGGCCTTCCGCCCCCGGGTCGCGCGTTCGGCGCCGCGGACGGCGCCCGGGTAACGTTGCCAGGGTGACCGAGTCGCCCGCAACGCCCGAACCCACCGTCATCGCCCGCACGCACGGCAGCCTCGGGCGCATCACCCTGAACCGTCCGCGGGCGATCAACGCGATCGACCTCGACATGATCGAACGGGTCGCCGCGGCGCTGGACGCCTGGGAGCAGGACCCCGACGTCGAGAACGTCGTGATCGACGGCGCCGGGGACCGCGGTCTGTGCGCCGGCGGCGACGTGCGCAGCCTGTATGACCAGATCACCGCGGGGCACGCCGAAGACACCACCGCGTTCTTCCGCGCCGAGTACGCGATGAACGACCGCATCGCCGAGTACCCGAAGACGATCGTCGCGCTCGCCGACGGCATCACGATGGGCGGTGGTATCGGCCTGGCCGGACACGCCGCGATCCGCGTGGTCACCGAGCGGTCCAAGCTCGCCATGCCCGAGACCCGCATTGGCTTCACTCCCGATGTGGGCGGCACGTGGCTGCTGGGCCGGGCGCCCGGGCGCATCGGCGAGTACCTCGGGGTCACCGGGACGGTGATGGATGCCTCGGACGCGATCTATGCCGGCTTCGCCGACCACTTCGTCCCCAGCGACCGCCTCGACGGACTGCGCGACGCGCTCGAGACGCGCGCCGACCCGCCCGGACCCACCGACATCGTGCTGCTGTTCGACGAGACGCCCGTGACCTCCAGGCTCGAGGCCGCCCGCCCGTGGATCGACGACGCGTTCAGCGCCGACACGATCGACGAGGTCGTGCGCCGGCTGCGCGCACGACCCGAGCCCGAGGCATCCACCACCGCCGATCTGATGGGCGAGCTGTCGCCGACCGGCATGGCCGTGACGCTCGAGGCCGTGCGCCGCGCGCGCACGCTGCCCGACCTGCGGGCCGCGCTCGAGCAGGAGTACCGCCTGGTGATGTGGTTCGGGCAGACCCAGCCCGACCTGGTCGAGGGCATCCGCGCGCAGCTGGTCGACAAGGACCGCAACCCGCAATGGTCACCCGCCGCGATCGACCAGGTGGCGCCCGAGACGGTCGCCGCCGCGTTCGACCACACGCCGCCCGTGCCGCTCTGGGGCTGAGCGCGGGAATCTTTCACTATCGTCCGGTCCGGAGCCGGGTCTACACTCCAGGTATCTGCGCTCTGGGGTGCGCGCTCTGGGGGATCCGTTCCTGGAACTTCGCGTCGTTCACGCGCAGCAGGACATCGACGACTGCGCTTGGCGCACGGTCGCCCTCCGACGCCCACGTTGATCGCCTACGTCGCACGGCCGAGCCGGTGTCGACTCATTGGGGAAACAACGAAAGAGGGACTGATGAAGATGTCATCCAGCTGGGGCATGCGGGCGATCTGCGGGGTCGCCGCCGCGGCGACCGTCGGCGCCCTGGGCATCATGGGTGCCGGGGCGGCGGTCGCCGACGGCACCGGCGACTGTCAGACGGCGGGCGACTCCGGCTTCACCGCCGCGATCGTCGCCACCGCAGGGCAGACCATCACGCAACGGACCGTCGACGCGGCCGGATGCGACGTCGGCATCTATGTGGACGTGCCGGACGTCACGATCGACCGGGTCACGGTGACCGGCGCGAACGCCGCCGGCATCCTCGCCGAGAACACGTGGAACGTCACGGTCAGCCGGTCGAAGGTCACCGACAACGGCTTCCACGCCCCCGCCGCACCCAACCCTCCGGGGACGCCTCCGTCGGCCGGGCAACTGGATCAGGCGTTCGCGATCAGCCTGTTCGGGGTCTCGCACTCCACCGTCAGCCAGAACACCGTGTGGAACAACGGGCGCGGCGGCATCGGCATCATGGACAACGGGCCGTTCGACCCGGGTCGCGTCGTCGGGCTGCCGACGTACCCGGAGAACATCCCGGTCACCGACGTCACGGTGAAGCAGAACACGCTGTGGTCGAACTTCGCGGGCTGCGCGATCGTCGTCTCGGCGTTCAACACCGGCAACACGGTCGACCACGTCACGGTCACGCAGAACACGATCCGGGAGGGTGCGAGCCCGTTCGGACCCACCGGTCCGGACGTGGGCGGCATCGTGGCGCAGAGCAACGGCGCGGGCAGCGTCGTCAGCAACATCATGATCAGCCGCAACTCCGTCACGGACTCGGGTGAGGGCGGCGTCATCGTGCACGCCGCGGCGCCCGGCTCGATGACGAAGAACGTCACCGTCGAGCGCAATGTGCTCTCGGGCGACGGCTGGCTGACCGCGCCGGCGACCATGGGCATCGTCGTCGACTCGCGGCTGATCCCCGAGAACCTCGGTCAGATGAACGTGAACACGGTCGTGACCCGCAACACGATCTCGAACGAGTTCTACGGCATCTGGGCACAGGGGCCGGACGCACCGATCCTGTCGTACAACGACATCACCGTCACGGCAGGGGGCGAGCCCGTCCACATCCAGTGACCCGCTGAGAGCTCCTGCGCACCGGACCGGCTACCCTGGTTCCGGTCCGGTGCGGGAGGAGGCGCGGTGTTCGACAGTCCCCTGTCGGCGTCGGCGTACGAAGTGCTCGGGGTCGACCCGGCGGCCGACGACGAGGCGCTCCGCAGGGCGTACCGCCTGCGGCTGCGCCAGACGCACCCCGACACCGGGGGAGACGCGGCCGTGTTCATCCAGGTGCAGCAGGCATGGACCCTGGTCGGCACCGCCGACGCCCGCGCCGCATACGACCGCGGGCACGGATTCGGAGAGACGCAGCCGCCCGAATGGAGCGGATGGCGCGCTCCCACGTCCCGCGCCGATACCCGGCCGCGTGCCCGCTCCTACGGCCAGCCCGGCGGACGACGGCGCGAGCAGTTCCTGGCACTGATCCGCGAGTGGGCCGGCCGGGGCGTCGACCTGGCCGACCCGTACGACCCCGCCCTCGTGCGCCGGGCGCCCGTCGAGATCCGGCGGCTGCTGGCGGACGCACTGGCCGAAGAGGCGACCGCCCGCATCGTCGGCGAGCTGGGCATGGGCTACACGGTGTGGCACGACGTGGCCGCCGGCCGCCACGTCGACCAGAAGGTCGACCACGTCGTGCTCGCACCGAGCGGGCTGTACGGCATCCTCTCCGAAGACCTCGGAGGACCCGTGCGCGTCCGGCGTGGGGAGCTGGTGGGGGATGCCGTGGCCGGCGCGCCGATCGCGGACCTGATCGCCGGCATCCGCTCGATCTCGCGCGGCGCGCACGTGCGGTTCGGCGGCGCGATCGTGGTGCTGCCCGACGACGACGTCGTGCAGGCGATCGACGAGCTCGGCAAGGTCCGCGGCGTGCGCACGGTGCTGGCCGCTCGCGGCGCCCTCGCCAACGTGCTGCGCCGCGGCGTCGCCGGCGCCCCCGAGATCGGCGGCAACGAGATCTTCGACGTGCGCACCCGCCTGAACCAGACGCTGCGCTTCGCCTGAGCCGCATGAGCGGCCGCGCGCCTCAGCCGATGCCGAGCAGCTCGACCGGGTGGGTCAGCCGCCACCACAGGCCGGGTCCGTCGATGTCGCGGGTGAGGGTCACATCGACGGTCGCGGCATCCACCGGCCCTTTCGCCGTCAGCGACCCGACGACGTCGCCCTTCGCGCGATGGTCGCCGAGCTTCAGCGTCGCCTTCGCGGTGGCGGTCGCCCCGTTCCACAGTGCGACCGTCGCGTCGCCCGCGGTCACCACCGGCACCCACTCGCCCCACGACGTGTGCACGGTGCCGACCCTCGTCCCGGCGGCAAGGCCCGGGGTGGCCGCCAGTTGCTTCTCGACCTGCGCGAGCAGCGCCCGCGTGGCCGCCGTCCGGGTCTTCTCGTCGGGCTGGTGGAGGGTCACGGCGTCGATGCGCACGGTCGTGCCGCCGACCGTGACGTCCTTGCTCACCAGCAGGTTGTAGCCGTCGAGGGTGCCGGTCTTCAGCCCCACGACGCCCTTGTCGCCGATCAGGCTGTTGGTGTTCTTCACGAGCCCCGCGCCGGGCAGCTTCACCGACTTCTTCGCGACGATCTCGGCGATCACCGGATCGTCCATGGCGAGCCCGGCCAGACGCACCAGAGCGGCGGGTGTCGCGGTGTTGCCGGGGTCGATGCCGGTCGGATCCGTGATCGAGATCCCCGAGATCCCGTGCGCGCTCAGCCAGTCCTCGGCGGCCGCCGAGAATGCACGCGGGCTCGGCCACAGGTTGTAGGCGAGCCGGGTGGCGTAGTTGCCCGCCGAGCCCAGCAGCATGCCCTCGAGCAGCTGGTACTGCGTGAGCGTGCCGCCGGCCGGCACGTCGAGCGCTGACTCGTTGCGTCGCAGGAACTGCCAGTATTCGGCCCGGTCGCCGTACGTGAACCGGAACTCCGGCCCGCTCTGGCCGACCTGCAGCGGCATCCGGTCCAGCACGACCAAGGCCGTGACGACCTTGGTGATGCTCGCCATCGTGACCTGGTCGCCGGCCGAGGCCATCGTCGTGCCGACCCCGTCGACGGCGACCGCCGCCGATCCGGCCCTGGGCCAGGTGAGGGATGCCGCGGCTGCCGCGGGTGCGGTCACCGACGTCGCCGTGACCGTCGGAGGCAGGGCCGTCAGCGGCCAGACCCCCATGGTCACGCCGTACGCGACGAACAGCAGCACGACCATGCCGAGCGGTACCAGCACGCCCGGGCGCAGCGCCGACCGGCGCGGCCGCTCGGACAGCAGCGGCGTCGCGGTCGAGGTGACGTCGCTGGATGCCACGGCCACGGCCGCAGTGGCGGTCGGGCTCGAGCCGTCCCACCAGTTCAGAGCGCCGACCGTGCGCGATCCGTCGCCGGTCAGGACGGTGCCGTCGACGACGCCGGGATCGGCCGCAGGGCCGGGCGTCGTATCGGCGGAGGTCACCACGCCACGGTACCGGACCGCGCTTATAATGAGCCGTACAACCACGGGAGTCCGGTGTGCCGGGCTGAGAGGGAGCGAACACGCTTCGACCGTCGAACCTGATCTGGGTCATGCCAGCGCAGGAAGGAGAGATCATGCACGCATCCGTGTCCGCCTCGAGGACATCCGCCCGCCGCTTCCAGTGGCGCGTCGTCGACATCGTCGTGGCGAGCGTCGTCGGCGTCGCCGCAGGCGTCGTCTTCTGGCTGTGGGGGCAGGCCTGGACCCCGCTGTCGACCGCGCTGTCGTTCCTGCCGGGCCTGGACGGACTGCTCGCCGGCGGCTGGCTGTTCGCCGGCGTGCTCGGCGGCCTCATCATCCGCAAGCCCGGCGCCGCGTTCTACACCGAGGTCGTCGCCGCCGTGGTCTCGATGGCCGTCGGCACCCAGTGGGGCCCCGAGACGTTCATCTGGGGCGTGTTCGAGGGCCTGGGCGCCGAGATCGGCTTCGCGATCCTGCTCTACACGAACTGGCGTCTCGTGGGAGCGCTGGTCTCGGGCGCGATCGCCGGGCTGTCGACCGCGATCCTCGACACCAACTTCTCGTCGATCGCCGCGCAGTCGTTCGAGTACCGGTCCATCTACTTCGTCGCCGCGATCGTGTCGGGCGTCGTGGTGGCCGGGCTCGTGTCGTGGCTCATCGTGCGGGCCCTCGCCGCCACCGGTGCGCTCGACCGCTTCGGCGCCGGCCGCGAGGCCCGCGCGCACGAGGCGGACGACCCCGACGCCGCCTGAGGCGCGGCGTGACCGAGACCCTTCGCCCCGCCGCGGTCGCGGCCCGCGGCTGGGGCTGGCGCCACGCCGGCCGCCGCCGCTGGGCGGTGGCCGGGCTCGACCTCGACATCCCGGCGGGGCAGCGCGTGCTGCTGCTGGGCGCGAGCGGCGCCGGCAAGTCCACGCTCATGCAGGGCCTTGCCGGCGTGCTCGGCGACGAAGAGGACGGCGAACGCACCGGAGAGCTGCTCATCGACGGCGTGCCGCCGCAGGCTGCGCGCGGCAGAAGCGGCCTGGTGCTGCAGGACCCCGATGCGCAGGTGGTGCTCGCCCGCGTCGGCGACGACGTGGCGTTCGCGTGCGAGAACCTCGCCGTGCCCCGCGACGAGATCTGGCGCCGAGTGGACGCGGCCCTCGCCGCGGTGGGCCTCGGCCTCGGGCGCGACCATCCGACCGCGAAGCTGTCGGGCGGACAGAAGCAGCGCCTCGCCCTGGCCGGAGTCCTCGCGATGCGGCCAGGACTCGTGCTGCTCGACGAGCCCACCGCGAACCTCGACCCCGCGGGGGCCATCGAGGTGCGCGACGCCGTGCTGCGCGCGACCAGCGGGGCGACGCTCGTGGTCGTCGAGCACCGGGTGGGCCTGTGGGTCGACCACGTCGACCGGGTCATCGTGCTCGGCGAGGCGGGGCTGCTGGCCGACGGCGCACCCGCCGACGTGTTCGACCGGTACGGCCGCGACCTCTCCGCGGCCGGGGTATGGGTCCCGGGCGCCGAGCCGTGGCGCTCGTCGCGCGAGCGGCCCGGCGGCCCCGGACTCGCCCTGCTCGACGCGACGGACCTCGCGGTGGGCCGCCGTGCGTTCGGGAACCGGATGCCGCAGGTCGCGGCATCCGGCATCTCGCTGTCGGTCGCATCCGGCCGCGCGCTCGCGGTGACCGGCCCGAACGGCGCCGGCAAGTCCACCCTCGCGATGACGCTCGCAGGACTCCTGGACCCGGCCGGCGGAATCCTCGCCGCGACGGACGACCTGCGGGGAGGGCTCGTGCCCGAGCCCGTGCGCTGGAAGTCGCGGCAGCTGCTGACCCGCATCGGCATGGTCTTCCAGGAGCCCGAGCATCAGCTGCTGACCGGGCGCGTGCGCGACGAGCTCGCCGTCGGCCCGCGCGCGCTCGGAATGGGCGACGCCGAGGTCACCGCGCGGGTCGACCCGCTGCTCGAGCGGCTGCGCCTCACACGCCTGGCCGCCGTGAACCCGTTCACGCTCTCGGGCGGCGAGAAGCGGCGACTGACGGTCGCGGCATCCCTCGCCACCCGGCCGCGCGTGCTCGTGCTGGACGAGCCGACCTATGGGCAGGACGCCCGCACCTGGCGCGAGCTCGCCGATCTCATCGACGAGGTGCGGGATGCCGGCACCTCGGTGGTGTTCGTCACGCACGACCGGGACCTCGTCGACGCGCTCGCCGACGACGAGCTGCGTCTGGGCGGCGTCGCGGTGCCGGGAGCGGCCCGATGAGCGTCTTCGCCGTGGACCCGCGGGCCCGCGTCGCGTCGTTCAACGCGGTCGCCAAGCTCGCAGCCACCCTGGTGCCGACCGTCACGCTGCTGCTGTCGATCGACCCCGTCTCGGCCGGCGTGACTCTGGCGCTGGTGCTCGTGCTGATCCCGTCGTCGGGGCTGTCGGCCCGGATGCTGTGGCTGCGCGCCTGGCCCCTGCTGATGGCCGCCGTGCTCGCGGGTGCGGCGACCGTGCTGTACGGCCGTGCGGCCGGCGACACGTACCTGCAGTGGGGGCTCGTGCACGTCAGCGACGGGTCGCTGCAGCTGGCCCTGGCGATCCTGCTGCGGGTGCTGGCGATCTCGCTGCCGGCGATCGTGCTGCTGTCGACCACCGACCCCACCGACCTCGCCGACGGGCTGTCGCAGCTCGTGCACCTGCCCGCGCGGTTCGTGGTCGGGGCGCTGGCGGGGCTGCGGCTGGTCGGGCTGCTCATCGAGGATTGGCGCGAGCTGTCGCTGGCCCGCCGAGCCCGGGGAGTGGCCGACGCGGGACGCATGCGCCGGTTCTTCGGGCAGGCCTTCGCCCTGTTCGTGCTCGCGATCCGGCGCGGCACGAAGCTCGCGACCGCGATGGAGGCCCGCGGGTTCGGCGCCCCCGGCGCACGCACGTGGGCGCGGCCGTCGGCGCTGCGCCCCCGGGACGGGGTGCTGCTGGCGATCGCGTTCGCGGTGGCCGCGGCATCCGTCATCGCCGCCGTCGCCGCCGGCACCTGGACCTTCGTCTGGGCCCTCTGACCGCACGATTGCGCCGCCCGTCCGGCATGCCCCTGCTGGCACGGGGTCGCCTCGTCCGCAACCCCCTTGTCGGGCGAGGCGACTGCGGCGTACCGTCCGGACCATGGAGAACACGAAGGCCGGGCTCCTGCAGACGCTCGACACACGCGACATCGGCCGGTTCTACATCTATCTGGCCATCCTGGCGACCATCGGCGGGTTCCTGTTCGGGTTCGACTCCTCGAACATCGGCTCGGCCCTGGTCTTCCTCCCGTTCAAGCTCGGACCCGTGGCGATCGGTCTCATCGTCGCCGGCGCGTCGCTGGGCTCGTTCGTCGGGGCACTCGCGGCGGGGCCGCTCACCGACAGATTCGGCCGCAAGTCGCTGCTGCTGGCGGACTCGGCCCTGTTCGCGATCGGCTCGCTCATCTCGGCGTTCGCTTTCGAACCGGTCACGCTGACCGTCGGGCGCCTGATCATCGGCATCGCAATCGGCGCGGACTCCGCGATCGCGACCGCTTACATCTCCGAGTTCGCGCCCAAGCGACGGCGCGGGTCACTGGCCATCATCCAGCAGTGGATGATCACGATCGGCATCCTCGCGGCCTATGTGATCGCGGTGATCGTGCTGGCCATCGCGCCGGGCGCGGCATCCACCGTCGACTGGCGGATCATGCTGGGGATCGGCTTCATCCCGGCGATCGTGTCGCTGGCGATGCGGGCGCGGATGCCGGAATCCCCGCGCTGGCTGCTCGAACGCGGCAAGGAGGAGAAGGCGCTCAAGGCCTTCCACACGCTCGGGATCGATGCGACGCCCGAGCAGGTGCATGCCGAGTCGAAGGTCGTGGTCAGTGAGAAGGAGCGCGTGGACGCGCGCACGAACTGGACCAAGCCGGTCAAACGCGCCCTGGTGATCGTGTGCGTCTTCTTCATCCTGCAGCAGATCACCGGCATCAACGTGGCGTTCTACTACGGACCGCATCTGCTCGAGCCGTACTTCGTGCACCCGGGCACCCCGGCGGTGCAGGCCGAGATCTTCGGCGTCATCGCCGCGGGCATCCTCGCGGTCGTCAACGTCATCGCCACGTACTTCGCGTTCCGCTTCATCGACAGCGTGGGCCGGCGGCGGCTGGCGATCGGCGCGTACATCGGCATGGCGGTGTTCCTGCTGGTCGGGTCGTACGGCGCGTCGTTCATGTCGGGCGTGCCGCAGCTGATCGTCGTCATGGTCGGGTTCGCGCTGTTCATCGCGTGCTTCGCGATCGGCATCGGCGGCACCGGCTGGCTGCTGCAGGGCGAGGTGTTCCCGACGTCGGTGCGCGGCCGCGCATCGGGCATCGGTGCGGCGGTGGACTGGCTGGCCAACTACGGGCTCGTGCTTGCCTTCCCGATCATGCAGGTGGGTCTCGGCCTCGGCTGGGTGATGATCATCTTCGCCGCGCTGTGCGTGATCGGCGTCTTCTTCGTCTACTTCTTCCTGCCCGAGACGAAGGGGCACTCGGTCGAAGAGATCGTGCGCCTGTTCGAGGGTCCGGTCAACCGAAAGGATCCGTCGCAGCCGTCTCAGCCCTCGATGCAGGCCTGAGCAGACCGGGGCGAATCAGGTCGCGTTCCACAGTTCGCGGTAGTACGTGATCCGCTTCCGGTCGGGGGCGACGCCATAGGCCTCGATGAGCGCGTCCTCCCATCCCGGCCCGTAGTTCCACTCGGTGCTCATGGACGCCACCGCGATGTCGGCCCAGCGGTCGGCGACGCCCAGTGACCCCAGGTCGACATGCGCGATCGGGCGGCCGGCGTCGTCGAGCAGGGTGTTTGGGCAGCACGCGTCGCCGTGACAGACGACGAGCAGGTCGGCCGGTGCGGGAGTGCGCAGGGCATCGGGAACACGGATGCCGCGGCTCGCGGCATCCTGAATCCGCTGGTCGACGCCCCACCCGAACGGGCATCCGTCGACCGGCAGCGCATCGTGCAGAGCCCGAAGTCCCCGCCCGACCGCGCGCACGGCGGTTGCGGGATCGGCGATCCAGCGCGGGTCGACCGCCGACCGGCCGTCGATGGCCGCGGTCACGAGCCACGTGTGTTCGTCGTCGCCGCCGGTCTCGAGCACGCGCGGCACCGGGGTGAAGCGTCCCGCCCAGGCGAGCCGCTCCGCCTCTGCGGCGACATCGAGCTCGGGGTGCCGCGGCGCCCATTTGATGTAGCGGCCGTCGTCGGTGCGGAACGTTACGCCGCCGAGGTCGTTGCGCCACACCGCCTCAAGCCCCGTGCCGTGCGCGAGAGCGCGCACGGCGTCGGGTACCGGCGCGGGATCGAGGGGGATCGACACGGCTCCATCCTGCCTGTCGGCGGGCCGGCGTGCGAGAATGTGGCAGGCGGCTCGGGTACTGGGATCCGGGCCCAAGGGATCAGTCGGCGTCTCGGCGCCTCGGGGTGAGCGTGAAGAAGCGGTTCTGGCGGCGTCCGGTCGTCTGGGTGGGTATCGGTGTGTTCGCCGTGACGCTGGCGATCGCCGCCGGCGAAGCGGGGTCGGGGCTGACGGCGACGACGATGACGCCGGCGGATTCGAGTTCGAGTGCGCAGACGGTGAGTCCGACCGCCACGGCCGCACCGGTGGCATCCACCCCCTCGCCCACGCCGACACCCACACCCACGGCCACCGCGGCGCAGCCGTCGCCCACCGCGTCGAACGCGCCGGCGGCCAAGGGTACCGCGCTCGCGCTGCTGCGGACTCTGCCGGTGAAGGGGCGTGCGCCCAAGACCGGCTATGACCGCCCGGTCGTGTTCGGGCCGGCGTGGAAGGACGTCGACCGCAACGGGTGCGACACCCGCAACGACATCCTGCGCCGGGACCTCACGCACGTCACGATCAAGGCCGGCACGCATGGATGCCTCGTCCTGACCGGCACGCTGCGCGACCCGTACACGGGCACGACGATCGCGTTCCGGCGCGGGCAGGGCACCTCGAACGCGGTGCAGATCGATCACGTCGTCGCCCTCATGGACGCCTGGCAGAAGGGCGCGCAGCAGCTGAGTCAGGCCCAGCGCGAGGCGCTGGCCAACGACCCGCTGAACCTGCTCGCGGTCGACGGGCCGACCAACGAGCGCAAGGGCGCGGGGGATGCCGCGACCTGGCTGCCGCCCGTCAAGGGCTATCGCTGCGCCTATGTCGCACGCCAGATCACGGTCAAGGCGAAGTACCGGCTCTGGGTGACCGCGGCCGAGCGCGACGCCATGGCGCGCATCCTGAACACGTGCCCGCAGCAGAAGGTCGCCACCGCCGGCACCATCGCCCTGATGCCGAACGCCGTGTCCACCACGGCGCCGCGCAGTGTCGCTCCGGCCCCGACCGCGTCCACGGCGCCGGCTCAGCCGAAGGTCGTGCACCCGGGGTCGTTCTGCGCACCGGTGGGCGCGACCGGGGTGACCGTCAAGGGCACGCCGATGAGATGCACCCTGAAGTCCGGCGATACCCGCGCGCGCTGGCGCAGCGCCTGACGCTGCTCTCTCGTGCGCCGAGGACAGCGATTGGCCGGGCCCGACCTGGCCGTGCGGGTTCACAGTCTTCGGAGAATGGGATGAAGTTCGGACGGATCTGGCGGAATCGTCCGAACTTCGCGCGATCCTCCGAACTCTGTGAGTGCGCGGGCGGCGTCGCGCCGGCGGGCGGCGGTCAGGTCAGCAGCGCGTCGCGCACGAGCGGGGCGTGGTTGTGCTCGGTGTCGTGCATCGCGTACAGCAGCGTGACCACGTCGTGCCCGGCGATCTTCTCGCGCAGCGCGTCGACGGCGGCCCGGTTGGCGGCGAGCTCCGCCTTGTACGCCCGGACGAAGTCGTCGTACGGCATGCCGTCGTGGTGGAACGCCTTTCGCAGCTCGGCGCTGGGGGCGACGTCCTTGTCCCAGAGGTCGACGTCCGCCTTCTCCTTCGAGAGTCCGCGCGGCCAGAGCCGGTCCACCAGCACCCGGAAGCCGTCGGATGCCGCGGGCTCGTCGTAGACGCGCTTGGTGAGGATCTGCATATGCACAGTCAACACCCGCGGGCACTACCCTGGGACTGACGCGGCGAGCGTGAGACGCAGTCTCGCGTAAGCTGGCACGCAATGCCGACCGAGAGCCGTTCGAAGGAGAACAGATGGACATCACCGGAGCATCCGCCCTCGTCACGGGGGGAGCGAGCGGTCTGGGTCTGGCCACCGCCCGCAGCCTCGCCGCCGACGGCGCGAAGGTCACGATCGTCGACCTGCCGACCTCGGCGGGCGCCGAGATCGCCGCCGAGCTGGGCGGCACGTTCGCCGCCGCCGACGTCACCGACGCCGAGCAGGTCGCCGCCGCCGTCGAGTTCGCCGCGGCCGCCGGTCCTCTCCGCGTCGTGGTCAACTGCGCGGGCATCGCGCCGCCGGCCAAGGTGCTCGACCGCGAGGGCAATCCGTCGCCGCTGGCCGGGTTCGCCAAGATCATCCAGGTCAACCTGATCGGCACGTACAACGTGATCGCGCAGGCCGCGGCATCCATCGCCAAGACCTCCGCCACCGACTCCGGCGACCGCGGAGTCATCGTCAACACCGCCAGCGTCGCCGCGTTCGACGGGCAGATCGGCCAGCCGGCGTACTCGGCGAGCAAGGGTGGCATCCACTCCATGACGCTGCCGATCGCGCGAGAGCTCGCGCGGTACGGCATCCGGGTGTGCACGATCGCGCCGGGCATCATGGAGACGCCGATGCTGGCCGGGCTCCCCGAGGCGGCGCAGGCCTCGCTCGGCGAGCAGGTGCCCTATCCGCAGCGGCTGGGCCGGCCCGACGAGTACGCGCGGCTGGTGCGCGCGATCATCGACAACGGCTACCTCAACGGCGAGACGATCCGCCTCGACGGCGCGATCCGGATGGCCCCGAAGTGAGCGATCCCATCCTCTTCCGCGTCGACGGGGGCCTCGCCCGCATCACGCTCAACCGTCCGGAGCGCCTCAACGCGTTCAACGCCGAAGGCGCGCGGGCCTGGGCCGAGATCGCGCGCGAGGCGACGAGCCGTGACGACGTGGGGGCGATCGTGCTGGATGCCGCGGGCCGCGCGTTCTGCGCGGGCGGCGATGTGCGCGACATGGCCGAGAAGATGGGCTCGGGCGCCGACATCGCCTCGCTGGCCGAGGTGATCAACACCGGCATCCGGGCACTCGTCGAGTCGCCGATCCCGGTGGTCGCCGCGGCCCACGGCACGACCGCGGGCGGAGGTCTCGGCATCCTGATGGCCAGCGACTACGCCGTCGTCGGCGAGGACTCGCAGATCGGCAGCCTGTATGCGAACGTCGGCCTGACGCCCGACCTGTCGGTGACCGCCCAGCTCGCGCGCGCGGTCGGTGAACGGCGTGCGCTGCAGCTCGTGCTGCAGGATCGCATGCTCTCGGCCGGCGAGGCCCTGGAGTGGGGCCTGGTCGCCGAGGTCACCGCCCCCGACGCCGTCGGCCTGCGCGCGGAGGAGATCGCGCGCTTCTGGCTCGCCGGAGCGCACCGCGCATACGGGCAGGCCAAGCGGCTGGTGCGCTCGCAGCGCAGCCGCACGTTCGCCGAGCAGCTGAGCGAAGAGGCCCGTTCGATCGGGGCCGCGTTCGACACCCCCGAGGCGCAGGCGCGCATCCGGGCGTTCACCCAGAAGCGCTGAGCGGCGCACCGCCCCCACCCCGGAGGAATGACCATGACCGACAGAGCCCTCGCCGGCAAGACCATCCTGATGTCCGGCGGCAGCCGCGGAATCGGCCTGGCGATCGCCCTGCGCGCCGCGCGCGACGGCGCGAACATCGCGCTGCTGGCCAAGACCGACACGCCGCACCCCAAGCTCGAGGGCACAGTGCACACCGCGGCTGAGCAGATCCGGGCCGCCGGCGGCAATGCCCTGCCGATCGTCGGCGACGTGCGCAGCGACGACGACGTGTCGGGCGCGGTGCTGAAGACCCGGGGCGAGTTCGGCGGCATCGACATCGTGATCAACAACGCGAGCGTCATCGACCTTTCGGGCTCGCTCGAGCTCACCGCCAAGAAGTACGACCTGATGCAGGACGTCAACGTGCGGGGAACGTTCATGCTCTCGCGCGCGGCCGTGCCGGTGTTGAAGGATGCCGCGAACCCGCACATCCTGTCGCTGTCGCCGCCGCTGAACATCACGCCGCGCTGGCTGGGCGCGCATACCGGGTACACGCTCGCGAAGTACGGCATGACGATGGCCACCCTGGGCCTTGCCACCGAATTCGCCCCCGACGGCATCGCCGCCAACACGCTGTGGCCGCGCACCACGATCGCCACGGCGGCCGTGCAGTACGCGCTCGGCGGCGACCGGATGATGAGGGTGAGCCGCACCCCCGAGATCTACGCCGACGCGGCGTACGAGGTCATCACCCGCCCGGCCCGCGAGTACACCGGGCAGATGCTCATCGTCGAGGACGTGCTGGCCGCGGCCGGGGTGACGGACTTCTCCGGCTACGCCGCCGTGCCGGGCACCCCCGACGAGGCGCTGTTCCCCGACATCTTCCTGGACTGAGCCGTCGCACCCGGAGGCTGAGTGCGCGCAGGCGGGTGGCGTGGGCGGGTCCTGGGGCCGGGTAGCGTAGGCGGGTGATCCTCCCCGACCTGACCGCGCTCGCATGGGTGGCCCTGGTCGCCGGGGCGGCGATCATCGGACTGTCGAAGGCCGCGCTGCCGGGTGCCGCCACGCTCGCGGTCGCGCTGTTCGCCGCCGTGATGCCCGCGAAGCAGTCGACGGGCGCCATCCTCATTCTGCTGATCGTCGGGGATGCCTTCGCGCTGTGGGCCTATCGGCGTCACGCCGACGTGCGCACCCTCATCCGGCTCGCGCCGGCCGTCGTGGCGGGGTTGGTGGGCGGCGCGGTCTTCTTGGCATTCGCGTCGGATGCCGGGGTGCGCCGTATGATCGCGGTCATCCTGCTCGTGGTGGTGGGCGTCACGCTGTGGCGCCGCCGGCGCAGCACGCACCGCGCCCGCGTCGCGGAGTCGTCGGGACAGGACCGCGCCGCGCAGTCGGCTCGTTCGCACCGGGTGGCGGCGGCGGTCTACGGATCGTTGGGCGGCTTCACGACCATGGTCGCCAACGCCGCAGGACCCGTGATGTCGATGTACTTCCTGGCGTCGCGGTTTCCGGTGCAGGCCTTCCTGGGCACCTCGGCCTGGTTCTTCGCGATCGTGAACGTGTCGAAGCTGCCGTTCTCGGTCGGACTCGGCCTGATCACGCCGATGAGCCTGATGCTCGATCTCATCCTGATCCCGGTCGTGGTCGCAGCCGCTTTCGGTGGGCGGAGGCTGGCGGGCCGCATCAGTCAGAAGCTGTTCGACCGCATCATCATCGCGCTGACGATCGTCGGGTCGCTGTACCTGCTGGTCTGATGCGAGGGATGTCCGGCCACAGGTCCGTCACACCAGGCCGTGCCGGGCGAACGCCGCCCACAGGCCGTCTTCGGCGACCGTGCCGGTGATCTCGTCGGCGACGGCGCGCACGTCGGCCGTGGCATCCCCCATCGCGATGCCGACCCCCACCGTCTGCAGCATCTCGATGTCGTTCATGCTGTCGCCGATCGCGATCGACGACGACACCGGCAGGCCGAGATGTTCGAGCAGCATCGCGATCGAGGTGCCCTTGTTCATCCCGCGCAGGCTCACCTCGCCGCCGGAGGAATCGAGGTACGGGATCGATCCGGTGATCACGTGGAACCGCTCGCCCAGCCCGTCGCGCGCGATGCGGTAGGCGTCGGCATCCATCCCGAGGAACGTCGCCTTGGCGATGTTCTCCACGGGCGCGGCGCCGCGGTACGCGAAGGCCTTCGTCAGCCGGGCGACGCGGTCGTCGGGCGCCGTGGCCGCCCGCGGATCGGATCGCATGCGCGCGAAGGTGGGGCCCATGCGTTCGAGCAGGCCCGCGCTCGGGTAGGCGTCGTCGTACGCCTGCAGCGTGTACTCCAGGTCGTTCGCGGTGAAGAACGCGACGAGCTCGGCGACGTCGGCGGGTGCCATCGTGCGGGCGAGCAGCAGCGTGCCGTCGGACTCGACGAATCCGCCGCCGGCCGAGATCACGCCGTCGAAGCCGACCTCCAGCACGTGGGGGAGGATGCCGGCCCGCGCGCGTCCCGTGCACACGTACACGCGGTGCCCCGCCGCCCGCGCCCCGCGCACCGCGGCCACCGCCGAATCGGGCAGGTGCTGCGCGTGGTCGACCAGTGTTCCGTCGATGTCGAGGAACACGATGCGCGGCGAGCTCATGGCCGGAGTCTACGGCGCGCCGCCGACGCGGCATCCCACTGCCGCCTGCTCTCGTCTTCCGCGCCCGGGATCAGACCCCGTACTCGGCGCGGACGACCTCGCGCAGCTGCGCGCTGCAGGCGGCCACGGTGGCCCGCCAATCGGTGATCGCGCCGTCCTGCGCGCGGTCCGAGACCGCCTTCAGCACCCGGATCGGCACGCCGAACCGCTCGGCGACCCAGATGTACGCGTACGTCTCCATGTCGACCAGGCGGGCGCCCAGCGGCAGGATCGCCTGCACCGCCTCGGCGTCGTCGACGAAGTGGTCGCCGGTCGCGATCGTGACCGCGCCGGGGCGCGCGTCGCCGGGCACGACCACGCGGGACGGCAGTGACACGTGCTGGCCGACCACGCCGTCGATGTCGGTGACGTCGTGCTGGATCGCCGCATCGACGTCGTACACGGCCGGGTCCAGGAGCGTGTCGATCGCGCCGGCCGTCCCGACGACGAGGATCTCGTCGTACGCCTTCGCGTCGAGCGCGCGGGTCAGCGCGTGGGCGGCCTGCAGCTTGCCGGGTCCGGTCACGAGCCGGTCGAAGCCGGGCAGGTCGTCGGGGAACGCGACGAGTTCGGCATCGAGTGCCGCGACGAGAAGTCTCACCGGACCATTGTTCCAGCAGGCGGGATGCCTCGCGGGATCGAGGGATGCCTCGGCTTCTGTGCAGGCGCACGGAATACGCTGGGAGACATGACTTCCGAGACCTCGCGCACGCGCGCGCCGCAGGTGCGCCCCCGCACCGAGGGCTGGACGCAGAAGAAGGATGCCGAGGGCCGGCCGCTCCTGCAGTTCGCCAGCCCCAAGCGCGGCAAGCCTCCGGTGCACCTCGCCGACCTCACGCACGAGCAGCGCATCGAGAAGGTGAAGGAACTCGGGCTGCCGGCCTTCCGCGCCGCGCAGCTCGAGAAGCACTTCTTCACGCACTTCACGCACGACCCCGCCGCCATGACCGACCTGCCCGCCGAGGGGCGCGAGCAGCTCGTCCACGGCCTGCTGCCGCCGCTTCTGACCGAGGTGCGGCGCCTGCAGACCGACGGCGGCGACACGATCAAGTTCCTGTGGAAGCTGCACGACGGCGCCCTCGTCGAGTCCGTGCTCATGCGCTACCCCGGCCGCATCACCCTGTGCGTGTCGAGCCAGGCCGGCTGCGGCATGAACTGCCCGTTCTGCGCCACCGGCCAGGCGGGCCTGACCCGCAACATGTCGGCGGCCGAGATCGTCGCGCAGGTCGTGCGCGCCAATCGGCTCATCGCCGACGGCGGTCTCGGCGACCCCAAGCGTGTCGGACACGAGGGCGAGCGCGTGTCGAACATCGTGTTCATGGGCATGGGCGAGCCGCTGGCCAACTACGCCCGCGTCATGCACGCGGTGCGCGTGATGACCGACAAGAAGCACGGCATCGGCATGAGCGCCCGCGGCATCACGGTGTCGACGGTGGGCCTGGTGCCGGCGATCCGCAAGCTGTCGAACGAAGACATCCCGGTCACGTTCGCCCTGTCGCTGCACGCGCCCGATGACGACCTGCGCGACGAGATGATCCCGATCAACTCGCGGTGGAAGGTCGACGAGGCCCTTGACGCCGCCCGCGAGTACTTCGAGAAGACCGGCCGCCGTGTCTCGATCGAGTACGCCTTGATCAAGGACATGAACGACCACGGCTGGCGCGCCGACCTGCTCGCGCAGAAGCTCAACGCCCGCGGCCGCGGCTGGGTGCACGTCAACCCGATCCCGCTGAACCCGACACCCGGCTCGGTGTGGACCGCGTCCGAGAAGCCCGTGCAGGACGAGTTCGTGCGCCGGCTCGAGGCCGCCGGCATCCCGACGACGATCCGCGACACCCGCGGCAAGGACATCGACGGCGCCTGCGGCCAGCTCGTGGCGACCGAGGCCGACCAGGAGGCGGCCGCGGCGACCCCGGTCGAGGTCTGAGCCGCACGCCGGCCGTACGCCGCTCACCGCGCTCACCGGCTGCGCCCACCTGGCGCCCAGGCGTGTCCGTCTAGCCTGGCACGATGTCGTATTCCGCCCATCGGCCTGGCCGTTTCGGCTCCGACGGCCGCATCGAACTCGACGGGACCGACGAGCAGGACGAGACCGAACCCCTCTACCTGAGTGACGTCCGCGCCGCGCAGGCCGGCGAGGCCGAGCCCGTCGACGACCCCTTCGCCGACCTCGACGAGTTCTTCTCGCCGCCGCCGACCCAGCCGACCGTGATCGTTCCGGCCGACCCCTCGGCCACCGCCACGACGCAGAAGGATGCCGCGGCCACCCCCGAAGCGCTGACCGCGCCGCTGCCCCCGGTCGAAGACGCCGCAGCCGCGGCATCCCACCCCCGACCGGCTCGGCGATCGCGCCGCGAACGCCCGCGTATGCCGTGGAGCCGCAAGCTCGCGGTGCTCGGCGGCGCCCAGGCCGACGTGCTCGCCGAGGTGCCGATCGAGACGCCGCGGTTCGTGCAGATGTTCTTCGTGCTCGCCGGCACCGCGCTCGTCTCGGCGCTGTCGATGTTCTTCGCCCTCGTCACCGGCGTGCGGATCGCCGCCTGGATCGCGGTGCCGCTGGCGCTGGTGTGGGCGCTCATCATCTTCAACCTCGACCGGTTCCTCACCTCGACGATGCACTCGACGCGCAACGTGTTCAAACTGCTGGGACTCGCGCTGCCGCGGGTGGTCATGGCGGCGATCATCGGCATCGTGGTCGCCGAGCCGCTCGTGCTGCAGGTGTTCCACAACGACATCGCCCGCGAGGTCACCTCGACGAACATCTCGCACGCGCTGGCGGACCAGAAGGGCGTGACCGACGGTCCGGAGAAGAAGGCGCTGGATGCCGCGACCAAGCGCGTCGGCGAACTCGAGAACCAGGCGGCCACCGGCATCGTCGCCGGCACGTCCGACAAGTCCGCGGCGTCGGTCGCCGCGCAGCAGACCGTCGACGACCTCAACAAGAAGCTCGACGCGCAGCAGAAGGTGATCGACCGGGCCCGCGCGCTCTACCAGTGCGAACTGACCGGCAAGGGCCAGGGCAGCGTGCCCGGCTGCACCGGCGTCGCCGGCAAGGGCGCGAGCTCGGGAGCGGCGAAGGACCAGCTCGCCGCCGCGCAGAGCTCCTACGACGCGCTGGCCGCGAAGCTGCGCGACGCGAACGCCTCGCTCGCGGCGGCCGACGCGTCCGGCACCGCCGCGGTCACGGCATCCGAGGCGCAGAACAAGAAGCAGGCGCAGGACCAGCTGCCCGCCGCGCGCCAGACGTACCAGACGGCGCTGGCCGCCTACGATGCCCGGGCCTCGTCGGTCGCGAGCGGCAACGCCGACGCGGTCGGCCTGCTCAGCCAGATCAGCGGCCTCGACCGGCTCTCACAGAAGGAGCCGACCCTCGCCTGGGCGCACTGGCTCATCGCGGCGCTGTTCTTCATGATCGAGCTGCTGCCGGTGCTCGTGAAGGTGATGACCAGTTACGGCGACCCGTCGCTGTACGAGCAGGCCGATGCGATGCGCCGCCAGGTCGCCCTCGACCGGGTCACCAGCACCACGTGGCACGAGCGGGCCGCGATCGCCGGCGGGGGCGGCATCTAGGTCATCGCCGTCATCGGAGGCCTCTCGGCGCGAGTAGCGTGAAGGCATGGTCGAATATCGCTACCTCGGCAACAGCGGACTCAAGGTCTCGGAGATCACGTACGGCAACTGGGTGACGCACGCGTCGCAGGTGGGCGATTCCGCCGCGATCGCCACCGTGCACGCGGCGCTGGATGCCGGCATCTCCACGTTCGACACCGCCGACACCTATGCGAACACCGCCGCAGAGGTCGTGCT
The DNA here is from genome assembly GCF_058349885.2 of Microbacterium sp. W1-4-2. NCBI lineage: Bacteria > Bacillati > Actinomycetota > Actinomycetes > Micrococcales > Microbacteriaceae > Microbacterium > Microbacterium sp. W1-4-2. The sequence continues at coordinate 83,926 of NZ_JBYRJC020000002.1, read as the reverse complement.
CGGCAAGGCGCTGGCCGGCCGGCGCCGCGAGAGCCTCGAGATCTTCACGAAGGTCTACTGGCCGGTCGGGCCGAAGGGGCCGAACGACACGGGTCTGAGCCGCAAGCACATCCTCGAGGGCATCAACGGGTCGCTGCGCCGGCTCGGCGTGGACTACGTCGACCTGTACCAGGCGCACCGCTACGACTACGAGACGCCGCTGGAGGAGACGATGCAGGCCTTCGCCGACGTCGTCCGGCAGGGCAAGGCCCTCTACATCGGGGTGAGCGAGTGGACCGCCGAGCAGCTGCGCGACGCCGCCGCACTGGCCAAGGAGCTGCACGTGCCGTTCGTGTCGAACCAGCCGCAGTACTCGATGCTGTGGCGCGTGATCGAAGACAACGTCGTGCCCACAAGCGTTGAGCTCGGGCTGTCGCAGATCGTCTGGTCGCCGATGGCGCAGGGCGTGCTCAGCGGAAAGTACCTGCCCGGGCAGGCGGTGCCGGCCGGCTCCCGTGCGACCGACGAGAAGAGCGGCGCCCAGTTCATCAAGCGCTTCCTGCGCGACGACGTGCTCGCCGCCGTGCAGAACCTGAGGCCGATCGCTGCGGACCTCGGCCTGACGATGCCGCAGCTGGCCATCGCGTGGGTGCTGCAGAACCCGAACGTGGCGGCGGCCCTGGTCGGCGCCTCGCGCCCCGAGCAGATCGCGTCGAACGTCGCGGCCTCCGGCGTGAAGCTCGGCGACGACGTGATGGCCGCGATCGACGCGGCCCTGGGCGACGTCGTCGAGCGCGACCCGGCGAAGACGTACGAGGTCTCGCCGGCCTCGCGTCCGGCCTGACCCACGATGATCACGAGCGCGGGCCTGCTGCTGCACCGCCGCGCCGTGGACGGCGGACTCGAGGTGCTGATCGCGCACATGGGCGGCCCGTTCTGGACGCGCAAGGACGAGGCGGCCTGGTCGATCCCCAAGGGCGAGTTCGATCCCATGACCGAGCACGCGGTGGATGCCGCAGCCCGCGAGTTCCGCGAAGAGCTCGGCGTCGACCCGCCCGCCGGCCCCTACACGGAGCTGGGGACGTGGGCGTACTCGTCGGGCAAGCGGGTCACGGTGTTCACCGCCGACGGCGCCGGGTTCGCGGCATCCGTCTTCTCGTACGGCACGTTCGAGATGGAGTGGCCGCCGCGCTCGGGCCGGAGGGCGGCGTTCCCCGAGGTCGACCGCGCCGAATGGATGGCGGTGGATGCCGCGCGCCCGCGTCTCGTGAAGGGCCAGCGTCCCGCACTCGACGCGCTGGCGAACCGCGTGTAGCACGATGTCGGCGGTACATGGCAAGCTAAAAGGTCCGCGCCTCGGCGCGATCCCCTCTTGGAGTCGCTTGTGCTTGCGAAGATCCTGTCCCGCTATCTCAAAACCTACCGCTGGCTGCTGCTGGGCGTCCTCGTGTTTCAGTTCGCGTCGGCGATGGCGCAGCTGTACCTTCCCCGGCTGAACGCCGACATCATCGACCTCGGCGTCGCCAAGGGCGACACCGGCTACATCTGGTCGCACGGCGCCTTCATGCTGGTGATCTCGCTCGGCCAGATCGTGGCGTCCATCATCGCGACCTTCTTCGCCGCGCGCGCGGCGATGGCCGTCGGCCGCGACATCCGCCGCGACGTGTACGAGCGCGTCAGCGACTTCTCGGAGCGCGAGATCTCGGCCTTCGGGCCGGGGTCGCTGATCACCCGCAACACGAACGACGTGCAGCAGGTGCAGATGCTCGCGATGATGGGCGCGACGATGCTCGTCACGGCCCCGCTGCTGGCGATCGGCGGCATCATCATGGCGCTGCAGCAGAACGTCGGCCTGAGCTGGCTGATCGCCGTCTCGGTGCCCGCGCTGCTGATCCTGGCGATCATCGTCATCAGCCGCATGGTGCCGCTGTTCCGCCGCTATCAGTCCAAGCTCGACGCGGTCAACCGCATCATGCGCGAGCAGCTGACCGGCGTGCGCGTCGTGCGCGCGTTCGTGCGCGAGCGTATCGAAGAAGAGCGGTTCCGCGGGGCGAACACCGACATCATGATCGTCGGACGCAACGTCGGTTCGCTGTTCGTGCTGCTGTTCCCGCTGGCGATGCTCGTGCTGAACGTGACGGTGGTCGGCGTGATCTGGTTCGGCGGCATCGCCGTCAACGACGGGTCGGTGCAGATCGGCACGCTGTTCGCGTTCATGCAGTACGTCGGCCAGATCCTCATGGGCGTGCTGATGGCCAGCTTCATGACGATGATGATCCCGCGGGCGGCCGTCTCGGCCGAGCGCATCGGCGAGGTGCTCGACGCCGACACGTCGCTGGCCCGTCCCGCGAATCCGGTGCGCGAGTTCGCCCGCCCCGGCGCGATCGAGTTCGACGACGTCACGTTCGCATACCCCGGGGCCGAGGCGCCGGTGCTGCAGAACGTGTCGTTCCGTGCCGAGCCCGGTGAGACGGTTGCGATCGTCGGCTCGACGGGCGCGGGCAAGACGACGCTCGTCTCGCTCATCCCGCGCCTGTTCGACGTGACCGAGGGCGCTGTGCGCGTGGCCGGGGTCGACGTGCGCGAGGCCGATCTCGACGTGATGTGGAAGGGCATCGGCCTGGTGCCGCAGCGGCCGTTCCTGTTCACCGGCACGATCGCCTCGAACCTGCGGTTCGGGCGCGAAGAGGCCACCGACGCCGAGCTGTGGGAGGCTCTCGAGATCGCCCAGGCCCGCGACTTCGTCGCCGAGAAAGAGGGCGGCCTGGCCTCGCGCATCGCGCAGGGCGGCACGAACGTGTCGGGCGGGCAGCGCCAGCGGCTCGCGATCGCGCGGGCGATCGTGCACCAGCCGGAGGTCCTCGTCTTCGACGACTCGTTCTCGGCGTTGGACCTGTCCACCGACGCGCGGCTGAGACAGGCGCTGTGGAAGAGGATGCCGGGAGTGACCAAGATCGTCGTCGCCCAGCGGGTGTCGACCATCACCGATGCCGACCGCATCGTGGTGCTCGACGACGGGCGGGTGGTCGGCGTCGGCACGCACGACGACCTGCTGGTCACGTGCGACACCTATCGGGAGATCGTCGACTCGCAACTGGGGGTGCAGGCATGAGCGCGCCCGACATGCTGACCGAGGAAGAGCGCCTCGAACAGGAGCTCGCCGAACAGGCCCGCCTGAACGCCGACGACTGGAGCGGCGGCGTCGCGCCGGGCAAGGCCGCGAACTTCGGCAAGAGCTTCGGCCGGATGGTGGGGCTGCTGAAGCCCCATTGGGTCGGCTTCTCGCTGGTGTCGCTGGCCGGCGCGATCGGCGTCGTGCTGGCGGTGATCGCACCGAAGGTGCTCGGCCAGGCCACGAACATCATCTTCGGGGGCGTCCTCTCGCTGTCGCTGGCGCCGTTCTTCCCGGCCGGCGCCACCCAGGCGCAGGTCGTCGCGGGGCTGCGTCAGGGCGGCAAGGGCGACATCGCCAACATGGTCTCGGCGATGGAGGACTTCCGCGTGGGCGCGGGCGTCGACTTCGACCGCCTGCGCTGGGTCATCGTCGGCGTGCTGGTGATCTACGTGATCTCGGCGCTGCTGAGCTGGGTGCAGGGCTATGTGATCAACGTGATCATGGTCCGCACGATGTGGCGCCTGCGCGAAGACGTCGAGGCGAAGCTGAACCGGCTGCCGCTGTCGTACTTCGACAAGGTGCAGCGCGGCGAGCTGATCTCGCGGGTCACGAACGACATCGACAACATCACCCAGACGATGCAGCAGTCGCTGTCGGGGGCGCTCACCTCGGTGCTCACCGTGATCGGTGTGCTCGTGATGATGTTCTCGATCTCGTGGCAGCTGGCGCTGGTCGCCCTCGTGTCGCTGCCGCTGATGGCCGTGATCTTCGGCATCATCGGCCCGAAGTCGCAGAAGGCGTTCAGCATCCAGTGGCGCAAGGTCGGGCGCCTGAACGCCCGGGTCGAGGAGTCGTTCTCGGGTCACGCGCTCGTGCAGGTCTTCGGCCGTGAGCAGGACTCGCGCGCACAGTTCGCCAAAGACAACGACGACCTGTTCGAGGCATCCTTCAAAGCGCAGTTCCTGTCGGGCATCATCATGCCCGGCATGATGTTCATCGGCAGCCTGACCTACGTCGGCATCGCGGTGCTCGGCGGGCTCATGGTCGCCTCGGGCAACCTGCGGCTCGGCGATGTGCAGGCGTTCATCCAGTACTCGCAGCAGTTCACGCAGCCCCTGTCCGAGCTCGGCGGCATGGCCGCGGTCGTGCAGTCGGGCACCGCGTCGGCCGAGCGGGTGTTCGACCTGCTCGACGCCGACGAGCAGCAGCCCGACGCCCACGACGCGCCGGAGCTCACGCCCGGGCGCGGGGTCATCGAGTTCCAGAACGTCAGGTTCTCGTACGACCCGGAGCAGCCGCTGATCCGCGATCTGTCGTTCCGGGTGGATCCGGGGCAGACGGTCGCGATCGTGGGTCCGACGGGTGCCGGCAAGACGACGCTCGTGAACCTGCTCATGCGGTTCTACGAGCTGGACGACGGCCGTATCCTGCTCGACGGGCAGGACACCGCGCAGCTCACCCGCGACGACGTGCGTGCGCGCACGGGGATGGTGCTGCAGGACCCGTGGCTGTTCGCCGGCACGATCCGCGAGAACATCCGGTACGGGCGGCAGTCCGCCACCGACGACGAGATCGTGGATGCCGCGACCGCCACGCGCGTGGACCGCTTCGTCCATTCGCTGCCCGACGGGTACGACACCGTGCTCGACGAGGACGCATCGAACGTGTCGGCCGGCGAGAAGCAGCTGATCACGATCGCCCGGGCATTCGTGGCGCAGCCGCAGGTGCTGATCCTCGACGAGGCGACCAGCTCGGTCGACACCCGTACCGAGCTGCTGCTGCAGCACGCGATGGCCGCGCTGCGGCAGGGCCGCACGTCGTTCGTGATCGCGCACCGTCTGTCGACGATCCGCGACGCCGACCTCATCCTCGTGATGGAGCACGGCGACATCGTCGAGAAGGGCACGCACGACGAGCTGATCGCGGCCGAGGGTGCCTACTGGCGGCTGTACCAGTCGCAGTTCGAGCAGGCCGCCGCCGACCTCGATCTCGAAGAGACGGTCACGACCGCCACCGCGACCGTGCCGGTCGCCGCCGAGGAGGACGCCACGGCCTGACCAGCCCCTTCTTCTCGGCAGCGGTTGCCTCGAAGACGGCATTCAACGTCCGGTTCACACCGCATCGCGCCTTCCGGCGGTGCTGGTGGTGCTGGACACGGCCCGACTCACTCCTCGAGTCGTCGGTCGGCCCGCGACTCAGCCGCGCACGGCCGCCAGCGCGGCCGCGAACCGTCCCGCGCGCTTCTCGAGGTCGGCCCAGGCTCCGGCCTTGATGGACGCCGTGTTCGCCAGGTCGCTGCCCGCGCCGACCGCGACTGCGCCCGCGGCGAACCAGGCGGCCAGGTTGTCGGGGCTGACGCCGCCGGTCGGCATGAGCGGGGCATCGGGGAACGGGCCCCGCAGTGCGCCGAGGTACGAAGGCCCGCCCAGCGACGCCGGGAACACCTTCACCACGTCGACGCCCAGGCTCAGTGCGGCCATGACCTCGGTGGGGGTCAGCGCACCGGTCATCACGACGCGGCCCGTGCCGATCATCGCGCGGGTCAGGTCGGGGAGCGTCCCGGGGCTCACCAAGAACTCGGCACCGGCATCCGACGCCTCCAGCGCCTCGCTCACGGTTGTGACGGTCCCCGCGCCGATGCACACGGCGTCGCCGTGTCGGGAGACCAGCTCGCGGATCACTGCCGGCGCATCGGGGGTCGAATAGGTCACCTCGATGCCGGTCACGCCGCCGCGGATGATCGCCTCCGACGCGTCGAGGGCGAGGTCGGGGGACGGTGCTCGCAGGACGGCGAGCACTCCAGCGGCGCGGGTACGGGCGAGGCGATCGGACATGAGTACTCCTTCTCGGGCGACGGCCCCTCCATTGTGGCGCATTCCGGCAACCTGTAACTACAGGATGTCGTCGCCGGACACCGCGGCCGGGCGCCGTTCGGGGCTCAGAGTCGCACGCTGCCCGCCGGCGAGGGGGCACCGGCTGCGTCGATCAGGAGCAAGGACGCCCGGGAATGCTCTTCGTGCAGCTGGAACTCGAACCTCGATCGATCGCCTCGGTGGTATGCGATGAAGAACTCGATCGGGCGGCCGCTCGCATCGCGGCTCACGCTGCGCAGCCGCAGGAGCGCGGCCCCGGCGGTCACGCCGAGCTGTCGCGCCTGCTCGTGGGTCGCGACCGTGGCCTCGGCCGATCGGATGCCGTGGGTGGCGCGGATGCCGTGTTCGGCGAGCAGCCGGTACAGCGATCCCTCGCTCAGGTCCGCCCCGAAGGTGATGGCGCCGACCCAGTCCGGCATCCAGGTCGTCGACAGCGACCAGGCGTCGCCGTCCACGTACCGCAGCCGCTCCAAAGCGACAACGGGCGCGCCGATCGGCAGCTCCAGCGCCTCCGCGACGATCTCGTCGGCCTCGTCGCGCTCGTGTCGCATCACATCGCTGTGCACATGCCCGCCGCGGCGGTCGACCTCGTCGTACAGACCGACGAGCGTGTGCACGAGCGACTCGCTCGTGCGCGGGCGTGCGACGAACGTGCCCTTGCCCTTCACCCGCTCGACCAGTCCCTCGTGTTCGAGCTGGGCGAGGGCCTGCCGCACGACCGTGCGCGAGATGCCGTACTGTTCGCACATCCGCAGCTCGCCCGGCAGCGCGTCGCCGGGCTGCAGGCCGTCGCGCGCAATGGCGTCGATGATCAGCTGGCGCAGCTGGTCGTACATCGGCGCCGCGGAACGGCGGTCGATCGCGTCGATGAATCCGGTCATCTCAATACGCCACCCCAGCATGGAGGATGACGTTCGCATACGGGGTGAACTCGCCCGAGCGCACGAAGGCGCGGGCGCCATGGGTGAGCTTCTTGAACTCCGTGTGCGGGATGAGCTCGATGTCGATGCCGGGCAGACGGCGCCGCAGTTGCGCGAGCACCTCCGGACTCGCCTCGGCGACCTCGGCCGAGACGGTCGCGCCCTCCACGACCAGTTCGGCCAGCACGGTGTCGAGCACGTCGAAGAAGGCCGGGGCGCCGGGACGGTAGGCCAGATCGATCCGCTCCGAACCGGGCGGAATAGGCAGGCCCGCATCGGTGACGACGATGAGATCGGTGTGGCCGGTCTCGCTGATCACGCGGGAGAGCGCCGGGTTGATCGTCGTGGATGTCTTTCGCATCGGGATGCTCCTGTCAGACCCGGGACGCCAGCAGGGCGTCGATCTCGTCGCGGTGGGGAAGGCTCGGCGAGGCGCCTCGGCGGGTGACCGTCACGGCGCCGGCGGCGCTCGCGAGTCGCGTCGCATCGGCCAGGCTCCACCCGTCCGCGAGGGCGGCGCCGAGGTATCCCGCGTATGCGTCCCCGGCGGCGGTCGTATCCACGGGCTCGACGGGGATCGGCTCGATGATGGTGGTGCCCTCGGGCGTCACGACGCACGATCCGCGCTCGGCGAGGGTGATCACCGCGGCGCCCACCCCCTGGGCGAGGAACCACCGACCGGCCTGCTCGGCGGATGCGGCGTCGGTGACCTCGATGCCGCTGAGGATGGCGGCCTCGGTCTCGTTCGGCGTCACGATGTCGATGTTGCGCCACACGTCCGCGTCCAGGGGGGCGGCGGGAGCCGGATCGAGGATGACGGTCATGCCGTGCTGGCGACCGCGCGCGGTGATGTGACGGGTGAGGGCGGACGGCGTCTCGAGCTGGGTGAGCAGGACGCCGCTGGTCGGCGCCAGAGCGTCGAGTGCCGCATCGATCTGCTCGGTGCTCAGTGCCGCGTTCGCCAGGGGGACCACCACGATGTCGTTCTGGGCGGAGGCATCGACGCGGATGTGCGCGATGCCGGTCGGCCCGGGCACCGTGCGCAGATGGGCCAGATCGACACCCGCGGCCTCGAGCCCTTCGATGATGAGATCGTGGAAGAGGTCGTCGCCGACACAGCCGACGAAGCTTGTCCGGGCGCCGGCCAGGCCCGCCGCCACAGCCTGGTTCGCACCCTTGCCGCCGAGCAGGAGGGTGAACTGATCCCCGAGGATCGTCTCGCCGCGTGCCGGGAGCCGCTGTGAGAAGGTCGTCACATCAGCCGTGACGCTGCCGACGATGACGACGCCGGACCGGTCGCTCTGTGTGGTGGGCATGGAACTCCTCGATCGTCTTTGACACCGGCGGTCTGCTGTCATTACATTAGCGGCATTCAAACCTGTAACGACAGGTTTGCGAGAGGAGATCTCCGCATGATCGCGCCCCGCCTGTACGTGGACAGTGCCGACGTCGAGCGCGTCGGCGCACTGCTGGCGGCCGGCGTCGTCCACGGCGTGACGACCAACCCGACGATCCTCGAACGCGGCGGGTGCACCGCCGCCCAGATCCCGGACCTCTATGCGCGGTGGGTGTCGGAGGGGGCGCATGAGGTCTTCTTCCAGACCTGGGGAGGCGACGCCGCCTCGTACGTGCGCAACGCCGAAGGCATCCTCGGCCTCGGCGATCGCGTGGCCGTCAAGGTGCCGGCGACCCCCGACGGCTTCGCCGCCGCGGCTGAACTCGTGCGAGCGGGCGCGAACGTGCTCGTGACGGCGGTGTACTCCGTCGCCCAGGCCCTGGCCTGCGCGAGCATCGGCGTGCAGTACATCGCGGGCTACCTCGGGCGGTCCCGTGATGCCGGGCTGGACGGCGACCGGCTGCTCGCGCGCATGCAGCAGGTCTGCGAGGGCAGCGTCACGAACGTGCTCGCTGCGAGCCTGCGATCCGCCGACGACATCGTCGGGCTGCGCGAGACCGGGATCGCCTACTTCACCGCCGGCCCCGATGTGGTCGACGAGCTGCTGCGGCATCCGATCAGCGACTCGTCCGCCGCCGAGTTCGATGCCGCGATGGTGCGCCTGGGCGGCTGAACCCGCTCTCGGCGACCTGCGCGCCGCGCAGCCGATGCGGCGCCGGTCACTCCGCGCGCAGGCGCAGCTGCGCCATGCCGCCGTCGACCTCGATGAACGTGCCCGTCGTCGAGCCGGACGCCGGGCTCACCAGGTACAGCACGGCGCCGGCGACTTCGTCGGGCGTGACCAGGCGTCCGTGCGGCTGACGCGCCTCGAGCGCCGCGCGCTCGGCTGCGGGATCGGCGGCCGCGTCCAGCAGCCGTCCCACCCACGGCGTGTCGGCGGTGCCGGGGTTGACCGCGTTGACGCGGATGCCCTCGCGCAGGTGATCGGCCGCCATCGCACGGGTCAGCGCCGACACGGCTCCCTTGGAGGCGGAGTACAGGGCGCGCTGCGGCAGCCCGGTGGTGGATGCGATCGAGGCGGTGTTGCACACCGCGGCGGATGGGGATCGGCGCAGCCAGGGGAGTGCGGCGCTGGTCACCCGGGCGATCCCGGTCACGTTGATGGAGAGCACGCGGGCCCACTCGTCGTCGTCATTCGCCGTGACGTCGCCGGCCGCGCCGATGCCGGCATTGTTGACGACGATGTCGATGCGCCCGAAGCGCTCGGCCACGGCGGCGACCGCGGCGTCCACGCTCGCCCGGTCGGAGACGTCCGCGGTGAACGCGGCGAGACGATCATCCGCCCCCGACGGATCACGGTCGAGCACGGCCACGTGCGCGCCGGCCTCGTGCAGCACCGCGGCGATGGACGCCCCGATGCCCGACGCTCCGCCGGTCACGATCGCCACGAGTCCTTCGATCTGTCCGCTCACCGCCCCGCCTCCCATGCCACGAACTCCTGGCGCTGGCGCCCGAGCCCGTCGATCTCGATCTCGACGATGTCACCCGCCTTCAGATAGGGGAACCTTCCGCCGAACGCCACGCCCTGCGGCGTGCCGGTGAGGATTAGGTCCCCGGGCTCCAACGTCATGTACTGCGACAGGTGATGCACGATCGTGGGGACATCGAAGATCATGTCGTCGGTCGTGGAGTCCTGCCGGGGCTCTCCGTTGACCCAGCTGCGCAGGCGCAGGTTCCGTGGGTCGACCTCGTCGGCCGTGACCAGCCACGGTCCGGTCGGGTTGAAGCCGAACGCGATCTTGCCCTTCGACCACTGTCCGCCCGAGACCTCCATCTGGAAGGCCCGCTCCGAGACGTCGTTGGCGACGACGTAGCCCGCGATATGGGCGGCAGCCTGTTCGGGGGAGTCGAGGTACGAGGCGCGCGCGCCGATCACGACGCCGAGCTCGACCTCCCAATCGGTCTTGTGGCTGCCGCGGGGGATCGTGACGGCGTCGTCGGGACCGACCACGGTGTTGGGCGTCTTCAGGAACATGATGGGCACGGTGGGCGGCTCTGCTCCGGACTCGCGCGCGTGCGCGGCGTAGTTCTGGCCGATGCACACGACCGCGCTCGGGCGAGCGATCGGCGAGCCGATCCGCAGGGAGGCCGCGTCTTCGAGCTCGGGGAGTGCGCCGGCCTCGATCGCGGAGCGAGTGCGCCCGACCGGGTCGTCCGCGACGAAAGCGCCGTCGACATCCGGTGTGAGCGTGCGCAGGTCGTAGATGCGACCCCCGTCGACGACGACGGGGATCTCGCTTCCCTGCTCTCCGAGACGCGCGAACTTCATGCTTCTCCTGCTTCCTCCTCGACGGGATGGCGAGGCCTCTCACAAGGGGGCCCGCACCTTTTGACAGTATAGACATCCGATGTTTACACTCCAAGTGTGTCGCCGGCTTGGGGGCGATGAGGAAGGAACGCCGTGAGCCGTATCGTTGCGCTGGAGACCAGCGACATCCGATTTCCCACGTCGCTGAGCCTCGACGGCTCGGATGCCATGAACCCGGACCCCGATTACTCGGCCGCGTATGTCATCGTGCGCACGGATGCCGCGGACGGCATCGACGGGCACGCGTTCGTGTTCACCATCGGGCGTGGCAACGACGTGCAGGTCGCGGGCATCGAGGCTCTGGCCGGGCACCTGGTCAACCGTGAGCTCGAGCCGCTGCTGGACGACATGGGCGCCACGTTCCGCGAGCTCATCGGCGATTCGCAGCTGCGCTGGCTCGGCCCCGAGAAGGGGGTGATGCACATGGCGATCGGTGCCGTGATCAACGCCCTCTGGGACATCAAGGCCAAGCGCGCGGGCCTGCCGCTGTGGCGGCTGCTGTCGCGGATGACGCCAGAGCAGATCGTCGATCTCGTCGACTTCCGCTACCTGACCAATGCGCTCACGCCCGACGACGCGCTTCAGATCCTGCGCGCCGCCGCCGACTCCCGCGCGGACCGCGAGCGCCTGCTGCTGGATGCCGGGTACCCGGCGTACACGACGAGCCCCGGCTGGCTCGGCTACTCGGACGCGAAGCTGGAGCGCCTGGCCCGCGAGGCGATGGCCGACGGCTTCACGCAGATCAAGCTCAAGGTCGGCGCCGATCTGCAGGACGACATCCGACGTTTCCGCAAGGCGCGGGAGGTGTGCGGACCCGACTTCCCCATCGCGATCGACGCGAACCAGCGCTGGGAGGTCGACCAGGCGATCGACTGGGTCAACGCGCTCGCCGAGTTCCGGCCGGCCTGGATCGAAGAGCCGACGAGCCCCGACGATGTGCTCGGCCACGCCGAGATCGCCCGCGGCGTCGCCCCCGTCCGGGTCGCCACGGGCGAGCACGCCCAGAACCGGGTGATCTTCAAGCAGCTGCTGCAGGCCGGTGCGATCCAGGTGATGCAGATCGACGCCTCGCGCGTTGCGGGCGTGAACGAGAACATCGCCAATCTCCTGCTGGCAGCCAAGTTCGGCGTGCCCGTCTGCCCGCACGCCGGCGGTGTCGGGCTGTGCGAAGCGGTGCAGCACCTGTCGATGTTCGACTTCGTCGCGGTCAGCGGATCCGTCGAGGGGCGAATGATCGAGTACGTCGACCACCTGCACGAGCACTTCGTCGTCCCCACCGTCATCCGCAGCGGATCGTACATGCCGCCGATCGCACCCGGGACGGGCATGGAGATGAAGGCCGAGAGCATCGCGGACTACACCTGGACGGGCGCGCATGCCGTCGCCTGAGCTGCCGGCCCTCGGATACGGCGCGGCCAACGTCGGCAATCTGTTCCGTCCGCTCGACGACGACGCGGCGTGGGCGGTGCTGGAGGCCGCGTGGGACTCGGGCGTGAGGTACTACGACACGGCGCCGCACTACGGACTGGGCCTGTCGGAGCGACGGCTGGGCGCATTCCTGCGGACCAAGCCGCGCGACGACTACGTGCTCTCGACCAAGGTCGGGCGGCTGCTGCGCCCGAATCCGGACTTTGCGGGCGGCCTGGACACGGCCAATGACTTCCACGTCCCCGACGAGCTGCAGCGCGTGTGGGACTTCTCGGATGCCGGCATTCGGGCGAGTCTGGACGAATCGCGCGAGCGGCTCGGCATCGAGCGGATCGACATCCTCTACCTGCACGATCCGGAGCGCCACGACCTTCAGCTTGCGCTCGCCGAGGCCTTTCCCGCGCTCGAGGCGCTGCGCGCCGCCGGGGAGGTGCGTGCGGTGGGCATCGGGTCGATGGTGTCGGATGCGCTCGCCGTCTCGGTACGGCAGGCCGACCTGGACCTCGTCATGGTGGCCGGGCGCTACACGCTGCTCGAGCAGCCCGCGGCCGTGGACGTGCTGCCGGCGTGCGACGAGCGCGGCACCGGCGTGGTCGCGGCATCCGTGTTCAACTCCGGCCTGCTCGCCCAGAGCGAGCCGCGCCGAGACGGCCGGTACGAATACGGTCACCTTCCCGACGAGTTGTGGGAGCGTCTCGTGCGCATCGCCGAGGTCTGCCGCGCCCACGACGTCCCGCTGCCGGCCGCGGCGATCCAGTACCCGCTGCAGGCACACGCGGTGCACTCCGTGGTCGTCGGCGGCAGCCGACCGGACCAGCTGCGGCAGAACTCGGAGTATGCCGCCCTGCCCATCCCCGACGAGCTCTGGCGCGAGCTCGCCGACGCGGGACTCACCCCCTCCTGACCCACCGCGCCATGGTGAAGACGAGGATGTGCACGGCGCAGCCCGTTCGATCCTCAGTGGAGGTCGATCGTCTTCACGGCGTGCAGCCCGTCCCGGATGAAGCGGTTGGCGTGCGCGGCGAGGTCGTCGGAGTCCTGCCAGAGGTTGCGCCAGATTCCGAGGGTGTTGCTCAGTTCCGCGCTGACCACCGCCGAAGAGAACGACTCGAAGACGACGGGGCCGTCGTAGGCCACGTCGTGCAGCGCGCGGAAGAACGAGCCGAAGTCGACACTGCCGGTGCCGAGATAGCCGCGATGGCTCTCGCCGATGTGCACGTAGCCGAGTCGGCCCGCCCCGGCCACGTCGTGGACGGGCTGGAACATGTCCGACTCCTCGATGTTCATGTGGTACGTGTCCAGGTGCACCGAGACGTCGTCGCGACCGATGCCCGAGACGAAGTCCAGCGCACCGCGGCCCGTGTTGAAGACATTGGACTCATAGCGGTTGACGACTTCGAGCGAGAGCCGGATGCCGCGGGCCGCCGCCTTCTCGGCGAGCCGTGCGATGGCAGCCTGACTGTTGGCGATGCCACGCGTCGTCGTGGGCGCCGCGTACTTGCGCATCGCCGAGTGGATGACGCCGCACAGGACCTCGCCTCCCATGGTCGCGACATGGTCGAGGCAGCGCTCCAGCATCGCCTCTCCGGCTGCCACCACGGCCGGATCCTCGCTGGTCAGATCGGTGTCGGCGGTCAGGCCCAGCGACGACGTCACGGCGAGGTCGTGGTCGCGCAGCATCCGGGCCGCCATGGCGGAGTCGAAACCGTCCACGTCCATCAGGGGGATCTCGATGAGGTCGAACCCCGCGTTCTTGACGCCGGCGATCGAGCGGAGCAGGCCCGCCTCGTCGAAGGTCCCGCTGAACACCAGGGCGTGTGCGCCGACGAGCATGATCCGCCTTCCCGCGCGCGAGGTTCGCGCGCATTCGTGATCAAGATGTTATTACAGGCATCGCGATCCTTCGGGTCATTAGATACATTTAGATACAACTTGCGTCGCGGTCGATGTGACGGCACAATTGGTCCGATGTTTGAAATGGATTCCAAAAAGTGGAATCATCCCGACCTCCAAGGAAGCAGGTGAGAGAGTGAGCGACCCGATCCTCACAGTGGAGGGCATCAGCAAGGGCTTTCCCGGCGTGCAGGCACTCAAGGACGTGCATCTCGAGGTGCGCTCCGGCGAGGTGCTGGTGCTCGTCGGCGAGAACGGCGCCGGCAAGTCGACGCTCATGAAGATCCTTTCGGGCATCTACACGAAGGACGAGGGCCGCATCGTCTTCGCTGGCGAAGAGGTCGAGCTGACCGGGCCGCTGCAGGCGCAGCAGCTGGGGATCACGATCATCCACCAGGAGATGAATCTCATGCCCGACCTCACGGTCGCGCAGAACATCTTCATCGGACGCGAGCCTCTGTCCGGCGGTCTTCTGTCCGAGCGCCGGCTGAACAAGCAGACCGCCGAGCTGCTCGAGCGGCTCGAGATCGGACTCGACCCGCGCCAGAAGGTCGGAGAGCTCACCGTCGCCAAGCAGCAGATGGTCGAGATCGCCAAGGCTCTGTCGTTCGACGCCAAGGTCCTGATCATGGACGAGCCCACCTCGGCGCTCACCGACAGCGAGGTCGAGACGCTGTTCACGCTCATCGAGCAGCTGCGCGCGCGGGGCACCGGGATCGTCTACATCTCGCACCGGATGGACGAGCTGCGCCGACTGGCCGACCGGGTGACCGTGCTGCGCGACGGCACATACATCGGATCGCTCGAGAAGAGCGAGATCAACGTCTCGCAGATCATCGAGATGATGGTCGGCCGCCAGATCGAAGAGGGCGCCCGCCCCACGGCGCGCGAATACGTCGATGTGCCGGTCGTGCTCGAGGTGGACGGCCTGTCGACCAAGACCCTTCTGAAGGACGTGTCGTTCCAGCTGTACAAGGGTGAGATCCTCGGATTCGCCGGCCTGATGGGCGCGGGGCGGACCGAGACGGCCCGTGCGGTGATCGGCGCCGACCCGCGCGACGGCGGCAGGATCTCGGTCGCGGGGCGCGAAGTGCGCATCCGCCAGCCCGAGGACGCGGTCAAGCGCGGCATCGGCTACCTCTCCGAAGACCGCAAGCTGCTCGGGCTGATGCTCGAGCAGGACGTGACCTTCAACACCGTTCTCGCCTCGCTCGGTTCGTACGCCAACGCGTTGGGCTGGATGGGCGACGGCAAGGCGAAGAACCGCACCAAGGATTACGTGCAGCAGCTGCGCGTGAAGACCCCCTCGGTCAACCAGGTCGTCAAGCTCCTGTCCGGCGGCAACCAGCAGAAGGTCGTGATCGCGCGCTGGCTGATGCGCGACTGCGACGTCCTCATCTTCGACGAGCCGACCCGCGGCATCGACATCGGCGCGAAAGAAGAGATCTACCGCCTGATGCAGCAGCTCGCGGACGCGGGCAAGTCCATCATCGTCATCTCGTCGGAGCTGCCCGAGATCCTGCGTGTCGCGAACCGCATCGCCGTGTTCGCGAACGGACGGATCGCCGGGGTGCTCCGCAACGAGGAAGCCAGCCAGGAGAAGATCATGCACCTCGCAGCCCACGGGGAGGAAGACGAATGAGCACGACGAAGCAGTCCGGATCGACCACGACGGTCGTCCAGCAGGCGATCGCCGAGAACACCGACAAGCGCGACATCGGCGCGTTCCTGAGGCGACAGTTCCAGCAGTCGCTCGCGTTCGGCACGCTGCTGGTGCTGGTCGTGTTCTTCTCGATCGCCAGCCGCAGCTTCTTCACCTGGAGCAACATCTCGACCGTGCTGCTGGCGACGGCGGTCATCGGCATCCTGGCCCTCGGCACGACCTTCGTGATCATCACCGCGGGCATCGATCTGTCGATCGGCACCGGGATGGCGCTGTGCGCGGTCATGACGGCGGTGTTCGTGACGAAACTCGGGATGCCGACGTGGATGGGCGTGATCGGGGGCATCGCCACCGGTGTGGCGATGGGGCTGATCAACGGCCTGAACATCACGATCCTCCGGCTGCCGCCGTTCATCGCGACGCTCGCGATGATGATGATCGCGGGCGGCCTCGCCCTCGTGATCTCAGGCGTGGCCCCGATCTACTTCTCCGCCGACACCGGCTTCCAGCAGATCGCCCTCGGGACGCTGATCCCGGGTCTGCCCAACGCCGTGCTGATCACCGGCGTGCTGGCCGTCATCGCAGCCCTCGTGCTGTCGAAGACCCTGCTCGGCCGCTACACGTTCGCGATCGGCTCGAACGAGGAGGCGACGCGCCTGTCGGGTGTCAACACGAAGCGCTGGACGATCTTCGTCTACATGTTCGCCGGAGCCTTCACCGGCGTCGCCGGTGTCGTCATCGCGTCCCGGCTGGGCTCGGCCCAGCCCCAGATCGGCATGGGATACGAGCTGCAGGCGATCGCCGCGGTGATCATCGGCGGCACGTCGCTGCTCGGCGGCCGGGGCACGATCCTCGGCACCGTGATCGGCGCGCTCATCATGAGCGTGCTCGTCAACGGCCTGCGGATCATGTCGATCCAGACCGAATGGCAGAACATCGTCGTCGGCATCGTCGTGCTGGTCGCCGTGTTCTTCGACTCGCTGCGCAACCGCCAGCGGTCCTGAGTTCTCGGGCGGCGGCCGAACCCGTGCCTGCCGCCGCCCGATCGACGCGCGCTGAGCGCGCCGAACCCGCGGAGCGATCCGCATCGGCACACCACACCGGAATGTCCACATCGCAGGCTGTTGACCTGCACACACAGAACAACGGAGTTTCCATGAGATTCGGCAAGAAGACCGCATTCGCGGCCGTTGTCGCCGCGGCGGCGCTGGCCATGGCCGGGTGCGCGAGCGGCACCGGCAACGACGCAGGCAACGGCGGCGGCGACGGGATGTACATCGCCCTCGTCTCGAAGGGCTTCCAGCACCAGTTCTGGCAGGCCGTCAAGAAGGGTGCTGAGCAGGAGGCCAAAGAGCTCGGCGTGACGGTGTCGTTCGACGGCCCGGCCGACGAGACGCAGGTCGCCCAGCAGCTCGAGATGCTCACCACCGCCATCGACAAGAGCCCGGCCGCGATCGGCTACGCGGCCCTCGACCCCGAGGCCTGTGTGGCACCGCTGGGTCAGGCCAAGGCGAAGAACATCCCCGTGGTGTACTTCGACGCGCCCTGCAACGGCGACGTGGGGCTGAGCCTGGCCGCGACCGACAGCAAGGTCGCCGGCGGGCTCGCCGCCGAGCACATGGCCGACCTCATCGGCGGCAAGGGCGAGGTCGCGATCGTCGGCCACTCGCAGATCAACTCGACGGGTGTCGAGCGCCGTGACGGCTTCGTCGACAAGATCAAGGCGGACTTCCCCGACATCAAGATCGTCGACATCCAGTACGGCGACGGCGACCACCTGAAGTCGGCCGACATCGCCAAGGCCATGATCGCCGCCCACCCGAACCTCAAGGGGATCTACGGCACCAACGAGGGCTCGGCCATCGGCGTCGTCGACGCGGTCAAGGAGCTGAACCTGCCCAAGGGCAAGATCACGATCGTCGGCTTCGACTCCGGTGAGGCGCAGATCAACGCGATCAAGGACGGCACGATGGCCGGCGCCATCACGCAGGACCCGATCGGCATCGGCAAGCGCACGGTGCAGTCGGCCGTGGCCGCCGCCAAGGGCGAGAAGATCGACAAGTTCTACGACACCGGCTCGTACTGGTACGACAAGACCAACATCGACGACCCGAAGATCGCCGCGGTCCTCTACCAGTGACCCGCTGACAGAAGGGGGCTCTGCGCCGGTGGCGCAGAGCCCCTTCTGCCGTCAGGCCGAGAGCGTGAGCAGCCGCGCGGGGTTGTCGACCAGCATCCGGTCGACGGCGTCGTCGCCGACGAGCCGGCGAAGGCGCGGGATGTACCGCTGGCCGAGATAGGCGAGGCCGGGCATCCCCCCGTAGGCGATGTACCTCGTGCGCCGGGCGACGTCCCCGCCGAGAACGATCCTCTGGCCGGCGCCCTGATCCAGCACGGCCGCGGTCAGGGCGAGCAGCTCGGCATCCGATCGCGTGCGCGGACGGGCGAACCCGTCGTACCCGAGGTACGCTCCGCGCTGCGCGAGCGAGGCGTGCAGCCCCGGGTCGGGATCGCGGTCCGCGTGCGCCAGGACGACGCGGTCGGATGCCACGCCCTCTGCTGCGAGCAGGTCCAGAACCTCGTGCGCGGCCGTGCAGAACTCGAGGTGCACCATGATCGGGGCGCCCGTGCTGCGGTGGGCGACAGCCAGTGCGCGCAGGGTCGTCCGCTCGAAAGCGCCGATGCGCCAGTAGTCGACGCCGCCCTTGAGCATGCCGGCACGTACAGGTGCGCCATCGGGTGCAGCCGCGCGGGGTCCGGTCGGATCGTCGTCGTGTCGCGGCATCCCTTCACCGATGTCGCGGGTGAACATCGCCGCGAGCGCATCGGCGTCGTGCGACCGCGTCGGGTGCGACGCGTCGTAGTGCGCCTCCCGATGGCGGCCCGTGGTGGCCACGACGTGCAGACGGCTCGTCCGGCTGATCCGGGCGGTCGCGGCCGGGTCGCGCCCGAGGCCGAAGGGCGTGGCATCCACCATCGCCTCGAAGCCGCTCTGCTGCAGCAGCGCGGCCTCGCGGCCGGATGCGTGCTCGTCGTCGAGCTCGTCGCCGGGCAGCAGCGGTGTGACCTGGAAGAGGTGTTCGTGGTAGTCCACTCGGCCCAGCGTCGCCGGGTCGACGTCGCCGAGGACCGTGCGGACGACGGGCATCAGCGCACCGATTCCGCGGCTTCGGCGAGGCGCTCGACGACGTCGGGCGTCAGGTCCAGTTCGAAGACGTCGGCGACCACCTGCGACCACCCGTGGATGAAATACCGCCAGCCGTCGACGACGTGCAGCGACCGCGACGCCTGCTGCGCGCGGGCCTGGTGCAGGAACTCGAGCGAACCGCGGTAGTTGAACTCCCAGGCGTACCCGCCCTCGGGAAAGACGACGGCGTCGGTGAGGGGCGAGCCCGGGCGGTCCTTGCCCAGGCCCGTCGCGTTGGCGACGACCGAGCCGGGCGCAGCGGCGGCCACGAGCGCGTCGGCGTCGGCCGGCGTCGGCGTGCGCACGTAGTCGATGAGCCCTTCGGGCGTGCCGTGCTCGCGGTGGACCCGCCGCAGGTGCTCGAGCTTCGCCTCGCTGCGCGCGGTCACGACCACCTTCGACGGCACGTCGTCGCGCTCGGCCAGAGCCCAGCTGAGCGCCGTGCCCGAGCCGCCGGCGCCGAGGATCACGACCTGCGCGCCGGTGCGCGCGAAGTGATCGGCGGGCAGGAAGTCGTTCAGGGCGAGATCGACCGTGATCGGGTCCTTCGCGCGCCCGATCATGCGTGCGCCGCGCTGCGAGATGCTCGAGATCTCCGAGCACGACACCGCGAACGGGTCGAGCTCGTCGAAGAGGTCGGATGCCGCGGCATAGACGTTCATCTTGTGCGTCGTGACCAGCGCGCCACGGTGGTGCGGGTCGTCGCGGATCTGCTCCACCATCGCCCGGTACCGGGCCGGATCGGCGTCCATCGGCAGGTCGTGGCCGACGAGGGTGCGGGTCGGCAGGTTCAGGATGTCGGCCCACAGCGGGAACACCTTCATGATCGACGACGATCCGGTGGTCACGCCCACGAAGCCCATGTAGTCGGCGGACGGGGTCGCGGTCATGATCTCTCCTCGCGGATGACGGGGTGGGCGGGCGCGTCGCCCCTGAGCACGGCGATGACGTCGTCGAGCGACTGACGTCCCATGTTGTCGACGGCCTGGGTGGTCTGCGCGCCCAGGTGCGGCGTGACCGTCACCCGGTCGGCGAGCTGGCGGGCCAGCAGGGGGCTGCTGCCTGCGGCGGTGTCGCCGTCGAGCGTGTCGGCGGCGTAGGCGGCGAGCACGTGGTCGCGCAGGGCGCGTGCGACGGCGAACTCGTCGATCAGGTCGGGGCGTGCGGTGTTCACCAGGACGGTGCCGGGGCGGACGGCCGCCAGGCGCTCCTCGTCGACGAGCAGCTGCCCGCCCGGGGCGTGCAGCGTGATCACGTCGGTCGACCGGAAGAGGTCGTCCAGCCCGACCGGCTCGGCGCCGGCCGCGATGACCGCGTCACGCGGCAGGAAGGGGTCGGCGGCGAGGATGCGCGCCCCGAAGCCGCTCAGTCGCTTCGCGACACCCTGGCCGATGCGACCGAACCCCACGATGCCGACGGTCGCGGCGCCCAGTTCCCGCCCCCGGCGCACGGTCCAGTCGCCCTCCCGCACGCGGCGATCGCCGTCGGGGATGTACCGGAGTGCGGCGAGCATGAGCCCGACCGCGTGGTCGGCGACCGCGTGGGCGTTCGCCCCCGGGGTGTTGGTGACGGGGATGCCGCGGCGCTGCGCGGCATCGAGGTCGACCGCTTCGACGCCGACGCCGTAGCGTGCGATGACCTTGAGGTTCGGCGCGGCGCCGAGGTGCTCGTCGGTGATCGGCCCGGTCCCCGCGATCCACGCGTCGGCGTCGGGCAGCAGTGCGCTCAGCTCGTGCAGGTCGTGGTGCGCGGGACCGCGGAGGATGCGATGCCCGGCCCGCTCGGCACGGTCGACGAGATCGAGGTCGCCGCCCGAGAAGGAGCGGCTCGTGACGAGGATCGTGCCCATCAGCGCGGCCTCCCCGCGAACCACGGCGCGAGTGCCGTGTACGCCTCGCTGAACCGGGCGTGCCGCTGCGCGTAGACGGCGTGGCGCGCGGCGTCGGGGGCGAACTCCGCCGTCACCTCGCTGAGTGCGCGCGCGGCCGAGAAGTCGGCGAGCCCGAGGCCGACGGCGCCGGTGACCGCCGCGCCCAGACTGTTCGCCTCCTCGACGATCGTCCGGCGACGCACCGGCACCCCCCAGACGTCGGCGAGGATGTCCAATAGCGCGTCGCTCTGCGCGCCGCCGCCGACGGCGTCGATGCGGTCGATGACTGCGCCTGACTCGCGGAACGCGTGGATGCAGGTGAGCAGGTTGAATGCGACGCCCTCGAGCACCGCCCGCACGAGATGGGCCCGGGTGTGGTGCCGGCCGATGCCGACGAAGGCGCCCCGCGCGTCGGGATCCCACATCGGCGAGCGTTCGCCGAGCAGATACGGCAGGAAGTACAGGTCCTCGGTGTCGAGCGCGCTTGCGGCCTCGGCGGTCAGCCGCGCCGTCTCGGGATGCGCGGGATCCGAGGCGAGCGCCTCGGCGATCCACTGCAACGACGCGCCGCCGGCCTGCATCGTCGCGGTCGGCACGAACGCGTCGGGGACGACGTTGTCGAACGTGAACGTGCGCATCGCCGGGTCGTGCAGCGGCGCGAGGCTCGCGAACGAGATCCACGAGCTCGTGCCGAGCGACACGTAGGCGCCGTCCTCGGGCGCCACGATCCCGGAGCCGACGGCGGCGAGCGGTCCGTCGCCGCCCCCCATCACGACCCGCACGCCCTTGTGCAATCCGAGTGCGGTGGCGGCGGCATCCGTCAAGGTGCCCGCGATCGCGGTGGACGCGAGGATCTCGGGGAACAGCGACCGGTCCAGTCGTGCCGCGGCGAGCACCTCGTCCGACCAGTCTCCCGTCCGCTGGTCATAGGCGTTCGTTCCCGAGGCGTCGGAGGGGTCGGTCGCGAGCCGACCGGTCAGGCGCAGCACGATGTAGTCCTTGGCGACGCAGATCCGCCGCACGCGCTCCCACACGCCGGGCTCATTGTCGCGCACCCACATGATCTTCTCGACCGAGTACGTGGGGTTCAGCCGATGGCCGAGCACGCGGTAGGCGTGTTCGGCGCCGAGCGCCTGCTCGAGCTCGCGCTGCTGGGCGCCCGAGCGCGTGTCGGCCCAGATGATGGCGGGCCGTGCCGGCTGGCCATCGGCGTCGAGGAGCACGGCACCCATCATCTGGCCGCTGACGACCAGGCCCGCGACCTCGCCGGGCGTCGTGGCTGTGCGCGCCATCAGGTCACGGGTCGCCGTGACGACCGCGGCCCACCAGTCGTGCGGGTCCTGCTCGGCGACGCCGCCGGCGGCGAAGCGCGCCGGGTACGGCACGGTGACGGATGCCACGATCCGGCCGTCGTCGTGATGCAGCGACGCCTTGTTGCCGGTCGTGCCGAGGTCGTGCGCGATGATCATGGCCGGCGTCGATTCAGTCGGAGTACGGGCGCAGCTCGAAGCCGCCGTCGGCGGTGCGCAGCGCCCTCGAGCCCATGCCGTGCTCGAGGACCCAGCCGTAGTCGTGGCCGGCGCCGCCCGGGTAGACGGCGAGGAACGCGTACGGCTCATCGCCGGTGTTCACCGAGCGGTGGGCCCACCCCGGCGGGATGTAGCCGATCGTGCCGGGGAGCATGTCGAGCCACTCGGTGCGCTCGCCGTCGAACATCAGCAGCCCACCCCGACCGCTCAGTGCGAGGTAGATCTCGCCCTGGTGGTTCGGGTGCTGGTGCCCCTTGGTCATCCACAGCTCGCCCGAGGTGTCGCCGGGCATGATCGTCGTGATCGACTGGGGCAGCTCGCGGTCGATCTCGGGCACCGGAGAGCTGGTGACCGTGTAGACCACCGGGTCGTCGCCGGCGGCTGCCGCGGCCCACGCGTCGCCGTCGCGGAACAGGCCTTCGAGGTCCGACATGCGGCGGGTCAGCGTGGGGCCCTCGGGCGAGAGGGTGAGCGCGTCGGCGTCGAATGCGATCGCCATGGGCGAGATCGGCGGAGTGTGGAACTCGGGCATCGGTGTCCTGTCGTCGAGCGCGTCAACGCACGGCCTGTAATTACAGGTGAGTGTACCTGTTGTTACAGGTTGAAGTCCAGCGGCCGCGGCCGTTCCAGAACGCTCACTCCTCGAGCGCGGCGCGCTCGGACTCCCACTCCTGCACGAGCTCCGGCATCCGCCGCGCCATGAAGCGCAGGAACGCCGACATCTCGGCCGCGTGCACCCCGGCATCCCGCTCCTCCTGCTCCGTGCGGATCGTGTCGATCAGCTCCGCGAGCCGCAGGTAGACCGGCGCGTTCGCCGTCATCACCCCGAACCACGAGTCCGAGACCATCTCGAACCGTTCCCGCCGGTGCCCCGGCAGCGAGCGCCGGCGGATGAAATGCAGCGTCTGCAGGTACCGCACCGCGCCCGACACGGCCGCAGCACTGACCCCGAGACGTTCGCGCAGGTCGGCGGCCGTGTACCCTTCGGCGGGCGCGGCGAGCAGCGCCATCAGCACGCGCGCGGGCATGCGGGGCATGCCCGCCATGCTCATGACGGCAGCGGCCTGCTCGGCGGCTTCGATCGCGCGGTGCTCGGTCATCGCTCTGAATCTATCCGGCCGGGCTATCCGTCGGCCGCGAGCTGGCGGCGCCGCTGCAGGACGAGGGATGCCGCGGCCCCGACGACGACGATCGCGACGAGCCACCACAGCCCGCGCGCGTCGACGTCGCCGCCCGAGATGATCGGCGTCACGCCGAACGGTGAGAGCCGGGTGGTCCACTCGGGCATGCCGAACAGCGGTCCGAACATGCCGAGCATGGTCGCCACCAGCAGCAAGGCCCAGCCGATGCCGATCGTCGCACGGGGCAGCAGCACGAACACGAGCGCGGTGATGACGGTGAACACGGATGCTGCGACGAACTCGCCGGCGCCGGTGACCAGCGATGCCCGGTACAGCTGCGCCGCGCCGTTCTGCGAGGCGATGCCCACGAACGCGGCCAGCACCGCGGCGACCACGACGATGAGCACCGCGAACGTCGCCACCAGGATGTAGTCCACGAGCCAGCGCACCCTGCCCACGGCGGCGGCCAGCACCGGCTCGGCCGTACCGTGCGCCTCTTCCTGGCGGGCACGGGCCACTGTCTGCACCGCACAGCAGGCGGCGACGATGCCGAGCATCGTGAAGAAGATCGTGACCACTGACTCCTCGAGCGACCCGCCCTGGGCGAGTTTTTCGAGGATCTGCGCCACCGCCGGGTTGTCGCCGGAGATCTGGTCGACGAGGCTGCCGAGCGTCGTCGCGAGGATCCCCACGATCGCCCCGCCCACGGCCCAGCCGACGATCGAGCCCGAGGCCAGGCGCCACACGAGCGCGTGCGACGACGAGAGCGCGGGTCGCGCGTGCGCGCGTCCCGCCCGCCCGGCGAAGAATCCCGCGCCCATGTCGCGCACCGACTGCAGCCAGGTCGCCCCGATCGCCAGCACGAGCCCGACGGCCAGGCTCAGCACGATCGGCCACCAGTCGTTCGTGTCGAAGGGACGGGACTGCTCGGCCCAGGCGAACGGCGAGACCCAAGCCAGGCCCATGCTGTCCATGCTGGTCAGGTCGTCGCTGGGCGTGCCGGCCGCGTTCCCGATGCCGCGCACCAGGAACGTGGCCACCAGCACCCAGATCGTGAGCGAGTTCGCGGCCCGCGACGTGCGCATGAGCTGCGCGGCGACCAGGCCGATGCCCAAGAAGGCGATGCCGGTCGCCCCGGCCGCAGCCCCCGCCACCCAGCACCCCACCGGATCCAGGCCGGTCGACACGAGCGCGAGCGCCGACAGCACGGCCAGCACGACATTGGCCAGCACGCCGTGCGCGATCGTCGCCACCGTCGGCATCGTGCGGCCCGCCGGCGTCGCCGACAGCAGCTCGGCGCGGCCCGACTCTTCGTCGGTGCGCGTGTGCCGCACGGCGAGGAACGTCGTCATGAGTGCGGCGAGGATCGCGAGCCACGGCAGCACCTCGAACGCGAGGAAAGCGCCCTCGCTCGTGCCCGACGGCAGTCCCCGGAACATCAGGATGACCGGGTTCGCCAGTGCGGCCACCAGGATGTTGTGCCGGTCCGTCGGCGTGCTGTACGACTGGGTCACCCCGGCATACCCGGCGTATGCCATCAGGGCGGTGCCGACGATCCACAGCAGCAGCTGGAACCAGTCGCGCCGCACGCGCTGGCGCAGGAGCGCGGCGAACCTCCTCATCGGCTCTGCCCCGCCTCTGCCGTCTCGAGCTCGGCGAGGTCGTCGCCGTAGTGCCGCAGGAACAGCTCTTCGAGCGAGGGCGGCGCCACGCGCAGCCCCTCGGCGCCGATCGCGGCGACCGCGGGAAGGGCCAGCGCGATCTGATCGCTGTCGACCGTGAACCGGGCGCGCCCTGCCTGCACGGCCGCATCGTGGGCACCGGGGATGGCGGCGAGTCGCTCGGGAGTGAGACCGTCGGCGACGAACGACACCTCGGTGCGGGTGAGGTGGCGCAGTTCGGACAGGGTCCCGGACTCGACGACCTTGCCCGCGCGGATGATCGAGATGCGGTCGCACAGCTGCTCGACCTCCGAGAGGATGTGGCTCGACAGCAGGACGGTGGCCCCGGCATCCTTCAGCCGTTCCACTTCGCGGTGGAAGATCACCGACATCAGAGGGTCCAGGCCGCTGGTCGGCTCGTCGAGGATGTAGAGGTCGGCGGGCACGGCGAACGCCGCGATGAGCGCGACCTTCTGCCGGTTGCCCTTCGAATAGCTGCGGCCCTTCTTGCGCGGGTCGAACTGGAACGCCTCGGTGAGCCGGTCGCGTTCGGCGCGGTAGCCGCGATCGGTCCGCGCCGCCCCGCGCAGGCGCGCGAGCAGATCGATCGCCTCACCACCGGAGAGGTTCGGCCAGACGCTCACGTCGCCGGGCACATAGGCGGTGCGACGGTGGATGGCGACGGTGCGCTTCCACGGGTCCATGCCGAACACGGATGCCTCGCCGGCGGTCTTGCGTGCAAGGCCCAGCAGGGTGCGGATCGTCGTGGTCTTGCCCGCGCCGTTCGGGCCGAGGAAGCCGTGCACCTGGCCGGACTCGACGCGCAGGTCGAGGCCGTCGAGCGCATGGACGCGACCGTAGTGCTTGTGCAGGTCGCGGGTGTCGATCACTGTGCTCATGAGACGCGAGAATACGCCGGTTTCACAAACTTGTGAACAAAGAAAACCATGAATTTGCGGACTCCACTGTTACCCCCGATGACGACACGAATCGTCACAGCCGGGCACGAGGCATCCGATCATCCCTAGCATCGTGTCATCCCAGCGGACTCCCAGAAACGGAACCCCATGACCACCCAGACAGCATCGCGCGACGCCGAGCGCGCGCAGCGCGGCCCCGTACGCCGGCTGCTGACGAACTTCGGCTTCCAGATCCTCGTCGCCCTCGTCCTCGGCATCGCGCTCGGCCTGTGGGCGCTGTCGATCGGCCCCGACAGCGCGGGCAACCCGAACGGGCTCGCCGCCACGGTCGGCGTGATCGGCTCGTCGTACGTCACGCTGCTGAAGGCGGCCGTCGTACCCCTGATCTTCGCGGCGATCGTCGCGAGCATCTCGAACCTGCGCCGTGTGCGCAATGCCGCGCGGCTGGCGGGCCAGACCCTGCTGTGGTTCGCCATCACCGCATTCATCGCCGTCTCGATCGGCATCGTGCTGGGCCTCGTGATCCAGCCCGGCGCCCGCGCCGGCGACGGATTGCAGACCAGCGCCCCGCACACCGTGGGCACGTGGTGGAACTTCCTCATCGGGCTCATCCCGCAGAACGTGCTCGGGCTGCAGGTCTCGAGCCAGGTCGCCGGCGACAGCGTGAGCTCGGCGGTCGGATTCAACATCCTGCAGGTCATCGTCGTCTCGGCCGTCATCGGCATCGCCGCGCTCAAGGCCGGGCGCAAGGCCGAGCCGTTCCTGGCGTTCGTGGAGTCGTTCCTGAAGGTGATCCAGCGCGTGCTGTGGTGGATCATCCGCATCGCGCCGATCGGCACCCTGGGCCTGATCGCGAACGCCGTGATCCAGTACGGCACCGACAAGCTCGCCTCGCTCATCTGGTTCGTCGTCGCGGTGTACGCGGGCCTGCTGCTCGTGCTGTTCGTCGTGTACCCGATCCTGGTCAAGGCGCACGGCCTGTCGGTCAAGCAGTACTACTCGGGCGTGTGGCCCGCCGTGCAGCTGGGCTTCGTGAGCCGCTCGTCGATCGGCACGCTGCCGGTCACCGAGCGCGTCGCCGAGCGCAACCTCGGCGTGCCGCGGTCGTACGCCTCGTTCGCCGTGCCGTTCGGGGCCACCACGAAGATGGACGGCTGCGCGGCCATCTACCCCGCCATCGCGGCGATCTTCGTCGCGCAGTTCTTCGGCATCGCGCTCTCGCCGATCCAGTACATCCTGATCGTCGTGGTCGCCGTGTTCGGATCGGCCGCGACGGCCGGCACCACCGGCGCGACCGTGATGCTCACGCTCACCCTGTCGACGCTGGGCCTGCCGCTCGAGGGCGTCGGACTGCTGCTGGCGATCGACCCGATCCTCGACATGGGCCGCACGGCGATCAACGTCGCCGGCCAGGCGCTCGTGCCGACGCTGGTCGCCAAGCGCGAGGGCATCCTGGACCTCGACCTCTACAACGCGCCGCGCGAGGGCCTGCCCTTCCACGACGACAGCGACGAGGACGAGGCGCCCGAAGCGCTCGCGTCCGACGCGGAGCGTCAGCCCACGCCGGCCTGACCCGATCCGCCGGGAATCGGCATCCTGCCTCACCTCCTGTGGGGCAGGATGCCGATTCCTGCGTCTACGGGATGTCGCGCCCTCGGGGGAATGTATACCGACGCATCCTCTTGCCGACCCGTTTTGCACGAGCCGTGCCCGGTATGTATACACTGAGCACGGACCCGCGGAACGGAGGTGCCCATGCGCGCGAGCGATCGGGCCTACCGGACGCTGCTCGACGAGATCCAGTCGGGGGCGCTGGCTCCGGGCGCCGTGCTCGGCGAGGTCGAGCAGGCGTCCCGGCTGGGCGTGAGCCGCACGCCGCTGCGCGAGGCCCTCGGCCGCCTCGCCGCCGACGGCCTGGTCGTGCAGCAGTCCCCGCGCGTGACCACGGTCAGCGAGATCGACGCCGACGACATCCGCGAGCTGTTCGAAGTGCGCCGCGCGCTGGAAGAGACCGCCGCGCGCCTGGCCGCGCAGCGGGGGGATGCCGCGGCCTTCGCGGCCCTGGCGGACGGCTTCGACCGTCTGCGGCTCGACGAGGTCGACGCGATCCCCACGCACGATGACCTGTTCGCTCGGTTCGACGCCGAACTCGACGCCTCGGCATCCAACGACTACCTCACCTCGGCCCTGCGGACCGTCCGCGCGCACCTCGTGCGGGTGCGGCGCCTGGCACGTGAGAACCCCGAACGCCTCGCCGCCGCGGTCGCCGAGCATCGCGCCATCGCGCGTGCGATCGCCGACCGGGACGCCGAGCGCGCCGCCCACGCCACACATCTGCATCTGTACAACGCCCTCGAGAGCATCCTCGACTCCGTCGATTCCCACCAAGGAGCAGCATGACCGTCACACATCACGTCCGCGTCCACCGCAGCGACGAGGACCTGCCCCGCGAGGACCAGCTCGCGTGGAAGATCGCCGAGGTCGCGGCCGATCCGATCCCCGTCGACGATGACGTCGTCGAGATGATCGTCAACCGGATCATCGACAACGCGGCCGTGGCCGCGGCATCCCTCACCCGCGCGCCCGTGAGCGCTGCGCGCCAGCAGGCCCTCGACCACGCCGTGTCGATCTCGGGCGACGGCTCCACGGTCTTCGGCTGCCCGCTCGAGCGGCGCACGAGCCCGGAGTGGGCCGCCTGGGCCAACGGGGTCGCGGTGCGCGAACTCGACTACCACGACACGTTCCTCGCCGCCGAGTACTCGCACCCCGGCGACAACATCCCGCCGATCCTGGCCGTCGCCCAGCATGCGGGCAAGGACGGCGCGGCCGTGGCCCGCGCGATCGCGACCGGTTATGAGATCCAGATCGACCTCGTACGCGCGATCAGTCTGCACAAGCACAAGATCGACCACGTCGCCCACCTCGGCCCGTCGGCGGCCGCCGGCATCGGCACCCTGCTCGACCTGCCGGTCGAGACGATCTACCAGGCCGTCGGCCAGGCGCTGCACACCACCACCGCGACCCGGCAGTCGCGCAAAGGCGAGATCTCGACCTGGAAGGCGCACGCGCCCGCGTTCGCCGGCAAGATGGCGATCGAGGCCGTCGACCGCGCGATGCGCGGCGAGACCAGCCCGAGCCCCATCTACGAGGGTGAGGACGGCGTGATCGCCTGGATGCTCGACGGCCCCGACGCCTCGTACGACGTGCCGCTGCCGGACGCGGGCGAGTCCAAGCGCGCGATCCTCGACTCGTTCACGAAGGAGCACTCGGCCGAGTACCAGGCGCAGGCGTGGATCGACCTGGCCCGCAAGCTCCACAACGAGCACCCCGACGCGTTCGCGCCCGACAACGTCGCCTCGATCGTGCTGCACACGAGCCACCACACGCATTACGTCATCGGCTCGGGCGCGAACGACCCGCAGAAGTACGACCCGCACGCGTCGCGCGAGACGCTGGACCACTCGATCCCGTACATCTTCACGGTGGCACTGCAGGACGGCGCGTGGCATCACGTCGACTCGTACCTGCCCGAGCGCGCGCAGCGCCCCGACACCGTCGCGCTGTGGCAGAAGGTCACGACCGCCGAGGACGAGGAGTGGACGCGCCGCTATCACTCCGAGGACCCGAACGAGAAGGCGTTCGGCGGCCGTGTCGAGATCACGTTCGCCGACGGCGGCACGATCGTCGAAGAGATCGCCGTCGCCGACGCCCACCCGCTCGGCGCCCGGCCGTTCGCCCGCTCGGACTACATCCGCAAGTTCCGGATGCTGGCCGAGCCCGTGCTCGAACCCGAAGAGATCGAGCGCTTCCTCGAGCTCGTGCAGCGCCTGACGGAGCTGTCGGCGGACGAGGTCAAGCAGCTGTCGATCGTCGCGAAGGTCGGCGTGCTGGCCGCTGCCCCCGCCCCGAAGGGGCTGTTCTGATGCTGTACAGCAAGATCGCGCCCGCCCAGAAGCGGCGGCTGCTCCGGGAGCGGCTCGCGTCGGGGGAGCTGCTGCGGTTCCCCGGCGCGTTCAATCCGCTCAGCGCGCGGCTCATCGAGCAGAAGGGCTTCGAGGGCGTCTACGTCTCGGGGGCGGTGCTCAGTGCCGACCTGGGCCTGCCCGACATCGGCCTGACCACGCTGACCGAGGTCGCCGGGCGCGGGCAGCAGATCGCCCGGATGACCGACCTGCCCGCGATCATCGACGCCGACACCGGGTTCGGCGAGCCGATGAACGTGGCGCGCACGATCCAGACGCTCGAAGACGCGGGCCTGGCCGGCACGCACATCGAGGACCAGGTCAACCCCAAACGCTGCGGCCACCTCGACGGCAAGGCCGTCGTCGACGAAGACACGGCGGTCAAGCGGATCCGCGCCGCCGCCGACGCCCGCAGAGACCCGAACTTCCTGATCATGGCGCGCACCGACATCCGTGCCGTCGAGGGCCTGCAGTCGGCGACCGACCGCGCGAAGGCGCTGGTGGATGCCGGAGCCGACGCGATCTTCCCCGAGGCCATGCGCACCCTCGACGAGTTCGCCGCCGTCCGGGCCGCCGTGGACGTGCCGATCCTGGCCAACATGACCGAGTTCGGCAAGTCCGACCTGTTCACCGTCGACCAGCTGCGGGACGTCGGGGTGAACATCGTGATCTGGCCGGTCTCGCTGCTGCGCATCGCGATGGGCGCGGCCGGCCGCGCCCTGGACACCCTGATCGACGAGGGTGCCCTCACCACTAGGCTCGGCGAGATGCAGCATCGCGCCGACCTGTACGACCTCGTCGACTACGAGGCGTACAACCACTTCGACACCGGCGTCTTCAACTTCCAGATCGCCCGATAGGAGATCCCATGGCCGACACGGACATCAAGAAGGGCCTCGCCGGCGTCGTCGTCGACGCGACCGCGATCAGCAAGGTCAACCCCGACACGAACTCGCTGCTGTATCGCGGGTACCCCGTGCAGGAACTCGCGGCGACCCAGCCGTTCGAGGCCGTCGCCTACCTGCTGTGGCACGGCGAGCTGCCCACCGACGAGCAGCTGGCCGAGCTGCGCGCCACCGAGCGGGCGCACCGCGCGCTGACGGACGAGGTGCGGCAGGCGATCGACCTGACCCCGGTCGACGCGCACCCGATGGACGAGATCCGCACCGCCGCGTCGGTCATCGGCGCGGCCGATCTCGCCGGCATCGCCAACGTCATGGACGCGGTGGGCACCCCCGAGCAGAACCTCGAGCGCAGCGTGCGCCTGTTCGCGGCGCTGCCGGCGATCGTGGCGTACGGCCAGCGGCGGCGCCGGGGGCAGGACGCCGTGGCCCCGCGCGACGATCTCGACTACGCGGCGAACTTCCTCTGGATGACGTTCGGCGAAGAGGCGGACGACGTCGTCGTGGACGCGTTCAACCGCTCGATGATCCTGTACGCCGAGCACTCGTTCAACGCGTCGACCTTCACCGCGCGGGTGATCGCGTCGACCCT
Source organism: Microbacterium sp. W1-4-2 (assembly GCF_058349885.2). Classification (NCBI taxonomy): domain Bacteria; kingdom Bacillati; phylum Actinomycetota; class Actinomycetes; order Micrococcales; family Microbacteriaceae; genus Microbacterium; species Microbacterium sp. W1-4-2. The sequence continues at coordinate 52,547 of NZ_JBYRJC020000002.1, read as the reverse complement.
CAGCGACCTGTACTCGGCGGTGGTGGGTGCGATCGGCGCACTCAAGGGCCCGCTGCACGGCGGGGCCAACGAGGCCGTGCTGCACATCTTCGACGAGATCGGCTCGGCCGACAACGTCTCGGCCTGGCTCGACGAGGCGCTCGCCGCCAAGCGCAAGATCATGGGCTTCGGGCACCGGGTCTACAAGCGCGGCGACTCGCGGGTGCCGACCATGAAGGCGGCGCTCGACACCCTGGCCGGCCACTTCGACCGTCCCGAGGTGCTGGATCTGTACACCACCCTCGAGAACGAGTTCGTCGAGCGCAAGGGCATCTACCCGAATCTCGACTACCCGTCGGGTCCCGCCTACAACCTGATCGGCTTCGACACGCTGACCTTCACCCCGCTGTTCGTGGCGGCCCGGGTCACCGGCTGGACCGCGCACATCATGGAGCAGCAGGCATCCAACGCGCTGATCCGTCCGTTGTCGGCCTACAACGGCGCCGACGAGCGACACGTCGCCGGCTACACGCCCGACACCGCGGCGATCGATGTCTCGTCCCGCCCCGAAGAGGCCGCCGGCTGAGCCGGTCGCAGAAAACGGCGCAGACCGGCGCAGACTGAGACTGTACGGCGCAGGCCGGCGGGCCGCGGCATCCCACTGCGCCGTAGGCTCGGAAGCAGGAGGTCTTCCATGTCACACGCCGTCATCGTCGATGTCATCCGCACTCCCGTCGGGCGCGGCAAGCCCGGCGGATCTCTCAGCGGAGTGCACCCCGTCGACCTGTCCACCGTGATGCTGCGCGCCCTGCTCGAGCGCAACGGCATGGAATCCACGCAGATCGACGACGTGATCTGGGGATGCGTCAGCCAGGTCGGCGACCAGAGCCTGAACATCGCCCGCCAGTCCGTGCTCGCCGCCGGCTTCGCCGAGACGGTGCCTGCGACCACGATCGACCGGCAGTGCGGCTCGAGCCAGCAGGCCGCGCACTTCGCCGCGCAGGGCGTCATCGCCGGCGCCTACGACGTCGTGATCGCCGGCGGGGTCGAGTCGATGAGCCGCGTGCCGCTCGGCTCGTCGGCGCAGTGCTCATCGTCGTCGGGCGGTGCGCCCAGCGAGGATCTGCGCGCACGCTACCCCGACGGGCTCGTGAACCAGGGCGTGTCGGCCGAGCTCATCGCGCAGCGCTGGGGCTTCACCCGGGCGGAATTGGACACCTTCGCCGCCGAGTCCCATCACCGGGCGACGGATGCCTGGACCCACGGCCGGTTCGACAGCCAGATCGTCGACGTGCCCGGGCGTGCGGCGGCCGGCGACATCCCCGACGAGACCGTGCGTCCCGCCACGACGACCGAGGGACTCGCCGGGCTGAATCCCGCATTCCGCACCGACGCGCTGGCCGCCCGCTTTCCCGAGCTGGACTGGAAGATCACGCCCGGCAACTCGTCGCCGCTGACCGACGGCGCATCGGCCGTGCTCATCATGAGCGAAGAGCGTGCGAGCGCGCTGGGGCTGACCCCGCGGGCGCGCTTCCACTCGTTCGCCGTCGTCGGCGACGACCCGATGATGATGCTCACCGGGCCGATCCCCGCCACCCGGCGGATCCTCGAGCGCAGCGGGCTGTCGATCAACGACCTCGACGCGTACGAGGTCAACGAGGCGTTCGCCTCGGTGCCGCTCGCCTGGGCGCACGACCTGCACGCAGACCCGGCCAAGCTCAACCCGTGGGGCGGCGCGATCGCGCTCGGCCACGCCCTCGGCTCGTCGGGCACGCGGCTGCTGGGCACGCTGCTCGCCCACCTCGAAGACACCGGCGGCCGCTTCGGGCTGCAGACGATGTGCGAGGGCGGCGGCATGGCGAACGCGACGATCATCGAGCGCTTGTAGCGCGGCGCGGCCCCCGCTGTCAAGGCGCATGGACGCCCGAGCAATTAGTCGGACGTCCATGTAAAATGATCGGTGATGCCAACGCGGGCATCGCTTCGCGGCCACACAATGGCACAAGGCGGAGACGATCGATGGGCGGTTCCACCATGAGCATGACGACGACCGAAGAGCGGCAGGCGATCCTCGAGGCGGTGCGCGACTTCGCCGAAGCCGAACTGGCCCCGCATGCGCTGGAGTGGGATCAGCACAAGCACTTCCCGCGCGACGTCGTGGAGCGCGCCGGCGAGCTGGGCCTGGGCGGCATCTACGTCCGCGAGGAGTCCGGCGGGGCGGGCCTGGGCCGCACCGAGGCCGTCGCGATCTTCGAAGAGCTCGCCAAGGGCGACCCTGCCGTCTCGGCCTACATCAGCATCCACAACATGGTCGCGTGGATGATCGACACGTTCGGCGACGACGCGCAGCGCTCCGAGTGGCTGCCGCGCCTGGTGGGCATGCACGAGCTGGGCGCCTACTGCCTGACCGAGCCGGGGGTGGGGTCGGATGCCGCGGCCCTGACCACGAGTGCGATCCGGTCGGGCGACGAGTACGTGCTGACCGGCGTCAAGCAGTTCATCTCGGGCGGCGGCGAAGCGGCCGTCTATGTCGTCATGGCCCGCACCGGCGAGCCCGGAGCCCGTGGCGTCACCGCGTTCATCGTGCCCGACGGGCTGCCCGGACTGTCGTTCGGCGCGCCCGAGAAGAAGATGGGCTGGAACGCGCAGCCGACCCGTCAGGTGATCTTCGACGAGGTGCGGGTGCCCGCGAGCGCAGTGCTCGGCGAGGTCGGCAAGGGCTTCAAGATCGCGATGCAGGCGCTCGACGGCGGGCGGCTGAACATCGCCGCGTGCTCGCTGGGCGGTGCGCAGTGGGCGATGGACAAGGCGATCCGCTATGTGCACGAGCGGTTCACGTTCGGCGAGCCGCTGTCGGAGCGCCAGGCCGTGGTGTTCGCCCTCGCCGACATGGCGACCAAGCTGCAGGCGGGGCGGGCGTTGGTGCGGGATGCCGCGGCCGCCCTCGACGAGCATGCCCCCGACGCCGCGATGCAGTGCGCGATGGCCAAGCGCTTCGCCACCGATGCGGGCTTCGAGGTCGCCAATGAGGCGCTGCAGCTGCACGGCGGCTACGGGTACCTGCAGGACTACGGCATCGAGAAGGTCGTGCGCGACCTGCGCGTGCACCAGATCCTCGAGGGCACGAACGAGATCATGCGGGTGATCATCGGGCGCGGACTGCTGCACGGCTGACACGGGCCGAAGCGCGTCAGGCCGGCCGCGATCAGGTCAGCAGGGCGCGCATGCGCGCGGCCGCGCGCGCGGGGCCGGCCAGCACCGGGATGCCGAGGCGCTGTTCGAGCGCTGCGGCCGCGGGAGAGATCGAGTACTGGGCCAGCAGCACGGCGTCGACCTCGGCCGGGTCGGTGAGGGCCTCGGCGAGGGCGTCGGCCAGGGCCGCGGCATCCCCCGTCACCCCGGCCGCCCGCGCGGCGAGCACGTCGACGACCTCGACGCGGGCGTCGTGGACGGCGAGGAACGCGTCGAACCGCGCCCGGGCGTCGGCCAGAGGGACCGGCAGCGACGCGACCAGCGCGATGCGCCCGAACCCGCCGCCGGCGGCGTCGGCGAACGCGGCGTCGTCCGACGCGAGCACCGGCACGGGAGCGCGGCCCGCCACGGCGTGCGCCACCGGGCCGTACATCGAGCACGTCAGCAGGACGCCCGCGGCCCCGTGTGCGATCGCGTAGTCGATCAGCGCGGTCATCCTCTCGGCCAGGTCCGGGGTCACTTCGCCCGCCGCGAGGGCGTCGGCGATCAGCCGGTCGTCGAGCAGGTTCCACAGCTCGGCCTCGCCGAACACCTCGGCGAACGCGCGCTGCGCCGGGGGAGCGGCCGCGGCCACCGCCCCCACCAGTGCGATGCGCGGCGCGGTCATCGCTCGACGACCACGCCGTCCTCGTCGGCGTGGACCATCGCGCCGGGCCGGATCACGGCGCCGCCGATCTCGACGTCGACGTCGACCTCGCCCGCACCGCCCTTGCCGCTCTTGCGCGGGTTCGTGCCCAGCGCCTTGATGCCGATCGGCAAGGCGGCGAGGGCCGCGCTGTCGCGCACGGCGCCGTTGATGATGACCCCGGCCCACCCGTTCGCCGATGCGAGCCCCGCAATGCGGTCGCCCATCAGGGCGCAGTCGAGCGAACCGGCGCCGTCGACGACGAGCACGGCGCCCTCTCCGGGAGTCTCGAGCAGGCCCGCCAGCACGACGTTGTCTTCGAGGCAGCGCACCGTGCGTGCCGGGCCGGCGAAGCGCGTCTCGGCGCCGAAGTCGCGGAACTGGGTGCTCAGCGAGCTCAGCCGGTCGCCGATCTCGTCCCACAGGTCTGCGGTCGCGGTGGTCATGTCGATGTTCCTCTCGGTCATGCGTCGGTCGGGTCGGTCAGGCGTCGGCCACGCGTCGGTCAGGCGGCCCCGTCGCTGAGCAGCGCCGTCGCCGTCGCGCCCAGGCTCGACTGGATGTGCCGGCGCATGACGGCACTGGCGCCGGCCGCATCGCCGGCGATCACGCAGGCCATGAGCTCCTGGTGCTCGGCGTCCTTCTGCGCCAGCTCGGCATCGGGCCGGTCGCGGCGCAGCCCCGCCAGACGGTACCGGTCGCCCTTGTCCCAGAGGGCGTCGAGGGTCGTCACGAGCACCTCGTTGTGCGATGCGCGGTAGACGGCCTGGTGGAAGCGGCGGTGACGCACCAGCTGGTCGAGGGTGGGATGCTCGGGCAGGGCGTGGATCGCGGATGCCGCTCGGATCGCGGCGATGTCGTCGCGTGTGCGGCGCTCGGCGGCCAGGCCCGCCGCGAGGGGGTCCAGGGCGAGGCGCATCTCGAGCAGGTCGCGGGCCTCTTCGGCGCTCAGATCCGTCACGAGGGCGTCGCGATGGGCGCCCAGCTGCACCAGCCCCTCGGACTCGAGCTTGCGCAGCGCCTCGCGCAGGGGTGTGGTGCTGATGCCGAGCTCGACGGCCAGCGTCGCCTGGTTGAACGACGACCCGGGCGGGTACTCGCCGGTCAGGATCCGGTCGCGCACGACCGTGTAGGCGAGGTCGCTCTTGACGGGATAGGTGCGGGTCGGTGCGCTCATCGGCGGTCCATCGTGTCGGGGACATACGGCTTCTCCGTTATAACATGGAGATCCGTTCGTTATAACGAAGCCCATCGTATGAGCCTGAAGAGGACGCAGGTCGTGAGCAAAACGCACAAAACCCGCGGAATACGAACGAAACGGTCGCGGCCGATTGACGTGTCACGGTTATAACCGTAATCTGATCCGCGATCCGGGGCCCGACCCAGGCGCCCCGACCCCGCAATCACAAGGGAGTGAACTATGAATCGTGCATCGCGTTCCTCGCGTCCGACCGCACGGCGCCTGGCCGCCGTCGGCGTCGCGACGGTGGCGGTCGCCGGGCTCGTCGTCGGCCTCAGCGGCTGCTCGACCAGCTCGACGCCGAAGGCGCCGGAGAACAAGATCGCGCAGGGGCAGTGGCCCAGCTACTACCCGTCCGACTACAGCAAGATCGTCGACGCCGCCAAGAAGGAGGGCGGCAAGCTCACGATCTACTCGAACACCGATCAGGAGAACTGGGCGCCGATCTTCCGCGACTTCCAGAAGAAGTACCCGTTCGTCACCAACATCCAGGCCAACAACCTCGACAGCGACGAGGTCTTCCAGAAGCAGCTCAGCGAGACGGCGACCGGCAACGCCCCCGCCGATATCCTCGTCACCAACGCCGTGCAGGCGTGGGCGAAGTACGCCGACGCGCCCGATCGCGTGCTGGCGTACCAGTCGCCCGAGCTGCCGAAGCTGCCCGACTATGCGCAGGTCATGCCGAACGTCTACGCGATGTCGATGGATCCGGTGGGCCTTGCCTACAACGAGCAGCTGCTGGGCAGTAGTCCGACGAGCATCGCCGACCTCGCCAAGACGGTGTCGGCGGATCCCGGCAAGTTCAAGGGGAAGATCACGACGCGCGACGTCAGCGGGTCGTTCGGGTTCACGGTGTCGAAGGGCTTCGTGGACGGAAATCCGGACGCGTGGACCTCGCTGGAGAAGATCCTTCCGTCCGCACGCCCCGAGACCTCGTCGGGTACCCAGAACGACAAGATCACGTCGGGCGAGTACCTCGCCGGCTTCTTCATCTCCAGCGCAGTGGGCTTCCCCCAGCAGGACAAGGCCAGCGGCATCTACAAGTTCGTCTTCCCGAAGGACGGCACGGTGGTGCTCGGCCGCGGCATGGGTATCGCGCCGAAGGCCCCCGAGGCCAACACCGCGAAGCTGTTCCTCGACTTCGTGCTGTCGGAAGAGGGCCAGAACGCCGTCGCCGAAGGCGGCCTGACCGCCTACCGTGACAGCGTGAAGCAGGCTCCCGGACTGCACACGTATGGCGAGATCGTCAGCCAGGCCGGTGAAGACGCGATCATCCGCGTGCCCTACAAGATCACGTCGGACTCCGACGTGAAGGCGTTCACCGACAAGTGGAACGGTCTGCTCGGCAAGTGACCTTGCGCAAACGCAAGGGTCGCCTGCGACACCCGAGAGTGGAATGAACCTATGACCATCCTGACCCGCGCCCCCGAAAAGGCCGCGTCGGATCGATCGCAGACCCTCCCGGCGCCGAAGTACCTGCGGGTCTTCGGCGTCGGGCGGGACCGCATCGTGCAGTACGCGGTGCTCGTCGTCGTCGCGCTGTTCGTCATCGCACCGATCGTGCCGATCCTGTACCAGTCGATCCGCAGCAAGCCGCTGTACGACTCCACGGGCGCCTTCACCGTCGACTCCTACGTCAAGCTGTTCACCGAGGCCGGGTTCGGCCAGGTGATCCTGAACACGGCGATCTTCGCCATCCTCACGACCTTCCTCACGCTCGTGTTCGCCATCCCCATGGCGATCCTCGTCGTGCGCACCAGGCTCCCCTTCGGGCGGCTGCTGGCGGGGTCCATGCAGTGGCCGTTCTTCATCTCGTCACTGCTGCTCGGCTTCGGCTGGATCGCGCTGTACGGTCCGGCCGGCTTCATCAGCGTCGAGGTGCAGCGGTGGATCGGCTTCGTCCCATGGAACCTGTACTCGATCCCCGGCATGGCACTGACCGAGGCCGTGGGCCTCGCCCCGATCGCCTACGTGTTCTGTGCGAACGCACTGCGCAAGTCCGACGCGTCGCTCGAAAGCGCAGCGCAGGTCTGCGGCTCAGGCCCTCTGCGCATCATCTTCCAGGTCATCGTGCCGCTGCTGCGGCCGCCGATCGTATACGCGTCGATTCTGATCTTCAGCATGTCGATCGAGACGCTGAGCGTGCCGCTGCTGTACGGCACGCCGGTGCGGATCGAGGTGTTCTCCACCTTCCTGTACACGCACGGACTGCAGTCGATCCGGCCCGACTACGGCATCCTGGCGGCCGCCTCGACGATCATCCTCGCGGTGACCATCACCACCGTGGCCATCCAGGCGAAGGTCCTGAAGAATGCGCAGCGGTTCGTGTCGGTGCGCGGCAAGGCGACCCGTCCGCGCCGTCTCGACCTCGGTTGGCTCAAGTGGGTCGCCACGGTCCTCATCGTGATCTATGTCGTGTTCGGCGCGGCGCTGCCCATCCTGGGCCTGGTCCTGCGCTCGTTCACGCTGATCTTCACGCCGCTGCAGAGCCCGCTGAAGACCCTGACGATGCAGAACTACCAGACCGTGTTCACCTACCAGGCGTACATCCAGTCGATCTGGAACAGCGTCATCATCGCCGTCGTCGGCGCCGTCCTGGTCAGCGCACTCGCGATGATCGCGGTGGTGGTCGCGAAGCGGTCCACCTTCCGGTTCGCGCGGGCTGTCGAGTACCTCTCGCTGGCGCCGCAGGCGATCCCCGGGATCATCGTCGGCATCGGGTTCTTCTGGGCCTTCGCGATCATGCCCGGCGGCAGCGTCATCCAGGGCACGCTCGCCGCCGTGATCATCGCGTTCGGCCTGCGCGCGCTGCCGACCGCGTTCGGATCGATCTCGCCGGCGCTCATGCAGATCGCCGGCGAGCTCGACAACGCCGGCCGGGTGGTCGGCGCGGACTGGGTCGGCGTGTTCCTGCGCATCCTGCGCAGACTCCTGGTGCCCGCCTTCGCCGGCGCGATGCTGCTCGTGTTCGTCACGATGCTCAAGGAGTATTCGGCCGCGCTGTTCCTGTCGTCCGCGAACTCCAACGTGATCGGCACGACCATGCTCGAGCTCTGGGTCCAGGGCAACACCGGCTCGGTCGCGGCCCTCGCGACCATCCAGATCGCCATCACCGCCGTCGTCGTCGGTCTTGCGAATCTCCTGATGAAAGAGAAGAAGGATGCCTGAAATCCGCGTCTCCCACATGGCCAAGACGTTCGGAGACGTCAAGGTCTTGAACGACATCGACTTCGAGGTGCAGGACGGGGAGTTCTTCACACTCCTCGGTCCCAGCGGCTGCGGCAAGTCGACCACGCTGAACTGCATCGCCGGGCTCGAAGACCCCACCGAGGGGTCGATCTCGATCGGCGACCGCGCGCTCGTCGACCGCGCCAAGCGCATCTATGTGCCCACCGAGGAGCGCAACCTCGGCATGGTCTTCCAGTCGTACGCGCTGTGGCCGCACATGACGATCACGAAGAACCTCGCGTTCCCGCTGAACATCCGCAAGGCGGGCCGCTCCGACCGTGACACGAGGATCCACGACGCGCTCGACAAGGTCGGGCTCGCCCACCTCGGCGACCGCTATCCGCACCAGCTGTCGGGCGGCCAGCAGCAGCGTGTCGCGCTCGCTCGCGCCCTGGTCTACTCGCCGAGCGTGCTGCTGCTGGACGAACCGCTGTCGAACCTCGATGCGAAGCTGCGCGAGCAGGCCCGTGCGTGGCTGAAGCGGCTGCAGGCCGACCTCGGCATCACGACGCTGTATGTCACGCACGATCAGGACGAGGCACTGACCCTCAGCGATCGGATCGCGGTCATGTTCGACGGCGTCATGACCCAGGTCGGCACCCCGCACGAGATCTACGAGCACCCGGCGACCGCGGCCGTGGCCGCGTTCGTCGGCAGCTGCAACTTCCTGCTCGGCACCGTCGATCAGGTGCGCGGCGACCACGTCGACGTGCGGCTGCAGGCCACCGGGGCCGTGGTATCGGTGACCAGCGACGAGGAGTGGCTGCCCGGCGCCCCGGTCACGGTGGCGGTGCGGCCCGAGAAGCTGAAGATCGTCACCGAGCAGCCCGGCAGCCGTGATGTGAACGTCCTCGACACCGAGGTCGTCACAAAGGCCTATGTCGGCTCCCGATACGAGTACATGCTGCGCCTGGGGGATGTCGCCGTACAGGTCGTCGCCGCCGACGGTTCGCTCGACGGCGCCGTGCGTCTGCTGTTCGCGCCCGACGAGGCGCACGTCTTCCCCGGCGCGTCCGGGCCCTCCACCGAGGTCCTCGATCTCATGAAGGTTGCAGCGTGATGACGGAAAGCCACAGGATCGGCCTGCTGGCCGGCGACGGCATCGGACCCGAGATCGTGCCCGCCGCGGTGCAGTGCGTGGATGCCGCGGCCCGCGCGGTGGGTCTGCCGCCGATCGAGTGGGTCGAGCTGCCACTCGGCCGCGCGGCGATCGACACGCACGGCGCCGCCGTGCCGGACTCGACCCTCGCCGCCCTCGACGGGCTCGAGGCGTGGCTGCTCGGCCCGCACGACAGCGTCTCGTACCCCGAGCCGCACCGCTCGCAGCTGAATCCGAGCGGCACGATCCGCAAGCACGCCGGTCTGTTCGCCAACATCCGGCCGGCGAAGTCGTTCGCCGGGTCGCGTGCCGTGGTGCCCGGTACCGACCTCGTGATCGTGCGCGAGAACACCGAGGGGTTCTACGCCGACCGCAACACGTATGCCGGCACGGGCGAGTTCATGCCCACCCCCGACGTCGCGATCGCGCACGGCATCATCACGAGGGCGGCGACCGAGAAGATCGCCGAGGCCGCGTTCGAACTGGCGATGCAGCGGCGCAAACACGTCACGATCGTGCACAAGGCCAACGTGCTGCAGCTGACGACCGGGCTGTTCCGCGACGTCTGCCGCGAGGTCGGCGCGCGCCACCCCGAGGTGAGGATCGACGACTTCCACATCGACGCGATGACCGTGCACCTGGTGCGTCGCGCGAACGAGTTCGACGTCATCGTCACCGAGAACATGTTCGGCGACATCCTGTCGGACCTGTCCGGGGAGCTCGCCGGATCGCTCGGCATCGCACCGAGCGTGAACAGCTCGCTCAGCCAGGCGATGGCCCAGGCGGCGCACGGGTCGGCCCCCGACATCGCCGGACGCGACATCGCGAACCCGATCGCGATGATCCTCTCGGCGGCCATGCTGCTGGAGTGGCTCGGCGCCCGACACGACGACGACCGCCTCGTCCACGCCGCGGGGCTCATCCGCGCAGCCGTCGACCAGACCGTCGCCGCCGGCACCGCCACCGGCGACCTGGGCGGATCGGCGTCGACCAGCGGGTTCGCCGCGGCCGTGGCATCCACCATCGACGCGGCGGGCGCCCGCACGCTCACCGTGCGGGAGTGACGGAGGTGTTCGCGGTCCTGGTGACGATCGACGCGCGGCCCGAGACGATCGACGAGTTCGTCGAGGGCCTGCACGCCAATGCGATCGCGACGCGGGCGGAGCCGGGGTGCCTGCGCTTCGACATCCTGCGCGTGCAGGACGACCCGCACCGGTTCGTGCTGTACGAGCTCTACGTCGACGAGGACGCGTTCTTCACCGGGCACCGCGAGGCCCGGCACTACCCGGCCTGGGTCGCGCTGTGCGAGCGGTGCGTGCCGCCGGGCGGGCGGCGCAACACGTACGCCGTCCCCGAGTACCCCGACGAGATGGCCGAGCATGCCTGACCAGGGCATCCCCGACCCGGGCATGCTCACCACGGCGTTCGGCGAGTACCGGATCACGCCGCTGCAGGGCACGGCACCCGACCGGCTGCCGTACTCGATCCGCATCCTGCTCGAGAACGTGCTGCGCTGCCAGGACGGCGCCCGGGTCACCCGAGACCACGTCGACGCGCTCGTGGACTGGGGGTCTCCGGCCTCGCTGCGCACCCCGATCGAGCTGACCCCGTCGCGGGCGTTCCTGCACGACACGAACGGCGTGCCCGCGCTCGTCGACCTCGCGACGATGCGCGACGCGATGGCCGAGCTCGGGGGAGACCCCGCCGAGATCGGGCCGCAGATCCCGGCCGAGCTCGTCGTCGACCACTCCGTGATCGCCGACTTCTTCGGCACCCCCGACGCGCGCGAGCGCAACGTCGAGCGCGAGTACGCCCGCAACGCCGAGCGGTACCGCTTCTTGAAGTGGGGGCAGGCGGCCCTGGACGGCTTCGAGGTCGTGCCGCCGGGCGCAGGCATCATGCACCAGGTCAACCTCGAGCGGCTCGCGCGCGTGGTGATCGACGACGACGGCGTGGCATACCCCGACGTGTGCCTGGGCACCGACTCGCACACGACGATGGTCAACGGCCTGGGCGTGCTCGGCTGGGGCATCGGCGGCATCGACGCCGAGGCGATCATGCTGGGCGAGACGTTCGGGATGCTGGTGCCCCGCGTGGTCGGGTTCCGCCTGACCGGCGCGCTGCCGGCCGGCACGACCGCGACCGACCTGGTGCTCACGGTCACCCAGCTGCTGCGCGCGCACGGCGTCGTCGGCTCGTTCGTGGAGTTCTTCGGCGAGGGCGTGACGCGCCTGTCGCTGGCCGACCGGGCCACGATCGCGAACATGAGCCCCGAGTCGGGCGCGACCTGCATCTACTTTCCGATCGACGACGAGACGATCCGGTACCTGCGTTTCACGGGGCGCTCGCCCGAGCGCGTCGCCCTGGTCGAGGCGTACGCCAAGCGGCAGGGCCTGTGGCACCGGCCCGACCACGTCGCCGACTACACCGAGATCGTCGAGCTCGACCTGGGCACGGTCACCGCGTCGCTCGCCGGCCCCCGCCGCCCACAGGACCGCGTGCCGCTCACGCAGGCGCGCGAATCGCACCGGCGGACACTGCCCGACCTGCTGCCGGCGGTGCCCGGGGGCCGTGCCGGCCCGGCCGACCGGTTCGCCGTCGACCTGCCCTCCGCCGCTGTCGAGCTCGGGCACGGCACGGTCGCGATCGCCGCGATCACCTCGTGCACGAACACGTCCAACCCCGCCGTCATGGTCGCCGCCGGGCTGTTCGCGCGCAACGCGGTCGCCGCGGGCCTGCGCAGCAAGCCGTGGGTGAAGACGACCCTGTCGCCCGGGTCGCTCGTGGTCACCGAGTACCTCGAGAAGGCCGGGCTCACCGGCCCGCTGGACGCGCTCGGCTTCACGACCGCCGGCTACGGCTGCATGACATGCATCGGAGCGTCCGGTCCGCTCATCCCCGCCGTGCAGGAGGCCGTGCGCGAGCAGGGGATGGCCGTGGCCGCCGTGCTCAGCGGCAACCGCAACTTCGACGGGCGCATCAACCCCGACGTGCGGATGAACTACCTCGCCTCGCCCCCGCTCGTGATCGCCTACGCCCTGGCCGGCACGATGGACGTCGACCTCGTGAACGATCCGCTGGGGGTGGATGCGGCGGGCCGGCCGGTGCGGCTGGCCGACCTGTGGCCGAGCGAGGCCGAGGTCGCCGAGGTGATCGACCGGACGGTGCGGCCCGAGATGTTCGCCGAGGCCTACCGCGACGTGTTCGCCGGCGACGAGCGATGGCGGGCGCTGGCCGCGCCGGACGGGGCCGTCTTCGACTGGGACCCCGGCAGCACCTACATCCGCCGACCGCCGTTCTTCGAGGGGATGAGCGCCGAGGCGACGCCCGCGGCCGACCTCGTCGGCGCCCGCGTGCTGGCGCTGCTGGGCGACTCGATCACGACCGACCACATCTCGCCCGCCGGGGCCATCCCCGCCGCCTCGGTCGCAGGCCGCTACCTCGCCGAACAGGGGGTGGCTGCGGCATCCCTCAACACGTACGCCTCGCGCCGCGGCAACCACGAGGTCATGATGCGCGGCTGCTTCGCGAACGTGCGACTGCGCAACCGCCTCGTCCCCGGCGTCGAGGGCGGGTACACCCGCAACCTCCTCGCCGGAGGTGAGCAGCAGACCGTCTTCGACGCGGCGCAGGCCTACCGTGCCGCCGGTGTCCCCCTCGTCGTCATCGGCGGCAAGGAATACGGCACCGGGTCGTCGCGCGACTGGGCCGCCAAGGCCCCGGCGCTGCTGGGGGTGCGCGCGGTGCTCGCCGAGTCGTTCGAGCGCATCCACCGCGCGAACCTCGTCGGCATGGGCATCCTGCCGCTGCAGTTCCTGCCCGGCGACAGCGCCGACCGGCTCGGGCTCACCGGCACCGAGCGCATCGACGTCACGGGGCTCGCCGACCCCGGTGCCGACCGGGTGACGGTGCATGCCGACGACGTGGAGTTCGAGGCGATCGTGCGATTGGACACGCCCCGCGAGCGCGAGCTGCACCACCACGGCGGCATCATGATGCACGTGCTGCGCCATCGGCTGCGGGCCGCGCAGAAGGGCAGGCGGTCCGCCGCCGAACGCTGATGGACGCTCGGCGCCGGGGACTCGTGCTGCTGCTGGCACACGCGGTGCTGATCCAGATCGTCGTCTTCGGCATGCGCCCGGCGCTGTCGTACGCCGCGCTGGGGCTCGGCAGCTCGCCCGCGTTCCTCGGCTTCCTCTCGGCGTTCTACGCCCTGCCCGCGCTGCTGCTGGCCCTGCCGGCCGGCCGCATCGTCGACGTGATCGGCGAGCGGCGGGGCATGGTGATCGGCGCGGTCACGGTCTCGGTGGCCGCAGCGGTCGCCGTCATCGGCGCAAGCTCGCTGCCGGTCCTCCTGGTCGCCGCGGTGCTGCTGGGCTGCGGGCAGATGTTCACGGTGCTCGGTCAGCAGTCGTACGTCGGGGCGGTCTCGACCGCGCAGCGGTCGGACGCGACGTTCGGGCTGTACGGGTTCGCCGCCTCGCTCGGCCAGACCGTCGGGCCCCTGATGCTGGCGCTGCCCGGCGGCACCGCCGCCCAGCCGCCGGTCGCCCTGATCTTCGCAGTGAGTCTGGGCTGCGCGCTGCTGATGCTGGTCGTGTCGCTCCTGATCCGCACCCCGCCGCGGGCCGCGATCACCACGCGGGTGCCGATGCTCAGCGCCGCCCGCGGCGTCATGTCGACCAAGGGACTGCCCAACGCGCTCGTGGCGGGCAGCCTCGTGCTGGCCTCGGTCGACATCTTCATCGCCTACGCGCCGCTGGTCGGCCACGACCGCGGCCTATCCGCCGTCGTGATCAGCGTGATGCTGGTGGCCCGGTCAGCGTTCTCGATGTTCTCGCGGCTGTTCCTCGGGGTGCTCTCGAGTCTGCTGGGGCGCCGATGGCTGCTCGTGAGCAGCATCCTGCTGTCAGGGCTCATGCTCGCCGGCTTCGTGTTCGACCTGCCCGCGCCGGTGCTCATCGCATTCGCGTGCGGCTACGGCTTCGTCGTGGGCATCTGCCAGCCGATCACGATGTCGTGGATCTCGCTGATCGCCCCGCCCGGCACGCGGGGACTCGCGATGTCGATGCGCCTGGCCGCCAACCGGCTCGGCCAGACTCTGCTGCCGGCCGGGCTCGGCATCCTCGCCGCCGCGGCGGGGGCGGCCGGCGTGCTGGGCGCCAGCGGAGCGATGCTGCTGATCGCCGCATGGGCGGGCACGGGCGTGCCCGGTGACCCGCGCGAAGGAACCACCACACCGGAGCAGACCCCATGAACACAAACCCGATGAACACAGACCCGATCAACACAGACCCGACCTGGCAGCCGCGCATTCTGCGGCCGGGCGAGCTGCCCACGATCGATCGCGGGAACGGCGCCCGCACGACGCCGCTGGTCACCCGCGAGATCGGCGCCACCGGGTTCCTGAACGGCATCACCAGGTTCGAGCCGGCGGCGGCGATCGCGCACCACAGTCACAACTGCGTCGAGAGTGTCGTGATCGTCGAGGGCACCGCGATCGTCGACATCGACGGCGTGCGCACGCGGCTGGAGCGGCTCGACACGACGTTCGTGCCCGCGAACATCCCGCACCACTTCGAGAACGCGTCCGAGACCGAGCCGATGGCGATCCTGTGGACCTACGCCTCCGTCGACGCCACCCGCCGGCTCGCCGCGACCGGCGAGGTGCGCCGAGTCGACGACGAAGCCGGCGTCGCCGCGCCCGAAGCCGCACCGTGCCGCGAGACCGCGCGCATCCGGGTGCGGCCCGGCGCCGAGCAGGACTTCGAAGCGGCCGTCGCCCGGGCCGTGCCGGTGTTCCAGCGGGCGGTGGGATGCCGCAGCCTCGAGCTGCGCGGCATCCTCGAAGAACCCGCGACCTATGTGCTGTGCATCGAGTGGGACAGTCTCGCCGATCACGTCGACGGGTTCCGTTCCAGCGCTGACTACGCGCAGTGGCGCGCGCTCGTGGGGGAGTACTTCGCCGAACCGCCCACGGTCGTGCACGACCGACCGGTGCTCAAGGGACTCTGAGGAGACGATCATGGACACGACGGTCACCCCCGACGACCTGCGGGCGTTCGGCGCGCGCGTGCTCGCGAGCCTGGGCGTGCCGGATGAGGACGCCGAACTGGTCGCCGACTCACTCGTGGTCGCCGAGCAGTGGGGACATCCCTCGCACGGCATGCTGCGCCTGCCCTGGTACGTCGAGCGCCTGCGCACCGGGCGGATCACGCCGGTCACGCGCCTGACCGTGCTGAACGACCTCGGGGCCCTCGTCAGCATCGACGGCAACGCGGGAGTGGGCCAGGTCGTCACCGCGCGGGCGATGGACCTCGCCGTCGAACGCGCCCGACGGCACGGGATCGGGGCCGTCGGCGTGCGCAACTCGAACCACTTCGGCACGGCGGCCTACTTCACCCGCCGTGCGGCGGCCGCGGGGTGCGCGGCGATCCTGACCACCAACGGATCGCCGGCGATGGCGCCGTGGGGCGGCATCGACAAGGCCGTCGGCGCCAACCCGTGGTCGTTCGCCGCCCCCGACGGCCACGGAGGCGTCGCCGTGCTCGACATCGCCAACACCGGTGTGGCACGCGGCAAGATCTACGCCGCCGCCGAGAAGGACGTGCCCATTCCCGAAGGCTGGGCGCTGGATGCCGCGGGCCACCCGACGACCGATCCACATGCGGCGCTGGGCGGCGGGGTGGTCCTGCCGATGGCGGGCCACAAGGGTTATGCGATCTCGTTCATGATGGACGTCTTCTCGGGCGTGCTCACCGGCTCGTCGTTCGGCCTCGACGTCGGCGGCCCCTGGCAGCCCGACGCGCACAGCGGGGCCGGACACCTGGCGATCGCGATCGACATCGAGGCGTTCGGCCCGCGTGCGACGTTCGACGAGCGCATGCGTCGTCTGATCGACCAGGTGAAGGCGGTGCGCCCGGCCCCCGGGAGCGGCGACATCCTCTACCCGGGCGAACTCGAGAATCGCAATCTGGCCGCGGGTCGCGGCATCCATCTGCCTGCCAAGACCCGCGACGACCTCGCAGCGCTCGCCGGCGCCTGCGGCGTGCCGCTCGGGCTCTGAGGCCGGCGCCCGCGGTCACGTCATGGCCGGGTGCCGCTCGTGGCCGGGGCTGCGCAGTTCGCGCGACCCGCGGCATCCATCCGCCATGGCGTCGACATTGCGCAAACTGCGCGGCGGACCGCCCGTGGTGCGCCGTTTGCGCGATCTCGACTGCCGGACCGTCGCCCGATGCGTGTGGGGCCGGCGCCGTGCCGCGCCACGCGGTCTCGCGCTGGAACGCCGTCCGGAACTGCCGCCTCGGCGACGTGATGCGGCTGTTCGGGACGGCGTTCGTCAGAGGGCCGACCATATGCCGGCCCGTCTGGTCGCATGAACGCCGCCAAGCGGCACTTCCGGACGGCGTTCGGGACGGCGTTGTTCTGGACGGCCTACCCGACGGCGTTCTGAACGGTGCATCGGACGGCGCTCGGTGTGAACCGGAAGTTGAATGCCCTCCTGAGAACAACCGCGCACGCCGCACGGCACCGGTCGCGCGGCGACTCGCATGCGGCCGCCACGCACAGCGCCTCAGAGCTTGCCGAGCCGCAGCGTGCGGGTGTGGCCGGTGACGTAGCGCACGATGTAGTGGCCGAAGATCGAGCCGGCCGCCAGCGCTCCGGCCACCGAGGCCGCCCGGAACACGTCGAACAGGCCGTCGACCTGACTCGAGGCGACCTGCATCATGCCGTTGAACAGCAGGAGCCCCGGCAGCAGCGGCACGACGGCGGTCACGATCAGCGGCAGCACGGGCGTGCGGGTGATGCGGCTGCACAGCGACCCCGCCACCCCGACGCCGATCGCCGCCAGCCCCGACGACCAGACGGGGTCGATCAGCCCCTGCGTGCACACCAGATACAGCAGCGTGGCGATGACGCCCAGCGCGCATGCCGCCCACAGCGCCCGCCAGGGCAGCTGCGCGGCCAGGGCGAAGCCGGCGGCCATCACGACCGCGGCGATGCCCGCGATCAGCGGGTCGCGCTCGAGCTGCGCCTCGCTCACCCGGATCGCGATCGGGGCGCTCACGCGGTTCAGCAGCACCGACGTGGCGATCACGCCGCCGGCAAGGCCGACCGTTGCGACGAATGCCTCGGCGAGCCGCGCCATCCCGGTCACATAGAACCCGGTCAGCACGTCCTGCACGCCGCCGAACGTCGTCACTCCGGCCAGCAGCACGACGATCGTCGCGACGACGATGAGGGTCGCGGATGCCTCGGGGCTGACCAGATGCACGAGCACGGCGGCGATCGGTCCGATGGCTCCGCCCACGAAGGTCTGGAACAGCAGCGGCACGCCGCGGCGGCCGAGGGCGCCGGTGACGACGTCCAGCAGCACGGCGGCGATGAACGCGACAGCGGCCACGAGCGCGCCGCCGCCGAGCAGGACGGCCGCGCCCGCGCCCACGATGCCCCATCCGAGCCGCCGCACCACGGTCGGCACGAGCGGACGGCCGCGGACGATGTGCAGCAGCTCGCGACGCGCGTCCGGCAGGTCGATGCCGCGCTCGTCGATCTGTGCGTACAGCGCGGCGGCCTGCGACAGCCGGTGGTAGTCGAGGTCGCGCTGCTTGATGAAGTGCCGTCGCGACAGCGACTCGTCGGTGCTGGGGTTGGTCCAGCTCAGGGTGAGCTCGGTGTGCGTCACGTCGGGGTCGACCCCGGTCAGCCCATAGGCCCGGGCGACACCCGACATCGTGAGTGTGGCATCCTGCGCGCCCGCGCCCGAGCCGAGCTGCACGGTCGCGAGTCGGATCGCGAGATCGAGGACGCCGCGGGTGTGGGCCGGTGCGTCGGGCGTGTGGGGAGTGAGCGGACTCATCGGGCCTCGGGAACGGTGGGAAGGTCGTCCCGTCGATCCTGTCACGTCGCCGCGCCGCGATGCACGGGCACGCGCCGGGGGCGGATGCCGCGGCTCGCCGTGCCACGATGGGGAGCATGACCGACTACGCCACGATCCTGACCGAGACGCGAGGACGCGTCGGGTGGATCACCCTGAACCGCCCCGAAGCACTCAACGCGCTGAACTCGCAGGTGATGCGCGACGTCGTGGACGCCGCGACCGGATTCGACGCCGACCCCGGCATCGGCGCGATCGTCCTCACGGGCTCGGAGCGCGCGTTCGCCGCCGGCGCCGACATCAAGGAGATGGAGTCCAAGACGGGGCTCGAGATGGTCATGGGCGACCACTTCGGCGGCTGGGCGGCCTTCGCCGCCGTCCGCACGCCGGTGATCGCCGCCGTGTCGGGGTACGCGCTGGGCGGGGGATGCGAGCTGGCGATGATGTGCGACATCATCCTCGCCGCCGACACCGCGAAGTTCGGCCAGCCCGAGGTCAACCTCGGCGTCATCCCCGGCATGGGCGGCACGCAGCGGCTCATCCGCGCGGTCGGGTACTACAAGGCCGCCGAGCTCGTGCTCACCGGCCGCCTGATGGACGCGGCCGAGGCAGAGCGGGCCGGCCTCGTGTCGCGCGTGGTTCCGGCCGCGGATCTGCTGGACGAGGCATCCAAGACCGCCGAGACCATCGCCTCGAAGTCCCTGCCCGCCGTCTTCGCGGCCAAGGCCGCGCTGGACGCGGCGATGGAGACCACGCTCGCCGAAGGCCTGCGCCTGGAGCGCCACGTGTTCGCGAGCCTGTTCGACACGCACGATCAGAAAGAGGGCATGGCCGCCTTCCGCGAGAAGCGCGCCCCCGAGTTCGAGAACCGGTGAGCAATCCGATGACAGATCACGCGACCGTCACCTGGATCATCGGCGCCACCTCGGGCGTCGGCCGTGCGAGTGCGCTGGCCCTGGCGGGGCCCGAACGGCATCTCGTGCTCAGCGGTCGCCGCGAGGGCCTGCTGCGCACGCTGGCCGACGAGGTGGCCGCGCGCGGCGGCTCGGCGAGCGTGCGGGCGCTGGACGCGACGGATGCCGCAGCCGTCGACGCTGCGGCCGAGTCGATCGCCGCCGAGCACGGCCCCGTGTCGGAGCTGCTGTACTCCGCCGGACTGAACGTGCGGAACCGGTCATGGGCGGACCTGGAGATGGGGGAGTTCGCCGCGGTCGTCGACACGAACCTCACGGCCGTCGCCCGCGGCATCGCCCGCGTGCTGCCGGACATGCGCGCGCGCGGAGCCGGCCGGATCGTCGTCATCTCGTCATGGGCGGGATGGACGCACGGCCGCGGTGCCGGCGTCGCCTATTCGGCCAGCAAGACCGCGCTGAAGGCGTTGACCGAGGCGCTGAACGACCAGGAGGGGCCGCACGGGATCAGCGCGTGCCTGCTGTGCCCGGGCGACATCGACACACCGCTGATCGACAACCGCCCGACGGTGCCCACGCGCGAACAGCGCGACCGGATGCTGCAGCCCGAAGACGTTGCCCGGGCCGTGCAGTTCGTGTTCGGACTGCCCCGCCATGTGTCGATCAACGAGCTGGTGATCTCGCCGATCGAGAGCCACTCCTACGGACGCTGATCCGCCTCGCCCCGCGGGGCGTCCGAGACCGTGTCGACCTCTCGGAGGGTGTCGAGGATGATCCGCTCCGCCAGGTCTGCCGCCGCGCCCCGGTCGCGTCGCACGAGCGCGTCGGCCAGCGCGATGTGCAGACCGAGGGTGGGCGCCTCGATGCCGTCCGGCGAGTAGACCAGGGGGCTCGTGGCTCCGCGCAGGCGCAGCATGGCCGCGACGGTGTCGGCGAACTGCGCCAGGACGGCGTTGCCGGACCCCTCCAGGAGCAGCCGGTGCAGCTCGGCGTCGGCGCGGAAGTAGCCGTACGTGTCGCGGGACTCGAACGACGACTTCATCGCGGCCGCCGCACGGGCCATGGCCGCCGCCTCCTCGTCCGCCATGTGCGCGGCGGCCAGGAACGCGGCCGCACGCTCGATCCCGAGGCGCAGCTCGAGCATCTCGTGCATCTGCTGCAGATAGTCGGGCCCCTGCCCCCGCCACCGGATGACGTAGGGGCTGAGCAGGTCCCAGTTGTCGCGCGGCAGCACGCGGGTCCCGCGCTGCGGGCGGGACTGGATCAGCCCCAGCGAGCCCAGCGTCCGCAGCCCCTCGCGCACCACCGAGCGGGAGATGTTCAGCCGCGTGCACAGATGCTCGGCGAAGATGATCTCGCCTTCGGCGAGCTCGCCGTTGATGATTCGCTGCCCGACGTCCTCCACGACGCGCGAATGCAGGTCGACGCCACCGCTCATGCCGGCGCGGGCCGCCGCGTGCGCGTGTGTTCGTGCCGCCGGCCGGTTCCGGGCGCGCGAGCGGGGATCGTCAGTCATGGGCAGGTGGCGGGTCACTTCCGGTCGCGGGCGAGTTCGTAGGCTTCGTGGGGCAGCTGCGTCGCCAGCTTGCCGCCGCTGATATCGATGAGCGTACCCGTGATGTACGCGGCCTGATCGGAGGCGAGGAAGCAGATCAGGTTCAGGATGTCGTCCGTGCTGCCCCAGCGGCGCAGCGTCAGCGTGTCCAGCAGCGCGTCCTGCTCGGCGGGCGGGCGCTCGGTGAAGTGGTTCATGTCGGTCGGGATCATCCCGGGGGCGTAGGAGTTGACGGTGATCCCCCAGGGACCGAGCTCGCCGGCAAGTCCGCGGGTCAGGTGCGCGACGGCCGCTTTGGATGCCGCATAGGCGACGCCGCCCACGCGTGGGACGATCGCCGCGAACGAGGCGGCGTTCACGATGCGACCCGACCGCTGCGCCTTCATCACCGGGATGACCGCACGGCACATGAGGAACGTCCCCTTGACGTTGACGTCGCTCACGAGATCCCACTTCGCCTCGTCGACCTGGTCGATCGGGGCGTCGTCGACGACGCCGGCGTTGTTCACGAGCAGGTCGATCCGGCCGAGGCCGGCTGCGGCGTCCTCGATCACCTGCGTGACGCGGGCCGCGTCGCGCACGTCGCACGCAGAGGTGCGGCACCGGGGATCGATCGCGCGCAGGTCGGCGCCGACGGATGCCACGGCGGCGTCGGTGACGTCCAGGGCGACGACGATCATCCCCTCGCGGGCGAGGCCGATGCTGATGTCCCTGCCGATTCCGCGGCCGGCTCCGGTGACCACGGCCACCTTCTCGTGCAGATCGATGAGCATGCCTTCTCCGATCGTTACCGTTTGGTTATCTGCGCTGATACGTAATACTTATACTCTACTCGAGAGTCATCTCTCAGGTGCGCTGCCCGGCGCGCCACTCCAAGGAGGCATGCAATGAAGCGCCATACCCTGATCCGATTCGCGGCGGTCGCCAGTGCGGCACTGCTGACAGCCGGCACCGTCACCGCGTGCAGCAGCAACGGCGGCGGCGACAACGGCAGCGAATCCAAGACGCTGAACGTCACGCTGGCAAACCACGTCTGGACCGAGGCGATCAAGAAGAAGATCCCCGAGTTCGAGAAGCAGAGCGGCCTGAAGGTCACGCTGACCCAACTCAGCGAAGACCAGCTCGCCGACAGCTACAAGGTGAAGCTGAACGCCGGTTCCAGCGACGTCGACGTCATGATGTACCGGCCGCTGCAGGTCGGCAAGCTCTTCGCCAAGAGCCACTACCTGCTCGACCTGACGAGCCGCGTGAAAGAAGACGCCCAGTGGAACTGGAGCGACTTCCAGCCCGGACCGGTGAGCGTCACCACGTACGAGAAGAAGGTCGTCGGGGTGCCCTTGATCACCGAGAACGAGATCCTCTACTACCGCAAGGACCTGCTGCAGAAGGCCGGCCTCGAGGTGCCCAAGACCATGGACGAGCTGAAGGCCGCGGCCAAGAAGATCTCGGAGCAGAACCCGGGCGTGGCCGGCTTCGTCTCGCGCACGCAGGCCTCTGCGGGCGTGACGCAGTTCTCCGGCTTCCTGTACAGCTTCGGCGGCGATTGGATGGATGCCGACGGCAAGTCCGCGATCGCTACCGATGCCGCCAAGCAGGCCTACGCCTACTACGGCGGGCTGCTGCGTGACTACGGTCCCGCACAGGTGAACACCGACATGAGCTGGCCCGAGGCGATGGCGATCTTCCAGCAGGGCAAGGCGGCGTTCGAGACGGACGCGTCGAGCCTCTACGAGAACCTCAGCGACCCGGCCAAGTCCAAGGTCGCCGACCAGGTGGGCTATGCCGCGTTCCCGGCGGGACCGGCCGGTTCCAAGCCGTACAACGTGGCGTCGTGGGCCCTGGGCATCAACGCCAACTCGAAGAACCAGGCGAACGCCTGGAAGTTCATCAAGTGGGCCACCAGCCCGCAGATGACCCTCGAGATGCAGAAGGACGGCACCCCGAGTGCGCGCACGTCCGTGTGGGCGAACTCCGAGGCGACGGCGAGCTTCCCCGCCGACCTGGCCAAGGCGATCGCCGCCAACGCCGAGAACGGCGTGGGCTATGACCGTCCGCTGGTCGTGGCCGTCGCACAGGCTCGCGAGATCGTCGGCGCACCGTTCGTGGCCGCGATCACCGGCGGCGACTCGAACGCCGCCGCCGACAAGGCGAACCAGCAGTTCCAGTCACTGCTCGACTCGGAGAAGTAGGCCGATACGCGACCCTCGTCCGGCGGTGCCCCGACACCGCCGGACGAGACCCGCCGTCGTGCCGCTCGATTGCGAAGGGCAACATGACCGTCACCGCACCCGGCACGCTCCCTCCCAGGGAGCGGATCTCGCGCTGGATGAACGACCACCGCAAGTGGCTCTTCTCCTCGCCCGCCATCATCTTCACCGTCCTGCTGATCGCCTTCCCGATCGGCTGGACCGTCTACCTCAGCTTCACGAACTCGTTCGGCTCGGTGCGCGCGCCGTTCGACTTCGTCGGGCTCGAGAACTACGCGAAGGCCCTGACCGACACCGACCGCTTCTGGCCGGCCGTCCTGCGCACCGTGGTGTTCACCGTCGGGGCGCTGGCGCTGGAGCTGGTCGTCGGCATGATCATCGCGCTCCTGCTCTGGCGCCCCTTCAAGGCGCAGTCCATCGTGCGCGTCATCGTGCTGCTGCCGTTCGTGGCGACGCCCGTGGCCATCGCGATGATGTGGCGGCTCATCTTCGACCCCAACATCGGATTCGCCAATCAAGTGCTCGGGTGGATCGGCATCCCCCCGCAACCCTGGTTCTCGAGTCCCGAGACCACGCTGCCGACGCTGATCTTCGTCGACGTGTGGGAGTTCACGCCGATGATCGCGATCGTGCTGCTGGCAGGACTCACGTCGCTGTCCGACGAGCCCGACGAGGCCGCGCGCATCGACGGGGCGAATGCGTGGCAGCGGTTCTGGTTCGTCACGCTGCCGCTGCTTCGCCCGGTGGTCCTCGTCGCGATCATGCTCCGCGCGATCGATGCTCTGAAGACGTTCGACCTGCTCTACGCCGTGAAGGGGCAGGGCGGTGGATCGTTCCACGAGGCCGAGACGCTGAACATCTACGCGTACACCCTGAGCTTCCAGTACAACAGCTTCGGGCTGGCCTCGGCGGTGCTCGTCCTGTTCTTCCTGATGGTGCTGATCTCGATGTGGCTGCTCACCCTTCGCCGAAAGGAGAAGTCATGACCGCCTCCGCTCTCGCCGGATCGGCTCCGACCCGACGCCGCCGCGGCAACGGGTACCGCTCGTTCCGCGCCGTGATGATCGCCCTGATCGTCATCACGTTCCTGGTGCCGCTGCTGTGGATGGTGCTGGCATCGTTCAAGAGCAATGTCGACATCCAGGACACGAGCCATCCCTTCCGGTTCGCGCCGATCCTCGACAACTATGCGAACGTCTTCGGCAACGACACCTACCTGCAGTTCGTGTTCAACAGCTTCTGGATCGCGTTCTGGGCGGTGCTGATCTCGCTCGCGCTCGGCGTGCCCGCCGCGTATGCGATGAGCCGTTTCAACATGCGCAAGTCGGCACTGGTCGTGCTGCTGGCGCGGATCATCCCCGGCATCAGCCTGCTCGTCCCGTGGTACTACGTGTTCGCCAACCTCGGATGGATCGGCGGCTACGGGGTGATGATCCTGTCGCACATGTTCATCCTGATCCCGGTCAGCGTGTACATCATGATGTCGTTCTTCGACTCGATGCCCACCGAGCTCGAAGAGGCGGCGCTGGTCGACGGACTGACGCACATCGGGGCGTTCTGGCGGATCCTGCTCCCGTTGTCGGTGCCCGGCATCGCGACGGCCGCGATCCTGTCGTTCATCTTCTCCTGGAACAACTTCATGTTCGCCCTCGTGCTCACCGGCGCACACACCAAGACGCTGCCGGTGGCCGTGTTCGACTTCGTCTCGTACGCGAGCATCGACTGGGGATCGATCATGGCGGCCTCGACGATCATGACGCTGCCGATCATCGTGATCGCCCTGTTCGCGCAGAAGTACATCGTGTCGGGCCTGACCGCGGGCGCGACGAAGGGCTGAGGGATGCCGCAGACAGGGACGCCGGGAACAAGGAGGAACGACGCATGAGGATCGAGAAGGCCGAGGTCCTGGTCACGAGTCCCGGCCGCAACTTCGTCACCCTGCGCGTGACGACCGCCGACGGAGTGACCGGACTCGGCGACGCCACGCTGAACGGTCGCGAACTGGCCGTCGCAGCCTATCTGTCGCAGCACGTCGTCCCCCTGCTGATCGGGCGCGATGCGCACGCGATCGAAGACACCTGGCAGTACCTCTACCGCGGGGCGTACTGGCGCCGCGGCCCGGTGACGATGGCGGCGATCGCCGCCGTCGACACGGCGCTGTGGGACATCAAGGCGAAGGTCGCGGGGCTGCCGCTCTATCAGCTGCTCGGCGGCCGCAGCCGCACGGGCCTGCTCGCGTACGGGCACGCGTCGGGGGCGAGCATCCCCGAACTGTTCGACTCGATCCGTGAGCACCTCGACGAGGGGTACCGCGCCATCCGGGTGCAGACGGGGATCCCCGGGCTGCCGTCGGTGTACGGGGTGGCGTCCAGCTCGAACGCCGCCGCCGGCGCCGAGGCCGGCACCGACGAGCGCTACGACTACGAGCCGGCCCGCCGCAACGCCGTCCCCGTCGAGGAGACGTGGGACACCCGGGCGTACCTGCGCCATGTCCCGGCCGTGTTCGAGGCGGTTCGCAACGAGTTCGGCCCGGAGCTGCCGCTGCTGCACGACGCGCACCACCGGCTGACCCCGATCCAGGCCGCGCGGCTGGGCAAGGAGCTCGAGCCCTACGATCTGTTCTGGCTCGAGGACGTCACCCCCGCCGAGAACCAGGCGGCGCTGCGCCGCGTGCGCGAGCACACGACCACCCCGCTGGCGATCGGCGAGGTGTTCAACACGATCTGGGACTACCGGGTGCTGTTCGAGGAGCAGCTCATCGACTACGTGCGCTCGCCGGTCACCCACGCGGGCGGCATCTCGGCGCTGCGCCGCATCTTCGACTATGCGGCGGTGTATCAGATCAAGTCCGGCGTGCACGGTCCGACCGACGTGTCGCCGGTGGGCCTGGCCGCGGCGGTGCATCTGGGCATCGCGATCCCCAACTTCGGCATCCAGGAGTACATGCAGCACAGCGCACGCACGCTCGAGGTCTTCCGCACGTCGTACACGTTCGAGGACGGGCTGTTGGCTCCCGGGGAGCAGCCCGGACTCGGCGTCGACTACGACGACGCGGTGGCCGATGCGCACCCCTACGAGCCGGCCTACCTGCCCGTGAATCGGCTCCTCGACGGGTCGATGCACGACTGGTGATCGAAGGGGAGAAGAAGGGCATGGATGCAGAAGGTTCCGGTCACGCGGCGCCGCCGGTGGTCGTCATGGGTGTGTCGGGTTCGGGCAAGAGCACGATCGGCACACGGCTGGCGGCCGACCTCGGCGTGCCGTTCATCGACGGCGACGCCCTGCATCCCGCCGCGAACGTGCAGAAGATGTCGGCGGGCATCCCCCTGACCGACGAGGATCGCTGGCCGTGGCTGGCCGAGGTCGGACGCACCCTGCGCGACGCGGAGGGCACCGGGATCGTGGTGGCCTGCTCGGCGCTCAAGCGCTCGTACCGTGACGCGATCCGCGACACGGCGCCCGACACGCTCTTCCTGCACCTGGACGGCTCGCGCGAGGTCCTGCTGGACCATCTGCGGGGACGGAGCGGCCACTTCATGCCGGTCAGTCTGCTGGATTCGCAGCTCGCGGACCTCGAGCCGCTGGGCGTCGACGAGCGGGGTACGGTGATCGACGTCGCACTGCCGATCGAGGATGTCACCCGGCTCGCCGCCGCAGCGGTGCAGACGGGAGCGTCGCCTCGCAGCCGCTGATGGATGCCTCGGCCCGCTGTGCGCGGATGACCGCCAGACCCGCGAACACCATCACGACCGCGCCCGCGATGCCGGCTACGATGAACGTCGGGCGCGGCCCCACGAGGGCGTTCGCGACGCCGCCGAGCCCGAGCGCGATGAACGACGCGGTGCGCGCGAGCCCGTTCAGCGGTGCATAGACCCGCCCGCGCATCGCGTCGGGGGTGCGGGATGTCAGAAGCGCTCCGAAGGTGGCGTTGCCCGCGCCGAACGCGGCGATCAGCGCCGTGATCAGCACGGCGTAGACCCAGAAGCCCGGGGCCGCGCCGACGGCGATCATCACCGCCGCGGCGCTGCCGAATCCGATCGTCGCCACCCGTGCCCGCAGGCGGTTGCTCGCGACCCGCCCGGCGACCGCGGCGCCGATGATGCCGCCCGCGCCCGCGAAGAACTCGGTCAGCCCGTACTGCCAGTCCGTCGCGCCCAGGGGCCCGCGCACGAGGAACACCTCGACCGGATTCACGCCCTCGACCAGCACGACGAACAGCAGGATCGCCACGAACAGCGGCATCAGGATGCGATCGCGCGCGACGACCCGCAATCCGTCGGCCCACGCCCACCGTCCGCCGGTGGTGGATGTCGCGGCCGCCCCCGCGCTCGCGGCGGCGCCGACCGCGCTCTCGGCGGCGCCGTGGCGCCGCGTGCGGATGAGCAGCGCCGCGACGGCGAGCAGCACGTAGGTCGCGGCATCCGTCCAGAACCCCCACGCGACGTCGTCGAGGGTCACGAGCAGTCCGCCCAGGCCCGCGCCGATCGGCGAGGCCACCGCTGCCAGGCCCTGCTGCCACGAGATGGCGGGCCCGATCCGGTCCTCGCCGACGATGCGGGGGACCAGAGCGCTCCACGTCGGCTGCGCGAACGCCTGTGCGAGGGCGATCGCGAAGCCGGTCACGAAGATCATCGCCGGCGTGGGCGACAGTCCGAGCGCCGTCACGGCCGCCGCCTGCACCAGCGCCGTCACGACGAGCACGAGCCGCGAGTCCATGGTGTCGGCCACGCGCCCGGCGATGCCCATCGTCGCGATCGACGGGATCGCCAGCGCGGCCAGGAACGCTGCGATGCCGAGCGCCCTGACGCCGCCGTCGTACAGCAGCAGCATCGCCGCGATCGAGGTGACCGACGTGCCCGCGGTGCTCAGAGTGCGGGCGACGAGGGCGATCCGTGCGTCTCGGACGGCCCACACCGAACTCTGAAAGGAACGCTTCATAATTATGAAGGATATGTTTCAGATCTGGCGCGCGCAACTAGACTGTGGCCATGGCGGGGGACGAGCGCGAGCCGATCGAGGTGGACGACCTCGCGCAGATGCGTGCGCTGGTGCACCCGGCGCGCTGGACGGTGCTGATGGCGCTGTACGACGGCGATCCGCTCACCGCGACCCAGGCCGCCGAGCTGACCGGGCTCACGCCGTCGGCCATGAGCTACCACTTGAAGCAGCTCGCCAAGATGGGCCTCGTCGAGCGCGCGCCGAAGACCGACGACGGCCGGGAGCGGCCGTGGCTGGCGCGCGGCACCGGGCTGCACATGACGGCGCAGCCCGACGAATTCGTCGGCGGGGTGATGATGCGTCACCTCATGACGGCGCTGACGAAGGTCGTCGCCGCGCCCCCGCCCAAGGATCCCGCCGAGCGACCATGGCCGGCGGGCTATTCGCAGACGCGCATGCGTCTGTCGAAAGAGCGGCGCAAGGAGATGATCGCCCGTCTGCAGGCGATCATCGACGAGTACGACGAGAACGAGGACGTCGACGCGCCCGAGATGGACTTCTTCCTGATCCACGGCGTGCGCGTCGATACGGCGGACAGAGTGGATGCCGGGGCCCCGGCATCCACTCTCGAACGCAGCGACGACCCACCCACGCGCCGCACCGCCTAGCGCCGGCGTCAGCCCAGCCGGCGGCGGTACACCGACATCGACACGACGTACGCGGCGACGAGGATGCCGACGCACCATGCCAGCGCGATCCAGATCTCGCCCGACACGGGGGTGCCGGCGAACAGGTCGCGGATCGTGTTCACGATCGAGGTCATCGGCTGGTACTCGGCGAACCAGCGCACGGGCCCCGGCATCGAGGCGGTCGGCACGAACGCCGAGCTGATGAACGGCAGGAAGATCAGCGGGTACGAGAACGCCCCCGCCCCGTCCGGCGTCTTGGCGGCCAGTCCCGCGATGACCGCGACCCAGGTCAGGGCCAGGGTCACCAGCAGCAGGATCCCGGCCACAGCCAGCCACGCACCCACGCTCGCGGGCGTGCGGAAGCCCATGATCAGCGCGACGGCGACGACGACCGCCAGCGCGATCGCGTTGGCGACCAGCGACGTGAGCACGTGCGCCCACAGCGACGCAGACCGCGAGATCGGCATGGACTGGAACCGCTCGAAGATCCCGGACTGCAGATCGGTGAACAGCCGCAGCGCCGTGTAGGCGATGCCCGACGCGATCGTGATCAGCAGGATCCCCGGCAGCAGGTAGTCGATGTACGAACCCGAGGTCGATCCGGTCTGGATCGCGCCGCCCAGCACGTACACGAACAGCAGCATCATCGCGATCGGCATGATCGCGGTGGTGATGATCGTGTCCAGGCTGCGCGTGATGTGCTTCAGGCTCCGCCCCGTCAGCACGGCGGTGTCGCCGAAGAATGCGGTGGTCATGATCGTTGCTCCCTCGTGATCGCTTCGCCGGCGGATGCGCTGGTGGATGCCTCGTCCCGGCCGGTGCCGCCGACCAAGGCCAGGAACACGTCCTCGAGCGACGGCTGCTTCTCGACGTACTCGACCTCCACTGGCGGCAGCAGCTTCTTCAGCTCCTCGAGCGTGCCGTTCTGGATGATGCGACCCTGGTGCAGGATCGCGATGCGATCGGCCAGCTGCTCGGCCTCGTCGAGGTACTGCGTGGTGAGCAGCACCGTGGTGCCGCCGGCGGCGAGCCCGCGCACCGACCGCCATACCTCGAGCCGCGCCTGCGGGTCGAGCCCGGTGGTCGGCTCGTCGAGGAACACCACCGGCGGGTCGCCGATGAGGCTCATCGCGATGTCGAGCCGGCGGCGCATGCCGCCCGAGTACGTCGACGCCTTGCGGCCGCCCGCCTCGGTGAGTGCGAAGCGCGCGAGCAGGTCGTCCGCGATGCGGCCGGGGTCCTTCAGGTGACGCAGCCGCGCCACCAGCACGAGGTTCTCGCGCCCGGTCAGGATCTCGCCCACCGCCGCGAACTGCCCCGTCAGGCTGATCGCCTCGCGCACCCGGCCCGGGTCGGTCGCGACATCGAGGTCGTGCACGCGGGCGGTTCCGGCATCCATCGTCGACAGCGTCGACAGGATGCGGATCAGCGTCGTCTTGCCGGCGCCGTTCGAGCCGAGCAGCGCGAAGATGCTGCCGCGCGCGACGTCGAAGTCCACCCCCTGCAGCACGTGCAGGTCCTTGAAGGACTTCTGGATGCCGCGAACCGAGATCGCCGTGTCGGTCATTGCCTCTCGCCCCGTTCCGTCTCTTCGATCGCCCGGTCGATCGACTGGTTCAGGCGGGCGCGCTCCTTGTCGATCCAGTGCTTGCCGCCATACGCCTGCGCGAACGACTCGGCGAACTCCACCGGGTCCTCGCCCACGATGTCGCGGACGGGCCTGCCATCTGCGGCGGCCTGCTCCCAGAGGTCGGCGAGGTCCGAGAACATCTGGACCATCGTGTCGCCCTCGGTCACCCCGCCGTAGTACATGAGGTAGCGCATGCACGCGTTGGCGCCGGTGCGATACGGCTCATCCAGCGCCTCGATGCGCGCCTTGGTCTGCCGGTACTGCTTCTTCTGCTCGAGAGACCCGGTGAGGGCTTCGATCCACTTCGCGGCCATGTCAGTTCTCCTTCGTGTCTGTGGTGTGATCGGCGTGGTCGTCGCGCAGCTGCGCGACGCGGTCGGCCAGAAACGTCCAGCCCTGCCAGAACTCGTCGAGCGACGCGGTGCCCGCGGCGTTCAGCGTGTACACCTTGCGCGGCGGACCCTTCTCGGACGGCACCTTCTCGACGTCGACCAGGCCCTTCTGCTCGACCCGCACGAGCACGGCGTAGACCGTGCCCTCGGCGATGTCGGCGAAGCCGCGGTCGCGCAGCCATGCCGTGATCTCGTATCCGTAGGCGGGGCGCATCGCGAGGATCGCGAGGACGATGCCCTCGAGGATCCCCTTGAGCATCTCCGTCTGCTGCTTGCCCATCGCGTCCTCCCTTCCTGCTATTCAGTGTTGCTGACTACCGGTATAAAGTAACACTGAGTACCGGTAGATAGCAACACTGAATACTGCGAGTTCACCGTGATGGCGGGCCACTCCTCGCCTGGAGCGAGGAGATCTCACCGGGCGAGGATCGAAATCGCCCATCTCGCCCTCGTTTGGCGAGATCCCCTCGCTTCGGGCGAGGGAGGCGAGCGTCGGGGAGCAGGCGAGGATGTGCCGCAGGCCTCAGAGCGGGTCGGGCGCGGGCCGCGGTTCCTCGAAGTCGCCGGCGGCGTGGCGCATCCGCGCGATGAGTCCGACCAGGGCCTCGGTGTCGTCGCGGCTCAGCCCCGGCTGCTCGAACACCTCGGCGTTCAGCGCAGCCGTGGCCCGCTCGCTGAGCTCGCGCCCCGCGTCGGTGAGCACGATGAGCGTGGCGCGCCCGTCCTCGGGGTGCGGCTCGCGCCGCACGAGACGGGATGCCTCGAGCCGGTCGACGGTGTTCGTCACGCTGGTCGGGTGCACCTGCAGGCGCGCGGATGCCGAGGTCATCGGCATCCGTCCCTCGCGTGTGAAGCGCAGCAGCGTCAGCAGCTCGTACCGCGCGAACGTCAGCCGGAAGGGCTTCAGGGTCGCCTCGACGCGGGCCAGCAGCAGCTGCTGGGCGCGCATGATGGAGGTCACCAGCGTCATGCCGGGAGCGGCATCGGTCCACCCGTGCGCGAGCCACTGCCGCTTGGCCTCGGCGATCGGGTCGACCGGCAGTCGTTTCACGCGAGCCACAATGACCTCCGGTCCTCGGGTTCCACGGTAGTCGGTTCCCCACTGCGGACTGTGCCGACGCGGCACGCTGAATAGACTCGAACACGACGGAGGAGAGCCATGAAGATCGTCGTCCTGGTCAAGGAAGTCCCGGATACCTATGGGGACCGCAAGCTGAACCTCGAAACGGGGCTGGCCGATCGTGCCGCCAGCGAGCCCGCGCTCGACGAGATCGGCGGCCGCGCCCTCGAGGTCGCGCTCGCCCATGCCGACAAGAACGCGGGCACCGAGGTGGTCGTGCTGTCGATGGCGCCCGAGTCGGCGCAGGCGACGATCCGCAAGGGACTGGCCATGGGCGCCGCCAGCGCCGTGCAGATCGTCGACGAGCAGCTGCTGGGCGCCGACCTGGGCCTGACCGCCGAGGCGCTCGCCGCGGCGATCCGAGAGATCGGGTTCGACCTGGTCATCACCGGCAACCAGTCCACCGACGGCAACGGCGGCGTGATGCCGGCGATGCTCGCGGAGCTGCTCGACGTCCCGCAGGCGACGAGTCTGAACACCGTCGAGCTGACCGACACGCAGGTCGCCGGCGAGCGCGCGATCGACGGCGGCACGGCGCAGGTGCGCGCCGACCTGCCCGCCGTGATCTCGATCACCGAGCGCCTGCCCGATGCGCGCTTCCCGAACTTCAAGGGGATCATGGCGGCCAAGAAGAAGCCGTTCGAGACCAAGACGCTCGCCGATCTGGGCGTCGATGCAGCGGATGCCGCGGCTTCCCGTTCGATCATGATCTCGGTCGCCGAGAAGCCTCCGCGCACGGCCGGCGTGAAGGTCGTCGACGAGGGCGACGCGGGCACGAAGCTCGCCGAGTTCCTGATCCAGAACCGTCTGGCCTGAGGGGGAGAGACATGGCTGAATACGCTGCAGATTCGATCCTGGTCCTGCTGGACGTGACGCCCTCGGGCGAGCTGGCGCGCTCGTCGGCGGGCCTGCTGGGGGCCGCCGCGCAGATCGGCACACCGGTCGCGCTGGTGGTCGGCGACGCGAAGCTGGCGGATGCCGCGGCGGCGGCGGGTGCGTCACGCGTGCTCGTGGCGAGCGGCGGCGAGGGGCTGACCGTTCCGATCGTCGACGCGCTGGCCGCCGCGGTCGAGGCCGTGCAGCCCGACGCGATCCTCATCTCGCACTCGGTCGACGGCCGGGACGTCGCGGGCCGCTACGCCGCGCGGTCGCGGTCGGCCTTGGCGATCGACGCGGTCGGCGTCGCGCGCGACGAAGAGGGCGTGGTCGCCCAGCATTCGGTGTACGGCGGCATGTTCACCGTCGACTCGGCCGCGACGTTCGGCGCCCCGGTCATCACGGTGCGCCAGGGCGCGATCGACGCGCGCGCCGAGGCGCAGCAGCCGGCCGTGGACGACCTGGCCGTGACGCCGTCGGGCCGCAAGGCCGCGGTGGTCGAATCGGTGACCGAGGCGACCGAGACCTCATCGCGGCCCGAGCTGCGGGGGGCGGCGAAGGTCGTCTCGGGCGGCCGGGGCCTGGGATCGGGCGACAAGTTCTCGCTCGTGGACGACCTGGCCGACGTGCTGGGCGCCGCCGTGGGCGCCTCGCGCGCCGCGGTCGATGCGGGATATGTGCCGCAGTCGTACCAGGTCGGCCAGACCGGCGTGTCGGTCTCACCCCAGCTGTACATCGCGCTGGGCATCTCGGGCGCGATCCAGCACAAGGCGGGCATGCAGACGGCCAAGACGATCGTCGCGATCAACAAGGACGGCGACGCCCCGATCTTCGACATCGCCGACTACGGCGTGGTCGGCGACCTGTTCACGGTCGTGCCGCAGCTGATCGACGCGCTCAAGGCGCGGAAGCAGTAGCCGTGGCGACGTATCTCCGCGCCATCCGCCGAGGTCTGCCTCGCACCGCCGGCGGCGAGGCCTGGCCGCCCGCCGTCGTAACCGAGGTCGCGATCGACGACGACCCGGTGATGGATGCCGCGGCCGCCGAAGCCCCGGTCGTTGAGCAAGCACCGCCCCCGGTCGCCCCGCGAGCGCAGCGAGTCGAAACGATGCCCGCCGCTCAGGTCGTCTCGACTCGTCGCTCCGCTCCTCGCGAGGCGACCGGCGGTGTCGCCCTGCGCCGCGGCCTGCCTCGCACTCCCGGCGGAGAGCCCTGGCCGCCCGCCGGCACCGTCGCTTCCGTCGCGTCCGAGGTCGCCCCGCCGGCGCAGCCCCCGGTCCCCGAGCAGGCAGAGCCCCCGGTCGCCCCGCGAGCGCAGCGAGTCGAGACGACTCCCGTATCGGCGGACGTTTCGACCGGTCGGTCCGCTCCTCGCGCGGCGGCCGGTGGAACGGCCCGCCGCACCGGCCTGCCCCGTCCGGGCGCAGCGGCGCCCGCGCCCGCCGCACCCGCCGAGGTCGCGGCATCCGCCCCGGCACGGCCGCTGGCACCGCTGCCGTTCCACCAGGAGGTGTTCACGCGAGCGGCCGCCGCGCAGTGGGAGGCCGACCGCGCCCGCACGATCCCGGCCGGCACGCCCATCGAACCGGTCGAGCCCGCGCGCGTCGGACCGTTCACGAAGGTCCAGTGGGCCGGGGCGGTCATCGTCGCCGGCGCCGGTCTGCTGTTCGCGGCCGGCATGGTCGTGCTGCTCATGCGCTGGTTCCTGAGCCTCGCGTTCATGCAGGACTTCCTGCACGCGTTCCCCGGCGTCTACGACCTGCCGGCCGCAGCTCCGGTCGGGTTCCCGGCGTGGCTGAACTGGCAGCACTTCCTCAACATCTTCTTCATGGTGCTGATCATCCGGACGGGCCTGCAGGTGCGCAACCAGAAGCGTCCGCCCGCGTACTGGAGTCCCCGCGGCAACCCGCAGCGCAAGATCAGCATCAACCTCTGGTTCCACCAGTCGCTCGACATCCTGTGGCTGGTCAACGGCGTCGTGTTCGTCGTGCTGCTGTTCTCGACGGGGCAGTGGATGCGGCTCGTGCCGACGAGCTGGTCGGTCTTCCCGAACGCGCTGTCGGCGGGGCTGCAGTACGTGTCGCTGGACTGGCCGATCGAGGACGGCTGGGTCAACTACAACAGCCTGCAGCAGCTCGCCTACTTCGCGGTCGTGTTCCTGGCGGCCCCGCTGGCGGCGATCACCGGCGTGCGGATGAGCGGGGTGTGGCCCAAGAACGCCGCCGCGCTGAACAAGGCGTACCCGATCGAGTGGGCGCGGGCCGTGCACTTCCCGACGATGATCTTCTTCGTGCTGTTCATCATCGGGCACGTCTTCCTGGTGCTGACCACGGGGGCCCTGCACAACCTGAACAGCATGTTCGCCGCGAACGGCGGCGGCACCTGGATCGGCTTCTGGTTCTTCGTCGCAGCCATGGTCGTCGTCGCGATCGGCTGGGTCGCCGCGCGCCCGCTGGTCCTGGCGCCCATCGCTCGGCTGTTCGGCCGGGTCAGCGAGCGCTGATCCCGGCCGGGCACCGCGACGGACCGGGGGATATCCCCACCCGAACCGGACGGATCCCCACGCTGTGGTGAAGGATGCTTCGCCCTAGCGTTGAGGCATGACCACGACTCCGCCCGAAGGCGCCGCAGCCCCGCCGGCTGCGGCATCCCCTTCGACGCAAGCCCCCGCTCCCCGCGACCCGCGGGCCGTCCGCCTGTTCACCCCGTCGCGCCTGCTCGGCGCGATCGTCCAGCTCGCCTTCGTGGGCGTCGTCTGGGCCGGGATCATCGGTGGGCTCATCGCGATGCTCTTCACCGGGATCGGACTGATCTTCGCCGTCGGCGTGGGACTGGTGATCCTGGTCGCCTGGGTGTACGCGATGTTCGCCTTCGGGTGGGCCGAGTCGGCCCGCGTGGAGGGCCTGTACGGGTTCGGCCTCGCGCCGCGCCGGCTGCGCAGGAGCCCGCGGCCCGGCTTCGCCGGCTGGCTGCACTCGCTGTGGCTGCAGCTGATCGACGGCTCGATGTGGCGTGCGATCGCCAGCGCCGCGGTCTCGACGATCCTCGGATGGGCGGTGCTGTCGCTGGTCTCGGCTGTCGCATCGGGGGCCGCGATGGCGTTCACGCCGCTGTTCGGCGGCGACAGTGCCTTCATCCGGCTGCAGGGCACGGGGCTCGACGTCCCCGCGTCGTGGGCCCTCGCCGCCGGCATCATCGCCGCACTCCTCGCCCTCGCGGGACTGGTCGCCCTGGCCGCCCTGCACGGCGTGCTGGTGCGGGCGATCCTCGTCCCGTCGCGCGAAGCGCAGCTGGCCGAGCAGGCCCGCACGTCGCAGGCGCAGCGGGTCGGCGCGGTCCGCGCCGCCGACGTCGAGCGCACGCGCATCGAGCGCGATCTGCACGACGGCGTCCAGCCCCGGCTCGTCTCGGTCGGGATGACGCTCGGCCTCGCACAGCAGAAGATCGACTCCGACCCCGACGCGGCCAAGGCGCTGATCGCCGAGGCCCACACCTCGACCAAGGCGGCGATCACCGAACTGCGCCAGTTGGCCCGCGGCATCCACACCTCCGTGCTCGACGACCGCGGACTCGACGCCGCCCTGTCGGCCTTGGCCGCGCGCTCGCCGGTGCCCGTCGTGCTCGACGTGCGGCTCGCGCAGCGGTGCAGCCCGCAGGCCGAGGCGGCCGTGTACTTCGTCATCGCCGAGACCCTGACCAACGCCGCGAAGCACTCGCGCGCCTCGGAGTGCCGGGTCGTGGTGCGCCAGCGCGACGGCGGGCTGCTGTGGGCCCGTGTCGAGGACAACGGCGTGGGCGGGGCATCCATCGTCCCGGGCGGGGGCCTGGACGGCCTGTCGAACCGGGTGCTGGGGGTGGGCGGCACGTTCCGCCTCGACAGCCCCGGCGGGGGACCGACCAGTGTGGAGGTGAGCGTGCCGTGCGCATTCTGATCTGCGAGGACTCCGTGCTGCTGCGCGAGGGACTCATCCGTCTGCTCGAGGATGCCGGACACCAGGTCGTCGCGGCCCTGCCCGACGCCGACGGCGTCGACGAGGCGGTCGCCGAGTCCGAGCCCGACCTGTGCGTGCTCGACGTGCGCCTGCCGCCCACCCGCACCGACGAGGGCATCCGTGCCGCTGTGCGCATCCGCGCACAGCGGCCGACGCTGCCGATCCTGGTGCTGTCGCAGTACGTCGAGGAGCGCTACGCGTCCGACCTCATCGCCGGTCGCGGCGGCGGGCTCGGGTATCTGCTGAAGGACCGCGTCGCCGACGTCGCCGAATTCGTGGCGGACGTCGAGCAGATCGCGGCCGGAGGCACCGTGTTCGACCCCGAGGTCGTCGCCCAGCTGCTGAGCCGGCGCACCCAGGACGCGCGGATGCAGCGGCTCACCGATCGCGAGTCGACGGTGCTCGCCCTGATCGCCGAGGGCAAGTCGAACCAGGCGATCGCCCAGACCCTGTACATCACCGAGGGCAGTGTCGAGAAGCACATCACCTCGCTGTTCTCGAAGCTCGACCTCGAGCCCGACGAATCGGGCAACCGGCGGGTGCTCGCAGCCCTCGCCCACATC
Source organism: Microbacterium sp. W1-4-2 (assembly GCF_058349885.2). NCBI lineage: Bacteria > Bacillati > Actinomycetota > Actinomycetes > Micrococcales > Microbacteriaceae > Microbacterium > Microbacterium sp. W1-4-2. The sequence continues at coordinate 15,373 of NZ_JBYRJC020000002.1, read as the reverse complement.
GCGCACAGCGGCGACGCGCCGCAGACAGGAGACCTCCGATGAGCACGCCCACCACCGCCGGCGTCCCGCCCACGCCGCCCCCGGCGCCGTCGTCGTCGGGCAACGCCCGCGTGATCGCGGTCCTCGCGATCGTGTTCGGCTCGCTCATCGTGCTCGGCACGCTCGTGTCGGGCGCCGCCGCGACGATCGGCTCGGCATCCGTGCACACCACCTCGCGCACGGTCGACGTCGCCGGGGTCGACGAGCTGACGACGCAGCTGGATGCCGGTTCGCTGCGCGTCGAGTTCGCCGACGTGGCCGAGGCCGAGCTCACCGTGACCTCGGGCGCCGGCGCCGACCGGTGGACCTTCGATCGCGACGGCGCAGAGCTCGAGGTGCGGTCGCCGTCGGGCCTGTTCCCGTGGTGGGGCACCCCCTGGTTCCGCAGCGGGAACGGCGACGCCGTCCTGCGGCTGCCGCGGTCCCTCGAGGGCCTGGACGCCTCGCTCGACCTGTCGGCCGGCGACCTGACGGCGACCGGCGACTTCGGCGAGCTGACGCTCACCGCCGGGGCCGGACGCGTGCGTGCCACCGGATCGGCGCACAGCGTGTCGACCGAGATGAACGCCGGACGCGCCGACCTGTCGCTCGCCGACGTCGACACCGCCGACCTGCGCGTGAACGCGGGGGATCTGAACGCGACCTTCACCGGCGCGCAGCCGTCGCGGATGGACCTGCAGGCCAGCGCCGGGGCGATGGATGTCACGGTCCCCGCGGGTGCGTACGACGTGTCGGCGCACACCTCGGCCGGGTCGTTCGACAACCGGATCGGCTCGCAGCCCGGCGCGTCGAGCACCGTGCGGGTGAACGTGTCGGCAGGTCAGGTCGTGCTGCAGCCGGCGCAGTGAGCCCTGCCCTGTCGCCGGGGCATCGCGTAGGGTGGTACCCGTCCTGATTCGGAGCGCGACGGGGGGGCCATGGCTGAGCGGATCGCCGTCGACCGGGATCTGATCGTGGCGCACGCGGCGCGCGTGAGGCAGGTGGCGTCGGATGTCGCGGTGGCGCGGGATGCCGCGTCCGCGACGAACATGTCGGGCGGCGCGTTCGGGGTGCTGTGCGGGTTCCTGGTGCCGCCCGCGTCGCTGGTCGCGCAGGTCACCGGGGCGGCGATCGCCGCGGCGGAGCGGCTCGTGGAGCGCAGCGCGACCGAGATCCGGGGCGTGGCCGACGACATGGCCGCATTCGAGCAGACCGTCGTCGAGGATCTGCGCGGCCTGGAAGGACGGGTGGGGCGGGGATGACCGGCAACCCGCTGGTGGCGACCGCGGTCGATCACACGTCGCCGTTCGCCGGAACGCTGCTTCTGGATGACGGCGACCAGCTGGTGCAGGCGATCAGATCCGGCGACTGGGTGTCGGGCGGGATGGCGGCGTTCTCCGGGGCCGTGGACACCGTAGCCGCCGTCTCGGACCCGCTGGGCACACTGATCGCGGCGGGGCTGGGCTGGCTGATCGACCACGTCGAACCGCTCAAGGGCTGGTTCAACGACCTGACCGGCGACGCCGCCGAGGTCGAGGCGTTCGCGCAGACCTGGACCAACATCCAGACGCAGCTGCGCGGCGCCGGCGATGAGCTGATCCGGGTGCTCGGCGACGTCGAGGACCTGGCCGGCGAGGCGATGGACGCGTACCGGCGGTTCCAGTCCGACACGGCCGCGCATCTGCGCGCGGCCGGGGACTGGGCCGGGGGCTTCGCAACCGGTCTGCACGTGGCATCCGTCATCGTGCAGGCCGTGCACGACATCGTCCGCGACGTGCTCTCGCAACTGGTCGGGTCGGCGATCTCGTGGGCCGCCGAAGCCGTGTTCACCCTGGGCCTTGCCACCCCGTGGATCATCGAGCAGGTCAGCACCCGGGTCGCGTCGCTGGTCGGCCGGGTCGGCAGATTCGTCACCCGCCTGCTCGAATCCGTCAAGTCCCTGCGCGGCCTGCTCGACCAGCTCAAGCCCCTGATCGACAAGGCCACCGCGCTGTTCGACCGGCTGCTGCACGGCGCGCGTGGCGGCGCGGCCGCGACACACTCCCCCTCGCCGGTCTCGGCGACTCCCGGGCACCCGCTGTCGCCGGACGACTTCGGCGCCATGCACGACGCGGGCTATCACAGCACGATCTTCAACGACAAGGTCATCTCGTTCTACGACACCCCCGACGCTCACCTGGGGGCGCCGAACTCCAACGTGTGGGCGATGCCGACCGAGGACGCCGCCCGGATCCACACGCCCGCCGACGCCGCGCGGCAGACGGGCATGGCGCCGATGGCCCAGGACGCGTACCTCCACGGCGGGGACCTGTACTCCGTGCACTTCCCCGTCGATCCGAGCCAGCTGCGCCGGCCGACGGTGGCGGACTCCGGCGGCTGGGAGCACTTCTACCCCGATCCGACGAGCGCGGACCCGGTCTACGGCCACACCGCCGTGAACACCGGGACGGGGGCGTACCTGGTCAATCCGACGCGGGAGACCCTGGTGCCCGGCGGGAACGCCATGCCGCCCGGGTCGGTGCTGACCAGACTCGTCGACGGGTCGTGGGTGGTCGTTCGGAGGTATCCGTGACCGAGGCCGGATGTGACGTCTGCCGGGCCGGGGTCTACACCGCCGGTCCGGAGCCGCACTTCGTCGCGGCGACGGCGGGCAACGCGCTGTTCTACCGGTGCGCGGTGTGCGGGACGTGGTGGGGTTCGGATGCGCGGACGATGCGTCCGATCAGTCGGCAAGAGGCACAGGAGCAGCTAGGGAGTCTTTTCGATGGTGAATGACATGCCACTGGTCGAGCGCGCGGTCCGGCGCGCCGGGACAGGAGCGCTCACGATGCAGAGTGTGCTGTGGGTGTTCGCGGCGTCCACCGTGTACGTGCCCAGCGGCGCCGATCCCGGTGCCGACCGGTCGGGGCTGCGCCCGGTCTACTTCGACAACGCGGGGAACCGGATGCTGGCGGTGTACACGTCGGCGGCCGCTGCCGAAGCCGTCGCCGAGATCGCACCCTTCCTGGTGACCTTCTCGGGCGAGGAGCTGCTGTCGACGATGCCCGCCTCGGACGGCCTGGTCGTCAACCCCGGCACGCCGCTGGGGTTCGACGTGGCGCCTGAAGGGCTGGAGCAGCTGCGCAGCGAGCTCGTCAGCCGTTAGGGCCGCGCTCTTCCCACACGTCCTCGACGCCGGCGGCGTAGCCCTGGTCGTACGCCTCGTCGGTGCCGAGCCGGAACATGTCGCGCTCCGGCGGCCGGATGATCGAGGCGGCTCCGGGCAGGTCGAGCTCACCGACCAGGTCGGCACGGCCGCGCACGATCGCGACGGGCAGACCCGCGGCCTTTCCCTTGACGAGCTCTGCGGCCGAAGCCAGCTCATCGGCCACGCACGGCTGGGTGACCGTGAGCTGTCGGCCGACGGCATCCGTCTTCCCTCGCAGGTCGTCGAACACCAGCAGGCCCGCCGCGCCGATCGCCGCGTCCGTCTGCCCTTCGCGCCAGGCACGGCCCAGGGTGTCCGAGACGATGACGCCGACCTCGACGCCGAGCCGCTCGCGCAGCCCCGCCGCGATCGCGCGAGCCGAGGCATCCGGATCCCTCGGCAGCAGCAGCACGGTGCCCGGGGCCGTGTTCGACGCGTCGACCCCGGCGGCGGCCGCCACGATGCCCAGCCGGTTCTCGACGATGCGGGTCGTGTGTCCCGTGTCGGAGGTGCGGGATGCCACGACCCGCACCGTCTCGGCGGTGATGGCGTCTTCGCGGTCGTCCGCCGCGACCGCCCGGCCCTCGGCCTTCGAGACGATCTTGGACGTGACCACGACGATGTCGCCGTCGCGCAGCGACCCTGCGGCGGCGTCGGCGACGATCGCGACGATGTCCGCGCCGGCTGTGATCTCGGGGATGCCCTCCAAGGGCCAGATCTGCAGCACGGTCAGCGCACGAATCGGACCTCGGTGAGCTGTTCGCCCAGGAACGGCTCGGTGTGGCTGGCGCCGTCGAGCGCGAATCCGTTGCGCTCGTAGAAGCGGTGCGCGCGGGGATTGACGCTGGCCACCCACAGGTAGAGCGGTTCGCCTTCGTCGACGGCGGCATCGAACAGCTGCTTGCCGATGCCGGTGCCGTGGTACTTGGCCAGCAGATAGATGAAGTACAGCTCGCGGTTGCGCGGGGCGTCCTTGTCGCGGGCGGGGCCGGAGCCGACGAAGCCGACGATCTCGCCGTCGACCAGCGCGGCGCTCATCTTGAACTCGGGGCCCTGCACGGCCCAGTGCGTCCACAGCTCGGCGAGGCGCTTGGGCGAGACGCTCTCGAGCGCCGCCTTGCTGATCAGGTGGTCGTAGGTCTCGTGCCAGCAGGCCGCGTGCACTCTGCCGAGGGCTTCGGCATCCACGTCACGGACCGGACGGACGACGATGTCAGTCTGCAGTTGGGCATTCATGGGCCAGACTCTACGCGGCCGGTGCGCTGGGAGGAAATCGGCGGGTGAACGGGGGACCGCGCATCCTCCGCACGGGTTCGTTTCGGTTGAAGCCAGAGGGACGCTTCGCGAGTACTGAGCATCGTTCGGTCCGCCTCGGCCCGTGCGTCTCGGCGAAGAAGCCGTCGAGGCGGGGTTGGGTGATTCGCTCTCAGCATAGAAGATAGATACGCGGATAGACCATGCGCCCCTTCATGGATCCGTCAATCAGCGCGTCATCCACAGAACGTCACGCAGCCAGATGGCCCACATCGATGTCGGAGGTGGGTGCGACAATAGAAACTATGAACGAGACGTCGCATGTCATGTCGCATGTCATTGAGAGCGTGCGAGACCAGCTCGCCGCCCTGGCGTCCGACGCGTTCACGAACACCGGGCTGCACGTTGCGAGCGACGCAGACCTGCTGGACGCGGTGCGTGCAGTCGGCGACCTGCACCGGCTGGTCGAGGCGCTCCTGGTCGACGGGGTCGCCGAGATCGCCGGGCGGTCGCGGCAGATGGACCGCGGCGAGCGGCTGTCGACGAGGATGGGCTGCCACAACGTGAACGAACTCGTGCAGCGGCTCACCCGGTGTGCGTCGCAGACAGCGTCGCGGCTCGAGAGGGCCGGCCGAGCGACCGCTGTGGACTGGAACCCGTTGACCGGCGAGGCGCAGCCGGCGAAGCTGCCTGCCATGCGTGACGCTTTCCGTGACGGCGAGGTCGGACTCGATGGTGTCGTCGCCGTGGCCACGCCGCTGCTGGGCATGGGCGATCGCGCCGAGCGCTCGCAGGTGCTGGCGGCAGACGAGGCGATCGCGGCGTTCGCGCGAGGCGGCGGGGCGGACGACGCGCCGCCGGCGTGCGCCGAACTGCTGAAGGTGCAGGCCACGGTCTGGGCGTGCGCCCTCGATCAGGACGGCGACGAGCCTCGCGATCGCGACACGGCTGAGGGCCGATCCTTCGTGATGGGCAGAGCGCGCCCCGACAATCTGCGGCCGTTCCGGGGACTGGCCGAGCCGGAGCTCGCCGCCCAACTGCAGCGGATCTTCGACTCGGTCAACTCGCCCTACGTGAACAGCGGCGTGCGATTCACTGAAACACCGGACGAGAGCGGCGCGGGTGCGGCCGGCGATGCGGGGACGGAGGATGCCGATGCCGACCTCGCCTGGATCGATCAGCGCACACGCGCACAGAAGCAGTACGACGCGTTGGCGGCGGCGCTGTTCGCCGCCGCCCGATCGGGCGAGCTTCCGACACTGGGCGGGGCTGCGCCGACGCTGCTCGTGACGGTGAACGCCGAAGACCTCGCACGTGGTGCCGGCTGGGCATTCCTCGAAGGCATCGAGCAGCCCGTCTCGATCAACACGGCGGCGCACACCGCGTGTGCCGGTGTGCTGCAGCGGGTGATCCTCGGCGGCGACGGCCAGATCGTCGAACTCGGCAGCCCTGAGCGGACGTTCACCGCGCACCAGCGCAAGGCGATCACGCTCAGAGACGGCGGATGCATCATCCCGGGGTGCGGCGTCCCGGCCGCATGGTGCGAGGTCCATCATGTGATCGATCATGCGCGTGGCGGGCCGACGAACATCGACAACGGAGTGCTTCTGTGCTGGGGCCATCATCGATTCGTCGATACCGGTCCATGGGAGATCCGGATGCGCGACGGCGTGCCCGAGATCCGAGGGCCCGCGTGGTTCGACCGCGAACGGCGGTGGCGACGCGTGACGAAATCGAAGACCCGGCTGCTGCGGGCGCTGCGCGCCTCGGCGTAGGAGCGCCGTGGGCCGTGAGCCGTGGCCCGAGTCGACCGGGCGAGCGGGTAACATCGCCCGTCGTGAACGTGATCTGGCGGACGCTCCTGGTGCACCTGCAAGCGCGGCGGCGCGCACGACGTGGGAACGGGCTGCCGGCGACGGGCGTCAGCACGATCCGGCTCACGACACTGCCGACCGACATCGACATCCTCATGCATATGAACAACGGCCGCTACCTGTCGCTGTTCGACCTCGGCCGGTGGGACCTGCTGGTGCGCACCGGACTGTGGGATGCGATGCGGACGAACGGCTGGTACGCGGTCGTGGCCAGCGAGACCGTCACGTTCCGCAAGTCGCTGCGGCTCTGGCAGCGCTTCGACGTCGAGTCGCGGTTCATGGGCCACGACGACCGTTCCCTGTACATGGAGCACCGTGCCGTGGTCGACGGCGAGATCTACGCGCGCGCCATCGTGCGCGCGCGCGTGCTGCGCCGCACCGGCGACCTGCTGCCGCACGACGAGCTGTTCGCGGCGACGGGGCGCCCCGACGGGGTGCCCGACGTCGAGCCGTGGGTGCACGACTGGGCCGAGGCATCCCGTCTGCCGTCCACCAGGAGGCCCGCGCCGAGCGTCTGGGATTGATCCGGTCGCATGCACGGCCGCACGAGCGCAGAATGGGCCGTGGAGGCCGATGATGCGCGCAGTGCGATTCGAGACGTACGGCTCCGAGGACGTCCTCGACGTCGTGGAGGTCGGCAAGCCCGCTCCCCGGGCCGGAGAGGTCGTGGTGGCGGTCCGGGCCGCAGGGATCAACCCCGGTGAGATCGGCATCCGCGAGGGCAGGATGCACGAGCGGTGGCCCGCGACCTTTCCCGAGGGCGAGGGCAGCGACTTCGCCGGCGTGGTGGATGCCGCAGGCATCGGCGTGACCGCGTTCGCGACCGGCGCCGACGTGATCGGCTTCACGAACGGCCGCGCGAGCCATGCCGAGTATGTGCGGGTGCCGGTGAGTCAGGTCGTGCCGAAGCCGGCGGCCGTGTCGTGGGATGCCGGGGGCGCGCTGTTCGTCGCCGGCACGACCGCATACGCCCTGGTCGAGACGGGCGGCATCGGCTCCCGCGACGTGGTCGTGGTCTCGTCGGCGGCCGGAGGGGTCGGATCGCTGACGGTGCAGTGGGCGCGCCGGGCGGGGGCGACGGTGATCGGGCTGGCTTCGCCGGCCAATCACGATTGGCTGCGCGGGCACGACGTCGTCCCGGTGGACTACGCCGGCGACGGCCTGGCCGACCGGGTGCGCGCGGCGGCGGGCTCCCGAGCCGTCACCGCTCTGCTCGACACGCACGGCGGCGGCTACGTGCAGCTCGGGCTCGAGCTCGGCGTGCCCGCCGGACGGATCTCGACGATCGCGGACTTCGGGGCGGGCCGGGTGGGAGCCCGGGTCGTGTCGCACTCGGTCGCCGCGAACGGCGCCGTCCTCACCGAGCTCGCGGATGCGATCGCGGATGGCCGGCTCGAGGTGCCGATCGCCGCGCGCTTCCCGCTCGACGAGGTGCGCGATGCGTACCGGCTGCAGGCATCCGGTCATGTGCACGGCAAGATCGTGCTGATCCCCTGATCGTGAAACCTGAGCCCGGGGCCCCGCGTCACTCCACGGGAGCCCGATCGTCGCCGTAGAGTCCGCGCCCGACGAGGTCTCGGCCCTCGGCGGCCTGCATGCGCCGCCGTCGCAGCATGCTCGCCGTGCCGACCGCGCCGAGTGCGGCCAGGGCGATCACTGCCACGACCGAGGTGATGGCCCAGGCCTCGGCGTTCATCGGCGGCTTGTCGTCGACGTGCACCGGTGCCGCAGAGGCCTGCTCGGCGGGTGGGTCGTCGCCCGCGCCGGGGAACGGGCTCTTCGGTCCGCGGATGCCCGACCCGGGCGCCAGGGTCAGGGCGCTGTACGGCTGGACGACGCCCCATCCCGACACGTCGTCGCGCGCGTCGGGGTCGGCCCGGCGCGCGGTCGCCTCGAGCCGGTACACCCACTGCACCGGGGTCTCGCCGCGATGGGCGGCGGCGAGAAGGGCGGCCGCGGCCGACACATACGGCGCGGCGTAGCTGCTGTAGGGCTTGTCGGCCCCGAAGATGCAGTCGCCGCCGGCGGGACTGACCGACAGCACGTTCTGCCCGGGAGCGCTGAGCATCACGTGCGGACCGTGGATGCTGTCGTTCGTCACGGTGCCCTCGGCCCCGGTGGCTGCGACGCCGATCGCGCCCGTGTCGGCGGCGGGGTAACGCGGCCCGTCACGGTCGCTGGAAGAGATCGAGACGGTCTGATCGCGGTTGCCGGCGCTGGCCACGACGAGGCTGCCGCGCCCGGCGGCATACGCGACGGCGTCGGCCAGGGAGCGATCGGGCGTGGTGGTGCTCATCGAAACGTTGATGATCTGCGCGCCGTGGTCGACGGCGTAGCGGATGCCGCGCACCAGCAGCGCGAGGTTCGGGCCGAAGCCGGCCTTGACGTCCTGGTCGTCGACGCTGCGGTAGACGCGCACCGGCAGGATCTTCGCCTTCGGCGCGAGCCCCACGACCCCGGAACCGTCGATCCGGCGCGCGGCGATCTGGCCCGCGATGGCGGTGCCGTGGCCGTACAGGTCGGTGCGGCCGGTGGCGTCCGCCTTGTCCTTCACGAGATTCACGCCCTTGAGCACGGCGTCCCGCAGATGCGGGTTCGAGGCATCCACCCCCGAATCCACGACGGCCACGACGATGCCCGATCCCTGCGACAGCGCCCATGCCTGCTGCGCCTGCAGCGTCTGGAAGGCGGGCGGCGTCTCGGTGAACCGCGTGTCGGCGGTGCACCGGCCCGAATCGGCCATCGGGGCGAGCATGGGCGGATGCGCGGAGGCGGGCATCGTGACGGCGGCGGATGCCGGAGCCGCGGCGATCATCGCCGCCGCCGCCACCGCTGCCGCACCGGTCAGCAGGCGAGCGGGGAGCGCGCGTCGGCCTCGGGATCTCATCCGGTCGGAGACTTTCCGGCGGCTGCGCTCGACAGCGCGGGGCCCGAGGGGATCAGCGCGGTCCACCCGGCGCCGACGGCGCCGACATCGTCGGACGGCGAGTAGCCGAGGCGCGCGACGGTCTCGCTCGTGGCGCCGGGCAGCGCGAACGCGGTGCCGGTGCCGTCGATGAGCGTCAGCATCCGGCTGCTGTCCTTGCCTGCCTCGGCCCGCACCAGCGCGCCGGTCCCGGGTGCGATGTGCACGCCGGCGGTCGCCTCGGTCGACATCGGCTGCGCGGCCAGCACGGTGCGCGGCTGCGAACCCGTGTGGGTGAGCAGCGCGCAGGCGCGCTGGTCGCCGGGCAGTGCCGTGAAGCCCTCGCGCGGCCAGTCCGCGCCACCGGCGGGCGTGCTCGCGGTCGGCAGGCCGCTGACCTGCGCCGCCGAGACCTCGGTCGGCGCGTGCACGCTCGGGCCGTTGCCGAGCTGGTAGAGCTGCCAGGCCAGGGGACTGAGCGTCGCCAGCTCGCCGTCCGGCGTGATGAGGAAGCGCTCGTCCTCGGCGGTCTGCGCGATGTGCACGACCTCGCCGGTGACGAGCTTCGACCCCGCCACGGGCGTGCTCTGCGGCACGTCGAGCGGGGCGAGCGTCGTCCCCAGCGCGAACAGGTTCGTCCACGACGCCGGTGCGGGATTCGGCGCTGATGAGGTGATGCCCGCGGCACGCAGGACCGCGTCGCTGTTGGAGCGAGCGACCGGAAAGCGCGTGTCGCCGGCGATGACGAACAGGCCGCCGCCGGTCGAGACGACCTCGGCGGCGTCGGTGGCCCGGGCGTCCGGGGTCGCGGCGATGCGCGTGGACAGCTGCTGGTCGCCGATGAGGCACGTCGTCCAGCCGTCGTCGATCAGGGCGGACGGGGCCGGCAGCGCGTCCGGTGCGCCCACGATGCCCAGCGTCGACCCGAGCGGCAGGCCGTCGAGCTCGCTCTGGCCGGTCGCGATCACCTCGAACGAGGCGGCGGGGATCAGCAGCCGTGCGCTGGTGGTGTTCACGACCGGATGCAGCGTGCCGTCGACGGTGACGTACCGGGCGCCGCTGTCTTTCGCGAGCACCAGACGCCCGTTCTGCCACCCGTTGGGCAGACCGGGCTGGAACAGGCCCCAGAACACGCCCACGCCGATCAGCGCGACCGACAGCGCGATCGCGGCGATCACCGCGCGCATGGGCTTGGCCGGCTCGAGCTCTTTGCCGCCCGGTGCTCCGCTGACGAACGCGGTGAGCAGTCGGCGCTGCGAGAAGCTCTGCGCCTGGATCAGGTCGCCTTTGGTGGCCATGCCGTCAGACCAGCCCCGCCGCGATGACACCGACGGGCAGGAGCGTGGCGAGGATGACCAGCTCGGCGACGTCGGCCAGCCGGCTCAGGCGCATGCGCACCACGGGTGCGATGAGGGTCACGGTCACGGTCACGGTGACGACGGTGGCCACAGTCGCCACCGTCAGCAGCAGGGTCTGCAGTCCCGGCTGCGCGATCGCGGTCACGATCCCGGTCAGGCCGAGGCCCACGGTCGCGAGCGCCATGATGGCCAACACGTGGCTGCGGGCGTAGACCTGGCGGGCGGGGAACATCGTGCCGATGAACGCCAGCGCGCACAGCGCGCTGCCGGCGGGGCCCGAGGCGGCCAGCAGCGGGGTGGCGATCAGCAGGCAGGCGCCCAGCCCGAGGCGCGAGACGAGCAGGGCCCGTGCGGCGGCCGCGGTGCGGCGCTTCACGTCCTCGCCGTCGATCGGCACGGGGTCGGCGAACATCTCGGCATCGCTGTGCGGCGAGAACACCCGCAGCCGGGTGGAGCTGAGCACGAGCCACGGCAGCGCGTTCGACGCGGTGGCCGCGACAGCGGTCATCAGCGCGTACACGGTCACGGCATGGGCGGGCGCGAGGGCGGTGATGCCGCCGGTCGCCCCGATCACGCCGCCGGCGATCACGACGCCGAGGGCGATCTCGCGGCGCTCGGGCATGAGGGCCAGGACCGCCAGGCCCGCCACGAACGCGGCGACGCCCGCCGTGGCCAGCCCGGCGCCCCAGGGCGCCGGGCCGCCGATCGCGAGGTAGCCGGCGACGGCGGCGAACACGCCGGCCGCGATGCCCATCGCGTGACCCGCCGTGGCCTGGCCGAGACGGGCGATCACCGTGCCCACGACGATCAGCAGCACCGATCCGAGGGCGGCGATGAGGGCGCCGATTCGCAGTGCGGGACCGGCGGCCAGCAGCACCACGGCGCACACGCCCAGCAGCGTCAGGCTCGCGCCGATCGCCGTGCGCACGCCGTCCTGCGGCGTCCACGGCCGGTGCTGTCCTTCGGTGGCGTCGATGACGGCTTCGACGATGTCGTCGTAGACCCGCGGCTGGGCGACCAGTCCTCCGCGGGCGAGGGTCAGCACCTCACCGTCCTGCACCCCCTGTGCGGCGGCAGTGCCGCTCGCATCGAGCACCTGCCCGTCGGCGCGCCGCAGCTCGTAGCCGGTGTGGGTCATGGTGGCGTCGAGCAGGCCGAGATTGCGGGCGAAGCCCGGCATGAGTTCGATCAGGGGCAGCTGCGCCGGGATGCCGACATCCAGCCGTCGTCCTTCGCCGAGCACCGAGATGCGCACCAGCGCGCGCGTGGCGCTCACCGTCTGACTCATCGGGCCAGTCTAACGAGGGGGGTTCGGGCGGCCCCATGGGGAATTGTCCCCATGGGGCCGCGGACGAGGATGTGGTTACCTGGTTGCGGTCGTTGCGGGAGTGCTTCGACGGATCTCGGTGATGTGGAGGGTGTGATGGCTGATCTGATTTCGGCTGAAGAGGGTGCGCTTGCGCGGGGCGCTCAGGCGGTGAACGAGGCGAAGTCCGGTATTGACCAGCAGGTGAAGTTCGTGCGTGGCGAGATCGAGCAGGTCTCGGGTTTCTGGACCGGCGCCGCTGCCGGTTCGTTCGCGCAGCTGATGGCTCGGTGGGACGAGGAGACCCGCAAGCTGAACAACGTGCTGGTCACGTTGGAGGATGCGCTGCGGGGGACCGAGCGTGACCAGGCTGCGACGGAGGAGTCGCACCAGCAGACGATTTCGGGCCTCGGCTCGATGATGGGCGCTTGAGCGCTCACGGGTGAGAGAGAGGTATTGAGATGCAGTCGATGTCGGTGAAGCCGGAGCAGGTCACGGCGCTGTCGGGTCAGATTCGTACGGGTGCCCAGGGCATCAAGTCGCAGTTGGACACGCTGGAGTCCGAGGTGGGCAAGCTGCGGGCGTCGTGGGATGGTGCCGCGCAGGCGGCGTACGACGACGCGCAGCGCAAGTGGACGCAGTCGCTGCAGGCGCTGAACGAGCTGCTGCAGCAGATCTCGGTGAAGACGGACCAGATCTCGCAGGGCTACGTGTCGCAGGACAACTCCTCGGCGGGCCGTTTCACCAGCTGACGCGAGTGATCGGATGTCGTGGCCCGGAACACCCGGGCCACGACGACTGCATGTGAAGGAGAGCGGATCACGATGATCCCGGGCATGATCGGCATCGACGGCGAGACCCTGATCAACGTCAACGCGCTGCTGATGAAGGAGCACGACGGCTTGCCGACGCGCGACGAGGCGAGCGATGTCGTGGGTACCACCCAGGAGCACGCGACGGCGGCGTTCATGAACCGTCTGACCAAGATCGCGGACCAGCTCGGCGACCACACGAACGTCGTGCGCGTCACCGTCGCCGATCACGTCGAGATCATGAAGAAGGCGGCGAGCTCCATGCAGGACAACGACGACCACAACGCCGACTGGGTCAAGAACCAGGACACGATGTTCAAAGATGTCGCCTCGTCCACCTCGAAGAAGGACGTCACGGACGCGGAGAAGACCGTGGAGTCCGAGAACACGGGGACGCCGGGGACGCAGGGCACGCCGGCCTCCACGGCGGCGACCACGTCGACGACGACGGCCGTGAAGCCGAACACCGGAGACATGTGATGGCGCCACGGCGGCGCCGCGCCGGTCGCATCGCCGCGGCATGCGCTGCAGCGGCGGCGTTGGCCCTGGTGCCCGCGCTGTCGGCGCAGGCGGCGGATGACGGGTCGAACTGGTGGTACGACGGCTTCCATGTCGCGCAGGTGCAGGCCCAGGGCTGGACGGGCGCAGGAGTGAAGGTCGCGGTGCTCGACAACCAGATCAACCCGGATCTTCCCGTGTTCGAAGGGACGCACCTGACGGTGAGCGATGACGCTCTCTGCAAGGGCGGCAAGGTCCAGGTCAAGGGCGCGGACGTATCGGATGCCGCCAGCCACGGATCGGATGTCACCGCGCTGCTGATCGGCAACGGCAAGGGCAAGGGGCAGGTGCGGGGCATCGCTCCGGGCGCGGACGTCACCTTCTACGGCGAGGGGATCTCGGGCGGCATCTGCAATCCGGCCGGCGAGTTCGACGGGCGCACTCCCGTGGGCGAGGCGATCCACCGGGCCGTGGCCGGTGGGGCGCGGATCATCTCGACGTCTCTGGGATGGGACTACGCGACACCGGCGGATGACGAGGCGGTTGCCGAGGCCCTCGCGGCCGGCGTGGTGATCATCGTGGCCACGCCGAACTCCGCGAACGAGGCGGATCAGAAGTGGGCGTGGTCGTACAACGGCGTGGTCTCGGTGAACGCGTTCGATCAGAGCGGGCGGATCCAGGAGGATCAGCAGATTCCGGGCAAGCGGATCGGCTGGAAGGAGACGACGGTCATCGCGCCGGGCGTGGACTTCCCGTCGGTCGACTGGCGGAGCGGGTCGTGGGTGATCTCCGGGTCGAGCCTGGCCGCGCCGCTCGCGGCGGGGATCGTCGCGGTGACCGCGCAGAAGTACCCGAAGGCAACCGGCGACCAGTTGATCCAGTCGCTGATCCACAACACCGGGGTGAAGGATCACAAGCTGTCGCGTGACGGCGCGGCCGGCTACGGTGCGGTGTCGCTGCGGCACATGCTGGACGTGGATCCGGCCGTCTATCCCGATGTGAATCCGTTGATGGACAAGTCGTCGGGCCGTCCGACGGCGGCGCAGGTGACCGCGGCCGCGGCATCCCCCACCCCGACGCCGACGAAGACGACGCGGGCGGCGACGCCCGGTGCGCTGCCGTCCAGCGACGGGGGGTCGCTCGCGCCCCTGCTGGTGGGCGGCGGCGTCCTGCTGGTGCTCATCGTGGCCGCGGCGATCGTGATCGTCGTGGTCATGGCGAATCGGAAGAAGAGCAAGAGCGTGGGAGGTGCAGTGTGACCGGCATCTGGGAGGACCGACTCAACAACATCGCGTACGGGCTGACGTTCGGCATGCCGAACGCCGATCGGCTCATCGCGAAGATGGACGATCTGAGGGACGTGCTGGTCAAGGCCGCGCGCGAGCCCGGTGCGACCGGGCGGACCGGCGACGCCGCCGCCGACAACCTGAAGGCGGCGGCCACGCGCGCCCAGGCCATCGCAGAGACCACGAAGATCGTCAAGGCCAAGGTCGAACAGGCGGCAGAAGTGCAGTATGCCGCGCAGACGGCGTACCTCGACCTGCCCGACGCGGAATTGAGCGCGGCCACCACGAACCGCATCAACGGCACCGCCGACGGCGATGCGGTCACCGTCGAAGAAGTCGGCATGTGCATGATCAAGAACGCGAACACGCTGACGAACGTCAAAGCGGCGCTCGCGGCGAACCGGGAGAGCGCCGCGAAGGCGGCCGTCGAGAAGGCCAGCGACGACCTCGACGCGATCAGCTTTCCGCCCGAGATCGCCACGCACGACGGCAAGCGGCCGGGCGGCGGCGGCAGCATCCCCGGCAGCGGGTACCCTTCGCCCTCCGGCTCGTCGCAGCCGAGGAGCTTCTCGTACTACCCCGACGCCGGCGGCTCCAGCGGGGGCAGCTCGGCCGGGATCGGCTCCGGCGGCTCGTCCATCGATTGGGGCCCCGGAAGCTATCCGGTCGGCCCTGGCGGCGGATCGCCCTACCCGGGCGGCGGCTACGACGGTGGGGGGCTGACGCCGAACGGCCCGGGCGCGGGCGGCACCACGTGGGGTGGCGGCGGCACCGGAGCCGGTGGCGACGCGGGATCGGGCCTGCTCGGCGCAGCCGCGGGAGGCGGTGCCGCGGGCGGCGGTGCCGCGCTCGGCGGCGCGGTCCTCCTCGGCGGT
>NZ_JBYRJC020000001.1:1076939-1657253 GCF_058349885.2 Microbacterium sp. W1-4-2 | reverse complement strand
ACCCGGAAGCTAAGCCTCTCAGCGCCGATGGTACTGCAGGGGCGACCCTGTGGGAGAGTAGGACACCGCCGGACTTCCTTTACAGAAATGGCCACCCCTTGGGGTGGCCTTTTCTGCTTTATAGGCTTGTGCGCAGGCAGCAGGGAGAGAAATGTCGGACCACGAAGAGGACGCACGGCGCAGAGACGCCCGTGACGACAGCTCACCGCGCGCGCGCAAGCCTGAGCAGCACCGGCGCGGTGACGGCGATCGCCGTCACGTTCGGGGCGAAGGAACGGGGCGCGCAGACGGCGGCAATCGACCGTACAGCGACAGGCGAGAGGACGGCCGCTCGTACGGTTCCGGCTCGCGCGACGACAACTCGTCTTCGTATCGGTCGTATGGAGATCGGTCGTATGGAGATCGGTCGCGCGGTGACCGTCCGCATGGCGACAAGCCGCGAGGCGACCGTTCTTACGGCGAGCGTTCGTACGGTGACAAGCCCCGAGGCGACCGTCCGTACGGCGAGCGTTCGTACGGTGACAAGCCCCGAGGCGACCGTCCGTACGGCGAGCGTTCGTATGGCGACCGGCCGCGTGGGGATCGTCCGTACGGTGACAGACCGCGAGGCGACCGCGCTCAGGGTGAGCGCTCGTTCGGCGACCGGCCGCGTGGCGATCGTCTCTCCCGTGACAAGCCCCGGGGTGACCGTTCTTACGGCGACCGATCGCGCGGTGACCGGCAATTCGGCGACAAGCCGCGTGGGGATCGTCCGTACGGTGACAAACCGCGTGGGGATCGTCCGTACGGTGACAAACCGCACGGTGAGCGCCCACACGGTGAGCGCCCGCGTGGCGACCGCCCATATGGCGACCGCCCACGGGGCGATCGCCCCTACGGTGACAGGTCGCGTGAGAACCGTCCGTACGGTGACAAGCCGCGTGGCGATCGCCCGTACGGTGACCGTCCGCGCGAGGAAGGTCGTTACGGTGACCGGCCTCGCGGGGACCGTGCTCATGGCGAACGCTCCCGTGGAGATCGGCCGTACGGTGACAAGCCGCGTGGGGATCGCCCCTACGGTGACAGGTCGCGTGGGGATCGCTCGTACGGTGACCGTCCGCGTGGGGATCGCTCGTACGGTGACCGTCCGCGTGGGGATCGCTCGTACGGCGGCGCGGGCGCGTCGAAGCGTGGTTTCGCGGACGGGGGGAGCGGACGTCCCTCATACGATGCGCGACCGCCCCGTGACGTTCGCGAATCCTATCCGGCCGATCCGGCGCTGCCCGACGACATCACGCCGAAGGACCTGCATCCGGCTGCCCGCAACGAGCTGAAGACGCTGAGCAAAGAGAACGCCGAGCGCGTTGCCCGGCACCTCGCCATGGCTGCGCAGCTCATCGACGACGATCCGCAGGCCGCGCACGAGCACGCCCTCGCCGCATCGCGGCACGCCGGCCGCATTCCGGTCGTGCGCGAGACCGTGGCCATCACGGCCTACGCGATGGGCGACTTCGCCCTGGCGCTGCGCGAGTTGCGCACCTATCGCCGGATCTCGGGGCGTGAAGACCAGATCGCGCTCATGGTCGACAGCGAACGCGGCGTCGGGCGTCCCGAGCGCGCGCTCGAGCTCGGCCGGTCGGTCGATCGCACGGCCCTGCCCACGCCGGTTCGCGTCCACCTCGCTATCGCGATGTCGGGCGCCTGGCTCGACCAGGGCGATCCGGTGCGCGCGCTGCAGGAGCTGGAGATCCCCGAGGCCGACCCCGATCGCGCCTTCGAGTGGAGCCCCGCGCTGTTCGCAGCCCGGTCCGAGGTGCTCACGGAGCTCGGAAGGACCGGCGAAGCGGAGCACTGGCAGCGCCTTGCCGACGTGGCCGCGGACGCGCTGGACGCGGCATCCGGCGTCGGCCAGGACGAGGTGATCGTCATCGAGGATCTCGCCGAAGGGCTGGAGGATTCCTCGGACGGCGACGAGCCCGCCGAGGGGTCGGATGCCGAGGGGTCGGATGCCGAGGAGCCGGCGGACGTGTCCGCCATGTCGGAGGTCGAGCCCGACTCGAGCGACGACGAGCCCGAGCCCGAGCCCGAGCCCGAACCCGACACCGAGCCCGAACCCGACACCGAGCCCGAACCCGACGACGTCACCGGACCCGACGCCCACGCCGATCCCGAGGCCGAGGCCTGATGACGCTGTTCGGCCGTTCGCGCAGGGCTTCCACGGCGACGCCGCTGGACGGGGTCGACACGATCCTCGCCGACCTCGACGGCGTCGTCTACGCCGGCTCCGGGGCGCTCCCGTATGCCGTCGAGAGTCTGAACCGCGCCGGCGACGGCCGCCGTCTGGGCTACATCACGAACAACGCGGCGCGGACCGACGCGAACGTGGCCGCGCACCTGCGCGAGCTGGGACTGACCGACACCACCCCCGACGACATCGTGACCAGCCCGCAGGCGGCGGTGCGCCTGCTGCGCACGAAGATCGACCCAGGCGCCACAATCCTGGTCGTCGGGGGCGAGGGCCTGGTCGTCGAGGTCGAGAAGGGCGGCTACACCGTCACCCGCAGCGCCGACGACGCTCCGGCGGCGGTGCTGCAGGGCTTCTCGCCCGACGTCGCCTGGACCGACCTCGCAGAAGCGGCGTTCGCGCTGAAGGTTCCCGAAGACGAGGGCGGCATCCCCTGGATCGCCACCAACACCGACTGGACGCTCCCGCAGGCACGGGGCGTCGCCCCGGGCAACGGCACCCTCGTCTCGGCCGTGCACACTGCGGTCGGGCGCCTCGCGACCGTCGCCGGCAAGCCCGAGCCGCCGATCTTCCACGAGGCGGTGGCGCGGTTCCAGGCGCGGTCGCCGCTGTTCATCGGTGATCGGCTCGACACCGACATCGCCGGAGCGCAGGCTGCCGGCATCCCCTCCGCGTTCGTCCTGACCGGGATCGACCGGCCGAAGCATCTGCTGGCGGCGCCGCCTACGAGCCGGCCGACCTACATCCTCGAAGACCTGCGCGAGCTGTTCGAGCCGTACCCCGAGACCCTCGTCGACGGGGCCACCACGCGGGTCAGGGACGCGGTGGTCCGCGTCGACGGCCCCGATCTGCGCATGGTCGCGGCGGGGTCGCGACCCATCGACCTCGTGCGGGCCGCCGCCGCGGCCGTCTGGAGCTCCGGACGGGCGATCTTCGGGTTCACGGTGCAGGAGGAGTTGTACGCCGATCCGTTCTTCCGCCCCTGAGTGAGGGTGGGCCCCGGATAGCATGGGGGCATGGCGGATGAGGAGCGCACCGAGCTGATCAGCCGGCTGCGGGTGATCGAGGGTCAGCCGCTGGCCGAGCGCGCCGACGCATACGCGGCGCTGCAGGACGAGCTCGCCCGCGAACTCGAGCCGAAGCACCCGACCGGGCCGGCCACGCCGCAGGGCACATGACGGCGCGCCTCGACCAGGTGCTGGCCGCGCGCGGACTCGCGCGCTCGCGCACGCACGCACAGACTCTGATCGCCCAGGGCGTCGTCAGCGTCGACGGCCAGGCCGTCGTCAAGGCGTCGACTCCGGTCGGCGACGACGCGAGCGTCGAGGTCGCGGCATCCGACCACTACGTCAGCCGTGCCGCGCACAAGCTGCTGGCTGCGCTCGACGCCTTCGATGTGCGCGTGGCCGGCCGGGTCGCCCTCGACATGGGCGCGTCGACCGGCGGGTTCACCCAGGTGCTGCGCGAGCGCGGCGCACGTCCGGTGATCGCCGTCGACGTCGGCCATGGCCAGCTCGCCGGCCAGGTCGCCGCAGACCCCGAGGTGCATGCCGTCGAGGGCTTCAACGTGCGCTACATGACGCCCGAATCGCTGCGCACGGCGAGCGGGGTGGATGCCGCGCCCGCCGTGATCACGGGGGATCTGTCGTTCATCTCGCTCACGCACGTGCTGCCGGCGGCGCGTGCGGTCGCCGCGCCCGACGCCGATCTGGTGCTGCTGATCAAGCCGCAGTTCGAGGCCGGCCGCACCGCGGTGAAGGGAGGCCTGGTCACCGCCCCCGCGGTGCGGGCCGAGGCCGTCGCCGACGTGCTGTGGGCGGCGTGGGACGAGGGCTTGGTCGTCCGGGGCCTGATCGCGTCGCCGATCGCCGGTACGCACGGAAATCGCGAATACGTGGTGCACCTGACATCGGCGCCCGGCGCCGATCCGTCAGAATGGATGGGCACTGTGAACGAACTGACGGGGATCTCATGACGACGCACCAGCGCAGCATCCTCGTCGTCGCGCACGCCCAGCGCGTCGACGCTGTCGATGCTGCCGTCCGCATCATCGGGTCGCTGCGCGCGGCCGGCGCCCGGCCGGTGCTCGCACCCGACGACCGCACCGAGCTGGCGACCATGCGCGACGAGTTCGCCGGCATCGCCGTCCTCGGCGACGACGTGCCGGTCACCGACCTCGAGCTGGCCATCGTGCTCGGCGGCGACGGCACGATCCTGCGCGCGGCCGAGCTCGTGCGGGGTGGCACGGCGCCGATCCTCGGCATCAACATGGGGCACGTCGGCTTTCTCGCCGAGATCGAGCCCGACGACATGGACGGCGCGGTGCACCGCGCGATCGCCCGCGACTACCGGGTCGAGGAGCGCCTCGCCCTGTCGGTGCGGGTGAAGGATGCCTCAGGCCAGGTCATCTATTCGACATGGGCTCTGAACGAGGCCACCGTCGAGAAGGCCAGTCGCGAGCGCATGCTCGAGGTCGTCGTCGAGATCGACGGCAAGCCGCTGTCGACGTTCGGCTGCGATGGCATGGTCGTCTCGACGCCCACCGGCTCGACCGCGTACAACTTCTCGGCCGGCGGCCCGATCATCTGGCCGACCGTCGAGGCGATCGCCGTGGTGCCGCTGTCGGCGCACGCGCTGTTCGCCAAGCCGTTGGTCGTCGGCCCCGAGACGGCTGTCGCGATCGAGGTGCTCGAGCGGACGAACGGCACGGGCATCCTGTGGTGCGACGGCCGGCGCTCGCACGAGCTGCCGCCCGGCGCGCGCGTGGTCGTGCGCCGTGCGACCGAACCGGTGCGCCTGGCGCGGCTGCACCCGGCGGCCTTCACCGACCGGCTGGTGCGCAAGTTCCGCCTGCCGGTCAGCGGATGGCGCGGCCCGAGTGAGCCCGGAGCCATGGCGTGATCGAGCACCATGGCGTGAGCAAGCTGGGAGCCGGGGGCGTGGGCAAGCAGGGAGCCGTGGCGTGAGCAAGCAGGGAGCCGTGGCGTGATCGAGCAGATGCAGCTGCGCGACCTCGGCGTGATCGCCGAGGCCACGCTGCCCATGGGCCCCGGCTTCACCGCCATCACCGGTGAGACCGGCGCGGGCAAGACGATGGTGGTCACCGGCCTCGGCCTGCTGCTCGGCCAGCGCGCCGACTCGGGCGCGGTGCGCGCCGGGGCGGCGCAGGCGTCGGTCGACGGCGTGTGGAACGTGCCCGAGAGCGGCCCCGTCGCCGATCGCGTGCGCGAGGCCGGGGGAGACGTCGAGCCCATCGGCGGCGGGCGCGCGGAATTGTATGTCGGACGCACCCTGACCGCCGAGGGACGCAGCCGCGCGAGCGTGGGCGGGCGCAGCGCACCGGCGGGAGTGCTCGCCGACCTCGCCGACGAGCTCGTGGTCGTGCACGGCCAGTCCGACCAGCTGCGGCTGAAGTCGGCCGCCGCGCAGCGCGACGCCCTCGACCGCTTCGGCGGCGAGCCGGTCGCGGCCGCCCTCGCCGCCTACCGGGAGCGCTACGGCGCGTGGCGCTCGATCGACCACGAGCTGACCGCCCTGATCGCCGACCGCGAGGTGCGCGTGCGCGAGGCCGACCACCTGCGCGCAGCTCTCGCCGAGATCGAGGCGGCCGATCCGCAACCCGGTGAGGACGACGACCTCGCCCGGCGCGCCGAGCGCCTGGCGAACGTCGAAGAGCTGCGGCTGGCCGCGGCCACCGCGCACGTCGTGCTATCAGGCGAGGACGACGCCCCCGATGTCACGGCCCTGCTGGCCGAGGCGCGGCGCAGCCTCGAGCGCGGCGGCGGCAGCGATCCGGCCCTCCAGTCCTACGCCGAACAGGTCGCCGACCTCGGCTACCGCGTCGCCGACCTCGCGGCGGGTCTGTCGGGGTACCTCGCCGACCTCGACGAATCGGGGCCGCACGAGCTGGCCGCCGTGCAGGAGCGCCAGGCGACCCTTTCTGCACTCGTGCGCGCGCACGGCACTCTGGACGCGGCGATCGACCTTCTGCAGACGGGATCGACCCGGCTCGCAGAGCTCGACGACGACGGGGACCGGATCGAACGGCTGACCGCTGCGCGCGAGGATGCGGCATCCACCCTCGACGACGCCGCTGCGGCGCTCACCGCCGCCCGTCAGGACGCCGCGGTGCGCCTCGGCGCCGACGTGACGACGGAGCTGCAGGCCCTGGCGATGCCGGACGCGCGGGTCGAGGTGACGGTCGAGCCGGGCGGCGAGTCGGCCCACGGCCGCGACGACGTCGCGATCCTGCTCGCGCCGCACCCCGGCGCGCAGCCCCGTCCGGTCTCGCGCGGGGCTTCGGGCGGCGAGCTCAGCCGCGTCATGCTCGCGATCGAGGTCGTGATCGCCGCGACCGACCCGGTGCCGACGTTCGTGTTCGACGAGGTCGACGCGGGCATCGGCGGGGCGGCGGCGATCGAGGTCGGCCGGCGCCTGCGGCGACTCGCGCGCAGCGCGCAGGTGATCGCTGTGACGCACCTGGCGCAGGTCGCCGCGTTCGCCACCAACCACCTGAGCGTCGTGAAGGCGAACGACGGCACCGTGACCTCGTCGAGCGTGCGGCGCCTGGACGGCGGCGAGCGCGAGATCGAGATGGCGCGGCTGCTGTCGGGATCGGACTCGGACGCGGCCCTCACCCATGCCCGCGAGCTGCTCGAGACCGCCGACGCGGACTCGTGACGCGGCCGGCGACGGTCCCTGTGACGCTGCTCGGCGCAGACACGCGGACGCGCCCGACCGCGCCATGACGTCCTCGGCAGACTGATAGGATAAAAGCCCGTGATGCATACTTCTGGCGCTGACAGTTCTGATCCTCTGGTCGACACGGCAGCGGACACCACGGCAACAGGCGACACCACCAAGCACATCTTCGTGACCGGCGGTGTCGTCTCGTCATTGGGCAAGGGCCTGACGGCCGCGAGCCTCGGCAACCTGCTCACCGCCCGCGGCCTGCGCGTGGTGATGCAGAAGCTCGACCCGTATCTGAACGTCGACCCCGGGACGATGAACCCGTTCCAGCACGGCGAGGTCTTCGTCACCGACGACGGGGCCGAGACCGACCTCGACATCGGGCACTACGAGCGCTTCCTCGATGTGGACCTGAACCAGGCCGCCAACGTCACGACCGGGCAGATCTATTCGCGGGTGATCGCCCGCGAGCGCGCCGGCGAGTACCTCGGCGACACCGTGCAGGTCATCCCGCACATCACCGACGAGATCAAGCGCCGCATGCGCCTGCAGGCCGACGCCGACCCGAAGCCGGATGTCATCATCACCGAGGTCGGCGGCACGATCGGCGACATCGAGTCGCAGCCGTTCATCGAATCGGCCCGCCAGATCCGGCACGAGCTGGGGCGGCAGAACGTGTTCTTCGTGCACGTGTCGCTGCTGCCGTACATGGGCGCCTCGGGCGAGCAGAAGACCAAGCCGACGCAGCACTCGGTCGCGGCCCTGCGCTCGATCGGCATCCAGCCCGACGCGCTCGTGCTGCGCAGCGACCGCCCCGTCACCGAGGCGAACAAGCGCAAGGTCGCGCTGATGTGCGACGTCGACGAGCGCGCCGTCGTGAACGCCGTCGACGTGCCGAGCATCTACGACATCCCGACGATGCTGCACGACCAGGGCCTGGACGAGTACATCGTGCGCACCCTGGGCCTGGGCAAGGCCCACGACGTCGACTGGTCGCGATGGCAGAAGGTGCTCAACGCCGTGCACAACCCCAAGCACGAGGTGACGATCGGCCTGGTCGGCAAGTACATCGACCTGCCCGACGCCTACCTGTCGGTCACCGAGGCGCTGCGCGCCGGAGGCTTCGGGCAGGAGACCCACGTCAACATCCGATGGATCCCGTCGGACTCGTGTGAGACGCCCGAGGGCGCGAAGGCGGCGCTGTCGAGCCTCGATGGCATCGTCGTGCCGGGCGGCTTCGGCATCCGCGGCATCGAGGGCAAGCTGGGCGCGCTGCGCTTCGCCCGCGAGCAGGGCATCCCCACCCTGGGGCTGTGCCTGGGCCTGCAGTGCATGGTGATCGAGTACGCCCGCAACGTGGCCGGCATCGCCGGGGCGTCCTCCAGCGAGTTCGACCCCGACACCGCCGACCCCGTGATCGCGACGATGGCCGAGCAGGTCGACATCATCGCCGCCGGGGACCTCGGCGGCACGATGCGGCTGGGTCTGTACCCCGCCGACCTCGCCGAGGGGTCGCTGGCCGCGGAGCTGTACGGTGCGACGTCGGCCTCCGAGCGCCATCGCCACCGCTACGAGGTCAACAACGCGTACCGCGGCCGGCTCGCCGAGGCCGGGCTCTCGTTCTCGGGGCTCTCGCCCGACCGCAACCTGGTCGAGTACGTCGAGCTGCCGCGCGACGTGCATCCGTACTACATCGCGACCCAGGCGCACCCCGAGCTGCGCTCGCGGCCGACCGAGCCGCACCCGCTGTTCCGCGGGCTCGTCGGCGCGGCGCTGGAGCGGCACCGCGCCAGCGAGCTGTTCACCGATGACAACGGCGACTGAGCGCGCGATGGCCGAGCTGCTGCGCGATGAGCCGGTGAAGGCCGACGTGATCTCGAGCGAGCTCGTGTATCGCGGCCGGGTGTGGGACGTGCGACGCGACACGTTCCGTTACAACGGCGAGGAGCTCGTGCGCGAGTACGTCGCGCACACCGGCGCGGCCGCCGTCGTGGCGCTGGACGACCAGGAGCGGGTGCTGCTCATCCAGCAGTACCGGCATCCGATCCGCCACCGCGACTGGGAACTGCCGGCGGGTCTGCTCGACGTTTCGGGCGAGCCACCCGAGGATGCCGCGCGGCGGGAGCTCGCCGAAGAGGCCGACATCGCCGCCGACGACTGGGCCGAGCTGGCGAGCGTGTTCACCACGCCCGGCGGCAACGACGAGATCGTGCACATCTTCCTCGCCCGCGGGCTGTCGGCCGCCGAGGGCGACTACGTGCGCGACGCCGAAGAGGCCGACATCCGAGTCGAATGGGTGCCGTTGCAGGATGCCGTGACCGCCGTGCTCGAGGGGCGTATGCGCAACGGCATCCTGTCGGTGGGGATCCTGGCCGCCGCGGAACGGCTGCGACGCGGGGTGTGAGATGCGCCTGGACCGGGCAGTGGACGCGTTCCTGCGGCACATCACGGTCGAGCGCGGGCTGAGTGAGAACACCGTCGCCGCCTATCGGCGCGACCTCGGCGGCTACCTCGACTGGATGCGCGCGCACGACGTCGTCGACTCGTCGGCGGTGAACCCGGCGCTGATCGCCGAGTTCGTCGCCGCGCGGGGTGCCGCCGAGCCGCGGCCCGCGGCATCCAGTCTCGCGCGTCTGCAATCCTCGGTGCGCAGCCTGCACCGGTTCCTCACCCGCGAGGGCATCGACGCCGCCGATCCCACGGCGCGGATGCATCCGCCCAAGCTGCCGCAGCGGCTGCCCAAGGCGCTGACGATCGACCAGGTGGAGCGTCTGCTGGCCGCCCCCGACCCGAACGAGCCGATCGGGCTGCGCGACCGGGCGCTGCTCGAGCTGCTGTACGCGACCGGAGCGCGGGTGTCGGAGATCGTGCAGCTGGACGTCGACGACGTCGGGCACGGCGACGTGCTGCGCGTGCGCGGCAAAGGGGCCAAGGAGCGGATCGTGCCGATCGGGGAGTACGCGCGCGACGCGCTCGACGGGTACCTGACCCGGGTGCGCCCGGCACTGGCGGCGCGGGGCCGGGCGACGCCGAAGCTGTTCCTGGGTGCCCGCGGCGCGCCGCTGTCGCGACAGAGCGCGTGGCTGGTGATCCGGCAGGCGGCCGAGCGGGCACGGCTGAGCGCGCACGTGTCGCCGCACACGCTGCGCCACTCGTTCGCGACGCATCTTCTGCAGGGCGGCGCCGACGTGCGGGTCGTGCAGGAGCTGCTCGGGCACGCCTCGGTGGCGACGACCCAGATCTACACGCATGTCAGCGTGGACGCGCTGCGAGACGTGTACGTCTCGTCGCATCCGCGCGCCCGGTGAGGCCTGCGGAGCGGGCCAGTATGCGACATCCCACGGATGCACCCGGTGAACACGCGGCGGGATCGTTAGAATCGAGCGGACGACACGGACGAGAGCGGGAGACCGGTGGCGGTAAGTACGGCGAAGAAGACGACGGTTGCGAAGGCCGCGGGCAAGAAAGCCGGCGCTGAGCCCATCGGCCCGACCGGACGTCCGTACCACGGGTTCGCGACGCCGCCGGCCCTCGCAGGCCATGGCCCGGCGCGCATCATCGCGCTGTGCAACCAGAAGGGCGGCGTGGGCAAGACCACGACCACGATCAACCTGGCGGCGTCGCTGGCAGGCTACGGGCGCAAGGTGCTCGCTGTGGACTTCGACCCGCAGGGCGCGCTGTCGGCGGGACTCGGCATCGCGACCCACGACATCCCCACGATCTACGACCTGCTGCTGGACTCCAAGCGCGACGCGCACGACGTCATCGTGCATACCGCCGTCGAGGGGCTCGACCTGCTGCCGGCGAACATCGACCTGTCGGCCGCCGAGGTGCACCTGGTCAACGAGGTCGCGCGCGAGCAGATCCTCGCCCGCACGCTGCGGGCGGTCAGCGGCGAGTACGACGTCATCCTGATCGACTGCCAGCCCTCGCTCGGCCTGCTCACCGTGAACGCGCTGACGGCCAGCCACGGCGTGATCATCCCGCTGGAGTGCGAGTTCTTCGCGCTGCGCGGCGTGGCGCTGCTGATCGAGACGATCGACAAGGTGCGCGACCGGCTGAACCCCTCGATCACGCTCGACGGCGTGCTGGCGACGATGTACGACCCGCGCACGCTGCACTCGCGCGAGGTGCTCGAACGCGTCGTCGAGGCCTTCGGCGACGACGTGCTCGAGACCGTCATCGGTCGCACGGTGAAGTTCCCGGATGCCTCGGTGTCGGGCATGCCGATCACCGAGTTCGCCCCTGAGCACCCGGCCGCCCAGGCCTATCTGCGATTGGCACGGGAGCTGGTCGACCGTGGCGCCGTCGCCTGAGACGGCGCCCGAAGGCCACGAGCCGTCGCCTGACACGGCGCCCGAAGAGGCAGGGCCGTCGCCTGACGCGGAACGCCAGCCGGTCGTTGAGCGAGCGCAGCGAGACGAAACGACGTCCGCTGACGACGCCGGCTTCCGGGTCTCGCTGGGTGTGTTCGACGGACCGTTCGACCTGCTGCTCACGCTGCTGAGCAAGCACGAGCTCGACATCACCGAGGTGGCCCTGTCGAAAGTGACGGGGGAGTTCATCGCCTACCTGCGCGAGCTGCAGTCCGACGACGAGCTGGACGAGGCATCCGAGTTCCTCGTGGTGGCGGCGACCCTGCTCGACATGAAGGTGGCGGGGCTGCTGCCGCAGGGCGAGCTCGTCGACGCCGAGTCGGTCGCCCTGCTCGAGGCGCGCGACCTGCTGTTCGCCCGGCTGCTGCAGTACCGGGCGTTCAAAGAGGTCTCGGTGTGGTTCGCGCGGTGCCTGCAGCGCGAAGACGTGCGCCATGCCCGCTCCGTGCGGCTCGATGAGAAGTACCGGCGCAAGGCGCCCGAGCTGGCCTGGACGCTGTCGGCCGACGACTTCGGTGCGATCGCGGTGCTGGCGTTCGCGCCGAAGGAGATCCCGTCCGTGCGGCTCGACCACCTGCACGCCCCGCTGGTGAGCATCCGCGAACAGGCGGCGGTCGTGGTGACGCTGCTGCGCTCGGCGGGTACGCTGTCGTTCCGCGAGCTCGTCGCGGGGGTCACGCAGACGGGGGTCGTGGTGGCGCGGTTCCTGTCGGTGCTCGAGCTGTATCGCCACGCCGCGCTGTCGTTCGAACAACTCGAGCCCCTGGGCGAGCTGACACTGCGCTGGACGGCCGAGCGCTGGAGCGAAGAGAACCTGGCCACGTTGGGAGCCGACTATGACCGATGACGCTGCGCCAGGCCCTTCGGGCCCGCCGAGCGAGCAGCCGACCCTGACGAGCAGGCTCGAGGCGATCCTGCTGATCGTCGAAGAGCCGCACAGCCTCGTGTCGCTGGCGACCGCCGTGGGGGCGCCCGTGCCCGCCGTGCGCCAGGCGATCGAGACCCTCGTCGCGGACTACGACGGCGAGGGCGGCGGACCCCGCCGCGGGTTCGAGCTGCGCGAGGTCGGCGGCGGCTGGCGGCTGTACGTCCGCGAGGAGCATGACGCCCTCGTCGCCGAGTTCGTCGGCACGCAGGCGCCGGCGCGGCTGTCGCAGGCGGCCCTCGAGACCCTCGCGGTCATCGCGTACAAGCAGCCCGTGTCGCGCGGGCAGGTCGCGTCGATCCGGGCCGTGAACGTCGACTCCGTCGTGCGCACGCTGCTGGCCCGGGGCCTGGTCACCGAGGTCGGCACCGACCCCGAGACCGGGGCGATCCTGTACGGCACGACCGACGCCCTGCTGGTGAACCTGGGCATCAACTCGGTCGACGAGCTGCCCCACATCTCGCCGCTGCTGGACGACGTCGACGACATAGGCTCGGACGGCCTGGACGAATCGCGGGTCGGAAGGGGGAGCGGGCGATGACACACGCCGAGGGTGTGCGCCTGCAGAAGGCCCTCGCACACGCGGGAGTGGCTTCGCGCCGGGTCGCCGAAGAGCTGATCGCCGCCGGCCGCGTGCGCGTGAACGGCCAGGTGGTCGACGAGCTCGGCTCGCGCATCGACCCCGAGAGCGACCTCATCGATGTCGACGGCGTCGCCGTGCAGCTGGACCAGACGAAGCGCTACGTCATGCTGAACAAGCCCACGGGCATCGTCAGCTCGATGCGCGACGACCGCGGACGGCCCGATCTGCGGCGCTTCACGAAGGAGTGGGACGAGCGCCTGTACAACGTGGGGCGGTTGGATGCCGACACCAGCGGTCTGCTGGTCCTCACGAACGACGGCGGCCTGGCCCATGTGCTCGCCCACCCCTCGTTCGGGGTCACCAAGGTGTACATCGCCAAGGTGCGCGGCACCGTCACCCCGCAGACGATCGGACGCCTCACGCGCGGCTTCGACCTCGACGACGGCCCCATCCACGCCGACAAGGCGCGACTGCTGGACCGGTCCGCCGGCACGAGTCTGGTCGAGCTGACCCTGCACTCGGGCCGCAACCGCATCGTGCGCCGCATGATGGCCGAGGTGGGGCATCCCGTCGTCGACCTCGTGCGCCGCCAGTTCGGGCCCCTTCACCTGGGAACTCTCCCCGTGGGTTCGGTGCGCGAGTTGACTAAAGTGGAACGCGGCGCGCTGCTCACTCTGTCGCGCCGTGAGCCTGCGGACCCCACTCCGCCGGAGGATGATCCGGAGACCTCGTGAGCGATATGACGACCGTGCCTGCACGCGGTGCTGCACGCACCTCGGGGACGGTGCGGATCGTCGGGTCGGGGCTGCTCGGGGCGAGCATCGGCCACGCGCTGACCGCGCTGGGCATCGACGTCGCGCTCGACGACACCTCGCCGGCGGCGCTGCGCCTGGCCGTCGACTACGGCGCCGGCCGCACCGCCCGCGCCGACGACCGGCCGCGCCTGGTCGTGGTCGCCGTGCCGCCGGATGTCACGGCCGCCGTGATCGCGCACGAACTGGCCGCCTTCCCCGACGCCGTCGTCACGGACGTCGCCAGCGTCAAGCTCGAGCCGTTGCGCGCCCTGCGGGAGCGCGGCGTGGACCTCACGCACTACATCGGCTCGCACCCGCTGGCCGGACGTGAGCGGGGCGGGGCGATATCGGCCCGCGCCGACATCTTCATCGGGCGGCCGTGGGTCGTCTGCCGCGACGCCGAGACGAGCGCCGCCGATCTGGCCGTGGTCGAGGGCCTCGCCCTGGACCTCGGCGCGATGCCGCTGGAGATGGACCCCGCCGAGCACGACCGCTCGGTCGCGTTGACCTCGCACGTGCCGCAGCTGGTCGCGAGCCTGCTCGCGGGGCGTTTCGTCGACGCCGCCGAAGGGTCGCTGCAGCTGGCCGGGCAGGGCGTGCGCGACACGACCCGCATCGCCGCATCGGCCCCGGAGCTGTGGGTGCAGATCCTCGGCTCGAACGCCGGACCGGTCGTCGACATCCTCGATGCGCTCGCCGGCGACCTCGCGGGCGTCGCCGACGCGCTGCGCCACCACGATGCGCCGGGCGCGCGCCGGGCCGTTGCCGACACGATCCGTCGCGGCAACGAGGGCGTCGACCGGCTGCCCGGCAAGCACGGCCAGAACCGCCGGTTCGACCAGGTGGTCGTCATGGTCGACGACACCCCGGGCCAGCTCGGCCGCCTGTTCGGCGAGCTCGGCGAGCTCGATGTGAACGTGGAAGACCTGCGCCTGGAGCACTCTCCGGGCGCCCAGTTCGGCCTCGCCGAGATCAGCGTCACCCCGGCCGCCGTGCGCCGCGCGGTGGACGGCCTGACCGAGCGCGGCTGGAAGATTGCGAGCAGCACCATTGACTGACATCGTCATCGTCGCCATCGACGGACCCGCCGGGTCCGGCAAGTCGAGCGTCTCGAAGCAGGCGGCCCGTGCCCTCGGCTTCGGGTACCTCGACACCGGCGCCGCCTACCGGGCTCTCGCGTGGCACGTGCTCGAGCGGGGTGCGGACACCGCCGACGCCGACGCGGTGCGGGCTGCGGCATCCGACTTCCCATACGCCATCTCGCTGGATCCGGACGACTACTGGGTGCGGGTCGGCAACGTCGACGTGACCGCCGCGATCCGCGAGCCGCGGGTGTCGTCGGCGGTGAGCCCGGTCGCGCGCATGCCCGAGGTGCGTGCCCAGGTGAACGCCCTGTTCCGGCGGCTGGCCGCCGAGTCGGCCCGGCCGGGCGTGGTGATCGAGGGGCGCGACATCACCACCGTCGTCGCCCCCGATGCGCCGGTGCGGATCCTGCTGACCGCGGCCCCCGAGGTGCGCGCCGCGCGCCGCAGCGCCGAGCTGGTGGGCCACGATGCCGCGGACGTCGCGGCGGCCCTCCACAAGCGCGACGCATCCGATTCCACGGTGGTCGACTTCCTCAACGCCGCAGAGGGCGTCCAGGTCGTCGACTCCACCGAACTCGACTTCGCGCAGACCGTCGATGCGGTGCTGCGCGTCATCCACCAGAAGCAGGAGAGAGCCCATGGGCGCTGACGACGAATACGAGGGCGGGCCCGACCACCTCGCCGAGCGGCTCGCCGCGATGGACGAAGACCTCGCCGACCGGCGCGCCGACGCCCTGCGCGCGTCGCTGGACGATTACGAGCTGGAAGATGAGGATGCCGAGCTGCTCGAGGGCGTCGCCCTCGGCGAGGACGGCATCGAGTACCTGCCGGCCCTGCCGGTCGTCGCGATCGTCGGCCGGCCGAACGTCGGCAAGTCGGCGCTCGTGAACCGCATCCTCGGCCGGCGCGAGGCCGTGGTCGAAGACACCCCGGGCGTCACCCGCGACCGCGTGATGTACAAGGCGGAGTGGATGGATCGCCCGTTCACGCTCGTCGACACGGGCGGATGGGAGCCCGACGCCAAGGGCATCGACCGTTCGGTGGCCGCCCAGGCCGAGGTCGCGATCGACCTGTCGGACGTCGTGCTGTTCGTCGTGGACGCCATGGTCGGGGCCACCTCGACCGACGAGCACGTCGTGCGACTGCTGCGCAAGTCGGGCCGGTCGGTGTTCCTCGTCGCGAACAAGATCGACGACGCCCGGCAGGAGCCCGAGGCCGCGGCTCTGTGGAACCTGGGCCTGGGGGAGCCGCACCCGGTCTCGGCGATCCACGGCCGGGGCGTGGCCGACCTGCTCGACGAGATCCTCAAGGTGCTGCCGGACGAGTCGGCCGTGGCCAAGCAGGAGATCGGCGGCCCGCGCCGCGTCGCGATCCTCGGCCGTCCGAACGTCGGCAAGTCGTCGCTGCTGAACAAGGCCGCCGGCGAAGAGCGCGTGGTCGTCAACGAGCTGGCGGGCACGACCCGCGACCCGGTGGACGAGATCGTCGAGCTCGGCGGCAGGCTGTGGCGCTTCGTCGACACGGCCGGCATCCGCCGCCGGGTGCACCTGCAGCAGGGCGCGGACTTCTACGCGTCGCTGCGCACGTCCGCCGCGCTCGAGAAGGCCGAGGTCGCCGTCGTCGTGCTCGACGTGTCGCAGCCGATCAGCGAGCAGGACATCCGCATCATCGACATGGTGCTCGAGTCGGGCCGCGCGCTCGTGCTCGCCTACAACAAGTGGGACGTGCTGAGCACGCCCGAGTTCGAGAACATCGACCGGCGCCGCTACCTCGAGCGCGAGATCGAGCAGGACCTCGCGCACGTCGCCTGGGCGCCGCGTGTGAACATCTCGGCGCGCACCGGTCGGCACCTCGACAAGCTTGTGCCGGCGCTCGAGACGGCGCTGGAGTC
Source organism: Microbacterium sp. W1-4-2 (assembly GCF_058349885.2). Classification (NCBI taxonomy): domain Bacteria; kingdom Bacillati; phylum Actinomycetota; class Actinomycetes; order Micrococcales; family Microbacteriaceae; genus Microbacterium; species Microbacterium sp. W1-4-2. The sequence goes on along the minus strand of NZ_JBYRJC020000001.1, from coordinate 1,640,686 downwards.
GTGGGACACCCGCATCCCGACCGGCAAGTTCAACGCGTTCCTGGCTGAGCTCGTTGCCGAGCACCCGCACCCGCTGCGCGGCGGCAAGCAGCCGCGCATCCTGTTCGGCACGCAGGCGGGCACGCGTCCGCCGACGTTCGTGCTGTTCACGACCGGATTCCTCGACCCCGGCTACCGCCGGTTCGTACAGCGCCGGCTGCGCGAGCTGTACGGCTTCGAGGGCTCGCCGATCGTGATCAACATGCGCGTGCGCGAACGTCGCCAGCGCTGAGCGCGTGCGACGCTGCGTGACGCGGCGGGCCCCGGCATCCTCGCACTGTGACAGGCTGGAACGGTGAGGATCGAGTATCCCGAGTTCGGCGAGCATCGGCGTCCGTCCGGTCCGCGCGACCCCGGCGATGCCTGGGTCGTCACCGACGAGGGCGACCGGTACTGGGGCCGGTACGGCGCGGCGGGACTGCTGGCGTACGACCGCGACCGCGGCGTGCTGCTCCAGCACCGCGTGTCGTGGAGCCACTTCGGCGACACGTGGGGGCTGCCCGGCGGCGCGCGTCACGAGGGCGAGTCGGCGTGCGACGGCGCGCTGCGCGAGGCGCAGGAAGAGGCGGGCGTGCCCGACGGCGCCGTGCGCGCCCGGCTCGAGAGCGTGCTCGATCTGGACGTCTGGACGTACACGACGCTTGTCGGCGACGTGGTCGACCCGTTCGAGCCCGTGATCAGCGACCCCGAGAGCCGGGCGCTCGAGTGGGTGCCGGTCGACGCGATCACCGATCGGCCGCTGCACCCCGGGTTCGCCGACGCGTGGCCGCGGCTGCGCGGGCTGCTCGAGCTGCGCCCGGCGGTCGTCGTGGATGCGGCGAACGTGATCGGCTCGGTGCCCGATGGATGGTGGCGCGACCGCGCCGGTGCGGCGTCGCGGCTCGTGGACCGCGTGGAGCGCCTCGCGAAGCGGGGAGTCGGCGCCGCCGCCCTCGACCTTGCCGAAGACACGTGGTTCCCCGAGTTCTCGGTCGTCGTCGAAGGGCAGGCGAAGGCGATGGATGCCGCCGCCGACGGTGTGCGGATCGTGCGGGCCGCGGCATCCGGCGACGACGCCATCGTCGATCAGGCCCGGCTGCTGGCCGAGGCGGGGCGCCGCGTGACCGTCGTCACGAGCGATCGCGAACTCGTCGATCGTGCGCACGACGTCGGCGCCGGCACCCGCGGCACCCGCTGGCTGCTCGACCTGCTCCCCGCGTAGCCCCCGGACCCCCGCCTCAACCCAGCTCCGCTCAGCTCAGCCCAGCCCAGCTCCGCTCAACCCGGCCCAGCCCAGCTCAGCTCGGCTCGGCTCAACCCAGCTCAGCTCAGCTCAGCTCGGCTCAGCTCAGCTTGCCGCACCGAATCCATAGGGATTGGGCGAGTCAACACCCTATAGGGCATGGATTCGCCCAGTCCCTATGGATTCGGGCCGTCTCACCGCCCGCGCAGGCGGTCGATCTCGCGGCGCTCGCGCTTGGTCGGGCGCCCCGCACCCCGATCGCGCTGCGCGACGACGGGAGCAGGGTCGCGCGCGGGGGTGCGATCCTCCATGGCGGTTGCGGCCACGGCCGCGCCGACCCGCTTGGCGATCGTCTGGCGCACAACCAGGATCCGGTCGAAGCCGGCGATCCGAACCCGCAGTTCATCGCCGGGCCGCACGGCCTGGGCGGCCTTGACCCGCTCGCCGTTCACGCGCACGTGCCCCGCCCGGCATGCTGTCGTCGCCGCCGAGCGCGTCTTGTACACGCGCACGGCCCAGAGCCAGGCATCCACCCGCACGGAATCAGCCATGCGCCAGCCGTTCCATCCGCGGTCCGATCTGTCGCCCGCGGACGGCTCGGACCATGCCCGCCGCGATCAGCCCCTGGCCCAGGCAAGAGGTCAGCATGACGAGCGGACTCGTCCCGTCGTCGTCCGCGGCGAGGGCTGCCACGTGCACGATCGACACGACGACGTAGGGGAGGAAGCCCACCCACCGGGCGGCAAGCGACACTGGCGGCACGGGTCCATCGTAGGCGCGCGCCGCGTGGCGTTCGCGGCGACCCGACCCCGTCAGGCCGCCTGATCGTCGAGCGTCAGCTGCACGATGGCCAGGTCGGGCTTGGGGCGCGCGACCTCTTCGAACCCGGCGGCGAGGAACACCGACAGGATGCCGATGTACAGGTCGTTCGTCGGCCGCTTCGTGCGCGGCACGTCGACCGGATACGCCTCGAGCACCCGGGCGCCGTTCGCGCGCGCGTGGTCGACAGCGGCCTGCAGCAGCTCGTGGTTGAGTCCCTTACCGCGGAACTCGCGGCGCACCACGAAGCACGTCACCGCCCAGACGTCCGGATCGTCCCAATCGTGCGGCGAGGCGGCGAACGTGCGTGTGTGCGCCAGGCGTGTCTGGGCCGTGCGGGGCCCGACGCGCACCCAGCCCGCGGCTTCGCCGTCGACATAGGCGATGAGGGCGGGGGAGGGCGCGGCCTCGAGTTCGGACCGCAGCATGTCGGTGCGCTCTTCGCGGGACGTGTTCTGCCAGTCCTTGTTGCGCAGCATCCACCACTGGCACTGGCAGCTGGCACCGTCGCCGCCCCCGGTCAGCGCGTGCTGCGCGTCGTCGAAGCGGCCGGCGGTGGCGGGTTCGATCGTGATCGTTGACATGTCCGCGACCGTAGTCGGCGGGTCCGACATCGACAAGGGCGGGAACTGAAGTGGTCGGCGACGCCGTTGTCGCCGACTTCCGACAGCCTACGTTCGCGGCGCGGGAAGCCGGGTAACGTTTCGGCATCGTTGTCGATGGATGCCGCAGCCTGGCATGGTTCGGGTGTCGTTTCGCGCAGTCCGCCCGGACGGGTTAGGATGGTGGAGTTGTCCACTCCGGTGGGCATCGGGATGTGGCGCAGCTTGGTAGCGCACTTGACTGGGGGTCAAGGGGTCGCAGGTTCAAATCCTGTCATCCCGACGGAATGGGCTGTTGGCAATACTGATTGCAAAACAGCTGGAGAAAAGGGAAGGGCGCCTGCTTCGAGCAGGCGCCCTTCCCTTTTTCGTGTCTGCGGAGTTCGACGCGAGTCCGTAATGGTGATTTCTGGCGATCCTGGGAGAGAAAACACGAACGCGCCCGGTTTTCGGGCGCGTTCGCTTGTCCTGGTGTAGCGGGGGAGCATGCCGGCGTGCCGCCGGCGGGCGTTGTCAGCGCGTGAGGGATCTCACGTGCGCATCGGCGTCAGCGTGAGCGGGTCGCGTTCCAGAGCGCCTGGGGGCGTTGATGACGAGGTTGTTCGATTGCCCCGGGGGATGGTGAGGTCACCGTTGCCCGTGGTCTTGGTGTAGCGGTTGGCCCACACGCGGTCGCGGCGGCGGAGGATGGGAGCGCGCGGTGCAGTGCGCGCGCGTTCAATCGCCTGGTCGCTGAGGAAGGCGGCGATCTTGCGGAGGTTGTGGTTGACGATCAGGAGCGTCACGAGAATCTGTGCGGCGGCGATACCGCGGACGCGGCGGCGTCCTGCGGTGGCGATGTCTTCGTCACCGGATGCCTTGAGCTGCTGGTTCTCGGACTCGACGGTGTTGCGCGTGGTCGTGGAAGGTCTCCCACTCCTCGCTTCCATAGTCGAAGGCCTGCTGGGGTGCTTGCATCTCGGTCAGGTCGAACGAGGCGGAGTGCTTCTTGCAGATGGTGTCCAGGAACTCCTCTTCGAGGGTCTCGGGCTCCACCTCGGGGCGGTTCTTCTTGGCCGCGGTGAGCATCATCTCTCGCAGTGGGCAGGTCACCGTCGGGCTGGGGCCGAGGGCGGGGCAGCGGAGCATCGTCTTACCATCGGCCTTGGCCTTCTGCTTCACATGCAGGCGGTAGGCCTTCCGTTCCTCCAGGCGCGCGCGGAACGTCTCGACATCGATCTCCTTGTCGAGGAAGTTCTTCGTTGCGTTCAATAGTGGCGCCGGTGTGCTCGGGCAGTAGACATCGCCTTCGACGAAAAGCCCACCATGCTGGCCGCCCTTCACACCGACGCGGTCGGAACGGTAGTCGGTGGACGGGGTGAAGCCGGTCTTCAGGGCTGGCTTGAGAAGTCGGAACGGCTTGGCGTTGGCCCAGTACTGCTTGTCCGCGTCGGCGATCCCAGGTGCGAGTTCGAAACTTGCTGCTGCTTCGAGGAGACGCGCGGCTTCCTCCGCTACCTCCATGTTCGGGATGCTCAGCGAGGCCGCGACGACGAGGCTAGGGAACCGCTTCGAGCCTGGCTGTTCGGCATCGACTCGGACGGCGAGGTTCGCCACCCAGCCCCAGTCGTAGTTCGCCCACTCGCCTCGCCCGGGCGCGGTCTGGTCGACCTGACCCTTCTCGTTGTCGACTCGCTCGCCCTTGCCGCTCTTCACATGCCATCCGGCGAACGCGTCGACGGGGCCGGGGCTCATCTCACCGAGGTTTGCGGTGCGCTCCGCCTTGACTTTGCTTGCGAGGTTGACTTTGCTTGCGAGGTTCTTCCGACTGTATCCCTTGGTGGTGGGGGTGCCGATGTAGGTCTGGTCGAAGGAAACATCCAGCTGCTTCGTCGCCCGACGGACGGCCCGCGGCTGCGCCATGAATGTCATGCGAATGAACAGTCGGGTGTACTCGTCGAGACGCGCCTTGTACTTTTCCGCGCGCTGCTCGTCGTGGTTTCGGAGGATTTCCTGAATCTGTGTGTAGGTCTTGGCGGTGTAAAGCTCCTGGGGGTACGGGTCCATCAGCTTCTTCATCCTGTGGAACGCACGGATCGTGTTCGTGTACCACTTCTTTGCAGTGGCGACATGGGTGGCGAAGCTCACGGGCGACTCGGGGAGGTCGAGAAGTTCGCGGGACTGTGCGGACAGCCGGTGCTGCAGCACATAGGCGGCACGCCGGATATGCAGCGGGGCTCCTTCGTGGGCCAGGAGCAGGAGAGCGGTGAGCACGGCACGGATGGAGATCATTGCGGGCCGACCGCCCATCCCGTCGGGGTTGGAGTCTTCCGCCGCCCAGCGGTCGAGCTGCTCGAGAATCCCGGACTGCCGCACGCGAGTTTCGATCAGCGCGACGGTGACATCGTCGAATTGCTGAAGGTTGCGGCCACGGCCGAGGATCTCACGCTCCGTGATCCCGCACTCGCTCTCGCCAGGTGCACCGTAGTAGTCGACGTCGGTGGAGATCATCGCGCGACCTCCGCTCCGACGAGCTGAGCTGTGAAGTCGGTGACGTCGAGCGCGTTCGCGTGCTCGTAGTACCTCACAAGCGACTCGTAGTGGTCGAAGCCGGCGATATCCCGCAGGACCTGGAGGGGGACGTGGTTGTTGATGTGGTGCACGAGCCAGGCGGCGCGAAGGGCGGCAGGGGTGGGGCGTACCGGGGCTGGATGGTCGGTCAGGAAGGTCTGGATGGTGCGAGGCGGGTACTCTTCGAAGCGGTGCCCGCGGAACAGCGGTTCGCTAGTGTGCTCGCGGCCTTCGATACTGCGCAGCAGCACACGTGCCCACGCGTGTCGCACGGGAACGCGGCGGGGGTGCGCGCCGACGACGTTGATGAACACGACGTCGCCGTCGCGGTCGATGTCGCTGACACGCGCATCAACGATCTCTGCCGCGGTCATGCCCGCGCCTCCGGCGAGGCCGAGGAGGGCCTGTGCGTTCTGCCGCTTCTTGATGGTTGTGAGCGAGTTCGCCCAGCTGTGCATCGTGGCGATCTGCTTGGTCGTGAACGGGGCGCGAACATTGCCGCCGGGGAGCGGCAGGGCCACGAGATCGGCGTCGGCGAGTTCGCGGCCGACCTTCACGAGTTGGCGGGAAACGCCCCACCGGTGTGACACGGACCGGTTGGTGTGAGCGGACGCGAGGTACCGGTCGATGTTGAGCTGCGTGTAGACGCGCTCGATGGACAGGTCGGTGCCAGTGCGCGACCAGACCCATATGTGGAAGCGGGCGGTCATGGTCACCAGCCGGCGGGTGCCGTCGTACGTGCTGGGGAGCATCGCGGCGGCCGTCGCGATGGTGAAGGACCGTACCGCGTCCCATGCGCCTTTCTCGCACGCATCGTTCGGCCGATACCCGAGCATGATGCGCCATGCGAACTCCGGGATCTGCGGGCTGGACTTGCGGAGTTCAGCGAACTGGGTGGGAATGTCGGTGAGTCGGTGTTTCGGGGTCATGCAGCGCATGTACGCGGCGCGGACGAAAAGCTCGCGTGCGGCGTGTCGCGCCCGACACAACACCGGGCACCTTCCCTACTCAGCCCGACTGTCGGGCATCGCCTTCCGCGGCGGATTCGGTGCTCGTGTAGGAAGGAACTTCGTGACCCGGTCGAGCGCGGCCAGGTTCTCCAACCCGGCAATCCGCAGCAGTTCGCCGGGCGGCGTTCCGGACTGCAGGTGGGTCAGCATCCACGTCGTGCGCATTCGTGCTGGCCGCACGTCCAGCTCCGTCGTGTGCCCGCGGTGCAGGAAGTCGGTAACTTGTCCGGGCCGAACGCCGGTACGGCCGCGCCGGAACAGCCAGTCGTCTAGTGCGGCCCCACGTACCGCCTCCCGAAGCCCCGTCTCCCACGCAGGAAGGACCGGGACCAGGCGTGGCCGCCGATCCCACACCAGCACATGCACGCTGTCATGCCGTACGTCCACGTCGCTGACGCGAAGGGCCAGGAGTTCGCGTGTTGCCAATCCCGCCCCGAACCCTAGCGCGAGCAAGACGGATGCATCTTGGCGGCGCGTGCTGCTTCCCTGGCCACTTGCCCAGCTGCGCAGGGCTGCCACCTCCGACGGGGCATACGGGGGAGTGGGCTCGGATCGTGTGATGGGGAACGGCTGCTCGGAGGGCGGCGTGACGGCATCGACGATGGCGAACAGCATCGACCGGTACGTTGCGCGACTACCGCGGGTATATGCGGTCATTCCACGGTGAACAAATTCCTCGACGACGCGCCGACGGAAGATGCGGCCCACCTCCAGGTCCAGACCTTTGGTCTGCCACGCCCACAGCACGAACGCTGCCGCAACCGGATACAGTGCCCGCGGCTCACGCCCCGTGAGCCGCACTGTCCTGGACACCGCGGCCACAACGACCGGCTCTAGCGCGTTCCAGTACGGCGCGGCCTTGATCGGCACGAATCGGGCAGCGACGATATTAGCCGGCTCGTCCCTGACCTCGTCGCCGCGGTCATGCGCTGTCACGGCGCGGTCCTTCTGGGCGCGGTCCTTCTGCGTGCGGATGAGCAGGAGATACGGCGCTCTTGATGCTGATGACGGCCGCAGTGCTACGGCGCGTGAACGTCACACCGGGAACCTTCCGGTCGATGAGCAGCACCATCGGAACGCCGACTCGGCACGTCGCGACGGTGAGTATCGTCGCCGGCGCGGGATCGATGACGACGCGGACGCTAGGGCCGACCTCCTCGGTCCTCGTGACCAGGCGCTGATCCATATCCAAGTGGTGCGTCGCGCCGTCCTCGGTTGCGACGACGAAAACGCCCTCCGTCTCGTCCTGCAGGCGATCCAGTGAGTCATCGTGAGGCGCCATGGGACCTCCGTTCGCGTGACCGTAACGCTACGAGAGCCCGGCGCACTGGCTCCGCCGACTCAGGGACAAACGCGCCGGCACGCCGAGTGGTCACCGCCGGAACACCGGCTGCGCATAGGTGCATGTGGACGCACCCTCGCGCCCCGAAAGGACCAGCGTGCCCGCCCCGAGCCACGAAGAACTCCACGCCCAAGCCGTTGCCCTGTGGCGTTCAACCCAGCCGAACGATCCCGCCGCCATGATCTACGCCGACGCGGTCACGACGCTGTTCGCCGGCGGGCCTGTGAGGCAGCGGCGTGCGACGAAATGGATCACGACGCTCCACCGATATGAGGACCACTGGTGGGAGATCGGGCAGGCACCGCGGGAGAACACCCGAGACCGATCCACACTGCCCGACGGGGAACGCAACCTCGGCGAGTGGGCCCGGTACCAGCGTCGCTTCGAAGATCAGCTCAACGGCTACCAGCGTGCACGCCTGGACGTGTCACCCGCGTTCGAGTGGGACCCGCTCGAGGCCCTTTGGCGAGGGCGGTTCACCGCGTGTGTGACGTTCGTGCAGATCAACGGGCGACTTCCCAGGCTGCACGCCGACGACCGCGAAGAGTTCGCACTGGCGCGCTGGCTGGGCCGCCAGTTACACCGGCTTCAATCGGGCAGGCTGGATCAGAAGCGCGCACACGAACTGCACCACTTGCTTCGGATCAGCCGGCGCCTCTGACATCGTCGCTCGCTCCGCGCACCGCCGCGCCCGAGTAGGCAACAGGCAGAGTTGTGAAGACTTGAACGCCTCAGAATCTTTCCCGCGACACGCCGCGACACGCCGAGGAGCGTTCTCCACATGAAATAGCATTTAGCAAACCACGCCGACTGCTCCGTCTGTGGATAACCCTTGCATAGGCGTCGAGAATGCCGGAATCCTGCGGAAGCGGGGCCGCTAAGTTGCCCTGCCCGCTGTGGATGAAACGGTGTAAAAGCTGTGTAGAGCCTGTTGAGAACGGCGAGAAACTACTCGGATGTAACTACTATCCCTAGTGGTCGGTCGCAATGTCCGTCCCCATATGTACCATTGAGGTGTAGGAAGCACGACAAGCCCGAGAAGGCCTCGGGTCGAGCCGAGGGTCTCAGGCTTGCGAGCGTCAACTTTGGACGGTGTGACGTTCTCAAGCTTAGACCCAAATGCGGGTTAGGTCACCATTGACTCGACTCCGGCTCTAGTTCTTCCTCGCTCGTAGGAACGGAGCCAGTGATGGTTTCTAAGTTGGTGCCCGGAGACAAGGCCCCGCGTTCGGGGCAGTATGTGCAGGTCGGCCCGCGTGGCGGACACGGCGCAGAGCGCACGGTGACACGCGGGGAGCCGATGCCCCCGACGCCGAAGCCGAACATGAGCTACAAGCTCGTGGACGCGACGAAGCACGGGAAGCGCTGATGGTCGTGCGACGGGTCAATGGCCCGTTCACCATCACATGCCGCCACTGTGGCGCGAAGTACGGCCCGTTCACTCGGGTTTCTTCGTTCAAGTGCGGTAAGTGCGGCTGGATCGTTCGCATCGGCTGATCTTCGGCACGAAAGGCGGGGGTGCGGCTTCGGCTGCACCCCCGTTCTTCAGGTGAGGCTCCCAATCACCCACTCTCACCCGTCGGTTCAGCAGGCGCGACTAACGCACCGGCTACCGCTGCAAGCCGTCTCATTCCTTCGCGCACCCGGGCGCATTCACTCGACCACCTCCGCGCGGATCGTGCTCGGGCGTAAGGATCGGGCGGGCTGTGACGTCGATTGTGTGGGCCGGCGACGTCGGCGTACGCCGCTACATTGGGGATTGCCCGCCGCCGCCTTAGCTGGTGCGCGCCGTCACGGGCGCAAGGAGAAACCCATGACACCGACCACCAAAGAAGCCCAGCGCGCCGAGCTGCACAAGACGATCTGGCGGATCGCGAACGACCTGCGCGGGTCAGTAGACGGGTGGGACTTCAAATCCTATGTGCTCGGGATGCTGTTCTACCGCTTCATCTCTGAGAACCTCACCGCCTACATCAACAAGGGCGAACACGACGCCGGCGACAACGGCTTCGACTACACTCGCCTCCCAGACGAGCAGGCCGAGTTCGGGCGTCAGGAGACGGTGGCGGAGAAGGGCTTCTACGTACTCCCGTCAGAACTGTTCCAGAACGTGCGCCGTCGCGCACCCCAGGATGAGAACCTGAACGAGACTCTTGAGCGGGTGTTCAAGAACATCGAAGGATCAGCGGTCGGCACCGACAGTGAAGACGACCTTAAGGGCCTGTTCGATGACCTCGACGTAAACAGTTCGAAACTCGGAAACACTGTTGCCCGACGCAACGACAAGCTCGTCAAGCTGCTCGACGCCATCGGCGACCTGCCGCTGGGGAACTTCGAAGACAACGCGATAGACCTGTTCGGCGACGCCTACGAATACCTCATGCAGATGTACGCCTCCCAGGCCGGCAAATCCGGTGGCGAGTACTACACACCCCAAGAAGTCTCCGAAGTCCTCGCCCGCATCACCGTCATGGGCAAGACACGCGTCAACAAGGTCTACGACCCCGCAGCCGGCTCCGGGTCCCTGCTGCTGAAGTTCGCGAAAGTCCTCGGCCGTGACCACGTCGGCGGGTTCTACGGTCAGGAGGTCAACCTGACCACCTACAACCTCGCGCGGATCAACATGTTCCTGCACGACGTCAACTACGAGAAGTTCGATCTCGCCCACGGCGACACGCTCCTCGACCCGCAGCACCGGGACGACGAGCCGTTCGAGGCCATCGTCTCCAACCCGCCCTACTCCATCAAGTGGGAGGGCGACGCCAACCAACTCCTGATCAACGACGACAGATTCGCGCCCGCCGGTGTCCTTGCACCGAAATCGAAGGCCGACCTGGCGTTCACGATGCACATCCTCAGTTCTCTGGCTGTCAACGGCACCGCCGCCATCGTCGAGTTCCCCGGCGTGCTCTACCGCGGAGGAGCGGAGCAGAAGATCCGCAAGTACCTCATCGACAACAACTACGTCGACGCCGTGATCCAGCTGCCACCGGACCTGTTCTTCGGCACAACCATCGCCACATGCATCATCGTGCTCAAGAAGTCCAAGGCCGACAACGCTGTGCTCTTCATAGACGCGTCGGCCGAGTTCAAGCGAGTCGGCAATAAGAACAAGCTGATGCCAGGCGACCAGCAGAGGATCCTCGACGCGCTGGAGAACCGAGCGGACGAAGCTCACTTCGCCACGCTCGTGCCCAATGAAGACATCGCCACCAAGGCGTACAACATTGCGGTGTCGTCGTACGTAGAAGCTGAGGACACTCGCGAACAAATCGACATCACCGCGCTGAACGCGGAAATCGCCCGCATCGTCATCCGACAGGCCGAATTGCGTACGTCTATCGAGACTATCGTTGCGGATCTGGAAGGCGCGTGATGAGCCGCATCGATGATCTGATCGCGGAGTTTGCTCCGCACGGGGTGAGGTTTAGAGAGCTCGGCGAAGTTTTGGGAAACCGGGACAGTCGGCGTAAGCCGGTCACTCGCTCGGTCAGGGTTGCTGGCGACTACCCGTACTACGGGGCTAATGGCATCCAAGACTACGTTGCCGAGTACATCTTTGAAGGCACATTCTTACTAATGGGTGAAGACGGGAGCGTCATCCAGAAGGACGGTACGCCTGTTCTGAACTGGGCAAGCGGAAAGATTTGGGTGAATAACCACGCCCACGTGCTCGTACCGCGGGACAGTTCGATTGACTTGCGCTTCATGTACTTCTACCTGCAAACGGTGGACATCACGGCCTACGTGACTGGAGGAACACAACCCAAGCTCAATCAGCGCAACCTTAACCGCATTCCCGTGGCGGTCCCGCCTCTCGAGGTGCAGCGGGAGATTGTGAGAATCCTGGATCAGTTCACTCAGCTGGAGGCGGAGTTAGAGGCGGAGTTAGAGGCGGAGTTAGAGGCACGTCAACAGCAATATGCGCACTATCGGGATGACCTGCTTTCCTTTGATGACTCGGTCGCCAGGATCGCGATGGGTGAGGTCATCGAGGACTTGAGAACAGGCCTCAATCCTCGCCAGAACTTCAAGCTGAACGCGCCCGGCGCGAAGAACTTCTACATCACGGTTCGTGAGCTCGCCGGGTTCACGCTGCGTCCGACGGAGAGAACTGATCGTGTTGATGATGCCGGATTGGCTCGCATCCAAGCGCGATCTCACTTGAAAGCTGGCGACGTCCTGTTTTCAGGCACTGGAACGATTGGACGGACGGCATTGGTCGCCGAGGAACCCACTGATTGGAACATCAAGGAAGGTGTCTACGCACTGACGCCGAGGCAGGGCATCATCCGGTCTCGGTTCCTGATCCATCTGTTGCGCTCTAGAGATACTCGCCGGCGCATCCTGGCTTCGGCTGATGGATCAACGGTCGCGAGCGTCTCCATGGCCTCGCTTCGACGTGTACTTCTGCCGGTGCCAAGCCTCGAAGAGCAAGATCGACGTGTCTCACTATTGGATAGCTTCGAGACACTCACCAACGATCTCAGTATCGGACTCCCCGCTGAGATCGCAGCTCGCCGTAAGCAGTACGAGTACTACCGTGACAAGCTGCTGACCTTCAAGGAGGCTGTCTAGATGACGAGCATTCACGGCACAGTCGCGAGCTTGGCCGACGAGGTAGTGCAAGGCCTCGCCGACTCGCGTAGCGCCCTGATTTACGCTCCGAACACAATCGGTAAGACTCGGCTCGCTCAGCATCTTAAGGAACGCGATCCGGAGGGCGTAGTTCTCTACAACTCCTTTGTTGAGGACGTATTCACCTGGGACAATGAGCGAGTCGTGCTCAAGATGAACTTGGCGTCGGAGCTATTAAAAACTATCGTGACTCAGGGTCTTGACAGTGCGATCATCGATAATTTCCAAGCTTTCACGGGCGGCAGAATCGAACCGAGGCTTGACTTCGAAAGCGGGGAGGTTAGCTTTGGAATACACAAGGGTGACGACAGCTCCACGGACGATATCAAGATATCGCGCGCAGAAGAGAGCATATTCGTTTGGAGCGTCTACTACTCTGTTTTGAGTGAAGCAATTGAAACGCATCGTGATAGCCCCGAGCTGCGTTCAACGTCTGACTATGACCAGCTAACGCTTGCGGTCATAGACGACCCAGTTTCATCTATGGACGATGTGCGCATCGTGTCGGTGGCGCTCGCGTTATCGGACCTTATTAAGCGCGCGTCGCAGATCGATTTGAAATTCGTGATCTCGACTCACCACGCTCTCTTCTTTAATGTTCTGTTCACCTCGCTCCGTCGGAAGAGTGACCGAGCCTACGTTCTTGCGCGGGGGCGAGACGCAGGGTGGACACTTGCTAAACAGCCGAAGGACTCGCCTTTCAGCTATCACCTCGGCATTATCGAAGATATTCAAGAAGCGATCTCCGCGAATGCGATTGATCGAGCCCACTTCAATCAGTTCCGAGCACTGCTCGAGAAGACGGCCAACTTTCTCGGATACACAGGCGGTTGGGGCGATCTGCTCGTCGGACCAAATGCCGCCCTGGTGACGAAGGTACTTAATCTGTACAGCCACGACCGATTCTCTGATATCGATGCTTACGACGTGGCCGAAGAGTACAAAGAAGCTTTTGGCGGCGAGTTTCAGGAGTTCCTGAAGACGTTCAGATGGGCGGCCGCCGAATGAGTAGTACTGCTCGACCAAAGTATGACCCCATCGCCGTGTCGTCTGAGAGCACGGTCGTTGCTGAGTACATCCCTGATATGGCGGGTGCTGGTTCGTATCAGTCCGAGTCTGCGCTTGAGCAGGAGCTGATCCGGGTCCTGAAGTCGCAGGCATACGAATATCTGCCGGTCACGTCCGAGGCGCAGATGGTCGCGAACCTGCGCACCCAGCTGGAAGCACTGAACCAGATCACGTTCTCCGACACGGAGTGGGCGGAGTTCTTCGAGACGAAAATCGCTGGCAAGAACGACGGCATCGTCGAGAAGACTGTGCGCGTTCATGAGGATCACGTCCAGCTTCTGAAGCGTGATGACGGGTCTACCAAGAACATCATGTTGCTGGACAAGCAGAACATTCACAACAACCGTCTGCAGGTCATCAATCAGTACGAGATCGGCCACGGTGAGGGCGGCGCCACGTACGCGAACCGCTATGACGTGACGGTGCTCGTCAACGGTCTGCCGATGGTGCATATCGAACTGAAGAGGCGCGGTGTGGATATCCGGGAGGCGTTCAACCAGATCGACCGGTACCAGCGGGATAGCTTCTGGGCCGGTTCGGGCCTGTTCCAGTATGTGCAACTGTTCGTGATCAGCAACGGCACGCTGACGAAGTACTACTCGAACACGACGCGCAGCCACCACATCATCGAGGGCAAGAAGCAGACCAAGGGGCGGAAGACGTCGAACTCGTTCGAGTTCACGTCGTGGTGGGCGGATGCGCAGAACAAGCCGATCCAGGACCTGACCTCGTTCGCGAAGACATTCTTCGCCAAGCACACGCTGCTGAATATCCTGACCCGTTACTGCGTGCTCACCGCTGACCGGTTGCTGCTGGTGATGCGCCCGTATCAGATCGTCGCGACGGAGCGGATTCTGCAGCGGATCGACATTTCCACGAACTACAAACGTCTCGGCACGGTCGCCGCGGGCGGGTATGTGTGGCACACGACCGGGTCTGGGAAGACCTTGACGAGTTTCAAGACCGCGCAGTTGGCGTCGAAGCTGTCCAGCGTGGACAAGGTGCTGTTCGTCGTGGACCGCAAGGACCTCGATTATCAGACGATGCGAGAGTACGACCGTTTCGAGAAGGGGGCGGCGAACTCGAACACGTCGACGGCGGTGTTGAAGAAGCAGCTCGAGGACCCGGGTGCGCGGATCATCATCACGACGATCCAGAAGCTGTCTCACTTCGTCCGCGCCAACAAGGGCCACGAGATCTACTCGGGCCATGTCGTGGTCATCTTCGATGAGTGTCACCGGTCGCAGTTCGGCGACATGCACACGGACATCACCCGGGCGTTCAAGCGGTACAACCTGTTCGGGTTCACGGGGACTCCGATCTTCGCTGCCAACGCCGGCAGTGGTGGTAACCCGGGGTTGAAGACCACGGAGCAGGCGTTCGGGGACAAGCTGCATACGTACACGATTGTCGATGCGATCTCCGACAAGAACGTGCTGCCGTTCCGGATCGACTACGTCAACACCGTCAAGGTCGGTGCAGTGGTCGACAAGCAGGTGTCGGCCATCGACACGGAGAAGGCGCTGCTGGCGTCGGAGCGCATCAGCCAGGTCGTCGAGTACACGCTTGAGCACTTCGACCAGAAGACCAAACGCACCGCCGGATACACCCTCGACGGCAAACGGGTGCGCGGCTTCAACGCCATCTTCGCCACCGCGTCGATTGATGCCGCACGCCGGTACTACAACCACTTCCAGATCCAGCAGGCGGAGCTCCCGGAGGACCGTCGCCTCAAGATCGGGCTGATCTACTCGTACGGGGCCAACGACGCCAGTGACGACGGCATCCTCGATGATGAAGCGTTCGACACGGATGCGTTGAGCGCGGACGCCCGTGGATTCCTGGAGGATGCCATCCAGGATTACAACGACATCTTCGGTACGAGCTTCGACACCACGTCGGACCGGTTCCAGAACTACTACAAGGACCTCTCGCAACGGTTGAAGAACCGCGACCTGGACCTGGTGATCGTCGTGAACATGTTCCTCACCGGGTTCGACGCGACCACGCTGAACACGTTGTTCGTGGACAAGAACCTCCGAGCGCACGGCCTGATTCAGGCATACTCGCGCACCAACCGCATCCTCAACTCCGTCAAGACCTACGGCAACATCGTCGCGTTTCGTGACCTGGAAGAAGAGACCAACGCCGCCCTGGAGCTGTTCGGCAATAAGGACGCCCGTGGTGTCGTGCTCCTCAAACCGTACGGCGAGTACTACGGCGAATACGCCGAGAAGGTCCAGGAGCTGCTCGCGTCGTTCCCTCTGGGACAGCAGATCGTGGGGGAGGAGTCGCAGAAGGCGTTCATCCAGCTGTTCGGGCAGATCCTGCGGCTGGAGAACATTCTCACCGCGTTCGATGACTTCGCCGGGCACGAGAAGCTCACTGACCGGCAGGGGCAGGACTACCGCAGCGTCTACCTGAACCTGTATGCCGAGTTCCGCAAAGACTGGGCCGCCGAGAAGGAACTCATCAACGACGATGTCGTGTTCGAGATCGAGCTGATCAAACAGGTCGAGATCAACGTCGATTACATCCTCATGCTCGTGCAGAAGTACCGGGCGGAGCACGGCGACGGGGAGGACAAGGAGATCCGCTCTGAGATCTCCCGTGCCATCGATGCCAGCCCGACATTGCGCAACAAGAAGGACCTCATCGAAGCGTTCGTAGACTCCGTCTCCGTCGACGGATCCATCGACGAGGAGTGGCAAGCGTTCATCGCCGCCAAACGGGAGGCGGAGCTGGAAGCGATCATCGAGGACGAGAGCCTCCGGGCGGAGGCGACCCGGGAGTTCATGGGGACCGCGTTCCGTGACGGAATCCTCCGCACGACGGGCACCGCAATTACCGACGTGCTCCCACCTGCCAGCCGTTTCGCCGCGGACGGCGGCCATGGGGAGAAGAAGCAGCGTGTGATCGCGAAGCTCGGCGCGTTCTTTGAACGGTTCTTTGACCTCGGCCGCGGAGCTGGCGACTAGGGATGTGCTGGCGTCGGTTGAACGGGTGGGCAACAGCCGTGTAAACGCCGGCAACGAACGCCGCGGCAGGGTGGGGGCCAAAGGCTTGTCGTCATCGACTGGTGCTCTTGAGCTAAGAACACCGGTCGCCGCCGGGATATCTGCGGTCGTTCTCGTTGAGCGAACGTAGTGGCGCAGTAGGTTGACGGGTGGAGGGCTCAGTGGCATCGGACTTTACGCGCAACATCACCAGGATCGAGGCGCAGCTCACGGCAGAAGCTGACAGCAGCAGCTTTCTTGCCGGCGGCCAACTGGAATGGACGTGGGCGGTGGCCATGCCATATCGGGTGCTCGCTGACCCGTACGGGATGGGCGTCATGCCGCTGTCGCCCGCTGACACGGTTCGGCGCAACGAACATGGCTTCTCAGAGGGCAACTTCGAGCATGGTCTGGGCTACTTCGCCGCTCTCCAGTCGTTTCTCACCTATTCGTTCGGGTGGACTCGTCGTGACCGGGGTCTGCTCTGGTGGTACGACCACGGCCAGCCAGTGGAGGACTCCCGATTCGCGCTGTTGAAAGCCGTCTGGGACGCCGATGGCATGTTGCTCCGCTACCTCGCCTGGTGCGTGGAGCGCGCTTCACATGCCCCATCCTCACGGTGGCTCGGCGAACCGCTGCACCGGTGGGCGTCAAAGGTGGACCACCGGCCGGTCGTTCTGTCTCCTTCTTGGCGCGACCGGCTAACTCGAGAGGCTGCGGCCGCAGAGTCAGACGATCTCTGCACCACACCCTGGGGCAAGCACCTTGAACATGGCGACCACATTGGGGCGCCCTCCGGTTGGGATTGGGCCGGATACGGGGGAACCGCGACGGCTCCGCGCGAGATGGATGGTGCCGCGCGACTGGTGGGAGTGGACGCCTACAGGCGACGCGCGATTCTTGTCACTGACTTCGTCGGCGGCTGGTACGAAGCCCTCGCTGAGCTCGGTGCGGAGTTGCCGCCACTCGACACGGGCAGAAGCTGGCGAATCGACGTCTTCGTAAAGCCGATTGGTTACCTGGGCGAATACCGACGGTCACGGGCCACTGGACTGTGGTTCGCCGGACGGCACCGATACCACACGGTCGGAAACTGAACGCGCGCAACTGACCCGCGAGAGTTCCGCAGGGCCTCAGCAGCATCGACGTTGGCTACGCCGCGTCACGAGTGGCTGTCCGACCCGCAGCACAACGATGTCGCGGGATCGGTTGTCTGCGACCACCGATCAACGGAATCGTCGAGACCGTCAGATTAATCGAGCCCCGGCGCCGGCCGCGCCGGCTGGACGGAGACTTCGATGATGATGCCACACCGGACGAACTGTCTGCCCATTGTTTACCAGCCTCGAGTGCCGGCCACTGGCGGTGCACCCTGGAGACGGCGGCCGTGACCGACCAGGACCCGTCAGCAGGTCATAAAGCGACACAGCCGCCACTGACCGAGCAATCAGAGCCGGGCAGCTACCTGGTTATCACCGCGTCGCGCACCCTCTATCACGTGCAATTGGTCACCCGCGACCAGCCCCCGACCATCACCCGATATCCATCTCAGAACTCGCTGCTGCTCGACGGCAAACCGCTGACCGGCGTACGCAGCTTCTCCTTCGACACGAAGACGGGACTCGGCCAAGTCGACTGGTGGAAGGAGAACACCGCCGATTACGACCAACCCGACCGTCCATACTTCGGGACAGTGCGCGCCACCAGCCGCGTCATGCTCATCCTCCAGGTCGGCACCGCATTCGAACATGAGCCGGCATCCTCGAGCCGCACCCAGCACACGGAACACGTTGACGCCCTGCTCGCCGGGCTCCGCACAGCATTGGCAAGCGTCGATCCGGACGAGGACTTTGTTGACCTGTTGACCCTGCTCGAGCGGCGTGGACGTGAGCCGGGATCCGGCGTGGGGACGGATGCGGGGCCAGTCGGACATGCCGGGCGAGACTGATGGCGTGCAATGACGCACCGGTCCCTCTGATGGATGTTGTCGCGGAGACTCGCCAACTGCTGGAGGATCTCGATGACGTGCCCTGGCCGCAGATGGACGTTCTGTTCTACATGCGTGGCTACGACGAGCTTCACCTCGCACTGGAGCGATTGCTGGATGCCATCACACGAGAACACCGGGACCCGTAACGGGACTCTCGCCGCCCGCTCTTGCGCCAGCCGCGGGAGGTGGCGATGACGACGCTTTTCGCGGTTCGCAGCATCCACACTCTTACCATCGTCGATGTCGCCGCTCGCACGATGCTATCTGCGCCCCTTACCGTTACGCCCACCCGCCAGCCTGCATGGGAGTCGGTGAACCTGGAGCTTGAGGGACCCCCGGGCGCTCCCGCACGCGCGCTCACTGATGCCACCGTCCTCGATGACATCGCCTTCACCGGCGGCGTGCTCAGGCGGACAGGAGAAGCCGATGGCGACGTTGTCCTGTGGGTCGTGCCCGTGCGCACCTACGAGCATCATCCTGCTCACGCCGACATGGTGCTCGCGGGCGGCTACGTGTTCATTCACGGACCATCGGGCTCGCACTATCGCATGCAGCCACACGGAAGAAATGCCCGAGCGCGCCGGTTGGGTGACGACCTCGACAACCTTCGGGGTGACGCGCCATTGTTCGCGTTCCAATGCCCGCGGGGACTCGCGTCGGCCATCATCTCCGCTGGGGACCCGGTGACCAGTCGCCGGCCCTCGAGAGCCGAGCGGCGCGTCACGCTCCTACTGACGGCGTCTGGTTCCATTCACGCCATCACCCGCGGCGGTCAATGGAAGAAGCTCACTTCGCAGAAGGGCAGCATCCCGGCCGGGTGGGGTGCGTGGCGCACAGCACGGGTGACTCGCATTCCGTCCAACGCTGCCGACGCGCGCACAAGAGTCGTGGAGGCGTTACAGCAGCGGGATGCGGGCGGAGGCCTCGCAGGCATCCGTCCCGGGGACCACGTCTACCTCTCGACCGATAACGAGTGGACCGTCACAAGTCGCGTGGTTCGAGTCGTCTCTGGGGCCTTCATGGATGAAGTCTCCGGTGCGGAGGACGACGTGTTCGTGTTGGCAGCGGCTGATGCGGCATGGGTCCTCGAGAAGGGAATGCTCATGCGCATGCCCGACGGTGAGGTCAGTCGGGCGCCGCGGTTTCTCGCGGTGGGTGACCAGCTCGCGGATTCTGTCATCACACACGTGACACGGGTGGACAAGGAGTGAGCCACTCGTGCAGGACTGTGGGGCTGGAGGCGGCCCAGGGAGGCGCAACAACGGACAGACGGCCCCGAGACGTCGGTAAACGTCTTCGGGTGGGCCATCGCGCATATCGAAGACGCGTCGTCGGCGGCGTGTCGCGTCGAGGCGGCAGAGCTGCACCGAGATAGTGAACGAGGAGCAGAGCTTGGGGGAGCTATGCAGGTTCATGTCAGTCTCGGTGGGGGCCGAGTACGCATCGAGCGCGATGCACTCGTTGCGTTGCTGGACAACTCCGTCGCGAACGACCGAGCTGCATACCGGCATGCTCTCGAGAGCGGCGAGATCAACTACACCGACCTCGTGGACGTTGCGCGTGGGGGGAACATTCCGGTCCCGCTCTTCTTTGCGCCGACGGCCGTTATCGAGTCTCAACTTGAGCTTAAGAGGCGGAAGCTCCTCAACGGCCTCACCAAGATCTCGTTCTCACTGAACGCTCGCGATCCGGTCAAACTGAGGGACATCGAGCTGATTCTCAAGGACCTGATCCGCAAGCAGCAGCTGCTGAAGAAGCATGACCCGACGCTGGCGAAGAATGCCATCGTTGGATCACTTTCCAGACGTGGAAGGAGCGTCGAGGCAGACGCTGCACGCCTCGTGGAGATGCTCGGCATCACACCGGAGACGATTCGCGAGGCGCCGAAAAAGGACACGGCGGTGGACCGGCTCATCCTGCGGCTGGAGAAGAACCAGGTGCTCGTTTCGCAGAGTCAGCGCCTCTTCATGCCGCAGCGTCTGCACGGGCTCCACTTCAGCGGGATGACAGTCAAGGACGCGAAGGTGCCCTACATCTTCCTTCCCAGCGGCGACGAAGGCGAACGCATCTCACCCGCGGGGCGCCGCACCTTCACCCTCACGCTGCTGACAGTGCTGGTGGCGCGCGGCATCTTCGCGCCCGTGAACTACGACAGCACAGCAGCGGCAACCACCGGCAAGTACGAGTACGACCTTGCTGCCCAGATTCTCATGCCCGCAGCGGAGTTCAAGAGGTTCCGCCCACGCACGCGTGCCGACTTCGAGGCTGTGGCGGACGAGTTCAGGGTCACCCCGAGCGCCGCAATCGTTCGAGCCCTCCGCCTGGACCTCATCGACAATGACACTGCCGGGGCGCATTTGGCCGAGCTGCGAGCGGAGTTCGCCAAGCAACCCAAACAGCGGCGCAACACCAGCAAGCCGGTCAACGCGGTGCGCAAGTACAACGGCCGCGAACTGTCCCGACGCATGTTGAGAGCCCTCGATGAAGGAAGACTCTCGGTCGGTGACTTCTGCCGTGAGGTGTGCCTCAACAACCTCGCCCCGAGCGACATCGAACAGTTCCGGCGAGGCTTGCGATGAACGAGACCTTCTACCTCGTCGACAACAACGTCCTTGGGAAGCTCACCTACGCTCAGCTTGGATCCGCCTTCTTCGCTCAGTACTGTCGAGTGCCGGACGAGGTGCTCCACGAGGCTGGCCCTGCCCGCGCGGCAGCACTCCAGACGGTCCGCTATCCGACGACACCTGATGTGCTGAGGGCCGTACAGACAGTTATGGCAACTGTCCCGGCCAGCGACATCAAGCTGGTCAACCTATACCGCAACAAGGGCACCGCCGATCCCTTCCTCATCGCCTGCGCCCTCGTGGAACAGCAGAACTCAGCCGACATGTTGATCCGGCCAGAGTGGGTGCTCGTCACCGACGACGATGCCGTGCGGAGAAAGGCCGAGGAGTTCAACATCGCCTGGATCTCATCCAATGAGCTTGTGGTGTTGCTTCAGGCAGAGTCGGCCTAGAGGCGGTCGGCGTGGAAGAGTGTCAGGTACCGAAGCATGCTGGGCGAACGAGCCACCTGGTAAGCCCTTGTGGC
Organism: Microbacterium sp. W1-4-2; assembly: GCF_058349885.2. Classification (NCBI taxonomy): domain Bacteria; kingdom Bacillati; phylum Actinomycetota; class Actinomycetes; order Micrococcales; family Microbacteriaceae; genus Microbacterium; species Microbacterium sp. W1-4-2. Next base: position 1,619,320 of record NZ_JBYRJC020000001.1, on the reverse strand, counting down.
TCCCTTTGCCGGAGGTGTGCCCCGGGTGAGGACCGTCTGTTCGACATTGCCACGCATTCGCGTTCCCCAGACGTGCGATGCGGGCAAGGCCCCGACACGCCCTTCGGATTCCGTACGTTGGCGCACATGAGCCGCGTTGCCGAGGAATATGCGTCGAATTCAGCCAGGGCTGTCAATTCGCTCAGAGTAGGGCGAGCATGTCACTATGCGGACTGTGTCGCTCCCTGAGGCCAAAGCCAGGCTTTCGGAACTCGTGAAGCATCTCGAGCGCGAGCCCGGGTTAATCGGGATCACCGACGAAGGGCGTACCTCGGCGGTTCTGATGAGCAAGCACGTGCTGGACGCGTTGAATGAGACGCTGTTCTGGTTGTCGCAGCCTGGCATACAGGAAGAGGTCGCAGAGACGCGGGCGCGGCTCGCGGCCGGGGAGGCCCGGACTGCCACAGAAGTGGATGCACGGTACCGGTTGCGTCTGCTGTGATCTCCGACGTTCGGTTCGCGGACGCGGTCCCCATCGTTTGACGGACAACCGAGGAAGATCGCCTGGCTGCTCTGCGGTCGCTTCGTGAAGTTCCAGGGCGCCTTTAAGGAGTCCGCCAGCTTCCTCGGGACCCGACGGAGGCGCAGACAATTGCTCTGTTGACTGTTGCTCTCAGTGCCCGAGCCGCATGCCAAGCCGAGCATGCAAGGCGCTGAGTTCGGTGCGCGTCCGGGCAGCGACCTCAGCGAAACTAAGCGAGTAATTGTGCTCCACCAAAGCCTGCCGGGGACGCCGAGCATCAAGAGCAGCAGCAGGGTACCCGTGGTGCGGCGTGTAGTGGATTAGGTCGTTTCGAAGCTGTCGTGCAGGGTCGCCGTCAGTGAGATCGTTCACGGGGACAAGATCAGGGAAGAGCCGCCGCACCGTCTTCGTCGCATGAAACAATGCAATGTACTGAAGCTTGAAGACCGTTGCGTCGTCATCCGCGATAGCCGGCGCCGCGAGAGTCAGGAACGCTAGCGAGTTCCATATGAGATGAAGATAGCCGGACTCAGGCAGGTCGAGCCCCGAACTGCCGTAGTACTTGGTGCTGCGAACATCGCGGTTCCGGAAAGGCCTCAGCGCATCGATGAACGATGAGGCAGCGCTGACTCCATTGGTCAGGCTGGCGGCCTGTCCGACCATCGTCGCCGCCATCCGCTCCACGACCGGCCTCCTCTCAAGAGCGTGCTTTCCGAGAATCACCCCAACCAAGTGAGTGTTCAGCACGACAGTGCCGCCGTGAAGATACAGCCCGAGATCCGACTCGAAACGACGCGCCCACGCGTAGGGGGTGTTCCCGAGAAACGCATCCGCATGGGCAGCGGTGAGCTCACTGAACCTCTCGATGGCGCCGGCCTGACCTTCCTTGCTCGCATCGAACCATTTCGATGCATTGCGAATCTCCGCAACAAGGTGGAGCTCATCCGCGGGGAGTCCCGCCGCAACGTTTGGGGCGTGCTGTTTCAGCCACTTCCGGGTCTCATGGGTGATGATCGCCAGGGCAGGAGTAAGTGCCATTGAGGCAATGGAGCTCTGTTTCGAAGGGCATCGCTGCAGGGCGCGAGCTGTCCGAACGACGAAGCGAGCATCCTCAAGAATAGATGCGACCGAGGCCGCCGCGTGCGCTTCGCTGAGTCCTGCGGCCATCGTGAGTTCATCGTACGGGGTGAGGCCCGTATTGGGTCAGCCAAGCGGCGGGACGGAGCTGTACTCGCTCAGAAGCCCAGGAGGGTCTGCACGTGATGTGATTCCGGCCCGGCGCCTCACTCCGTGACCGGTGGCCTCAGGCGGGTATCACCAGCGGCAGGAAGTTCCCGTCTGCGTCGAGGGCGGACAAGGGGTCGTGGTGGGCCACATCTACATCGATGAACTGGTAGCGGCGGGTGAGGAGATCTCGGATTCGTCCTTCGTGCGGATGCTCTGGCAACGGGCGCAGCCCCCACCGCATAGCGACCTGCGCGGTGTGCATGTAGAGGAGGCGGTTAAGGTCCTGGAGGTCGATAGGTCGCGGGATCGGAGGCTCGTCAGCAGTTTCCGGGCGTCTCATGAAAGCTAGCTCCCGAGAAGGGTCGAGTGAGTCAAGATCAATGCTCAGATGCTCGATGCGCCATTGGAGGGCCACATTGATGAGTGCCCCGATGATCTGCCAGTCCAGCCATCCATCGGCCCGGAGATCTGTGACGCGCTTCCTAACGCCGTCGTCGGTCAGCATTGCGCCATGGAGTACTTCCAGACCGCCGCATTGTCGTATGTCGTCCAAGTGGCCGCCACAAACTGTTCGTGGTCATATCCGGGACCGGGCTCAGTTGACGCGGCGAGTGGGGTGTCATGGGTTGGGGGGAAGGCGGACGAGGACGCCGCGGTGACGCGGCGGCCCATTTCCCGAACTTGTTCGACTCGAGGAAGTCGGCCGATTCCTGATAGGGCCGGACGCACAGCAGTTTGTGGTGGAGCCCGTCGGCCAGCATCAGCTCTATGATCGACTGCAAGTCGTCTTTGGGGCGAACGTGCGTGATGCTGACTAATCCGAGTGTTGTGGCCACCAGCTGCCCCGCCAACCTGTTGACGTCTGTCGCGGACTCGCTCACGGTAATGGTCGCGGCGTAGACGTCCGCCCCCGGGGAGGAGATCGACGCGCGCCCTCGCCCGGTGGGTTTCACGACGATGATCGCATTGACTGTGCAGGGCAAGAGTACGGGGTGGTGCTTGGCGATGTCGGCGAGAACGACCTGGAATGCGGCGATGAATCCTTCCGCAGCCAGCACGTTGCGGTGTTCGTTGGAGAAGGTGAAGACCCATCGAACGCCGAGTGCGCAGAAGTCCGCGCGCCGCTGCGGTCCGAGGTCCGCGAACACCGGCCCGGTGAAGTATGTCGATGCTTCGTCTTGGAACGTCTCTTCGTCCTGGTCGACGAGGGCGTCTGGCTGAAGTGCCTATTCTGCAAGGTAGTCGTGGAGCTCCCCGGGGGTGTGGGCGTCTTCAAGAAGAGGTTCGAGCTCTGGCCAGAACTTCCTCACCGTTACAAGTTGTCCGAGTTCGTTTGCAGCTGACTGGCAAGCGCGGGGTATCGGTCGAGGTCGAATCCGCCCGGAGCGTGAGCGGCGCGGGCGAGCATGGCCATCCGCGTCAACGCAGAAGCTTCCACCCGGCAGCCGGTGAAATGCGTCGCTGAGGCAGCGTCGAAGAGAGCCGCGGGGACCGCTGCTCTCGTTTCGTCCTTACTGCTGAGGTTCGCGAATGTGGCGGCGTGGAACGCATACATCTTCGCGGCGTGGTTGAGGTAGATGCTGGAGATGAACCGGAGGATGTTGACAGCATTGTCTGCCAGGTCTCCGCGCAGGCATCGAGCCTTCGCCTTGTGGAGCTCACTTAGAGCGTCGAGAAGCTGCCCGCGCCTATAGAACGACACAGCGCGGGAATGGCAACGCTCGGCAACCGTCGCGTCGCCTTCGACTTCAGCAACAGCATCGTCGAACGCGTCCCGGACAGCTGAGTACCCCGACTGCGTCGCCAAGAGCGGGGCCCAAAGGTTGAGGACATCACTGATTCGGCTCAGCGCGTACCCTCGCGCAGGAGGGAGGAGAGCGGCCAACTTAGTCAGGTACGCCATCGCTGTCGGCAGGGAGACAAGCTCATCCGCGTCGATGATGGTGTCGTCGATGACATCAAGGTCGGCGACGATGCCAGCGCCTGCCGCGGCGTCGACCCGTGCAGGGGTGCCGCTCGTGGCTTCGATACGCCCCAAGTCTGGGAAAAGGTGCCGCACGAGATAAGCGAGAGCGACGATGCCCAACGAGAACGAAGGAAGTCCCACCAACCAGCGTCAGTGTCGCTGTCAGACAAAGTTCTCATACGGCGGGGGCAAGAGGTGTCAGCCGTAGTATCCGGAGATACTCGCGACAAACAGGATAAGCGCAACGCTTCCGGCAACGGCCCCTACGATCCCGAGTGTGACGCCCTGCTTCCATCTCGGGAGGGGCTTTGCCACTCGCCCAGCGGCAATCGCGTAGATGCTCAGTCCGAGACCGACTGGGCCGATGATTGAGAGCCAGGTGCCTGTGAGGAAGTACCCGGCGACCGCCAGAGTGAGGCCCGTGATGGCGGGCCCGAGCTTGAACCGGCCACTGCGGACGGCCGTCGTCTGAGTGAAGTACGGTGCGGCCCCGTATTGAACCGGTGGGGCTTCTCGCGCGGGTGGGATCGGGGTGGCCGTCCGTCGTTGCCAGTTTGCGTAGTAGGCACGCGCAAGTGCCTCATCGCCCGCCACACGCTGAGCCTCCGGGCCCGAGATCTCGAGCCCAATCGCGCGCCGACCATAGTCGGATCGAAGCACTGCTCTGAATTGCTCGAACGAAGTTCCCACCAGCTGACCATATTGCGGCTCCGGGCGTCCAGCAAGACAGTGCGGTGCGGTGTAGGGATAGCCATGCGACCGCTCCAGCCTCGGGCGCCCCCGACAGGCGGTGCGCAGCGCGCCCGGGCAGCGGGGGACGAGCACCGAGCTAGGCGTACCTATGCAGGTAGATGGGCGAGCGCAGAAGCGGTCGAGAACGAGCGACTCAACGCGCGGGGCGTAAATGTCTCGGCATTCATAGCTTTCACGACACCTGCGGCGGTGCTAGCGTCTGCGCAATGGCGGTACCGCGAACACGGGGGACCGGTGGATGATGAAGTGGAGTCAGTTGAGGCCGATAGGGCGTACCGTTCTCGCGACTCCATCGTCCCCACGACGGAGTATGAGGGCACGAACGCTGCGCGCATTTGCACGCGCACGGGGTATGTGCCCTGACTGCAATCAGGCGCGACCACAGTTATCGAAGACGGAGCGTACGGCCTTCATGCATCTCAGTCATATCGAGGTTCAAGGATTTCGGGCCTCGGCAGACCCCATTGGTCTGCGATCTACCGACGTAACAGTTTAGGCCCGGAATCTCGCAAGAGTTTCCGGGTCTTCTGCGTGTCTGGGACCGCCGAGGGCACGTAAAGGGCACGCGTCGTCCACTGGCTCTGCCAGTATTGGCGCATGGCAGAAGCGCGCGTCTACACCGTGTACGAGGTCTTCGGGATGTCGCGTGATGTCCCTCCCAACTACATCGTCCGGAAGGCTGTCGACGCGGCGTTCGTGGACGCCCTCACGCAAGACAAACACATCGTTGTGCATGGCAGCTCGAAGCAAGGGAAGACTTCGCTGCGGAAGTACAACCTGAGTGAGGATGAGTACCTCGTCGTAACTTGCTCCAATAAGTGGACGCTGCGCGACCTGCACACCGCGGTCCTCAAAGCCGCGGGATATGTAGTGGAGGGCACCACTACCCGAACGGTCGGTGGTGACTTCAAGATCCGGGCGGAGATCAAGGCGGGATTAAAGGTGCCCTTCGTCGAGATGGGAGGCGCGGGTGGTACGGATGTTGGACACCACTCAGAGAACAAAGTGGAGGAACGAAGCCTCGAACTCGATCCGTCAGATGTGAACGACATCATCACAGGGCTGGCGGAAGCCGAGACGCCCAAGTACATCGTGCTCGAAGACTTCCACTACCTACCGGAGGAAACTCAGAAGGATTTCGCCGTAGCGTTGAAGGCCTTTCACGAGGCGTCAAGTCTCAGCTTCATCGTGGTGGGAGTGTGGATCGACGAGAATCGCATGACCCAGCACAACGGCGACCTGGGCGGACGCGTGGTCTCGGTGAATGTCGACAAGTGGGAAGAAGATGATCTCCGTAGTGTGATCTCCGCGGGCGCTGACCTGCTCCGCATCAGGTTCGATGATGACTTCATCGACTCTGTTGTTCGGAGCGCGATGGACAGCGTGTGGATCGTGCAGGAAGCGTGCAAGCTCGCGTGTGAGGCCGCAGGGATCTTCCAAACTCAAAGCCAGATCGCTGCTGTAAGCGGCGACGGTGAGGCTTTGGTGAAGAAGGTTGTTGATTCCGACTCCGCCCGTTTCAACGGCTTCTTGACTCACTTCGCCGACGGGTTCAAATCGACTCGACTAGACATGTACCGCTGGCTATTGTTCGCGGTGGTGACCGCGGATCCCGGCACACTTGAGGCTGGAATCTCCTATAACGAAATCTCGAAGGTCATCAACGCGGCTCACCCTGAAGAGAAGATCAACCTTGGAAACATCACGCTCTCACTCGCAGCCATATCGACGCTGCAGGTGAACAAGCTGGCGGTGAAGCCAATCGTCTTGGACTACGACCAGACAGCGAGACGACTGGCCATCGTTGACCGAAGCTTCCTCGTTTGGTTGCAGCATCAGGAGGAGGCTGATCTGCTCGAAACCATCGGGGTTGAGCCGCGCTAGATGTACTTCCCTGTGAGGTTGTGAACGCGGGCTGAGGGCACTTCGCCTCCGATTCCGGTGCGGGGTCTGTGGTGGTTGTAGTGATGCAGCCAGGCGGTACACGCGGCTGCGCGCTCGTCTTCGCTGGCATAGGGCCTCGCGTACGCCCACTCCGCGGCGAGAGTGCGGTTGAAACGCTCCACCTTCCCTTTCGTCGGGACTGCTGCACGGATAGGTGACAGGTTGTAGTCACGCGGCCAGTGCAGCAGTCCCGCCGGCGGAGATTCGACTCCGGAACTATGGCATTCATCGAGACGCATTCTCCGCGGCGTGTAAGACGCTTGAGTGGTTTGGCTTGCTGACTGTGAAACCGATGGGGCGACACGAAGACGGTCGCGCCGAAGAGGGAGTGCTGCAGGTCCACAGGCTGGGGCTTGTGCACGATGGGTTTGAGGTGCCTGCGGTCAAGGCTGTTGCTGACACGCTGAAGGTGCAGTTGTCGCGGCGCTGATGCCTGGAGCTGGGGCCAGCGTGCAAAGGGTCTCGCTCTCAGTTCGGCGGCCGTCGCCCTTGCGATCCTCGCGCAGCACCGGCGGGCGCCTGCCGCCGAGCGCTGGCTCATTCGCACTCTGAGTGGCGTTCCATACTCGCGGAGCGCCTCGGCACTGTCTTGCATCAGGTTGCTGTCGCCGACACTTGGCACGCTGACCGAGCAACAGGAAAAGCGTCCTACTGCTACAGGAAAGGATGCTCGGACAGCTCGGCGCTTCGTGCACCACCCAGGGTTGTGCCAACAGCCCACGGAATGCGAGAGGGACCGGCCGGATGGCCGGTCCCTCTCGCATTCCTCACGACGGAGCCGAGCCCGCATCGCGGCGCTGCGTCACTTCGCGTCGTAGCTGCAGGTGACCGTGCCGCCGGTGGATGTCTCGTCCGCGACGACGGCGCCGTTCCACAGGATCTTGCAGCCGACCGGGGCGGACGTGCCCTTCGCGGCTGTGACGGTGATCTCGGTCGACGACGACTTCGTGGTGAAGCGCTTGAACCCGCTCGTGTGCCACTCCTCGTCGGTGTAGATCTGGAAGTCGTCGGCGTACGTGACGGTGAAGGTGGGGCCGCCCGTGGCCTGCACCTCGACCTGCGCCAGCTGCGGGCGGGTCATCAGGCCGATGACGAGGCATCCGATCAGCACCGCGTCGATGACGAGGGCGACGATCGCGAGCGTCAGCGCCCCGGCGAGTCCACGAGGCCCGGCGTCGGGCCTGCGGGCGCGGACGCTCAGCACGAGTGCGACCACGCCTGCCGCCGCGCCGACGACCAGGACGGGAAGAAACAGAGGGCTCGGAAAGCCGGGAAGCAGCGGGAACAGCATCGCGGCGATCACGAGCGACACGATCGCCAGCCAGAACGCGATCAGTCGGCGGCGTCGCGTCGGCCCGCCGGCTGTCATCGTCGGCTGGGCGGCTGATCCATCCGCGTGCGTCATAAGGTCCCTTCATCGTGCGACCGGACGGCCTGCGACCGGGTCGCCCTGGAGTCTATCCGCACCGAAACCGCCCGGCAGATGGGGAATTGTCCCCATGGGCCGCTGCCGGCCTCGACCGTAGGGTCGAATCGAGGGGCGTGGCGCCCCGGCTGAGATCGATCGCGCGGGAGAGAAGGACCATGGCCGGATACGAAGAGCTTTCCGACATCATCGGACAGATGAAACGGGCCGCGATCGACTGCTGGATGGCCGACCAGAGCTTCTATCCGTCGTGGGGCAACGACCAGATCTACGCCAAGTGGGGGTGGATGCTCAACTTCTACAACCGTCCCGATGCCAACGGCAACGGCGGCGGCGATGGCAACGGCGTCAACGACTCGTGCGCCGCGCAGTTCGACGAGATCCGCGCGGCGATCGACCAGCGCGTGTCGCAGTGGCTCGGCTTGCCCGACGGCTCGCTGTGCGTGGCTCCGCAGCAGGCGGCCAGCTCGTCGGCCGCCATCTTCGGCGCATCCGGCACCGGCGCCTCGGTGCAGAACAACGGCGAGATCGTGACATCCAACCAGACCGTCAGCGAAGTGCTCATCAACAAGATCGAAGGGCGCTTCAAGGCCCCCTTCCTCGACAAGTACTACTCGCAGTTCTCGAACATCCAGTACGGGCTGGGCGCTGCCTGCGCGATCCTCGAGGCGAACTACTCCGCCGAGAACAAGATGTGGCCCGCCGCCCGGGCAGACGTCACCAAGATCTGCGAGGACGCCCGCGACGCGTGGGCTGCGACCGCGGAGCAGGAGGCGGCAGCGTCCGGCACCCTCACCCTGACCGTGGTCGGCGCCGTCGCCGGTGCTGTCGCCACCGTCGCCACCGCGGGCACCGCGGCGCCCGCCGTCGCAGCCCTCGTGGGGCTCTCGACCGTGGCGACCGGCGCGGTCGCCGGCATCGCCGCGACCACGGCGGTCTCGGGCGGCAGCTACCTCGACATCCTGAGCTCCCTCGACGAGGCCTTGAACGACCTCAACGACGCGCTCTACAAGCAGGAGGACGCGCTGAACACGATGATGTCGGACGCGGTCAGCACGATCCGCGGCGACCTCGCCAGCTTCGACCTCGACGCATTCAGCCTCGGCACCTATGCCGGCGACGACGGTTCGATCAGCATGCAGCAGGAGAACGCCGACATCATCTCCAACAGCATGACCCGCATCGACGGGGCACTGGGAAGCGCCTCCACGGCGCTGGGCAGCTCGCCCGAGTCGAGCCCCACCCCTCGGGACTATCGCATCGGGTACAGCGCAGACGGCACCCACTGGACCGCCAGCGAACTGTATGCGCTCACGGCACGCTGCCTGACGCTCACGATCTCGGAGTACGGGCGGGGCCAGAAGCTGTTCGAGGCGACGGTGGCCGACTACTTCAACACCGACGCCCACGCGAAGCAGCAGGTCGCATCGCTGATCGCCGACGAAGCCCTCACCACGGACGTGGGGGTGTGAGCGGCATGGAGAGCCGATTCCTGGGTCCCATCGTGCTCGACGGAGGCATCGGCGGCGGGACGATGGATGCCTCGATCCCGTTCGAGGGCGCGCCGTTGGCCGTTCGCATCGAGATCGACTTCCCCGACAGATTCGGGGAGACGATCCTGAACGACATCGACATGGTGCTGGGGAACCTGCCGTTCGTGGACGGGCTCGCCCGCGAGGCGATCGCCGATGGACTGCGCCGGGAGAGCACCGCGGCAGCGCAGATGTACCGGGTCTGGGAGCGCAAGCAGTCCGGCAGCGAGGAGGAGTTCCTCAACGCGCTTCGGCCGGCGCAGATCACGATCCTCCCGGACGGCGGCCGTGGCAGCCGGGATCGCGTCACGATGACGTACGGACCCGCCGATGCCACGGTGTCGGGGAAGATCACGGTGCGGTTCGTCGAGCCGAGCGGCCCGGAGCTCGCGCCGCCGCCCCGCGACGGATTCGCCTGAGCCTGCTGCCCACCACGCCGCGAGTCAGAGCGCCAGCACGACGTCGATGTAGGCGACCGGCCCCACAGAGTGGCGGCTGCCCGGAACCTCGCGCATTCCGCGAGCGACATAGAACGTGAGGCTGGTGTCGCGGGACTCGGCCCAGAGGGTCGCCGCGCCGCGGGCGCGCAGCCGGGTCCGCGCAGCCTCGAAGAGCGCGGATCCCACGCCCCGGCCCTGCAGCACTGCGGCCACGGCCATCTGCCGCAGCCGCCACGCCGGCATGGCGACCGGGAACGCGGGGTCCGCGGGGATCAGGCTGGCGACCCCGACGACCGTTCCGGCGCCGTCGGCGGCAGCCAGGTGGAAGGCGCCCGGGATGTCGTCGTCTGGCATGTGCAGGTCGAGATCGACGCGGTCACGACGCAGCAGCGCTCGCCGCAGCGGATAGGTCGCGTCGAGGGGCACCTCGAAGACGTCCCACGTCATGACCCGAGTGTGTCACGGACCGGCGCCGCCGGGCGGGCCCTCAAGCCTCGACGGCCTGCCGCGGCGGGTTGTGCATGAACTCGATGCGGATGCCGTTGTCGTCCTCGAGGAACGACGCGTAGTACCGGTCGGTGAACCGCGGATACTCCTTCGGGTCGCGCACGACCGTCCAGCCGGCGTCGAGGGCGATCGCGTGCAGCTCGTCGACCTGCGCGCGCGAATCCACGGCGAACGCCAGGTGCTGCCATCCGACGCGGCCGTGGACGTGCGGGCCGGTGCCCGACTCACGGGCCGGCATGAGGATCAGCTCCGTCTCGTCGCCGGTGTGCCACGCGACGGAGTTGTCGGCATCCTGACGGATGTAGCCGAGTGCCGTCAGCACGGGGTCGAACTGCGCGATCGACCGGGGCAGGTCGTCGACGGTGATGCCGAGATGATCCACGAGAGCCATCGGGCCATCGTAGAAGACACCGCCGACACCCGCTGCCGACGCACTGCAGGACACGACCGCCCGGGTCTGAGTGTCCTCGCCGCTGTGACGGGGCCGTGTCGTGAGCGGGATGCCGCGGCCCTGGGAATCCGGCGCGGCGATCGCGGGTTGTTCCCGGCGTGAAACAGATCGAATTCGGACTCGACACCTTCGGCGGCGTCACGCGCGACGCACAAGGAGCGCCCGTGCCGCACCCGCAGGTGATCCGCGACCTCGTCGACGACGCGGTCGTCGCCGATCAGGCGGGACTGGACTTCTTCGGGGTGGGGGAGCACCACCGCCCCGACTTCGCCGTCTCGAGTCCCGAGATGGTGCTGGCCGCCATCGCGTCGCGCACCGAGCGCATCAGGCTCGGCTCGGCCGTCACGGTGCTCAGCTCGGACGACCCGGTGCGCGTGTTCGAGCGCTTCGCGACGCTCGATGCCGTCTCGAACGGGCGGGCCGAGATCGTCGCCGGCCGCGGCTCGTTCATCGAGTCGTTCCCGCTGTTCGGCTACGACCTGGACGACTACGAGGTGCTCTTCGAAGAGAAGCTGCAGCTGCTGGCCGCGCTGCTGAAAGAGGAGCCCGTCACCTGGCAGGGCTCGACCCGGGCGGCCCTGAGCGACCAGCGGGTCTTCCCCACGACAACGAGCGGCCTGAAGGCGTGGGTCGGCGTCGGCGGCAGCCCCGAATCGGTGGTGCGCACGGCGCGGTACGGGCTCGGCCTGTTCCTGGCGATCATCGGCGGGCCTGCGGCCCGGTTCGCGCCCTACATCGACCTGTTCGAGCGCGCGCAGGATGAGTTCCGCATCGCGCATCGGCCGATCGCCGTGCACTCGCCGGGCCTGGTCGCCGACACCGACGAGCAGGCGCGCGAGATCGTCTACGACGGATGGCTGGCGATGCGCACGCAGATGGGCCGCGAGCGCGGCTGGCCGGCGCCGTCGCCGGGCGATTTCGAGCGCGAGATCGAGACCGGCGCGTTGTACGTCGGCGGCCCCGAGACCGTGGCCAAGAAGATCGTGCGCACCCTGCAGACGCTCAAGGTCGACCGGTTCGACCTCAAGTACGACCAGCCGGTGCCGCACGCCGACCAGCTGCGCTCGATCACGTTGTACGGCCAGAAGGTGGTCCCGATGGTCGAGGACATGCTGGCCGACATGTGACCCGTCGCGTCTCGCGGTCTCGCGGGGCGGAGACGGTGCGCATGGGCGGGGTCGGGTCCCGCCCGTGCGGGTCTGAGGGTCAGAAGTGGGTGCCGCCGTCGATGCGCACCTCGGTGCCGGTGATGAACGCGCCGTCGTCGCTGGCGAGCATCGCCACGACGCTCGCCACGGTCTCGGGACCGGCGAAGCCCTGGCCGAGCGCCGGCTGCAGCTTCATGAACAGGGCCATGTCGGCGTCGGCGGGAAGGCCGGGACCCTGGCTCTGCTTGCTCTGACCCGAGCCGTCGGTCATGCCCGATGAGATCGAGCCGGGCTGCACAGCCGTGAACCGGATGCCCTGCTTCGCGTACTCGGCGGCCAGCGCGTGGGTCATCGACTGCACACCGCCCTTGCTGGCGGCATAGGCGGCCATGTACGGGTGGGCGAACATCGCCGAGGTCGAGCTGAAGTTCACGACGGCGGCCCCCGTGCCCTCGAGCAGCGCGGGGATCGACTCGCGGATCATCAGGAACGTGCCCACGAGGTTGATGCGCAGCACCTGCTCGAACGCGTCGAGGGTGGTCTCGAGCGTGTGCGACGAGCGCAGGATGCCGGCTGCATTCACGAGCGCGTCCAGACCCCCGAGCCAGGCCGCGGCATCCGCGACGCCGGTCTTCACCGACGCCTCGTCGGCGATGTTCACGACGACGGTGTGCAGACGATCGGCGGCATCGCCGGCCTTCGTGGCCGTGTCGGCCAGTCCCGCCTCGCTGACGTCGGCGGCAACGACCCGCCCGCCCTCGGCGAGCATGCGCAGCACGGTGGCCTGTCCGATTCCGGATCCGCCGCCGGTGACGAGGACGCGGCGACCTTCATAACGGTTCATTGTTCGACCTTTCGACGATGTCCGACTCTGTGATCTGCACGGTATGTCAGCATGGCATATCGTGTCATTTGGTCCAACTCTGTCGCTCGGTCGCGTATTCCCCGTAGGGTGAAGCCATGGATGCCGCACCCTCGCTGACCGAGAGGCGCAAGGCCGCGACGCAGCTCGAGATCGCCGACACGGCGGCGCGGCTGTTCGCCGAGCGTGACGCGAAGAGCGTGACCGTCGAGGCGATCGCGGCGGCATCCGGTGTGTCGGTGCGCACCTTCTACCGCTACTTCCCGACGAAGGAGGATGCCGTCGGCCCGCTGCTCACGGTCGGTGCCGCCGCCTGGCAGGGCGCGATCCACGACGCGGGCGACGGCGACCCGCGCGAGATCGTCTCGGACGCGATCGCACGCGTGCTCACACCGGCCACGCCGCTCGAGCGGGAGGCGATGGTACAGACCCGCGGGCTGCTGCGCGCGGCCGCCGCCGACCCCGCCCTCCAGTCTGTGTGGCGCCGCGTCAACGGCGACTCCGAGACACGGCTGCGCGAGCTCATCGCCGCCCGGCTCGACGAGGGCGCCGATCCCCTGACCGCCCGACTGCTCGCGGCGGCGGCGACCGACGCGATCCGGGTCGGCCTCGAGCAGTGGTCGGCGACGGACGCGTCGGACGAATCGCCCGCGGATCTCGCCCTTCGCGCGTTCGAACAGCTTTCGGAGGGCATCCGAGGCGTATAGGCCCCTGCCGCAACTCGCCTGCGTTTGCAAGGCCCTTCCGTGCTCGCCCGCTCAGTGCTTCTGTTGCGTGCAGGGGCAACGGAAGGGAGACCCGCAATGCCCGCATCCAAGGAACTGCCCGACACGCTCAAGCGCTCGCCGAAGCACGCGCAGGAGATCTGGTCGAAGGCGCACGATTCGGCGGTGGGGACCTATGGCGAGGGCGAACGATCCCACCGCACCGCGTTCGCCGCGCTCAAGCACGAATACGAGAAGGTCGGCGACCACTGGGAGAAGAAGGGCAAGGCGGGCCCGAGCGACCGCAAGGCCGCCGGTGATCGGAACACCCGCGCCAAGACCCGCGGCGGCGTCGATGCCAATTCGACGAAGCAGCATCTGTACGACGTGGCCAAGAAGCTCGACATCGACGGCCGCTCGTCGATGTCCAAGAGCGAGCTCGTCGACGCGATCGACAAAGCGAACCGGCGCGAGACCCGCAAGGCGCGGGAGCGCTGAATGGCGGGCCCGACTGCGATCCTGCTCAACTGCACGCTCAAGCCGTCGCCGGCCCCGTCGCGCACTCAGCTGCTCGGCGGCCAGGTGCCCGGTCGTGGTGGGCGACGAGGACGGTGTCTACCACATCACCGACATCCGCTGCTGCGCGAGCGTCCGTACCCGGTGTGACCGCCGTCGTACCGGTACCGTCCCACGGGTCTCGGCAGCGCCGGGCGATGCGAGGACTGTGAAACGGATATCGCGCTCCTGTGAGCGCGCACCGCGGGCCGGTGACGGCGGGAGGATTCCCTTGGAGCGGCCCGCAGCGCGGGCGGGCTGCGCCGTTGCCCGGAACGCAGGAGGCGACGATGACACACACCCCCGATCGACCGCGCGAGCCGCACTATCCGGTCTCGCTCGACGCGCCGTACTACGGCGCGAACTTCGCCATCGCGTTCACGCGGTTCTGGAGGAAGTACGCCACCTTCAGCGGGCGCGCGAGTCGCAGCGAGTACTGGTGGTGGATGCTGTGCGGCGGCGTGGTGGCGGTCGTGCTCCTGTCGATCTATGTGCCGTCCCTGCTCGCAGCACGCACCGGCCACGGCTTGCGCATGGACACCGGGCTCGCGGTGGTCATCGTGCTCGGCGGGGCGTGGTTCCTCGCCTCGATCGTGCCGTCGCTGGCGCTGACCTGGCGGCGGCTGCACGACACGAATCGCAGCGGCTGGTTCTGGCTGCTGGGACTGATCCCCAGCGTGGGCTGGATCGTCATCCTCGTGCTCATGCTGATGCCCACCGACGCGCGGGGCATGCGCTTCGACCGGGCGCCCGTGCCGGTGTGACCCGCACCGACGGTCTGCCAGACTGAACCGGTGAGCATCGCGACGACCCGGCTTCAGGGCCATGAGACCCCGTACGTCGGGCACCGCTGAGCCGATGCCGATGCTCCCCGCAACCCTGCTGATCCGCGACGAGCCGGCGTCGGATGCCGCGTCCGCCCTCGAACGGTCCGTGGAGCTGCTGCGCGACGTGGCAAGCGGCGCGATCGCCGACGACCGGGTGGTGCGCACCTACGCGCCGCCGCCGACCGTCGCCATGAGCCGGCGCGAGAGCCGCATGGGCGGGTTCGACCGGGCCTGCGCCGAGGCTGTCGCCCGCGGCTTCGCGCCGGTCGTGCGCCCGACCGGCGGCCGGGCGGTGGCCTACGACGAGTCGTGCATCGTGTTCGACCTGATCGAGCGCGAGCACGATCAGGCCGGTCCGCAGGACCTGTTCGCCCGGGTGGGTGACGCGCTCGTGTCGGCCCTCGGGCGCCTGGGCGCCGACGCGCGCGTGGGCGACGTGCCGGGGGAGTACTGCCCGGGCGAGTTCAGCATCAACGCGCGCGGCGCGGTCAAGCTCGTCGGCACGTCGCAGCGCGCCGTGCGCGGGGCGCGCCTGCTCAGCGGCATGGTGCCGCTGGGCGCAGTGGACCACCTCGTCGACGTGCTGCGGGTCGTGAACACGGCGCTCGCGCTGGAGTGGGATGCCGCGACCTTCGGCACCCTGCAGGACGAGGCATCCCCCGCCTCTCGCGTCGCCGTCGCAGACGCCCTGGTCGGCGCCCTCATCGACCTGCCGTCGCCTCAGCCCTCGCGCCGACGGACGATCTCTGCGATCCACACCGGCGCGAAGGGCGAGGTGCATCCCGGCGGGGTCGGGTAGTCCGCCAGCACCTGCAGCCGCTCGCCGATCGCGACCGCCCGCGCGCGGCGGGACGGATGGTGGATGCCGATTTGGGCGAGCGTGTCGTTCATCGCCCACTGCAGGGCGGGCGCGGCATCCTTCATCTCCCGCTCGATCTGATCGAGCAGAGCGTCCAGATCCAGGCCGTCGGGGCGCTTGACCACCCGCTGGCTCGTGAGCGACCAGGCTGCGGCGGCCACCACGGGGTCGGGGTCGTCGAACCAGCGCACGCGCAGCTCGTCGGCCAGCGGCGACTTCTTGGCGACGTAGTTCACGAACCAGTCGGTGACCTTCGGCACCCGGGTGTCCCGCATCATCGCGTCCAGCTCGTCGGCGTCGAATGCGCGCGGCGAGCAGACGAGCAGCGCGACCAGCCGGGCGGGGGTCTCGCCGGTCGCCCACAGCGCGCGGGCGAGCGCCTGGTCGGTCTTCAGGGGCTTCGCGACGGCGCGCAGCTTGGTGAGGTTCACGCCGTGGTCGTCGCCGTGCTTCTCGTTGACGGCGCGCATGCGCGGGTCTTCGAGGTCGGCGAGCCGGGCGCGGATGTCGTCGACGGCGGTGGTCATGCCCTCGAGGGTACGTGACGGGCGCGGCTCACGCGGTGCCGAGCACGTCCGCCACTCCGGTCGGCGGCGCACCCGGGCCGCCGATGAGCATGCCGGCGGGCACCCGCCACGCCGTCACCTCGGGAGTGAACGCGCCGGCGAGCACGCCCGGATCCTGGGCCGACAGCATCCTGGCCTCATCGATCGGACAGGTCATGATCGCGATGCCGTCGACGCCCGGGGCGTTCTCGGCGGGCCCGGCGGCGATGAGCAGCCCGCGCTGCCAGAGCGCGTGCAGGTGCGCCAGATGCGCGTCCTGCACCCGCATCCGTTCGTCGCCGTCGAGCGTGGGCCCGGGTCCCGGCAGCAGCCGCACCAGCACGAACTCGTCGAAGGACAGCGTCATGCCAGGCCGCTGCCGGTCTCGAGCACGGACTTGAGACCGGCGATGATGAACGACCAGCCGCGCACGTTCACTGCCGTCTTCGGGGCGTCGGCCAGCCGGTCGTGCACGACGGTGAGCTTGACGAAGCCGGCGTCCTGCGGCTCGATCGTCCAGGTGACGCGGCTCTCGGGCTCGGCGGCAAGCTCGGGGTCGTAGAGGCTGCGCCACCCGTGCGACAGGCGCCGCGGCGGATCGCATTCGTAGATGTCGTTGTCGCCCCACACCTCGCCGTCGGGGGAATGCGACACGATGCGGCCGCCCACCCGCCAGTCGGCGTCGACGGTGCTGCCGAAGAAGTACTGCCGCCGGAACTCGGACGTGGTGATGGCCTGCCACACCTTCTCGGCGGATGCCTTGATGTAGGTCTCGAAGACCAGTTCGTCGGTCATGATGACTCCAATCGCTGCTTCAGGTCGCTGAGAGCGGCGGCCCTGTTCTCGACATACCGGTGGATCCACCGGTCGTGGATCACCCGGATCGGCATCGGATTCAGGTGATGACGGGTGAGGCGACCGTCTCTGCGGGTCACGACCAGGCCCGCGTCGACGAGCAGCTTGAGGTGCTTCATGACGCCGAACCGGGTCATGTCGGGCGCCACCGCCTCGAGCTGGGTCAGCGACTGGCCGTCCTCGGCGAAGAGGGCGTCCAGCAGCCGGCGCCGAGTGGGATCCGCGAGCGCCTTGAAGACTCTGTCGTCGTCGTCCACCTGTCCAGATTAGGTGACTATATAGTCACATGTAAAGGACTTTCGGAGAGGATGCCGGAATACTTGACGTGACATGACCACGACGCCGAACCCTGCGGTCACGACCGCGAGCCATCCCGCGATCCCGCGCCCGGGCGTGCGGCTGCCCGCGGTCGACCGCGCCGTCGACATCGGGTTCGGCATCCTGCTCGTCGTCTGCGCCGTGCGCTACTTCACGTACCACGAGTTCGGCGGCCACGGCATCCTGGCCCTGATCCTGGCGCTCGGCGCCGGCGCCAGCTACGCGGCCGCCGTGCTCGGGCGCACGCGGGCGCCCGAGCACGGGGCGACCCCGCGCGCAGTCGTGGGCACGCGCCAGGGCATCGGCCTGCTGGTGGCCACCGCGTTCTGGCTGCCGCTCGCCGTGATCGCGCCGTCGTTCGGCTGGTGCGGGTTCGCGCTGTTCTTCGCGGTGCACCGTGTGCTGCGCGGCGCGGTCGCGTTCGCACTGTCGGCGGCCATCGTCGTGGCCGTCAGCGCGGGGCTGCTGCTGATGTCGCACGGCGAAGACCTGGGGCTCGTGCTCGGGCCGTTCTTCGGCGGCATGGTGCTCGCGTCGGCCTACGCCGCGCTCGACCGGGCGCTGCAGACGCAGCGGACCCTGATCGGAGAGCTCATCGACACGCGCGAGCAGCTCGCCCGCTCCGAGCGCGACGCCGGAGCACTGGCCGAACGCGAGCGGGTCGCCGGCGAGCTGCACGACACCGTGGTGCAGCGCACGGCGAGCGCGCTGCTGCTGCTCGAGTCCGCCGAGCTGCAGGACGACGGCTCGCCCGGCGTCGTGCGCGAGGCGCGCGACGCGCTGCGCCGGTCGCTGGTCGAGACCCGCCAGCTCGTGCAGGGGCTGGCCGACCCCGCCCAGGCGCCGGCGTCGCTGGCCGCCGTGCTGGGTGCGCAGGCCGTCGCCGCCGGGGCGGCGTTCGACGTCGTCGGGCACGAGCGCGCGGTGCCCACGCCCGTCCTGCACGCTTTGCAGCGGGTCGTGCAGGAGTCGCTCGTGAACATCGGCAAGCACGCGCACGCGCAGCACGCGCGAGTCACCGTGACCTACTTCGCCGACGAGGTCGGCGTCGACATCGCCGACGACGGCGTCGGCATGGCGGCGGACGCCGCCGACGCCCGGGCGACCGACGAGGGCGGCTTCGGCATCCGCGCCATGACGTGGCGCATGCAGAACCTGGGCGGGCGCCTCGAGATCGAGTCCCAGCCCGGCCACGGCACGGTGGTCGCCGCGGCCGTGCCGGATCGGACGAGAGGGGATGCCGCGTCATGATCCGGATCCTGCTGGTCGACGACCATCCCGTGCTGCGGCACGGCGTGCGCACCCTGCTGGACACTCAGCGCGACTTCGAGGTCGTCGCCGAGGCGGGCGGACTGCCGGATGCGTCGGTGATGGCCGAGGCGCATGCGCTGGACGTGGCGCTGGTCGATCTCGATCTGGGCGCGGGCGAGCCCGACGGCATCGAGGTGACGCGGGCGATCCGGCGGCTGCAGCCGCGGGCGCGGGTGATCGTGTTCACCGCGTACGACTCCGACTCCGACATCGTGCGGGCCATCGAGGCCGGCGCCACCGGGTACCTCGTGAAAGACAGCAGGCCCGCCGAGCTGTTCCAGGCGATCCGTGCGGCCGCCGACGGCGACCAGGCGCTGGCCGGGCGCATTGAGGCGCGGCTGCTGCGACGGGTCGACCGGCCCGACGAGACGCTCACCGCTCGCGAGCTCGAGGTGCTGACCCTCGCCGCCTCGGGCCTGTCGAACCGGGACCTGGCACGCGAGCTGATCGTCAGCGAGGCCACCGTCAAGACGCACCTGCACCACGCGTTCATCAAGCTCGACGTCGACAGCCGCCAGGCGGCGATCGCTGCCGCGGTCAAGCGCGGGCTGATCCGGCTCTGAGGCGCGTCCGGGCTGTGGGGCCGTCTGCGGGGCCGGTCTGCTCAGGCACCTCGAAGGCATGATCAACCGAAAGGTTGACGGCCGCGGCGAATCCCGCCCATAGCGTGGAATGCGTTCGGTCAGGCCGCGGCGAAGAGCCCGGGCAGGATCGGGCGCAGACCCCGACCACAGACAGGAATCACGTCATGAGCTCTCGCTTCACCCCCACTCGCGGCTCGCTGATCGCCGCGTCGACCATCGCCGCCGTCGCCCTGGGCCTGGTGCCCGCCGGCGCCGCGATGGCCGCCCCGCAGCAGGCGCCGGCCGCCGCCGTCTCGCACGCGTTCAAGAGCCCCTCGGCGGTGCTCTCGTCGACGGCCTGGCAGACCACGGACGCGGTCGACCAGGACGGCAACCACATTGCGCTCACCGACGCCGCCGTGGCGAACTACGTCGGCTGGGCGTACTACAAGACCGACGGCTCGTTCACGATGTACAACCTCGACGACTCGCCGAAGATGCAGGGCGACTGGAGTGTCTCGGCCGACGGCACGGAGCGCACGCTCGTGGCCAAGGACGCGGACGGCAACGTGCTGTTCACCCGCGTCGTGCCCATCACCGAGCTGAGCAAGCGCGTGTTCACCTACCGCGTCTACCCGAACGCCGGTGACACGAGCGTCTACTACGACATCGTCCACACCCCGACCCGTCACACCGAGCCCGGCACCACCGCCGGCAACGGCCACGGCGACAACGGCCACCACGGCGCCGGCAACAGCGGCAACGGCAAGGGCGGCCACCACGGCCACCACGTCAACCACGGCGACCGTCGCTGACGCACAGCCCGGACGCACAGCCCGGAAGCACAGCCCGGAAGCACAGCCCGGAAGCACAGCCCGGACGAGAGCGGCCGGTGCGGGAGATCTCCTCCCGCACCGGCCGCTCTGGTCGTATGAGGCGCTGGGCGCTTGCGGTCAGCGGCCCTGCACGGCGTCGGCGGGCGCGCGCTTGATCTCGCGGCTGGTCTCGAGGTGGGCTTCGGCCAGGGCCGCGGCGGACGCGGCATCCCGTCGCTCGATCGCGTCGAACAGGGCCCGGTGCTCGCCGACGACCGTGTCGACGGCGTCGTGCTGCCCGAGCACCCACCGCAGCCGGCTCGACAGTGTCACGCCCAGCTCGCTGAGCAGGGCGTTGCCGGCCAGCTCCGTGGCGATCTCGTGGAAGTCTGCTTCGGCCCGCCGGGCGGCCACGACATCGCCGGCGGCGACCGCGGCGGCCTCGGCATCCACGCTCCGGCGCAGCCGGTCCAGGCCCTCGGCCGTACGACGCTGGGCGGCCAGCTTGAAGGCGAGCACCTCGAGCGCCGAGCGCACTTCGTCGATGTCGGCGATGTCGCTCGGGGTGAACTCGCGCACGATCGCCCATGAGCGGGGCCGCGCAGTGACCAGGCCCTCGCCGATGAGCGTCTTCAGCGCGTCGCGGACGGGGATGCGGCTGACGCCGAGCTGGTCGGCGAGGTCGCGCTCGACGAGCTTCGATCCGGGCTCGCGCACTCCGTCGAGGATGTCGTTGCGGATGCGCGCGGCGATCCGGTCCGCCTCGGAGCTGTACTGGTGGCCCACGGGTCCTTCTCCCTACGTGTCGTGGGATGCGTCATGGTATACCGTATCGCGGCACGGCTGGGAGACGCTCGCGGCCGGGCGGAGAGACCCTCGCGCCCTGGCACTCCCGAGCGCAGCGCCGACGATACGGTGGAGCGATGGCGAACGACCCGCGGTGGGAAGAGTACACGCCCGACCCCCGCCGGTGGCAGGTGCTCGGGGTCCTGGTCGTCGTCCTGTTCATGTCGCTCATGAGCGTGAGCAGCATCAACGTCGCGCTGCCGACGATCGAGGCGGGCCTGCACGCCACGCAGTCCGAGCTGCAGTGGGTGCTGTCGGGGTACGCGCTCACGTTCGGCATCGGTCTGGTCGCCGCCGGCCGCGCCGGCGACATCTACGGGCGGGCGCCGCTGTTCGTCGCCGGGGTCGTGGTGTTCACGGCCGCCTCGGTGTGGGCGGGGTTCGCCCCCGATCCGTTGCAGCTGAACCTCGCCCGCGCCGTGATGGGCGTCGGGTCGGGACTGCTCAGCCCGCAGGCGGTCGGCATGATCCAGCAGTACTTCCGCGGCGCCGAGCGCGGCCGCGCGTTCGGCATCTTCGGCAGCGTCGTGGGCGTGTCGGTCTCGATCGGCCCGCTGCTGGGCGGGCTGCTGATCCAGGCCGGGGGAGCGGCGACCGGCTGGCGGTGGACGTTCTTCGTCAATCTGCCGATCGGCATCCTCGCGATCGTGCTCGCCGCGGTGTGGATCCCGAAGCCCCTGCTGAACAGCCACCGCACGCCGGTGCCCGGCCAGACGCCGCCGAACCGTGACCTCGACCCGGTCGGATCGGTGTTGCTGGGCCTTGCCGTGCTGGCCGTGATGGTGCCGTTCCTCGAGTCGGGGGCCTCGCCTCTCGTCTGGATCGCGCTGCCGGCGGGCATCGGCATCCTGCTCCTGTGGATCTGGTGGGAGAACCGCTACAAGGACCGCGGGCGCGAGCCGATGGTCGACATGCAGATCTTCCGCGTCACGAGCTTCGCCAACGGCACGCTGTTGGTGGCGCTGTACTTCCTGGGCGTGACGAGCGTGTGGGTGCTCGTTGCGCTGTACATGCAGGACGGGCTGCATCACACCGCCCTGGAATCGGGCCTGGTGGGCCTGCCGAGTTCGATCCTGTCGGCTATGGCAGCTCTGTGGGCGGGGCGCAGCGTCGCCAGGCTCGGTCGCAAGGTCGTGATCGGCGGGCTGTACTCGGCCCTGGTCGGACTCGTGCTGAGCATCGTGGTGGTGTGGCTGCACGCGATCGGCGCGGCCAGCGAATGGTGGCTGCTGGTGAGCCTGTCGTTCATCGGCATCGCGCAGGGCGCGGTGATCAGTCCGAACCAGGCGCTGACCCTGGCCGAGGTGCCGCTGCAGTACGCGGGCAGCTCGGGCGGCATCATGCAGACCGGGCAGCGGATCGGCACCTCGGTGGGCATCGCGATCATCACGGCGATCGCGTTCGGCGTGCTGGCTGCGACGAACTGGTCGGTCGCGTTCAATGCCGGCTTCGCAGTCATCATCGTCGTCGTCGCGATCGCGCTGCTGGTCGCCTACCGGGACCTGCGTCAGCGGCACGGCAACGCCTGGCTCTGACCGACGCGCAGGGGGCGGATGCCGCGGCCCGGCCGGGCGTCCCGGATCAGGCGAGCAGCCGACCCCACTTGGGGTCGAGCAGCGGCGCGCCGGCGAGCTCGAGGCAGCGCCAGAGCGTGACGGCGACCGAGTCGAGCACCGGTACCCCGGTGCGCTGCTCGACCTCTTCGGCGACGGGCGCGCCGTAGAGGTTCGTGCACAGATAGACGAGCGCGTCCGGGCGGTGGCCTGCGACCTCGACCGAGGGCTCGACGAGGCTGTCGGGCAGCACCCGCGCGAAGGACTCGTTGTCGCTCAGGCCCACGGCGTGGTGCGCGGCGACCGTGATGCCCTCGGTGCCGTAGCGCTGCACGACGAGCTCGTTCACGTCGGGCGTGTACGGCGTCACGAGCCCGACCGTGCGGGTGCCGAAGCGGGCGAAGGCGTCGAAGTACGCGAGCGTCGAGGTGGTGGCCGGGATGCCGGTGGCCCGGGTGATCTCGCGGGCGATCGCGTGATCGTGCTCGATGCCCAGCCACGACCCCGACGTGCCGTTCCAGGCGATCACGTCGACGTCGGCGGTGGCCAGCAGCTCGGCCGCCGCGCACATGCCGGCGGTGTCGAACTGCTGGTCGGAGCCCGAGTCCAGTGCGATGCGGGTGACCGGGATGCGGGCGGAGTGGATCGTCACGTCCTCGCGATCGCCGAGGATGCGATAGCTCATCGGCTCGAGGCACGTGTTCGACGACGGCACGATCATGCCGATCCGCGTCGGGCGGGCGGGGGTCACGGTGTTCTGCGACATGGTCATGCCGCCTTCACCGATGAGTCCGCCGACGATTCAGCCGCGGTGTCCGAACCGTGCGCGGCCTCGGCCGAGACCTGGTGCGGCGCACGGGCGACGAGCCCCTGCCGTGCCTGGCTCTGACCGCCGCGCGCGACGAAGCGGCCCACAGGCCCCGGGTCGTGGAACCCCTCGGCGTCCTTGACGACCCGTCCGCCGGCGACCACGGTGTCAGGCCAGCCCCACAGCCGGGTGCCGTGGAACGGCGAGAAGTCGGTGCCCATGTGCAGGTCCTCGCCGTCGACCCGGCGGGACTCGGCGGGGTCGAAGATCACCAGGTCCGCGTCGAACCCCTCGGCGATCGCGCCCTTGCCGGGCAGCGCGTTCACGCGCGCGGGTCCGGCCGAGAACAGCTCGACGAAGTGCTGCAGCAGGGCGTCGTCGACGGTCAGCTGCGCGCCGTCGGGGTCGATCAGCGCGGTGAAGGCCGCCGGCATCCGGGTCTCGACGCCGGGCAGTCCGTGCGGCATCTGCCGGATGTCGTCGCTGTGCTCGCGCTTCTGGCTCAGGTCGTAGCAGGAGTGGTCGCTGGCGATGCCGTGCACGTCGCCGCCGCGCACGCGCTCGCGCAGCCCCGCGACGGTCTCGGCCGACCGCATCGGCGGGCAGCACGCGAACCACTCGGGGAACTGCGACGCGTACACGCTGTCGTCCAGCAGCACGTAGTGCGGGCAGACCTCGGAATAGGCTTCGTGCCCGCGCGCGCGGGCTTCGCCGACCAGGTCGACGGCGCCGGGCGTGGACTGGTGCACGAAATAGACTGCCGCGCCGGTGTATTCGGCCATCGCGAGCACGTCGCGCACCGAGGCCTCTTCGGCCAGCTCCGGCCGCGTCTCGGCGAGGTGTTCGATGCCGATCCGGCCGGCGTCGGCGTGGTCCTGCGTGCAGTCGACGATCATGGCGTCGTGCTCTGCGTGGATGAGGGTCAGCCCGTCGAGGCGCTTCATCTCCTTCATCACCTTCAGCACGGTGTCGTCGTCGCTCATCGTGGTGCCGCGGTTGGTCATGTACATCTTGACCGAGCGGATGCCCATGTCGGCCAGCTCGTCGAGCTGGGCCGGGACCGTGTCGTCCCACGTGATGACCGAGCCGTGCAGCGCGACGTCGCAACGCGATTCGCGGGCGAGCTCGCGCTTGTTGCGCGCGGCCGCCAGGGGCGTCTCGGACGCGTCGCGCGGGATGCCGAAGTCCATCACGGTGGTGGTGCCGCCCCACAGGGCCGCCGACGAGGTCAGCGCGTAGTCGTCGACCGTGCGGTAGCGGCCGGTGATCTGCGCCACGTGGCAGTGTGCGTCGACGCCGCCGGGGATCACCGGCAGCCCGCGCGCGTCGATCACGCGGTCGGCGGGCGGAATCGGCGCGGACGCGTCGAGGACGGCGTCGATGCGGCCGTCGGTGACGACGATGTGGCCGTTCGTGGTGTGATCGGCGTTCACGATCTTGGCGTGGGCGATGACGAGGTCGGTCATGTCACTCGCCTCCTTCCGGGGTGGCGGACGTGTTCTGGGTCAGGGTGAGGGCGCGCTCCAGGTCCGCCGACAGCCCGGTGCGGGGTTTCACGGGCGGTGGAGCGAAAGCGCCGGCGCGATGGATGCCGCAGGCCAGGCCCACGACGGCTTCGGTCAGACGCACCCCGGCGCCGATGCCGTCGATCACCGGCACCGGGATCTGATCGGCGACGCTGCGGGCCAGGCCCGCCAGCGGTGCGCCGGCGAGGATGATGACGTCGGCGCCGTCCTCGGCCACCGCCTGCTGGGCGAGCGCCACCAGGGTCGGGGCGAAGTCCTGCTGCACGGTGTCGATGCCGCGCAGCGCCTGCGAGATGGAGCGGATGGATGCCAGGCGGCCGGACAGGCCGAACCCCTCGACGCATTCGCGGTACCACGCGGTGATCCGGTCCGAGATCGCGATGATCGAGAAGCGGTGCCCCTGCAGGGCCGCGGCGCAGAACGCGGCTTCCGAGATGCCGATCACGGGCACGTCGACGAGCTCCTTCAGCGCCGGCATCCCGGGATCACCGAACGCGGCGACGACGACGCCGTCGACAGTGCCTGCGTGCGCGGCGATCACCTCGGCGACGGCGCCGGCGGCGATCAGCGACTCGAGCCGCGTCTCGATGTACTCGACGCCGTACGGGGCGGTGGCCAGCACCAGCTCGGTGCCGGGGGCTGCCGAGCGCTCGGCCTCGGCGCGGATGAGGGCGGTGACGTCCTCGCTGGTGTTGGGGTTGATGACCAGGATTCTCATGTCAGTCTTTCGTCGGCAGACCCGGCTGCCGGCGACGGCTCACACGGTGTCTGAATACTGTTCGCGGTACTTCGCGATGTGCTGGGCGGACTGCGCGGCCGCCCGGTCGGGGTCCCGGCTGGCGATGGCCTCCAGCAGGTCCCGGTGTTCTTTGACCAGCTCGGGCAGGTCCCGGACGTGCCGGAACAGCCAGTGCATGCGTCCCTGCAGGGGCTCGAGCGCCGTCTTCAAGAAGGCGTTGTCGGCGATCGCCGAGACCTCGTCGTGGAACTCGCTGTTCAGCCGGTGCACGTCCATCAGATTGCCGCGGGCGAGCGCCTCGCTCGCCTGGTCGACCAGCGCGGTCAGCCGGTCCAGGTCCTCGCTCGTCGCGCGCTCCGCGGCGAGTCGGCAGGCCAGCACCTCCAGGGCAGAGCGGACATTGAACAGATCGTCCACGTCCCTGGGCTCGAGGGTCGCCACCACCGAGCCGCGGGCCGCCGGCTCCGTGACCAGTCCCTCCTGCTGCAGCATCCGCAGCGCTTCGCGGACGGGCAATCGCGAGACGTTGAACTCGGCGGCCAGGTCGCGCTCCACCAGCCGCGCCCCCGGGGCGTAGCGGCCCTCGAAGATGCGGGTGCGCACGGCGTCCCTGATGGTCTCCCGCAGTGGGGCGACACGCTGACCGGCCTCCTGTGGCAACGGGTCCCCTTCCGCCGGAGGTGTTGGAATCCCAGCCTACCGACGGCGCGGGGCCGCGCCGCCCGCGACCCGCGCACGGGCGGGTGCGGGCGGCACGTCCCGTGCCGATGGAGGCTGAGATGGTCACGCCGCCAGCCGCTTGCTGTAGTCGAGCGACAGCACCGAGACGCCCATGATGATGGCCGAGGCGACGAAGTAGAGCAGGGCCCAGGTGAAGCCGCCGGTCGCGCCGACGATGAAGCCGATCGCGATCGGGGTGACCAGACCCGCGACGTTGCCGCTGAGGTTCATCGCGCCGCCGAGCACGCCGGCGTCGGCGCGTCCGCCCAGCGTCGCGGGCACCGACCAGAACAGGCCGACCCAGCGCAGGAAGAACAGCACGACCGACAGCAGCGTGACCGCGGTGATCGGGTCGCCCACGATCGTGACGCCCACCAGGCCCAGCGTGACGATGAGGCTCGAGATGCCGAGCATCGTGCGCATCACGGCGTTCGCGCCGTGGCCGCGCGAACGCAGCCGGTCGGCCAGCAGGCCGCCGAGGATCTCGCCGACGAAGCCGGCGCCGAAGATCACGAATGTCGACCAGCCGACCGTCTTCAGGTCGAAGCCCTTGGCCTCGGCGAGGTAGAGCGGCCCCCAGGTGAGCAGGCCGTAGAACACGCCGTTGAAGCCGAGCCAGCCCAGGCACATCGCCCAGAACGAGCGGTAGCGCAGGTACGGCAGCAGGCCGCGACGCTTCTCGGCGCCCTTGGGCGCGAGCGCCTCTTCTTCGCGGTGCGCGGCCTCGATGTAGTCGGCCTCGGCGACGTTGACGGCCTTGTGCGCACGCGGGTTGTCGCGCACGTACCACCAGACGATCAGGCCCAGGATGACCGTCAGCGCGCCGGCGATGATGAACGCGGTGCGCCACGAGCCCGAGGTCGCGATCAGCCACGTGATGAGGATGCCGCCGACACCCGCGCCCAGCGGTGCGCCGGCGTCGAGGATCGTCGCGCCGCGGCCGCGCTCCTTGGCCGGCATCCACAGCGCGTTGAGCTTGCCGCCCGACGGCATGACGCCCGACTCGGTGACGCCGATCGCGGAGCGTGCGATGAACATGCTCATGAAGCCGCCCGCCAGGCCCGACACGGCGGTGGCTGCACCCCAGCCGACGCACGATGCGGTGACGACCTTGCGCGGTCCGAACCGGTCGATGAGGTACCCGACCGGGATCTGCATGAGGGCGTACGTCCAGAAGAACGCCGACAGCAGCAGGCCGACGAGTTCGGGGGAGAGGTTGAAGTCCTTCTGGATGACGGGCAGCGCCACCGAGATCGATCCACGGTCGACGTAGTTGACCGTGACCAGCACCAGCAGCAGGCCGAACAGCTTCCACCGCACCCGGCTGGGCTTGGCGTCGCCGGTCAGGTCGACGCCCTGTGGGACGGCGACCGGCGCGGTCTTGTCTTTCTGAAGGGACACGAGGTCCTCCTTCGCATCGTCGGGAAGGGAGATCCGGCTCATCGGGGAGCCTGAACCCTGGGTATCGGGATCCCAGTTTGGGATCCCAGAATGAGAGTAGGACTGGATGGCATCGTCGTCAAGGGTTGGGATCCCAGATTTCTCGGCGGGTGGACGCCGTGGCCCGCCGTGCGCGGAATCGGAGATCCCGCCCGACGCGCCGGAGTTCGGCATCTCGCCCCGGCGTGTCGGCGCCGAACTCCGATTCCGTGCTCGGATAGTTCCGGGGATGGATGCCGCGGCCCCTGCCGGGCGCAGGGGGTCCCACGTTCATCGAATGACGTTAGATGTTTTCGTATACCAAAGATAGTGGAGGGACCTGTGCCTCATCCTCGTCGGCGGGATAGGTGACGGTCTCTCCGGGGTCATCGCCGCTGCTTTCCAGCGCGCTCGGTGTCGCACCGCAGACCCCGGACGTGGGCCGGGTCCCGCTTCGCACGCTACGCGAGTCTCAGCCGCACATAGCCCCGAAGCGGACTCTCAAGGTGTGAAACGCAGCACGTTCGTGTCCCTTCGGACGAATCCAACTGACTCGTAGAGTCGCAGCGCGGCCTCGCGGGACGGTCGCGATGTCAGCTCCAGTGAGCGAAAGCCACGGGCCACGGCGATGTCGATCATCGAAGTGAGCAGAAGTCGCCCGAGGCCCTGTCCCCGCACCGACTCGTCTGCCACCACATCCTCGACAAGACCGCGAAGTCCCGAGGGCAACGGAAACGACACGAGAGTCGCCATGCCCACGATCACTCCGTTCTGGCGTGCCACCAGCAGCTCGGTTGCATCATGGCTGAGCATTAGCTCGATCCGCGCCCGATCATATGCTGCCGATGAGGACAACTGCCCGAGCAGACGTTCGATCATCGATGCGTCGGAGTCCGTCAGCACAACAAGCGTCTCGACATGGGGATTATCGGCCACGTCACTGAGGGTACCCGAGCGGATTGGCGCTGACGCCTCGGCGAACGGAGAGGGATTGTACTCGTCTCGGCGAGAGCCACGCTCCAGGAGAATTCGGCATCCTCGAATACGCACCTCCGGCGGTTGGTCGCCCGCTACGACATAGCCTGCGCGAAGATCGGGGCGGCGACGAAGTAGCCGACGACAATGAGGGGGCTGGCTGCGAGTGGAGCCCACGAGAGGTCTCGTGCTTTCCAAGGGGTGATGATCGCTGCGGCGATCGTGAGCGCAAAGGAGGCGCCGGCAAAGCTGAAGTACACCGCCACGGCGTGTTGGCCGCCGGTCCAGTCGCAAGACGTTCCGCACGTGCCGCCAGCACCAAATGAAAGACCCATCCAGAACCCGGTCGTCACGAGGAAGACCACCACCTGGATGATGGCAACTCCGAGTACGGCAGCGACGGACCCCCTCCGTTGCCGTACTGGGCTGTCTGACTTCATGTTGGATCCCTCAGTTGGAGTTGGTGACCAGGACGTGCCCGCGATAGGGGGAGTGGATGCCGCGGCCCGCGCAGCGGAAGGACCTGCGCCTCACCCCTCGTCGCCGGGGTAGGTGATCGTCAGCCCGTCGACCCGGGCGAAGGACGTGAGCGTCTCTTCCCGCGCGGCGCCGGCGCCGATGATGTCGAGCACACGCTCGCCGCGCACGATCAGGGCGTCGCCGATCAGCGAACGGTGGCACCGCCACGGCACCGCCTCGGCGCACATGATCGCCGTCGGCCGATCGCGCGCCACGGCCAGCAGCTCGTCGATCCCGGCCGCGAACTTCGGCGTCTGCATGTAGTCGGCGTAGCCGCGGAAGCTCTCGTTGCGCCAGCCCGTGTTGACCGACGCCTTGGTCGTATGGCGCAGTCCGCCCAGCGCCGCCAGGTGCCCGTAGGCGATGCCGCGCTCGGCCAGGGCCGGGCCGAGCGCATCCTCGTTGAACTGCGGCGTGTGACGCGAGCGCGGCACGGTGCGCACGTCGACGATGCCCTGCACGCCGTTCGCATCGAGCAGCTCGGTGAACTCGTCGATCGTGCGCGTCGAGTGGCCGATCGTCCAGATCGTGACGTCGTCGCCCATGCCTCGACTGTACGGAGCGCGGCGCCGCGCGGGGCCGACGTGACTGAGCCTGGGTAGAATGGCATCCATGGCAACGGGCATCCGGGCCAGCCGACGCGAGGACGTGCTGCGCCTCGTAGAGGAATCAGACGAACCGCTGACGATCGCGGCGCTCGCTGATCGGCTCGGCATGCACCCCAACACGGTCCGCTTCCACCTCGAGCGGCTCCTCGCCGACGGCCGCATCGAGATGACCAAAGACGCGCGCGGTCAGCGCGGCCGCCCCGCACAGCTGTTCGGCGCGGCGCGCGTCGACGACGGCGCGGACTCGTCCCGCTATCGGATGCTCGCCGAGATCCTGGTCGACGCCCTCGACGACGGCCCCGGCGGCGTGGGCGCCGCTACCGACGCCGGGCGTCGATGGGGCAGGCACGAGGCCGAGCGGCTCGACGTCGACGATCCCATGGCGGGCCTGATCGGCATCCTCGACCGCATCGGCTTCGGCCCGCGCACCGTCGACGGATCGCACGTGGACGTCTGCAGCTGTCCGTTCCGCGAGCTCGCGCAGCAGCGCCCGGATGTCGTGTGCTCGGTGCACCTGGGCATCATGCAGGGGGCGCTGGATGCCTGGGGGACGGACGTCGTGGTCAGCCGCCTCGACCGACGCGAGGGTCCCGAGCCCTGTGTCGCCCACTTCACGGCGAGACCGGACGACCAGGAGCTCTCTCAGAACCCATGACCGACGCATCCGCGCCACGATCCTCGCTCCTTCACCACACGGGTCTTCCGTACTTCGTCATCGCCTTCATCGCGCGACTGCCGTTCGCGATGATGGTCGTCGGCGTGCTGACCCTCGTCGTCTCGGCGCGCGGGTCGCTGTCGCTCGGCGGCCTGACCTCGGCCGCGGTCGGCCTCGGCACCGCGTTCTTCGGGCCGCTGCTGGGGGCGGCCTCGGACCGGTTCGGGCAGCGGGTCGTGCTGCTGGTCGTGGGCACGGCCAACGGCGTCGCGCTGGCCCTGTTCGCGTGGATCGTCTACAGTCCGGCACCGGATGCCGCGATGCTCGCGTGTGCGTTCCTCATCGGTGCGACCGCACCCCAGGTGTCGCCGCTGTCGCGGTCGCGGCTCGTGACGATCGTCGCCGAGCGGATGCGCGGCCCTCGCCAGGAGCGCGTGTTCAACGCGACGATGGCGTACGAGTCGGCGGCCGACGAGACGGTGTTCGTCATCGGCCCGTTCGTGGTGGGCGTGCTCGCATCGATGATCGCGCCGTGGGCGCCGCTCGTGGCGGCGGCGATCGTGACGGTCGTGTTCGTCACGGCGTTCGCGCTGCATCCGACCGCGCCGCGGCGGCAGACCCGCGCGCACGGCCGGCCCACCGGCCCGGTCTCGGAGCTGTTCCGCCCCGCCCTGATGGTCGTGGTGGTGGGGATCCTCGGAGTCGGTCTGTTCTTCGGCGCGACGCTGACCGGGCTGACGGCGTTCATGGACGACCGGGGCGTGCCCGAGCAGGCGGGCGTGCTCTACGGCGTGATGGGCATCGGTTCGGCCGCGTTCGCGCTGGGGGTCGCCGTCTTCCCCGAGCGGTTCACCCGCGCGTGGCGCTGGGTGGTGTTCGGCGGGGTGATCCTGGCCGGGACGATCGCCCTGCCGCTGGTGGGCACGGCCGGGCAGATGGCGTGGGCGCTGGGGGCGATCGGCATCGGGGTCGGGCCGACCCTGGTGACCCAGTACAGCTTCGGCGCCGAACGCAGTCCGGTGGGACGATCGGCGACCGTGATGACGATCCTCGGCTCGGCGGTGATCGTCGGGCAGGCGATCGGGGCGGCCGTGACCGGCGAGGTCGCGCAGCGCGCGGGCGCGCAGGCCGCGCTCGTGCTGCCGATCGTCGCCGCCGCGATCGTGGTCGGCTCGGCGCTGGTGAACGTCGTCCTCACGCGCCGCGCACTGCCCGCCGCCCAGGTCCCTGAGCGAGCGGTGCCGCGCCCAGGTCTCTGAGCCGGCGGTGTCCGCCCAGGTCCCGGCGAGTTCGCCTCAGGCGGCCTCGCAGGTCCAGCCGTCGGGGTACGAGCCCGACGCGAGGAACTCCGCCAGCTGCGCCCGCGCGTCGTCCGGCAGGTCGGCGTCGGCGCGCGGGTAGACGACCGGCTCCTCCTTGCTGTTGTGGCTGTCGAGCAGAGCCAGCAGGTCCTGGCACGAAGCGCGAAGGGATGCCGCGTCCGCCGCATCGTCGAGAGACACCTCGATCGCGTCCATCGAACGCCACAGCTCGCCGTGCTCGCGCAGCATGACGAAGATCGGCATCATCATGGCCTGCTTCAGCGGCGGGAACAGGAACTGCTCCTCGAGGTAGATGTGCCGGCGCAGTGCGTGCATCGATTCCCGCAGGGCAGCGGCGTCGCCGCCGACGTCGAGCTGCGCGAGGTAGGACTCGATGCCCGCGTCGATCGCGTGGTGTTCGCGCGTGAGCGCGTCGGCCAGCTCCGTGCCCGTCCCGGACGAGCCGCCGGTCGAAGCAGCGCCGGCCGACCCCGTCCCGGTCGAGCCGCCGACCGGCTCCATGCCGCTCATCGGTCCTCGAGCGCGGCGTCGACCGCGATCGATGCGCCGGCGAACAGGCGAGAGACGGGGCAGAGCTTCGCGGCCTCGTCGACGATCGAGGCGAAGGTCGCGGCATCCAGCCCCGCCACCTGCGCGCGCACCGTGATGTTCGAGGTCGTGATCGTGGGCACCTCGCCGACCGGGTCGAGGTGCACCTCGGCGGTGACGGTCAGACGCTGCGGGGGAGCGTCGTGCTGGCCCAGGGTGAGGGCCAGCGCCATCGAGAAGCACGACGAATGGGCCGCGGCGAGCAGCTCTTCGGGACTGGACTTGCCGCCGGGGGCTTCGGTGCGCGAGGCCCACGTGACCTGCTGGCCGTCGAGGGCGCCGCTGGAGGTGGATCCGAACGTGCCGGTGCCCGAGGCGAGGGCTCCGTCCCAGGTGGTGGTGGCGCTGCGTACCGCGATGCTCATGTCGCTCCTGTCGTCGATTTTCCACAAGAATATCTGTGTAAAACCGACTCTACTCTGAGCACGAAGGCCTCAGCCGATGGCGTCGGCGAGGTCCTTCACGGTCATGCCGTACGACATCCGCACGCGCGGCAGCTCGAGCTTGTTCGCGCCGGTGGCCACCAGTCCCCACTCGGTCGTGAACGCCATTTCGAAGCCTGCTGCGCGCAGTCCCTTCTCGGCGGTCTTGTCGAAGTCGCCGAACGGATACGCCATGACCTGCGCCACGCCGAGGATCTTCGCCGACTTCTTCATGTCGGCGGCGACCGCGGCAGCCGACAGGTTCACCATGCGTCCCTTGCCGTTCGCACCCGGGCGGTGCATGTCGTTCGTGTGCGAGCGCTGCTGCACCCAGATCGACGGAGACGGCCACGTCTTGTTCTTCGTGATGACGAACGAGGTGGTCAGCAGCTTGTACTTGTCGACGATCGGCACGCCGAGCTGGAACCACGACTTCGCCGCGTCGTCGTCGGTGATGATGACCGACAGCTTGGGCAGGGCGAGCCGGCCGTCGATGAACGCGCCCAGCTCGTCCCACGTCGGCAGGTAGAAGTGCTTGTGCGCGATGTACGCCATCTGCGCATCGAACGATCCGGTGTAGATCCAGTTCGCGCGCAGCCGGTTGTGCACGCCGTCGGGCGCCGTCGTGAACTGGTGGTACATCAGCACCGGCACCCGGGTGTCGGTCGCGCGGAACTGCTCCGGCGTCTCCCACGCACCGAACAGCGTGAGGCGCCGGTCGGTGCATTGCACGAGCCGCGAGCCGTTCACGCGCGTGAGCGGGTCTCGGGTCGTGGCATCCTTCGCCGTCGGATACCACCCGGCGAACACCGCGCCGCTGCGCGACGGGATGGGCAGCGGCGCGAACCGCAGGCCCTGGGTCTGCAGCTGCGGGTCGGCGGCGGCGTGGTCGACCGAAAACTCGACGGCGCACGCGGTCGGGTCTAGGCGCCCGGCCTTGGCGTCGGCGTCGGCGAGCAGCCCCTCTGGAGTGTTCGGGACGGCTGATGCGGCCGGGAGAGGCGCGTGCGAGGCGGCGGCCACCGGGGCCGATGGCACTTCGCGGGCCGAGCATCCGGCGATCATCGGCACGATCAGCAGCGACGTCACAAGAGCGAGGATGCCGGTGCCCGTGCGCCGTCGACGTGCGGTCGTGCGGCGCGTCCGGCCGGCTGCCGCACGCGTCGAAGAAGGCCCGGTCATGGCTGTGCCGGCGCCGCGAAAATGTTGTCCGCAGTTCCCATTGCGGCACTCCCCGATGTCCCCGGGGCATGCCCGGACAGAAGATGATAACCCGCCCGGCGTAGGCTTCGATCAGAATCGACGCAAGGGAGCGCACATGCCCGCACACGGACGCACTGCGACGGCCGCGACCGAGGCCGTTCGAGCGGCAAGAGACTTCCTCTTCGAGCACGGGACCGACTATGACGCGGCGGTCGGTGGCTTCGCCTGGCCGCAGCTGGACGCGTTCAACTTCGCGCTCGAATGGTTCGACGTCGTGGCCGGGGAGCACCCCGATCGGGCGGCGGTGACGATCGTCGAGGCCGACCTGTCGGCGCGGTCGTGGTCGTACGGCGAGCTCTCGGCGCGCAGCGACCAGGTCGCTTCGTGGCTCGCGTCACTCGGCGTGCATCGCGGCTCGCACGTGATCGTCATGCTGAACAACACGATCGAGCTGTGGGAGGTCATGCTCGGCATCGCCAAGCTCGGGGCGGTGTCGATCCCGACCTCGACGCTGCTGTCGGCGTCCGACCTGGCGTACCGTGCCGAGAAGGGCGAGGTCGACGCGGTCGTGACGCTCACGTCGCTGGCCGACCGGCTGTCGCAGGTGCCGGCATCCCTCATCCGGATCGGCATCGGCGACGATCTGCCGGGCGGCTGGATCGGGTGGGATGCCTCGGCCGCCGCCGACGAGACCTTCGAGCCCGATGCGCCGACGCCGGCGACCGACATCGGTCTGCTGTACTTCACGTCGGGCACGACCAGTCGGCCCAAGCTCGTCGCGCATACGCAGGTGTCGTATCCGATCGGGCATCTGTCGACGATGTGGTGGCTCGGGGTGCGGCCGGGCGATGTGCATCTGAACATCTCGTCGCCGGGGTGGGCCAAGCACGCGTGGAGCAGCTTCTATTCGCCGTTCCTCGCGCAGGCGACGGTGTTCGTGTTCAACTACGACCGGTTCGACGCGGGCGTGCTGATGCAGGTGATGGACAAGCACCACGTCTCGACGCTGTGTGCGCCGCCGACGGTGTGGCGCATGCTCATCCAGGCGGATCTCGGGCAGCTGACGCATCCGCCGCGGGAGCTGGTGGGCGCCGGCGAGCCGCTG
This sequence comes from Microbacterium sp. W1-4-2, assembly GCF_058349885.2. Lineage (NCBI taxonomy): Bacteria > Bacillati > Actinomycetota > Actinomycetes > Micrococcales > Microbacteriaceae > Microbacterium > Microbacterium sp. W1-4-2. Next base: position 1,584,202 of record NZ_JBYRJC020000001.1, on the reverse strand, counting down.
AATCCCGAGGTGATCCATCGGGTGCGCACGGCATGGGGCTCGACGATCCGCGACGGATACGGCCAGACCGAGATGACGTGCTGCATCGGCAATTCGCCGGGGCAGGTGGTCAAGGACGGTTCGATGGGCCGGCCGACGCCGGGCTACCCGGTCGTGCTGATCGACCCGGTGACCGGGGAGGTCGCCGCGGACGAGGGCGAGGTGTGCCTGGATCTGGCGCAGGGCGTGCTGGGCATCATGGCCGGGTATTACGAGGATGCCGCGGCCACCGCCGCGTCGCGCGAGGGCGGCGTGCACCATACCGGCGACATCGCGTCGCGCGACGCCGACGGGTACCTCACGTATGTGGGGCGTGCCGACGACGTGTTCAAGGCGTCGGATTACAAGATCTCGCCGTTCGAACTGGAGTCGATCCTGCTCGAGCACGATCTGGTCGTGGAGGCTGCGATCGTGCCGAGCCCCGACGAGGTGCGGCTCGCGGTGCCGAAGGCATACATCTGTCTGACCGCGGCGGCGGCGTCGGATCCGGATGCCGCGGCTCGCGCGATCTTCGCCCATGCGCGTGAGCGGCTCTCGGCGCATCTGCGGATCCGCATCATCGAGTTCGTGGACGATCTGCCCAAGACGATCTCGGGCAAGATCCGTCGCGTCGATCTGCGTGCGCGCGAGGCGGAGCGGGTCGCGTCCGGCGACGGGGCCGGTCAGCATCTCGACCGCGACTATCGCTGAGCGGGTTCTGGCCAGGGGGCTCGCCGTCGATCGTGGGCCGAGAACGATCAGCGCCCATCCGAGATGCGCGACGGGACGCCGGTCATGCGGCGTTGTACTCGAAGCGGGCGCGGCCGCCGAGGCGGGGCGTGCGCGCGGGGTCGACGGTCGCCGGTGGAATGAACCAGACCTTGGCCTTCGTGCCGTGGCCCTCGATCTCTATGTCCCAGCCGTTGTCGTGGATGCGGTGATGGCAGCTCTCGCAGAGCAGCACGCCTTCATCGATGTTCGTCTCGCCGTGATCTCGCGCCCACCATCTGAGGTGATGGGCTTTGGTCATCCCCGGTGGCAGGTTGCACATGGCGCATCCGCCGTCGCGTTCGACCAACAGCATCCGCTGCGCGAAGGTGAAGAGGCGTTTCACGCGGCCCCAATCGAGCACTTCGCCCTTGCCGTCGAGAACCGCGGGGATGATGTCGGCTGCCGCGGCGCAATGCCGAGCGGCGACGGCTGAAATCGGCTTGGTGATTCCGTCGATCTGCGCCAGGCCGATGCCGTCTTGAAGGGTCTCGAGGTCCATGCGGACGACGACCGTGACTCCGTTGGTGGGTCGATCGTCGTCGCAGCCGAGCGCGTGCTCGGCGAGGTGGACGAGGGCTTCGGCCTGCAGACGCTGTATGGACGGCCGCACCTGATCGTCGTCGCCCGTGATGACGTCGTCGCGCGTGCCGGAACGCGTACGACACGATTGCGTCGATCGCTGCCTTCACCGGGGCGCCGTGCGCGATCTCGACCTGCCCGTCGATCTTCAAGAACCCGTCGTGTTCGAAGACGCGCAGGAACTCCTCAGAACGCCGGTTGCGTTATGCGGGCTCGACGCCGTCCGGGTCGAGGTATGCCTCAGCCTGAGCGACGAGCTTGCGAACCTGATCGAGAGACAAGCCGGGCGCAGCCTGCACGAGAAGAAGCTCCGCCGCATCTCGGTCTTCGACCGTCGAACGCACAGAGACCTTGTCGAGCATGCCGATGATGAGGGCGGCAGCGGCTTGTGTCAGGGTTCCGGCGCGCATGGCGGCGGCGACATGGGGGTGCTTCGCGGGCAACGGCTCGCCGGTCAGAGCCGTGCGCCCCTGAATCGCCTTGCCGACCATGATCTGGCGATTCGAGTCGCCGGCGCCCGAACCTGTCGTGGCCGCGAGGAGCGCGGCTGCGTTGCGATACCCCTGCTGCTTCGCGAGCGAGTCTGCGCCCAGTTCGGGCCGGGACTCGTGGGCGACGCCGGCCGCGACCTGTGCCCGCACCGTATCGAGCTGTCGCCCCAGAGCGCCCAATGCCTCGGTCACTCGGACCAGCTCGGCCCGTGTCAATTCCGACGCCGGCTGGGCGGCGTTCGACGGCGCACCGCCGGTCCACGCGAGCCGAAGATCGGCTATCGCGTTCTCAAGACCAGTGAGTTCGTCGTCCATGCTCCAATAGTACACAGATACGAATCTGGGTCAACAATATGGCTGATGTCCTAGGAAATCTGTGGACACATCGGCTCTGACGTCAACTGGGGAGGAGGCGACATGAGTAGAACAGAACAACGAATATCAGGCAGTGGCAGTTCGCCTCGGTGGCTCTCGTGCGAACGAGGCACTGGATGGCGTGAAGACCGCTCGGTCATCGACCTCTGGCTCACCGAACCGCGGGCGACGTGCATGCCGCACCCCCGGCATCCGTCGCGCAAGCGTCGTTTCGTCTCGCTGCGCTCGCTCAACGACCGGGACAACGACCGGGGCAACGACCGGCAGCACCCCTCAGGCGTACACGGCCCGCTCGAATGCGGCCACGCCGTCCTCGGCGACCGGGTCGAAGAACGGCAGCAGCTGCGTCGCCCAGACCGCGGCGACGCCCGACGTGCGGTCGATCCAATAGAACACGTTCGCCATCCCCGCCCAGGTGAGCGAGCCGGCCCGGCGCCCACCGGCGACGTCGTCGTCGTTGCGCAGGAACGAATACGCCCACGACTTGCGTGCGCCGGGAAAGAAGTCCGCCTCGCGCGTGAGCGCCGGTATCGCCGACGGCAACGGTGTGACCTCCACGCCCGGCGCGCCCTGCACCGCCCACTCCACCGTCGACGGCTGCAGCACCCGTCCGTGGGCGCCCATTCCGTCGCCGAGCCACACCCGAAGCAGCGCGAGCAGGTCGGGCACGGTCGAGAACAGCCCCTGGCCGCCCATGTCGAGCTCGGGCACGGCCGGCGGCGCCACCTTCGTCGGCGCGATCGCCCCGTCCCGCTGCCGCCTGTACACGGTCGCCAGCCGCCCCCGCATGACATGCGACACGTCGAACGACGTCGAGGTCATGCCGCACGGTGCATATATCCGTTCTGCGAAGACGTCCTCGAGCCGCTTGCCGCGCACAGCGGCGACGATCAGGCCCATCCAGTCCATCGAGGTCCCGTACGTCCAGCGCACGCCCGGGTCGTGCAGCAGCGGCGTGTTGATCGAGTCCCATAGGGGAGTGGCCGAGGGATGCCGCATCCGCGCCCGTGCGAGGATCGCATAGCGCTTGTCGAACATGTCGTACGCCAGGCCCGAGGTGTGCAGCAGCAGCATGCGCGGCGTGATGTCGCGCACCGGCGGCCGGGTGCGCACGTTGCCGTCGTCGTCGAGTTCTTCGAGCACCTGCAGATCGGCGATCGCCGGCACGTACGTGCGCGCGGGCGCGTCCAGGTCGATCAACCCGTCCTCGACGCATTGCAGCGCAGCTGTCGCGGTGAACGCCTTCGTCGCCGAATACAGGGCGAGCACCGTGTCGTCCGATGCCGGATGCGCACCGGCCGTTCCCGACGCTCCGAGCCAGGTCGTGGCATCCCGATCCGTCACGCCGGCGATGACAAGGGGGGCCCCGGCAGCGACCGAGGCCTCGACGACGTCGTCGAGCTGTTCTGCACGCATGCTCCCACCCTGCCACGTCGTCGGCCTGTCGCGGGTGCGCCGTGGATAGGCTGAAAGTGTGCCTCAGCACCTGCGTGTCGCGGTCGTGATCCCGTGTCGCAACGACGCGGACTTCCTCGAGCCATGCCTGCAGGCGCTCGCCGCCCAGACCCGCAGGCCCGATCGCGTGATCGTGGTCGACAACGCGAGCACGGATGCCTCGTCAGCGGTGGCCCGAAGCTACGGCGCAGACGTCGTGGCCGAGGCCCGCATCGGCATCTGGCCGGCCGCTGCGCGCGGCTATGACGAGGCACTCGCCAGTGCAAACCTGGTCAGCGCCGACCTGAGCCGCGCCGACGTGATCAGCGCCGATACGATCAGCGCCGACCTGATCAGCGCCGACGTGATCGCCCGGCTCGACGCCGATTCGCGGCCGCACCCCGACTGGATCGCCCGCGTCGCCGACGCATTCGCCGCCGACGCGGACCTGGGCGTGTTGACCGGGGGAGCGGAGTTCTACGACGGCGGGCGCATGGCGAACTACTTCGGCACGCACTGGTATGTCGGCGGCGGAACGTTCTGGATCGGCAAGCTCACCGGCGTGCCGCTGGTGTTCGGCTCGAACTTCGCGATGCGCGCGAGCGTGTGGCGGCGCGTGTGCGGGCTCGTCGACCGCACGAATCCCGGCATCCACGACGATCTGGATCTGACGATCCGGCTGCGGCCCTCCGACGGCGTCAGGTACGACCCGGCACTGCGCATGCCGATCTCGGCGCGGCCGTTCGCAACGCCCGCGGCGCTCGGGCAGCGGCTGTTCAAGGTGTTCCCGACGTTCGCCGCCAGCTGGCCCGAGGGCGTGCGCTGGCTGCGCGACGACGGACTGCTCGCCGGCGATGCCATCCAGCCCGACGGACCCGATAACGGCCCCGAGGTGGTGCAGCCGACATGACTCGCTCAGGTCCTGCCCGCAGCACATCGCGGTGGGCGCGCGTGAGATCGTCGATCCGCACCGGATACCTGCGCGTGCTGAAGAACACGTTCAATCGGCTCACCCTGCGTGCTGCCAGAGCCGGTCGCGGCCCGTTCTCTCTCGTACGCCACGTCGGCCGCACGTCGGGATCGACCTTCGAGACGCCGATCATCCTGGCCCGGCGCCCCGACGGCTTCGTTGCCGAACTCACGTACGGCACCACGGTGAACTGGTACCGCAACATCGTCGCCGCCGGGCAGTGCGACGTCGTCTACCATGGCGTCGAGCATCACATCGACCGCATCGAGCCGTGCAGCACCGAAGACGGGCTGAAAGCGTTCGGCAACCCCCGCGCGATCGTGCTCAGGCTCTTGCGCCGCCACGAATTCCGGTTGCTGCACGAGGCGCCGACCGAAGCCGGGTGAGACGCACCCCGCAGACCTGAGGCGGTTGCCCAGCGGCGTCAACCCCGTTCCGTTCCCATCCGCGATCGCAGAGACTGTAGAGCGAACCGACGCGAGCGGGGGAGTGATCCGTGACCCGAATCCCAGAAGAACGCGACACGAACCACTCCGTGAAACGTGCCGTCGCCCGCCTCATCGCCTGGGCGCTGCGCCTGAAGGCCGTGCGAGCCTTCTTGCACTACAGCGAGCATCGCGGTCCGCAGCTGGCCGACAGCATCACCTATCGCGCCCTGTTCAGCGTGTTCGCCGCCGTGCTGCTGGGGTTCACCGTGGCCGCGGCCTGGCTCGCCGGCAACGATCAGGTGAGGCAGGTGCTGATCACGGGGGTGGATGCCACGATCCCGGGCCTCATCGGCGACGGCGGCGTGATCGACCCGGCGCAGCTCGCGGCGCCCGCGGCCCTCACGCTCGCCGGCGCGGCCTCGCTGATCGGCCTGGTGGGGGCTTCGATCGGCGCGATCTCGTCGACCCGCTCGGCGCTGCGCCTGCTCGCCGACCGCACGCACGACGACGTGTTCTGGCTGTGGGTGCTGCTGCGCAACCTGGGCCTGGCGATCGCGATCGCGGTGGGCATCGCGGTCTCGTCGGCGGTGACGTTTCTCGGCACGCAGCTGATCGACCTGGTCGGCGGCTGGGCCGGCAGCGCGGTCGCGGGCTTCGCGGCGACGGTGCTGTCGGTCATCGTGGTGTTCGTGCTGGATGCCGCGCTCATCGCGCTGCTGTTCGTCGCGCTGGCCGGGCTCAAGGCGCCGGCGCGCGCGATCGTCCCCGGCGCGATCGTCGGCGGGGCCGGCCTGATCGTGCTGCAGGAGCTGTCGAGTCTGTTCGTGCGGGGCGCGTCGAGCAATCCGCTGCTGGCGTCGTTCGCGTCGCTGATCGCGCTGCTGCTGTGGTTCAACCTGTCGGCGCAGGTCATGCTGATCGCGTGCTCGTACATCGTCGTCGGGGTGCGCGAGCGCGACGACCGCGTCCGCGAGAGATTCGGCGCGTCGACGTTCGCGCAGCGCCGGGTGCACAACGCAGAGGATGCCGTCGCCCTCGCGACCGACCAGCTGAGGCGCGCACGAGCGGCCGCCGCCTCTTCCGCTCGTTGAGCGAGCGCAGCGAGTCGAAACGCGACCCCACGTGAAGCACCAGCGAGACGAAACGACGCCCCACGCGAAGCACCAGCAAGACGAACCGCGGGAGCCTCACCAAACTCACAGGCAACAAATTCCTCACAAGTACTTGCGGAAACGTGAGATATCTCTCATTATTCATTCAGGGCTGGAACTGGAGAGGCATCACGGGGATGTCGTTCCACCCTCACTGGGATCCGACTCGCATATCTGGGGATGTGAGGCTCGAAGTTGTGCCGCACGCGATTCGCCGCAGGAGTTGGACTGACCTGGTGTCGTTTTGTCCACATCTGACAAGGAGACACGCATGCGTGCAACCATCTACAACGCCATCAAGGCCCGCCGCGCGGAGCGCGGGGAGGACCCCGAAGGCGGCTTCTCGCTGATCGAGCTGATCATCGTCGTGGTGATCCTCGGGATCCTCGTCGCGATCGCGATCCCGCTGTTCGCGAATATTCAGGCTACGGCTGAGAAGAACGCGCTGGCAGCGGCTGCTGCGAACGGGGCGACTGCAGCCGCCGTTGCCTTTGGCGCGGGTACCGACGCCACCGCCGCGGCGGCATCCGCCGGCTCCAATGGAATTACCACGGCACTCGCGAAGGGCACCGGCGTCGACAACGTGTGCGTGAGCGCCGCAAAGTCTGGCCAGACAACGGTGTATGCCGGTCCCGGGGCCCTTGCGGACGGATCCGCCTGCAAGTAGCCGAGTGCGAGCATTTTCAAGCTCGCAGCGAGGCTGGGGTCGCAGTTCACCCCAGCCTCGCGCAGCCATCTGATCTGCATTCTGGGGGAGGACGATCACCATGTCTGGGCGCACGGTGCACATCGATGATGAAGGCTTCGGCCTCGTCGAGGTGATCATCGCGATGTTTCTGCTGGCGATCATCGCGGTGGCGATCCTCCCCGCGATGTGGAACGGCGTTCGGTACTCGTCGCAGCAGTCGTCGGTCGCCACGGCCACGCGCCAGCTCAACGGGCTCGTCGAGCAGGCTCGTCGGGTGGGCACGTGCGCGGCGCTGACGGCAGCGGCAGCCACGCAGTCATTCACCGACGGCGCCGGCCGTACGTTCTCGACCTCGGGTCCGACGCCGTCGTGCACACCGGGGTCGGCCGTGCCGCTCAACCTCACCGCCATCCAGTCCGGGGTAGCACTGGCCACCGTGAACGCTCTCGTCTACGTGCCGGCACCGGTGACGCCGTGAGAGTCCGCCACCACGATGAAGAGGGGCTGACCCTCGTCGAACTCATCGTCTACGTAGTCATCCTCGGCATCCTCTCGGGAACCATCGCGCTGATCTTCGTGAACACCTGGAAGGCACAGCAGGCCGTCGCGTCGCAGACGCAGGCGACCACGCACGGGCAGCTCATCGGATCCGAGATCGAGAAAGCCGTGCGCAATGCCGTCGACGTGCAGGTGTCGACCGATGCCACGGGATCCACACTCATGGTGAGCACGGCTCTGCCCGGATCGCAGCACTGCCAGGCGTTCTCGTTCATCGGAGGTGACGCGCGGATGACACTGAGCGCTGCGGCCATCACGACGACGGCCGACACGTGGCCGCTCTGGCAGACCGACGTGATCCAGAGCGGATCGACACCGTTCTTCTCCGAGGTCGGCGATACGGTCTCGTACGTGTTCAGTCTGAACTCGTCGTCGGCGCCCGTACGCTTCTCGGGAGAAGTCGCGCAGCGCAGCGCGCAGGGGGAGTCGACATGCTGGTGATCCACGATTCACGCCCGTCCCGCGGCCGGCGCGACGACGAGGGCATCGCCCTGGTCACCGTCATCATCGTCATGCTCGTCGGCTTCGTCGCCGCGGCCGTGGTCGCCGCCTCGGTGCTGTTCGCGATCCGCACGAACGTCGGCAACAAGAGCACGACTCAGGCGTTCATCGCCGCAGAATCCGGGCGCGATAAGGTCGTGTCGCAGATCGCGAACGGCTGCTCGACGGCTTCGGCCCTCGCGGCCACCTCGGCTGCGGCGCCCGTCTTCACGACGCAGGCGTACACGACGACCGGCGCGCAGCCGACCTCATCGACCGGCATGACGATGACGTGCCCCACGAAAGACACCACGTACGTGCTGATCCACTCGACCGGCACGGGACCCGACGGGTCCACGAGCACGATCGACACCGTGTATCGCTGGACGGCGCAGCTGTCGAACGTGCCCGGCGGTGTCGTCACGTACTTCTCGGGAACCGTCAGCCAGGGGGTGTCGCACTACACCGGCGACCTCGTGCTGCGCAATGGCGACTGGTCATGCAACATCGACGGTGTGCTCGACGGCGACCTTTACGTACTGTCGGGGAGTGTCACGATCAGTCAGAACTGCACGATCAACGGCGACGTGTGGGCCAACGGCCCGGTCACGAACAACTCGTCGGGATGGCACATCAACGCCAACGGCACGAGCACGGGGTCGGTGACGACGAACGGCTATGTGCTCCTCGATTCGAACGGCTCTCCTTCGATCGCCGGTTCGATCAACGCGAAGGGCAGCGTCACACTGAAAGCCGCGGGCGGCAACACCGGCACCGTTGGGGGGACTGTCATCTCGTCAAGCTCCGCTCCGATCATCGATCCGGTCAGCGGCGGCTCAGGATGGACGACGGGTGGCGCCGGGGTGAGCGCCACCGACCCCGTGTTCACACCATCGCTGGACTGGCTGCGGCAGGCGACGAAGTGGATCGACCTGAACAACACGTCGGGTTGGGGCACCATGATCGCCGGCGACTGCTCCAAGCTGCAGAACTCGGGCACGGCCAGCCCCTACCTGATGGGCCTGCTGACGACCGGCACGACGCCGCTCGCCGTCGACTTCACCGCGTGCAGCAAGAATCTGTCGGCCACTCTGACGGCGGGGACGATGACGCGCGACCTCGCGATCATCATCAACCCGGACCAGACGATGACATACTCGGTCGGCGGCTTGACCGCGGCATCCACCCACCAGCTGCTGCTGGTCCACGCCGACGGCAACCTCGACGACCGCGACGCCGACGGCGCCCCTCAGCCCACGTGCGGCTACAACGGCACCAAGAACGCCGAAGACACGTTCGGTACCACCGGCGTAGTCAGCTCGAATATCCATGTCATGATCTACACACCCTGCGGCCTGAACGGCACAGTGACGGCGAGCTTCACGGGCCAGCTGTACGCGAACGACACCTCGAATTTCCACTCGGGCTCCGCGTACACCTGCGCCGCCATGTCGTGGCCGAGCGCGCTGCCGAGCGTGGGCTGCAAGATCAAGGGGGCCGGCGGCGTGTACGACGATTCCACCGTCGTGCAGGCGCTGGGCGAGCTCGTGTCGCAGGTCGAGGAATAGTGGATGCCGTGACCGCCTTCATCGTCGTCTTCGCAGCCCTGTTCGGACTCGTCATCGGTTCGTTCCTGAACGTCGTTGCCTATCGTGTGCCCGCGGGAATCTCGCTCCTGCGCGAGAGCCGCTGCCCGGAGTGCGGTGCACCGGTGCGGTGGTACCAGAACGTTCCGGTCGTCTCGTGGCTCGCGCTGCGTGGACGGTGCGCCAACTGCCGCGGTGAGATCGCCGTGCGGTACCCGGTGGTCGAGGCCGTGACGGGAGCGATGTTCGTTGCGGTCGCGTGGTGGGTTTTGAGTGCGGAGACGTGGGGCTTTTCGGGCGTTTCGACTCGCTTCGCTCGCTCAACGACCGGCGTGGGCGGTATAGCGGCGTGGGAATGGGTGGTGATGCTCGCGTTCTTGTACTTCGCCAGTGTCGCGGTCGTGCTCACGCTCATCGACCTCGACGTGCACCGGCTGCCCAACGCGATCGTGCTGCCGGCGTACCCGGTGCTGTCGGTGCTGTTCACGGTCGCGTGCGCGCTCGGGGCCGACTGGTCGAACCTGCTGCGTGCCGTGATCGGCGGCGCGGGGCTGTATCTGTTCTATGCGATCGTCCGCCTGATCAGCCCGCGTGGTATGGGCGGCGGCGATGTCAAGCTCGCCGGCGTCGTCGGGCTCGTGCTCGGCTGGATCGGCTGGAGCGCGCTGGCCGTGGGTGCGTTCGCCGCGTTCCTGCTCGGCGGCGTGTTCGGCGTCGCGCTCATGGTCGCCCGTCGCGCCGGCGGCAAGACAGCGATCCCGTTCGGTCCCTGGATGCTGCTCGGCGCCTGGGTCGGCATCTTCGCGGGGGAGTGGCTCGGCGGCCTGTATCTGGGTCTGTACGTCTGAGGGGGAGAGATGACGAAATCGATCGTCGGTGTCGAGATCACCGAAGAGAGCGTGCGCGCGGTCGAGGTGACCGCAGGGCGCACACCGCAGATCGTCGCCTACGGCGAGGTGCCGCTGCCGCCTGAGGCGGCCCGCGACTCCGAAGTGCTCGACCAGGGTGCGGTCGCCGTCGCGATCCGCCAGCTGTGGTCGAGCGCGAGGTTCCGGTCGAAGGAGGCCGTGCTCGGCGTCGCGAGCCGGCGCATCCTCGTGCGCGAATACGCCACGAAGGCGATGAAGCCCGAACTGCTCAAGCAGGCCCTTCCGTTCCAGGTGCAGGATCTGCTGCCGGTGCCGGTCAGCCAGGCGGTGCTGGACTTCTACCCGATCCGCCAGCACGAAGACCAGCTGCAGGGTCTGCTGGTGGCCGCCGTCTCTGAGACGATCGAGCAGATCATCGCGACGTTCGCCCGCGCCAAGGTGCGCATCACCGACGTCGACCTGACTGCGTTCGGACTCGCTCGAGCCACCGCGGCGCTCGTGCCCGTCGGCACCGGCGCGATCGTCTACGCGGGTGACCACACCACCCAGGTCGTGGTCACCCGCGACGGGGTTCCCGACTTCGTGCGGATCGTTCCCGTCGACCTCGAGACCCCGGCGGTCGGCCGCCGGCGGGCCGCGAATCCCGTCGATGGCGACCCGCTGGATGCGCTGCTCACCCCCGCATACGAGCCCGAGACCGAGCTCGTCGCCGCCGGCGCACTGCGCCGCGGCGGCATGCGTGCGAACGAGGCCGATCGCCCGTACGGCGACTTCCTCGCCCGCGTGCGCAGTACGCTCTCGTTCTACTCCAACCGCCCGGGCACCAGCCCATTCGACATGGTGCTGCTGACGGGACCCGGCGCCGTCATCGACGGACTCGGCGATTCGCTCGCCGTCAGCGTCGATGCCCCGGTGCGACGGGTGGGCGCCACCGATCTCGCCGTCGGACGCATACCCCTGCCTCCGGGTGAGCATGCCCACGCTCTTGTGAGCACGCTCGGACTCGTGCTCGGAAGGAACCGCTGATGGCCCGCTCTGCTCCGGCATTCGCGGGCGCCGCCGGCGGCATCCCGCATGTCAGCCTGCTGCCGCGCGGCGAGGTCGCTCGACGTGAACGCGACGCGCTCATCCGCCGATGGTTCTGGATCGTGTTCGCCGTCATCATCGTCGCCGCCCTCGCGGTCGGCGGCGCCTACGCGTACAGCGTCTACGCGCAGCAGCAGCTCGCCGCCGAGCAGGCGCGCACGAACGACCTGCTGGTGCGCGTCGGCTCGCTCGCGGACGTCAGTCAGACGCTGGCCGCGCAGAAAGAGCTCGAAGGGTTCCGCGCCGACGCGATGGGCAACGACTTCGACTGGGCTCGCGTGATCGCCCTGGTCGAGAAGGGGCTCCCCGGCGACGTGCGACTCACCGGATTCGACGTCACCAGCGGCGCCGCACCAGCGAAGGCCGCGGCAGGTGCCACCGCGATCGGCCTGTCGGGCACGATCACCTTCGAGAGCGACACGCCACAGCACAGTGGTCCACTCATCCGCGCACTGCGCGCGGTGAAGGGCATCGCATCGGTTGACGGCACATCGCTGACCGAGAGCGCGCAGGTCAAGGGCGCGGTCGTGTACACCCTCGACATCGCCTTCGACCAGTCCATCTATTCGGGCGCCTACGCGGCAGGGGGCAAATGATGCAGAAGAACCTCGTCCACCTGATCGGCGGCGTGGTCGCCGCCGGCGTGCTGCTGCTGGCCGTCGTCGCCGGCGTGGTGCCGCTGGTCGCCGGGGCGTTCTCGACCGGCGATCAGACCGCCCAGGTCGCCTCGACCAACCGGGCCTACGAGATGCAGATCGCGGGCCTGCAGAAAGCCAAAGAGACGATCGGCGACACGCAGGCGAACGTCGCACGTCTGCACGCGCAGATTCCGGCGGCGGCCGACCTCGACCGCGTGTTCGACATCATCGCGAAGGCGGCCGCGGCATCCGGCGCACAGGTGCAGGGCGTCACGCGCGGTGACGCCGCCGCTTTCGTCCCCCCGACGGCAGCCGCGCCCTCGTCCGCGACCGCGTCGGCACCGGTGCCCACCCCCGCTCCGACCCCGGCCGCGTCCGCTACGCCCGCCGCCGCTCCCGCGTCGGGGGCGGGATCGACCGGCACCGGCTCGGCCGGCACGGGATCGGCCGCCGCCGCGACCTCGGCTCGCGTGCAGATCCCCGTCGCGATCGACGCGACCGCCCCCGACGTCGCCCACGTGGCCGCATTCCTCGACGGTCTGCGCGCCGGGCCGCGACTGATCGGCAATGTCCGCACGACCGTCACCCCCGGCACGGGCGATGTCACGATCCACGTCGATGCGCTCGCCTACGTCGAGGCGACCGAGAAGGGAGCCGCGAAGTGAACGGCGACCTGACACGTCTGCTCGAGGTCGGGGCACAGTACGAGGCATCCGACATCCACATCACGGCCGGCCGTGTGCCGCTCATGCGCTCCGACGGCGATCTGGTGACCATCCCCGGCTACGAGCAGGTGCTCACGCATGACTGGGTCGAGAAGGTGGCGTTCGACCTGATGAGCCGCGACCAGCGCGGCGAGTTCATGGAACGGCACGAAGTCGACCTCGCCCACGCCGAGCCGTCGATCGGCCGGTTCCGCGTGAACGTGTTCCAGCAGCTGGGCGACATCGCGATCGCCCTGCGGTACATCCCGCAGAAGGTGTTCACGCTCGACCAGCTGGGCATTCCGCAGATCGCCCGCGACCTCGCACTGCACCCGCGCGGACTCGTGCTGCTGACCGGCCCCACCGGCTCGGGCAAGTCGACGACGCTGACGGCGATGGTCGACATCATCAACAGCACCCGTCCCGTGCACATCGTCACGATCGAAGACCCGATCGAGTTCCAGCACACCAGCCGCAAGGCGCTGATCCATCAGCGCGAGGTCGGCAGCGACACCGCGTCGTTCAGCGAGGCGCTGCGCCGCGTGCTGCGCCAGGACCCCGACGTGATCCTGGTCGGCGAGCTGCGCGACCCCGAGTCGATTTCGATCGCCCTGTCGGCGGCCGAGACCGGGCACCTTGTGCTCTCGACCCTGCACACGCAGGGCGCGGCGAAGGCCGTCAACCGCATCGTCGACGTCTTTCCGTCCGACCAGCAGTACCAGATCCGCGCCCAGCTGGGCGACACGCTGCGCGGCGTCATCAGCCAGACGCTGCTGCCGATGGCGCAGTCGAGCGGGCGCGTGATCGCCACCGAAGTGCTCGTGAACACGCCCGCCGTCGCCAACCTCATCCGCGAGGGGCAGGTCGCGCAGCTGTACAGCGCCATGCAGGCCGGCAGCGGCGTTGGGATGCACACGCTCGACCAGGATCTGCGCCGCCTCGTCAGCGAGGGCGTCGTGGCCGTTGCTGTCGCCCGCACGTTCGCCGAAGACCCCCGGTCGCTCGAGGGCGTGCACGTGCGCAGCCAGGGCTTCGATGCCGAGTCGTGGTCGGAGCACGCGGGCGAGAACCAGCTCGCAGAGTGGGGGTCGTGACATGCCCGTCGTCCAGGAGTTCGCCTATCGTGCGTTCGATGCGACCGGGGGGAGCATCGTCAAGGGCACGGTCGAGGGTGCCAACGAGTCGGCGGTCGCCGGCAAGCTGAAGGCGCAGGGGCTGACGCCGCTGGATGTCACGCTGCTGTCGAAGACCGGACTGCATCGCGACATCGCCCTGCCGAGCCTGAACCGGGGCGTGTCGGCCAAGACTCTCGCCGTGTTCACCCGTCAGATGGCGGCGCTGATCAACGCGGGCCTGCCGCTCATGCGTACGCTCGCGGTGCTCACCGAGCAGACCAGCGACCGCAAGCTCGGGCCCGTGCTCGCCCAGGTGGCCGCAGACGTCGAATCCGGGTCGTCCTTCTCGGGGGCTCTCGCCCGCCATGGCTCCATGTTCCCACCCCTCATGATCTCGATCGTGCGGGTGGGCGAGACCGGCGGCTTCCTCGGGCCGGCGCTGAACACGATCGCCGAGAACTACCAGCGCGAAGCCGAGCTGCACGGCAAGATCAAGTCGGCGACGACCTATCCGGTGGTCGTGCTGATCATCGCTATCATCGGCGTGCTGACCATGGTCACGTTCGTTGTGCCCGTGTTCGAGAAGATGTTCAAGGGTCTCGGCAAGGGGCTGCCGCTGCCTACGCAGATCCTCGTCACGATCTCGCACAACATGGTGTGGATCCTGCCGGCTCTCGTCGTGCTCGCCATCGTGGCGTGGGTGTGGTGGGCGCGCAACCGCTACACCGACCGGTACCGCAAGGTCGTCGATCCGCTCAAGCTCAAGCTGCCCGTGTTCGGCAAGCTGGCCACCAAGATCGCCGTCGCCCGGTTCAGCCGCAACCTGTCGATGATGCTCGACGCCGGCGTCCCGATCATCCAGGCGCTCGGGATCGTCGGACAGGCCGCGAACAACTTCAGGATCGAAGAGGCCGTCCGCGACATCCAGGATTCCATCCGCGCGGGCAAGTCGTTCGCCGCGCCGCTGCAGAAGGCGCACGTGTTCCCCGAGATGGTGCCGCAGATGGTCGCCGTCGGCGAAGAGTCGGGAACGTTGGCCGCCATGCTCGGCAGCATCGCCGACTTCTACGAGGACGAAGTGGCCACGGCTACCGAGCAGCTGTCGTCGCTGATCGAGCCGATCCTGATCGTCGGGCTCGGCGTGGTCATCGGCAGCATGGTGATCGCGCTGTACATGCCCATCTTCACGCTGTACGGGGACCTCGCCCAGCAGCACTGAGAGACCGGATGCCGTGACCCGCCTGTGCGCGACATTCTCCTTGTCGCAACCCCAGACACTGCCAGGTCGCGGCATCCTTTTTCCCATATCCTCCGTCGTCTCCTCAGCGTCAGTTGCGAGCTCGCCTGGCCTCGAACAGCGATTCGAATGTCGGATGTCGATGACAGAGTATGAGTATGTCGATCTTCACCGATCTCGAGTCTCACGTGGCGATGCTGCGTGGCGATCGGTGCGGGTCCCGAACCGGCAGCGCTGCCCGCCGCCGTCGTGGGACGCGGGGATGACGAGGTCGTCGCCCTAGTCACCGAGGCGACCGCGGTGTCGCGCAGCAGAACTGGCGTACGACCGGTTCATCGACCTGCTCCGATCGGCGCGCTCGCCGATGCGCCGACCGTGTTCGGCAGCCGACAGGCCGGCATCCGGGTGATCATCACCCAGGGTGCGCTCGACAAGGCGAACCGCGCCGAGCCGGCGGTCGCGTCCGCGCACGACGACACGGCGACTCTGCCGGTTTGGCTGGCATCACAGCGCGCCTGCGACATCGGCATGAGTGAGAACGTGCTCGACACCGCCGGCAATCCGCTCGACACCGTCGGCAATCCGCTCGACATGGTCGAGAAGCGCGGCTCTTCACCCCGAACAGAAGCGGTCGCGTCACTCCCGCTACCTGAGTGCGCGCAAGCACCCGCCGGGCTCTACATCACATCAAGACGCGCAGCACCTATGTGCTCAACGTCAGACCGAGACGCGCAGCACCTCTTCGATCGTGGTGAGCCCCGTGGCGACCTTCTCCCACCCGTCGTCCCGCAGCGCCACCATGCCCTGCTCGAGCGCGATCTCGCGTAGTTCGCTGCCGGTCGCGTGCCCGACCAGTCGCTGCTCGAGCTCGTCCGACAGCGCCATCACCTCGTGCAGTCCAATCCGCCCGCGGTAGCCGGTGCCTGAGCACGCCTGGCATCCCACGGCGCGGAACACCTGCGCCTCGCGCCACAGACGCTTGGGCATGCCCACGTCGCGCAGCACAGTCAGGTCCTCGCCCAGAGGCTGACGGCACCGCGTGCACAGGCGCCGCGCGAGTCGCTGCGCCACGACCGCCGACAGGGCGGTCGCCACCAGGAACGGCTCGGTGCCGATCTCGGTGAGCCGGCTCAGGGCGCTCGGCGCGTCGTTCGTGTGCAGCGTCGACAGCACGAGGTGCCCGGTGAGGGCCGCTTCGATCGAGATCACCGCGGTCTCCTGATCGCGGATCTCACCGACCAGCACCACGTCGGGGTCGCTGCGCAGGATCGAACGTAGTGCGGACTGGAACGTCAGGCCCGCCCGTGGGTTCACCTGCACCTGGTTGATCCCCCCGATTCGGTACTCGACCGGATCCTCGACGGTGATGATGTTCACCTTGGGGGTCGAGACCGTGCGCAGCGCCGTGTACAGGGTCGTGGACTTGCCCGACCCGGTCGGCCCGGTCACCAGCACCATGCCGTGCGGGCGCGAGATGGCCGCCGTGAAGCGCTCCTGGTTGAACGGTGAGAAGTCGAGATCGGCCATCGACATCAGCTGCGCCGAGGTGTCGAGGATGCGCATGACGATCTTCTCGCCCCACACCGTCGGCAGCGTCGCCACTCGCACGTCGATCGTGCGTCCGTCGTGCGTCACCGACAGGCGGCCGTCCTGCGGCTTGCGCTTCTCGGCGATGTCGATCTGCGACATGATCTTCAGGCGTGAGATCACGCCGTCCTGGATCGCGCGGTCGGCCTTCTGCATCTCGTGCAGCACACCGTCGATGCGGTACCGCACCGTGAGCTGGCGTTCGCCCGGCTCGATGTGGATGTCGCTGGCTCGGTCGTTGATCGCCTGCGAGATCAAGAGATTCACGAACCGCACGACGGGGGCATCGGCATCCCCGTCGTCGTCCAGGGCCTCGGCGAACGCAGCTTCCGACGTCGAGCCGAGGTTCTCTCCGATCTGCTCCGAGAGATCGCTCAGCTCCTCATCGCTGCGCAGATAGCGCTCGAAGGCCTGACGCAGCGCGTCGGCGGCGACCACGACCGGATCGACCTGCAGGTCGGTGATGCTCGTGATGTCGTCGATCGCGATGATGTCGGTCGGGTCGACCATGCCCACCACCAGACGGCCTCGCCCGCGTTCGAGCGGGATCAGCTGATAGCGGCGGCACAGCGCGCTCGGCACGAGCGCGACCACGTCGGGCGGCAGCGAAGCCCCCGACATGTCGAAGAACCGAAACCCCGTCTGCAGCGCGATGGCCTCGGCCACCTGCGCCTCGGTCACGACGTGACTCGTGATCAGATGCTGCATGAGTTCGGCTTCGTCGCCGTGCGTCGCCAACGCATTAGACATGTCCGACGCGCGCACTGCGCCCGTCAGCACCAGAGTTTGCGCAAGATCGCTCACGCGGATACCCACTTCCCCAGTAGTGAGACCGTTCCCAGTCGCGAGATCCCCAGATCTCTTGCGACTCATTCTAAGCGCCCGACGCGAAATGTTCATAGCGTGACCACCGAGACATACTCCTTCAGCGATGCCAGTGTGGCTGCAAGCGCGGCATTGCGCGGACCTTCATCACGCACCACAGCCCAGTATGACAGCGGGTGGGCGTATAGGTCGCGCATCACCGGAACAAGCCGCTCGTCGCGGTCGGCGAGAAAGTCCGGCAGCACCCCGATCCCGGCGCCGCCGGCGGTCGCCTCGATGTGCGCGAACACGCTCGTCGAGCGGATCGACGGGGGAGACGCGGGCAGCCGCTGCACGGCCGTGTCCAGGTCGTCGACCTGCAGCGACGACTCGACGTAGTACACGAGTGGATGACCCGACAGCTCGTCGACCGTCGTCGGCGCCTCGTGCGACGCGAGGTACGCCGGCGACGCGTACAGCCGGAGCGAATAGTCGCACACGGGCGTCGCGAACGCCCGATGCACCTGCGGGCGGCCGACCACGATCTCGAGGTCCACGCCCGAGCGGTTCTGGCGCACGCGCTGCGTGGCCGCCAGCAGCTCGATCGCAAGGCCGGGATGCTCGCGCTGCAGAGCACACATCGCGGGCACCAGGAACGCCGAGGTGAATCCCTCGGGCGCAGCGATGCGCACCATCCCGTCGACCGGGTCGCCGCCGGCGTCCTCGCCGAGGGCGCGCAGCGTCCCCTCGATGGCTTCGGCGGCGGCCAGCGCCCGCTGGCCGAGCTCGGTGATCTCCCACCCGCCGGCGCCCCGCACGAGCATCCGTCCGCCCATGGCGTCCTCGAGGGCCGTGATGCGCCGTGACACGGTCGAGTGGTTCACTCCGAGCACCTCGGCGGCGGCCGTGTAGCGGCCCAGACGCGCCACGGCGAGCATCGTCAGGAGCGCATCGGGCGCGGGATACAGAGGCACAGGACAAGTGTGCACGAGCGCACGCTCGTAGTGCAACGATGCAGTGAGAGTGTGCATTGATCTGCAGTCGATCGCGAGCCTATCCTGGCCATGACGCGGAGGTCACGGCGCCGCCGCGCAGCACTCGCACGAGTGGTTCCTGCACTCAGCCTGCAACTCGGCTGCGGCAGGAGCACAGGCACCTTCGAGGAGGCAGGATGTCGACCATCGCGTGGATCGGGCTCGGGCACATGGGCACGCCCATGAGCGCAAATCTCGTCGCAGCAGGGCACACGGTGTGCGGCTTCGACATCTCACCGGCGTGCCTCGAGGCGGCCGCCGAACGCGGCGTGACGACCGTGGCCAGCATCGCCGAGGCGCTCGACGGCGCCGAGGCGTGCTTCACGTCGCTTCCCATGCCGCAGCACGTGCGCGGCGTGTACGAGGGCGAGGACGGCATCTGGGCCCATGCCGCCGCCGACACGCTGCTGCTGGACACCTCGACCGTCGACGTCGAGACCTCGCGCTGGTGCCACGACGGGTCGACGACCCGCGGCTTCCACTTCGTCGACAGCCCCATCTCGGGTGGCACCTCCGGTGCCGAGGCGCACTCGCTGACGTTCATGCTCGGCGGCGACGCCGCCGATGTCGAACGCGCGACCGCGTACGCCCAGGCCATGGCGGGCTCGGTCATCGCGTGCGGCGGCCCGACCGCCGGCATCGCCGCGAAGCTCGTGAACAACATGATGCTGTTCGTCTCGATGATGGGCGTCGCCGAGGGATCGCAGCTGGCCGAGCAGCTCGGCCTGGACCCGCAGGTGTTCTGGGATGTCGCGAACGTCTCGTCCGGTCAGTCCTGGCCCCAGCGCACCTGGTACCCGGTGCCGGGCGTGGTCGCCAGCGCTGCGGCGAACCGCAACTTCGATGCAACCTTCTCGGTCGACCTGGCCCGCAAGGACTGCGGCCTGGCCGTCAAGGCCGGCGAGGCCACCGGCGTGCACCTGCCCGCCGCCGAGCTCGCGCTCTCGCAGCTCGATCAGCTGTCGGCCGAGGGCCTGGGCGGCAAGGACTGCACACTCGTGACCAAGCTCGTCACCCCCGACGGCGCCCTGCGCGGCTACACCCCCGACCCCTCGCACGCCCCGGCCTGACCCCGCTCGTCGACCGAGAGAACCGGCATCCGTACCCATCCGAAGGAAACATCATGAGCACCACCATCGAGACCACTCTCACCCAGATCCCGCACGTCATCGGCGGACAGCTGGTCGACCCCGGCGAGCGCCGCGGCGCCGTCTACAACCCGTCGCTCGGCACGCAGACCGGCGAGGTCGGCCTCGCCTCTGCCGAGCTCGTCGCCGACGCGGCCCGCATCGCGGCCGCCGCGCAGAAGAAGTGGCGCGACGTCGGCCTCGTCAAGCGCACCCAGCTGATGTACCGCGTGCGCGAACTGATCGTCAGCCGCGGCGAAGAGCTCGCCCGCATCATCACCGCCGAACACGGCAAGACCGTCGCCGACGCCCTCGGCGAAGTCACCCGCGGACTCGAGAACGTCGAGTTCTGCACCGGCCTCATGCACCACCTGAAGGGCGAGTACTCCGAGCAGATCGCCACCGGCCTGGACGTGCACCAGGTGCGCCAGCCGCTGGGCGTGGTCGCGTGCATCACGCCGTTCAACTTCCCGGCCATGCTGCCGCTGTGGATGGTGCCCACTGCGATCGCCGCCGGCAACGCGGTGATCCTCAAGCCCAGCGAGCGCGATCCCTCGGCCGCGGTCTGGATCGCCGACATCTTCCGCGAGGCAGGACTGCCCGACGGCGTGTTCAACGTCGTGCACGGCGATAAGCAGACCGTCGACGCGATCCTGGCCGACCCCATCATCAAGGCGGTCTCGTTCGTCGGCTCGACGCCGATCGCGAAGTACATCTACACCGAGGCCGCGGCCCACGGCAAGCGCGTGCAGGCCCTGGGCGGAGCCAAGAACCACATGGTGGTCATGCCCGACGCCGACTTGGATGCCGCAGCCGACGCCGCCGTGTCGGCAGGGTTCGGCTCGGCCGGCGAGCGATGCATGGCGATCTCGGCCGTCGTCGCCGTCGGCGGCGTGGGCGACGCCCTGGTCGCCAAGGTCGCCGAGCGCATGAAGAAGCTGCGCATCGGCGACGGGTTCGACCCCGACAGCGAGATCGGTCCGCTCATCACCTCGGCCGCGCGCGAGCGCGTGCGCGGATTCGTCGACGGAGTGTCGGATGCCGGAGCCACCCTGGTGGTCGACGGACGCGAGCAGAAATTCGACTCGGACGGGTTCTTCCTGGGCGCCTCGCTCGTCGACGACGTCAAGCCCGGCATGGCCGTGTACGACGAAGAGGTGTTCGGCCCGGTGCTGTCGGTGCTGCGCGTGGACACCTATGACGAGGCCGTCAAGATGATCAACGAGAACCCATACGGCAACGGCACCGCGGTGTTCACCCGCGACGGCAAGACCGCCCGCCAGTTCGAGTACGACATCGAGGTGGGCATGGTGGGCGTCAACGTGCCGATCCCCGTGCCGGTCGGATCGTTCTCGTTCGGCGGCTGGAAGAACTCGCTGTTCGGCGACACGCACATGTACGGGTCCGAGGCGTTCAACTTCTACACCCGTCGCAAGGTCGTCACCAGCCGCTGGCCCGAGCCGAGCGAGAGCCAGATCAGCCTGGGCTTCCCCACCCACTGAGTTCGAGAGGCGGCCGGGCCGCGGCATCCCGCTGCGCCCGGCCGCGCTCAACGACCCGGTGCCGCCGCCGCGCCGCGCAGCGGGTTCTGCCGCAACCCACGTCTGCGCCACTACGCTGTGATCATGGCCATCGCACGTCTTTCCGGCGGCCCGCTCGACGGGCAGATCATCCCGCTCGAACCGGGGGTGTCCGACTCGCTGATCATTCCCTACGGCGGCGGACAGCTCGTCTACCGCCGCCAGGGCGTGTCAGAGCACACCGGCGCGCACGACGGGCCCACCGAGAGCCGCTTCGTGTACGCCGAGTCGACCGAAGACATCAATCCCGATCCCGACGGCCGGAACGAGTGAGCCCGGAGCACGTGAACCCGGAGCACGTGGACCCGGAGCCGTCGCACACGGAGTCGTCGCACTCGGAGCCGTCGCACACCGTCGAGATCGAGCGCAAGTACGATGTCGGCGATGACGTCGCACTGCCCGACTGGCGGGCTCTGCCCGGCGTCGCCTCGATCGACGCGCCCGAGCCGCGAGACCTCGATGCGCGGTACTTCGACACCGGCGATCTCGTGCTCGCGCACGGCGGAGCGGCGGTGCGCCGCCGCGAGGGCGGCCCCGACGCCGGCTGGCACATCAAGGTGTCGGCGGCCGACGGCAAGCACGAGTGGCATTGGCCGCTGGGCGAGGACGATGCAGGGGATGTCCCGACCCACGTCGCCGCGGCTCTCGCCGATCGCGCATCCGGCCCGTTCCTGCCGCTGGCCCGCATCCGCAACCACCGGATCGCCTATGCGCTGCGCGACGCGGCCGGAGGACTGGTCGCCGAGGTCGTCGACGACCACGTGACGGCCCGCAACGAACGCTCCGGCAGCGAGCAGACCTGGCGCGAGTGGGAGGTCGAGCTCGGTCCGGCGACATCCACCGCGCCCGCCGACGTCGCGGCCTTGTTCGCCGCGGCCGACGACCTGGTGGCCGCCGCCGGCGGCCGGATCGCGGCATCCGCCTCGAAACTCGCCCGCGCCCTCTCTGCCTGACCTTCGGCGACACGCGGCATGACGCAACGACGCCGCCCTCGGCTTCGAGCAGGGCGGCGTCGTCGGGTTCCCGGAATCCGGGAGACTGACTTTCAGTCTAGAGGTTGATCATGTGTCCGACCAGACCGTGGAAGCCCTCTTGCAGGGCCTCCGACAGCGTCGGGTGGGTGTGCACGTTGCGGGCTGCCTCGAGCGCCGTCAGGTCCCACTTCTGCGCGAGGGTCAGCTCGGGCAGCAGCTCCGAGACGTCCGGGCCGATCAGGTGCCCACCGAGCAGCTCGAGGTGCTCGCCGTCGGCGATGAGCTTGACGAACCCGATCGGCTCGCCCAGGCCGTTGGCCTTGCCGTTCGCCGAGAACGGGAACTTCGCGACCTTCACGTCGTAGCCGGCGTCGCGCGCCTGCTGCTCGGTGAGCCCGAACGAGGCGACCTGCGGCGAGCAGAACGTCGCGCGCGGCATCATGCGGTAGTCGCCCAGCGGCATCGTCTCGGCGCCGCCGATGGTCTCGGCGGCCACGACGCCCTGCGCTTCGGCCACGTGGGCCAGCTGCAGCTTCATCGTGACGTCGCCGATCGCGTAGATGTGCGGCACGTTCGTGCGCATGTAGTCGTCGATGTCGATCGCGCCGCGCTCGGTGAGCTTGACGCCGGTGTTCTCGAGGCCGAAGCCCTCGACGTTCGGGGCGAACCCGACCGACATGAGCACCTTCTCGGCCTCGAGCGAGCCCTGCTGGCCGTCCTTGCCGGTGTAGGTGACGGTGACCTTGTCGTCCGAGTCCTCGACCTTCTCGACCTTCGTCGAGGTGAGGATCGGGATGCCGTAGCCCTTGTACTGCTTCGTGATCTCCTTCGAGACCTCGGCGTCCTCGTTGGGCAGGGCGCGGTCGAGGAACTCGACGATCGTGACGTCGACGCCGTAGTTGCGCAGCACGAAGCCGAATTCCACGCCGATCGCGCCGGCGCCGACGATGACGATCGACTTCGGCAGCTCACGCGTGAGGATCTGCTCTTCGAACGACACGACGTTGCCGCCGATCGACACACCCGGCAGCGTGCGCACCTTCGAGCCGGTCGAGATGATCGCGTTGTCGAACGTGAGCTCTTCGACCTGGCCGTCGGCCTTGGTCACCGTGATGGCGTTCGGGCCCGTGAACGAGCCGCGCCCCTCGTACTCGGTGACCTTGTTCTTCTTCATCAGGAAGTGGATGCCCTTGACGTGCGTCTCGGCGACCTTGCGGCTGCGATCCCACGCGACGCCGAAGTCGAAGTGCACGTCGCCCGAGATGCCGAACAGGTCGGCCTTGTGCAGCACCTGGTGCGCGAGGTCGGCGTTCTTCAGCAGGGCCTTCGAGGGGATGCAGCCGACGTTCAGGCAGATCCCACCCCAGTACTTCTCCTCGATGATGGCGGTGGAAAGACCGAGCTGGGCGCTGCGAACGGCCGCGACGTATCCGCCGGGGCCGGCGCCGAGAATGACGACGTCGTAATGTGGCATCCTCACAGCCTACCGGTCGCCGGCGCGCTTCGAGCGGGTGACCAGCAGCACGATGACGGCCGCGACCACGATGAGCAGCCCCGCGCCGATGATCCACGGCAGCACGGCGTCCGACGCCTGGGCCGCAGGCGCCGACGGGGCGGTGTCGGCCGCGCAGGTCGACGAGGGGGACGCCACGGACCCGTTGCCGCCCGCGACGGTGAAGGCGAACTCGTCCGAGACGGGGTGCCCGTCCTGAGAGACCACGCGCCACAGCACCGTGACCTGCCCGGTGACACCGCCCGAGATCGGCTGGGTCACCACGTTGTCTTCGATCTGCGCCGGTCCGTTGTTCAAGACCTTGCACGAGGCATCCATCACCTTCACCTGGTTCGCGTCCCCGCCCGCGTTCTGCACGGCGTCGCTGAAGGTCAGGGTCACGGTCGCCGGCAGCGACTGGACGGTCGATCCGTTCTCGGGATTGGTCGACAGCAGCTGGTCGTGGGCGGATGCCGGGGCGGCGACGCCGAGGACGACGGCGGCAGCGAGAGCGAAGGTGGCGATGACAGCGGGGATCCTCACGGCCGCGAGCCTACCCGCCGAGTCTGGATGCCCGGGCGGCTCGAGCTGTCTCGAACGGCCTCGGGCAGTCGTGTGACCGGTGTGGACAGCGTTGCCGGAGTGGACAGCGGTGCCCGCCGTTCAATAGGGTCGATTTCAGGTCTTTCTGCTCTCGCGGCAGTGATGCCATCGGTTAGTCTGGGGGAAAGGAAGGACGACCGTGGACCAGTATCGTCGGACGGACGCGGGGGGCATCCACCGCGGCTCGGGTGCCGCGCACAACAGTGACGCCACTCAGACGTTCGGTCACGACTCCGATCTGTCGTTCGTGCCGTTCGGCAGTGATCTGTCCAGCGCGGAGCTCGCGGCGATCGATGCGCTGCCCGCCGGGGCTGCGCTGCTGATCGTCCGGTCGGGTCCGACCGCCGGGGCGCGCTACCTGCTCGACACCGACGTCATGACAGTGGGGCGGCATCCCGAAGCGGACATCTTCTTCGACGACGTGACTGTCTCGCGCCGTCACGCCGAGATCACGCGCGACGGCAAGCGGTTCGAGATCGTCGACCAGCGATCGCTCAACGGCACGTATGTGAACGGCGAACGGGTCGACCGTGCGACGCTCGCGAACGGGGCCGAGGTGCGCATCGGCAAGTTCCGATTGAACTTCTTCGTCTCACCCGCCGATCTCGAGCAGGCACCGGAGAGCTGATGCCCGCCTCACCCGCACCCCGCCGCGCAGCGTCCGGGGGCGCGCTGAGCATCGGCCAGGTCCTCGCTCGTCTCAGCCCGGAGTTCCCCGCGCTGACGGCGAGCAAGCTGCGCTTCCTCGAAGTGCAGGGGATCGTGACCCCGATGCGCACCGCCTCCGGCTATCGCAAGTTCACTCCCGCAGACGTCGAGCGCCTCCGCTTGGCCCTCACGCTGCAGCGCGACCACTATCTGCCGCTGGCGCGCATCCGCGAGTTCATGGCCGATGTCGACGCCGGGCGTGCTCCTGCGTCGCCGGCCGCCGTCCCGCCCTCGATCACGCCGCCCGCACGCCGGTACCGGCGCAGCGAGCTGCTGTCGGCGGCGGGGGCGGCTCCGCAGCTGCTGAACGACGCGGTCAGCACCGGCATGATCGCCGCCGCCGACACGTACGACGAACAGGCGCTGGCCGTGCTGCGGGCGCTCGTGGCGCTCGATCGGCACGGCATCGAGCCGCGGCACATGCGGGGACTGCGCCAGGCCGCCGAGCGTGAGGTGGCGCTCATCGAGACCGCTCTGGCGCCACTGCTGCGCCGCACCGACGCCACCGCACGCGGGCGGGCGGGGGAGCTCGCGCCCGAGATCGCCGCGCGGCTCGGCGAGGTGCGGATGATCTTCGTGCGCAACGCGATCGATCGCCTGGTGCAGTGAACGGGCGGGGGATGAACGGGCCGCGGGGCGCGGCCCGGGCGGGCGTCGGTATGACGAAGGCGCGCGACACGCGGAGCGGTACGGGCCGGATGTCGTTGCCGGGGGGACGATGGTCCTCTAGCGTGGGGGAAGCTCCATTGGATTTCGGAGAAGGGGGATCTCGATGACCGCGGAGGAAGCGGCAGGCGAACATCGGTTCGCGGTGGACCTCCTGTTCACCGACGGACTTCCCGCCATGGACGACGAGGTGGGCTATCGCGGCGCCGTCGCCGCGCGCGCAGCCGGCATCACGTACCGGCAGCTGGACTACTGGGCGCGCACCGAGCTGGTCGAGCCGACCGTGCGCGGAGCCACCGGTTCGGGCTCGCAGCGCCTGTACGGCTTCCGCGACATCCTGGTGCTCAAGCTCGTCAAGCGCCTGCTCGACACCGGCATCTCGCTGCAGCAGATCCGCACTGCGGTCGAGCAGCTGCGCGCCGCCGGCATCCGCGACCTCGCCGGCACGACCCTCATGAGCGACGGTGCGTCGGTGTACCTGTGCACGTCGAACGACGAGGTCATCGACCTGGTCAGCCGTGGCCAGGGCGTGTTCGGCATCGCTGTGGGCAAGGTGCTCACCGAGGTCGAGTCGACCCTGCTCGAGTTCGACCCGCAGAAGCCCGACCCTGTCGACGAGCTCGCCGCGCGTCGCGCGAAGCGCACCGCCTGACCTCGCGCTCGTTGCTCGCCGATCTCAGTCGTCACCTCTGCGGCTCGTGCGCGGCATTTGTGGTCGCAGACGAGGGCTGGGCCCCGGGCATCCGCGAGCGGATCCGCATCGCGCGCCGATCTGCGCATGCCGCGAACCCATGCCGATCACACACGCCGCGAATCCATAGGGACTGGGCGAATCAATAGCCCAGGGGGTATGGATTCGCCGAATCCATAGGGAATGGGGACCAGTGGCGCGGGCACAGGATGCCGGCGCTCAGGCAGGCCGGCTCAGGCAGGCTGGCTCGGGCGGCCGGGCTCGAGCAGGCCTACGCAGCCGGGGCGCAATCCGACCCCGGCAGCCGCACGCTCAGGGGACGGGGACGCCGTCCGGCGAGGGGATGCGGCCGGTGCGCATGATGCGGTCCAGCAGCGCGTCGAAGTCCGCCGCGAGCTCCTGCGCCGAGTCGCCCGGCCAGATGTGCAGGGGCTTGGCCGCGCCCTGCGCCTGCTGCAGCGACGTGCGCTCGGGCAGCTGCGGCGAGAGCACGAGCGGACCGAACATGTCGCGCAGCTCCTTGATGCGGAACTGGTGCTCGATCGACTGCGGGCGCACGCGGTTGACGACGATGCCCAGCGGCTGCAGCCGCGGCGAGAGGCCACGGCGGATCTCTTCGATCGCGCGCAGCGCGCGGTCGGCGGCCGCGACCGAGAACAGGCCGGGCTCGGTGACCACGATCACGCGGTCGCTCGCGGCCCACGCGGTGCGGGTCAGCGCGTTCAGCGACGGGGCGCAGTCCACGAGCACGAGGTCGTAGTCGGCCTCGACGGCGGCCAGGGCCTCTTCGAGCTTCCAGACGTCGCGCACGCTCGGGTGCGGGCCGTCGAAGTTGATCGCCGAGGGACTGCCGATCAGCACGTCGATCGTGCCGGGGTGCACCTTGGTCCAGCCGCTGGAGGTGATCGCCTGGCGAACCACCTTCTCTTTCGGGCTGGCCAGCACGTCGGCGATGTTCAGCCGACCGGCGACCTGGATATCCATCCCCGTAGAGACGTCGGACTGCGGGTCGAGATCGACGACGAGCGTTTTGACACCGCGGGCGAACGCCGCAGAGGCGAGCCCCAATGTCACGGTCGTCTTGCCGACTCCACCCTTGAGCGAGCTGACGGAGAGGACGTGCACAAGGCCCTACGTTACCGTCCTCTAGGCTGAGAGCACACTCAGCCACGAAAGGCGATCACGCCTGCCTGCGGGATCGCCGCCCTATGGGGGTCGCATGTTCGAGAAGATCCTGGTCGCCAACCGCGGTGAGATCGCCATCCGTGCGTTTCGCGCGGCATACGAGCTGGGTGCGCGCACGGTCGCGGTCTTCCCGTACGAGGATCGGCATTCGCTGCACAGGCTGAAGGCCGACGAGGCGTACCGGATCGGCGAGCAGGGGCATCCCGTGCGGGCGTACCTGGATGTCGACGAGATCATCCGCGTCGCGCGCGAGGCCGGCGCCGACGCCATCTACCCGGGCTACGGTTTCCTGTCCGAGAACCCCGAACTGGCCGAGAAGGCCGCCGCCAACGGCATCACGTTCATCGGTCCGCCCGCCGCGGTGCTCGAGATGGCCGGCAACAAGGTCGAGGCCAAGCGCCATGCGATCGAGGCCGGGGTTCCGGTGCTGCGCTCGACCGAGGCATCCGACGACGTCGACGCCCTGCTCGCACAGGCCGACGAGATCGGATTCCCGCTGTTCGCGAAGGCCGTCGCCGGCGGCGGCGGACGCGGCATGCGGCGCGTCGAGACCAAGGCAGAGCTCGCCCCCGCGCTGGCCGAGGCGATGCGCGAGGCCGGCAGCGCGTTCGGCGACCCGCGGATGTTCCTCGAGCAGGCGGTCATGCGTCCGCGCCACATCGAGGTGCAGGTGCTCGCCGACGCGCAGGGCGACACGGTGCACCTGTTCGAACGCGACTGCTCGATGCAGCGGCGCCACCAGAAGGTGGTCGAGATCGCGCCGGCGCCGAACCTCGACGACGAGATCCGCCGCGCCCTGCACCGGCACGCGGTCGCGTTCGCCCGGTCGATCGGCTACCAGAACGCCGGCACGGTGGAGTTCCTGCTCGAGACGGCGGGGGAGCGGGCCGGCGAGGTCGTGTTCATCGAGATGAACCCGCGCATCCAGGTCGAGCACACCGTGACCGAAGAGGTGACCGACGTCGACCTGGTGCAGGCGCAGATGCGCATCGCCGCCGGGGCGACGCTCGCAGAGCTCGGCCTGCGGCAGGACGACATCCGCCTGCGCGGCTCGGCGGTGCAGTGCCGCATCACCACCGAGGACCCGACGCAGAACTTCCGCCCCGACACCGGCAAGATCACCACCTACCGGTCGCCGGGCGGCGCCGGCATCCGCCTCGACGGTGGTACGACCGCGGCAGGATCCCAGATCAGCCCGCACTTCGACTCGATGCTCTCCAAGCTCATCTGCCGGGGCCGCGACTTCCCGTCCGCGGTCAAGCGCGCCCGCCGGGCCCTCGCCGAGTTCCGCATCCGGGGTGTGGCCACCAACATCCCGTTCCTGCAGGCCGTGTTCGACGACCCCGAGTTCCTCGCCGGCGACGTGTCGACGCTGTTCATCGAAGAGCGCCCCGAGCTTCTGCGCGGCCGTCCCTCGAAGGACCGCGGCACCAAGATCCTCACCTGGCTCGTCGACGCCACCGTGAATAAGCCCCACGGCGCGAACCCGGTGACCGTCGACCCGGTGGCCAAGCTCCCCACGGTCGATCTGACCGTGCCGGCGCCCGACGGGTCGCGTCAGCGCCTGCTGCGCCTGGGCCCGGCCGGCTTCGCCGCCGAGCTGCGCATGCAGAACCGGCTGGCGGTGACCGAGACGACCTTCCGCGATGCGCACCAGTCGCTGCTGGCCACCCGCGTGCGCACGCGGGACCTCGCCGCCGTCGCCCCGTACGTCGCGCGGCTGACGCCGCAGCTGCTGTCGGTCGAGGCCTGGGGCGGGGCGACGTACGACGTGGCGCTGCGGTTCCTCGGCGAGGACCCGTGGGAGCGCCTGGACGCTCTGCGCGAGGCGATGCCGAACATCGCGATCCAGATGCTGCTGCGCGGGCGCAACACGGTCGGCTACACGCCGTACCCCACCGAGGTCACCGACGCGTTCGTGCGCGAGGCCGCGGCATCCGGCATCGACATCTTCCGCATCTTCGACGCCCTCAACGACGTCGCCCAGATGCGACCGGCCATCGACGCCGTGCTCGGCACCGGGACCTCGATCGCCGAGGTCGCCGTCTGCTACACCGGCGACCTGCTGAACCCCGCCGAGGACCTCTACACGCTCGACTACTACCTGCGCCTGGCCGAGCAGATCGTCGACGCGGGCGCCCACATCCTCGCGATCAAGGACATGGCGGGCCTGCTGCGGCCGGGCGCGGCGGCGAAGCTCGTCGCCGCGCTGCGCGACCGGTTCGACCTGCCCGTGCACGTCCACACGCACGACACCGCGGGCGGCCAGCTCGCGACGCTGCTGGCGGCCAGTGCGGCCGGCGCCGACGCGGTGGATGCCGCAGCCGCGCCGATGTCGGGAACCACGAGCCAGCCCTCCCTGTCGGCGCTGGTCGCGGCCCTGGCGCACACCGATCGCGACACCGGCATCGACCTGTCGGCGGTGGCTGATCTGGAGCCGTACTGGGAGGCGGTGCGCCACCTGTACGCGCCGTTCGAGTCGGGGCTGCCCGGTCCCACCGGCCGCGTGTACCACCACGAGATCCCCGGCGGGCAGCTGTCGAACCTGCGCCAGCAGGCGATCGCGCTCGGCCTGTCGGAGGACTTCGAGCTCATCGAGGACATGTACGCCGCCGCCGACGCGATCCTCGGGCGGGTGCCCAAGGTCACGCCGTCGTCGAAGGTCGTCGGCGACCTGGCGCTGCACCTCGCGGCCGTCAAGGCCGACCCGGCAGACTTCGAGGAGCACCCCGAGCGCTACGACGTGCCCGACTCGGTGGTCGCGTTCATGGCCGGCGAGCTGGGCGACCTGCCCGGGGGATGGCCCGAGCCGTTCCGCACCAAGGTGCTGGCGGGGCGCGACCTCAAGCACGGCATCACGCCGATCACCGACGAGCAGGGCGCGGCGCTCGAGGCCGACTCGGCCACCCGGCGGCGGATGCTCAACGAGCTGCTGTTCCCGGCCCCGACCCGTTCGTACCTGCAGCTGCGCGAGCAGTTCGGCGACCTCAGCGTGCTCGACACGGCCGACTACCTGTACGGTCTGGTGCCCGGGACCGAGCACGTCGTCGAGCTCGAGCGGGGCGTGCAGCTGTACGTCGGGCTCGAGGCGATCGGCGAGGCCGACGACAAGGGCATGCGCTCGGTCATGACGACCCTCAACGGCCAGCTGCGGCCGGTGTTCGTGCGTGACCACAGCATCGACGTCGAGGCGCGTCAGGCAGAGAAGGCCGACACATCGAAGCCGGGGCAGGTCGCCGCGCCGTTCTCGGGTGCGGTGACGGTCAAGGTCGTCGAGGGCGAGACCGTCGACGCCGGCCAGGCGGTCGCATCGATCGAGGCGATGAAGATGGAGGCGGCCATCACCGCCCCCGTCGGCGGCGTGGTCGAGCGGATCGTGCTCGCCGGCACCTCGCAGGTCGAGGCCGGGGATCTTTTGGTCGTCATCACTCCGCGGCAGTAGCCTGGAGGGCGGCCCACCCGGGCCCTGATGCTTCTTGGAGACGACCCGCTGTGACGCCCGATCACCCCGACCGTACGCCTGACGAGACCCCCGAGCTCGGCGTTCTGCCCGATGTCGCGCGTGCCGACACCGTCGCTCTCGGGCTTCTGGGTGCCACGACCGCGCAGGTGAGCGTCACGCTCCCGCCCTCCGACGAGGACGACCTGCCCGACGACGATGTCGTCGGCGACGAGCTCGCGTTCGACGACGAGGACGAGTCGGCCGAGGACGCCGATGCCGCGGACGATGGGTCGGCGGATGAGGCGGTCGAGGACTCGCAGCTGGATGCCGCAGCCGACGCCCCCGCAGACGCCGAGGTCGCGGCCGCTGCGGCCGAGGACGACGACGTCGAGGTCGTGGCCGAGGCGGGAAGCCTCGGCGGCGAGCACCAGGAGGCTGATGCAGCCGGCCGCACCGTGATCGACGACGACGAGATCGTGCTCGACGGCGACGACGTCGTGATCGATGCTGATGATGTCGTGATCGGCGACGTCGTGCTCGAACACGCCACGCTCGAAGACATCGAGCCGGAGGACGCCGCGCCGGGGGACGCGGTCGTCGTCGAGGACGTCGACGTCGAGGACGCCGAGGTCGACGAGCCGGTGGTCGACCAGGAGGCGAACGGCTCCGCAGTCGATGCGGAGGCGGCCATCGAGTCCGCCGAAGACGCTGACGCCGACGCGGTCGCCCCCGACGATGCCGATCTCGCGACGGTCCCGGCGAACGGCAATGTCGATGCCGACGACGAGGATGCCGATGATTGGCGCGAGGCCGATCAGCCGTTCGACCGTGCCGCATTCGCCGCGCTCATCGATGACACGATCGCGCGGTACGCGCACGCCGAGGCGGCGCCCGAACTCGACGCCGATGCCATCGTCGAGACGGATGACGTCGATGCCGAGGCGCACGATGCCGAGGCGAACGATGCCGAGGCGAACGATGCCGAGGGTGATGACACGATCGGCGAGGCCGACGACCCAGAAGCCGACGCAGGCGATGTCGTCGCAGACTCAGCGGGCGCCGTCGACGAAGGCCTTGCCGCCGTCGACGCAGACTCCGACCCCGCCGCCGCAGCGGCCGGCTCTCACGATACGGTGGCCGAAGCGGCACCCGAGCCGCGCGGCGCGTATTCCGCCGTCCTCGACTCCGAACCGGTCGACGCCGAACCGATCGATCCCGACCCCGCCGCAGGTGCGCTGGAGGAGGCATCCATGAACGACAAACCCGCCGGACGCGCCCACGACGTGGAGCGCGTGCACACCAAGCGCCCCGAGATCACGCTGACGTCAAAGCGGCTCGGCGAGTTCGACTCCGGCAAGGAGACCTCCGACCTGCTGACCGCCGACCGGCTGCTCGAGCGCGGCAAGATCCTGGGCGCCGAGCCCGAGGGAACCTGGCAGCACTTCGTCTACGCCTTGTCGGGCGGGCGCATCAACCTCGGCGACGGCAAGCGTGCGCGCGAGCGCAAGGAGCTCACCAGCCGCATCGCGGCGCCCCTGACCGGCGGCGCACGGTTCGTGCCGGTGCTCTCGCGCAAGGGCGGCGTCGGAAAGACGACGATCACGACCCTGCTCGGCATGGCCCTCGCCGACGCCCGCGACGACCGGGTGATCGCGATCGACGCCAACCCCGACCGCGGAACCCTGGCCGATCGCATCGCGCGACCGAGCGGCAAGACCGTGCGCGACCTCGCACGCATGCAGGGGGACGTGACCGGCTACAACGACATCTCGACGATCGTCGCCCGGGACGAGACGCGACTCGATGTCCTGGCATCCGATGCCGACCCCCGGGTCTCGGAGGCGTTCAGCGACGACGACTACCAGGACGTGGCGGGCCTTGCCGCCCACTACTACTCGATCGTGCTCACCGACACCGGCACCGGGATCGTGCACTCGGTGATGGGAGCGACCCTCGGCCGCGCCGGCCAGCTCGTGGTCGTGTCGGGCCTGAGCATCGACGAGGCGCGCCTGGCGTCCGAGACCCTCACCTGGCTCGAGACCAACGGCTTCGCCGGGCTCGTGCGCAGCGCCGTCGTGGTGCTCAACAACGCGCGCCCCGGAGCCCCGCTCGTGCGCGAGGACGAGCTCGAAGCGCACTTCACCACGCGCGTGCGCGCCGTGGTGCGAATGCCGTACGACGCGCACATCGCGACCGGCAGCGCCATCACGTTCCACGACCTGCAGCCGGCCACCCGCGAGGCCGCCCGCCGGCTCGCGGTCTCGGTGGTCGAAGGTCTGCGCGAGCACGGCACGGTGGCGGCCTGACGATGGCGGTGCGTGAGATCCGCCTCTTCGGCGACCCCGTGCTCCGTTCCACCGGCGCCGTCGTGACGACCTTCGACGAAGGCACCCGCGCGCTCGCGCGCGACCTGGTCGACACCGTCGAGCTGCCCGGACGCGCCGGGGTCGCGGCATCCCAGATCGGCGTCGGCGTGCGCGCGTTCAGCTACAACGTCGACGGCCGGCTCGGATACGTCTTCAACCCCGTGCTCGTCGAGGTCTCGGGCGAGCCCGCGGCGATCGGGGAGGGATGCCTGTCGGTCCCGGGTCTCTGGCACGACGTGGTGCGCTATCCGCACGCGAAGGTCGAGGGGGTCGACGCCGACGGCAACCCCGTCACGATCGAGGGCGACGGGGTGCTCGCCCAGGCGCTGCAGCACGAGACCGACCATCTCGACGGCAAGCTCTACATCGACCGGCTCGACAAGGAGGCCCGCCGCATCGCGATGCGCCAGATCCGCGAGTCCTCCTGGTTCTGAGCGTCGCGGGCCTCGCGGTCTGTGATCGCCGTCCTATTTCAGCGACAGGCCCGTGGTCGAGGTGGCCGGCAGGTTGTAGATGTCGTCGATCGCCGAGGCGAAGTCCTTCAGGATCACGTTTCGCTTGATGCTGAGCTTGGGCGTCAGGTGTCCGCTGGCCTCGGTCCACTCCGTGGGCAGGATCGTGAACTTGCGGATCGACTCGGCGCGCGAGACGAGCTTGTTCGCGCCGTCGACAGCCCGCTGCACCTCGGCCCGCACCTGCGGATTGGCAGCGCACTGCTCGAGGGTGAGGTCGCCCGGCAGGCCGTTGTTGGCCAGCCACGTCGGCAGCATCTCGGAGTCGAGCGTCACGAGCGCCGCGATGAACGGGCGCTGCTCGCCGACCACGACCACCTGGCTGACCACGGGGTTGGCGCGGATCGGATCCTCGAGCACTGCGGGGGCGACGTTCTTGCCGCCGGCGGTGACGATCATCTCCTTCTTGCGGCCGGTGATCGACAAGAACCCGTCGGCGTCGAACGAGCCGATGTCGCCGGTGCGGAACCAGTCGTCCTCGAACGACGCCGCGGTCGCCTCGGGGTTGTGCCAGTACTCCTTGAACACGTTGATGCCGCGCACCTGGATCTCGCCGTCGTCGGCGACGCGCACGCCGACACCGGGCAGCGGCGGGCCGACCGTGCCGATCTTCGTCTTCGTCGACAGGTTCACGGTCGCCGGAGCGGTGGTCTCGGTCAGGCCGTACCCCTCGAGCACCGTCACGCCGAGGCTCGCGAAGAAGTGCCCGAGCCGTTCGCCCAGGGGCGCCGATCCCGAGATCGCGTAGACGACGTTGCCGCCCATCGCCGTGCGCAGCTTGCTGTAGACGAGCCGGTCGAACACACGGAACTTCAGCCCCAGCCAGAACGGGATCTTGTGCCCGTCCTGCAGCAGGCGCGAGTGCTCGATCGCCGTGCCCGCGGCGGAGCGGAAGATCTTGCCCTTTCCGCCGGACTCGGCCTTCTGCTCGGCCGAGTTGTACACCTTCTCGAACACGCGCGGCACCGCGAGCAGGAACGTCGGCTTGAACGAGCCGAGCGCCGGCAGCAGGTTCTTCGTGTCGGGCTGGTGCCCGGTCTTCACACCGGCGTGGATGTCGAGGATGCTGATGAACCGCGCGAACACGTGCGCGGTCGTGATGAACAGCAGAGTGGATGCGCCCGGCGTCTCGACCACCTCGTGCAGCGACCGCGACGCGTTGCGGGCGAGCTCGACGAAGTTGCTGTGCGTGAGCACGCACCCCTTCGGGCGCCCGGTCGTTCCGGCGGTGTAGATGAGCGTCGCGATGTCGTCGCCCTGGGCCAGCGACCGACGACGAGCGATCTCGTCGTCGGAGACGGATGCGCCGTCGGCGCGCAGCGCGTCCAGCGCCCCGTCGTGCATCGACCAGACGCTGCGGATCAGGGGCAGGTCCTCTTGCGCCTCGGCGAGGCGCTCGGAGTGCTCGGGCAGCTCGGCGATGCACGCGACCGCGCCCGAGTCCGACAGGTTCCACTGGATCTGCGAGGCCGAGCTGGTCTCGTAGATCGGCACCATGACGGCTCCGGCGTAGAACAGCGCGAAATCGACGAGCGTCCACTCGTAGGTCGTGCGGGCGATGAAGCCGACCTTGTCGCCGGGCTGCAGCCCCCCTGCGACGAAGCCCTTGGCGAGGGCGATCACCTGGTCGCGGAAATCGGATGCCGAGACATCCCGCCACCCGTCGCCCTCCGGGACGGCGAACAGCGCGAGGCCCGGCGTGGCAGTGACGCGGTCCTCGAGCAGATCGGTGATGTTGGCCTGCGGGTCGGCAGGCACGATGGCGGGAACGTCGAATGTGACGGGGGTCATTCCGGCATCTCCTTCGGTACCGTTTCGGGGTGCTGTCCCCGAGTCTAGCCCGTGCGAACGCGGTGCCCCTGTGACATCGGGTCTCACGGATTG
Source organism: Microbacterium sp. W1-4-2 (assembly GCF_058349885.2). Taxonomy (NCBI): domain Bacteria; kingdom Bacillati; phylum Actinomycetota; class Actinomycetes; order Micrococcales; family Microbacteriaceae; genus Microbacterium; species Microbacterium sp. W1-4-2. The sequence continues at coordinate 1,548,369 of NZ_JBYRJC020000001.1, read as the reverse complement.
CGAAACCCGATCTCGCGACAGCGTTGCCGCGCCGTCGATGGGTAGACTTTTCGACGGCACCGGAGGGGAGGGCGGGCGATGTTCTATTGGCTGATGAAGTACGTGGTGATCGGCCCGGTCCTGAAGGCGATCTTCCGCCCGTGGATCGTCGGTCGCCGCAAGGTCCCGACCACGGGAGCGGCGATCCTCGCCAGCAACCACCTGTCGTTCGCGGACTCGATCTTCCTGCCGCTGCTGATCGACCGGCCCGTCGCCTTCCTGGCCAAGAGCGATTATTTCACCGGCCGCGGCATCAAGGGCTGGGCGACCCGCGTGTTCATGAAGGCGACCGGGCAGATCCCCATCGACCGCTCCGGCGGCAAGGCGTCCGAGGCATCCCTCAACACCGGGCTGCAGGTGCTCGGCCGGGGTGAGCTGCTGGGCATCTACCCCGAGGGCACCCGCAGCCCCGACGGCCGGCTGTACCGGGGGAGGACCGGCATCGCGCGCATGGCGCTCGAGGCCAAGGTGCCCGTGATCCCCGTGGTGATGGTCGACACCGACACGATGATGCCGATCGGCCGTCGTCTGCCGCGGATCGCGCGGGTGGGCGTCGTGATCGGCGAACCGCTCGACTTCACCCGGTACACCGGGATGGAGAACGATCGCTACATCCTGCGCTCGGTCGTCGACGAGATCATGGTCGCGCTGCAGCGGCTCGGACAGCAGCAGTACGACGACGTCTACGCTTCGACGGTCAAAGACCGTCTTCCGTCATCTGCGAAGTCGTGATATCCGCCGGCCGGTAGACTTGCCGGATGCTGCAGCACCTCGACGGCCTGGATCACTGGCGGACTCTCCCCATCAAGCAGCAGCCGGAGTGGAACGACGACGAGGCTGTGGCCGAGGCATCCGCTGAGATCGCCTCCATGCCCCCGCTGGTGTTCGCCGGCGAGGTCGACGCATTGCGCGCGAAGCTCGCACGCGCCGCGGCGGGGCAGGCGTTCCTGCTGCAGGGCGGCGACTGCGCTGAGACGTTCGCCGGTGCCACTGCCGACAAGATCCGCAACCGCATCAAGACGGTGCTGCAGATGGCGGTGGTCTTGACCTACGGCGCGTCGCTGCCGGTCATCAAGATGGGGCGCATGGCGGGCCAGTTCGCCAAGCCCCGCTCGAGCGAGAGTGAGACCCGCGGCGACGTGACGCTGCCCGCCTACCGCGGCGATATCGTCAACGGCTACGACTTCACCGAAGGATCGCGCCGCCCCGACCCGCAGCGCCTGCTGCGCGGGTACCACACCGCGTCGGCGACGTTGAACCTCATTCGCGCGTTCACGCAGGGTGGCTTCGCCGACCTGCGCGAAGTGCACAGCTGGAACCAGGGCTTCGCGAAGAACCCCGCCAACCAGCGCTACGAGGGACTGGCCGGCGAGATCGACCGCGCCATCAAGTTCATGGAGGCGGCGGGCGCCGACTTCGACGAGCTGCGCGGCGTGGAGTTCTACACCGGCCACGAGGGCCTGCTGATGGACTACGAGCGGCCGATGACCCGCATCGACTCGCGCACCGACACGCCCTACAACACGTCGGCGCACTTCCTGTGGATCGGTGAGCGCACCCGCGATCTCGATGGTGCGCACGTCGACTACTTCTCGCGCATCCGCAACCCCATCGGCGTCAAGCTCGGCCCGACCACGACGCCCGAGACGACGCTGGCCCTGATCGACAAGCTCGACCCCGAGCGCGAGCCCGGGCGCCTGACGTTCATCACCCGCATGGGTGCGGGCCGGATCCGCGACGCCCTGCCCCCGCTGCTGCAGGCGGTGAAGGATGCCGGAGCCACCCCGCTGTGGGTCACCGACCCCATGCACGGCAACGGCATCACGACGCCGACCGGGTACAAGACCCGCCGGTTCGACGACGTCGTGGACGAGGTGCGCGGCTTCTTCGACGCGCACCGCGAGATCGGCACGTTCCCGGGCGGCATCCACGTCGAGCTCACGGGCGACGACGTGACGGAGTGCCTGGGCGGCTCGGAGCAGATCGACGAGGCCACGCTGGCGACCCGCTACGAGTCGCTGTGCGACCCGCGTCTGAACCACATGCAGAGCCTCGAGCTGGCCTTCCTGGTCGCCGAGGAGCTCGAGCGCCGCTGACCCGGCGGCTGCCGTTCGGCTCGGCTCGGCCTCGGCTGCTCGCCGGGCCCCCCACCGGGGGTCGCTCGCGCCCCGCTGTGGCCCAGATTGCACGAACTGCGCCGATCCTGCGGGTCCGTACGCCGTTTGCGCATCCTCGACCGGGACGGGTCGGCGCTGGACAGAGCGGGCGCCGGGAACCGGCATCCCATCGCCCTGTGGATAACCGAGAATCGGCCACCGGGATACGCGAGTATCGAGCCATGGATGCGCTGCCGAACTGGATGGACGGGGTCGCCTTCACCGTGGCCGAGGGGCGGGCGGCGGGTCTCACGACGGCGTGGATGCGCCGGCCGGAGGTGCTGCGCCCGTTCCACGGCGTGCGCGTGGCCGGCTCGGCAGGGCGTGTCGACGACGGACTGATCGACCGATGCAGCGACCTGCGCGTTGTCCTGCCGGCGGCGGCGCTGTTCAGCCATGCGACGGCCGCGGCGCTGTACGGGATGCCGCTGCCCGCCGACCTCGAGGAGCGGTTGCATGTGCTCCTCTGCGATGCGACGCCGGTCCGGCGCCCGGGCGTCGTCGGCTGGACGCGTTCATCCGCCCCGGACCCCACCGACATCGTGCACGGGCTTCCGGTGACCTCGGCCGCCGACACCTGGGCCATGCTCGCGTCGATGTCGTCGAAGCGCGGCGGGGCACTCACCCGGGAGTGGCTCGTCGCGATCGGCGACCACCTCATCTCGGGCAGGCGCACCAAGTACGGCCGCGAGCCCGCCCTGGCGACGATCACCGAGCTGACCACCGCGATCGACCGGCACGGCAGGCGGCGGGGAGCGGCCGCGCTCGCGTGGGCGCTGCCCCGACTCCGAATGCCGGTCGACTCGCCGCAGGAGACCTTCCTGCGGCTCGGGCTGGTCGCCGCAGGCCTGCCCGAGCCCGTGGTCCAGCCCGGGATCGCCACGAGCGCCGGGGTGCGGCATCCTGATCTCGCGTATCCCGACCAGCGGCTGCTCATCGAGTACCTCGGCGATGTGCACCGCGTCGACAAGGACACCTGGCGCCGGGACCTCACGCGCGTGCAGCTGTTCGAGGACGCCGGCTATCGCGTGATCCTGGTCGGCGCCGACGACGTGACCGATGAGGGGATGCCGGGTCTCGCCGCCCGCGTCCGCCGAGCGCTCGCGAAGTCGCGCTGAGTCGCGGCGAGCCACAGATGCCGTGGCTTCTGGGCGCGGGGCGGACGCCGATCGAGATCGCGCAAACTGCGCGCGCACCGCAGTGAACCGCGCAGTTCGTGCGTTCTCGACGGCAGCGGAAGGCGCGCTCCCCAGCGGTCAGCCGATGGCGATGCCGGTGATCGTGACCCGGCTGCCCGGCAGCTTCATCGTGCCGCCCGCCGGGTCGGTGGACGTCACTTTGTAGATGCCCCAGAAGGGCTGCGGGGGCAGCGAGTCGGTGTTGACCGTGAAGCCGGCGTTCTCGAGGTTCTGCACGGCGTCGCCGAGCTTCTGATTCGTCACGTCGGGCACAGCGCGTGGCGCCGGCCCCTTCGACACCACCAGCGTGATCGAATCGCCGGGCCGCCAGTCGCCGCCGCCCTTGCGCGGCGCGACGCTGATCACGTTCCCCTTGTCGACGTTATCGCTGTAGTCCTGGGTCGTCTTCGGTTCGAGACCGAGGTCGGTGAGCGTCGCGACGGCGTCGTCGGCCGGCTGGCCCACCACGTCCGGCAACGGACCCTTCGAGACCGAGAGGGTCGCCGAGCCGCCCTCGTAGACGACGCATCCCTTCGTGCAGTCGACGGCCTTGTCGCTGTCCCGCGCGGTGAAGGATGCCGCGATCACGGTGCCGTCCTTCGCGTCGGTGAAGAAGTACGCGTCGTCGCCGATCGTCACCTTCGCCCGGCTGAGTCGATCGCGTGCGTCCTGCTCGCTCATCCCCTTCAGGGCCGGGATGTCGTGCGGGGCGGGTCCGTCCGACACGAGGATCGTGATCTTCGCGTCCTTGTCGACGCGTGTTCCGGCGCCCGGCCGGGTGTCGATGACGTTCCCCTTGGCGACGTCGAGGGCGTACGCGTTCTCGCGCACCGGCGTGAGGTGGGCGGCGGCGACGATCTTCTGAGCCTGCACGAAGGTCTTGCCGGCCACGCCGGGCACCGCGATCAGCGATCCGGGTCCCGACCCGAACCACCAGCCGGCGCCGCCGGTGAGCACCGCGGCGAGCACCACGAGCACGAGCAGCCACGTCCCGCGAGTGCGCCGCTGCTTGGCGCGGCTGCGCAGACGCGTCGCGTTGTCGTCGTCCTCGACGGGGACGGTGGGGATGCCGCCGGTCACCGGGAGCACCTTCGTCAGCTCGTGCGAGTCGAGGCGATCGGCCCCCACGATGCCGGCCACGGCGAGCGTGCGCTGCACCTGCGGGGCGATGCCGAGCTGCTGCTCGATCTCGCGCAGCCGATCGAGCATCTCGGCGGCGTCGGCGGGACGCTCGGCCGGTTCCCTCTCGGTCGACCAGAGCACGAGCTCGTCGAGCTGCTCGGGCACGCCCGGGTTCTTCATGCTCGGACGGGGGACGGAGTCGGTCGCGTGCTGGAACGCGATCTGCATCGGCTGCTCGCCCTTGTAGGGCTGCTCGCCGGTGAGCATCTCGTACAGCATGATCCCGAGCGCGTAGATGTCGCTGCGCGCGTCGGCGGTGCCGCGCGTGACCAGCTCGGGGGCGAGGTACGCGATCGTGCCCAGCAGCAGCTGGCCGCTGGCAGTGTTCGCGGTGGTGGCCCGCGCGAGGCCGAAGTCCCCGATCTTGATGCGGCCGTCCTCGGCCAGCAGCACGTTCTCGGGCTTCACGTCGCGGTGGACGATGCCCGCCCGGTGGGCCGCCGAAAGGCCCGAGAGCACGGCATCCATGATCGTCACGGTCTGCGCGACGCTCAGCCGCTTCTGATCCCGAAGCAGCTCGCGCAGCGTGATGCCCGGCAGGTACTCCATGACCAGGTAGGCCATCTCGCCCTCTTGACCCTGATCGAACACGTTCACCACATGCGGATCGGCCAGCCGTGCCGCGGCCCGCGCCTCTTGGATGAACCGGCTCTGGAAGATCGCGTCGTCGCTGAGGTGGCTGTGCATCACCTTGAGCGCGATACGGCGCTCCAGCCGCAGGTCGGTCGCGACGTAGACCGTGGCCATGCCGCCGCGGGCGATGCGCGCGCGCACCCGGTACCGGCCGTCGACAAGCCGCCCGATGAGGGGGTCTGCCTGCGCGCTGGTGCTCACGCTGCGAGTCTACGGAGATATAGCTGAGAGCCAGGGGAGCGGCTCACCCGCGACATCGGGCCGCGAGCGCGGCCCTGTGCGAGCGGCGCGCTCATCCGATGGCGGCGAGCCAGGCGTAGGCCGGCTTCTCCCACTGCGCGTAGGCATTCGGGTAGGCCGAGATCTGCACGGCCTGCGCCGCCTCGGTGAAGTCCATCTGCTCCCACCCGCCGATGTCGAGCAGGCCCCGCGTGTGGCCGGCATTCGGGTTGCCCCGCCCGCCGAAGAACGCGCGCACGGAGCGGTCGGCGTCGCGCACCTGCGCCGCTGTGCCCCATCCCGTGCTCGGACGCTGCTGGAACAGGCCGAGCGAGTCGCGGTCGCCGTAGTCCAGGTTGCGCAGCCCCGACTCCTGCATCGCGGTGCCCAGGGCGATGGCGAGCCCCTTCTTGGGCACGCCCAGCTGCTTGCCGATCCGCACGATGAGGCGCGCGTTGGCCGCCTGCTCGGTCGTGAGCCCGGGGATGCCGCTGGACGGGATGCGGATGCGCTGGCCCGGATAGATGATCGAGTTCCAGTCCATGCCGTTCGCGTGCAGCAGGGCCGTGACGCTCACCCCGTTGGCTGCCGCGATCCCCGACATCGTGTCGCCGGCGAGCACCGTGTAGGCGTCGCCGATCACGGTCGACGCGGGCTCGGGGTTCGGGCTCGTGCTCGGCGCGGGCGCCGCCTTGGCCGGAGCCGGCGCGGACGCCTTGGCCGGCGCGCTCGCCTTGGCCGGCGCGCTCGCGGCGACCGCCCGACCGGGGATCACGAGCTTCTGCCCGGGGTAGATGACCGACGACCAGCGCAGGTGGTTCGCGTTGAGCACCGCCTGCGTGGACTGTCCATGCCGGCGCGCGATCGCGCTGACCGTGTCACCCGAGCGCACCGTGTAGCTCGACCCCTTGACGGTGGCCGGCTGCGTGGTCGTGGTCTTCTTGTGTGTGGATGCCGCAGCCTTCGGCTTCGTGGATGTCGCGGCCTTCGCGCCGCTGGGCGGCGTGAGGCGCAGGACCTGCCCCGGATGGATCACGGCAGACCTCCCCAGTCTGTTCCAGGCCAGCACGTCCTTCCAGTTCAGCCCGTACCGGCCGGCGATCGCGAACACCGTGTCGCCGCGCACCACGCGATGGGTGGCGGGGACACGCCGTGCGGGCGCCGTCTTCGTCAGGGCGGGAGAGCTCGCAGCAGCCACCGCCGGCACGATCCCCGTCCTGGGCGTCAGAGGCGCGCGCTCGGTCACCGGTGCCGCGTGCGCGGGCAGCGCGGTGAGCGAGAGCGCCAGCGACCCGGCGATCGCGGCCGGCAGAGCGACGGCCGTGTGACGGATGGTGCGGTGCGGTTGCTGTGGCACGAGTTTCCCCCCTCGGTGACCATGACACCGTGTCACGGATGTCGATCTGTGTCAACAGGAGATAAAGAGGTGGCCAATGTGACGAATGTGAAGAATGGTGTTTCGACCGACCCTTCCGCGGCATGAGATAGTGGCCTCGTGAGCGCTGAGAACACGGCATCCACGTCCATCGAATGGCTGACCCTGCCTGAGGTCGCCGAACGCCTCGGCGAGAGCATCGGGCGCGTGCACCGCATGCTCGACGATCGCCACTTCGTCGCATCGCGCCGCGACGGCGTCGCACGCGTGCCGGCGGCCTTCCTCGTCGAGGACCGCCCGCTGTCGTCCCTGCGCGGGACGCTGTTCGTGCTGCACGATGCCGGCTTCGACGACGACGAGGCGATCGACTGGCTGTTCGCCCCCGAAGACACGATCGGCCTGCCGCCCATCGATGCGCTGCTGCAGGGGCGCAAGAGCGAAGTGCGTCGCGTGGCCCAGACTCTCGCCTGAGCGCGCCGATCAGGCCGAGCGCAGTGCGGCGGCGCGGGCGAGATCACGCAGCTGCGCCACCGCGGCGTTGCCCAGCCGGGCGCCGCGCAGGGCACGGTCGGCCGCCGCGACGTACTCCCCGATGAGCGTCTCGACGCGTTCGAGTGCTCCGCTGTCTTCGATCGTGCGGCGCAGCGCCGACACCTGCGCCTCATCGAGGCCGGGGTCGCCGACGAGCTCGTCGACGATGCGGCGGGCCGTCGGCGACAGCGCCTCGCGCGCGTACGCGATGAGCACTGTGCGCTTGCCTTCGCGTAGGTCATCGCCCGCGGGCTTTCCTGTGACGCCGGCGTCGCCGAACACGCCCAGCACGTCGTCGCGCAGCTGGAAGGCGAGACCGACCGGGTGGCCGAAGTCCGACAGCGCCTGCAGCTGATCGGCATCGGCGCCGGCCAGCTGCGCGCCGATCAGCAGCGGCTGCTCGACGCTGTAGCGCGCCGACTTGAGAGAGGCGACCCGCAGCGCGCGCTGGGCATGCTCATCGTCGGCGGCGTCCACGTGCGCCGACTCCTCGGCGACGTCGAGGAACTGGCCGATCGTCACGTCCCGCCGCATGGTGGCGTACTGGGCACGGGTGGCCGCGGCGATCTCGCCCGGCTCGGATGCCAGCGACCGCTCCAGCAGGTCGTCGCTGAGGGCCACCAGCAGGTCACCGAGCAGGATGCCGCCGGCGCGTCCGAAGGCCGCGGCATCCCCGTCCCACGACGCCTCGCGGTGCATGCGCTCCAGCCGGCGATGCGCGGCCGGACGGCCCCGGCGTGTGTCGGAGTTGTCGATGAGATCGTCGTGCACGAGCGCCGCGGCGTGGAACACCTCGAGGGCCGCCGCGACGCCCACGACAGAGGCGGGGACGGTGGGCGCGGAGCCCGTGCGGGCCTCGGCGACCGCCTCGAATCCGGTGAGGCAGAACCGGGCGCGCAGACGCTTGCCGCCGACCACGGCATCGGTCGCGGCATCCATCATCGCCAGCGCCTCGGGACCGAAGCCTGTGACCGCGTCGCGCTGGCGTGAGAGGAAGTCATCCAGTTGCTGGGAAAGCGCCGCGATCGGGCCTGGGGAGGATGCCACGGGCCTAGCCTAGTGATCGAACCGACGGGTAGACTCGTAGTAAGAATTCCAGCCGAGGGGGATGCATGCCACTCTCCGAACAAGAGCAGCGTCTGCTCGATGAGATGGAACGCCATCTCATGAACAATGACGCCGATGTCGTCCACGCACCGCGTGATGGCCGCGCCCTCAGCTATCGCAACATCGTGTACGGCACGGTACTCGTGCTGATCGGGCTCGGCGCTCTGATCGCCGGGGTCGCTCTGCCCCAGATCGTCGTCGGGGTCATCGGCTTCGTGCTGATGCTCGGCGGCGTGATCCTCGCCGTCACTCCCACCCGACGACTGCGTGGTGCCCGAGACCCGCGTCCAGCGGAGTCGGCCAGGCCGTCGTTCATGGACAAGATGAACGACCGCTGGGACCGGCGGGGGCACGACCAGCAATAGTTCCCGACGCGCACCGCCGCGGCTTCTGATCCACACCGACCTTCGGGTCGGTGTTTTTTTGTGCCCGCAGACCGGCGTCGGCGGCGGTGCGGGCCGGTGGCACGTGCGAGCGCGTCTGCGGAATGGGCCGGGGGAGCGGCGGTGGAGGAAATCCCGTTCTGGTGGTGGTGAAGTGGAGGATAGTGGAGTAAAGTGGGGTCAAACCTCGCGGGGGGCCGGATGAAGGGGGGTGATCGGCGATGTTGCTCGGGACGCATACTCCGAAGCTCGACGACAAGGGCCGCGTCATCCTGCCGGCGAAGTTCCGCGACGATCTCGGCGCGGGCGTCGTGGTCACCCGTGGACAGGAGCGCTGCCTCTACGTCTTCGCGACCGACGAGTTCGAGCGCATCCACGAGCGGATCCGTGAGGCTCCGCTGACCAACAAGCAGGCCCGTGACTTCCTGCGCATGTTCCTGTCGGGGGCCAGCGCCGAGAAGCCCGACAGCCAGAACCGCATCACGATCCCGCCGCCCCTGCGCTCGTACGCGGGGCTGGGCAAGGAACTGGTCGTCACCGGTGTCGGCGCCCACGCCGAGATCTGGGACGCGGCCGCATGGAACGCATACGCCGAGAGCTATGAAGACGCCTACGCAGAGATGGAGCAGGAGGTGATCCCGGGGCTGTTCTGATCCCTGTTCGTGATGCCCAGCCGCTCACGCCCTGACGCACTTCCCCGGCGCCAGGTCAGAGCGGATGGGGATCAGGATCCGGGATCGGATGCCACCGCCGAAGCTCATGGACATCCGCGACATCCACACCCCCGTCATGCTCGAGCGCTGCATCGAGCTGCTCGCTCCCGCGCTCGAGCGCGATGGCGCCGTGCTCGTGGACGCGACCCTCGGCATGGGCGGGCACTCCGAGGCCTTCCTCACGCGCTTCGCCGGGCTGCACCTGATCGGCCTGGACCGCGACCAGGACGCGCTGCGCATCGCGGGCCGGCGGCTGGAGCGCTTCGCCGACCGCATCACTCTCGTGCACACGGTCTACGACGGCATCGGCGACGCCATCGCCGGCGCCGGTCTTTCCGCCGTCGACGGCATCCTGTTCGACCTCGGCGTCTCGTCCCTGCAGCTGGACGAGACCGAGCGCGGCTTCGCCTATGCGCATGACGCCCCCCTCGACATGCGCATGGACCAGTCCGCGGGGATGACCGCCGCCGACGTCGTCGCCACCTACGGCGAGGGCGACCTGCGGCGCATCTTCGAGCGCTACGGCGAAGAGAAGCTCGCCGGACGCTACGCCCGCGCGATCATCGCCGCGCGCCAGCAGGCCCCGATCGAGCGCTCCGGGCAGCTCGTGCAGATCCTCGTGGCGGCCACCCCCGCCGCCGCGCAGCGTGCCGGGCACCCCGCCAAGCGGGTGTTCCAGGCGCTGCGCATCGAGGTCAACGCCGAGCTGACCGCACTCGAGCGCGCGGTGCCGTCGGCCCTCGACGCGCTGAACGTCGGCGGCCGCATCGTCGTGCTGTCGTACCAGTCCCTGGAAGATCGCCTCGTCAAACGGGCGATCGCCCGGGCCTCGGCATCCACCGCCCCCGCGGGGCTGCCGGTCGAGCTCCCCGAACACGCCCCCCGATTCCGCCCGCTGGTCAAAGGCGCAGAGCTGGCGACCGACGAAGAGCGCGCGCGCAACCCGCGCGCGACACCAGTGCGGTTGCGCGCCGCCGAACGCGTGCGCGCCGCCGTCACGAAGGAGGACGCATGAGCATCCAGACCGCGCTCGCCCGGCCGCTGCCGGCGCCCGGACTCGAACCGGTCGGGGACCGCCGCCTGCACGCGGTCGACGCGCCCGCGCCCCGGCGCAAGCCGCGGCTGGTGTACGGGCTGGTCGCCGTGATCGGGGCGCTCGCGATCGTCGGTGCGCAGATGGTGCTCTCGGTGATGACCACGCAGACCTCGTACCAGGTGGCGCAGCTGAACACGCAGCAGCGGCAGCTGACCTGGCAGAAGCAGATCCTGGACGATGAGGTCGCTGGCCTCAGCTCTCCGCAGTACATCGCCGCCAACGCGGCAGCCCTCGGCATGGTCGTGAACGAATCGCCGAGCTACCTGCGGCTGAGCGACGGCACCATCGTCGGGGCGAGCAAGAAGGCGTCTGGCCGCTCGTCGATCAACCCGCTGGGCCGCGGCGCGGTCGCGAACCGGCTCATCGCAGACACCCCGCTGGTGACCGATCCGCACGCCACGATCGACGGCACCGGACGCGCAGTGACGACGAAAAACGTGACACCCGTTCCCGTGACCGACGGACTGCCCACGGTTCGCACACACTGAGAACATGACGACGAGCAGCACCCGATCGCCCCGCCGCCGCACTGTGGTGGCACTCGCCGTCGTCCTGATCGTGCTGTGCGCGTTCGTGGTGCGCCTGATCGACATCCAGGTGGTCAACGCGCGCGAGAACGTCGCCGCCGCCGTCGACCACGGGCTCGGGGTCACCGAGACGATCGCGGGCACGCGGGGGGCGATCGTCGACGCCTCCGGCAAGCCGCTGGCCACCAGCATCCTCACCTACACGTGCCAGTTCGACCCGTCGAACGTGCGCGACATCGAGCGCACCGCCGCCGACGGCACCAAGCTCGTCACCGCCTGGTCGGACGTGTCGGCCCAGATCGCGAAGTTCACCGGCCAGTCGGCCGACGAGGTGCGCCAGATCGTGTCGGACGCGCTCGTGCGGGACCCGCACTCGCAGTACGCGCTGCTGGCACGGGGCCTGTCGACCGAGCAGTATCGCGGCCTCATGGACCTCGGCGTCGACTACATCGCGTGCAGCCCGAACCCGGCGCGCACGTACCCGAATGGGGCGGTGGGCGGCAACCTCATCGGCTTCGTGGGCGCCGACGGCCAGCCGCTGGCGGGACTCGAGCAGCAGGACAACCAGTGCCTGGAGCCCGCGAACGGCACGCTGACGTTCCAGAAGGGCAAGGACGGCGTCATCATCCCCGGCACCGAGAGCGAGAGGCCGGCCGTGAACGGCGGCACGCTCAAGCTCACGATCGACACCGACCTGCAGTGGTACATGACTCAGCTGGCCCAGCAGGCGACGCAGGAGATGCACGCCCAGTTCGCCACCATCACGGTCGTCGACGTCAAGACCGGCAAGCTCAAGGCGGCCGCGGAGTACCCGACGGTCGATCCGAACAACTTCGACGCGAAGGGCAGCTACCGCTACAGCCGCATCTTCAACTGGCAGTTCGAGCCGGGGTCGACGTTCAAGGGCATCACGGCTTCGACGCTGTTGGATGCCGGGGCGGCGACGCCGACGTCGACCGCGGTCGTGCCCGACCGCAGGACGTTCCCGAACGGGGCGCGCGTGAGCGACGCGACGCGGCATCCCACCTACGACTACACCCTGGCGGGTGTGCTGATGGACTCCTCGAACGTCGGCGCATCGACGTTCAGCCAGCGGGTGAGCCTGAAGACCCGGTTCGAGTACCTGCAGAAGTTCGGCATCGGATCGGGCAGCGCGATCGAGTTCCCCGGCCAGACGCAGGGCATCGTGCACCCGTACCAGGACTGGGACAACCAGATGCGTTACGACACCTCGTACGGCCAGGGTCTGACCACGACCGTGCCCGAGCTGCTGGGCGCGTACGACGCGATCATCGACGGCGGCATGAAGAAGCCTCTGCAGCTGGTCGAGTCGTGCACGAAGGCCGACGGCACCGTGGTCACCCCCACGCTGCCCAAGCCGACGCGGGTGATCAGCGAGAAGACGTCGGCCGAGATGCGCGAGATCCTCGAGAACGTCGCGTTGCAGGCCACGTACGCGAACATGATCAAGATCCCCGGCTACCGCATCGGGGTCAAGACGGGAACCGGTCAGATCTCCAACGGCGGCCGCGGGTACAAGCAGGGCGTCTATTACACGACCATGATCGGATTCGCCCCGGCGGAGGACCCGCAGTACCTCGTGGCGGTGACGCTCGACGAGCCGACTAAGGTAAGGTCATCTTCGGCCAACGCGCCGTACTTCAAGAAGGCGATGACCCAGGTTCTGAAGACCTACCGGGTCATGCCCGCCACGACAAAGCCGAAGATCCTGCCGAAGTTCGGCTGACCGGCGCCCCGCAGTCATGATCGCACTCACACTCGCACAGCTCGCCCGCGCTGTGGACGGACAGCTCCGCCTCGCCGGCTCCGACACCGACCAGACCGTCGTCTCGGGCGCGGTCGACACCGACTCCCGCCAGATCGGTCCTGGTGACATCTTCGTCGCCAAGCCCGGGGAGACCACCGACGGGCACCTGTTCGTGGCCCCCGCCGTCGCCGCCGGGGCGGTACTCGCGATCGTCGAGCACCCCGTCGACGCCGAGGTCACCCAGGTCGTCGTCGCCGATGCCGTGCAGGCCCTGGCCGATCTCGCCCGCGACGTCGTCGCCCGCGTGCGGGCACGGGGCGACCTGCGCATCGTCGGCATCACCGGGTCGAACGGCAAGACCACGACCAAGAACCTGCTCGCCCGCATCCTGCAGGATGAGGGCGAGACCGTCGCGCCCCGGGCCTCGTTCAACAACGAGGTCGGCGCGCCGCTGACGATGTTGCGCGTGACCGAGCAGACCCGGTATCTCGTGAGCGAGTTCGGCGCGTCAGGGCCCGGCGCGATCGCCCGCCTGGCGGGTCTGGTCGAACCCGACATCGGCGTGGTGCTCATGGTGGGCATGGCCCACGCCGGCGGCTTCGGCGGCATCGAGGGCACCGTGAAGGCCAAGTCCGAGCTGATCCAGGCGCTGCGCCCGGGCGGCCTGGCGGTTCTGAACGCCGACGACGGCCGCGTCGCCTCGATGGCGTCGATCGCCGAGGAGCGCGGCCTGCCGGTCCGCTGGTTCGGCACGTCGGCGGCCGCCGACGTGCGTGCCGACGATATCGAGACGGATGCCGCGGGCACGCGGTGCCTGGTCACCGTCGACGGCGAGAGCCTGCCGCTGCACCTGAAGGTGCTCGGCGCCCACCACGTCATGAACGCGATCGCGGCGCTGACCGCCGCGATCGCACTCGGGGTCGAGGCATCCACCGCCATCGCCCGGCTCGAGACCGTCGAGCTGGCCGAGCGCTGGCGGATGCAGCCGATGGGCAGCGACCGGGTGCGCATCATCAACGACGCGTACAACGCCAGCCCGGACTCGATGGCCGCCGCCCTGCGCACCCTGGCGCAGATCACCCGCCCGCACGAGCGCACAGTGGCCGTCCTCGGCGCGATGAGCGAGCTCGGCGAGTACGCCGGCGAAGAGCACGACCGCATCGGCGAGCTCGCCGTGCGCCTGCGCATCCAGCGCATCGTCGTGGTCGGGACCGAAGCCCGCCGGCTGTTCCTGGCCGCCGTGGGCGAGGGCTCATGGGACGGCGAGGCCGTCTTCTTCGCCACCGCCGATGAGGCCTACGACTACCTGATGGGCGAGCTGCGCGACGGCGACCGCGTGCTGGTCAAATCCTCCAACTCCGTGGGGCTGCGGTTCCTCGGCGATCGTCTGGGAGAATCGTTCTCGTGAGATCACTCCTGACTGCAGCTGCGGTCTCGCTGGCATTCACCCTGTTCCTCACCCCCGTTTTCCTGCGGGTGTTCCGCACGTGGGGATGGGGCCAGGTCATCCGCACGCCCGAGGACGTGCGCAACCCGAGCCACGGCGCCAAGCGCGGCACGGCCACCATGGGCGGGGTCATCTTCATCGTCGGCGCGGTGGTCGGCTATCTCGTCGGCTGCTACACCGGCAACAACCCGCCGACCGTCTCGGGGCTGCTGGTCCTGTGGATGATGGTCGGGTTCGGCGTCGTCGGGTTCATCGACGACTTCATGAAGGTGCGCAGCCAGCGCAGCCTGGGCCTGAGCGGCTGGCGCAAGATCCTCGGCCAGATCATCGTGATCGTGCCGTTCGGCGTCATGGCGCTCGGCTTTCCCGACGAATACCAGCAGACCCCGGCCTCGGGCACCGTCTCGGTGGTGCGTGACGTGCCGGTGCTGAACTTCTTCGCGCTGGGCCTGGTGATCGGGTGGATCCTGTACCTGATCTGGATCAGCTTCATCGGCGTGGCCTGGTCGAACAGCACCAACGTCACCGACGGCCTGGACGGGCTGGCCACCGGGATCGGCATCTTCACGATCGCCGCGATGAGCCTTGTGACGTTCTGGCAGTTCAACCAGTCCTGCAGCGGCGTGGGCCTGGTCGACGCGTACCAGCCGGCGTGCTACCCGACCCGCGACCCGATGGACCTGACGATCGTCGCCGCCTCGTTCGTGTCGGCCCTCATCGGGTTCCTCTGGTGGAACGCGCCGAAGGCCAAGGTCTTCATGGGCGACGTCGGGTCGCTGTCGATCGGCGGCGTGATCGCCGCGCTGTCGATCCTGTCGCACACCGAGCTGCTGGCCGTGCTGCTGGCGGGCGCCTTCATCATCGGACCCGGGTCGGTCATCCTGCAGCGGCTGTACTTCAAGATCACCCGAGGCAAGCGCCTGTTCCTGATGAGCCCGTTCCACCATCACCTCGAGATGCGCGGCTGGCCCGAGATCACGATCGTGGTGCGGATGTGGATCATCGCCGGCATGCTCGCCGTGACCGGCATCGGCCTCTTCTACGTCGAATGGCTCTCGCGCACATGAACGACCGGCTCGATTCCCTGACCAGCTGGCACGCCGACTGGTCGGGGCTGCGCGTGGCCGTGCTCGGACTCTCGGTCACCGGATTCTCGGTCGCCGACACGCTCGCCGAACTCGGCGCGGACGTGCTCGTGGTGACCGAGAGCGCCGCTGAGGAGTACGCACGCCTGCTGCCGGTGATCGGCGCGCGCGCATACACCGGCCCGCTCGACGAGGTGCCCGCCGAGCTCGTGGAGTTCGCTCCCGAGGTGATCGTCGCCTCACCCGGCTTCGCACCCGCGCACCCGGTCATCGCCTGGGCGCAGGACGCCGGCATCGCGCTGTGGGGCGACATCGAGCTCGCGTGGCGTGTGCGCGACAAGGTCACCCGCGCCGACGGCACGCCCGCCGAGTGGATCCTCATCACCGGCACGAACGGCAAGACCACCACGACGCAGATGACGGCCACGATGCTCGTCGCCGGCGGCCTGCGCGCCGCCCCCTGCGGCAACATCGGCGTGCCCGTGCTCGACGCGGTGCGCGACCCGGCCGGCTTCGACGCGCTCGTCGTCGAGATCTCGAGCCACCAGCTCTGGTACCTGTCGCACCAGGTCTCGCGGCCGGGCGCCGTGTCGCCGCACGCGAGCGTGTGCCTGAACCTGGCGCCCGACCACATGCAGTGGCACGGGTCGTTCGAGGCGTACCGCGACGCCAAGGCGGTCGTGTACGCCAACACGCGCGTCGCCTGCGTCTACAACCGGGCGGATGCCGCGACCCGGCACATGGTCGAGGACGCCGAGGTGATCGAGGGGGCGCGGGCCATCGGCTTCGGCCTCGACATCCCGGGCCCGAGCGACCTGGGCGTCGTGGAGGGCATCCTCGTCGACCGCGCGTTCCTCGACGAACGGCGCACGAGCGCGCTGGAGCTGTGCACGATCGACGACCTGGCCGAGCACGGCCTTGCCGCCCCGCACATCGTCGCCAACGCATTGGCGGCCGCGGCGCTGGCCCGGTCGCTGGGGGTCGAGCCCGCCGCGATCCGCGACGCGCTGCGCGGATTCCATCTCGACGCCCACCGCATCGAGATCGTCGGCACCGGCAGGGGCGTCACCTGGGTGGACGATTCGAAGGCGACGAACCCGCATGCCGCGGCATCCTCTCTCGCCGCCTACCCCGGAGCGATCTGGATCGTCGGGGGACTGCTGAAGGGCGTCGACATCAACGACCTGGTCGCCAGCCGCGGCCCCGCGGCCAAGGCCGCCATCGTGATCGGCCTCGATCGGGGCGAGATCGTGACGGCGTTCGCACGACACGCCCCGACGGTGCCGGTGATCGAGGTCGACCCCGGTGAGACTGAGGATGTCATGGCGCGGGTCGTGCGGATCGCCGCGGGCGTCGCCGATGACGGGGACGTGGTGCTGCTCGCCCCCGCCGCGGCCTCGTTCGACCAGTTCTCGTCCTACGCCGACCGCGGGCGGCGCTTCGCCGCCGCCGTGCAGGAACTGATCGCAGGGGGAGCCGATGACGAGCACCACGACCCGTCCGGCTCGGGGGACGCCTGACCCCACGCCGGGTTCGCCCGGTCGCGCCCTCACCGCGCGTGTGACGCTCGGCCGGGTGTTCGCGCCGGTGCCCAGCGAGTTCCTGCTCATCGCGTCGACGTCGCTGCTGCTGACCGGCTTCGGCCTGGTGATGGTGCTCTCGGCGACCTCGGCCATCGGGACGGCCAACGGCGACCAGCCGTACGAGGCGCTGCTCAAGCAGGCGATCTTCGCCGCGATCGGCGTCCCGCTCATGTTCGTCATGAGCCGGTTCCCGATCGCGTTCTGGAAGCGGATGGCGTGGCCCGCGCTGATCGTGGCGACCCTCGGGCAGCTGCTCGTGTTCACGCCCCTCGGCCACGCCAACGACGGCAACCGCAACTGGATCACGATCGCGGGCATGCAGGCCCAGCCCTCCGAGTTCCTCAAGCTCGCGCTCGCGCTGTGGCTGGGGTACGTGCTCTACCGCAAGCGGACCCTGCTGGGCCTGTGGCGGCACGTGTTCATCCCCGTCGTGCCGGTCTCGGTCCTGGCGATGGCCACGGTCCTGGCCGGCGGCGACCTCGGCACCGTGATGATCCTCGCTCTGATCGTGATCGCGGCGCTGTTCTTCTCGGGGGTGAAGCTGCGGATCTTCATCATCCCGCTGCTGCTGGGCGCGATCGGCATCGTCGGGTACGCGGTGACCAGTGCCAACCGCATGAAGCGCATCATGAGCTTCCTCGACCCGGTGTGCACCGACTACTACAACGCCTGCTATCAGCCGCTGCACGGCATCTGGGGGCTGGCCAGCGGCGGCTTCTTCGGCCTGGGGCTGGGCAATTCCAAGCAGAAGTACGACTGGCTGCCCGCCGCCGCCAACGACTACATCTTCGCGATCGTCGGCGAGGAGCTGGGCCTGATCGGCTGCTGCGTCGTTCTCGTGCTGCTCGCGCTGTTCGCGGTGGGCGCGTTCCACATCATCCGCAAGACCGACGACACGTTCGTGCGCATCGTCTCGGGCGCGATCGCGATCTGGATCGTCGGCGAGGCGCTGCTGAACATCGGCGTCGTGCTGCGGCTGTTCCCGGTGCTGGGCGTGCCGCTGCCGTTCCTGTCGCAGGGCGGCACGTCGCTGCTGTCGACGTTGCTGGCCTGCGGCGTGCTGCTGTCGTTCGCGAGAACCCTGCCCGCCCGCGCACCTGCGGCCAGGGCCGATGCGCGTGCCACCGGGGCCGGTGCATCGGCGAAGGCGGGTCGGAGGGTCCGTTAGCCTCGTGTGGTGACGACCTACCTGCTGGCAGGCGGTGGAACCGCCGGACATGTCAACCCGCTGCTCGCCGTCGCCGACGGCCTCCGCGATCGCGACCCGGACGCCGCCGTGCTCGTGCTGGGCACCCGTGAGGGACTCGAGGCGCGTCTCGTGCCCGAACGCGGGTACGAGCTGCTGTTCGTCGACAAGGTTCCGTTCCCGCGCCGGCCGAACGGCGATGCGGTGCGCTTCCCCGGGCGGTTCCGCCGGGCGATCGCCCAGGTGCGGCGGCACATCCGCGACCACGGCGTCGACGTCGTGGTCGGCTTCGGCGGGTACGCGTCCGCGCCCGCGTATGTCGCCGCCCGTCGCGAGAAGGTCCCGTTCGTCGTGCACGAGGCCAACGCCAGGCCGGGCCTGGCGAATGTGCTCGGCGCGCGGCGCGCCGCCGCGGTCGGTGTCGCGTTCGAGGGCACCCGGCTGCGCGGGAGCGAGGTGGTCGGCATGCCCCTGCGCCGCGAGATCGTCGACCTCGATCGGGAGGTCCTACGCGCGCAGGCGGCGGACTTCTTCGGGTTGGATGCCGCCAAGCCCACTCTGCTGGTCTTCGGCGGGTCGCTCGGCGCGCGGCGGCTGAACGACGCGTTCGCGGGATCGTGGCAGGACATCCTGGACGCCGGGTGGCAGCTCGTGCACGCCACGGGGGAGCGCAGCGACCTGACCGACCCCGAGGCGTCCGGCTACGCCGTGCGCCGGTACCTCGATCGGATGGACCTGGCCTTCGCACTGGCCGATCTCGTCGTCTCGCGCTCGGGCGCGGCGACGGTCAGCGAGATCAGCGCGCTGGGCATCCCGGCCGTGTACGTGCCGTACGCGGTCGGCAACGGCGAGCAGAGCCTGAACGCCGCCTCGGCAGTGACCGCCCGGGCCGCCCGGATCATCCCCGACGGCGAGTTCACCGCCGACCGTGTGCGTGACGAGGTCGTGCCCCTGTTGGCCGATCCGGCCGCGCTCGACGCGATGCGGCGGGCCGCGGCATCCGTCGGCACCCGCGCCGGCACCGCCAACGTCATCGCCCTGATCGACCGCGCCCTCGCCGGCTGAGGCGCCCGGGCTCGGTCGCGGGTCGAGATCGCACGACGTGCGCAGTTCCGTGGGCTCAGCGCGCCGTTCGCGCGATCTCGACCCCGCCCCGATCCATCGTCGCCGGCCGGACTAGGCACCGGCGCGCAGCGCGGCGGCGACGAGGGCCAGTGCCTCGTCGGGGTCGAGCTCGAGGCTGCGGATCTGCTCGGCGAACGCCGCCGCCGCGCGCTGCGCCTGCTGGCGGACCGGGTCGCGGTCGAGGCTGACGAAGCTTCCCGCGCGGCCGCGGGTCTCGATGATGCCGGATGCCTCGAGCTCGCGATAGGCGCGCGCCACGGTGCCGGGCGCGAGCCCGAGCTCGTCGGCGAGACGCCGCACGGTGGGCAGCCGCTCGCCCGCGGCGAGCCCGCCCGAGGCCACCGCACCGACCAGCTGCGCCCGCAGCTGCTCGAACGGCGGGGTGGGACTTGCCGGATCGATCGTGATCATGCGGGCCTCCCGGTGCGGGCGCAGCGCCAGCCGCGGTGCGCGAATGTGTCGACACAGACTACTCTGCACCCGTCCTCTCGCAGCACCCCGCCCAGGCACCTCACAGCGCGCCACGACCGGCCGGATCGCCCGTCCAACTTAGGATGGATCCGTCATGATCAGACCCGACCTCAGCCTTCCCATCCCCGACGAGATCCACGCCGCGCACTTCATCGGCATCGGCGGGTCCGGCATATCGGGGCTCGCGCGCATGTTCCTGGCGCGCGGCATCCGGGTCTCGGGGTCCGACCGGGCCGACAGCGCGAACCTGCGCGCCCTGGCCGAACTCGGCGCCGACGTGCACATCGGGCACGACGCCGCGCACCTGGGCGATGCCGACACCGTGATCCACACGGGCGCGATCTGGCCCGAGAACCCCGAGTACGTGACGGCCAAGCAGCGCGGGCTCGCAGTCATCCACCGTTCGCAGGCGCTGCACTGGCTCATCGGCGGGCGCCGCCTGGTCTCGGTCGCCGGCGCCCACGGCAAGACCACGTCGACGGGCATGATCGTCACGGCCCTGCAGCGACTGCGCACCGACCCGACGTTCGTCAATGGGGGAGTGATCGCCCAGCTGGGCGTGTCGAGCGGCACCGGGTCCGACGACCTGTTCGTCATCGAGGCCGACGAGTCGGACGGCACGTTCGAGCTGTACGACACCTCGGTCGCGCTGATCACGAACATCGACCCCGACCACCTCGACCACTACGGCACCGCCGACGCCTTCTACGACGCGTTCGCGCGCTTCGCCGACAAGGCGCGCGAGGCGGTCGTGATCTCGGCCGACGACGCGGGCGCCCGGCTCGTGCAGGCGCGGCTGACGCATCCGCGCATCGTGACGTTCGGAGAGGATGCCGCAGCCGACGTGCGCATCGACGGCATCCGCGCCGACGGCCCGGTGTCGTTCACGATCGCCCACGCCGGCGTCACGGTCGACGCACAGCTGCTGGTGCCCGGCGCACACAACGCGGTGAACGCGGCCGGCGCCGTCGCAGTGCTCCTCACGCTGGGACACCCGCTGACCGACGCCGTCCGCGCGGTCGAGGGGTTCACCGGCACGGTGCGCCGCTTCGAGCTGCACGGCGTCGAGCGCGGTGTCAGCGTCTTCGACGACTACGCGCACCACCCCACCGAGGTCGCAGCGGCCCTCACAGCGGCGCGCAGCGTCGTCGGATCCGGGCGGATCATCGCGATCCAGCAGCCGCACACGTACTCGCGCACGCAGCAGATGCACCGCGAGTTCGCCGAAGTGCTTGAGAGCCTGGCCGACCACACCGTCATGCTCGACGTGTACGGCGCCCGCGAGGATCCGGTGCCGGGCGTGACCGGCAGGCTCGTCAGCGACGACTTCGCCGATCCCTCGCACGTGCACTACGTCGTCGACTGGCAGGACGCCGCGGACTACACCGCCTCGATCGCCCGCGATGGCGACTACATCATCACGCTCGGCTGCGGCAACGTGTACCAGATCATCCCGCAGGTGCTCGAGGCCCTCGGTCGCACGCCGGCGTCGTCGGGTCCGGCCGTGGCGCCGTCCGCCGCTGCGGGCGACCGGGGATAGCCCATGCGCCGGCCCGCACCGCTTCCCGCCCCGGTCCGGCGCGCGCCGCGCGCGCCGGAGCCGCCGGCGGTGGACGACGCCGACGAGGGGGTGGATGCCGCAGCCCGCGTCGTCCCGCTCGCCGGCCGTGCGGTGCCCGCGGGCAGGCACCCGGCCGCATCGCGCAAGAAGGGCGCACGAGCCGCCGGGTCGACGGACCTCGCCGCGCAGGCGACCGGCGACGGGGACGCGACCCGCGACACGGACGGGACCGGCACGGACGCGGCATCCTTCGCGGGAACCCCGGGGGAGGGCGTCGACGCGTCCGAGGGCGCGATCGGCGTGCGCGATGTCTGGAAGGCGGCGCGCGCGCGTCGACGCGCCCTGCGGGCCGAGGTGCGCCGGTTCACGAGCCGGCAGCGCCGACGCCGCGCCGTCTGGATCTCGGTCGCCGTCGCGTTCGTCGTGCTCATCGCCGGATCGTTCGGCGCGGCATACAGTCCGCTGTTCGCGGTGCAGAAGATCGAGGTCGTCGGCACGCACAGCCTGAAACCCGCCGAGATCGCGCAGGCGCTCGCCTCCCAGCGCGGCAAGCCCCTGCCGCTGGTCGACGACGCAGCGGTGAAGGCCGCGCTCGTGCGCTTTCCGCTCGTGGAGACCTACACCCTGCAGGCGCGGCCCCCGCACGAGCTCGTCGTGCGCATCGTCGAACGCACCCCGGTCGGCGTCGTGAAGGGCCCCGCGGGCTACACGCTCGTCGACGCGGCCGGCGTCGCGCTGTCGACCACGGCGTCGGCGCCGAAGGGCCAGCCGGTGCTGACGGTGAAGGGCGGCGTGGACTCGGACGCGTTCCGGTCCGCGGGCCTGGTGATCCGCTCGCTGCCCGCCGACCTGCGGGCGCTGGTCACCGCCGTCTCGGCGGCCACGCCCGACGACGTGACGCTGACACTCGGCAAGACCGGGTCGAAGATCGTGTGGGGGAGCGAGGACGATTCCGGCCGCAAAGCGCTCGTGCTCAAGGCGCTGATGAAGCGCTACCCGCCCGCCAAGACCGACAGGTACGACGTATCGTCGCCCGACGCCGTGCTCGTGCACTGAGCACACCGGGTTTTCGCGCCGATTTGCCCGACACGCCCAGCGCGTCGCGGGCACATCCGTCCGCACCGCTTACCTTCAGTCAGAAGGAATTGCATACCGGGCAATTCTTTAAACCTCTAGATGAGGTTGAAGGTTTAAGAGCTTGGTTCGGGACGAGACGGAGGCCGGCATGAGCCAGAACCAGAACTACCTCGCAGTGATCAAGGTGGTCGGCGTCGGCGGCGGCGGTGTGAACGCCGTCAACCGTATGATCGAACTGGGGCTGCGCGGGGTCGAGTTCATCGCGATCAACACCGACGCGCAGGCCCTGCTGATGAGCGACGCCGACATCAAGCTCGACGTCGGGCGCGAGCTCACGCGCGGGCTGGGCGCGGGTGCCGACCCCGAGGTGGGTCGCCGTGCCGCCGAAGACCATGCGGAAGAGATCGAAGAGGCCCTGGCCGGCGCCGACATGGTCTTCGTGACCGCCGGCGAAGGCGGCGGCACCGGCACGGGCGGCGCGCCCGTCGTGGCCAAGATCGCGAAGTCGATCGGCGCCCTGACGATCGGCGTCGTCACCAAGCCCTTCTCGTTCGAGGGCCGTCGCCGGCAGAGCCAGGCCGAGTCGGGCGTGGCGAAGCTGAAGGAAGAGGTCGACACCCTCATCGTGGTGCCGAACGACCGGCTGCTGGAGATCAGCGACCGCGGGATCTCGATGATCGAGGCGTTCGCCACGGCCGACCAGGTGCTCCTAGCCGGTGTCCAGGGCATCACCGACCTCATCACGACGCCGGGTCTGATCAACCTCGACTTCGCCGACGTCAAGTCGGTGATGCAGGGCGCCGGCTCCGCGCTCATGGGCATCGGCTCCGCCCGCGGGGCGGATCGGGCGATCAAGGCCGCGGAGCTCGCGGTCGAATCTCCCCTGCTGGAAGCCTCGATCGAGGGCGCGCACGGCGTGCTGCTGTCGATCCAGGGCGGGTCGAATCTCGGCATCTTCGAGATCAACGACGCCGCGCAGCTGGTCAAGGAGGCGGCGCACCCCGAGGCGAACATCATCTTCGGCACGGTCATCGACGACACGCTCGGCGACGAGGTGCGGGTCACGGTGATCGCCGCGGGCTTCGACGGCGGCGAGCCGCAGGCGCGCATCGAGCCGATGATCGGCAGCCGCACCGCCCCTGCCCTGCCCTCGACGTCGGCCGAAGAGGCCGCCGCGCGCAGCGTCGAAGACGCGGAGAAGGCCCCCGGCGACGAGAAGCCGATTGTCAAGAACGTCCCGGTGACGGTCGTGGCCGAGGCCGGCTACGACTCGGCGTTCGGCGACGACGACCTCGACATCCCCGACTTCCTGAAGTAAGTGGACGATCTCGCCTCGCGGCTCGCCGACGTCGACGCGCGCATCGCCGATGCCGCGCGCGCGGCGCGCCGCGACCCGGCGCAGCTCACCCGCATCGTCGTCACCAAGTTCCACCCGGCCGCCCTCGTCGCCGAGCTCCACCGTCTCGGAGTCCGCGACGTGGGGGAGAACCGGCAGCAGGAGCTGACGGCCAAGACCGCCGAGCTGGCGCCGCTCACCGATCTGCGCTGGCACTTCATCGGTCAGGCGCAGACCAAGAAGGCGCGCGCGGTGCGGGCCGCGGCATCCGTCGTCCACTCGGTCGACCGCGAGCGCCTCGCCGATGCGCTCGAGCGGGCGGGAGAGGACGGCGACGACGTCCTGGACGTGCTGCTGCAGGTGAACCTCACCGACGACCCGTCACGGGGAGGCGTCGCGCCCGTCGAGCTCGAGCGGCTCGCCGAGCATGTGGCGGGATGCCGCACCCTGCGCGTGCGCGGGATCATGGCCGTCGCTCCGCTGGACGAGGAGCCGGCGGCCGCGTTCGCCTCGCTCGCCGGCTACGCGCAGCGCGTGCGCAGCGTGGTCCCCGACGCAGACTGGATCTCGGCGGGGATGACGGCGGACTTCGTCGAGGCGATCGCAGCGGGTGCGACACACCTGCGGATCGGCTCGGCAATCACGGGACCGCGCCCCGTGCACGATTAGCCTCGACTCAGACAAGCAAACGGAGGATGCGATGTCGAACCCGCTCAAGAAGACCATGGTGTACCTGGGCCTCGCCGACGAAGAAGAGATCGACGACGAGCCCGAGCAGGTGGCCCAGCCGCGCAGCGCGGCGAAGTCCGTCGAGAAGGCGCCCGCTCCGGTGACGCCGATCCACCGGCCCGCGGTCGTCCGCCAGCCGGCGCCGACCGCCGTGAGCGAGATCCTGACGGTGCATCCCAAGCAGTACCGCGACGCGCAGCTGATCGCCGAGAACTTCCGCGAGGGCATCCCGGTCATCATCAACCTCTCGCAGATGAGCGACACCGACGCCCGGCGCCTCGTCGACTTCGCGAGCGGGCTGTCGCTGGGCCTGTACGGGCGCATCGAGCGTGTGACGAGCAAGGTGTTCCTGCTGTCGCCCGAGAACGTCGCCCTGTCGGGCGACGGCACCGTGGCGCAGGCGGACCCGGACGTCACCCCGTTCACCCAGCACTGACGGCGTGGAGGTCGTCCACGCCATCGCGGCGATCATCTACTGGCTGCTGCTGCTGTACGTCCTGGCTCTGATCGCGCGGATGGTGCTCGACATCATCCCGCTGCTCAGCCGGGGTTGGCGTCCACGCGGCGCCGGCCTGGTCATGGCCGAGGCGGTCTACACGATCACCGATCCGCCGATCCGGTTCCTCCGCCGGTTCGTGCGACCGGTTCGCATCGGTCCCATGGCGATCGACTTCGCGTTCACGATCGTGCTGCTGGCGTGCTTCATCCTGATGTCGATCACGCGCGCCCTGACGTTCCTGTGAGGGCTCCCTCGCACCCCGTCCCACCGCCGACTATGCTTTGCTGGTAACACCGGTCCGAGCGACTGGGTGCCCAGACATCGGCCAGCATCACGTTGATAACGAGCCCCGAAAGAGGAAGAAATGCCTTTGACTCCGGATGACGTCGTCACCAAGCAGTTCCAACACGTCCGGTTCAAGGAGGGGTTCGACCCGGACGAGGTCGACGACTTCCTCGATGAGGTCGTCGTCGAGTGGCGCAAGGCCCTGGCGGAGAACGAAGAGCTGAAGGCCAAGCTGGCGGCCTTCGAGTCCGGTGCGACCCCCGCCCCGGCGCCCGCCCCCGTCGAGCAGCCCGCCGCGGCCCCCGTGGCCGTCGCCGGCGGCGCGAACCAGAGCGCCGGCATCATCGAGCTGGCCCAGCGCCTGCACGACGAGCACGTCGCCGAGGGCAAGGCCCAGCGCGACAAGCTCATCGCCGACGCACAGGCGCAGGCGGCGTCGATCGTGTCGCAGGCCGAGGCCCGCGGCCGCGACGAGATCGCCCGCCTCGACAAGGAGCGCACGGCGCTCGAGGGCCGCATTTCGGAGCTGAGCACGTTCGAGCGCGACTACCGCTCGCAGCTGCGCAGCTACATCGAAGGCAAGCTGCGCGAGCTCGACACCACCGCGAACGCCTCCGGCCCGACGCCGGTCTCGTCCGTCGGCCTGTAGGCCCGGTCGGTGAGCCGCGCCCCTCTGCGTACTGCGGCGGCCGGCACCATCGTCGTGATCCTCGCGGCACTGGTGCTGGTCGCCGACCAGTTCACGAAGTACCTGGCACTGAACAACCTGCCGCTCACTCGGGCGGTTCACGTCGTCGGCGACTTCCTGATCTTCTTCCTGATCAAGAACGCCGGGGCCGCCTTCTCGCTCGGCAGCGACGTGACATGGGTGTTCACGATCGCCCTGGCGATCGTGGCGCTCGCGATCATCTGGCTCGTCGGCACGCGCGTGAAATCGCGCGCCTGGGCCGTGATCCTCGGCCTGCTGCTGGGCGGCGTGCTCGGCAACCTCTCGGACCGGCTGTTCCGCGAGCCCGGTTTCGGCGTGGGCCATGTCGTGGACTTCATCAACATGCCGTGGATGATGCCGGCCACCTTCAATGTGGCCGACATGTTCATCACGACGATGATGGTCGCCGTCGCGATCCTCGTACTGCTCGGCATCCGGTTCGACGGCACGCGCGAGCGGCACGGCGACGCGGCGAAGAAGGCGACAGAGCACCCGACCGAGAAGGCCGGGACCGACACCTCTGCCGAGGACTGAGGTGGAGTCGCGCACTCTTCCCGTCCCTGACGGGCTGGACGGCTCGCGGGTCGATGCGGCCTTGGCGAAGATGCTCGGCTTCTCGCGCACGTTCGCGGCCGAGGTCGCCGACGCCGGCGGCGTGAGCGCGGACGGCCGCACCCTGGGCAAGTCCGACCGGCTGCGCGCGGGGTCATGGGTCGAGGTGTCGTGGACGCCCAAGGCCGAGCCCACGGTGATCCCGATCGCCGTGCCGGACCTCGGCATCGTCTACTCCGACGATGACATCGTCGTCGTCGACAAGCCCGCCGGGGTCGCCGCCCACCCGTCGGTGGGCTGGGAGGGCCCGACCGTGCTCGGCGCGCTGGCCGCGGCCGGATTCCGCATCGCGACCACGGGCCCCGCAGAGCGGCAGGGCATCGTGCACCGATTGGATGCCGGAACCAGTGGTCTGATGGTGGTCGCCGGCAGTGAGCGGGCCTACGTGGCCCTCAAGCGCGCGTTCAAGGAGCGCACGGTGGAGAAGATCTACCACGCGGTCGTGCAGGGGCATCCGGACCCGCTGAACGGCACGATCGACGCGCCGATCGGCCGGCACCCCACCCACCCGTGGAAGTTCGCCGTGACGCCCGACGGCAAGGACTCCGTCACGCACTATGAGACCCTCGAGGCCTTCCGCGGGGCATCCCTGCTCGAGATCCACCTCGAGACCGGGCGGACGCACCAGATCCGCGTGCACATGGCCGCCCACCGGCATCCCTGCGTCGGCGACCCGCTGTACGGCGCCGACCCGACGCTGTCGGCGCGTCTGGGGCTGACGCGGCAGTGGCTGCAGGCGCACCGCCTGGCGTTCGAGCACCCCGGCACCGGCGAATGGGTGTCGTTCGCCTCGCCGTACCCGGCAGACTTCCAGCACGCGCTGGACCTCCTGCGCGCAGAGTGAGCTGAACCGCGCCGCAGGTCGTCTGTCGGCGACGACGGATCTGCGGCATCCTGGGTCGAACACCTGGGGCGCACGACGTCCGAGAACGACGGAGGTGAAACGCGCCCGCCGGAATCGGGCAATGGCTGATGTGAGCACCGACAGCGAGATCATCCGCCGATCCGTCGACGACCCCGCTGCCTTCTCCGAGATCTTCGAGAGGCACGCGCGCGTCATCGTCGCATACGCGGCGCGGCGCGTCGGCACCGATGCGGCCGAGGACGTCCTGAGCGAGACGTTCCTGGTCGCCTTCCGCCGTCGCGGCGACTTCGACGCATCGAGCGACTCCGCCAAGCCGTGGCTGTTCGGCATCGCCTCACGGCACATCGCCCGGCATCGGGCCCGCGAGGCGCGACAGTGGCGTGCGGTCGAGGCATCCACCGGTCTTGACAACGCCTCGGACGGACGGCTGCCGGCCGCCGACGCGCGGCTCGACGCGCACTCGGCGCTGCGCGAACTCGCACCTCGGATCGCAGCGCTCCCCGATCGCGACCGCGACCTGCTGCTGCTGCACGCGTGGGGCGAGCTCACGTTCGAAGAGATCGCGATCGCGCAGGGGATTCCCGCGGGCACGGTGCGCACCCGCATGCACCGGCTCCGCAAGCGGCTCGCACCCGACGGCGACCGGGCGCTGGCCACGGTCGATCAGAACGAGATGGAGTGACCATGGATGTGATCGAGAACGTGCGCGCACTCGCGCCGACGGCCGAGTCGCACGAGGCTGCGATCGACGCGGCCCGCGTCGCACTCGCCCGCGAGATCGACGCCGCGCAGGCGGCAGGGGAGGCCCGACGGGAGCGGCCCGTTCCGCTCGTCCGGCCCGTCCGGCCTGTCCGGCGCACGGGCTGGCGCTGGGCGGGCGGCATCACGGCCGCGGCGGCCGTGGTGGCGACGGGCATCGTCGTGGCCGGCAACCTCATCCCGGTGGACCCGACGCGGCCCGGAGTGCCGCCGGTACTCGTGCCGCCGGCGGCGACCGCGGCCGAGCTGCTCGAGCAGGCTGCCGTGCACACGGATGCTACCGGCACCGTGCCGGCGGCGGGTCAGTATCTGCGCATCGACGAGACCGATGCGTTCACCGAGTACGCGATCGAGGATGCCGCAACCGGCGAGCTCGCTCCCATGGGCAATCGCCGCAACGCGATCGCCGCGTTCGTCACCCAGCACACGACGCACCTCTACGTCCCGGCCGACCGCGACGACGAGTGGGTGTGGGACCAGCGCTCGCCGTGGTCCGTGACGGCGTCGTACGGCGACCGCGCCGATGAGGCGATCGCGACCTGGAAGGCCCAGCGGCACGGCGACACGCCCGAGCTGTGGCGCCTGCCCGGCGGGCGGGCACCCGGCGACGCCGAGGCGCCGGACGCGACCCTCGACGAGCGCGAACTGTTCGACGAGATGCCGCGCGATCCCGGGGCCCTGCTGGATTGGCTGCGCGCGCGCACCGGCACGACGGGGGCCGAGGCCGACCGTCAGGTCGTCTGGACGCTCAGCAGCGGGCTGACGACCAACCTGGCGCCCGCCGAGCTGCGAAAGGCGATGTTCCGTGCACTGGCACTGATCGACGGCGTCCGCATCGCGCACCGGGCCGGCGGCACCACGACCTTCTCGTTCGCGGTCCCGGCCGACGGATGGACGCGTACGACCACCTTCACGGTCGACGATGCGCGGGCGCTGGTCACCGCGATCACGGACGCCTCGGTGCCTGCCGGCGGCTCGATCGTGCCGGCCGGTCTGCCCGACGAGCAGCGCACGGTGAGCGTCGCCGTCGTCGACACCGCGCCCTGAGCGTCGGGGGCGGATGTCGGGGGTCGAACGTAGACTCGAGGACGTGGCATCCGACTCCTTCGTTCACCTGCATGTGCACAGCGAGTACTCGATGCTCGACGGCGCCGCCCGCATCGGCTCGATGGTCGAAGAGGCGGCCCGGCTCGAGATGCCGGCCATCGCCGTCACCGACCACGGCAACACGTTCGCCGCCTTCGAGTTCTACAAGACCGCGAAGGCCGCCGGCATCAAGCCGATCATCGGCATCGAGGCGTATGTGACCCCGGGCACCCACCGCTCCGACAAGGCGCGCGTGCGGTGGGGCACGCCCGAGCAGAGCGACGACGACGTGTCGGGGTCGGGCGCCTACACCCACATGACCCTGCTCAGCGAGACCAGCGAGGGCATGCACAACCTGTTCCGGCTCTCGAGCCGGTCGAGCCTCGAGGGGTACTACTTCAAACCGCGGATGGACCGCGAGCTGCTGCAGGACTACAGCAAAGGCCTGATCGCGACCACCGGGTGCCCATCCGGCGAGATCCAGACCCGGCTGCGCCTGGGGCAGTACGACGCGGCACGGGCGGCGGCCGCCGAGTTCCAGGACATCTTCGGTCGCGACAACTACTTCTGCGAGATCATGGACCACGGTCTCGCGATCGAGCGACGGGTCACCGGCGACCTCATGAAGATCGCCAAGGACCTGCAGATCCCGCTCGTGGCCACGAACGACCTGCACTACACGCACCAGCACGACGCCACCAGCCACGCCGCCCTGCTGTGCGTGCAGTCCGGGTCCACGCTCGACGACCCGAAGCGGTTCAAGTTCGACGGCGACGGGTACTACGTCAAGTCGTCGGCCGAGATGCGGCAGGTCTTCCGCGACCACCCTGAGGCGTGCGACACGACGCTGCTGATCGCCGAGCGCTGCAACGTCGAGTTCAACACCAGCGCGAACTACATGCCGCGCTACCCGGTCCCCGACGGCGAGACCGAAGAGAGCTGGTTCATCAAAGAGGTCGAGAACGGACTGCGCTTCCGCTACCCCGACGGCATCCCCGACGCGGTGCGCAAGCAGGCCGACTACGAGTGCGGCGTCATCGCGCAGATGGGCTTCCCGGGCTACTTCCTCGTCGTCGCCGACTTCATCAACTGGGCGAAGGACAACGGCATCCGCGTCGGTCCCGGCCGCGGTTCCGGCGCAGGGTCGATGGCCGCGTACGCGATGCGCATCACCGATCTCGACCCGCTCAACCACGGCCTGATCTTCGAGCGGTTCCTGAATCCCGACCGCGTCTCGATGCCCGACTTCGACGTCGACTTCGACGACCGCCGCCGCGCCGAGGTGATCCAGTACGTCACCGAGAAGTACGGCGACGACCGGGTCGCCCAGATCGTCACCTACGGAACGATCAAGGCCAAGCAGGCGCTGAAGGACGCCGGCCGCGTCCTCGGCTTCCCGTTCAGCATGGGCGAGAAGCTCACCAAGGCGATGCCCCCTGCTGTGATGGGCAAAGACATGCCGCTGGGCGGCATGTTCGACCCGCAGCATCCTCGCTATAAAGAGGCATCCGAGTTCCGCACGGTCATCGAGACCGATCCCGAGGCCAAGACGGTGTTCGACACGGCCGTGGGGCTCGAGAACCTGAAGCGGCAGTGGGGCGTGCACGCGGCCGGCGTCATCATGTCCAGCCACCCGCTGATGGACATCATCCCGATCATGAAGCGGGAGCAGGACGGCCAGATCGTCACGCAGTTCGACTATCCCGCCTGCGAGACCCTCGGCCTCATCAAGATGGATTTCCTGGGGCTTCGCAACCTCACGATCATCAACGACGCGCTCGACAACATCGAGGCCAACCGCGGCGTGCCGCTCGTGCTCGAAGAGCTGCCGCTCGACGACCGGCCGTCGTACGATCTGCTCGCCCGCGGCGACACGCTGGGCGTGTTCCAACTCGACGGCGGGCCGATGCGGTCGCTGCTGCGGCTGATGAAGCCCGACAACTTCGAAGACATCTCGGCCGTCATCGCGCTGTACCGGCCGGGCCCGATGGGCGCGAACTCGCACATCAACTACGCACTGCGAAAGAACGGCCAGCAGGACATCACGCCGATCCACCCCGAGCTGGCAGAGCCCCTGCAGGACATCCTCGAGACCAGCTACGGCCTGATCATCTACCAGGAGCAGGTCATGGCCATCGCCCAGCGCGTGGCCGGCTTCTCGCTCGGCCAGGCCGACATCCTGCGACGTGCGATGGGCAAGAAGAAGAAGTCCGAGCTCGACAAGCAGTACGAGGGCTTCCACCAGGGAATGATCGACCGCGGCTACGGCGAGGGTGCGATCAAGGCGCTGTGGGACATCCTGCTGCCGTTCTCGGACTACGCGTTCAACAAAGCGCACTCCGCCGCGTACGGCCTCGTCTCGTACTGGACCGCATACCTGAAGGCCCATTACCCCGCCGAGTACATGGCCGCGCTGCTGACCAGCGTCGGCGACTCGAAGGACAAGCTCGCGCTGTACCTCAACGAGTGCCGCCGCATGGGCATCAAGGTGCTGCCGCCGGACGTCTCCGAGTCGATCAAGTACTTCGCGGCCGTGGGGGAGGACATCCGCTTCGGTCTGGGCGCCGTCCGCAACGTCGGCTCGAACGTCGTGGACGGCATCGTCCAGGCACGGCAGGAGGGGCCGTACACCTCGTTCCACGACTTCCTGCGCCGGGTGCCCACGCACGTCGCGAACAAGCGCACGGTCGAATCGCTCATCAAGGCGGGCGCGTTCGACTCGATGGGCGACACGCGCCGCGCCCTGGTCGAGATCCACGAGGATGCGACCGAGGCGGCCGTGCTCGACAAGCGGCGCGAGGCCAACGGCGAGGTCGGCTTCGACTTCGACTCGCTGTGGGGCGACGACGAGCCGCAGCACGACAGCAAGGTGCCCGACCGCCCCGAGTGGACCAAGAAGGACAAACTCGCCTTCGAGCGCGAGATGCTCGGGCTGTACGTGTCGGACCACCCGCTGGCCGGGCTCGAGATCCCGCTGGCAAAGCACGCGTCGATCAACATCCACGATCTGATCAACAGCGAAGACATGCGGGACGGCGACCAGGTGACGATCGCGGGGCTGGTCACCAGCGTGCAGCACCGGGTGGCCAAGCAGAGCGGCAACCCGTACGGCATGATCACCGTCGAGGACTTCAACGGCGAGGTCACGGTCATGTTCATGGGCAAGACCTATGCCGAGTTCCAGCTGATGCTGCAGGCCGACTCGATCCTGGTCGTCCGCGGCCGCGTCTCGCGGCGTGACGACGGCATGAATCTGCACGCGCAGTCGTGCTTCGCGCCCGACCTCGGCGTCGTGGACGCGTCGGGCCCGCTCACGCTCACGATGCCCGAGCACCGCGCCACGCAGCGCGTGGTGGGCGACCTCGCCGAGATGCTCAAGCGTCACCAGGGCGACACCGAGGTGACGCTGCGGCTGTATCGCGGGGGCTCGGCGAAGGTGTTCGAAGTGCCCCTTCCTGTGCGGGTCACCGCAGATCTCTATGGAGAGCTCAAGGGACTGCTCGGCCCCAATTGCCTGGGATAGGTGCTCGGATAAGATCGGACGGCGTCGTGCCACGGGCCCGCGCCCATCGGAAGGAGACCGCCGTGACGGATGATCAGAACAAGGATCCGGGGGACGCCGCGGCCGCGTCGCCCGACGACGGGGTGAAGGATGCCGCGGCCTCCGGTACGGCGGACGCCTCAGGCTCCGCGGGCAGCGCGTCGGACGCCGCCGGGAATCCTGCCGCCGCCGCGCCCGCGCCTGACGTTTCGGCGCCCGACGCCGCGCCGTACGACACCCCGGTGTTCGACTCCGGCGCATCCGACACGCCCGAGGCCGGCGCATCCGCGCAGGACGGGGCCGCCGCCGCGGCCGCCGCTTCTGCGGCCGGCGTTGCGGACACCGAGCCCGTGCAGTACGGCATCGGCCCGTTCTCGCTGCGCGAGGTGATCCTCATCGGAGTGTGGGTCGTCGCGTTCGTCGTCTCGTTCTTCTCCACGACCTCCTACGTATTCAGCTCGGTGTGGACGCACGGCATCGACTGGGTGCTCGCGATCGGTGTGCCCACCGTCGCCGTCTTCCTGCTGGTCCTGCGCCGGCTCTCGCCGTCGGGCATCCGCCGCGTGGGCTCGCTCGGCATCGACCAGTTCGCCGCCGTCGCCTTCAGCGTCGCCGCGATCGTCTGGCTCCAGATGCTGTGGTGGCAGGTCGCCGTCGTGATCACGAGCAGCGGCGCGCGTCCCGAAGCGGGCATCGGGCTGGTGGGAGTGCCGTGGTTCACCACGTGGGTCCCGTGGGTCGAGCTCATCATGATGCTCGCGGGCGTCGTGCTGACCGTGTTCGCCCCGCTCATCCCGGGCCTGCGCGAGGACTTCCAGCACCGCCCCGAGACCGTCTCGCACCGCAACGCGCGCATGGCGCGCCCGGTGCTGCCTCGTCCTCGGCCGGTGCCCTCGTCGGTCACCGGCATCACTCCCGCACCCGCGCCCGCACCGGTCGACTCCGCCCCCGCCGAGCCGGTCGACGACGGCGGCCCCGGCGACCGCGGCGAGCCGCAGGCCGAGGTCGAGGCATCCGACGCCGACGCCACCACCGCCATCCCCGTCACCGCCCACCAGGCGTTCTGGGCGCTCGTGCCCGAAGAGCGCGACGTCGTCGACGAGCACGGTGTGCCGCTGTTCCGGATCGGCCCGACCGCCTGGGCCCTGGTCATCGAGGACCGCGGGTCGTCGTACGTCGTACGGCACGAGGACGGGCGCGTCGGATTGCTCAACGACGTCTCGGGGGTCACGCGCGGGTGACCGCCTGACGCACGCGTTCACGCGGCACGGTGCGCGACATCCCAGCGGCTAGCCTGGAGGGATGCTGCGCACCATCGACCTTCGCGGTCACACGCTGTCGCCCGCCGAGCTGCTGGCCGCCGTGCCGCGCGCGCAGGCGGCCCGCGCCGACGCGCTGACGGCCGCCGCGCAGATCGTCGACGACGTCGCCGCCCGGGGGGAAGCCGCGCTGCGCGAGCAGGCCGAGCGCTTCGATCACGTCCAGGGCCACCCGATCCGGGTACCCGAGTCGCACCTCGACGAAGCCCTGGCCCGGCTGAGCGACACGGTGCGCGCCGCGCTCGAGGAGTCGATCCGGCGGGTGCGCATCGCCTCCGCGGCGCAGGTGCCGGCCGGCACCGTGACGCGTCCGGCGGCCGGCGGCGTGATCGAGCAGCGGTGGCGGCCGGTGCGTCGCGCGGGCGTCTACGTGCCCGGCGGCAAGGCCGTCTATCCGTCCAGCGTCGTGATGAACGTCGTTCCCGCGCAGGTCGCCGGCGTCGGCGAGGTCGCCCTCGCCTCGCCCCCGCAGGCCGAGTTCGGCGGCCGGGTGCACCCCGACATCCTGGCGGCGGCGCGACTGCTCGGCGTCACCGAGGTCTATGCGATGGGCGGCGCCGGGGCCATCGGCGCATTCGCGCACGGCGTCGCCTCGCTGGGCCTCGACCCGGTCGACGTCGTCAGCGGCCCGGGCAACAACTTCGTCGCGGCCGCCAAGCGCGCCGTGGCCGGGCTCGTGGGGGTGGATGCCGAGGCCGGCGCGACCGAGATCCTGATCGTGGCGGATGCCGCGGCCGACCCGGCGCTGGTCGCCGTCGACCTGATCAGCCAGGCCGAGCACGACGAGCAGGCCTCGGCCGTCCTGGTCACCGACAGCCCGGAGCTGGCCGCGCGCGTGCACGACGAGGTCGCCGCGCGTGTCGTCCTCACGCACAACGGGGCGCGCGCACGCGAGGCTCTCGACGGGGTGCAGTCGGCGATCGTGCTCGTCGACGACCTGGACGCTGCGACCGCGTTCAGCAACGCATACGCGCCCGAGCACCTCGAGCTGCATCTCGCCGACCCTCACCCCGACGCGTTCGTCAACGCCGGAGCGGTATTCGTCGGCGCGTACTCGCCGGTGAGCCTGGGAGACTACCTGGCCGGCAGCAACCACGTCCTGCCCACCGGCGGGCAGGCCCGCTACGCCGCGGGGCTGTCGGCATCCACGTTCCTGCGGCCCCAGCAGGTCATCACCTACGACCGCGACGCGCTGGCGGCGGTCGCCGACCACATCGTCACCCTGGCGAACACCGAGGTGCTGCCCGCCCACGGCGAAGCGGTCACCGCGAGGTTCGCGGGGTAGTCTGTCGCCTGATGCACTGCCCCTTCTGTCGTCACCCCGATTCCCGCGTCATCGACTCGCGCACCAGCGACGATGGCCTCAGCATCCGTCGCCGCCGGCAGTGTCCGGAGTGCGGCGGTCGCTTCTCGACGGTCGAGACGGCGAGCCTCACGGTCGTCAAGCGCTCGGGCGTCGCCGAGCCGTTCAGCCGTGAGAAGGTCGCCGCCGGCGTGCGCAAGGCCTGCCAGGGGCGCCCCGTGACCGACGACGATCTGGCGCTGCTGGCGCAGAAGGTCGAAGAGGTCGTCCGCGGCACCGGCGCCGCCCAGATCGACACGAACGACATCGGCCTGGCGATCCTCGGCCCGCTGCGCGAGCTCGACGAGGTCGCGTACCTGCGCTTCGCGAGCGTGTACCAGGCGTTCGATTCGCTCGACGACTTCGACGAGGCGATCGCGCAGCTGCGCGCCGACCACGCGCGCACACGGGCCGCCGAGGGCTGACCGATACCCTGGAGGGGATGTATCCCTTCTTCTTCCGCGCGTTCCTGTCCCACCTCGACGCGGAGTTCGCGCACCACTGCGGCATGGCCGTCGTGCGCGTACTCGGCGTCCGGCCCTTCGCCTGGGTGACGCGCAGGCTCACCGCGCCCGCCCCGCAGCTGCGCACGAGCGCCCTCGGTCTCGCCTTCGAGTCGCCGTTCGGCGTCGCGGCGGGGTTCGACAAGAACGTCGTGGGCGTGCGGGGGCTGACCGCGCTGGGCTTCGGTCACGTCGAGGTCGGCACGGTCACCGCGATCCCGCAGGACGGCAACCCGAAGCCGCGCCTGTTCCGGCTCCTCCCGGACCGCGCGGTGGTCAACCGCATGGGATTCAACAACCGGGGTGCCGAGGCGGCCGCGGTCCGGCTCAGGAGACTGCGGCGCGGACGGCGCCACCGCGGCGTCATCGGCGTCAACATCGGCAAGAGCCGTGTCGTCGACGTCGCCGACGCGACGGCCGACTATGTGCGCAGCGCCACCCTGCTGGCACCGCTGGCCGATTACCTCGCCGTCAACGTCTCCTCGCCCAACACCCCGGGACTGCGCGGGCTGCAGGCGGTCGAGACCCTCCGTCCCCTGCTGCAGGCGGTGAAGGATGCCGCAGGCCCGACGCCCCTGCTGGTCAAGATCGCGCCCGACCTGCCCGACGACGAGATCGCTGCGATCGCGACGATGGCCGTCGACGAGGGTCTGGCCGGCATCATCGTGACCAACACGACGATCTCGCGCGAGGGCCTGGTCACCGATCCCGCCGTCGTCGCGGCCGCGGGCGAGGGCGGGCTCTCGGGTGCGCCGCTCAAACAGCGGGCCCTCGAGGTGCTCCGTGCGGTGCGAGCGGTCGTGCCGGGCACGTTCACGGTCATCGCCGTGGGCGGCGTCGAGACGGCGGCCGACGTGCAGGAGCGATTGGATGCCGGGGCCAACCTGGTGCAGGGCTACACGGCGTTCCTGTACCGAGGCCCGTTCTGGGCGCGGCAGATCAACCGGGGCCTGGCCGCCATCGGCCGTACCCCGTGAGGTGCGGGGCGGCGGCGCCGGCGCGGACCCGCGCTACCGACCGGGTGCGGACGCCGGCTCAGTGCGGGTACTGCCCGCGCTTGACCTGAGGCTTGGGGAGCCGCATCCACCGCATCTGGATCGTGCGCATCGCGCCGTACCAGCCGAGACCGCGCTCGCGGCGATCGCCGAACTTGTGGGTCGCGGCCTTCTTGACACGGAACGACGTGATGACCATGTCGATGACCACCAGCAGCACGAACAGCCACAGCACGTACATGCTGATCAGCTGGATCTCGGTGATCTGCACCACCATCGTGATGATCACGAGGATCATCAGCGGCATGATCAGCTCGCCCAGGTGCCACCCGGCGTCGATGAAGTCGCGCACGAAGCGGCGCTGGGGCCCCTTGTCGCGCACGGGCAGGTACTTGTCCTCGCCGGCGGCCATGCCGATGCGGGCGCGCTCGCGCTGCG
Source organism: Microbacterium sp. W1-4-2 (assembly GCF_058349885.2). Taxonomy (NCBI): domain Bacteria; kingdom Bacillati; phylum Actinomycetota; class Actinomycetes; order Micrococcales; family Microbacteriaceae; genus Microbacterium; species Microbacterium sp. W1-4-2. The sequence goes on along the minus strand of NZ_JBYRJC020000001.1, from coordinate 1,510,909 downwards.
TGGCCATCTCGGCCTTCTGCCGCTGCCGCGCCTCTTTCGTGTCGGGCACGAGCGGTCGCTTGCGCGCGGCCTCCTGGTCGGCGCGCGACGGGGTCGGCCGGCCCTTTCCGAAGGTCGGGGCGTCGTCGGCGGCGTCCTCGGCGGCGGGCTGGGCGGTCTTCTTGGACACGGATGATCCTCGGTCTCGATGAACGGGTGCCCTTAAGATTACCCGCATGACATCTGAGCAGTCCCGACCCGAAGCAGTCCGCGACGCTGCGGAAGACGGCATCCCCGCAGCCCTCGCCGATCTGGGGAGCCTCGTGCGCATCCCGTCGGTCGCCTTCCCCGGGTTCGACCGGGCCCAGGTGGAGCGTTCCGCCGAGGCGGTGAAGGCCCTCGTCGAGGGCACCGGGCTGTTCGAACGGGTCGAGATCCGCGACGCCGCCATCCCCGGGACCGACGAGCGCGGGATGCCGGCGGTCCTGGCCACTCGCGCGGCGCGCAACGGCCGGCCGACGATCCTGCTGTACGCCCACCACGACGTCCAGCCGGTCGGCGACGAGGCGCTGTGGGAGTCGTCGCCGTTCGAGCCCACGGTGCGCGACGGCCGCCTGTACGGCCGGGGCGCCGCCGACGACAAGGCCGGCGTCATGGTGCACGTGGGCGCGCTGCGGGCGCTGCGGGCGGCCCTCGGCGACGATCTCGACCTGGGAGTGGCCGTGTTCATCGAAGGCGAGGAGGAGGCCGGCTCGCGATCCTTCGCGCAGTTCCTCTCCGACAACGCCGACGCCCTGCGCGCCGACGTGATCGTCGTGGCCGATTCCGGCAACTGGGACGCCGTGACCCCGGCGGTCACGGTGTCGCTGCGCGGCAACGCCCGCTTCACCCTGAGGGTGCGCACTCTCGAGCACGCATCGCACTCCGGCATGTTCGGGGGAGCGGTGCCCGACGCGATGATGGCGACCGTGAAGCTGCTGGCAACGCTGTGGGACGAGGATGGCGCCGTCGCCGTCGACGGGCTGACGGTGCGGGATGCCGCCACGCCCGAGTACACCGAGGCGACGCTGCGCGACGAGGCGGGGCTGCCGGCCGGGGTGAGCCCCATCGGGCGGGACAGCATCCTCAGCCGCATCTGGAACAAGCCGTCGATCACCGTCACAGGCATCGATGCGCCCACCGTCGTGAACGCCTCCAACACCCTGAGCCCCGAGGTGAGCGTCGTGATCAGCGCCCGAGTGACGCCGGGCCAGCCCGCGCGCGACGCGTACGAGGCCATCGCCGCGCACCTGCGCGCGCACGCGCCGTTCGGTGCCGAGCTCACGTTCGCCGACGTCGACTTCGGCGACGGCTTCCTCGTCGACACCAGCGGCTGGGCGGTGCAGGACGCGCGCGCCGCCCTGCAGGACGGGTACGGCGTCGCGCCGGTGGACCTGGGTGTCGGCGGATCGATCCCGTTCATCTCGGATCTCGTGCGCGAGTTCCCCGAGGCGCAGATCCTGGTGACCGGCGTCGAGGACCCGCACGCACGCGCACACAGCCCGAACGAGTCGCTGCACCTGGAGACGTTCCGCCACGCGCTGCTCGCCGAGGCGCTGCTGCTGGAGCGCCTGGACGCGAGGGCGCTCTGACGAGGGCATCCCGTCTCGGTGACACGCCCCGATGACACGGTCCGGGCCGCGGGCCGGGGCCGTGTCATCGGGGCGTAGACTCGAGGCGCCCGCTCTGCGATACCTGGAGGAATCACATGACAGACACGGCACTGACCACCGAACAGACGGTGCGTGAGCACGGTGTGCTGCTGACCGACGCCGCTTCGGACAAGGTGAAGAGCCTGCTGGCACAGGAAGGTCGTGACGACCTGCGCCTTCGTGTCGCCGTGCAGCCCGGCGGCTGCTCGGGACTGATCTACCAGCTGTACTTCGACGAGCGATTCCTCGACGGCGACCACGCGGTCGACTTCGACGGGGTGGAGGTGATCGTCGACGAGATGAGCATCCCGTACCTGGACGGCGCGACGATCGACTTCAAGGACACGATCTCGGAGCAGGGCTTCACGATCGACAACCCGAACGCCGCCGGCTCCTGCGCATGCGGGGACAGCTTCCACTGATCCGACGGTGATCTCACCGGCTGCGGCCGGCGTTCGGCGTACCCCTCGGAGGGTGCGTGCGGACGCCTCTCGTCGCCCTTCGGGGCTGGACGAATGGCCAGAATCCGGTGGGAGCTTGCTCTAGACTTGCCACTGTCACAACCTTGAATCCGGAAAGGTGCATCGTGCCCTCGAAACGTCGCCTGCGCTGGCTCGCTCTCCCCTTGGGAGGTGCCGCGGCCGTCCTGCTGGCCGGATGCACGTCCACCCAGCTCCATGGGTTCCTGCCCGGGTTCGAGGACCCGAACGCACAACCCGCGACCAACCGCACCGAGATGGTCGCCTCGCTGTGGACGAACTCGTGGATCGTCCTGCTGATCGTCGGCCTCATCACGTGGGGCCTGATGCTCTGGGCGATGATCGCGTACCGGCGCCGCAAGGGTCAGACGGGTCTGCCGGTGCAGCTGCGCTACAACATGCCGATCGAGATCTTCTACACGGTGGTCCCCTTCATCCTCGTGGCCGGCATGTTCGCCTTCACGGCGCGCGACCAGGCGATCATCGAGACGCAGGACCAGCACCCCGACGTGTCGGTGGTGGCGATCGGCAAGCAGTGGTCGTGGGACTTCCAGTACAACGGCAAGGCCGCCGACAACTCCGACGCGGTGTGGACGATGGGCACGCAGGCCGAACCCGACAAGAACGGCAACGTGGACCAGGCGGCCCTGCCCACGTTGTACCTGCCGGTGAACGAGACCGTGCGCATCAACCTCGAGTCGCGCGACGTCGCCCACTCGTTCTGGATCATCGATTTCCTGTACAAGAAGGACCTCTACATCGGCCGGGACAACTCGTGGTCCTTCACGCCGACCCGCGAGGGCACCTTCCAGGGCAAGTGCGCCGAACTCTGCGGCGAGTACCACTCCGCGATGCTCTTCCGCGTGAAGGTCGTCAGCGCCGGCGAGTACCAGCAGTACCTGACGACCCTGCGTGACAAGGGCAACACCGGCGACATCACCGGGGCGTACGACCGCCTCAGCAACGAGCCCGGAACGGGCGCTCAGACCGAGGGAGAGCACTGATGGCCACCACCCTCCCGCTCCAGGAGCACACGAAGGGGCACAACACGACGCTGCCGCCGCGTCAGGCCGCGCTGATGAGCGCGACCCGCGTGGGTTCGAAGGGCAACATCGTCGTCAAGTGGATCACGTCCACCGACCACAAGACGATCGGGTACATGTACCTGATCGCGTCGGTGATGTTCTTCATGCTCGGCGGCGTGATGGCGCTGATCATCCGCGCCGAGCTGTTCGAGCCGGGCATGCAGATCATCCCGACGAAGGACCAGTTCAACCAGCTGTTCACGATGCACGGCACGATCATGCTGCTGATGTTCGCGACGCCGCTGTTCGCCGGGTTCGCCAACGCGATCCTGCCACTGCAGATCGGGGCGCCCGACGTCGCGTTCCCGCGGCTGAACGCGTTCGCGTTCTGGCTGTTCCTGTTCGGCTCGTCGATCGCCACGGCGGGCTTCCTCACGCCGCAGGGCGCGGCGGCATTCGGCTGGTTCGCGTACCAGCCGCTCGCGAACGCCACGTTCTCGCCCGGCGCCGGCGGCAACCTCTGGATGCTCGGCCTCGGCATGAGCGGTTTCGGCACGATCCTCGGCGCGGTGAACTTCATCACCACCGTGATCACGATGCGCGCCCCGGGCATGACGATGTGGCGCATGCCGATCTTCTCCTGGAACACGCTGATCACCAGCATCCTCGTCATCATGGTGTTCCCAGTGCTCGCCGCCGCGATCCTGGCGGCCGCCGCCGACCGCGTGCTGGGCGCCCACATCTACGATGCCGCGAACGGCGGGGTGCTGCTGTGGCAGCACCTGTTCTGGTTCTTCGGCCACCCCGAGGTGTACATCATCGCGCTGCCGTTCTTCGGCATCGTCTCGGAGGTGTTCCCGGTCTTCAGCCGCAAGCCGATCTTCGGGTACAAGACCCTCGTCTACGCGACCATCTCGATCGCGGCGCTGTCGGTGTCGGTGTGGGCGCACCACATGTACGTCACCGGCGCGGTGCTGCTGCCGTTCTTCTCGCTCATGACGATGCTGATCGCAGTGCCCACGGGCGTGAAGATCTTCAACTGGCTGGGCACGATGTGGCGCGGCTCGGTCACGTTCGAGACGCCGATGGTGTTCGCGATCGGATTCCTCGCGTCGTTCGTGTTCGGCGGGCTCACCGGGGTCATCCTCGCCTCGCCGCCGCTGGACTTCTTCCTGTCCGACTCGTACTTCGTGGTGGCGCACTTCCATTACGTGGTGTTCGGCACGGTCGTGTTCGCGATGTTCTCGGGCTTCTACTTCTGGTGGCCGAAGTGGACCGGCAAGATGCTCAACGAGCGACTGGGCATGATCCACTTCTGGATGCTGTTCATCGGCTTCCACATGACCTTCCTCGTGCAGCACTGGGCCGGCGTCGACGGCATGCCCCGTCGCTACGCCGACTACGCCCCGTCCGACGGCTGGACCTGGATGAACCAGGTCTCCACGATCGGCGCGATGCTGCTGGGTTCGTCGATGATCCCGTTCCTGCTGAACGTGTGGATCACTGCGCGCAACGCGCCCCGGGTGACGGTGAACGACCCGTGGGGCTATGGCGCATCGCTGGAGTGGGCGACGAGCTGCCCGCCGCCGCGGCACAACTTCACGTCGATCCCGCGCATCCGCAGCGAGCGGCCCGCGTTCGACCTGAACCACCCCGAGGCAGCCGAGCCGATCGGCGCGACCCTCGTCGGTGCCGGTACGAGTGGAGAGGCCAAGTAAATGCGCGCGAATGCCGTCATCTGGTGGGTGATCTGCGCCTTCTTCCTGATCGTGGCCGCCGTGTACACGCTCTGGAACATCCTCGAACACCCCGACATCGTCTGGTACCACGCGGTGGAATGGGTCGGTTCGATCGGGCTGCTGTTCGTGGCCTTCATGTCTGCGCTGATCGCGTTCTACCTCGGTCGCGTGCGCAACGCGCAAGGCGGTGAGCTGCCCGAAGACATCCTGACGGCTGACATCGACGACGGCGACCCCGAGCTGGGCGAGTTCTCGCCGTGGTCGTGGTGGCCGATCGTGCTCGCCTTCTCGGCGGGACTCGCGATCGTGGGCTTCGCTGTCGGCACCTGGATGATCCCGATCGGCGTGGGCGTGTTCGCCGTCGCGATCGTCGGCTGGGTGTACGAGTACTATCGCGGGTACTTCGCCCGCTGAGCAGTCGCACAGGGCCGCCGGCACCGGGTTCTCCGGGCCGGCGGCCCTGTGCTGTGCCCGCAGTCGTGCTGTAGATGCCCATCGTGGGTGTCGGTGTGCATCGCGGTGCGGTCGACACTTCATCGGCGTCGGTGCGCCGTCGGTGCCCGTGCGCTGCGGTCCGGTCGGTCGTCGGTGCGTCGTCGGGCACGTCGGCACCCGCGGGCACGTCGCCACCTCGGGAACGTCGGCGCTCGGTATGTCGGGCCCGTTAGGGCGTCGGCACGTCAGAGCGTCGGCACGTCAGAGCGTCCATGCGTCGGGTGCGCGTCGACACGTGCGCGGCTTGACTCCCGGGGCGGCATGCCGCCGTGTCATCGCCGTCCTCGTCGTTGAACGCGGATGTCGCGCAGGTGGAGCCGGGGGCCCGTTCCTGCACGATCCGACTCTGCCGCACGGCCGGGGCCGCGAGTGAGCTGCTTGACTGTCGCCATCGCAGGAAGAGTCGAGACGGACACGGGGGTCATCGCAGACGGCAAGGGCCCGGAATGTGCGGTCCCATACGGTCGCCTCGGGGGTCTGGAAGCCGACCGTGCGGGGACGGCGTTCGTGCCCCTGGGCATCGTGCGGCCCATGTGGCCGCTCGGACACAAAGTGACGAGGCCCCGGACCGCGATGCGATCGGGGGCCTCGTCGGCGGGGGAGGGGGCTACTTCTTCCCGTCCCCGTTGTTCTCTTCTTCGTCCTCGGCGAGCACCGTCGTCGGGCGGACCGGGATCTCGCCGGTCTTGCCATCGACGTCGACCGGGTGCAGCGGAGCCTCGGGGTGCCCGGCGCGCTCGTGCGCGCCCTGGATCTCGGCGTCCGTGACCGTCGTCATCTGCTCGAGGGCGTGGTGCTGGTGCGCGACGGCCGAGTCGAGCTCGCCCTGCGTGACCGGCGTCAGGCGGTCCTCGAAGAACCAGCGCGACATCCCGGCCCGGACGTTCTGCCAGAAGCCGATCCGGCCCTGGGCGTTCGGGCGCACCACGAGCGGCTCGTACGTCTCGTAGTCGACGAGCTTGAAGCGGTCGAAGTGGTCGACGGGACGGTGCACTTCGATGAACTCACCGCCGGGGAGACGGACGATGCGGCCGGATTCGTAGCCGTGCAGGACGATCTCGCGGTCCTTCTTCTGCAGCGCGATCGCGATGCGCTTGGCGACGAAGTACCCGATGATCGGGCCGAGGATCAGCAGACCCTGCAGCGTGTGGATCACGCCCTCCATCGTCAGCTGGAAGTGCGTGGCGATGAGGTCGGACGAGGCCGCCGCCCACAGCACGGCGTAGAAGACCACGCCGGCCACGCCGATGCCCGTACGCGTCGCCGCGTTGCGCGGGCGCTGCGCGATGTGGTGCTCGCGCTTGTCGCCCGTGACCCAGGCCTCGATGAACGGGTAGATCAGCACCAGCACGATGAACAGGCCGAGCACCAGCACCGGGAGGATGATGTTGAACGACCAGGTGTGGTCGAGCCAGACGAACTCCAGATGCGGCGGCACGAGACGCAGCGCGCCGTCGGCGAAGCCGATGTACCAGTCGGGCTGGGTGCCCGCCGAGACGGGGGACGGGTCGTACGGACCGTAGTTCCAGATCGGGTTGATCGTGAACAGCGATGCGATCAGGACGATCACGCCGAAGGTGATGAAGAAGAAGCCACCCATCTTCGACATGTACACCGGCATCATCGGGTAGCCGACGACGTTGCTGTTCTTGCGGCCGGGGCCGGCGAACTGCGTGTGCTTGTTGATCACCATCAGCATGAGGTGCAGCACGAGCAGCCCGACCAGGATCGCCGGCAGCAGCAGGATGTGCAGTGTGTACAGACGCCCGACGATCTGGTTGCCGGGGAACTCTCCGCCGAACAGCAGGAACGAGGTCCAGGTGCCGATCAAGGGCAGGCCCTTGACCATGCCGTCGATGATGCGAAGGCCGTTGCCCGAGAGCAGGTCGTCGGGAAGCGAGTACCCGGTGAAGCCCTCGGCCATGGCGAGGATGAACAGGATGAAGCCGATCACCCAGTTCAGTTCGCGCGGCTTGCGGAACGCACCCGTGAAGAAGATGCGCAGCATGTGCACGCCGATGCCGGCGACGAACACGAGCGCGGCCCAGTGGTGGATCTGGCGCACGAGCAGTCCGCCGCGGATGTCGAACGACAGGCGCAGAGTGGAGTCCAGCGCCGCCGACATCTCGACGCCGCGCATCGGGATGAACGAGCCGGCGTAGTGCGTCTCGACCTGTGACGCCTGGAAGAAGAACGTCAGGAACGTGCCCGAGAGCAGGATGACGACGAAGCTCCACAGCGCGATCTCGCCGAGCATGAACGACCAGTGGTCGGGGAAGATCTTGCGCCCGAGCTCCTTGACGAAGCCGGAGAGGCTCGTGCGCTCATCGATGTAGTTCGATGCCCACCCGACGAAGCGGCCGCCCAGCGGCTTCTCCTTGGTTTCCTCCTGGAACCGGGAGGTGGCGGATGCGGTACTCAATGGCGCTCCCAGAAGCTCGGACCGACGGGTTCGTGGAAGTCGCTCTGCGCGACGATGTAGCCCTCGCTGTCGACCTCGATCGGCAGCTGCGGCAGCGGACGGGCCGCGGGGCCGAAGATGACCGCGGCGTTGTGCGACACATCGAACTGCGACTGGTGGCAGGGGCACAGCAGGTGGTGCGTCTGCTGCTCGTACAGCGCGACCGGGCAGCCGACATGGGTGCACACCTTGGAGTAGGCGACGATCCCGTCGAAGCCCCAGTTCTCGCGGCCGGGGGCCGGGTGCAGCTGGTCGACCGGCAGGCGCATGAGCAGCACGATGGCCTTGGCCTTCTGGTCGAGGTAGCCCTCCGCGGCCGTGAGCTTGGCCAGGTCTTCGGGGATGACGTGGAACGCCGAGCCGAGGGTGACGTCGGACGCCTTGATCGGCACACCGCTCGGGTCGTGCGCGAGGCGCATCCCCTTCTTCCACATGGTGTGGCTGAGCAGATACACCGGGTCGCCGGCGTACGGGCTCGACGGCTTGCTGTGCGGCGCCAGACCGCGGAACAGCACGATGCCGGGCACCACCGAGGCCACGACCGCCGCGATCAGCGAGTTGCGCACCACGGCGCGCCGGCCGAAGCCGGACTCCTCGTTGGCGTCGGCGAACGCCTTGATGCTCGCCTCGCGCGTCGAGTCGCGACCGCGTGTCGCATGGCGCGGCTCGACGAACTCCTTGTCGGACATGATCGCCTTGGACCAGTGGATCGCGCCGATGCCGATCGCCAGCAGCGCCAGGGCGATGCCGAGTCCGATGAACATGTTGTTGTGGCGGATGCTGACCGTCTGGCCGTCTTCGATCGGGAAGATCATGTACGCGGCAACGGCCCAGATGCTGGCGGCCACCGACAGATAGAACAGCGTGTACACCGTGCGGACCGCGCGCTGCATGGCGGCCGGGTCCTTGTCGGTCTGGCGCTCACGGTGCGGGGCGAGCTCTTCGTTCTGCACCGGGTCGGGGACCGCGACGGCGAGCCCGGGGGAGGGCTTCCACGAAGCCCTCTCGTGCTCGAGCGGGTCTTCCTCGTGTGCCATGGTGCTCCTCGTGCGTGGGATTTCGGGATGTGACGGTCAGTTGGACTTCGCGGTGATCCACACCGTGACGGCGATCAGCGTGCCGATGCCGAAGATCCAGATGAACAGACCTTCGGCCACGGGGCCGAGCGAACCGAGGGCGAAGCCGCCGACCGACTCGTGCTGCTGCAGGTACAGGAGGTACGAGATGACGTCGCGCTTGTCCTGGAGGTTCAGGTTCAGGTCGCTGAACACGGGCATGTTCTGCGGGCCGGTGACCATCGCTGCATACATGTGCAGCGGGCTCGTGCCGCTCAGAGCGGGGGCGAACTTGCCCTCGGTGAGCGCACCGCCGGCGCCGGCGACGTTGTGGCACATGGCGCAGTTGGTGCGGAAGATCTCAGCACCCTCGGCCACGTTGCCCTTGCCGTCGAGGGTCTCTTCCGACGGGTAGGCGGGACCGGGCGAGACCGACTGGACGTACGCGGCCATCGCGCGGATCTGGTCCTCGGTGAACTGCGGCGGCTTCTGCATGGCCTGCGGGCCCTGCATCGCCAGCGGCATGCGACCGGTCGAGACCTGGAATTCGACGGCGAGCTCGCCGACACCGTAGAGCGACGGTCCGCTCTCGGTGCCCTGCAGGTCCATGCCATGGCAGGTCGCACAGTTCGCCTGGAACAGCTTCTTGCCGTCGTCGACGGTCAGGGCGGTCGCCGACGTCTGTGTGTCGTTGGTCGCGGCGACGGCGGCCGATGCGCCGGCGTACACGCCGCCGGTCATCAGGAGCCCGACGCCGATCAGGACGACCGCTGCCAGTCTGCTGCGGCGCCCAGAGGCGCGACGCTTCTTCTCACGTGCCATTTCGGATGAGGCCTTCGCTTCTTATTTCAGGAAGTAGATGACGAGGAACAGGGCGATCCAGACGACGTCCACGAAGTGCCAGTAGTACGACACGACGATCGATGTGGTCATCTCCTTGCGCCCGAAGTTCTTGACGGCGTAGGCACGTCCGATCACCAGCAGGAACGCGATCAGGCCGCCGGTGACGTGCAGGGCGTGGAAGCCCGTCGTCAGGTAGAACGCCGAGGCATAGGCATTGGCCTGGATCGGCATTCCCTCCATCGACAGCGTCGCGTACTCCCACACCTGACCGGACACGAACACCGCGCCCATCGCGAAGGTGAGGAAGAACCACTCGACCATCCCCCATCGGTACTTGGGGGTGCGGGTGGTGTAGGGCTGGAACCGCTCCGCGGCGAACACGCCCATCTGGCAGGTCACCGACGAGAGCACGAGGATGATCGTGTTCACGGCGGCGTACGGCACGTTGAGGTGCTGCGTCATCTCCGCCCACAGGCCGGGAGACGTGCTGCGCAGCGTGAAGTAGATCGCGAACAGACCCGCGAAGAACATCACCTCGCTGCCGAGCCAGACGATCGTGCCGACGGCGACCGGGTCGGGTCGCTTCACAGTGCGCAAAGCCTGATTGAAAGCTGCTGGGGTCGTCACGCTCCCCATTATGGCCGATTCCGGTCGTTCGTATTCGCATCCGAGGACCCGATTCGCCCTCGGCTGCGACTGATCGGCGGCTCTGAGTGTGCCGAACGATCCGCCGGGAAGCCCTCGCGAACCGCTGGGAGCACCCTGAGAAAGGCCGGTGAGCGCCGGGATGGGGCAGGGTGTCACACAAGGGCCCCGTGCTCGGCGGGTTGCAACACGATCGATATCCTGTCGGCATGGCAGAACTCATTTCGTGGCCCCAGATCCTCACGACGCTTCTCGAGGGCCGCGATCTGAGCGTCTGGGAGGCGACCTGGGCGATGCGCGAGGTGATGGCCGGGCGCGCGACGCCGTCGCAGCTGGGCGGCTTTCTGATCGCGCTGCGCAAGAAGGGCGAGACCGTCGACGAGATCGTCGGGTTCCGCGACGCCATCCTCGAAGCGGCCCTGCCGCTGCCGGTGGATGCCGATGTCCTCGACATCGTGGGCACCGGCGGCGACCGCGTGGGCACGGTCAACATCTCGACGATGTCGGCGATCGTGGCCGCCGCCTCCGGCGTTCCCGTCGTCAAGCACGGCAACAAGGCGGCCAGCTCCTCGTCCGGCTCGTCGGACGTGCTCGCCGCCCTCGGCCTGGACCTGTCGCTCGCGCCCGACAAGGTGGCCGAGACGCTGCGCCGCACCGGGCTCACGTTCGCGTTCGCGTCGGCGTTCCACCCGGGCTTCCGGCACGCCGGGCCCACCCGTGCCGAGCTCGGCGTGCCGACCGTCTTCAACTTCCTCGGCCCCCTGTGCAACCCCGCCCGCGCCGAGGCGAACGCCGTCGGAGTCGCCCAGCTCGACCGCGTCCCGCTGATCACCGGCGTGTTCCGCACGCGTGGCGCCACGGCGCTCGTGTTCCGCGGCGACGACGGGCTCGACGAGATGACCACGACCGGGCACAGTCGGGTGTGGGAAGTGAGCCTCGGCGACATCCACGAGCACGACATCTACCCGCCCGACCTCGGCATCCCGCTGGCCGACCTCGGCGATCTGGTCGGCGGCGACCCGCAGCACAACGCCGACGTCGTGCGCCGCACGCTGGGCGGCGAGACGGGGCCGGTGCGCGACATCGTGCTGCTGAACTCGGCGGCGGGCCTGGTCGCCTACCGCCTGTTCCGCGAGCCCACCCAGGTTCAGCGCCCGATCGTGGACCGGCTGCGCGATGCGATGGAGGTCGCAGCGCAGACCATCGACAGCGGGGCTGCGGCCGCGAAGCTCGAGGAATGGGTGGCCGCGACGAACTCGTACGCGGCCTGAGGGACGGCCATGCACCCGCGCGAGGCGCTCGAGCAGATCGCATACCTGCTCGAGCGCGAACGTGCGTCGCGGTACAAGTCGAAGGCGTTCCGCGCCGCAGCCGCCGCGATCGACGGCCTCGACGACGCAGCACTGCGCGATCCCGCGCTGCGCCGACGCAAGGGCATCGGCGAATCGACCTTCGCCGTCATCCAGCAGGCGCTGGCCGGCGAGGTGCCCCGCTACCTCGCCGAGCTGCGCGCGCATGCCGGCACGGCCGCCGACTCCGCGCTGCGTCCGCTGCTGCGCGGCGACCTGCATGCGCACAGCGACTGGTCCGACGGGCTGACGCCCATCGAGCCGCTGGTGGCCGCCGCTCGCGCGCTCGGCCACGAGTACCTGGCCCTGACCGATCACTCGCCGCGGCTGCGCGTGGCCAACGGGCTGTCGGCGCAGCGGCTGCGCGCCCAGCTGGAGGCGGTGGCCGAGGTGGACGCCGCTGTGGACGGCATCACGCTGCTGTCGGGGATCGAAGTCGACATCCTCGAGGACGGGACCCTCGACCAGGACACCGCGCTGCTCGACGAGCTCGACGTGGTCGTGGCGTCCGCGCATTCGAAGCTGCGGATGGACGCGGCGCCGATGACGGCGAGACTGGTGGCTGCGGCATCCCACCCTCAGGTGGACGTGCTCGGCCACGTCACGGGCCGGCTCGTGGAGGGGGCGCGCGGCACGCGCCCGCCGTCGGCGTTCGACGCACGCGCGGTGTTCGAGGCGTGCGCCGCACACGGGGTGGCGGTGGAGATCAACTCGCGACCCGAGCGGCAGGATCCGCCAGACGATCTGCTGGCTCTGGCGCTGCAGGTCGGATGCCTCTTCTCGATCGATTCGGATGCGCACGCGCCCGGGCAGCTCTCGCTCATCGACCACGGCGCGGTGCGGGCCGAACAGGCGGGGGTGCCCGCCGACCGGATCGTGACGACGTGGCCGCTCGAACGGCTGCGGGAGTGGACGGCGCGTCCGCGCTGACCGTACGCGCGACCGCGCCCCGCCGGGGAGTGCCGGCGGGGCGCGACGCCGGATCAGCGGCCGTGCGGTGCGGGCGCGTTCGCGCGCAGCACCTCGAGGCGCTTGCGGTACTCGACCTCGTCGATGTCGCCCTGCGCGAAGCGCTCGGCGAGCGTCGCCTCGGCCTGGCGGCCGGGATCGATGCGGCCGTGCGGGCCGTACCCGTCGTTCATCGCGGCGCGGCGCCAGCGCCGACCGAAGACGGCGAACAGCACGACGAGCACGACGATCCAGAACAGCGGGATGAGCAGGAACCACGGACCGAAGAACGGGCCGCCCCAGTGGGCGGCGTGGACGGCCGGGGCGGCCAGTGCAGTGATCATGATGTCCCTCTCGTGTGCCGGGTCGCGACGGTCGCGACCCATGGCATCGAGTCAACGCCGGACGCGGCATCTGCGAATCCGCCACCGGGAGTGACTTGTCCTGCTCCAGCCGGAGTACGCCCCCGGTCGCCGCTACTGCCAGCCGGGAATGATCAGGCCGGACTCATAGCCGATGACCACCAGGCGGGCGCGGTCGCGCGCGTGCAGCTTCTGCATGATGCGCGAGACGTGCGTCTTCGCCGTGAGCGGTGACAGGAACAGGCGCTCGGCGATCTCGTCGTTCGTCAGTCCCTGCGCGACCAGCTTCAGCACCTCGGTCTCGCGCTCGGTCAGCTCCGCGAGCACGCCGGGGTCGGGCGCGTCGCGCAGGCCGCCGGCAGCGCGCTCCAGCAGGCGCCTGGTCACGCCGGGCGAGAGCAGCGCATCGCCGGCGGCGACCACGCGTACGGCCCGGATGAGGTCGACCGGATCGGTGTCCTTGACGAGGAAGCCGCTGGCCCCGGCCCGGATGGCGCGGGCGACGTACTCGTCGAGCTCGAACGTCGTGACGATCACGACGCGGACGCCGGCCAGCGCCGGGTCGGCGGCGATCTGCTCGGTGGCCCACAGCCCGTCGCCGTCGGGCATCCGGATGTCCAGCAACGCGACATCCACCGCCGTCTCGTGCACGCGGCGCAGCAGCTCCTGCCCGCCCGACGCCTCGACGACCACCTCGATGTCGGTCTCGGAGTCCAGCAGGGCGCGGAAGCCGGCACGGACGAGCTGGTGGTCGTCGGCGATCGCGACGCGGATCATGCCGCACCCTCCCACGGCAGCAGCGCGATGATGCGCGTGCCGCCGAGCGGGCCGCGCTCGACCTGCATGGTGCCGCCCAGCAGCGCAGCGCGCTCGCGCATGCCGCGGATCCCGCCGCCTGCCGGGCGGTCGTCGGCGCCGACGCCGTCGTCGTCGACGATGACCGACAGCAGCGCGCCGTCGCGATGCAGCCGCACCACGGCGCGCGAGGCCTCGGAGTGGCGCACGACGTTCGTCAGGGCCTCCTGCACGATGCGGTACACGGCGGTCTGGACGCTGCTGCGCGGCGCGTCCCCGGCCAGGTCGTCGTCCAGGGCGACCGTCAGCCCGTGCCCGGTGCGCTGCGCCACGAGCCCGGCGACCTCGGCCAGCTGCGGCTGCGGGCTCAGCGGCGCCGCCGAGCCGGTGGCGGCGTCGTCGCCGCGCAGGATCGCGAGCACGCCGCGCACCTCGTCCAGTCCCGTCGCCGACAGGCTGCGGATGTTGGCCAGGGCCTCTCGGGCACGCTCCGGCTCCCGGTCGAACAGGTGCAGGCCGACGCCGGACTGGACGGCGATCTGGCTGAGGGAGTGCGCCAGCACGTCGTGCAGCTCGCGGGCGATGCGGGTGCGCTCGGCCTGCTCGCTCGCGGCGCGGCGCTCGGCCAGCTGCACCCGGTGCCGCACGGCGCGCTCGATCCGGTGCCGGATGCCGGCGCCCACCGCGAAGCAGAGTCCGAGCAGCAGCGTCGCCAGCGCGATGCGGAACGGATGCCACAGCTGCCCGTTCAGCCCGCCCGCGGCGACGGCGACGAGCCAGGCCGCACCCGTCGAGCCGAGCGCCCAGACGAGAGCGCCGCGCACCACCGCCCCGACGATCGCGAACGCCAGGGCGATCGGCGGCGGCCCCGCGTCGGGCGGTACGAACAGGCCGGCGAGGGTGAGGGCCGCCACGAGCGCCACCGTCGGGCCGGGCAGCGCGCGAGCTGCCAGCAGGGCGAGGGCGGATGCCGCGGCCAGCACGGCGCCGAGCAGCGCCCATGCCGGCTCGACCCGGGACCACAATCCCACGCCGACGGTCGCCGGCACCTGCACCAGGAACGACACCACGACCGGCGCGTACAGCGTCACGCCGGGTGGCGGGCGGAACCGGGGGACGGTGTCGTCCCAGCGCTGCCGGGGCATGGGCCCAAGGCTACTCGTGCCGTCCGCGCCGCTCATCGTCCGGCGGGAGGGCGTGCGGGTACTCCCCGCGGAGTACGGTGCAGTCCGGTCCGCGGCTCGCGACGGCACTGCCGCTCAGCGGGCGGCGACGGCGGCGAGGGCGTCGAGGGCCCGGGTCATGGCCGTCGTCAGCCCCCAGGTCGCGGCGAACTCCTCGACGATCCCGCGACGCTCGGCGCCGATCGCCGTCAGCGGCGCGGGCGTGGCGTCCACGGGCGCATCGCAGGCCACCCGCACCACGGCCGGGGCCACCTCGAGGTAGGGCGCCGCCTCGAGGATCCGCGCGCTCACCCGCGCCGACATCCCCTCGCCCGCTCGTGCCGCCGTCACGATGCCGTCCAGCGTGCCGTGGGCCTGCAGCAGCGTCGCCGCCGACTTCTCGCCGATACCCGGCACGCCCGGCAGCCCGTCGGACGGGTCGCCCCGCAGAGTCGCGAAGTCGGCGTACTGGGCGGCGTGGATGCCGTACTTGCCGACCACGACCTCGTCGGTGACGACATCGAGATTGCTCATGCCGCGGGCCGTATAGACGATTCGCACGTCGCGGTCGTCATCGACGAGCTGGAACAGGTCGCGGTCGCCGGTGACCACGTCCACGGGCGTGGTCGCGCGTGTGGCGAGCGTGCCGATCACGTCGTCGGCCTCGAATCCGGATGCGGCGGCAATGGGGATCCCGAGGTGCGCCAGCGCCTCGCGGATCAGCGGCACCTGGGCCGTCAGCGCGTCGGGGACCTCTTCGACGTCGTGGCCGCCGGGAACCTCTTCGGCGACCCGGTGCGCCTTGTAGGTCGGGATGAGCGCGACCCGCCACGCGGGCCGCCAGTCGTCGTCCCAGCAGGCGACGACGGCAGCGGGCCCGTATGTCGAGACGAGCTTCGCGATGATGTCGAGGAACCCGCGGACGGCGTTCACGGGGGTGCCGTCCGGCGCGGTCACCGACGACGGCACCCCGAAGAAGGCGCGGAAGTAGAGGGAGGCGCTGTCAAGAAGCATGAGGCGGTCGGTCACGGCTCGATCTTGACATGCGCGGCGGGTCCGCGGCATCCCTCTTCTTCTCGCGCGCGCAGCTTCTTCGCGGGCTCGCGCTCAGCCCGCACCCGCGTCCGCAGCGAGAGTGTCGTGGATGCGGTGCAGGTCGACCAGGAGCGAACCGACCAGAACCCAGTGGCCGGAGCGCGGAGCGCCGACCGTGAGCGGGCGGGTCAGGGCCGGCTCGTCCGCGTCTTCCGGCGCGACGTCCGACGCCTCTTCGAGGCGTTGCAGATGCAGCCGCACGTCGTGCGCGGCGCGCTGCAGCTGCTCGGCGATCGCTGTGACGGTGGGCTCGACGTGCAGGGTGTCGTCGTAGCGGTCCGCGAACGTGCGGGTCATGCCGATCGCCTGGGTCACGATGGTCGAGTAGCGCTCCAGCAGGCTGTGCAGTTCGGCGAGCTCGGTGCGGTGGCGGCCGGCACGGGGATTGAGCGTGAGGGATTCCTGTGCGGTGTCGATAGCCTCGGCTGCCGCCTCGCGCATCGGCCGCAGCAACCGGGCGGTGACCAGCAGCTCGTTCAACTGGGCCGGCGTCTGCGTGCGGGCCAGCGCGAGCGCAAGCCTGTCCAACGTGTCGGCGAGCTCCGCGCCCAGCTGGTCGACCCGGGCGTGGACGGGGGAGACCGACAGCGGCGGGACGATCGCGATGTTCACGATGAACCCGATGACCGCGCCGATCATCGTCT
Organism: Microbacterium sp. W1-4-2; assembly: GCF_058349885.2. NCBI lineage: Bacteria > Bacillati > Actinomycetota > Actinomycetes > Micrococcales > Microbacteriaceae > Microbacterium > Microbacterium sp. W1-4-2. The sequence goes on along the minus strand of NZ_JBYRJC020000001.1, from coordinate 1,494,141 downwards.
CGAGGATGCGGTCCACCGCGTAGCCGTTCGCGGTACCGCCGATCGTGAGCACGAGCATGGCGCTGATGGCGACCTGGTTGGCGGTGCCCGAGGTCATCCGCAGCGCCCAGGCCAGCAGCAGGGCGAGCGTGATCGCCAGCAGCACGATCCAGGTGCCGTTGCCCAGGAACAGTCCGAGTGCAGCGGCCACCCCGACGCCCACGATCACGCCGACCGTGCGCTCCACAGCCTTCGCGAACGTCTGGTTGACACTGGGCTGCACCACCAGCAGAGCGGCGATGGCCGCGAACACGGGGGCGGGCCCGGGGATGATCCATCCGGCGACGAGCCATCCGGCGACGGCGGCGACCGCCGACTTCAGCACCTGCAGCAGGGGCGCGCGCCGAGTGGCGCGGAACGTGGCCGTCAGTCGCATGCGTCCACGGTATGCGACCGTCCGCCCCTGCGGCGGTCTATGCTCGGTACACCATGGACGAGGCACACCGCACCGAGTTCGCCGAGCTGCTGCGCACCCGCGTCGACGAGATCGACGCGACGTTGGCCGCGCTCGAGGGCGATCTGGGCGCACTGGCCGACGCGCGCGCCGACGCGACTGCGGACGACGAGCACGATCCCGAGGGCGTCACGCTCTCGGGCGAATGGTCGCGGATCGCGGGTCTGCGCGACGAGCAGCTGCGCGAGCGTGCTGCGGTGCACGCCGCACAGGAGCGGTGGGATGCCGGCACCTACGGCGTCTGCCAGTCCTGCGGCCGGCCGATTCCGGTGGGCCGGCTGCGCATCAGGCCGATGGCGACCAGATGCGTCGCCTGCGCCGAGCGCGAAGACCGCTGACGAGAGTCCGGGGCGGGGGTCCGGGTGATGGTCCGACGGCTCAGGCGCCGGGCCGGCGCCGCTGCAGCTCGCGGGCGGCCTCGCCAGGAGTGCGGTCGAGCAGCCGCTGCGGCCACACCAGGTCCCACCCCGCGTTGTTGGCCCGGGACGCGCGCAGCGATTCGGGCGAGTAGCCGGCGCCGCGGGGTGCGGAGGACAGGAACCCGTCGTAGCGCCGCAGCCGGATGCCGAGGGCGCCGGAGGTCGAGCCGATCCGGTCGACGTCCTTCCAGTCGATGCGTCCGCCCTCGCCGAGACGGATGCCCTCGTCGTCCGCGGTGATCAGGCGCGTGCGCCGCCACTGCGTGACGAACGCGGTGCCCCCGCCGATGCCGAAGAAGGCGATGGCGCCGCTGCCGACCACCACGTTGAGGGTCTTGGTGGGCGCCAGGGCCAGGACGACGACCCCCATCGCGGCGAACAGAGCGCACAGGATCACGAGGACGACGAGCTTGCGGCGAGGGGTGATCACGACGAGGGGCGGCGCGGAATCGGGCATGGGTCCACCGTATGCGAGACCCGCGTGTCTGATGGCGCATACGGCAACCGGCGGGTAGAAAGGCAGAGGTGTGCACCCGGGGGGCTGGACTCATCCGACGCCGATGCCTACGGAAGGAACCACCTCGTGAAGATCATCAAGCGCCTCGTCATCATCCTGGCCGCCGCCTTCGCGGTCTTCTACCTGGTCATGCACCCGCAGGACGCGGCAAGCGCCGTGCAGGGGGCGGTCGGCGCCGTATGGGGCGCAGGTGAGGCGGTCGTGCACTTCTTCACGGCGCTCGCCGGTTCATGAGCGAGATCGATCCACGCACCGCCCGCCATCTGATCGCCGATCAGGGCGAGATCGTGATCGACGAGGTGCGCAAGCACTGGGCGTCGCTCGTGGGCGCCGTGGTCGAACTCGCGTGCGGTGTCGCGGTGACGATCCTGGCGGTGATCGTGCCGCCCGCGTGGTGGCTGTTCCTGCTGGTCGCCGCGGTTCTGATCGCCCATGCGATCTGGCGGATCCTGGACCGTCGGATGGACAGGTTCGTGATCACCAACATGCGGGTCTTCCGCATCCACGGCATCCTGTCTCAGCACATCGCGACCATGCCGCTTGCCCGCATCCTCGACATCACCGTCGACAAGCCCTTCGTCGGGCGGATCCTCGGCTACGGCCATTTCATCTTCGAGTCGGCGGCCCAGGCGCAGGGTCTGCGCGAGATCCGGTTCGTGGGCAACCCCGACCGGCGGGGCCTCACGATCCAGCGCGTGATCCAGCAGGCGGGCCTGCGCGGATGGGCGGGGCGCGACCTCGGCGCCGGACACGGGACGTCGGCGCCGATGCGAGAGCAGCGGCGGGTGTCGCCGGCCGCGGCCCCGGCGCCGGTGGTGTGGAACGAGACGCTGCAGTTCCCGCCGCTCGATCGCGCGCCGCACGACCCGGCCCCGTTCGAGCCGGCCGCGTTCGAGCCGGAGCCGTTCGACACCGCGCTGTTCGACCCGGACGCGACCGACACCGACCCCATCGAGCTCCCGCGCTGACGACTGAGACCCGGAGCGGCCGCGGGAACACCGCGGTCGCAGGGAACATCGCGTGTGCCGAGGGCGTTCTGATACCCTGGAGTGTCATTCGCGTGGCGACTGGTTCGTCGTGCGTGCGACACGCAACACATCCGCTCCGCTTCGGCGAGCATCCCGCTCCCATCATGCCGCACATGTGCGGCGGGTGGCGTGTGCCGGAGCCCGATCATCCAACCCAACAAGGACAACCCACTACATGACTACCGCAACGACCGCCCCGGCCACCAAGCAGGTCGCGATCAACGACATCGGATCTGCCGAGGACTTCCTGGCCGCGGTCGAGAAGACGCTGAAGTTCTTCAACGACGGAGACCTCATCGAAGGCACCGTCGTCAAGATCGACCGCGACGAGGTCCTCCTCGACGTCGGTTACAAGACCGAGGGCGTCATCCCCTCGCGCGAGCTTTCCATCAAGCACGACGTCGACCCGAACGAGGTCGTCGGCGTCGGCGACCAGGTCGAGGCCCTCGTCCTCCAGAAGGAGGACAAGGAAGGCCGTCTCATCCTCTCCAAGAAGCGTGCGCAGTACGAGCGCGCGTGGGGCGACGTGGAGAAGATCAAGGAGAACGACGGCGTCGTGACCGGTCAGGTGATCGAGGTCGTCAAGGGCGGCCTCATCGTCGACATCGGGCTGCGCGGCTTCCTGCCGGCGTCGCTCATCGAGCTGCGTCGCGTCCGCGACCTGACCCCGTACCTGGGGCAGGAGCTCGAGGCGAAGATCCTCGAGCTCGACAAGAACCGCAACAACGTGGTGCTCTCGCGCCGTGCGCTGCTCGAGCAGACGCAGTCGGAGTCGCGTTCGAACTTCCTCAACAACCTGCACAAGGGTCAGGTCCGCAAGGGCACGGTCTCGTCGATCGTCAACTTCGGCGCGTTCGTCGACCTGGGCGGCGTGGACGGTCTGGTGCACGTCTCCGAACTCAGCTGGAAGCACATCGAGCACGCCAGCGAGGTCGTCGAGGTCGGCCAGGAGGTCACCGTCGAGATCCTCGAGGTGGACCTGGACCGCGAGCGCGTCTCGCTGTCGCTGAAGGCGACGCAGGAGGACCCGTGGCAGGTCTTCGCCCGTACCCACGCGATCGGCCAGATCGCACCGGGCAAGGTCACCAAGCTCGTTCCGTTCGGCGCGTTCGTGCGCGTCGCGGACGGCATCGAGGGCCTCGTGCACATCTCCGAGCTGTCGGGCAAGCACGTCGAGCTGGCCGAGCAGGTCGTGTCGGTGGGCGAAGAGGTCTTCGTCAAGGTCATCGACATCGACCTGGAGCGCCGCCGCATCTCGCTGTCGCTGAAGCAGGCGAACGACGCGGTCGACCCGTTCGGCACCGAGTTCGACCCCGCCCTCTACGGCATGGCCACCGAGTACGACGAGAACGGGGAGTACAAGTACCCCGAGGGATTCGACCCGGAGACCAACCAGTGGAAGGAAGGCTTCGACGAGCAGCGCGAGACCTGGGAGCAGGAGTACGCCGCCGCCCAGGCCCGCTGGGAGGCGCACAAGGCGCAGGTCGCCAAGGCGCTCGAGGCCGAGGCCGCCGGCTTCGGCGAGGCCGCGGCGCAGCCGTCGTCATCGTTCTCCAGCGAGTCGACCCCGGCGGGCACCCTCGCCGACGACGAGGCTCTCGCCGCTCTGCGCGAGAAGCTCTCCGGTCGCTGATCGGGACACGCTGAACGAGGGGGCCGGAACCTGCGGGTTCCGGCCCCCTCGTCGTCCCATGTCGCGATAACGTCGCGGTATGACATCGGGCGGTGGGATCAGGCTCATCAGGTTCGAGGGCGGGCACGACCGCACGTTCGAACGCGTCGGTGCGCTGAACCAGCTGCTCCTGGCATTCGTGGTGCTCGTCACCACGATGCTGACGGTCTTCTCGCCGCGCTCCAACGACGCAGGCCTCTTCTTCATCGGCATCGTGATGGTCTTCCTCGCGACCGGTGCCGCCGTCGTGGTGCCGTGGAATCGGATCGCCGCGATCTGGCTCGCCCTCGTGCCGGTGACCGACATCATCGCCATCGCCCTCATGCGACTCGGCGAGCCCACATCGGGGGTGGGTCTGCTCTGGGTCTTCCCGGCGATGTGGCTGGCCTCGACGTACGCGCTGGCGGGGGCCGTGGGCGGGGCGGTCGTGATCCTCGTCGTGTTCGTGCTGACCGTCATCGCGCAGCCCGGCATGCCGTCCGGCTATTCGCTGGTCCTGCTGCCCCTGGTGGTGTTCAGTGTGAGCGGCGCGAGCTACCTGACCGCGCGGCGGTCCGCGGCTCAGCGGGCGCTGCTGGACAAGCAGGCGCGGGTGCTCGGACAGTCGCTGGAGCGGTCGCGACGGCAGGAGCAGGAGCTGGCCGAGCTCATCGAGGCCGTGGACTTCGGCCTGATCCGCATCGCGCAGGACGGCGCGGTCTCGATCGTGAACGAGACGCCGGCCGAACTGCAGCGGGCGCTGATTCGGGAGGCTGCCGCCGACGACCTGCAGGTGTACTCGGCCGACGGGGTCACCCCCCTGCCGCCCGACGAGATGCCGCTCGAGCGCGCGCTGCGCGGGGAGGCCTTCGACGGCCAGGTGCTGTGGTTCGGGGGCGCCGAGGGCGACACCATCGCGCTGGAGATCTCGGTGCGCCGGCTGCGGGACTCCTCGGGAGCCGACGCCGGGGCGGTGCTCGCGTCGCGGGACGTCACCCGCGAGCTGCGGGCCCTGCGCGCGCGCGACGAGCTGGTGGCCTCGGTCTCGCATGAGCTGCGCACGCCCCTGACCTCGATCCTCGGCTATCTCGACCTCGCGATCGACGACCCACAGGTGCCCGCCGGCGCCCGGCGGGGTCTGGAGATCGCCGAGCGCAACGCGGAGCGGCTGCTCGGGATCATCGCCGACATCCTGGCGGCCTCGAGCGACTCCACCCGATCGGTCGACCTCACCATCAGGCCCGAGTACGCCGACGTCGCCGACATCGTGGCCGCGGCCGTGGAGTCCCTGGTGCCCCGGGCCGAAGAGGCGGGTGTGGGCCTCGATGCCTCGGGTGTGGAGCCCGCGACCGCCTATGCCGACCCGCACCGGATCCGACAGATCCTGGATAACCTGATCGTCAATGCGATCAAGTACAACCGTGCGGGTGGGACGGTGACCATCGGCTGCACGACCGACGGGGACTCCACGTGGATCCTCGTCCGAGACACCGGGATCGGAATGACCGACACCGAGATGGGGAGCCTGTTCGAGCGGTTCTACCGGGCTGAGAGCGTCCGCACCGGCACCCGGAAGGGCACGGGGCTGGGGCTCGCGATCAGCAGACAGCTGGCGCGCGCGCACGGGGGCGACATCACCGTGCGCAGCACCGTGCAGGTCGGCTCGACGTTCATGGTGCGGCTGCCGGCGACGCGCGCGGCATCGGCCCCGGCGCCACGGGTGGCGGTGCCCCGGTCGGTGGACGATCCCGAGGCGCGGGGCGCCGTCCCGGAGGGGGAGTGAGCATGGTCCTCGATCAGGTGACGCTGTCGTTCGTGACAGCCCTCGTCGTGGTCGTCAGCGGTGTGTTCTTCATCGCCGAGACGTTCCTGCGCCGCGACGACGGCGCCGGGCGGGTGTGGTCGCTCGCGTTTCTCGGGGCGATCCTGACGACGCTGTCGTACATGGTCTGGGCGTACGACCCGCACGCGATGTGGAGCGTGGTCATCGGCAACGCGACGTTCGTGATCGGAACCGGGTGCATGTGGCTCGGATGCCGGTACTTCAACGCACGGCGGATGACCGCGTCGTCCCTCGTCGTGGCCGTCGTCGCGGTGGGGGCGGCGGTCGCGGTCATCGTGGACAGTCCGGATGCCGGGTCCTGGGCGGGCGCGCTGTGGATGTTCGTCGCGCTCATGGTGTTCGCGGGCTTGGGCGCCGCCGAGGCGCTGCGCGGGGAGATGGGCCAGTACCGCACGGCGCGGGCACTGGCGGGCGTGCTCGGGCTGCAGGCGCTGTTCTACGTCGGGCGCATCGTCTCCGTGCTGATCGGCGGTTTCGACGGGGTCGTGTTCGTCACGTACTTCGGGGTCGCGGTGGCCAGCGTTCTGACCGTGATCCTGACCATCGTGGCGGTCGTGGTGACGTCCGTTCTGCGGGCGGATCGCGCGGCAGACCGCGGGCTGCTGCTCACGGCCTCGGCGCCACTGCTGGGAACGGGTGGCGTGCTGCCGTACGGCTCGTTCCTTCGGATCCTCGACCAGGCACTGAGTCGCGCCGGGCATCGCGCCGAGCAGGTCGCGGTGGTCTCGGTGCGCATCGACGACCTGCCGCAGATCGCGATGGCGTTCGGCGACGAGGTCGCCCATACCGTGGCCGACGCGTGCCGCGAGAGCGCGCTGCGGCTGGTGCCCGCGATGGCGCTGGTGGGCGAGGACGGGGAGACCGGGCTGCTGATCGCGTTCCAGGCCACGTCCGGGCCGGATGCACGTCGTCGTGCAGGGCAGCTCTACCGCGGCCTGGTCGACGGGCTCGGCCGGGTCAGCGGGGGCGTTGTGCCCGTGGTCGGGGTCGGCATGACACTGCCCCAACCGGGCGGCGCGACGACGGACCGGGCGGTGGCCGCAGCGCGCGCTGCCGGGCGTCGCGCAGCCGGCAGCGTCGGGACGGCGGTCGTGGTGGACGAGGACGTCAGCGCGCCGTGAGCCGGTAGCCGACGCCGCGCACCGTCTCGATCCATCGCGGGTGCGCCGGGCGCTCGCCGAGCTTGCGCCGCAGGTTCGCCATGTGCACCTCGATGACGCGGCCATCGCTCTCGCTGACGAACTCGGTGCCGTTGTAGCGCTCGCCGCGCAGCATCAGCGCCAACTCGTTCTTGGCGACCACGCGGCGACGAGCCGAGAGCAGCTCGGCGAGGATGTCGAACTCGCTGCGGGTGAGCTCGAGCGGCACGCCGTCCACCGAGGCGAGCCGCATGCCTACGCTCAGCCGCAGTCCCTTGTGCTCGAGCCAGTCCCCGTCGTCGGTCTCGGCCGGCGTCTCCACCGGCGCGTTCGGCTCCCGCGTGGTGGCGACGGGGGCGGGCCGTTCGGAATGCGCCGGGGCGGGGGCGCCCATGCGCGAGCGACGCAGCAGCGCCTCGATGCGGGCGCGGAACTCGCGCGGCCGGAACGGCTTTGTCACGTAGTCGTCGGCACCGGCATCCAGCCCCTGGAGGGCGTCGATCTCTTCCGTGCGCGCCGTCAGCATGACGATGAAGGTCTCGCTGATCGCGCGGATGCGGCGCGTCGCCTCGAACCCGTCCATGCCCGGCATGTTCACGTCGAGCGTCGTCACCACGGGGCGTACGTCGCGGACGAGCTCAACGCCCTCGGCACCGCTTCCCGCACTGTGCACGGTGAAGCCGGCCTGCTCGAGCACGTCCGACAGCAGCGAACGGATGTCGGCCTCATCCTCGATGACGACGGCGATGCGTCTCGGATCCACGAACTCCCCCTCCTGAGCCGAGGCCCCTGGGGATTTCGGCTCCGCGACATCGGTCAGGATATCCCAGAACGCATGACGGAACGCTTTACCGGGCACGGGTGTCGTTCCTCATGAACAGCTCGGTCTGCCCGAGAAGGCGGCGGTGGAGTCCGCCAATGTGAACGAGATCGCGGTGGTGTTCGACCACGCCAGGCCGGCCGCGGTGCGACCCGTGACGGCGGGCAGGGCCGCGCATGCGGAGGTGGGGGAGAACTGCGTGCTGGGAAGCGTCATTGCGTTCGCCCAGTTCCACGGGCCGATGCTCGTGTCGCTGTTGCGCGTGGCTGTGGACAGGTCGGCTGACAGCGACACGGTGGCGATGGAGCTCGGCGCGGACACCTGGAAGGTGATCGTGTACGTCCGCAGGTGCTTGTTGGCCGCGCCCGAACCGTCGTACGTCATCGAGGCGATCGTGCACGTGCCGACCGGGGTGTTCTGCGCCGTCATCGCGGTGCAGCTGCCGAACGCCGACCAGGCGCCGGCCGAGACGGGTGCGGCGGCGTATGTGCGATCGGCCCACGCCGCACTCGTGTGGGCGACTCCCGCCGTGACCGTCAGCGCCCCCAGCAGCGCGATGGTGACGACGGCCGCGAACACCGCTCGGCCCGCGGCGGCACGGCCCCACGCCGGGCGGCGGGGGGCAGGTCCGCGCCTGCCTCGCCCCACCGCCCGGCGCTTGATCGCCGCGGCACCGGTCGGGTTCACGATGCCGTGGCCCCGGTGGGCTCGCGCCGCTCGCGACGCGAGCCCACCGGGAGTGTGTCGTCCAGCGGAGTCTCGGCCGCGTCGGCCGAGGCATCCACTTCTCCTTCTTCCCGGCGCGTGGCCGGCGTGATCCAGGCGAGCCCGACCAGGGCGGCGACGCCCAGCAGCAGGGCCAGCGCCACCGGGGGCGCCGTCATCCGCTGGACGACGGCGCCCGCGCCGGGCAGACGCAGCGAAGGCGCCCACACGCGCTCGCCGACGTGGTACCCCACCGCGTCGACGAACCGGTTGTTGTCGCCCTTGAGGACGATCGTGTAGCCGTCGCCGTCCCGGACGATCGACTGGACGCGGTGCGTGACGAGGTCGTGCGTCTGCGCGCTGGGCAGGCTCACGACATCGCCGACCGCGAGCGAACCGGTGTCGACGGGAGTGTCGACCACCAGGTCGCCGGTCATGATGTTCGGCTCCATCGAACCGGAGATCACGATGAGGGGCTTGATCAGGCCGGCGGCGGTGGCGCCCCAGACGATCCCGCAGGCGATCCCCACGGCAGCCAGCGCCCACAGGACGCCGATGGCGATGCGGTGCAGTGCGATCATGTCGTGCTCGTTTCTTCGGTTCGATGAAGGGGTGCGTCGTCCGGGCCGGCGATCAGGCCGTGGCGGTGCCCGCGACGGTGACGCTGATCGTGCCGGACTTGCCCTGGTTGGTGGCAGCCCAGTCGGCGGGCGCGGTGACGGTCAGCGTGATCGTCGTCGTCTGCGAGGCGCCCGAGGCGGTCAGACTCGTCGAGGCGGGGCTGACTGCGATGGTGGGTGCTGTCGTGAAGGTGCTGCCGGTGGCCCAGCCCGCGCTCGCCGTGATCGCGGCATTGGCCGTACCGGCGTTCTTCACGTACAGCGTGACCGTGCGGGTCTGACCGGGCAGCATGTTCGCGAACGTCGCGGCGGGCACGCTGAGCTGGACCGCGTCGGCGTTGTCGGACTGCACCCAGGTGGTGTTGTCGAGCGAGCCCTGCAGGTCGAACGTGGCGGCCTGGGCGGGAGCGGCGAAGAACACGTTGTCGGTCCATGCGGCGCTCGTGAGGGCCGCGCCCACGCCGCCGACGGCGAGCAGGGCCAGCGCACCGGCGATGATCGGGCGGCGCTTGTGGGTGCGGGCGGACCGGCGCTGTGCGCGGGTCGAGGATGTCTGGATCATTTCTGCCTTTCGGGCCGAGTAGTGCAGCGTCGGGGTGTCCGGGAGATCCCGGGCTCGCACTGCGGTGATCCGAAGGTAGAAGCCGTGCCTCAATCCGCACTCAATCAGGCCTCAAGCCGATCTCAGGGTTGTGATCTTGAGTCGATCCTGAGCAGAAGTCGCACACCGTCACTCGGCAGCGGTGAGCCGATAGCCCACACCGCGCACCGTCTCGACCCAGCGGGGATGGGATGCCGTGTCGCCGAGCTTGCGGCGCAGATTGGCCATGTGCACTTCGATCGCGCGCGCGTCGCTGTCGCTGACGTACGTGGTCGACGCATGATGCTCGCCGCGCAGCATGAGGGCCAGTTGGCTCTTGGAGCGCACCCGGCGCCCGCTGGAGAGCAGGTCGGCAAGGATGTCGAACTCGCTGCGGGTGAGGTCGAGCTCGCGCCCGTCCACCACGGCCACCCGCATCTGCGGATGCAGGCGCAGACCGCGGTGCTCGAGCCAGTGCTCGTCGTCGTCCCGCGACTCGGTGACCGGCGGCGAGAACGCGTGCGCGCGAGGGCGTCGGAGCATCGCCTCGATCCGCGCTCGCAGCTCGCGGGGGCGGAACGGCTTGCCGATGAAGTCGTCGGCCCCGGCCTCCAGCCCCTGCAGCGTGTCGATCTCGTCGGTGCTCCCGCTGAGCATGACGAGGTAGGTGGGACTGATGGCGCGAATCCGCCGCGCCGTCTCGATCCCGTCCATCCCCGGCATGTGCAGGTCGAGCGTGGTGACGACGGGCTCGGTGCTCTCCACGAGCGCCAGCCCCTCACGACCGCCGCCGGCGGTCGACACGTCGAACCCTGCCTGTTCGAGCACGGCCGCCACCAGCACTCGGACTTCTTCCTCGTCTTCTATGACGACGGCACTGCGCGCATCCAGCACATGACCCCCCAGCGGTCAACGCATCCGCTCCCACAGCGGCGCGATCTTCCGACCCTCTCGCCAGGATAGCGAAGAAGCTGACGCGCGTCACGTACGGGAATATCGGGGGCCCGGCCCGCTTCCCCAAGCGGGCCGGGCGCGGGTCCCGCCGAAGGATCCCAAAGCCGGCGGCGACCCCTGCACCGACGGTGCCCCGGGGGTGTTCCGCACCCACGACGAGGCTGGACGCGCTCGCTCAGCCGCCGCTCGGGCCACGCTCAGGATGTCGCCGGCATCGCCGGGGCGCCCGGACGTGGCATCCTCGACCCATGCCTCTCATCGCACTCACCGGCGGGATCGCCTCGGGCAAATCGACGGTGGCGGCGCGCCTGGCCGCACACGGCGCCGTCGTCGTGGACGCCGACGCGATCGTGCGCGACGTGCAGCGGCCGGGTTCGCCCGTGCTCGATCGGATCGCCGCCGAGTTCGGCGCCGATGTCATCGAGTCCGACGGGTCGCTGGCTCGCGCGCGGCTGGGCGCGCTGGTGTTCGGCCATCCCGACCGGATCGCACGGCTGAACGCGATCGTGCACCCGGCGGTCGCCGCGGAGTCGGCGCGCCGGTTCGCTGCGGCGTTCGCCGCGGACCCGGCAGCGGTCGTCGTCTACGACGTGCCGCTGCTGATCGAGGCCGGACGCGACGACGACTGGGACCTCGTCGTGGTCGCGCACGCGCCCGCCGAGCTGCGGCTGGAGCGTCTCGTGACGCTGCGGGGCATGACCGCCGACGAGGCGCGGTCGCGGATCGCGGCGCAGGCCGGCGACGACGAGCGGCTCGCGGTGGCCGACGTCGTGATCGACACGTCCGGCACCCTCGCGGAGACCCGCGCCCAGACGGATGCGCTGTGGGCGCGGGTGTCGGACGGATCCGCCGCGACGCGCTGAGCACGCCGGGATGTCCGAACCCGGTCGTAGCCTGGTGTGATGCAACCCACCCGTTCCGTCCGCCCGTTCGAGGTCGTCAGCGCATACGCCCCCAGCGGCGACCAGCCGCAGGCGATCGCCGACCTCGCCGCCCGCATCAATGCGGGCGAGACGGATGTCGTGCTGCTGGGCGCCACCGGCACCGGCAAGTCGGCCACCACGGCCTGGCTCATCGAGCAGGTGCAGCGGCCGACGCTGGTGCTCGCGCACAACAAGACTCTGGCCGCGCAGCTGGCGAACGAGTTCCGCGAGCTGATGCCGCACAACGCGGTGGAGTACTTCGTCAGCTATTACGACTACTACCAACCCGAGGCGTACGTCCCGCAGACCGACACCTTCATCGAGAAGGACTCGTCGATCAACGCCGAGGTCGAGCGGCTGCGCCACTCCACGACGAACTCGCTGCTCAGCCGCCGCGACGTCGTGGTCGTCTCGACCGTGTCGTGCATCTACGGCCTGGGCGCCCCCGAGGAGTACCTGCGCGCGATGGTGGCGCTGCAGGTGGGAGAGCGCTACGACCGCGATGCACTGATCCGCCAGTTCATCGCGATGCAGTACAACCGCAACGACGTCGACTTCTCGCGCGGCAACTTCCGCGTGCGCGGTGACACGATCGAGATCATCCCGGTCTACGAGGAGTACGCGATCCGCATCGAGCTGTTCGGCGACGAGATCGAGGCGCTGTACATGCTGCACCCGCTCACCGGCGACATCATGCGCAGGCTCGACTCGGTGCCGATCTTCCCGGCGTCGCACTATGTGGCCGGCACGGACGTCGTGCAGCGCGCGATCGGCACGATCGAGGCCGAGCTGGCCGAGCGCCTGGCCGAGTTCGAGCGCCAGGGCAAGCTGCTCGAGGCGCAGCGGCTGCGCATGCGCACGACGTTCGACCTCGAGATGCTGCAGCAGCTGGGGTTCTGTTCGGGCATCGAGAACTACTCGCGCCATCTCGACGGTCGCCAGCCCGGCGAGCCGCCGCACACGCTGCTGGACTTCTTCCCCGACGACTTCCTGCTCGTGATCGACGAGTCCCACGTCACGGTCCCGCAGATCGGCGCGATGTACGAGGGGGATGCCTCGCGCAAGCGCACCCTCGTCGAGCACGGGTTCCGGCTGCCGTCGGCGATGGACAACCGCCCGCTGCGGTGGGACGAGTTCAAGGAGCGGATCGGGCAGACCGTGTACCTGTCGGCGACTCCGGGGCGCTACGAGATGGGTGTGGCCGACGGCATTGTGGAGCAGATCATCCGCCCCACGGGCCTGGTCGACCCCGAGATCGTCGTCAAGCCTTCGAAGGGCCAGATCGACGATCTGCTCGAAGAGATCCGCCTGCGGGTCGAGCGCGACGAGCGCGTGCTGGTGACCACACTGACCAAGAAGATGGCCGAAGAGCTCACCGACTTCCTCGGCGAGCACGGCGTCCGGGTGCGCTATCTGCACTCCGACGTCGACACGCTGCGGCGCGTCGAGCTGCTCACGGAGCTGCGCGCCGGCGTCTACGACGTGCTGGTGGGCATCAACCTGCTGCGCGAGGGTCTGGACCTGCCCGAGGTCTCGCTGGTGTCGATCCTCGACGCCGACAAAGAGGGGTTCCTGCGCAGCGGCACCTCGCTCATCCAGACGATCGGCCGTGCGGCCCGCAACGTCTCGGGCCAGGTGCACATGTACGCCGACAACATGACCGACTCGATGCGCAACGCCATCGATGAGACCGAGCGGCGGCGCGAGAAGCAGATCGCCTACAACCGTGAGAACGGCATCGACCCGCAGCCGCTGCGCAAGCGCATCGCCGACATCACCGAGGTGCTCGCGCGTGAAGGCGCCGACACCGCGTCGATGATGTCCAAGCGCGACGCGGCCAAGACCAAGAGCGGCAAGGGCAAGAGTCCGACGCCGCGGCTGCGCCGCGAGGGCCTGGCCGCCGAAGGGGCGCAGCAGCTCGAAGAGACGATCTCGGACCTCACCGGCCAGATGCTCGCCGCGGCCGGTGAGCTCAAGTTCGAGCTGGCCGCCCGGCTGCGCGACGAGGTGCAGGACCTGAAGAAGGAGCTGCGGGCGATGGAGAAGGCCGGCCACGCCTGAGGTGCGCGGCCCCTCCGGTAGCGTGAGAGCGTGAGGTCTCGCATCGGTCGCGCTCCGCTGATCGCGGCCGTCGCGATCGTCGGGACGGTCGTGGTGGCCGGCGTCGTTCTGACCGGACCGGTCGAGGTCGGACCGCCACAGTGGGTGCCCGCGCCGACGCGGTGGCAGCCGACGATGCCCGCCCAGCCGACGCAGGCACCGGGGCCGCCCCGGATGCCGCAGGGATCCGACACGGTCGGCCGCATCATCCTGCTCATCCTCGAGGTGCTCGCCGTCGCGGCCGCGGTGCTCGTGCTCGCCTTGATCGTCCGCTTCATCGTCCGGCGCGTGCTCGACCGGCGCCGCCGCGTGCGTCGGGCTCGCGTCGCCGTGACCGATGCCGGGGTCGGCTCGGTGGCCGACGACGTCGCCGTGCCCGCCCCTGCCATGCGGCGCGGGATCGCCCGCGCGCTGGAGCTGCTGGACGAGCCGCGCGCGCCCGCCGACGCCGTGGTCCAGGCGTGGCTGGGCCTCGAGGACGCCGCCGTGCTCGCCGGTGCGGGGCGAGGCGACGCCGAGACGGCGGCCGAGCACGCCGCACGCGTCGTGCAGCGCTTCGACACCGATCGCAATGCCGCGCAGCGCCTGCTCCGCCTCTATCAGGACGTGCGATTCGGCGGGCGCGACGCCGACGCCGACGCGGTCGCCGCGGCGCGCGAGAGCCTGCTGCGCCTGCAGGCTTCGTGGCATGATGCGCGAGACGAGGGATCCACCACCGGGCGCCGGGAGGATGCATGAGCGAAAGCGGCACGCGCGTGCTGGTCGGCGCCGCCGTCATGGGTGGGCTGATCGGCGGCATTCTCTGGTTCTTCGGGGTCGCGTGGCCGTTCGCACTCGCGGCGGCGATCCTGACCGCCGCGTTCGGCGGGGCGTGGGCGGGGTTCGCCGACGCCGAGCGTCCGCTGTTCGTCCGCCCCGTCCTCGACCCCCGGCCCGGCACGCGTTCCGAGGTCAGCCAGACGGCGTGGTCGCTGCGGGGGCGCCGCGGCGAGGTGGGGGATGCCGGGCGCAAGCGGCTGCGGGCCTTCGCGCAGTCCCGCCTGCGCCGCCAGGGGCTCGAGCTGGACGATCCCGCCGACGCCGCGCGGATCTCGGAGTTGATCACGCCCCGCGCCCTGGCCGCATTGTCCCGCGACGCACGGGTGGGCATCTCCGACGTCGAGTACTGCCTGAACCGTTTGGAGCTCATCGCCCCGACGCGGATCCGCGAGCCGAGAGGACTGCAGTGACACAGCCATCCCCGCCTGCCGGCACGGTGCTCGCCCCGGACCGCGTCGGCGAGATCGCCGAGCGGATCCTGACCGAGCTGGGCACGGTCGTCATCGGGCAGGAGGAGCCGTTGCGCCTCGCCCTGGCGGCGATCCTGTCCGGCGGCCACGTGCTGTTCGAAGACGTTCCCGGCCTCGGCAAGACCCTTGCCGCCTGGTCTCTCGCGCAGGCGTCGGGGCTGGCGTTCCGCCGACTGCAGTGCACGCCCGACCTGCTGCCCTCGGATATCACCGGCTCCTACGTGTACGCACCGGACAGCGGCACGTTCGAGTTCCGTCCGGGCCCGATCTTCACGGGACTGCTGCTGGCCGACGAGCTCAACCGCACCGCCCCCAAGACGCAGTCCGCGCTGCTGGAGGCGATGGCCGAGGGGCAGGTGACCGTCGAGGGGACGAGCTTCGCGCTCCCGCGCCCGTTCCACCTGATCGCGACGGCGAACCCGATCGAGTACGAGGGCACGTACGCGCTCCCCGAAGCGCAGCTGGACCGCTTTCTCGTGCGGCTGAGCGTCGGCTATCCGGACCGCACGGGCGAGGAGCGCATCCTCGCGAACCGCATCGCCCGACGCACCGAGGTCGCCCGCGTGGCCCAGGTCGTGGACGCGGAGCACCTGCTGGCGATGCAGGCGGGCGTCGAGCGCGTGCACGTGGATGCCGACATCCTGCGCTACTGCGTCGACCTGGCCTCGGCCACCCGCTCGGACGCGTCCGTCGAGGTCGGATCGTCCCCGCGCGGCTCGCAGGGCCTCATGCTCATGGCCCGCGCGATCGCCGTCATCGACGGGCGCGACTACGTCACCCCGGACGACGTCAAGCGGGTCTCGGTGCCGGTGCTCGCCCATCGGATCACCCTGACCCCGGCCGCCTGGGCGGCCGGGACGGATCCGGCCCGCGTGATCGAGGCGATCACCGCGAAGGTCGCCGTTCCGCCGACGGTCGCGCGCGGCACAGTGTGATGCGCGCGCCGCTGTCGCCGGCGCCGTTCGCGGGCGCGGGGCTGGGCGTGGCCCTGCTCGCCGTCGCCGTCGGCTTCGGGCGGCCCGACCTCGCGATGGCGGGGGTCGTCCTGCTCGCCGCCGTGGCTGCGGCGCTGGGCGCCGGCCGGCGCACCGGGCGCGCGCGCACGTCGCTGGTGCGCGCGCACGCCGAGCCGTCGGCGGTACGACACCCCGTGGTCGTGGTCCGCGCCGAGGTGCGCGCGCCGGGCGCCGAGACCGCCGTCGTCACGGTGTCGATGCTCGAGCATCGGACCGATCGGGCGGTCGTCGCCGCCCCGCGCGGATCCTTCGCGATGCGACTGGCCACGGTGCACTCCGGCGATCAACAGCTGGTGGCCGGCGAGACGTGCCCGATCGGGGCCGACGGGACCTGGGCGGCCGCGGCATCCACCGTCTCGCGTCTGTCGGCACGGATCACGCCGCCCGCCCAGCCGCTGCCGTTCCTGCCGCTGCCGCGTGTGCCGGCGGGGCTCACCGGTGCGCACGACGCCCCGCGCGCGGGCGACGGCGGCGAGTTCCGCGACATCCACCCGTTCTCGAGCGGGGATCGGCTGCAGCGCATCGACTGGAAGGCCACCGCCCGTCTCGCCCGCCGCCCGGGCGACCTGTTCGTGCGCCGCACGTTCGCCACCGCGGACATCGACGTCGCGCTCGTCCTGGACGACGGCGAGGACGTGACCGGCATGGTGGGCGACTGGCTGCGCGGCGATCGCGCGCTGGCCGTGCCGACGTCGATGGACGTCGCCCGCGAGGCGGCCTGGAGCATCGCCAGCGCGTATCTGGATGCCGGTGACCAGGTGTCGTTCCAACTGCTCTCGCGGCTGGGGTCGGCCGTGCCGCGCGGCTCGGGCGCCCGCCAGCGCCAGCGCCTGCGCGAGGCGATCGTCTCGGCGGCACCGCAGCCGCGCGCGGCCCGGCACCGCACGCCGCTCGTGCCCAGCGGTGCCCTGGTGGCACTGCTGTCGACGTTCCTCGACGACGAGCCCGTGCGGCTGGTCGAACTGTGGCGGGCGGCCGGGCACCGGGTGCTGGCGGTGGACGTCCTGCCGCAGCTGCGCAGCGAGCGGCTGCGGCGCGAGGAGATCGCCGCATCCCGCATCGTGCTGGGCATGCGCGCCGACCGGCTCGCCGCCATCGTCGCCACGGGAGCCGACGTGCTCGCCTGGGACGGCTCGGCCGGTACCCGCACCGCGGCGCTGCGTGCCATGACCCGCGTACGGCGGCGGCGATGAGCGGGCCGCCCCGCACGGCCGCCGGCGTCCCTTCCGCGGGCGTCGCCGCGGATCGTCACGATGCCCGGGGCGCCGCCCGCAGCCGGGGGACGCGGACCGATACGCGCATCGAACTGGGGTCGTGGGTGCCGCTCGCGACCGTGCGGGTCGCGCTCGTGGCGGCCGCCTGCGTCGCGTTCGCGATCGCCCCGCTGCCGTACGCGGTGATCGCCGTCGTGCTCGCGGTCGGGGGCGCGGTGCTGCCGGCGGGACTGCTGGGGTGGGGTGCCGCGCTCGTGATCGCACTGGCCCAGCTCGCGCATCCGGCGAGCCTGGCCGACCCGCGGTCGTACCTCGCGGTCGCAACGGTGCACCTGCTGCACGTGCTGGCCGGCCTCTGCATGGTCCTTCCGGTCCGTGGCCGGCTGCAGCTGCGCGCCCTCGTCGCACCGGCCCGGCGCTGGGTGCTCATCGAGATCGTGGCGCAGCCAGTGCTGGCACTGGCGCTGTGGGCGAGGTCCGCGGCGTACGGCGGCGCGCTGGGCGGCGGCGGCGCGGCGGTCGCCGTCGCACTGTGCGCAGTCGCGATCGTGGTCATGCTGTGGTTGCTGGCGCGGCGACGCTGACGGCGAACACCCTGCCGAGAACGGTGTCGGAGGCCCGAAATAGACTTGACGGGTGCCCATCATCCCTGTCGCAAGTGTCGGTAGCTCCTCGGGAAAGCTGAGCGTGCGCGGCGCGCGCGTCCACAACCTGAAAGACATCGACCTCGACATCCCTCGCGATTCCCTGGTCGTGTTCACCGGTCTGTCCGGTTCCGGCAAGTCCAGCCTGGCCTTCGACACGATCTTCGCCGAGGGGCAGCGACGGTACGTCGAGTCGCTCAGCGCGTACGCACGGCAGTTCCTCGGGCAGGTCGACCGACCCGACGTCGACTTCATCGAGGGCCTGAGCCCGGCCGTCTCGATCGACCAGAAGTCGACCAACCGCAACCCTCGCTCGACGGTCGGCACGATCACCGAGATCCATGACTACATGCGCCTGCTGTGGGCGCGCATCGGCATCCCGCACTGCGCCGAATGCGGCGAGGTGATCCAGCGCCAGACCGTGCAGCAGATCGCCGATCGGCTGATGGAGCTGCCCGAGCGCACCCGCTATCAGATCCTCGCCCCGGTCGTGACGCAGAAGAAGGGCGAGTTCGTCGACCTGTTCAAAGAGCTCTCGGCCAAGGGCTACGCGCGCGCCGTCGTCGACGGCGACCTCGTCTCGCTCGCCGAGCCGCCGACGCTGACGAAGAGCTACAAGCACGACATCGCGGTGGTGGTCGACCGGCTGGTGGCCGATCCCGGCATCCTCGGCCGCGTCACCGATTCGGTCGAGACGGCACTGGGCCTGGCCGACGGCATCGTGCAGGTCAACTTCGTCGACGAGACGGGCGACGCCGCCTGGCAGAGCTTCTCTGAGAAGCTCGCCTGCCCGAACGGCCACCCCGTGCAGCTGACCGAGATCGAGCCGCGCACGTTCTCGTTCAACGCGCCGTTCGGCGCCTGCCCCGCCTGCTCCGGGCTCGGCACCCGCATGTCGGTGGATGTCGAGCTCATGCTCGGCGATGAGGACCTGTCGATCCGTGAAGGCGTCATCATCCCGTGGACGACCCAGGGCAAGGGGCTGTTCCAGTACTACGAGCGGCTGCTGGAGGGACTGGCCGACGACCTCGGCTTCTCGCTGGACACCCCGTGGCGCATGCTGCCGCAGGACGTCCGCGAGGCGGTGCTGCGCGGCGACAACTTCAAGGTGACGGTGCGGTGGAAGAACCGGTACGGCCGTGAGATGCGGTACACGTCGGGATTCGAAGGCGTCGTGCCGTACATCGAGCGGCAGTACATGCAGGCCGAGTCCGACACCCAGCGGCAGCGCTGGTCGGAGTTCCTGCGCGAAGTACCGTGCCCGGTGTGCGACGGAGCCCGGCTGAAGCCCGAGGTGCTCGCGGTGACGGTGCACGGCCGGTCGATCGCCGATGCGTCGCGGCTGAGCCTCGCCGATGCGCAGGAGTACTTCGCGGCGCTCGAGCTGACCGCGCGCGAGGCGAAGATCGCCGCTCAGGTGCTGCGCGAGATCCGGCTGCGCCTGGACTTCCTGATCCAGGTCGGCCTGAACTATCTCAACCTCGGCCGCTCGGCCGGCTCGCTGTCGGGCGGCGAGGCGCAGCGCATCCGCCTGGCGACGCAGATCGGCTCGGGCCTGACCGGCGTGCTGTACGTGCTCGACGAGCCGTCGATCGGGCTGCATCAGCGCGACAACCGCCGCCTCATCGAGACGCTGGTGACGCTGCGCGATCTCGGCAACACGCTCATCGTGGTCGAGCACGACGAAGAGACGATCCACGCCGCGGACTGGATCGTCGACATCGGGCCCCGTGCGGGCGTGGACGGCGGCAGGGTGGTGCACTCGGGCCCGCTCGAGTCGCTGCTGCAGGAGCGGGCGTCGCTCACCGGCGACTATCTGGCCGGCCGACGCGAGATCCCCGTCCCCGCCAAGCGCCGCAAGATCGACAAGAAGCGCCAGTTGACCGTGGTCGGTGCGCGTGAGAACAACCTGAAGAACGTGACGGTCGACTTCCCGCTCGGCGTGTTCACGGCCGTCACCGGCGTCAGCGGCTCGGGCAAGTCGTCGCTGGTGAACGACATCCTGTATCAGGTGCTCGCGTCGCGGCTGAACGGGGCTCGCACCGTTCCCGGCAAGCACACCCGGGTCACGGGCCTCGACGGCCTCGACAAGGTCGTGCACGTCGACCAGGCGCCGATCGGGCGCACGCCGCGCTCGAACCCCGCCACCTACACCGGCGTGTTCGACCGCATCCGCACGCTGTTCAGCGAGACGCCCGAGGCTAAGGCGCGCGGCTACCGTCCGGGACGGTTCAGCTTCAACGTCAAGGGCGGCCGGTGCGAGGCGTGCTCGGGCGACGGCACGATCAAGATCGAGATGAACTTCCTGCCCGACGTGTACGTGGACTGCGAAGTGTGCCACGGCAAGCGGTACAACCGCGACACGCTGGCCGTCCACTACAAGGGCAAGAACATCGCCGAGGTGCTGGAGATGCCGATCTCCGAAGCGGCGGAGTTCTTCGAGCCCATCCAGGCGATCCACCGCTACCTGCGCACGCTCGTGGACGTCGGCCTCGGCTATGTGCGGCTCGGCCAGTCCGCCACCACGCTCTCGGGCGGGGAGGCCCAGCGCGTGAAGCTCGCCACCGAGCTGCAGCGCCGGTCCAACGGTCGATCCGCGTACGTCCTGGACGAGCCGACGACCGGACTGCACTTCGAGGACGTCCAGCGGCTCCTCGACGTCCTCAACGGCCTCGTCGACAAGGGCAACACCGTCATCGTGATCGAGCACAACCTCGACGTCGTGAAGTCGGCCGACTGGATCATCGACCTCGGGCCCGAGGGCGGCGCCGGGGGAGGGACGGTGGTGGCCATCGGCACGCCCGAGCAGGTGGCGCGCATCGAGGGATCGCACACCGGGGAGTTCCTCGCCGAGATGCTGGACGTGTCGGCGCAGCGCAAGGCCGGGTGATCGGCGGTGGCCGATCAGCTCGCCTACAAGCCGAAGCAGGGTGAGATCCCCACCGAACCCGGGGTGTACCGGTTCCGCGACCGGGACCGTCGCATCCTCTACGTCGGCAAGGCGAAGAACCTGCGCGCGCGGCTGTCGAACTACTTCGCGCCGCTGCACACGCTGCACGAGCGCACCCGCCGCATGGTCACCACGGCGGCCTCCGTCGAGTGGACGGTGGTGGGCAGCGACGTCGAGGCGCTGCAGCTGGAGTTCATGTGGATCCAGGAGTTCAAGCCGCAGTTCAACGTGCGCTACAAGGACGACAAGTCCTACCCGTTCCTCGCCGTGACACTCGCCGACGAGGCGCCCCGGGTGATCGTCACGCGAAACCATCGGATCAAGGGCGCCAAGTACTTCGGCCCATACCCGAAGGTGTGGGCCGTGCACGACACGATCGACCTGATGATCAAGGTCTTCCCGATCCGCACGTGCAGTGACGCGTCGTACAAGCGCGCGATGGCCACCGGCCGCCCCTGCTTCCCCGGCCAGATCGGACGGTGCGGCGGCCCGTGCTCGATGAGGGTCACGATCGAGGAGCACCGCGCCATCGTCGACGACTTCATCGCCTTCCTCTCCGGCGGCGACGAGCGCTTCCGGATCGACCTGACGCGCAAGATGAAGGCGGCCGCCGCCGCGATGGACTACGAGGCCGCCGCGGCCTACCGCGACAAGCTCGAGGCGATCGACGCCGTGCTGAGCAAGAGCGCGCTGGTGCTGTCATCCGACATGGACGCCGACCTGTTCGGCATTGCCGAAGACGAGCTCGCCGCGGCCGTGCAGCGCTTCATCGTGCGCGGGGGCCGTGTGCGCGGAGTGCGCGCCACGACGATCGAGAAAGAGCTCGACATCAGCTCGGGCGAACTGATCGATCAGGTGCTGCAGCGCGTGTACGGCGACGCGGACGCGGTCGACATCCCGCGGCAGATCCTCGTCCCGCAGCTGCCCGAGGACGCGCCCGAGCTCGAGGCCTGGCTGCGCGAGAAGCGCGGCCGCAAGGTGACGATCGCGGTCGCGCAGCGCGGGCGCAAGGCAGACCTCATGGGCACTGCCACCCGCAACGCCCAGCAGGCGCTGATGCTGCACAAGACCCGGCGCACGAGCGACTACGTCGCGCGCACCCAGGCCCTGACCGATCTGCAAGAGGCGCTGGGCATGATCGAGGCGCCGCTGCGGATCGAGTGCTACGACATCTCGCACCTGTCGGGCACCAACGTGGTCGCGTCGATGGTGGTGTTCGAAGACGGCCTGCCGCGCAAGGACCAGTACCGCTCGTTCGGAGTATCCGACACCACCGACGACACCGATTCGATGTACCAGGTGCTCATGCGCCGGCTCGCGCACCTCGACGTGCCCGACGAGCCGGAGGCCGACAACGGCAAGAAGCGCCGCTTCGCCTATCCACCGCAGCTGCTGCTCGTCGACGGCGGGCAGCCGCAGGTCGCGGCCGCCGCGCGCGCCCTCGCGGACGCCGGGCATCCCGAGATCGCGCTGTGCGGCATCGCGAAGCGGCTCGAGGAGGTGTGGCTGCCGGACCAGGACTTCCCGGTGATCCTGCCGCGCACCTCCGAGGCGCTGTACCTGCTGCAGCGACTGCGCGACGAGGCCCACCGGTTCGCCATCACGCACCAGCGCAAGCGCCGCAAGCGCGACATCGGGACGGTCCTGGCCGAGATCCCGGGGCTGGGCCCCGCCCGCATCAGATCGCTGCTGCGCCACTTCGGATCGGTCACCGCGCTGCGCGAGGCGACCCCCGAGCAGATCGCCGAGCTGCCCGGCATCGGGCCCACCCTCGCCGCCAGCGTGCACGCCCGCTTGGCGCGCCGTTAGCGCCCCCCACTAGGGTGGGGGCGAGGGGGAGCGATGAGTGAGGACGCGCAGGACGAGGCGGGCGAGATCCTGATCGTGACCGGCATGTCGGGGGCGGGGCGTTCGACCGTCGCCGACGCGCTCGAGGACATGGGCTGGTACGTCGTCGACAATCTGCCGCCGCAGATGCTGCGACCGCTGCTCGAGCTGTCCGGCATGGCCGCGGCATCCCTCCCGCGCGTCGCCGCGGTCGTCGACGTCCGCGGCGGCGGACTGTTCACCGACCTGCCCGAGGTGACGCGCGCGCTGCGTGCGGTCCGCGGGCAGGTGCGGGTGGTGTTCCTGGATGCCTCGGACGATGTGCTGGTGCGTCGCTACGAGTCCGTGCGCCGCCCCCACCCGCTGCAGGGGGACGGCACGATCGTCGACGGTCTGCGTCGCGAGCGCGAACGGCTGACCGCCATCCGCGAGAGCGCGGACGTCGTCATCGACACCAGCGACTTCAACGTGCACCAACTCGCGACGCATGTCGTCGATCTGTTCCGGGAGACGGGCGCCGCGCGTCACACCCTGACCGTCATGAGCTTCGGATTCAAGTACGGCATCCCGGTCGATGCCGACATGGTCGCCGACATGCGCTTCCTGCCCAACCCGTACTGGGTCGAGGACCTGCGGGCGCAGACCGGCGAGGACGACGCGGTGCGGGAGTTCGTGCTCGCGCAGCCGGGCGCCACCGAGTTCCTGGATGCGTACACGCGCGCCGTCACCCCGGTGCTCGAAGGCTATCAGCGCGAGAACAAGCGGCACAGCGTCATCGCCATCGGCTGCACCGGCGGCAAGCACCGGTCGGTCACCATGGCCGCGGCGCTGGCCGACCGGCTCTCGACCGTCCCCGGCGTCGCCGTCCGCGTCGCTCATCGCGACATGGGACGCGAGTAGCGCGGGTAGGCTGGAACGTCCGATCCGAACGCCTGCCGACGAGGAGCACCGTGCCGCTGACTGCCGATGTGAAAGCCGAGCTCATCGCCGTGCGCGACCCGCGCCCGACCGCTCGCGTCGCCGAGCTCACCTCACTGCTGCGCTTCTCGGGCGGACTGCACTCGATCGCCGGCCGCGTCGCGGTCGAGGCCGAACTCGACTCCGACCACCTGGCCCGGCGCACCGCCCGCGAGCTCATGGAGTTGTACGGCGTGCGCCCCGAGCTCGTGCATGTCCAGGGCTCGGTCGCCGCGGGCGGTCCTCGCTACGCCGTGCGCGTGATCGAGGCGGGCGAGACCCTGGCCCGCCAGACCGGCCTGCTCGACCAGCGCCGACGCGTGGTGCGCGGCCTTCCGAACAAGCTCACGACCGGTTCACGGCCCGACCTCGCCGCGGTGTGGCGCGGCGCGTTCCTGGCCGCCGGAACGCTCACCGACCCCGGCCGGTCGGCCGCGCTCGAGGTGTCGTGCCCGTCGTCCGAGGCGGGGATGGCCCTGGTGGGAGCGGCGCACCGCCTGGGCGTGGCCGCCAAAGCGCGCGAGGTGCGCGGCATCCCGCGGGTGGTCGTGCGTGACGCCGAGGCGATCCGTGCCGCCCTCGCGGCCATGGGCGCCGTCCGGGCCGCCGCCGCCTGGGACCAGATCCGCCAGCGCCGCGAAGTGCGCGCCGGCGTGAACCGTCTCGTGAACTTCGACGATGCGAACCTGCGACGCTCCGCGCAGGCCGCGGTCGCCGCATGCGCGCGCGTGGAGCGGGCCCTGGAGATCCTCGGCGACGAGGTGCCGACGCATCTCGAAGAGGCCGGGCGCCTGCGTCTCGCGCACCGCGACGCGAGCCTCGACGAGCTGGGGCACCACGCCGAGCCGCCGCTCACGAAGGACGCCGTGGCCGGCCGCATCCGGCGGCTGCTGGCGATGGCCGACAAGAAGGCCGAGGTCGAGGGCATCCCGGGCACCGAGTCGGCCGTTCCGGCCGGCGCCATCGGCTGACGCTCCGTCGGGGCCCGCGCGGCGGTGTGCAGTGGGATCGTCATGCGACACGACCCTCGGCCCCGGGCGCCGGTCCTCAGTAGGATGAAGACGTCACCCTCGCTGCGCTCCGGAGCGCACTTGTCTCCGTCATTCGGCGCGGCGCCGACAGGAAGAAGAGAACATGGCGAAGTACACGTTGCCGGACCTGCCCTATGACTACGCTGCGCTCGAGCCGCACATCAGCGGCAAGATCATGGAGCTTCACCACGATAAGCATCACGCGGCGTATGTCGCCGGTGCGAACACCGCTCTGGAGAAGCTCGCCGAGGCCCGTGATTCCGGAGATCTGGCGAACGTCAACAAGTTCGAGAAGGACCTCGCGTTCAACCTCGGCGGGCACGTGAACCACTCGATCTTCTGGACCAACCTGTCGCCGAACGGCGGCGGCGAGCCCGAGGGCGAACTGCGTGCCGCGATCGACGAGTTCTTCGGCGGTTTCGACAAGTTCCAGGCCCACTTCGCCGCGGCGGCGGCCGGCATCCAGGGTTCGGGCTGGGCGGTGCTCAGCTGGGACCCGATCGGCCAGCAGCTGATCGTGCAGCAGCTGTTCGACCAGCAGGGCAACACCGCGCAGGGGACGATCCCGCTGTTCCAGCTGGACATGTGGGAGCACGCGTTCTACCTCGACTACCTCAACGTGAAGGCCGACTACATCAAGGCCGTGTGGAACATCGCGAACTGGGAGAACGTCGCGCAGCGCTTCGTCACAGCCCGTGAGAAGACCTCGGGCCTGCTGGTACTGTCATAGCGAGTACGGGCGTCCCGGCGGGATACCCGTCGGGACGCCGTTGTCCCTCCGAGAAGAAACCGCGCATCTCGCGCACAACACCTGGGAGAAATTCCGTGACTGTGAAGATCGGAATCAACGGCTTCGGCCGCATCGGACGCAACTACCTTCGCGCGGCGCTCGCGCAGGGCGCTGACCTCGACATCGTCGCGGTCAACGACCTCACCGACAACCGCACGCTGGCAGACCTCCTGACCTACGACTCGGTCGGCGGTCGCCTGTCCGAGGCCGTGTCGTACGACGGTGATGCGATCACCGTGGGTGGCAGGAGCATCCGCGTGTTCGAAGAGCGCGACCCCGGGGCCCTCCCGTGGGGCGAACTCGGCGTCGACGTCGTGATCGAGTCCACGGGCCGCTTCACGAAGGCAGAGGATGCCGCGAAGCACCTCGCCGGCGGAGCCAAGAAGGTCATCATCTCTGCCCCGGCGACGGGTGCCGACGCCACGTTCGTGATGGGCGTGAACGAGGACACCTACGACCCCGCCACGATGAACGTCATCTCCAACGCGTCCTGCACGACGAACTGCCTCGCCCCGCTTGCGAAGGTGTTCAACGATGCGTTCGGCATCGAGCGCGGCTTCATGATGACCGCGCACGCCTACACTGCCGACCAGAACCTGCAGGACGGCCCGCACAAGGACCTGCGCCGGGCGCGCGCCGCGGCGATCAACATCGTCCCGGCCTCGACCGGGGCCGCCAAGGCGATCGGCCTGGTGCTGCCCGAGCTGAACGGCAAGCTGAGCGGCTCGTCGTACCGTGTTCCGGTGCCGACGGGGTCGATCGTCGACCTGACGGTCGTCACCGAGCGCGCCGGACTCACCGCCGACGAGGTCAACGCCGCCTACCGTGCCGCAGCGAGCGAGGGCCGCCTGGCGGGCTACCTCGCCTACACCGAGGACCCGATCGTCTCCAGCGACATCCAGCTGGACCCGCACTCGTCGATCTTCGACGCCGAGCTGACGAACGTCAGCGGCAACCTCGCGAAGGTCTCGGGCTGGTACGACAACGAGTGGGGCTACTCCAACCGCCTCGTCGACCTGACCGAGTACGTCGTCGAGCGCCTCTGAGGATCGCCGGAAAGACATGGCCCTGCGCACCCTCGACACCCTTTCGTCGCGTCTGGGGCGTCCGCTCGCCGGTGCGCGGATCGTCGTCCGCTGTGACCTCAACGTCCCTCTCCGGGACGGGGTCATCACGGACGACGGCCGCGTCCGCGCGTCGCTGCCGACCCTCAACGCCCTGATCAACCAGGGCGCCCGCGTCGTCGTCTGCTCCCACCTGGGGCGGCCCGACGGGGCGCCCGACCCGAAGTACAGCCTCGCCCCCGTCGCACAGCGGCTGTCTGAGCTGCTCGGCCAGCCGGTCGCGTTCGCCCGCGACACGGTGGGCGAGTCGGCCCGCGAGGCTGTGGCCTCGCTCGGCGACGGCGACGTCGCCGTCATCGAGAACCTGCGGTTCAACCCCGGCGAGACGTCGAAGGACGACGCCGTGCGCGCGGAGTTCGCGCGTCAGCTGGCGACCCTCGGCGACGCGCTCGTCTCGGACGGTTTCGGCGTCGTGCACCGCAAGCAGGCGAGCGTCTACGACCTCGCCCAGCTGATCCCCTCGGTGGCGGGGCTGCTGATCGAGAAGGAGGTCGACGTCCTCGACCGCCTCACTGAGAACCCCGAGCGCCCGTACGCGGTCGTCCTGGGCGGCTCGAAGGTCAGCGACAAGCTCGGCGTCATCGAGCACCTCCTTCCGCGCGTGGACACGCTGCTGGTCGGCGGCGGGATGATGTTCACGTTCCTCGCCGCACAGGGCCACCGCGTGGGCAAGAGCCTGCTCGAGGCCGATCAGCTCGACACGGTGCGCGGGTACCTCGCGCAGGCCCGCGAGCGGGGGATCGAGATCGTCCTTCCGGTCGACGCCGTGATGGCGGCATCCTTCTCCGCCGACGCCGACCATGTCGTGGCCGACGCCGACGCACTCGAGGACAC
Source organism: Microbacterium sp. W1-4-2 (assembly GCF_058349885.2). Lineage (NCBI taxonomy): Bacteria > Bacillati > Actinomycetota > Actinomycetes > Micrococcales > Microbacteriaceae > Microbacterium > Microbacterium sp. W1-4-2. Next base: position 1,466,673 of record NZ_JBYRJC020000001.1, on the reverse strand, counting down.
GCCCTTCGGCGCCGACGGAATGGGCCTGGACATCGGCCCGCGCACCGCCGACAGCTTCGCGGCAGCCGTCCGGGAGAGCACGACGGTCTTCTGGAACGGCCCCATGGGCGTGTTCGAGATGCCGGCGTTCGCGGCGGGGACCAAGGCCGTCGCCGAGGCGCTGACCGAGGTCCGCGGACTGAGCGTGGTCGGCGGGGGCGACTCGGCCGCCGCGGTGCGTCAGCTCGGATTCGACGACGACCGCTTCGGACACATCTCGACCGGCGGCGGCGCGAGTCTGGAGTTCTTGGAGGGCAAGAAGCTGCCCGGACTGGAGGTTTTGGGGTGGGAGCAGTGAACGACCGCGGCGGACGCACGCCGCTGATCGCGGGCAACTGGAAGATGAACCTCGACCACCTGCAGGCGGTCGCGTTCGTCCAGAAGCTCCACTGGGCGCTGAAGGACGCCAAGCACGAGGCGGACTCGGTGGAGGTCGGCCTGTTCCCGCCGTTCACCGACCTGCGCACGGTGCAGACGCTGCTCGACGCCGACAAGATCCCGTTCGAGCTCGGTGCGCAGGACCTGTCCGCGCACGACTCCGGCGCGTACACGGGTGAGGTGTCGGGGGCGTTCCTGGCCAAACTCGCCTGCCGGTACGTCATCATCGGGCACTCCGAGCGTCGCGCCTATCATGCCGAGACCGACGAGGTCGTCGCCGCGAAGGTGGCCGCCGCCCTCAAGCACGGACTCGTGCCGGTGATCTGCGTCGGCGAGACCGCCGAGGACCTCGAGGCGCACGGCGCCAGCGCCGTCCCGGTCGCGCAGCTGACGGCGGCCCTCGCCGGCGTCAAGAAGGGCGCAGAGGTGGTCGTGGCGTACGAGCCGGTCTGGGCCATCGGCTCCGGCCAGGCGGCGACGCCGCAGCAGGCGCAGGATGTGGCGGCCAAGCTGCGCGATGTCGTCGCGGCGGCGATCGGCGACGACGCGGCCGAGCGGACCCGCATCCTGTACGGCGGATCGGTGAAGTCGGCGAACATCGCGGGGTTCATGCGCGAGCCCGACGTGGACGGCGCCCTGGTGGGCGGGGCGAGCCTCGTGCCCGAGGAGTTCGCCGCGATCATCCGCTACCGCAAGCACGTCGGCGTGTGAGCACGGGTGCGGCCCGCCGCCGAGGGCGGGTTCGGCCGCACCCGTCCTCTATACTTGACGAGGTCGGCCGCCGGGGCCTACCGGCACGGCGCCGACCGACCCGACGCGAAAGGCACAGCGTGGAAATCCTCGAGTTCGTTCTGCAGGTGCTGCTCGGCATCACGAGCCTCCTGCTGACTCTGCTCATCCTCCTGCACAAGGGCCGCGGCGGCGGTCTGTCCGACATGTTCGGCGGCGGCATGAGCTCGTCTCTGGGGTCCTCGGGGCTGGCCGAGCGCAACCTCAACCGCTTCACGGTGGTTCTGGCGCTGGCGTGGTTCGTCTCGATCGTGGCTCTCGGCCTGCTCGCGAAGCTGCAGGGGATCTGACATGGCCGTGGGCGGAAACGCGATCCGCGGCACCCGTGTGGGCGCCGGTCCCATGGGGGAGCAAGACCACGGATTCCACGCGGAGCGCGTGGCCGTGTCGTATTGGGATGCGCTGGGCAACGAGACCGTGCGCTATTTCGCCGCCGGCATCGCCGACGAAGAGATCCCCGACACGATCGACTCGCCGCACTCCGGCCTGCCGGCCGGGCGCGACAAGCAGAACCCGCCCGCGATGGCGAAGGCCGAGCCGTACAAGACGCACCTGGCTTACGTCAAGGAGCGTCGCACCGACGAAGAGGCCGAAGCGCTGCTGGACGACGCGTTGAAGCAGCTGCGCGAGCGCCGCGGCCAGTAATCCGGGCTAGTACGTCCCGTCGATCAGCTCCGGCGGCACCTTGCCCGCCGCGGCCTCGTCGACGAAGAAGATCGTCCGACGTCGCCCCTTGGCGCCGGCGGCCGGTACGCTGTGGTAGCTCGCGCCCGCGAGCGCGAGCCCGAGCGCCGAGGCCTTGTCGGTCCCCGCGAGCACCAGCCAGACGCGGTTCGACGAGTTGAGGACCGGACGGGTCAGACTGATCCGCTCGGGCGGCGGTTTCGGCGAATCGCGCACGGCGACCGCGGCGCGGTCGGTGATGCGGATCTCGTCGCGGTCCGGGAACAGCGACGCGATGTGCGCGTCGGGGCCCACGCCGAGGAAGCAGATGTCGAACGACGGCCAGGCGCCGGTGAGGACGCCGGTGGCCGTCGTCTCGGGCGGACCGTACGCGGCGAGCTCGGTCGCGTACGCCGCGGCGGCCTCATCGAGCCCGAGGCCCTGGTCAGCGGCGGGCATGCGGTGGACGTTGCCCGCCGGTACATCGATGCGGCCGAGCAGGGCGTCGGTGGCGCCGACGTCGTTGCGGTCGGGCGAGTCGGATGCCACGAATCGCTCGTCGCCCCACCAGAAGTGCACGCGCGACCAGTCGAAAGTGCGGCTCTCGGGGTGATCTCCCACGGCGCGCAGCACGGCCGTGCCCGTGCCTCCGCCGGTCAACGCGACGTGCACGGTCTTGCCGGCGCGCACCCGTTTGCCCAGCCGATCGTAGAAGCGATCGGCGACCGAGGCGGCCAGTGCCGCCGCGTCCGGACTGACCACGACCCGCTTCTCGGCCCCCTGCTTGTCGGTCCCGCGGTCACTCATGGCTCCTCCGCTCTCCGACGAGCATCGCGCAGCCGTCGGTGATGACGCGACCATACAGCAGGTCGGGGTCGAGGCTGCGCAGTTCCTCGGCGAGGCACTCGCGCAACGTGCGACGGGGGAAGGCGAGCTCGTGCGAGGGCTGGCCGGGCTGGGTGAGCACGGCGACGCCGGGAATGGGACGTTCGAGCAGGATGTCGCCGCTGGCGCGGGTCAGCCGCACGGACTTGATGCCGCCCGCCCACTCGTCGGGTCCGAGATAGGTCCACGTGACCGGCACCTGCAGGGTCAGTCGCAGCCAAGCCGCCAGCAGCGTCGTGGAGGGCGAGTCGGACGCCCCGCGCACCTCGACGGCCGTGACCGGCTCGTACGGCGGCTGGTCGAGTACGGCCGCCAGCTGCTCGCGCCAACGCGTGACGCGCGTCCAGGCCAGGTCGGTGTCACCGGGGGCGTAGTGCCCGCCGAGGCTCGAGACCCAGGCGGACGGATCGGGTTGGGTCGCGGCATCCGTGATCCGGCGCTGGGCGATCCGGCCGACCGACGAGCGCGACGGCTCTTTGGGCGTCTCACGCGGCCACCACGCCACCACCGGGGCGTCGGGCAGCAGCAGACCGGTCACGAGGCTCTCAGAATTGTTGCCGGCCGCTCCGTACGCGCGCAGCACGATGACCTCGCTCGCCCCGGCGTCGCCGCCGACGCGGATCTCGGCGTCGAGGCGGGGGTCGGCATCGGCGTCCGGTCCATGCGGGTCGCTCATCAGCACGATCACGCGCATCGGGTGCTCGCGCGAGGCGTCGTTGGCCGCCTCGATCACCTCTTCTTCGGCGCCGTGGCGCACGAGGATGATGAGCGTGAGCACGCGCCCGAGGGCGACCGCGCCGCCCTCTTCGCGGACGTTGACGAGGGCCTTGGCGATCTTGCTGACGTTCGTGTCGGGCAGATCGATGATCATGGGCGCCTCCACGTGCGGCCGTCGCGGGCCAGCAGGTCATCCGCAGAGCGCGGACCCCAGCCGCCGGGGGTGTACTGCTCGAGAGGGCCGCCGGTCGCCGCCCAGTGCTGCTCGATCGGGTCGAGGATCTTCCAGCTCAGCTCGACCTCCTCGTGCCGGGGGAACAGCGGCGGGTCGCCCAGCAGCACGTCGAGGATGAGCCGTTCGTACGCCTCAGGGCTCGCCTCGGTGAAGGCGTGGCCGTAGCCGAAGTCCATCGTCACGTCGCGCACCTGGGTACCCGCGCCGGGCACCTTCGAGCCGAAGCGGATCGTCACGCCTTCGTCCGGCTGCACCCGGATCACCAGGGCGTTCTGCCCGAGTCCGGACGTCTGCGAGCGGCTGAACAGGTGCTCGGGCGCCTTCTTGAAGACCACGGCGATCTCGGTGACCCGCCGGCCCAGGCGCTTGCCGGTGCGCAGGTAGAACGGCACGCCCGCCCAGCGGCGGGTGTTGATGCCCAGCTTGATGGCGGCGTACGTCTCGGTCGTGGAGTGCGGATCCATCCCGTCCTCGTCGAGGAAGCTGCGCACCTGCTGGCCGCCCTGCCAGCCGCCGCCGTACTGGCCGCGGGCGGTGGCCTGCGCCAGGTCGTCGGGGAGGGTGACGGCGGCGAGCACCTTCTCCTTCTCGGTGCGCAGGTCCCGCGCGTTGAACGAGATCGGCTCCTCCATCGCGGTGAGCGCGAGCAGCTGCAGCAGGTGGTTCTGGATCACGTCGCGCGCCGCGCCGATGCCGTCGTAGTACCCGGCGCGTCCGCCGACGCCGATGTCCTCGGCCATCGTGATCTGCACGTGGTCGACGTAGTTGCGGTTCCAGATCGGCTCGTACAGCTCGTTCGCGAAGCGCAGCGCAAGGATGTTCTGCACCGTCTCTTTGCCGAGATAGTGGTCGATGCGGAAGATCGCGTCGGCCGGGAAGGCGCTGCGCAGCGCCCGGTTGAGCTCGCGTGCCGAGGCGAGGTCGTTGCCGAACGGCTTCTCGATCACGACGCGCCGCCAGCGGTCGGGCTGATCGGCGGTGTCGTCGACCAGGCCCGAGCTCTTCAGCTGCTGGGCCACGACCCCGAACGCCCGCGGCGGGATCGACAGGTAGTACGCGTGGTTGCCCATCGTCCCGCGCTCGACGTCGAGCTTCTCGACGGTCTCGCGCAGACGGCGGAACGCGGCCGGGTCGTCGAACTCGCCCGAGACGAACCGGATGCCCTGCAGCAGCTGCTGCCACGTTTCCTCGCGGAACTCGGTGCGGGCGTGCATGCGCACCGCGTCGTACACGACAGCCGCGAAGTCCTGGTCGGCCCAGTCGCGGCGCGCGAAGCCGACCAGGGCGAACCCCGGCGGCAGCAGGCCGCGGTTGGCCAGGTCGTACACGGCCGGCATCAGCTTCTTGCGCGACAGGTCGCCGGTCACGCCGAAGATGACCAGGGCGCTGGGGCCGGCGATGCGGTTCAGGCGCCGGTCGTCCGGGTCGCGCAGGGGATTGACGTCCCGGGTGATCTCCACAGTCATGCGGCTCCTACTGGGCGGCCTCGAAGAGCGCGAGCACTTCGGCCGTCGGATCGGTCAGGGTCAGGCTCACGACGGGGCGGCCGTGGTCGGCCAGCACCCGGGCGTCGCCCGCGGCCTGGGCCGTGATCAGGCGTCCGAAGGTGAACGGCAGCCCCGGGATCTGCACGTCCGGGTCGGTGCGCTCGACGATCTGCAGGAACACGCCGTTGGCGGGACCGCCCTTGTGGTACTGGCCGGTCGAGTGCAGGAAGCGCGGACCCCAGCCGAACGTCGTGGGCCGGTTCGCGTCGGCGGCGACGAGTTCGCGCAGGCCCGACAGCTCGGGGATGCGCACCCGGTCGACGTACGCCTGGATCGCCACGTAGCCGTCCGGCCCGAGGTGGGACCAGAGCGCATCGAGCGTGCCCTCGAGGGTGCCCGAGGCGGCCAGCGCCGGATCCGAGACGCGCACCTCGACGCCATCGACCGAGAACGCGGGGGGCGTGTGCGCGGGCGGACCGGCCAGCAGGCCGCGCGTCGCGGCCTTGGCCGACTCCACGTCGGGCTGGTCGAACGGATCGATGCCGAGGATCCGACCCGCGATCGCGGTGGCGTACTCCCAGACGACGAACTGGGCGCCCAGCGACCCGCTCACCAGGATCTCGCCCTCGTGCCGGTCGAACAGGTGGAACTCGTTCGCCTCGTCGACCAGTCGCACCACCTGCAGGTCGGCGGGGCGTGCGTCGAGCTCGGGCGAGACCGGGAGCATGACGACGGGCAGGATGCCGGTGCCGGCCTTGCCGGTCGACTCGGCGATCAGCTGCTCGATCCAGTCCGGCAGGCCCTGGATGTGCGTTCCGTCCGAGATCAGCGCCAGCTTGTCGCGCCGCGGCGAGCCGCCCGCGATGGCGGCGGCCAGGACCAGGGCGGGGTTGTCGGGGCTGTCGATGGCCACCTCGAGCAGGGTGGCGTCGGCCTCGTCGAGCAACTCGTCCAGATCGACGCCGGCCAGGCCTGCGGGCACGAGCCCGAACGCGGTGAGGGCCGAGTAGCGCCCGCCCACCGTGGGGTCCGCCTGGAAGACGCGGTAGCCGGCTGCCTGCGCCGACGCGTCCAGCGGCGAGTCCGGGTCGGTGACCACGACGATGCGCTCGGCCGGGTCCACGCCGATGTCGCGGAACGCCGTCTCGAACAGTCGCCTCGCGGCGTCCGTCTCGACGGTCGAGCCGGACTTGGACGAGACGACCAGCACGGTCTCGGCCAGTCCCTCGCCCTCGTCGCCCTGCAGCGCCGCAAGCACCTGGCCGGGTGCGGTGGAGTCGAGCACCGTGAGCGGGGCGCCTGAGGTGGCGGCGATCACCTCGGGGGCGAGCGAGGATCCGCCCATCCCGGCGAGCACGACGCGAGTCAGACCCCGAGCGGCGAACTCGTCGCGCAGCGCGGTGATCTCGGCGACGAGCGGGCGCGAGACCGAGACGGCCTGCACCCAGCCGAGGCGGCGGGATGCCTCGTCCTGCGCATCGGGACCCCACAGCGTCGGGTCCTGCGCGGTGAGCCCGGACGCAAGCAGGTCGTCGACCAGACCCGGCAGGGTCTGGTCGACGACCTGCTTGACGTGACCGCTGACGCGGATCTCGAAACTCACCGGGCCGAGCCCTGCGCGTTCGACAGAGCGGTGGCCACCGTGTCCTTCAGGTCGTGCCACGAGGCGATGAACTTCTCGATGCCCTCGTCCTCGAGCACCTGCGTGACGTCGTCGAAGTCGACGCCCACCTCGGCCAGCCCGTCGATGACCGCGTGCGCATCGGCGTAGTTGCCGGTGACGGAGTCGCCCTCGACGACGGCGTGGTCGAACACGGCGTCCAGGGTCTTCTCGGGCATCGTGTTCACGACCCCCGGCGCCACCAGGTCGACGACGTAGAGCGTGTCGGGCAGCGACGGGTCCTTCACGCCGGTGGACGCCCACAGCGGGCGCTGCGTATTGGCGCCGGCGGCGAGCAGGGCCTTGGCGCGATCGCTCGCGAACTCCTTCTCGTACAGCTCGTACGCGAGCCGGGCGTTCGCAACGCCCGCCCTCGAGCGCAGGGCGGCTGCGGCATCCGTTCCGATCGCACCGAGGCGCTTGTCGACCTCGGTGTCCACGCGCGACACGAAGAACGACGCGACCGAGAAGATCTGCGACAGGTCCTTACCCGCCTCACGGGCGTGTTCGAGGCCGGTCAGGTACGCGTCGATGACCTCCGCGTAGCGCGCCAGCGAGAAGATCAGGGTCACGTTCACCGAGATGCCCGCGGCGATCGTGTCGGTGATCGCACGCAGCCCCGCCTTGCTGGCGGGGATCTTGATGTACGCGTTCGGGCGGTCGACCGCGGCCGCGAGCTGGGCGGCCTGCGTGATCGTCGCGTCGGTGTCGTGCGCGAGGTCCGGGGAGACCTCGATCGACACGCGTCCGTCGACGCCGCCCGTCGCGTCGTACACCGTGCGCATGATGTCGCACGCGTCCCGCACGTCGGTCGTGGTGATCTCGAAGATCGCGTCGTCGGCGTTCGCGCCGCGGCCGGCGAGGTCGGCGATCTGCCCCTCGTAGCCCTCGCCGTGACTCACGGCGTTCGCGAAGATCGTCGGGTTGGTGGTGATGCCGACGACGTTGCGGGTCGCCATCAGTTCGGCGAGGTTGCCGGTCGTGATGCGACGGCGGGCGAGGTCGTCGAGCCAGATGCTGACGCCCTGGTCGGAAAGCTGCTGAGTCGGGGTGGTCATGCGTTCTCCTCGATGCTGATCGTGGCCGTGTGGGCGGCGAGGGTTTGTCGTGCGGCGTGGACGACGGCTTGGGTGGTGATGCCGAATTTCTCGAACAGGGTCTTGTAGTCGGCGGAGGCGCCGAAGTGTTCGATCGACACGGACCGGCCGCGGTCGCCGACGATGTCGCGCCAGGGCATCGCGATGCCGGCTTCGACCGAGACCCGGGCGGTGATGTTCGCGGGCAGCACGCTCTGTCGGTACCCTTCGTCCTGCTCGGCGAACCATTCCAGGCACGGGGCCGACACGACCCGCGCGGCGATGCCCTCCGCGGCCAGCACGGCGCGGGCCTCGACGGCGAGCTGGACCTCGGAGCCGGTGGCGATCAGGATCACGTCCGGGTCCCCGCCGTCCGCGTCGGCCAGCACGTACGCGCCGCGGGCGGTGTTCGCCGCGGACGCGAACGTGTCGCCGGTGGCGTCGCCGTCGCCGCGGGCGAAGGTGGGCACGTTCTGCCGGGTCAGGGCGATCCCGGCCGGTCCGCCGTGGCGGGACAGGATCTGCAGCCAGGCGTGCGCGGTCTCGTTGCCGTCGGCGGGGCGGACCACGGCGAGGTTCGGGATCGCGCGCAGCGCGGCGAGCTGCTCGATCGGCTGATGGGTGGGGCCGTCCTCGCCGAGGGCGACCGAGTCATGCGTCCACACGTACGTGGACGGGATGTTCATCAGCGCGGCCAGCCGCACCGCGGGGCGCATGTAGTCGGAGAAGATCAGGAACGTGCCCCCGAAGACCCGGGTCGGGCCGTGCAGGGTGATCCCGTTGACGATCGCGCCCATCGCGTGCTCACGGATCCCGAAGTGCAGCACCCGCCCGTACGGGCTGGCGGACCACTCGTGCGTGGACCACACGTCCGGGTTGAACGACGGCGCGCCCTTGATCGTGGTGTTGTTCGACTCGGCCAGGTCCGCCGACCCGCCCCACAGCTCCGGCAGCAGCGGCGCGAGCGCGTTGATCACCTCACCCGACGCCGCCCGGGTGGACAGGTCCTTGCCCGCCTCGAACACGGGCAGCGCGTCGGCGACACCGTCGGGCAGGGCGTGCGCTTCGAGCCGGTCCAGCAGCGCCTTGCGGTCCGGGTTCGCCGCCGCCCACGCGTCGAACGACTCCTGCCACGCCCGGTGCGCCGCAGCCCCCCGCTCCCGCAGACCCCGGGTGTGATCGAGCACCCCGTCCGGCAGCGCGAACGACCGGTCCGGGTCGAACCCGAGCACCTTCTTCGTCGCCGCGACCTCGTCCGCGCCCAACGCGGAACCGTGGATCTTGCCGGTGTTCTGCTTGCCCGGCGAGGGCCACCCGATGATCGTCTTCAACACGATGATCGACGGCCGGTCGGTGACGCCCTTGGCCGCCTCGATCGCGGCGTGCAGCTCGGGCACGTCCTCGACGTACTGCCCGGTGCGCTTCCAATCCACCGTCTGCACATGCCACCCGTACGCCTCGTACCGCTTGGCGACGTCTTCGGTGAACGCGACGTCGGTATCGTCCTCGATCGAGATCTGGTTCGCGTCGTAGATCACCACCAGGTTCCCCAACTGCTGATGCCCGGCCAGCGACGACGCCTCGCCGGTGATCCCCTCCTCCAGGTCGCCGTCCGACGCGATCACGTACACGAAATGGTCGAACGGGGACGTGCCCGCCGCCGCGTCCGGATCGAACAGGCCCCGCTCATACCGGGCCGCGTACGCGAACCCCACCGCCGAGGCCAGCCCCTGACCCAACGGGCCGGTCGTGATCTCCACACCCGCCGTGTGCCCGTACTCCGGATGCCCCGGCGTGAGCGACCCCCACGTGCGCAACGCCTCCACATCCTCCAGCTCCAGACCGAACCCGCCCAGGAACAACTGGATGTACTGCGTCAACGACGAATGCCCGCACGACAGCACGAACCGGTCCCGGCCGATCCACTGCGTGTCCGCCGGATCATGCCGCATCACCCGCTGATACAACAGATACGCCAACGGCGCCAGACTCATCGCCGTACCCGGATGACCATTACCGACCTTCTGCACAGCATCCGCCGCCAGCACCCGCACGGTATCCACCGCGCGCCGATCGATCTCTTCCCAACGCAGTTCCGACACGAGGCCGCCTTTCGCAGGTTGGGCGCCCGGCAACCGAGGAGTGCAGCGTCGCCACGGCAGGTCCGGCGCAGGGCGCGCGTGTAGTTCTCAGCATACCGAAGGCGCCGGGCGCCGAGCGGGGAGATGACGGGGTCCGCGCGCAGCTTCGTCAGGCCGGCATGCACTAGACTTGGGAGGTTCCTGCGTCGGCTTCGGAGGGGGCGATCGCCATCACCACGACGTCACGTGCTGCGGTGGCACGCACAGATCGTCTCGACGCGACCCGTTCGATCGGTCGCACCATCCGCGCGTACTTCCAGCTCACCAAGCCGCGGGTCATGGAGCTGCTGCTGGTGACCACCGTCCCGGTGATGTTCCTCGCGCAGGGCGGACTGCCCGACCTGTGGCTGGTCGCGGCCACCGTGTTCGGCGGCGCGATGTCGGCGGGCTCCGCAGCATCCTTCAACATGTACATCGACCGCGACATCGACGTGCACATGCACCGCACCGAGAACCGGCCCCTGGTGACCGGCGAGGTATCGGAGCGCGGCGCCCTGGTCTTCTCGTGGGTGCTCGCGGTGGTCTCGACGGTGTGGCTGTGGCTGACCACGAACTGGCTGGCCGCTGCGCTGTCGGCGGTGGCGATCTTCTTCTACGTCGTGATCTACACGATCATCCTCAAGCGCCGCACCGAGCAGAACATCATCTGGGGCGGCATCGCCGGGTGCTTCCCGGTGCTGATCGGATGGGCCGCCGTCACCGGTTCGCTGGGCTGGCCGGCGCTGGTGCTGTTCGTCGTGATCTTCCTGTGGACGCCCGCGCATTACTGGCCGCTGTCGATGAAGTACAAGGACGACTACGACGACGTCGACGTGCCGATGCTGGGCGTGACGCGCGACGGCTCGCAGGTCGGGCTGCAGGTCATTCTCTACGCTTGGGCGACGGTGGCGTGCTCGCTGCTGCTGATCCCGGTCGCACCGATGGGCGCCGCCTACACCGCGTCTGCGCTTGTGTTCGGCGGATGGTTCGTGTACGAGGCACACGTGCTCTATCACCGCGCCGTGCGCGGCGAGGGTCCGAAGCCGATGCGCGTGTTCCACGCCTCGATCACGTACCTCACCCTGCTGTTCCTGGCGATCGCGATCGATCCGCTGCTGCCGTTCTGACGCCCCGCGGGGCGGCCGGCCGGGTTGCCACACTCGCCCTTCTGCGGGCCGATTCGTCGGATGGCGACGACCGCGGCATCGATCCACCTGGCCGGGTTGCACACGAAAACGCTGCCGGCGCGTGCATCTCGGTCGGATGGATGCGGCCGAGCGGCCGCGACGCCGTCAGGCGGCCAGGCGCTTCAGTCGCAGGACGACAGCGGTCATCGCGGCCGCCGTCAGTCCCGCGATGATCATGTGGATGCCGACGGCCAGGGCGGGCAGGCCCGCGTCGGCCTGGTAGATCCCGAGGGGGATCTGGACGAGCAGCAGCACGAGCAGGGCTCCCAGCCACCGCATCGTGGGGAGCCTGCGCACCGAGGCGATCGCCGTCAGCACCACGACCAGGACGAGCAGCGTGTAGCCCGGGATCGAGTGCACGTGCGCCATGATCTCGGGGTTCAGCAGGTGCCGCACGACGCGCGCGTCGCCCGAGTGGGGGCCGGATGCCGTGGTCACGATGCCGACGAGGAGCGTCAGCGCCAGCACGGCCGACGTGATGTGGGTGAGGATCGCGTACCAGCGCGGCACGGCCGACGCACGCGGGCCGGGGACGTCGTACGCCCGGACGAGGAACCCGGCCGTGATGCTCACGAGCGCGAGCGTCGCGATGAAGTGGAACCCCACGATCCACGCGTTCAGGCCGGTCAGCACGGTGACGCCGCCGACGAGCGCCTGGGCGACGATGCCGACCAGGACGATGACGGAGAGCGTGAAAAGGTCCCGGCGGGTGCGGCGCATACGCAGGATGAGAAGCAGCACCGCCAGCGCGGCCAGGCCCACCACGCCCGACATCAGCCGGTTGCCGAACTCGATGTACGAATGCAGCCCCATGCCCGGCAGCGGGACGAGCGAATCGGGGGCGCACAGCGGCCACTCGCAGCCCAGGCCCGAGCCGGTCAGGCGCACCGCGCCGCCGGTGCCGATGATGACCACCTCGGTGATGAACGAGATCCACGCCGCCACCCGCACGCGGCGGTCCACAGTGGCGGGCAGCCACTCCCACAGCCGTCGGCGCAGGGTCGGCCGGGCCGGCGAGATCGTTTCGGTGGGCATGGGGATGAGGCCTCCAGAGCGGTCCGTGGCACGCGGCGGAAGGGGTCCGGCCCGCCGGTCGCAGGGACCCTATAGAATCGAGGGGTCGGATGCACCGCGCCTGCGGAGCGCATCGTAGACAGTCTAGGCGCGCTGAACGCGTCCGAAGAGCGGGGCCCGAGAAGCGGCATCCACCTCCACCACTCCCGTGGAGGACCGAGATGCCGGGACGGATGACACCGTTGAGGTCCGAAGAGGAGAGTGTGTGACGTCATGTCCGATGTTCTGATCGAACGACCGGAGCTCGATGGCCTGGGGGTGTACGAATTCGGCTGGCACGACGCCGACGTCGCCGGGGCCAGTGCGCAGCGGGGCCTGAGCGAAGCGGTGGTGCGCGACATCTCGCGGCTGAAGAACGAGCCGGAGTGGATGCTGAAGAACCGCCTGAAGGGTCTCAAGCTCTTCGAACGCAAACCCATGCCGACCTGGGGCGCGGATCTGAGCGAGATCGACTTCGAACACATCAAGTACTTCGTGCGCTCGACCGAGAACCAGGCCGAGACGTGGGAGGACCTGCCCGAGGACATCCGCAACACGTACGAGCGGCTCGGCATCCCCGAGGCCGAGCGTCAGCGCCTGGTCGCCGGTGTGACCGCTCAGTACGAGTCCGAGGTGGTCTACCACCAGATCCGCGAGGACCTCGAGCGCCAGGGCGTCATCTTCACCGACACCGACACGGCGCTGCGCGAGCACCCCGAGTTCTTCGAGGAGTACTTCGGCACGATCATCCCCGCCGGCGACAACAAGTTCGCCGCGCTGAACACGGCCGTCTGGTCGGGCGGGTCGTTCGTCTACGTGCCGCCGGGCGTGCACGTCGAGATCCCGCTGCAGGCCTACTTCCGGATCAACACCGAGAACATGGGCCAGTTCGAGCGGACGCTGATCATCGCCGACGAGGGCTCGTACGTGCACTACATCGAGGGCTGCACGGCCCCGATCTACAAGTCCGACTCGCTGCATTCGGCCGTCGTCGAGATCGTCGTGAAGAAGAACGCCCGAGTGCGCTACACGACGATCCAGAACTGGTCGAACAACGTCTACAACCTCGTCACCAAGCGTGCGATCGCCCACGAGGGCGCCACGATGGAATGGGTCGACGGCAACATCGGCTCCAAGGTGACGATGAAATACCCGTCGATCTACCTCGCCGGCGAGCACGCCAAGGGCGAGACGCTGTCGGTGGCTTTCGCCGGTCCGGGTCAGCACCAGGACGCGGGCGCCAAGATGATCCACCTCGCGCCGTACACGCAGTCCTCGATCGTGTCGAAGTCGATCGCCCGCGGCGGCGGCCGGGCGGGCTACCGCGGCGAGGTGCGGGTCGAGCCGACGGCGCACCACGCGGCGAACACCGTGCGATGCGACGCACTCCTGGTCGACACGATGTCGCGCTCCGACACGTACCCGGCCATCGACATCCGCGTCGACGACGCCGAGCTCGGCCACGAGGCGACGGTCTCCAAGGTCAGCGCCGAGCAGCTGTTCTACCTGCAGTCGCGCGGCATGCCCGAGGACGAGGCGATGGCGATGATCGTGCGCGGCTTCATCGAGCCGATCGCGCGTGAACTGCCGATGGAATACGCGTTGGAACTGAACAAGCTCATCGAGATGGGCATGGAAGGATCGGTCGGCTAGATGGCGGCCACATCGACGGCGTCCGAGCAGGCTCCTGCCGCTGGGACGGAAGGCAACCACGCCCACATCGACCCGGCGGCACAGCTGCGCCGCGCGTACGACGCGCCGGTGCAGACGCGCTCCGAGCGTCCGCATTCGTTCGAGCCCGCCGACTTCGGCGAGCCGACCGGCCGCGAAGTCAATTGGAAGCACACGCCGGTCGCACGCCTGCGGTCGCTGTTCACACCCGCCGGGCGTGACGACGTCGTGCGGTACGAGGTCAGCGACGAGCGCTTCGTCGCCGGCCCGCTCGCCGTGGGCGCCGCCCCGCGTGGCGAGACGTTCGTCCCCGAAGACATCGTCTCGGCGGTGGCCTGGCAGGGTGCGACCGAGGCGCTGCACCTGCGTGTCCCCGCCGGCGAAGAGATCGCCGGGGCGATCACGGTGTCGATCACCGGAACCGACGCGCACGGGCGCGCCGACGCCCACCTCGTGATCGAGGCCGAGCCGAACAGCCAGGCGACGGTCGTGCTGCAGCACACCGGGTCGGCGCAGTACGCGCAGAACGTCGAGATCCTCGTCCGCGAGGGCGCGCGGCTCACCGTGATCGCCGTGCAGGACTGGGACGACGACGCGGTGCACGTGTCCGCGCATCAGGCCCTGGTGGGCAAGGATGCCTCGCTCCGGCACTTCGTCGTCAGCTTCGGCGGCGACCTGGTGCGGGTGAATCCCAACGTGGTCCTGGCCGGCGCGGGCTCGCACGCAGACGTGTACGGCGTCGGGTTCTGCGACGCAGGCCAGCACCTCGAGAGCCAGGTGTTCGTCCACCACGAGGGACCCTCCACCCGGGCCGATGTGCTCTACAAGACCGCGCTGCAGGGCGCCGACGCGCACACCGTGTGGATCGGCGACGTGCTGATCGGCCGCGACGCGGTCGACACCGACTCGTACGAGGCCAACCGCAACCTCGCCCTGACGCCCGGAGCACGCGCCGACTCGATCCCGAACCTCGAGATCGAGATCGGCGACATCCGCGGCGCCGGCCACGCGAGTGCCACCGGACGCTTCGACGACGAGCAGCTGTTCTATCTGCAGGCGCGCGGCATCACCGAGGTCGAGGCCCGGCGCCTGGTCGTGCTCGGGTTCCTCAGCGAGGTCCTGCAGCGCATCGGCATCCGGTCGCTGGAGACCGAGCTGATCGCCCACATCGAACGCGAGCTCGCCGACGACAGCATCCTCACGCCCGAGGTGACCGCGTGAGCGCAACCCGCGCCTGCGCGCTCAGCGAGCTCGAGCAGGACACGCCGCTGCGGGTCGTCCTGGACGACGTGCCGATCTGCGTCGTGCTCGACTCCGCCGGTGACGTGCACGCGATCGGCGACACCTGCACGCACGGCGCCATTTCGCTGTCCGAGGGGTTCGTCGAGGACGACACGGTGGAGTGCTGGGCCCACGGCTCGCGCTTCTCGCTGCGCACCGGCGCTCCACTGAACCTGCCCGCCTACGAACCGGTCCCGGTCTACACCGTCGAGATCGACGGCGACGACGTCCTGATCGATCCGGCCGTCACCAAGGCCGTGGCCTGAGCCCGGTCCCCATTCGCTACCGCACGTTTTTCACGAAGGAATATCAATGTCAGTCCTGGAGATCCGCGACCTGCACGTGTCCGTGGAGACCGATTCCGGCGTGACGCCGATCCTCAACGGCGTCACCCTCACGATCCGCACCGGTGAGACGCACGCCATCATGGGCCCGAACGGCTCGGGCAAGTCGACCCTCGCGTACACGATCGCCGGCCACCCGAAGTACACCGTCACGAGCGGGTCGATCACGCTCGACGGCGAGGACGTCCTCGCCATGACCGTCGACGAGCGCGCCCGCGCCGGGCTGTTCCTGGCGATGCAGTACCCGGTCGAGATCCCCGGCGTCACCGTCACGAACTTCCTGCGCACGGCCAAGACCGCCGTGGACGGCGAGGCGCCCGGCGTACGCACGTGGACGAAGGACGTCAAGCAGGCCATGAAGAACCTGCGCATGGACCCGAAGTTCGCGCAGCGCAACGTCAACGAGGGCTTCTCGGGCGGCGAGAAGAAGCGCCACGAGATCCTGCAGCTCGAGCTGCTGCAGCCGAAGATCGCGATCCTCGACGAGACCGACTCGGGCCTGGACGTCGACGCGCTGAAGATCGTCTCCGAGGGCGTGAACCGCGCCAAGGCCGCCACGAACCTCGGTGTGCTGCTCATCACGCACTACACGCGGATCCTGCGCTACATCCACCCCGACTTCGTCCACGTGCTCGTCAAGGGCCGCGTTGCCGAAGAGGGCGGCCCCGAGCTGGCCGACCGGCTGGAAGAGGAAGGCTACGACCGGTATCTCGAAGGCGAGCCCGAGCCCGCCGCCGAGATCGATGCGTAGACTCGAAGCATGACCGCGACCCTCACACCCGAGAAGTACGACGAGGTCACCGAGGCGCTGAAAGACGTGATGGACCCCGAACTGGGGATCAACGTCGTCGATCTGGGTCTCATCTACGATCTCGCCTGGGATGACGAGAACGACGCGCTGGTCATCCATATGACGCTGACCAGCGCCGGCTGCCCGCTGACCGACGTGCTCGAAGAGCAGACGGCGCAGGCGCTGGACGACGTCGTGGAGCGCTTCCGCATCAACTGGGTGTGGATGCCGCCGTGGGGCCCCGAGCGGATCACCGACGACGGGCGCGACATGATGCGCGCGCTCGGCTTCGCCATCTGACGCCGCGTGACGCGCGCGGAGAGGCGTCGAGGCGGCCTCGGTAGGCTCGAAGCGTGACCGTGACCCCGCTCGAAGCCCTGCCGATCGACCAGCTGCGGCAGCGTTCCAGCACGAAGTGGCGCAAGTATCCGGCCGAGATCCTGCCGCTGTTCGTCGCCGAGACCGATTTTCCCCTGGCGCCCGCGATCACCGCGCGCCTGAATGCGGCGATCGCGCTGGGTGACACCGGGTACACCCCGCCGGACCCCGGGATCCGGGACGCGTACGTCGCGTTCGCGCGGCGACGGTTCGAGTGGGATGTCGATCCCGCCCGGGTGCGCACGACCTGCGACGTGATGATGGGGGTCGTCGAGCTCCTGCGCGCCGTGATCGACCCGGGCGACCGGGTGATCGTCACCCCGCCGGTGTACCCGCCGTTCTACGACACCGTGCCCGAGGCCGGGGGAGTCGTCGAGCGCGTCCCTCTGATCGACGGTGCGGCCGGGCCCGAGCTCGATCTGGCCGGCATCGAGGCGGCCCTTGCCGGGGGAGCGCGCGCGGTGCTGCTGTGCAACCCGCACAATCCGACCGGGACCACGCACAGCCGCGAGAGTCTGGCAGGCTTGGCAGAGCTCGCCGAGCGCTACGGTGCGCACGTCGTCAGCGACGAGATCCACGCCCCGCTCACGCAGCCGGACGCCGTGTTCACGCCGTTCCTGGCGGCCTCGGATGCCGCGGCCCGCGTCGGCTTCGCGGTGACGAGCGCGAGCAAGGCGTTCAATCTCGCCGGGCTCAAGTGTGCGCTGATGGTGACCGCCGACCCCGCGACCGCGAAGGCCGTCGATGCCCTGCCCGACGAGGTGGAGTGGCGCACCGGGCTGTTCGGGGCCATGGCCGGCGTTGCCGCGTTCGCGCCCGAGAGCGAGGAGTGGCTCGACAGCCTGCTCGCCGCGCTCGACCGCAATCGGCGTCTGCTGGCCGACCTGCTCGCCGAGCATGTGCCCGGCGCCCGGTATCGCATGCCCGACGCCGGCTACCTCGCGTGGGTCGACCTGCGCGCGCTCGGCTGGGGCGACAACCCGGCCGTGAAGATCCTGCGCGACGCGAAGGTCGCCCTGCACTTCGGACCGATGTTCGGCGCCGAGGGCAAGGGGCACGTGCGCATCAACATCGGCTGCTCGCCCGAGGTGCTGCGCGAGGCCGTCGTGCGCATCGGTGCCTTGGTCGGGGCCGGCTGACCGCTCGCGCCGCCGACCGCACCGCGAGCGCGCCATCGACCGCACGTGCGGGTCAGGCCTCGGCACGCCCGAGGCGCCAGTAGCCCATGAACGCCACCGCCCGCCGGTCGACGCCGTGCTCGGCCACCAGATGCCGCCGCAGCTGCTTGATCGCGCCCGCTTCGCCGGCGAGCCACGCGTACAGCGGTGCGCGTTTGAGTGCGGCTGCGCCCTTGGCCGTGCGCGGAACCTCCCACAGCAGTGTGCTGTCGACGTCGACCTCTTCGACGTCGGCGCCGCGGCCCGCCGGCACCAGGGCGGCTGCGGCATCCTTCGTCGTCGGCACGAGGTGCGCGTGCCGCTCTGCTCCCCGCGCGGCGATACGGTACTCGAAGCCCGGGTGGCGGGGCAGGTACGACACGTCGCCCGGATCGGGCACTTCGAGCACGACCGTGCCCCGTGCGTGGTCCGGCAGCTGCTCGAGGATCACCGCGATCGCCGGCGCGGCCGTCTCGTCCCCGGCGATCAGATATGCGTCAGTGTGCGCCGGCGGCACGAAGTCGATGCCGAAGCTCACGCCCTCGTGCGCGACGGTCGGCGCGAAGATCAGCACCTCGTCGCCGACGGCCGCACCGTCGATCCACGCCGAGGCGGGTCCGGCCACGTCGTGCGCCACCATGTCGATGTCGACCTGCCGCGCCTCGCGACGCACCGCGCGCGTCGTGTAGGTGCGGAACGGGGGACGTGACGACTCGTCCAGCTCGCGCCACCGGTCGTACCAGTCCGCGCCGGTGGGCATCGCCGCCAGCGGCGTCTGCGCGCCGGGGAAGACGAGCTTCACCCGCTGATCGAACCCGGGGTCGCCGTAGTCCGCCAAGGCCTCGCCCTCGAACGTGAAGCGCCGGAAGCTCGGCGTGACGTCGTCGATGCGGCTCACTCGGACGTGGAAGAACGTCGAGGTCTCGCTCATGCCATGCTCCTGACGTGGTGGCGTCCCCGGGGCAGAACGATGGGCGCCCCCGAGACCGGATCTTCGATGACGGCGCAGTCCAGCGCGAACACATCGCGGATGAGTTCGGCGGTCATCACCTCGGACGGCGGGCCGGATGCCACGACCAGGCCGTCCCGCAGCGCGAACAGGCGCTGGGCATAGCGTGCCGCGAGGTTCATGTCGTGCAGGACCATCACGATCGTCGTGCCGTGCGTGCGGTTCAGATCCGTGATCAGGTCGAGCACCTCGATCTGATGCGCGACGTCCAAATACGTGGTGGGCTCGTCGAGCAGCAGGATGTCGGTCTGCTGGGCGAGGGCCATCGCGATCCACACCCGCTGCCGCTGGCCGCCCGACAGCTCGTCGACGCTGCGGTCGGCGAGGTCGGCGATCCCGGTCGCCGACAGGGCCTGCGCCACGATCTCGTCGTCGTGCACGCTCCAGCGCGCGATCAGCTTCTGGTGGGGCTGACGGCCGCGGCCGACCAGATCGGCGACGACGATGCCCTCCGGCGCGGTGGGACTCTGCGGCAGCAGGCCGAGCGTGCGGGCGAGCCGTTTCGTCGGCTGACGGCGCAGGGACTTGCCGTCGAGCAGCACGTCGCCGCCGCGCGGGGCGAGCAGGCGAGCCAGCGCCCGCAGCAGTGTCGACTTGCCGCATCCGTTCGCGCCGATGATGGCCGTGATCTGGCCGGCGGGGATGTCGAGGTCGAGGCCGTCCACGATCGTGCGGTCGCCGTAGGCGAGCGTGAGAGAGGCGGTGGACAGGGTATGCGACGCGGTCACAGCGATGCTCCCGAGCGGTTGAGACGGATGAGAAGGACGATGAGGAAGGGCGCGCCCAGGATGCCGGTGACCACGCCGACGGGAAGGCGCCCGTCGGTCGCGAACTGACCGATGAGGTCTGCGATCAGCACGAGCAGCGTCCCGACGAGGCCCGAGGCCGCGAGCAGAGCTGCCGACGGGCCGACCAGACGCGCGGCGATCGGCCCCGACATGAACGCGACGAACGCGATCGGCCCGGCCGCCGAGGTCGAGAACGCGAGCAGCGCCACCGCGGCGACCAGGGCGAGGATCCGGGTGCGCTGCGCGTGCACGCCCAGACCGGTCGCGATGTCGCTGCCGAGCCGCAGCGTGCCGAGGGCGCGCGACTGCGACAGCAGGGCGGGGACGAGCACGACCGACGCGACGGCAAGCGGGGCGAGGGTCGACCACTCGGCGGCGTTGAGGCTTCCCGCGAGCCAGCGCATCGCCGCCTGCAGGTCCCACGCCGATGCGCGCGACAGCGCGTACGTGATGACGCTGTCGAGCATCGCGGCAACCCCGATGCCGATCAGGATCAGGCGGGTGGCCGCGAAGCCGCCGCGATGGGCGAGCAGGAAGATCGCGAACGCCGTGACGAGCGCTCCGGCCAGGGCAAGCAGCGACACCGCGAGCGGATCGAGCGAGAGCAGCACGATCCCGACGACCGCTGCGGCCCCGGCGCCGGAACTGATGCCGATGACATCGGGCGAGGCGAGGGGATTGCGCAGCATGGTCTGGAACGTGACACCGGCCGCCCCGAACGCGAAGCCTGCGAGCACCGCGAGGACGGCGCGCGGCAGACGCAGCTCGCCCACCGTGAACGACGCGCCCGGCACCGTCTGGCCGGTCAGCACCCGCATCACCTCGGCCGGACCGTAGAACGTGTCGCCGATCATGAGGCTCAGGGCGAACACGGCGGCCGCGGCCGCGGCGAGCGCGGTCACGACGAGCGCGCAGCGGCGGCCGCGCCGGCGACGCCCTGCCACGATCGCACGCACGGTCGTGGCATCCGGTGCCACCACGCTCGCGCTCACAGCTGCCGCACCTTCTGCCGGCGGACGATCCAGATGAAGAACGGTGCGCCGATCAGGGCCGTCACGATGCCGACGTCGAGTTCGCCCGGCCGCGCCACGAGACGCCCCACCACATCGGCCGCGACGAGCAGGCCGGCTCCTGCCACGACCGAGAACGGCAGCAGCCATCGATGGTCCGTACCGATCAGCAGGCGGCAGAAGTGCGGGATGACGAGGCCGACGAAACCGATGGGCCCGGCGACGGCCGTGGCCGCGCCGCACAGGCTGACCGCCCCGGCCGCTGCGATCAGCCGACTGCGCAGCACGTGCACGCCGAGCGCCGTCGCCACCTCGTCGCCGAGGGCGAGGGCGTTCATGCCGTGTGCGCCCACGAGACAGGTCGCACCGCCGACGATCAGGGCGGGCAGCGCGAGCCCGATCCGGTCCCAGGTCGCGCCGCCGACGCCGCCGATCTGCCAGAACCGGAAGCCCTCCATGACCTCGGCGCGGGGGAGCAGCACGGCCTGCACCAGCGAGGCGAACGCGGCCGATGCGGCGGCTCCGGCGAGCGTGAGCTTCAGGGGGGTCGCCCCGCCGGCGCCGAGCGAGCCGACGACGTAGACGAAGACCGCGGCGGCGGCCGACCCGGCCACGGCGGCCGCCATGAGGGCACCGGGGGAGGACAGCCCCCACACGGCGATGCACACCACCACGGCGAGGGCGGCGCCGCCCGAGACGCCGAGGAGGCCGGGGTCGGCCAGCGGATTGCGGGTGACGGCCTGCATGGACACGCCGGCAACGGCGAGGGCCGCACCTACGAGCACGGCGAGCACGGTGCGCGGCAGGCGCGCGACCACGGCGGCCTGACCCACCGTGTCGGCATGCCCCGCCAGCGCCGCGAGCACCTCGCCCGGCGACACCGTGCGCACACCGAGCGCGACCGACGCGACGGTGAGCAGACCCAGTGCGCCCACGGCGAGGGCGAGCCACCCCAGCCGCGCGCTGCGGCTGCGTCGCCGCGCGACGGCGAGTGCCGCGGGGCGATCCGCCGCGGCGGCCACCGTCATCGGTCGAGCGCCTTCGCCAGCAGGGCGAAGTAATCGTGGACGCCCCACCCGATCGACAGGGGCGACGGGTTGGCCGACGCGGCCAGCGGGGTGTCGTTCTGCAGCACCGCGATGTGGCCGGCCGCGATCGCCGGGATCTTGGACAGCAGCGGATCCGCCTTCAGTTTCGCGATCATCGCGTCGGCGTCGTCGCCATACGTGACGAACAGATCGACGTCGCCGAACCGGTCGGCCTGCTCGGCGCTGACGGTCACGTAGAACTGGTCGGTCTTCGCCGACTCCTCCCTCACGACGGCGGGCTCCGGCATCCCGAGGCTCTGGAGGAAACCCGGGCGGGTGTCGTGGTGGGTGTAGAAGCCGATCTTGCTGAAATCGGCCGGGTCCAGGTACGAGAAGAGGACCTTCGCGTCCTTCAGTGCGGGGAAGTCGGCCAAGGCTTCGCCGACCTCGCCGTGCAGCGTGTCGATCAGCCGATCGCCCTCCGTCTGCAGCCCGAGCGCCTTGGCGTCCATGCGGATCATGTCCTCGTAGGAGGTGCCCCAGGCGACCGAGGGATAGGCGACGACGGGCGCGATCTTCGACAGCGTCCGGTAGTCGGCCTCGCTGAGCCCCGAGTACGCCGCCAGGATCACGTCCGGCCGCGTGTCGGCGACGGCTTCGAAGTCGATGCCGTCGGTCTCGTCGTAGAGGGTGGGAGTCGTGCCGCCGAGCTCGGCGATGCGGTCCTCCGCCCACGGAAGGATGCCGTCGTGGTCGTCGTCGCCCCAGGTCGCCTTGGCGATTCCGACCGGGACGACCCCGAGCGCGAGCGGCACTTCGCCATTGCCCCAGGCGACCGTGGCCACGCGCTTCGGCTTCTGCGCGACGGTCGTGGTGCCGTACACGTGGTCGATGCTCACCGGAAAGTCATCGGACGACGGCCCCTCTTCGGTGCCGGCGGAGGTGGCGGTAACGCTCGCACACCCGGCCAGCAGAAGGGACGAAGCGGCGACGAGGGCCAAGGCGGACGCGGACAGAACACGGTGGACGGGCACGGGGGACTCCTTCGCGAGCAGATAGGTAAGGCTACCCTAACCGACACGCGCGAGAGGTATCGACGCCGCATCGTCGCTCCGGTCACGGGGCGGTCCGGCGTCTTCAAGGGGTCGCCCGGTGCGGCAACCTATACTGGGAGGCTGGCCCGTTTCGGGCCGATCCCCTTCTCACCGAACGAACGGACGTCGACTGTGCTTGCCGTGCACGACCTGCAGATCCGCGTGGGCGCGCGCACCCTCATGTCCGAGGTGTCGTTCCGCGTCGCCCCCGGCGACAAGATCGGGCTGGTCGGGCGCAACGGTGCGGGCAAGACGACGCTGACCAAGGTCCTGGCCGGCGACCTGCTGCCGTCCGAGGGCAAGGTCGACCGGTCGGGCGAGCTCGGCTACCTGCCGCAGGACCCGCGTTCGGGCGACCCCGACATGCTCGCGCGCACCCGCATCCTGGATGCGCGGGGCCTGGGCAGCATCGCGATCGGGATGCGCGAGTCGTCCGAGCTGATGGCATCGGACGACATGGATGCCGCGGCCCGCGCGATGCGCCGATACTCGCACCTGACCGAGCGGTTCGAGGCCCTCGGCGGTTACGCGGCCGAAGCGGAAGCGGCATCCATCGCCCACAACCTCTCCCTGCCGGACCGGATCCTCGACCAGCCGCTGCGCACGCTCTCGGGTGGTCAGCGTCGCCGCATCGAACTCGCGCGCATCCTGTTCTCGGACGCCGACACGATGATCCTCGACGAGCCGACGAACCACCTCGACGCCGACAGCGTCGTGTGGCTGCGCGAATTCCTCAAGGGCTACAAGGGCGGCCTCATCGTGATCAGTCACGATGTCGAGCTCGTCGGCGAGACGGTGAACCGCGTGTTCTACCTCGACGCGAACCGCGAGGTCATCGACATCTACAACATGAACTGGAAGAACTACCAGCGCCAGCGGGTCGCCGACGAGGAGCGTCGCAAGAAGGAGCGCGCGAACGCCGAGAAGAAGGCCACGGCGCTGCAGCAGCAGGCGGCGAAGTTCGGGGCGAAGGCCACCAAGGCCGCCGCTGCGCACCAGATGATGGCCCGGGCCGAGAAGCTGCTCAGCGGCCTGGACGAGGTGCGGCAGGTCGACCGGGTCGCGAAGCTGCGCTTCCCCAAGCCCGCGCCGTGCGGCAGGACCCCGCTCATGGCGTCCGGACTGTCGAAGTCCTACGGGTCGCTGGAGATCTTCACCGACGTGGACCTCGCGATCGACCGCGGTTCGAAGGTCGTCGTGCTGGGACTGAACGGCGCGGGCAAGACGACGCTGCTGCGCATCCTCGCCGGCGTCGACCGCCCCGACACAGGGCAGGTCGAACCCGGGCACGGGCTGAAGATCGGGTACTACGCGCAGGAGCACGAGAACCTCGACGTGAACCGCTCGGTGCTCGAGAACATGATGTCGGCGGCCCCCGACATCAGCGCCACCGAGGCGCGCAAGGTGCTCGGCTCGTTCCTGTTCACCGGCGACGACGTGCTCAAGCCCGCCGGCGTCCTGTCGGGCGGCGAGAAGACGCGCCTGTCGCTGGCGACCCTCGTGGTCTCGAGCGCCAACGTGCTGCTGCTGGACGAGCCGACCAACAACCTCGACCCGGCATCGCGCGACGAGATCCTGGGGGCGCTCGCGCACTACGAAGGATCGGTCGTGCTGGTCTCGCACGACGAGGGCGCCGTCGAGGCGCTGAACCCCGAGCGCGTGCTCATCCTGCCCGACGGGGTCGAGGACATCTGGGGTCGCGACTACGTCGACCTGATCACCCTGGCCTGACCGGCGCCGCGGCCTCCGGCACCCCGCAGCACGACCGCGAGGGTACACCTGGCCGTCGAGGGTGCGGGCCGTTGCCATACCCTCGCCCGCGAGTTGTACCCTCGCGGGTGGATGCCGGGGTCAGCGGTCGGCGCGGTCCAGCAGCGCGTCCTCGTCCTCGGCGTCGCGGTCGGCGCGCCGGGCGTTGCGCGTGCGGGTGCGGTCTGCGGTGCGTTCGGCGGCCAGACGGGCGGCCGCTTCGGGATCCGTGGCCGCGAGGGCTGCGACTTCCGCTGCATCCTCCCGGTCCTCGCGTCGGATCCGGCGCTCGGAGCGGATCACGTACCAGATGAAGACGAACCCCATCACGGCGAACATGATCCATTGGATGCCGTACGACAGGAACGGCCCGGGGTCCGCCGACGGCGCCTCGAAGGCCTGCGGCGCCGTGGCCGGCGCGGGATGCTCGGACACGAGTTGGCCGTACGCACCGCGTTCGAGCGCCGCACCGTCGGCGCCGCCGATCTTCTGCGCGATCAGCGGCAGGTTGATGGACGGCACCTGGCCGGATGGCGCGTCCTTGCCCGCTGTGGGAAGGTTCTCGCCCGGCATCAGGCGGACCACGACCTGCACGGTCCCTTCGGGGGCGGCCGGGATCGCGTCCGGCGTCGGCTGCTTGTTGCCCGGCGGCTCCCACCCGCGGTCGACGAGGAACACCCGGCCGTCGGTCGTGCGCAGGGGCACGATCATCTCGTAGGCCGCCGTCCCGGCGTGCACGCGGTTGCGGACCAGCAGCTGCTCGTCGGCGAGGTAGGTGCCGGTGAGGGTCACCGGGCGCCACTGGTCGTCGGCGGGCAGTGTCTGCTGCGGGGCGAGCAGGTCGCCGAGGGCGACGGGTTCAGCGCCGTAGTTCGTGGCGATCAGCTGCAGCTGCGCCGTGCGATCGGCGTTCTTGCTCAGCTGCCAGTGCGACAGGAAGGCGCATGCGATGGCGAACACGATGGCCACCCCGACGTAGGCGGTCCACCGGACGGCGGCCGGGGCGTTCTGGCGGCGGGTGCTCATCGGTTGCTCAGCTGTCCTCGGCGGGGCGGAAGGGGGCGACCTCGACCGGGAAGCGGCGCGAGGCGAGATAGTCGTGCAGGTATGCGGCGTGGTCGTCGCACGCGAGCCAGATCTTACGGCGGTCGTCTGTGTGGATGCGGGGATTGCGCCACACGATCTGCACGGTCGCGGCCGCACGGCACCCCGCGCGCGAGCAGATCGGGGCGTCCGGCTCGCCGGACGCGAAGGTCACGACGCCGTGCCCTGCGGCTCGTCGCCCGACGATGCCTGCGGCTCGTCCGCCGACGTCTGGGGTTCGTGCTCGGACTCCTGCCCTGCGTCGGCGTCCGATGCGCCGGAGGCCGACGCCGGCCGCGCATCGCGATGCACGTCGCCGACCTCGCGGGTCTCGCGGACGGTGATCACCGACGGGCCGTGCGCGGGTGCGGCCGGCATCGTTCCCTCGAGGGCACGCTCGGGCGGCACCGCGCCGACGGTCTTGCTGTCCTGGCCGACGTTGGCGAGCACCACCGCGATGTACGGCAGGAACACCGCCCCGACCCCGAACACCCACGTGTACCAGCCGAACGGCTGAACGAAGACCATCGCAAGGAAGCACAGCACGCGGATGCCCATCATGATCAGGTAGCGGTGCGAGCGCGACCCGACCTCGTCACGCGGGGCGCGGGGCAGCGAGGTGGCCGATTGGGTGTGCGACGTGGTCTTCACGATGACTCCAGCCTACGCCGCGTGCCGGGCGCGGTCGCCGCTAGGCTTGTGCGAGCATCCGCCCGCGAATCCCCGGAGTCACCCATGTCTGAAGCCCCCGTCGTCCTCGTCACCGGCGGCAACCGCGGAATCGGCCGGGCGATCGCCGAGCGGTTCGTCGCCGCCGGCTACCGGGTGGCGGTCACGGCTCGTTCGGGGGAGGGCCCCGAGGGCACGCTCACGGTGCGCGCCGACATCACCGACGCGGCTGCCGTGGACGCCGCCCTGACCGAGGTCGAGCAGCAACTCGGACCGATCACCGTCGTCGTCGCCAACGCGGGCATCACGAAGGACACGCTGCTGCTGCGCATGAGCGAGGACGATTTCGACAGCGTCGTGTCCACGAACCTCGGCGGCACCTTCCGGGTGGTCAAGCGCGCGATAAAGGGCATGGTCCGGGCCCGGTGGGGACGCGTCATCCTCATCTCGTCCGTCGTCGGACAGCTGGGCTCGGCCGGCCAGATCAACTACGCGAGCTCGAAGGCGGCCCTCGTCGGATTCGCCCGATCGCTGACCCGGGAGCTGGGCAGCCGGGGGATCACGACCAATGTAGTCGCGCCCGGCTTCATCCAGACAGACATGACCGCCGTGCTCCCCGAGGAGACACAGGCCGAGTACAAGAAGAGCATCCCGCTCGGCCGCGCCGCGACCCCCGACGAGGTCGCGGGCGTCGTCGCCTGGCTCGCATCCGACGACGCCGCCTACATCTCGGGCGCAGTGATCCCGGTCGACGGCGGCCTGGGCATGGGGCATTGAGCCCTCAGCGGTCGATCGCCTGAACCAGCAGCTCGGACAGGCGCTCGGGCACCGAGAACTGCGGCCAATGGCCGGAGCCGATGCGCACGACCTCGCTGTCTTCGATCGCCTCGAACTCGTCGGCGAAGCGCCCCCACTGGCGGATCATCGGCGCGAACTCGTCTTGCGTGGCGTTGCCCATGAGCAGCGTCACCGGCACGCCGTGCCGACGCTCGTCCGACAACCGGAGCGGATCGGTGGGCACTCGTGCCGGCACGCTCCGCGCCAGTGGCAGCGTGCGCGCCCGGGTCGCCTCGTCGAGGTCGTAGACGTCTTCGTCGGGGAAGAAATCCCAGCCCGGGAACGGCACGACGCCGTCGACGAGGTCGAACTCGGAGATGCCGTTGTCGCCGGGCGGCGGGACGGTGTCGACGAAGACCACGCGTGCGACCCGATCGGGCCGTGCATCGGCGGCGCCCCAGACGACGTTGCCGCCGCCGGAGTGGCCGACCAGCACGACGGTCCCGGCCGCCGCATCGATCGCCTCGACCGTGGCCGAGACCCAGTCGGCGATGCCGATCTCGGCGGACTCCGGCGCGGGCACTCCCATGCCGGGCATGGTGAGCGGATGAACGCGATGGCCGGCCGAGCGCAGCGCCGGAAGGATCGGGTCCCATGACGACGCGTCGAGCCAGAGACCGGGTACCAGGATGATGTCCATGCCCCGAGCGTAGCCAGGGGGTCCGACGCCGCTCGGGGGCGGTGGGTCAGCGCGGCAGCAGCGGGATGACCTGCGCGAGATCGATGGGTCCGATCACGAGATCGGCCTGCGCGCGGACGGCGGGCTTCGCGTTGAACGCGAGCCCGAGCGCTGCCTCCTGCATCATCTTCAGGTCGTTCGCACCATCGCCGACCGCGATCGTGCGCTCCGGCACGACGCCGTGCCGATCGGCCCATTCGCGGAGCGTGGATGCCTTGACCGCGGCATCCACGATGTCACCGTCGACCTGACCGCTGAGCGCTCCGTCCTCGACGTGCAGGCGGTTGGCACGCCATTCGTCCACTCCCAGCTCGCGGGCGACCGTGTCGAGGATCTCGTGGAACCCGCCCGAGACGACGCCCACGATGCCGCCGCGCTCGTGGACGGCGGCGATGAGCTCGCGCACGCCGGGAGTCGGCTCGACCCTGGCCAGCACCTGCGCGAACGCCGCTGTCGGCACACCGCGCAGCGCCCGCACCCGCGAGCGCAGACTGGTGGCGAAGTCCACCTCACCGCGCATGGCGGCCTCGGTGGCCGCAGCGACCTCGGCGCGGCGTCCGACCTCATCGGCGATGAGCTCGATCACCTCGTTGCGGATCAGGGTGGAGTCGGCATCGAGGACGACGAGAAGGCGCGCGGACACGCGTCCACCCTACCGACGCCTCAGCGCTCGACCCGCACGCCCTTGCCGACGATCGTGATGCCCGAGTCCGTGACGGTGAACCCGCGGTCGAGATCCCGCTCGCGGTCCACGCCCACCGTCGCGCCGTCGTCGAGCACGACGTTCTTGTCGAGGATCGCGCGGTGCACGCGGGCGCCCTGACCGACGCGCACATGGTCGAACAGCACGGCATCGGTGATCGTCGACCCGCCGCCGGCGAGCGTCCACGGTCCCACGACGCTGCGCTCCAGGTGCGTGCCAGACAGCACCGAGCCCAGCGAGACGATCGAGTCGATCGCGTTGCCGATCCGGCCCACCGAATCGCGGACGAACTTGGCCGGCGGTGAGTTGACCGACTGCGCGTGGATGGGCCACTCCGTGTTGTACAGATTGAACACCGGGAGGGTCGAGATGAGATCCATGTGCGCGTCGAAGAACGAGTCGATCGTCCCGACGTCACGCCAGTACGACCGGTCGCGATCGGTCGAGCCGGGCACGGCGTTGAGCTTCATGTCGTAGACGGCCGCCTCGCCGCGATCGACGAAGTACGGCACGATGTCGCCGCCCATGTCGTGGTTCGATGTGGACGCCTCGCCGTCGGCGGTGACCGCCTCGATGAGCGCGTCGGCGTCGAAGATGTAGTTGCCCATCGACGCGAGCACCTCGTGCGGGGCGTCGGCCAGGCCCGTCGCGTTCTGCGGCTTCTCGAGGAACTGCCGGATGCGGCCGGGCGCCTCGGGGTCGACGTCGATCACACCGAACTGGTGCGCGAGCCCGAGCGGCTGGCGGATGCCGGCGACCGTCGCGCGGGCGCCGGACGCGATGTGCGCATCGAGCATCTGCCGGAAGTCCATCCGGTAGACGTGGTCAGCGCCGATGACGATGACGATGTCGGGCTGTTCGTCGTTGATCAGATTCAGGCTCTGCAGGATCGCGTCGGCAGAGCCCGAGAACCACCGTTTGCCCAGGCGCTGCTGCGCGGGCACCGATGCGACGTACGAGTCCAGCAGCGCCGACATCCGCCACGTCTGGGAGATGTGCCGGTCGAGGCTGTGCGACTTGTACTGCGTGAGCACCACTACCTGGCGCAGACCCGAGTTGATGAGGTTCGAGATGGCGAAGTCGATGAGCCGGTACTGCCCGCCGAACGGCACGGCGGGCTTGGCACGATCGGCCGTCAGCGGCATCAGCCGCTTGCCCTCACCGCCGGCGAGGATGATTCCGAAGACCTTGGGTGCGGCTGGCATGGCACCACACTATGCCCCGGATTGCGTCTGTACTAGCGTTCCTGACATGCGCGTCGACATCGTCACGAAGGAGTACCCGCCCGAGATCTACGGTGGCGCCGGAGTGCACGTCACCGAGCTGGTGAAGGCGATGCGAGGGGATGCCGCGGCCGGCCTGGACGTGCGGGTCCACGCGTTCGGCGCCCCGCGCGACGAGCCCGCGACGACCTCGTACGGCGTGCCGGCCGAGCTCGTCTCGGCCAATCCGGCGATCCAGACGATCGGCACAGACCTCGAGATCGTGGCCGACGTCGCGGGCGCCGACGTGGTGCACAGTCACACCTGGTACGCGAACTTCGCCGGTCATCTCGCCTCACTGCTGCACGGCATCCCGCACATCGTCACCGCACACAGCCTCGAGCCGCTGCGCCCGTGGAAGGCTGAGCAGCTGGGCGGCGGGTACGACGTCTCGAGCTTCATCGAGCGGACGGCCTACGAGGGGGCCGCGGCGATCGTCGCGGTCTCGGACGGCATGCGCTCCGACATCGTGCGCAACTACCCGGGACTGGACCCCCGCAAGGTGCGCGTCATCTACAACGGCATCGACGTCGAGCAGTGGCATCCGATCGAGGATCCCGAGCTGCTGCGCTCCCTGGGAGTCGACTCGAGGCGGCCCTCGGTGGTGTTCGTCGGAAGGATCACCCGGCAGAAGGGCCTGCCCTATCTGCTGCGGGCCGTGGCGCTGCTGCCGCCGGAGGTGCAGGTCGTCCTGTGCGCGGGTGCCCCCGACACGCCCGAGATCATGGCCGAGGTGACCGGACTGGTCCGCGACCTGCAGGCCGCGCGCGACGGGGTCGTGTGGCTCGACCGGCTGCTGAGCAGACACGAGCTGTGCACGGTGCTGACCGCCGCGACCACGTTCGTGTGCCCGTCGATCTACGAGCCCCTGGGCATCGTGAATCTCGAGGCGATGGCCTGCGGAGCGGCGGTGGTGGGCACGGCGACCGGCGGCATTCCCGAGGTGGTGATGGACGGGGTCACCGGCCGGCTCGTGCCGATCGACCAGGCCGACGACGGCACCGGGACCCCCAACGACCCAGAGCAGTTCGTGGCCGATCTGGCCGCCGTGCTCACCGAGGTGGTGGGTGATCCCGAACAGGCCGCGCGCTACGGACGGGCCGGGCGCGAGCGTGCGAGCGCCGACTTCAGCTGGACGACGATCGCGCGCCAGACCGCCGCGCTGTACGCGGAGGTGACCGGTTCCGGCCGATAGGCTTGGGAGCATGCCCCAGGTCCTCGAGTTCTCCGACGTCGTCGTCCGCAGAAACGCCCGGAACATCGTCGACCACATCGACTGGTCCGTCGACGACGACCAGCGGTGGGTCGTGCTGGGCGCCAACGGCGCCGGCAAGACGACGATCCTGCAGCTTGCAGCGACCCTGAGCCACCCCACGACCGGCAGCGTCACCATCCTCGACGAGCGGCTCGGTCGCACCGACGTCTTCGACCTGCGCCCGCGCATCGGCTTCGCCTCGTCGGCGATGGCCCGGCGGATGCCGCCCGAAGAGACCGTGCTGAACACCGTGATGACGGCGGCGTACTCGGTGCTCGGGCGTTGGAACGAGGCGTACGAGGACATCGACGAGCGTCGTGCGCTGCGGGTGCTCGCGGAGTGGAAGCTCGACCACCTCGCCGACCGGACGTTCGGCACGCTGTCTGAGGGGGAGCAGAAGCGGGTGCAGATCGCCCGCGCCGTCATGACCGACCCCGAACTGCTGCTGCTCGACGAGCCGAGCGCAAGCCTGGACCTGGGCGCCCGCGAAGAGCTGCTGCAGCTGCTCGGCGGGTACGCGCAGGCGCCCACGACGCCGGCGATGGTCATGGTGACCCACCATGTCGAAGAGATCCCGGTCGGATTCACGCATGTGCTGCTGCTGCGCGAGGGCGGGGTCGTCGCGGCCGGACCCCTCGCCGAGACCCTGACCGCCGAGAACCTGAGCGCGACGTTCGGCATGCCGATCGTGCTCACGAGCGACGACGGACGGCACACGGCACGTGCTGCGTCGCAGGAACCCGTCCGGCCCTGATAGAATCGACCCTTGGTGCTTCTCGCGCCGTAGATTTCCCTTCCGCACTCGCAAGGAATTCCATGAAGACTGACATCCACCCCGACTACCACGCCGTCGTGTTCCGTGACCTGGGCTCGGGCGAGACCTTCCTCACGCGTTCGACCGCGACCAGCGACAAGACGGTCGAGCTCGACGGTGTCGAGTACCCCGTCATCGACGTCGAGATCTCGTCGGCGTCGCACCCGTTCTACACGGGCAAGCAGCGCATCCTCGACTCGGCCGGCCGCGTCGAGAAGTTCAACCAGCGCTTCAAGAACTTCGGCGCCGGCAAGTAAGCCGAAGCGCCCAGCAGCGTCCCGAAGGCCCCGCTCCGGCGGGGCCTTCGGCGTTCCCGAGCTCAGCCGCGGCGGGGCGCATCAGCGGATCGGCCAGCTGCCGTCGAGCTTCTCGGCCGGGTCGATCCGGCCGATCTGCACGAAATAGTCGGTGAGGCTCTCGGCCTGGTCGCGCGCCCATCCGATCTGGTCGGTGTGCAGCTGCGCCGCCGTGGGCGGCAGGCGGTCGGCGAACCGCTCCACGAGAGCGAGCGCGACCCGACCGGCCGCGACGGCGTCGGCCGAGGCCTGGTGCGCGCCGTCGAGGCGGACGGCGTAATGCTCGGCGACCGCGGTGAGCGTGCGCTTGCCGCGCCGGTACCGGTCGTACGCCTTGTCGATCACGAGCGGGTCGATCACCGGCGTGGGCTCGGCGATCGGCGCCACGCCGTGCCGGACCGCCTCGTGCTTGAGCAGCGAGAAGTCGTACGGGGCGTTGTATGCGACGACGGGAATGCCCGCGTCCAGCAGGGCGCGCAGCGCGGCCGACACCTCGGCGACGACCTCGGCGGCGGGGCGGCCGTGCGCCCGGGCGTGAGCGGTGGAGATGCCGTGCACGGCGGTCGCGGCATCCGGGATCACGACCCCGGGGTCGGCCAGCCAGCTCTGCGCGCTGAGCACGGTCCCCGCGGCGTCGAGCACGCCCACGTGCGCGGTCACCACACGATCGCGGGTCACGTCGATGCCCGTGGTCTCGAGATCGAACACCCCCACTCGACGCGACCATTCCGGTGTATCGAAGAGGGGCAGCTGATCCATGTCGCCCACGGTATGCGAACCCGCGGACATCGCCGGGTCCCACGCCGGGGATGGGCGGCCGCAGTCCTTAGACTCGGGGAGTGACCCAGACCCGACAGCCGTCCGTGGCGAACCCGTACGCGCAGCAGCTCGCCGAGGTCCCCGTGGTCCGCCGCGAGGCCGAGATCCTCGGCGGGACGACCGTGTACTGGGTGTACGGGCCCGACGATGCGCAGACCACGATCATCGCCGTGCACGGATTTCGCGGCGAGCATCACGGACTCGAGCCCGTCGTCGCACATCTGCCCGGCGTGCGCGTCGTCTCGCCCGACCTGCCCGGCTTCGGCGAGACGCCACCGGTGCCGGACCGTCGGCACGACCTGAGCGCATACGTCGACTGGCTCACCGCGTTCGCCGCCGAGGTCGCCCCGGGAGCTGTCGTCCTCGGCCACAGTTTCGGGTCCATCGTGACTGCGGCAGCCGTGGCCGCGGGGCTGACCACGCCCCGGCTGATTCTCGTGAACCCCATCGGCGCGCCCGCACTCGAGGGGCCCCGTGGCATCCTCACGCGCTTCGCCGTCCTCTATTACTGGCTCGGCGCGAAGCTGCCGGGGCGAGTTGGCGAGGCGCTGCTGCGCAACGGGCTGATCGTGCGCGTGATGAGCATGGCGATGGTCAAGACGAAAGACCCGGCGCTGCGCCGGTTCGTCCACGACCAGCACGACACGTACTTCTCGCGCTTCGCCGATCGTGACGCGCTGCACGACGCGTTCGTCACGAGCGTCTCGCACGACGTGCGCGAGTCGGCGGCGCGCATCGCGCGGCCGACGCTGCTGATCGCGGCCGAGCGCGACGACATCACCCCGATCGAGAAGGAGCGCGAGCTCGCGACGCTCTTCCCGGACGCGACGCTCGTCGAGATCCCCGCGGTCGGGCATCTCATCCATTACGAGACGCCGGCCGAGGCCGCCGCCGCGATCCACGCCTTCCTGCCCTGAGCCGCGCAGCCCGAGGGCACACGGTGGCTTGGAGTCAGAGGCCGTCGCGGGCCAGGTCCATGAGAGGGCGCACGCGGTAGCCGATCACCTCGCCCATCGCGAGCGAGGTCTCGGTGCGCTCGACGCCGTCGATCGCGAGGATCCGGGCGTCGGTGTCGAACAGGTGCTGCGTGTCGCGGCATGCGACCTGCACGAGCAGATCGATCGGACCGCTCAGCCCGTGGGCCTGCACGACCTCGGGGATCCGGTGCAGTTCGGTGCTGATATAGGGCAGATCCGCCTGGCGCACCGTGACGCTGATGAACGCCTCGATCGGAAAGCCGAGGGCACTGGCCGAGATCGCCCGCTCGAACGACAGGAAGGCGCCCGAGCGCTCCAGGCGCGCCATGCGCGCCTGCACGGTATTGCGGCTCAGGCCCAGCTTGTCGGCGATCGCGACCACGGTCGCGCGCGGTTCGTGCGAGAGAGTGGCGAGAAGCTCGAGATCAACGCTGTCCAGTTGAGCCATAGTGCGAAACATTAGCACGTCGGATGAGGTTGCATCTGCGCAACATGCTCACTATGACGGCGGATGCTTGAGCTAGGTGTGAATCCGACGTACTCTCACGGTATCCGGTGATGACGCCGGCTCGTCACGCGGTGCGCCTCACGAGGGACCCGCGAGAAGGAGGGATGACCAATGGTGAACACCCTGACCCCGGCTGCAGACCTCAAGAGCGACGTCGACGACGTCGCGCGTCTGCTGACCGCCGACGGTGAGCGCATCGCCGACCGCGAGCTCGACCCCTGGGTCGCCGACGTCGACGCCGAGCAGCTGCGCGGGCTCTACCGCGACATGGTGCTGCTGCGCCGCATCGACGCCGAGGGCATGGCCCTCCAGCGTCAAGGCCAGGTGGGATTGTGGGCCCCGTGCCAGGGGCAGGAGGCCACGCAGATCGGCACCGCCCGGGCGCTTCGCTCCGACGACTTCGCATTCCCGAGCTACCGCGAGACCGGTGTGGTCTACGCCCGCGGCGCCGAGCCCGAGGGGTTTCTGCGCGCCTGGCGCGGCGAGGCGCACTCGAGCTACGACCCGAACGAACTGGGCACTGCGATCCCGCAGATCATCATCGGCGCGCAGACCCTGCACGCGGTCGGCTACGCGATGGGCATCCAGCGCGACGGCACGGACCAGGCCGTGGCGACGTGGTTCGGCGACGGCGCGACCAGCCAGGGCGACGTCAACGAGGCGATGATCTTCGCCGCGTCCTACGGCGCCCCGGTGGTGTTCGTCTGCTCGAACAACCAGTGGGCGATCAGCGAGCCGGTCGGAGTGCAGGCGAAGACCCCCATCGCGGGACGGGCGCCGGGCTACGGCATCCCGAGCATGCGGGTGGACGGCAACGACGTCCTGGCCGTCACGGCCGCGATGCGCTGGGCGCTCGAGCACGCGCGCAGCGGCAAGGGCCCGGCCTTCATCGAGGCGGTGACCTACCGCATGGGTCCGCACACGACGAGCGACGACCCCACGCGCTACCGCGGCAAGGACGAGGTGGAGCGCTGGCGCGCCCGTGACCCGCTCGCCCGTGTCGAGGCGTACCTGCGCGCTCAGGGCGCGTTCGACGACGAGTTCGCCGCGCAGGTGGCGAAGGATGCCGATGACCTGGGCGCCGCGGTCCGTGCGGCGTGCCTGCAGATGACGACGGCGCCGGCCATCAGCATCCTCGACAACGTGTACGCCGAGCCGCACTCCGGACTCGAGGACGAGAAGGCGTGGTTCGGCGCCTACCTCGAGGGCTTCGAGGACGCGGAGGCGGCGCGATGACTCAGCTGACGATGGTCAAGGCCATCAACGAGGGGCTGCGGCGCGCGATGCGCGACGACGACAAGGTCCTGGTCATGGGCGAGGACATCGGCCGCCTTGGCGGCGTGTTCCGCGTGACCGACGGCCTGCTCGATGAGTTCGGCGCCAAGCGCATCGTCGACACGCCGCTGGCGGAGTCCGGGATCGTCGGCACCGCCGTGGGACTCGCGTATCGCGGCTACCGTCCGGTCGTCGAGATCC
Organism: Microbacterium sp. W1-4-2; assembly: GCF_058349885.2. NCBI lineage: Bacteria > Bacillati > Actinomycetota > Actinomycetes > Micrococcales > Microbacteriaceae > Microbacterium > Microbacterium sp. W1-4-2. Next base: position 1,430,707 of record NZ_JBYRJC020000001.1, on the reverse strand, counting down.
AGTTCGACGGGTTCGTGTACCCGGCGTTCGACCAGATCGTCTCGAACGTCGCCAAGCTGCACTACCGTTCGCAGGGCGCGGTGAAGATGCCGATCACGATCCGCATCCCGTGGGCCGGCGGCGTGGGCGCCGCCGAGCACCACTCCGAATCGCCCGAGGCGTATTTCGTGCACACCTCGGGGCTGCGCGTGGTCGCCGTCTCCAATCCGCAGGACGCGTATACCGTCCTGCGCCAGGCGATCGCGTGCGACGATCCGGTGGTGTTCTTCGAGCCGAAGCGGCTGTACCACACCAAGGGCGAGGTCAACCTCGACACGGATCTGGCCGATGCCGCCCCGATGGGCCTGGCCCGTATCGCGCGGCCGGGTACGGATGTGACGCTGCTGACATACGGCGCGCAGGTGGCGACGGCGATGGATGCCGCGACCGCCGCCGAAGACGAGGGTATCTCGATCGAGGTGATCGACCTGCGCTCGCTGTCGCCGGTGGACTACAAGACCGTGAGCGCATCGGTGCGCAAGACCGGCCGCGTCGTGGTCACCCACGAGGCGGCGCGCGAGGCGGGCCTCGGCGCCGAGCTCATCGCGAGCGTGACCGAGCGCTGCTTCAACTACCTCGAGTCGGCGCCGGTACGCGTCACGGGCTGGGATATCCCGTACCCGCCCGCCAAGCTCGAGAAGCACCACGTGCCCGACCTGGACCGGATCCTCGACGCGGTCGACCGCGTGATGGACCGCCCGAACAGCCTGACGGGGGTTGAACTGTGATGGGCATGAGCCCGGGCCGCGCAGCGGCCGTTGAAGGAGGAGCACTGTGAGCCAGGACTTCCGACTTCCCGACCTCGGCGAGGGCCTTCCCGAAGCCGAGCTCGTGCAGTGGCTGATCGCCGAGGGTGACACGGTCGCGCTGAACCAGAACATCGCCGAGGTCGAGACGGCCAAGGCCGTCGTCGAGCTGCCCTCGCCATTCGCCGGCACCGTGGGCAAGCTGCACCACGCCGCCGGCGACGTGGTCGAGGTCGGCGAGGTGCTGGTCACGTTCGACATGGGCGACGAGCCCGCGGCTGCCGAGGCGGCAGCGGCTCCCGCGGCCGACGCCGCAGCCTCGACCGCCGAGCCCGAAGAGGAGAAGGCGACGCCCAACCTCGTCGGCTACGGCGCCGCGCCCCGCAAGTCGGCCCGCCCGCAGCGGCGCGCGCGTGTCGCGCGCAGCGGCGGGGCCAGCGCGACAGACACCGCTGTGCTCGAGGCCGCTCCGCACGACGCGATCGTCGAGCAGCCCGTCGAGCGTCCGATCGAGCGTCCGCGCTCGACGCCGCCCGTGCGCAAATACGCGAAGGATCTGGGCATCGACCTGGCGCTCGTCGAGGCGTCGGGCGTCACGGGGCTCATCACGCGTGCCGACGTCGAAGCGTATGCGACACGCGTGGGGGCGACCGCGGTCGAACACCCCGTGGCGGCGGCCGCGGCATCCATCCCGGCGCCGCAACGCGACGGACGCGTCACGCGCACGCCCATCCGCGGAGTGCGCAAGCACACCGCCGAAGCGATGGTGCGCAGCGCCTTCACGGCGCCGCACGTGTCGACGTTCCACACGATCGACGTCACCGAGACGATGCGGCTTGTCGCCTCGCTCAAGGCGGATCGGTCGCTCGAAGGGCACCGCATCGGCGTGATGGCGGTCGCCGCGAAGGCCGTGTGCCTCGCACTCGGGCGCAACCCCAGCTTGAACGCGAAGTGGGATGCCGAGGCCGGCGAGATCGTCGAGCACCACTACGTGAACCTGGGGATCGCCGCGGCCACCGACCGCGGGCTGATCGTGCCGGTGATCCCGGATGCCGACGCGATGACCCTCGTGGAGCTGGCCGACGCGATCACCGAGCTCGCGCAGGTCGCGCGCTCGGGCAAGACGCCGCCGTCGGCGATGATGGGCGGCACGTTCTCGATCACGAACTTCGGCGTGTTCGGCATCGAGGCGGGCACCCCGATCCTCAACCCGGGCGAGGCAGGGATCCTGGGCCTCGGCAGCGTGCAGCGCCGGCCGTGGGAGCACGAGGGCGAGATCGCGCTGCGCGAGGTCATGACCCTGAGCCTGTCGTTCGATCACCGCCTCGTCGACGGTGCCGAGGGCTCGAGGTTCCTCGTCGACGTGGCGAGCGTGCTCGAGCAGCCCGGTCGCGCGATGCTGCTGCGCTGAGACTCGTGGCCCGCAGCGCTACCTCACAGACTTCGGAGGATCGCGCCGACGTCGGATGATTTCGGCGGAAGCGTCCGAACTTCGTTCGATCCTCCGAAGTCTGTGCGGGGTGTGACGGGGGTTGGTGCGCAGTACGCGTAGTGCGAATCGTCCGTGGTCAGTGTGATCCTCCGGCGTCCGTGAGGGGGCTCGGGACCCGCACCTCGGCGCGTCGGGCGAGCCGCGAGGGTCAGGCAGTGAGGGCGGCGCGGGCCTGCTGGGCGAGGATGCCGCGCACGGCCTGCTCGGACGGGGCGACGCGCAGCCCGCGCACGCTGTGCGGCGTCGAATTGATCAAGCCGAACACGGCGTGCGCGCGCACGCGCAGCTCGGCGTCGTCGCGGGCCGGATGGATTCCGCGCAGCACGCCGACCCACGTCTCCACGTACTCTCGCTGGAGGCGCCGCACCCGGTTGCGATCGGCGTCGGCGAGGCTCTCGAGATCGCGGTCCTGCACGCGGATGACGTCGGCGTCGGCCAGCGCGAAGTCGACGTGAAAGCGGATCAGCGCGTCCAGGCGGGCCGCGGCATCCACTTCTTCGGCGACCACGGCCGCACCGCCGTCGCGCAGCCGTTCGCTGACCTCGACGAGGATCGCCGCCAGCAGCGCCTGCTTGCCGGCGAAGTGCCGGTACACGGCCGGGCCGCTCACGCCGACGGCGGCGCCGATGTCTTCGAGGCTCACGCCGGCGAATCCGCGGGCCGCGAACAGCCGGGCCGCCTCGCGGACGATCGCGGCGCGCCGATCGGATTTGGCGCGGCCGCGGTCGGTGGTCGCCGTTGCCATTTCAGTTAATCCTCGCTAACCTGGAATCCCAGTTAATGAAGACTAACAGTCCTGTGCATGGGACGGGAGAGGCGCGATGACCGACCTTGTCACCGAAGCGGACCCGACGACGCAAGCAGCGTTGGCCGCCGCGTTGCGCGAGCGACTCGCGACGGTCGCCCTCGGGGGGCCTGAGCGGTCCCGCGAACGCCACCTCGCGCGCGGCAAACTGCTGCCGCGCGACCGCGTCACGCGGCTGCTCGACGAGGGCAGTCCGTTCATCGAACTGGCGCCCCTGGCGGCTGAAGGTCTCTACGGCGGCGCGGCTCCCGCCGCCGGCGTCATCGCGGGCATCGGTCTCGTTCATGGCCGCCACGTCATGGTGGTCTGCAACGACGCCACGGTCAAGGGCGGCACGTACTACCCGATGACGGTCAAGAAGCACCTGCGTGCGCAGGAGGTGGCGCTGGAGAACCGGCTGCCCTGCGTCTACCTCGTCGACTCGGGCGGCGCGTTCCTGCCGATGCAGGACGAGGTCTTCCCCGACCGCGACCACTTCGGCCGCATCTTCTTCAACCAGGCGCGCCTGTCGGCCGAGGGCATCCCGCAGATCGCCGCCGTCCTCGGCTCGTGCACGGCCGGCGGCGCATACGTGCCGGCGATGAGCGACGAGACCGTGATCGTCCGCGATCAGGGCACGATCTTCCTCGGCGGGCCGCCCCTCGTGAAAGCCGCGATAGGCGAGATCGTCACGGCCGAAGAGCTCGGCGGGGGAGAGCTGCACGCCCGCCGCTCGGGCGTGGTCGATCACCTCGCCGACGACGACGAGCACGCCCTCGAGATCGTGCGTGACATCGTCGCGACCCTTCCGCCGCCGCGAGAACCGGCGTGGGAGGTGCTGCCCGCGCGCGCTCCCGACGCCGATCCGGCGCAGCTGTACGACATCGTGCCGGTCGACGTGAACCAGCCCTATGACGTGCGCGAGGTCATCGCGCGTCTGGTCGACGGCAGCGAGCTGCACGAGTTCAAGAGCGAGTACGGAACGACGCTCGTCACGGGGTTCGCGCGCATCCACGGGCACCCGGTGGGCATCGTCGCGAACAACGGCGTGCTGTTCAGCGAATCGGCGCTGAAGGGCGCCCACTTCATCGAGTTGTGCGACCAGCGCGGCATCCCGCTGCTGTTCCTGCAGAACATCTCCGGCTTCATGGTCGGCAAGGATGCCGAAGCCGGCGGCATCGCGAAGGACGGCGCCAAGATGGTCACGGCGGTGGCCACCACCCGCGTGCCCAAGCTCACGGTCGTCATCGGCGGCTCGTTCGGCGCCGGCAACTATTCGATGTGCGGGCGGGCCTATTCGCCGCGGTTCCTGTGGACCTGGCCGGCCAGTCGCATCTCGGTGATGGGCGGGCCGCAGGCAGCGTCCGTGCTGTCCACGGTCAAGCGCGACCAGTTCGACGCTCGCGGGCAGGAATGGGATGCCGCGGACCAGGCCGCGTTCGAGGCGCCGATCCGTGCGCAGTACGAAGAGCAGGGCAATCCGTACTATGCCACGGCGCGGCTGTGGGACGACGGCATCGTCGACCCCGCCGACACCCGCGATCTGCTCGGGCTCGCGCTCGACGTCGTCTCGCGCTCGCCCCTGCCCGAACCGCGCTTCGGCGTCTTCAGGATGTGATGGTCGCCATGCCCGTGGATCCCCCTGAGCGAGCGAATCGAGACGACGTGTTCGACAAAGTCCTCATCGCCAACCGCGGCGAGATCGCCCGTCGGGTCATCCGCACGCTGCGGCGGCTCGGCATCCTCTCCGTCGCCGTCTACAGCGACGCCGACGCCGGCGCTGCGCACGTGCGCGAGGCCGACGAGGCCGTGCGCATCGGGCCCGCCGAGGCGGCTCGCTCGTACCTCGACATCGACGCGGTGATCGCGGCCGCGCGCGCCACCGGGGCGCAGGCGATACACCCGGGGTACGGCTTCCTGTCCGAGAACCCGGCCTTCGGGCGCGCCTGCGCGGCGGCGGGCATCGTGTTCATCGGCCCCGGCGAACGCGCCCTCGACGTCATGGCCGACAAGATCCGCGCCCGCGACCACGTCGCCGCCTCCGGCGTGCCGATCGTGCCCGGGTTCAGCGCCGCCGGCATGACCGACGCCGAGATCGCCGAGGCCGCCGCCGCGGCGGGACTGCCGCTGCTGATCAAGCCGTCGGCCGGCGGCGGGGGCAAGGGCATGCAGGAGGTGCACGACCTGGCCCAGCTGCCCGATGCGGTCGCCACGGCGCGCCGTGTCGCCAAGGCCGCGTTCGGCGACGACACGCTGCTGTTCGAGCGGCTGATCCAGACCCCGCGCCACATCGAGGTACAGGTGCTCGGCGACGCGCACGGCACCGTCATCCATCTCGGCGAGCGGGAGTGCACCCTCCAGCGACGGCACCAGAAGGTCGTCGAAGAGGCACCGTCGCCGATCATCGACGCCACCACTCGGTCCCGCCTGGGCGATGCGGCCTGCGCGGCTGCGGCATCCGTCGACTACACGGGGGCGGGAACCGTCGAGTTCATCGTCTCGGCTGCACGGCCCGACGAGTTCTTCTTCATGGAGATGAACACACGCCTGCAGGTCGAGCACCCCGTCACCGAGCTGGTCACCGGCATCGACCTGGTCGAGCAGCAGCTGCGCATCGCCGCGGGGGAGCCCCTGGCGCTCGGAGAGGTCGAGCTGCACGGTCATGCGGTCGAGGCGCGCGTGTACGCCGAGAACCCCTCACGCGGGTTCTTGCCGGCCACCGGCGACGTGCTGCTGTGGCAGGCCGCCGACGCCGTTCGGACGGATGCCGCGGTCGAGACCGGCAGCGTCGTGACGGCGGACTACGACCCGATGATCGCGAAGGTCATCGCCCACGCCGCCGATCGCGCCGCCGCGCTCGCGGCCCTCGACACCGCCCTGGCCGACACCGTCCTGCTGGGCGTGGACACGAACATCGACTTCCTGCGCACCCTCATCGCCGACCCTGCCGTGCAGGCGGGCGCCATGGACACCGGGCTCATCGACCGGATGCCCCCGTTCGAGGATCCGACGCCGACGGCTGACGCATTGGATGCCGCAGCCGCAGCGATCTCGTCGCGAGAGGACGCGGCATCCCACCCCCATGCATCGCCGCTGTGGCTGTCGCGATCGGGATGGCGGATGGGCGAGCCGGCCGAGGCCGCGCGGCAGGCGTTCCTGACCGCGGCGGGTGAGATCGTGGCGCCGGATCGGGCGGTGGGCGAACAGTGCGACGGTCAGCCTCGGGTCCTTCCCGCTCACGCTGCGCGCGGCTCCGCTCAGGAGGCCGTCACCGCCACCGCACCCGACGGCACGGTCTGGGTGCACGCCGACGGCGTGACCAGCGCTCTGATCCCGCTGACCCGCCGTGCCGAGGCCGCTCGGCGCCGGGCGCTGCGCGAGCGCGAGGCCGGCGCTGCCGACCCGGACCTGCGCGCCCCCATGCCGGGCGCCGTGATCGCCGTGCACGTCGCACCCGGCGACCGCGTCGCCGCCGGCGCCAAGATCGTCACGATCGAGGCCATGAAGATGGAGCACCCCGTCATCGCGCCCCATGAAGGCGTCGTGACCCTGCAGGCCGCCGTGGGCGACCAGGTCCGCCGCGACCAGGTGCTGGCCCGCGTCGATGCCGACATCACCGAACCCGCGTTGTGAACCCCGAACCAGAGGACACCATGGACACCTACACCACTTACGACGTCAGCGACGACGAGCGCGAGCTCGCAGGCCTCGTGCGCGAGTTCGCCGACACCGTCATCGCTCCCGTCTCGTACGAGGCCGACCGCACGCACACGCTGCCGCTGGACGTCGTCGCGCAGATGGGCGAGATGGGGCTGTTCGGCCTGCCGTTCCCCGAGGAGTACGGCGGGCAGGGCGGCGACTACTTCGCCCTGTGCCTGGCGATCGAGGCCATAGGCCGGGTCGACCAGTCCCTGGCGATCACGCTCGAGGCGGGCGTGAGCCTCGGGGCGAGCCCGGTGTTCCGGTTCGGCACCGAACAGCAGAAGCAGGAGTACCTGCCCGACCTGCTGGCGGGCAAGGCGCTCGCCGGGTTCGGGCTCACCGAGCCGGACGCGGGGTCGGATGCCGGGGCCAGCCGCACGACCGCCCGCCTCGAGGGCGGCGAATGGGTGATCAATGGCGCCAAGCAGTTCATCACGAACTCGGGCACCGGCATCACCCGCTTCGTCACGGTCACCGCCGTCACCGGTGAGCAGGACGGGCGCAAGGAGATCTCGACGATCATCGTCCCGAACGGCACGCCCGGGTTCACGGTCGAGCCGGCCTACGACAAGGTCGGCTGGCGTGCGTCCGACACGCACCCGCTGACGTTCGCCGACGCGCGTGTGCCCGAGGGCAATCTGCTGGGCGAGCGCGGGCGCGGGTTCGCGAACTTCCTGCACATCCTCGACGAGGGACGCATCGCGATCGCCGCCCTGGCGACCGGAGCCGCGGAGGGATGTGTGGATGCCGCAGCCGACTACGTGCAGACGCGCACGGTGTTCGGGCAGCCGCTGTCGAGCAAGCAGGCGATGCAGTTCATGATCGCGCGCATGCACGCCCGTGTGCACACCGCCCGCCTGGCGTGGCACCACGCCGCCCGTCTGCGCGACGCCGGCAAGCCGTTCAAGACCGAGGCGGCGATCGCAAAGATGGTCGCGAGCGACGCCGCGATGGACAACGCCCGCGACGCCACGCAGGTCTTCGGCGGCAACGGCTTCATGAACGAGTATCCCGTGGCGCGGCACTACCGCGACTCGAAGATCCTCGAGGTCGGCGAGGGCACCACCGAGGTGCAGCTGCTGGTCATCGCCCGAGCGCTCGGGCTGGCGTAGCGTGGGCGGCATGACCGAGATCGTGCAGCGCGGGCTGTACTACGAGGAGTGCGAGCTCGGTGCGCGCTACCTGCACCGCCCCGGCCGCACCGTCACGCAGGCCGACAACACGTTGTTCTCGGCGCTGACGATGAACGAGCAGGCGCTCCATCTGGATGCCGCGTATGCGGCCACGCAGCCGTTCGGCAAGCCGCTGATGAACTCCATGTGGACGCTCGCCACGATCGTGGGGATGTCGGTCGGCCCCATCACACAGGGCACGCTGGTCGCGCAGCTCGGCCTCTCCGACATCTCCTTTCCGCATCCACTGTTCGCCGGCGACACGCTGTACGGCGAGACCGAGATCGTCGACAAGCGACTGTCGAAGTCGCGGCCCGGCCAGGGCCTGGTGACGATGGCGCACACGGGACGCAACCAGGACGGCACGGTCGTGGCCACGGCGACGCGGGTGGCGCTCATGTGGTGCCTGCCCGACGGGCCGGCACAGGGGGCGGGCGCATGAGCTTCGCGATGGGCCCGTCGCTGCTGTTCTGCCCGGCCGACCGGCCCGAGCGCTTCGCCAAGGCCGCCGAGCGCGCGGACGCCGTGATCCTGGATCTCGAAGACGCCGTCGCCCCCCACGCCAAGGTCGCCGCGCGCGGCGCGATCATCGAGTCGGGCCTGGACCCCGCCCGCACGATCGTGCGCATCAACGAGATCGGCGGCGAGCACACGGCATCCGATCTGTCCACCGTCCTGCAGAGCGACTACCGCACGATCATGATCGCCAAGGCAGAATCGGCGAAGAAGATCGGCCGGCTCGACCCGCAGCTGCGCGTGGTCGCGCTGTGCGAGACGGCGCGCGGCGTCGAGTCCGCGGGCAAGATCGCCGCGCTCGAGAACGTGGTGGCGCTCATGTGGGGCGCCGAAGACCTCGTCGCCTCGCTCGGCGGAACATCCAGCCGCAAGAAGAACGGCCGCTACCGCGACGTCGCCCGGTATGCCCGCGCGCGGGTGCTCGCGGCTGCGGGGGCCTACGGTAAGGCCGCGATCGATGCCGTACACCTCGACATCGCAGATCTCAAGGGACTCGGGCGCGAGGCGCAGGATGCCGCGGCCAGCGGATTCGCCGCGACAGCGTGCATCCATCCGTCGCAGGTCGCGGCGATCCGCGAGGCGTATCGTCCGGATGCGAAGAGCGTCGCGTGGGCCGAAGCAGTCCTTGCCGCAGCTGCAGGGGAGCGCGGGGTGTTCGCCTTCCAGGGCCGGATGGTCGATGAGCCCGTGCTTCGGCATGCGCGGGCGGTGCTCGCCCGGGTCTGAGCCCGATGGTCCTCGCTTCGCGCGAGGAACAGCGCGCCGGGCGCGCCCGGGCGTCAGCTTGCGGCGGGTGCGAAGTCGGCGTGGCGCGCGGCATCCATCAAGCGAAGCCGCTCACGCTCGTACAGCATCGTGTATCCGCCCCCGTTGGGCAGGTGCGTGCCGGGCAGCGGCAGGTCGCCGTGCGTCGCGTGGCGGACGAGCTCGCGGATGAGCCCGCCGTGCGAGACGACGATGACGGATGCCTCGGCCGGCGCGGTCGCCCGACGCACATCCCGCACGACCTGGCGCACACCGGCGAGCGCCCGGCGGCGCAGCTGCTCGTGGGTTTCGGCGCCGGGGACCTGCGCGGTCGCCCACGGGCCCCAGAGCGCGGCGAACTCCTGATCGGTCTTGCCCTCGGCGTCGCCGTATGCGCGCTCCTGAAGCTGCGGATACAGGTGCGGGGCGTCGAGCCCCAGAGCGGCGGCGATGATCTCGGCCGTCTCGCGTGCCCGGCAGAGGTCGCTCGACACGACGGCGACCGGGCCGTCCAGCTGCCCGCGCAGATCGGCGGCGGCCTCGCGCGCCTGTCGGCGCCCGGTGTCGTTGAGCGGGATGTCGGTCGACCCCTGGATGCGCCGATTCAGGTTCCAGTCGGTCTCGCCATGGCGCACGAAGATGAGGGTCGTCACCCTTCGAGCCTAGCCGCGGTGGCTGGGACGTTCCCTGGGCGGGGCAGGCGGCGGGGGCTTGCGGCGGGTGTGACGCGCGGGTCCGCCGTCCCATGTGGTCGCTTCAGTGCTGGGGAGCGGCACGACGGGATGGCAATTCGACCGGATCCCTGCAAATGCATTCTCGCGCGATCGGGCCCCGGATACGTTGGTCGAGATTGCGCAAACTGCGCGCTCCGCTCACTGGGGCGCGCCGTTTGAGCAATCTCGACTGGCGCGGTGGCTGTGGGCGCGGTCCACGACTGGCGCGGTGGCTCGTGGGCACGCGCCACGCTGCTATCGCTGCGGACGTCGTCCGCGTGGTCGCTTCGGCGGCCGGCGAGCGGCATGACGGGACCTTCCGTACCAGGTCCCCGATCACGCGAAACGAGGTGAGGGCTGGTCGTCGGTCGCGGCATTCTGCGCGGGTGCTTCGGGATGCCGGATCCCGGCCACCTGTGGATAACTTCGCGGGCTGATCCCGCGAAGTCGGTACGGTGGGCGGGTGACTCTTCGTCGGCGAACCCAAGTGGCGGTGGCGCTGTGCGCTCTTGTGGCGGGTGCGGTACTGGCCGGTTGCGCTCCGCAGGCAGAGCCGACCCCGACACCGTCGCCGCGTTTCACGAGCGAGAAGCAGGCCTATGCCGCTGCGGAGCAGACCTATCGCAACTACGTGGACGCGTTGAACCGCGTCGATCTGAGCGACCCGTCCACCTTTGAGGATGTCTATAGGTGGGCGACAGGCCAGGCGCTCGGCGACGACAAGAAGAACTTCAGCCGCTATCACGCCGAGCGCGCGACCGTCGAAGGGCAGTCCATCATCGCCCTTCTGAAACCCGGGTCACACGCTGCTGACTATGCCACGATCGAGATGGATGGATGTCTCGACGTGTCGTCGGTCATGGTGCGCGATCAAGACGGAAGATCGCTCGTGAGTCCAGATCGAGTCCCGGTTCAGTCAATCTCCATTGTCCTCGAGCGATCGGCACATTCCCCGACCAATTTGCTCGTCGCCGCGCTTCGAGGACGGACGGTCGGTCCAACATGCTGATCGCAGTGGTGGTCATGTCGTTGACCATTGGCCTGAGCAGCACCTCACTCGCACCTGCAGCTGCGCCTGGCGGCGAAGGTGGCGATGACGTAGGCGGCAGTTCTGCGTGGGTCACTTCAACGACCGGCGGTGTGGAGGTTGCGGGATCCAAGACGGTCGGTCAAAGAACTCATGATGACGACGGAGTTGGGAAAGTGCGCGACCTCGGCGATCGACGTCCCGCCGCCGGCTCAGAGAACCTGAATGTCACCACACCGCCGCCCCCACCCGCGCCGCCCATCCCCTTGACGGCGGTGGACTGCGAGGCGCCGGATGTGGCGTGTCAGGCGAACGACAAGCCGAAGCCCCCGAAGCCCAAGGTGAAGGGGCGGACGATTCCGGCGGTGACGGTGACGGATCTGGTCTCGTTCCGCCCGGCGGCGCCGGCGCTGGTCAGTGAGCCGGACGGGATCGGCGTGGTCGGACTGCCGACGAATCTGGTCGCGACCGCCCGCACCCAGACGCTGCACGGGGAGCTCTTCGACTTCCCGGTCGCGGTACGGTTCACACCCGACCATTACACATTCGCCTACGGCGACGGCACGACCCGCACCTCCAGCCGGGCGGGGACGACGTGGGCGCGGTCGCATGATCCGCAGTTCACGCCGACGGACACCAGCCACGCATACCGGGAGCGGGGCACGTTCACCGCGTCGGTGACCGTCGCATACGTCCCGGCGGTCGACTTCGGCGATGGGGTGTGGCGGCCGGTCCCGGGGTTCGTGTCCTCGACCAGCGCGGGGCAGCGCATCCGGGTCTACGAGGCCCACACCGCCCTGGTCGCCCGTACCTGCATCGAAGATCCCACCGGACCCGGCTGCTGACCGCGACACCCGCTCACGCCAGGGGCGGCAGCCGTTCGGCGAGCTCCACGAGAACCTCGCTCGTTCCCGCTTCGAGCTTGACCGTCGCGCGCCCGTCGGCACGGGTCTCGCCGCGATTGACGATCACGATCGGCAGGTTGCGCCGCTGCGCGCGCTGCACGAGCCGCATCCCAGAGTTCACCACGAGCGAGGACCCCGCCACCAGCAGCGCGTCCGCGGCGGCGAGCAGCTGCTCGGCGGCGGCGAACCTGCCGACGGGGACGACCTCACCGAAGAAGACCACGTCGGGCTTCAGCATCCCACCGCACACGGTGCACACCGGCAGCGTGAAGCCCTCGATCGACTCCGGGCGCACGTCGCCGTCGGGCAGCAGCACGGCGTCGGGCGAGGCGACGAGCCACGGGTTGTCGTCCTCGATTCGTTCCGCGAGTCCGCGCCGGTCGAACACCTGGCCGCAGTGCAGGCAGACCGCCTGACGCGACGTGCCGTGCAGCTCGACCACCCGACCCGACCCCGCCTGCAGGTGCAGCCCGTCGACGTTCTGCGTCGTCATCCCGTTGGTGACTCCCGCCCGCTCGAGGCTCACCAGTGCGCGATGTCCCGCGTTCGGCTCCGCGGCCGAGAACCGCAGCCAGCCGAGGTGGCTGCCGACCCAATAGCGCCGGCGTGCCTCGTCGCTCGCCAGGAACTGCTGCACGGTCATCGGCTTGCGCACGGGCGCACCCTCGCCACGGTAGTCCGGGATGCCGGAGTCCGTGGAGATCCCCGCACCGGTGAGAACGGCGATGCGACGCCCCTCGAGTGCCCGGACGGCGTCGTCGATCGTCGTGGTCATATCGGTTCTTCCCCCGACGCCCAGGCTAGTGCGCGTTTGGGCCTCGTGCGGTGGCGCGGCATCCTGGATCCGTGCACGTGATCCCGCTCGCCGATCCCGCCGACCCCCGCCTCGCCGACTACCGCGACCTCACCGACGTCGCGCTGCGCCGCAAGCTCGAACCCGTCGGTGGGCTCTACATGGCCGAGTCGGGGAAGGTGCTCGCCCGGGCCCTGGCGGCGGGTCACGTGCCGCGATCGGTGCTGCTGCAGGAGAAGTGGATGCCGGAGGCCGAGCAGCTGCTCTCGTCGCACCCCGACGTGCCGGTGTACGTCGTTCCCGCCGAGGTGGCCGAACAGGTCACCGGCTATGCCGTGCACCGCGGGCTGCTCGCAGCGATGCACCGGCCCGCCATGCCCGCGCTCGCCGACGTCGTGGCGGGGGCGCGTCGCGTGCTGGTGCTCGAGGACATCGTGGACCACACCAACGTGGGAGCGATGTTCCGAGGTGCTGCGGGCATCGGCGCCGACGCGGTGCTGGTCGGCCCTCGCTGTGCGGACCCGCTGTACCGGCGGAGCGTGCGAGTGAGCATGGGCACGGTGTTCCAGGTGCCATGGACCCGGCTGCCGGAGTGGCCGGCGGCCGGCGACCTGCTGCACGAGGCGGGCTTCCACATCGCGGCGCTCGCCCTGGCGGACGCCGCGGTGCCCCTGGACGTCTTCGCCGCCGACCCGCCCGAGCGGGTCGCACTCATGCTCGGCGCCGAGGGCGACGGACTCAGCCGCCGCGCTCTGGCCGGCGCCGACACGGTGGTGACGATCCCGATGCGCGGCGGCGTCGACTCGCTCAACGTCGCCGCGGCCGCCGCCGTCGCGATGTGGGCGCTGCGGGTCTAGACCTGCTCGCCGCGGTGGGCCGCGGCATCCTTCCCCGGCGCCAGGTTCTTCACCGGCAGCGGTTCGGGGCGTTTGGCCGTGACGTGGTCGCCCGACGACTGATGGCGAAGGCGTCGCAGCACCCACGGCACCAGATACTCCCGCGCCCACACCAGGTCTTCGCTGCGCGCCTCGCGCCACGGGCGCAACGGCAGCGGGTCGGGGTGCATCGGCTCGAGATCGTTGGGCACGTTCAGCGCGCGCAGCACCATGCGCGCGATCTCGTGGTGGCCGAGCGGGTTGTAGTGCAGCCGGTCGTCGGCGAAGAACCGCGAGTCCTGCACGACCTTCAGCGACCACTGGTCGGCCACGATGCAGTCGAACTCCTCGGCGATCGTGCGCACGTTCTCGTTGTATATCGCGATCTTTCCGCGAATGGGCCGGAACACCGAGCTGAAGTTCGTGTCGATGCCGGTGAAGACCACGACCGTCGCGCCCGTGCTCGAAAGCCGGGCGACGGCGTCGTGGAACAGCTCGGCGACCGCATCGGGATCGGATCCCGGCCGGATCACGTCGTTGCCGCCGGCCGAGAACGTGATGAGGTCGGGCTTGAGTGCCAGCGCCGGCTCGACCTGGTCGTCGACGATCTGCCGGATGAGCTTTCCGCGCACGGCGAGATTCGCGTACGCGAAGTCGCCGACCTGCATCGAGAGCACTTCGGCGACCCGGTCGGCCCAGCCGCGGAACACGTCGGGCTCGGTCGGGGACGGATCGCCCACCCCCTCGGTGAACGAGTCGCCCAGGGCGACGTAACGCCGCCACGGGTGCGGCTCGGCGTTGGCGATGAACGGTGTGCGGTGATCGTCGGCGGCGGGCATCGGCATCCTTCCGGTTCGTGACCGATCCCCAGACTAATCGCGAACCACGACACCGGCGTCGCGAGCGGGGTCGGCAGTGTCGCCTAAGCTGGATCGTCGTCGCGCGAGCAGGAAGGAGACCGGGTGGAGGAGCACGCCTCACTGGGCAGCTTCGCCGCCGAACATCTGTCGCCGACCTACCCGCAGCGGGCCCCGTGGGGCACCGCCCAGCGGCTGCGCGCCTGGCAGGCCGAGGCGCTCGACCTGTATTTCTCGCTCGACGGGCCCGACGGCGTGGGCAAGGGGCCCCGCGACTTCCTCGCGGCGGCGACGCCGGGCGCCGGCAAGACCACGTTCGCGCTGCGTCTGGCCAGCGAGCTGATGCGCCGCGCCGTCGTGGACCGCATCGTCGTCGTGGCGCCCACAGAGCACCTCAAGACGCAGTGGGCGGATGCCGCGGCCCGCGTGTCGATCCGGCTCGATCCCGCGTTCAGCAACCGACACTCCGTGCCGTCCCGGCAGTACCACGGCGTCGCGGTGACCTATGCCCAGGTCGCCGTCAAGTCGTCGGTGCACGAACGGCTGATCCTCGACAAGCGCACGCTCGTGATCCTCGACGAGGTGCACCACGGCGGCGACGCCCTGAGCTGGGGCGACGCGCTGCGTGACGCCTACCGGCGTGCCACGCGGCGGCTGTCGCTGTCGGGCACGCCGTTCCGCAGCGACACCGCGCCGATCCCGTTCGTGGAGTACCACCCCGATCACAACGGCATCCGGATCTCGCGCACCGATTACGCGTACGGCTACCGTCGCGCGCTCGAAGACGGCGTCGTGCGGCCCGTGATCTTCATGGTCTACGCCGGGCAGATGCGCTGGCGCACCAAAGCCGGCGACGAGATGGAGGCCCAGCTCGGCCAGGACAACACGAAGGACATCACCGCACAGGCCTGGCGCACGGCGCTCGACCCCGAGGGCGACTGGATCCCCGCCGTGCTGCGCAGCGCCGACCGGCGCCTGACAGAGGTGCGCGAGCAGATCCCCGACGCCGGCGGGCTCGTGATCGCCACCGACCAGACGGCCGCCCGCGCGTACGCGGCGATCCTGCAGCAGATCACCGGCGAGGCGCCGGCCGTGGTGCTCTCGGACGAGGCCGAGGCCTCGGGGCGCATCGAGGCGTTCTCGAAGGACACCAGCCGGTGGATGGTGGCCGTGCGCATGGTGTCGGAAGGGGTCGACGTGCCGCGCCTGGCCGTCGGCGTGTACGCCACGAGCGCATCCACGCCGCTGTTCTTCGCGCAGGCCATCGGCCGGTTCGTGCGCGCGCGGCGGCGCGGCGAGACCGCGAGCGTGTTCCTGCCGAACGTGCCGCAGCTGCTCGCCCTGGCGAACGAGCTCGAGCGGCAGCGCGATCACGCGCTGGACCGCGAGGGCGACGGCGACGAGTGGAACGCCGAAGAAGACCTCATGGACGCCGCCGAGCGCGAAGACAAGGCGTCCGATGCGCTCACCGAGGAGTTCACCTACCAGGCGCTCGGCTCGCTCGCCCACTTCGATCGCGTGCTGTACGACGGCAAGGAGTTCGGTCAGCTCGCCACCCCCGGCACGCCCGAGGAGGAGGAGTTCCTCGGCATTCCGGGACTGCTCGAGCCCGAGCACGTGCACGAGCTGCTCATGCAGCGCCAGGCGCGGCAGACCCGTCGCCGGCACGAGCGAGAGGCGCGCGAGCCGCGGGCGCACGGTGCGGGGGAGCCGGGTGGGATGGATGCCGCACCCCAGGCGCTGCATCGCACGCTCAAGGAGCAGCGGCAGCTGCTGAACAGCCTGGTCGGTCTCTATGCGCGGCAGTCGGGCGAGCCGCACTCCTCGGTGCATGCCGAGCTGCGCCGGGTGTGCGGGGGGCCGGCCGTCGCGCAGGCGACGGTGACCCAGCTGCAGAAGCGCATCGAGGTGCTGCGCCGACGCGTGCATTCATAAGTCGTTCGCGTCGGGCAGACGACGGCACCGACGTACTCGTAGACTCGCGCCGTGGCCACGGCGTATTCGTTCGTCTCGCGGTGGCGGACCCCCGCGCCGCCCGCGCGCTGCTGGGCCGAGCTGGAACGGCTCGTGGGCGACGGCGGCGCGGCGTGGTGGCCGGGCGTGCGGATTCAGCGGGCGGCTGCGGCATCCATCACCGCACTCAGGGCGGGCGACGAGCTGCGGCTCACGGTGCGCAGCCCGCTGGGCTACCGGCTGCGAACGCGGCTGGTCGTCACGGTCGTCGTGCCCGAAGAGCGGATCGAGGCCACCGGCGGCGGCGACCTCTGCGGCACCGGCTCGATGCGGCTGAGCGCCGACGGCGCCGGCACGCGCATCGACATCCGGTGGGACGTCGTGACCACCCGCCGCTGGATGAACGTCACCGCACCGGTGCTGCGCCCGGTGTTCGCCGCCGCACACGCCCGTGTCATGGCCCGCGGCGAGCGCGGCCTGCGCCGCGTCGTCGCCTCGGGCTGACCGACCGCTCCGCGCGCCCGGGCTCTTCCCGCGAGGGTACAGCTCCGGGGCGAGGGTACGGCCGGATCCCGTACCTTCGCCGACCAGCTGAACCTTCGCGGCCTGGGGCGGACGAGAGCGCGCCGGTATGGGCTGGGAGGGCAGGGGAGGGGTGGGATGCCGGGGGCTTCGGAGGTCCGAAATGCTGGCAATTCCGCAGACCGGCGGGGTGCGGCATCCACCTCCGGATAGCCTCGAAAGGTTGTCGAGACCAGGAGAGACCGTGACCGCAGATCCCACCGCACGCGAACGCCGCCGATGGGCGCAGTACCTCGTGAACGAGCGGGCCGAGGCGCGCGTCTACCGCGAGCTCGCCGAGCGGAAGACGGGAGAGGAGCGCGAGATCCTGCGCGCGCTGGCCGAGGCCGAGGGCCGGCACGAGGCGCACTGGCTGAACCTGCTCGGCGGCGAGCCGTCCACCGTGCCCGCGGCCTCGAGGCGCACGCGGCTGCTCGGCTGGATGGCCAAGCACTTCGGATCGATCTTCGTGCTCGCGCTCGCGCAGAACGCCGAAGGGCGCTCGCCGTACGACAAGGACCCGCACGCAACACCCACGATGGCCGCCGATGAGAAGGTGCACGAAGAGGTCGTGCGCGGCCTTGCCGCCCGCGGCAGGCGTCGTCTGTCGGGCGGATTCCGTGCGGCGGTGTTCGGTACGAACGACGGACTGGTCTCGAACCTCGCCCTGGTCATGGGCATCGGCGCGACCGGCGTCGGCGCGCAGTTCGTGCTCTTCAGCGGCATCGCGGGCCTGCTCGCGGGTGCCCTGTCGATGGGCGCCGGCGAGTACGTCTCGGTGCGCTCGCAGCGCGAGCTGCTCGAGGCGACCGAGCCGACGGAGCTCGGTTCCGGCATCCTTCCCGACCTCGACCTCGACGCGAACGAACTCGCGCTGGTCTACCGCAGCCGGGGGATGGATGCCGAGGCCGCCCTGAAGCGTGCACGGCGGGTGCTGCAGCGCTCCCGCGCGGCGGATGCCGTGCCGACGGCGACCGGGCCGGTGGCGGCGGGCGATGCGCACGAGGTCGTCGGCGGGGCGTGGCGCGCGGCGATGTACAGCTTCCTGTGCTTCGCGTCGGGCGCCGTGATCCCGGTGCTGCCGTGGATCCTGGGGCTGTCGGGCCTCGCGGCGATCGTGGTGGCGCTGGTGCTGGTCGGCGTCGCACTCATGGCGACAGGCGCCATGGTCGGGCTGCTCTCGGGCGCGCCGCCGCTGCGCCGTGCGCTGCGCCAGTTGATCATCGGCTTCGGCGCCGCGGCGGTGACCTACGGGCTGGGCCTTATCTTCGACGTGACGCTCCGCTGATCCCCTCACCGGATCAGGTGCGGCGCATCCTCTTGCCCAGGGGAGCCGTCGACGTCGCGCCGTTGCCCGGCCCGGCGCCGACCCCTGTCAGGCGTGGCAGAGTGGTGCGGTGACGATCTATCTGGACCACGCGGCCACCACGCCGATGCGCGCCGAGGCGCGTGACGCGTGGCTGGATGCCGCGTCCCGGGTGGGCAATGCGTCGTCGATCCATCGCGCCGGGCAGGACGCCCGTCGACTGCTCGAGGAGTCGCGCGAGCGCGTCGCGGCGGTGCTCGGCTGCGACCCGATCGAGGTCGTGTTCACGTCAGGCGGCACCGAGTCGATCAACGCCGCCCTGAAGGGGATGTGGTGGTCGCGTGCGCCGGAGGCGGATGCCGTTGTCCTGCCGGACGGCGAGCACCACGCGACCCTCGACACGGTCGAGTGGCTGCACACGCGCGAAGGCGCCGCCGTGCGGCCCGTGCGCCTCGATCCGATCGGGCGCATCGCGGTGGATGCGTTCGCGGCCGCACTGGCAGGCGACGGCGTGCCGCCTGCGGCGCTGGCGACGGCGCTCGTGGCCAACAACGAGGTCGGCACCGTGAACGACGCGGCCGGGCTGTCGGCGGCCGCAGCGGCGGCGGGCGTGCCGCTGCACCTGGATGCGGTGGCGGCGCTCGGGCACGTGCCGGTCTCGTTCCGGTCGTGGCGTGACTCTGCGCGCGGCCCTTTGGGACTGTGCGCCCTGAGCGCGTCGGCGCACAAGATCGGCGGACCCGTCGGAGTCGGCGCGCTTGTCGTCTCGCGGGCCGCGGCCCCCACTCCGCTCCTGCAGGGCGGCGGGCAGCAGCGCGCGCTGCGGCCCGGCACGCAGGACGTCGCGGGCGCCGCGGCATTCGCGGTGGCGGCCGAGCTGGCCGAGGCCGAGCGTCAGAGCGAGGCCGATCGTCTGGCGGGGCTGCGGGATCGGCTGGTGCGCGGCATCCTCGACTCGGTTCCCGAGACCGAGCTGCTCGGCGACCCGCGGCAGCGCCTGCCGGGCAACGCGCATGTGCTGTTCTCGGGGGCGCTCGGCGAGACGCTGCTGTTCCTGCTCGACGAGGCCGGCGTGTGCGTCTCGACGGGATCGGCCTGCCAGGCGGGGATCCCCGAGCCCTCGCACGTCGTCATGGCGATGGGGCGGACGGATGCCGAAGCCCGTCAGGTGCTGCGCTTCACGCTGGGCCGCACCACCGTCGAGGCCGACGTCGACGGCGCCCTGGCCGCGCTGCCGGCGGCGGTCGACCGCGCCCGTGCCGCCGCCCGGCGCTGAGTCCGGAACGCGGCGGCGTTCCGGCACGGCCCCCGCTCAGGGGCTCACTCGTAGACTGGAGCCCATGCGTATTCTGGCGGCGATGAGCGGCGGTGTGGATTCCGCCGTCGCTGCGGCACGTGCGGTCGAGGCGGGTCACGAGGTCGTCGGCGTGCATCTGGCGCTCTCGCGCGCCGGCGGGACGCTGCGGACCGGCAGCCGCGGCTGCTGCACCATCGAGGACGCCATGGACGCGCGTCGCGTGGCCGACGTGCTCGGCATCCCGTTCTATGTCTGGGACTTCTCGGAGCGGTTCCGCCAAGACGTCGTGGACGACTTCATCGCCGAGTACCAGGCCGGTCGCACCCCCAACCCGTGCATGCGGTGCAATCAGCACATCAAGTTCGCCGCGCTCCTGGAGCGTGGGATCGAGCTCGGCTTCGACGCCGTCTGCACCGGGCACTACGCGAAGCTGGTCGACACCCCGTACGGCCGGGAGCTGCACCGTGCGTCGGAGGCAGCGAAGGACCAGTCGTACGTGCTCGCGGTGCTCACCGCCGAGCAGCTCGCACACACGTACTTCCCCCTCGGTGACACGCCCTCGAAGGATCTCGTCCGTGCGGAGGCCGAGCGCCGGGGTCTTGCCGTCGCGCAGAAGCCCGACAGCTACGACATCTGCTTCATCCCCGATGGCGACACGCGCGGCTGGCTGGCCGACAAGGTCGGCTCCGCCGACGGCGACGTCGTCGACCGCACCGGCGCGGTCGTCGGAAGCCACCATGGCGCGCACGCGTACACGGTGGGTCAGCGTCGCGGACTGCAGTTGGGTGTGCCCGCCGCCGATGGCAAGCCGCGGTTCGTGCTCGAGATCCGTCCGGTGTCGAACACCGTGGTCGTGGGGCCGAAGGAAGCCCTGGCCACCGCCGAGATCGCGGGGGAGCGGCTGTCGTGGGCCGGACGTCCGCAAGCCGAGGGAGCGTTCGCCTGCGAAGTGCAGATCCGCGCCCACGCCGACCCGGTGCCCGCCGAGGCGGTCCACGTCGACGGCACGCTCACTGTGCGGCCGCGGCATCCCTTCGACGGCGTCGCCCCCGGGCAGACAGCCGTTCTGTACGACGGCACACGCGTGATCGGCCAGTTCACGATCGACCGTACCGTGTCGGCCGTGCCCGTCGAAGCCTGACTGGCGGCGGTGCCCGGCACGGCGACATCGCGCAAACGGCGACGTTCCGGCGGTGTGGCGCACCGTTCGCGCGATCTCGACGGCCTTGCATCGAAACGAGCCGATCCCGCGACCAGCCGGCGCCGACCGGCGAGTGGATGTCGGCACCCGCTCGTAGACTCGACGCGTGCCGCAGAACATCCCGCGTGACGACGCACGCACCGAGGCCGAAGACCTGACCACTCGCATCCTCGAGGCGAAGGACGCATACTACGGGCGCGATACATCGCTGGTGGATGACGCGACCTACGACGGCTGGATGCGGCGGCTCGAAGAGCTCGAGCGGCTGTTCCCCGAACTGCAGGGGCAGGACTCGCCGACCCAGATGGTGGGGGCGGCCGAGGCGACCGGGCTCGACACGATCGAGCACGCGGAGCGGATGCTGAGCCTCGACAACGTGTTCTCTGTCGACGAGCTGCGCGAATGGGCGGCCAAGACCGAGGCGGCAGCCGGTCGTGAGGTGGCGTGGTTGACCGAGCTGAAGATCGACGGGCTCGCCATCAGCCTGCGCTACGAGAACGGCATCCTCACCTCGGCGGCGACCCGCGGCGACGGCCGGATCGGAGAGATCGTCACCGAGAACGCGCTGCGGTTGGCTGACATCCCCGAACGGCTGTCGGGCACGGGCCATCCGCCGATCATCGAGGTGCGCGGCGAGGTGTTCATCCCCGTCGCGGCGTTCGAGCGGCTGAACGCCGCGCAGGCGGCGTTCCGCGACCGCGCCTACGACGACGCCCTCGCCCGCTGGGAGGCGCGGGGCGGCGCCAAGAAGCCGTTCGACGAAGACAAGGCGAAGGCAGCGGCTGCGCGGCGGTTCCCGGCCTTCGCGAATCCGCGCAACGCCGCCAGCGGCGGACTGCGGCAGCAGCTCGACAAGAAGACCGGGCTCGAGCACGAGGCCGGGGTGCTGCGCACCGAGTCGCTGTCGCTGTACGTGCACGGCATCGGCGCGTGGGAGAACCCACCGGTCGCCGCGCAGAGCGAGATCTACGACGTGCTGTCCGCCTGGGGCCTGCCTACGAGTCCGCACACGAAGGTGTGCCACTCGATCGATGAGGTGACCGAGTTCGTCGCCTACTTCGGCGAGCACCGTCACGGCATCGAGCACGAGCTCGACGGCATCGTCGTGAAGGTCGACGAGTTGGCGCTGCACGCCGAATTGGGGCAGACGAGCCGGGCGCCGCGCTGGGCGATCGCCTACAAGTACCCGCCCGAAGAGGTGCAGACGAAGCTGCTCGACATCGTCGTCTCGGTCGGGCGCACCGGGCGCGCGACCCCGTTCGCGGTCATGGCACCGGCGCACGTGGCCGGGTCGGTCGTCCGGCAGGCGACGCTGCACAACAAGGATGTCGTGAAGGCCAAAGGCGTGCTCATCGGCGACACCGTCGTGCTGCGCAAGGCCGGGGACGTGATTCCGGAGGTGCTCGGCCCGGTCGTCGACAGGCGAGACGGCTCCGAACGCGAGTTCGTGATGCCCGAGCGGTGCCCCGAATGCGGCTTCGTGCTCGCTCCGGCGAAGGAAGGCGACATCGACCTGCGCTGCCCGAACACGCGCTCGTGCCCTGCGCAGGTGCGGGGGCGGGTGGAGCACATCGGATCCCGAGGTGCGCTCGACATCGACGTGCTCGGCGAAGTGACCGCAGCGGCGCTCACGCAGGCCGAGCCGCCCGCCGTGGCGCCGTTGGACACCGAGGCCGGGCTGTTCGAGCTGACGTTGGACGAACTGGTGCCCATCTCGGTCGTCGTGCGCGACGCCGAGACCGGACTGCCCAAGGAAGACGAGGACGGTGTCGTCAAGACCCGCAGCCCGTTCCGGCGCAATCCGACGACCGACGAGCGCAAGGCCGGGCTCGAGGGCCCGCAGCCATCGGTGGCGGCGGTCAAGCTCCTCAGCGAGCTCGAGAAGGCGAAGACGAAGGAGCTGTGGCGCCTGCTGGTGGCGCTGAACATTCGGCACGTCGGGCCGGTGGCCGCGCGCGCACTCGCGCAGTGGTTCGGCTCGCTCGAGGCGATCCGGAGCGCGTCGCAGGCAGAGCTCGCCGCCGTCGAAGGCGTGGGCGGGATCATCGCCGATGCGGTGCGTGACTGGTTCGAGGTCGACTGGCATCAGGAGATCGTGCAGCGTTGGACTGATGCAGGCGTGCAATGGGCGATCCCCGGGCACCCCGGTCCGGGGGCGGCGGCGACGGCCGGGGGAGTGCTGGAGGGCCTCACGGTCGTGGCCACCGGTTCGCTCGAGGGCTATACGCGCGAAGGCGCGCAAGAGGCGATCATCGCCGCCGGCGGCAAGGCCGCGTCATCCGTCTCGAAGAAGACCGACTTCGTCGCCGCCGGCCCCGGAGCCGGGTCGAAGCTCACGAAGGCCGAGGAGCTCGGCCTTCGCATCATCGACGCTGCGCAGTTCAAGCTCCTGGTCGAGCAGGGACCCGAAGCGCTCGATTGAGCGTCGTCCGGGTCTGGCTCACTTGTGACGCGGCTTCCGGGGCGCGGGGTCCTCACGCGCGCGGCCGTGTCCGCGGTCGGTGGGGCGTCGGCGGTTCGGCGCCCCGCGATCGGGCGTGATCTCGATGAGCCGACCCGAGATGCGGGTGTCGTGCAAGCGCTCCAGCACCGCGGGGTCGAGGTTCGCCGGCAGCTCGACGATCGAGAACTCGGGCTTGATCGTGATCGCGCCGAAATCGTCGCGACGCAGCCCGCCCTCGTTCGCGAGCGCGCCGACGATCTGCCGAGGCTCCACGCGATGGCGTCGGCCCACTTCGATGCGATACGGCGCGTAGTCTCCGCGGCCGCGTCGCGGCTCTCGGGGCTCCCGCGGCTCGCCGCCACGCTCGCGCCCCGCCCGCTCGCGCGGGGGACGGTTGACGGCTTCGACCGACGCGGCGAGCGGGTCGTTCTCGGGATCCAGCAGCAGGGGCGTCTCGCCCTGCGCGACGATCGCGAGGGCGGCCGCGACATCCCCTTCCGGCACGTCGTGATGGCGGACGTAGTGGGCGATGATGTCGCGGAAGCCCTCGATGCGGCTCGTCTCGTCGAGCGCGGCGGTGATGGCGTCGTCGAACCGGTTGAGCCGGGTCGTGTTGACGTCTTCCGTCGTCGGCAACTGCATCTGCGCGGGCTGCTGCCGCGTCGCCTTCTCGATGTGCTTGAGCAGGTAGCGCTCGCGCGGGGTGATGAAGCTGATCGCGTCGCCCGAACGGCCGGCCCGGCCGGTGCGGCCGATGCGGTGCACGTACGACTCGGTGTCGGTCGGGATGTCGAAATTTATCACGTGGCTGATCCGCTCGACGTCGAGTCCGCGGGCGGCGACGTCCGTGGCGACCAGGATGTCGAGCTTGCCGTCCTTCAGCTGGTTCACCGACCGCTCGCGCTGGGCCTGCGGCACGTCGCCGTTGATCGCCGCGGCGGAGTAGCCGCGGGCGCGCAGCCGCTCGGCGAGCGTCTCGGTCTCGTTCTTCGTGCGCACGAACACGATGACCCCGTCGAAGTTCTCCACCTCGAGGATGCGGGTCAAGGCATCCACCTTCTGCGCGTACGACACGACCAGATACCGCTGCGCGATGTTCTGGTTCGTGGTCGTCTTGGTCTTGATCGCGACCTCTTCGGGGTCGCGCAGATACTGCTGCGCGAGCCGCCGGATCGTTGCGGGCATCGTCGCCGAGAACAGGGCGACCTGCTTGTCTTCGGGCGTCTGCGCGAGGATCTGCTCGACGTCTTCGGCGAAGCCCATCTTGAGCATCTCGTCGGCCTCGTCCAACACGAGGTACTTCAGCTCGGTCAGGTCGAGCGTGCCCTTGGCCTGGTGGTCCATGATCCGGCCGGGGGTGCCGACGACGATGTGCACGCCGCGGCGCAGCGCGGACAGCTGCACTCCGTACCCCTGCCCGCCGTAGACCGGCAGTACGTGCACGCCCTTCATGCGCGCCGCGTACGACTCGAACGCCTCGCACACCTGCAGGGCGAGCTCGCGGGTCGGGGCGAGCACGAGCGCCTGCGGCGTCTTCTGGCCCAGATCGAGTCGCTCCAGCACCGGCAGCGCGAAAGCGGCCGTCTTGCCGGTGCCGGTCTGCGCGGTACCGAGCACGTCGCGCCCCTCCAGCAGCAGCGGGATCGTCGCGGCCTGGATGGCAGAGGGCGTCTCATAGCCGAGATCGCGGATCGCCCCGAGCACGGGGCCGGTGATGCCCAGGTCGTCGAAGCCCGGGGCCTGCGGCGCTTCGGCGGCCGCGGCATCCACCTCGCTCGTCGTGAGGGTGTCGTCGGTCATGATCCTGCTCCCGTCAGGTCGAGAAGCTTGTCGCGCACGTGGCGGCGCAGCACCTTGCCGATGAGCGAACGCGGCAATTCGTCGACGACGAACACACGCCGCGGCACCTTGTAGGGGGTGAGGATGCCACGGGCGAACGCGCGCAGTTCGTCGACGTCGATCTGCCGTCCGTCGGCCGGGACGACCGCGGCCACGACCTCTTCGCCGGAGTGCTCGCTGGGCAGCCCGACGACGGCGACGTCCTCGACGTCGGGGTGCTGGCGCAGCGCGTTCTCGACCTCGGTCGGTGCGACGTTGAATCCGCCCGTGATGATGAGCTCTTTGATGCGATCGACGATGCGCACGAACCCGGCCTCGTCGATGGTGACGACGTCGCCGGTGCGGAACCAGCCGTCGATGAACACGGCGTCGGTCTCGTCCGGACGGCCGTAGTAGCCGCCGAACACCTGCGGTCCGCGCACGATCAGCTCGCCCGCGGTTCCGGGAGCGACGTCCTTCGTCGGATCGTCCTGGTCGATCACCCGGCACTCGGTGCCCGGCAGGGGCAGCCCGACGGTGCCGGGCACGCGGTTGTCGGCCACCGGGTTGGCCATCAGCACGGGGGAGCACTCGCTCAGTCCGTAGCCTTCGACGAGGTATCCGCCGGAGGCCTGCTCGAACGGCACGACGAGCTCGTGCGGCAGCGCCATGGCGCCCGAGATCGCGATCTCGGTGCCCTGGAGCGACACCCCCTGCTCCTGCGCCGCCTTCAGCAGCCGATCGGCGATCGGCGGGACCAGCGGCAGGAACGTCGCGGGGTGCTTCTTGGTGACGGCGAGCACCAGGTCGGGATCGAACTTGGGGAACAGCACCAGGCGCGCGCCCATCGACATCGCGAACGTGAGGCACAGGGTCAGGCCGTAGGCGTGGAACATCGGCAGCACCGCGTAGACGACGCAGCCGTTGCCGCGCATGATCTGCGGTACCCACGCCCGCGCCTGGGCCGCGTTGGCCAGCAGGTTGCGGTGCGTGAGCTGCGCTCCCTTGGGCGAGCCGGTCGTGCCGCTCGTGTACTGGATGATCGCCAGGTCGTCGGTCGCGGGCTTCGGGTGCGTCGCCGGCAGCGGGTCGGACGAGACGACGCGCTCCCACGGGATCGCGCCGCTGACCGCGCTCGCGAGGGCCTCGCGCGACGCGCGGGCCTTGGCGATCGGGAGCTTCAAGGCGAGCCGGGTCGTCCACGGCATCGCCCGGATGACGTCGACCGAGATGAGGTTCTCGACCGCGAGGTCGGCGGGGAAGTCCTGGATCGTCGACACGACCTTCGTCCACACGATCGCGGTCTTCGCGCCGTGGTCTTCGAACTGCTTGCGCAGCTCGCGCGGCGTGTACAGCGGGTTGTGCTCGATCGCGATCGCGCCCAGTCGCAGGATCGCGTAGAACGCGACGATGTGCTGCGGGCAGTTCGGCAGCACGATCGCCACGGTGTCGCCCGCGCCCACGCCGAGCGCCTTGAGACCGGCGGCAGCTCGGTCGATCTGGTCCTGCAGCTGCCGGTAGCTCGTCGTGCGCTCGAAGAACTCGAGCGCCGGCGCATCCGGGTAATCACGAGCGGATGCCGCAACGATGTCGACGAGAGACCCCTCGACGGGACCGAGGTCGAGTGGGACGCCGGCGGCATAGCTGGCAGTCCACGGGCGGGGCGGATCGAACGTCGTCACCGCGCCAGCCTACGCGTCACCCGGTCGTTTCTGAGGCCCTGCCGGGAATCATCGGGTGTGGGGTGGGCGCGCGGAGCGGGCGGCGCAGATCCGAGGCGCGAACGCAGAATCGTGCAGCGCGGGTGGCAACTGACAGCGCGAGACGGCGCGATCACCGCAGCGGCGTGCACTGATGATGGACCAGTCTGTCCCGGCGGCGCCCGCCGTGGGCGGCGTGCGCCCGCCCATAGACTGGGGGGGTGTCTGAAATCACCCCCGATCTTGTGCGCCATCTCGGTGTGCTCGCTCGCATCCACCTGAGCGACGCCGAGGTCGAACGCCTCACCGGCCAGCTCGACGTCATCGTCGACAACATCGCGAAGGTGTCGCAGGTGGCCACCTCCGACATCCCCGCCACGAGCCACCCGATCCCGCTCGAGAACGTGTATCGACCCGACGAGGTCGGCGCGACGCTCACCCGCGAGCAGGCGCTGCAGAACGCGCCGGAGGCCGCCGAGGGACGCTTCCGCGTCACCGCGATCCTGGGGGAGGAGCAGTGAGCGACATCATCCGCCTGAACGCCGCCGACCTCGCCGAGAAGCTGGCGTCGCGCGAGATCTCGGCCGTCGAAGCCACCCAGGCGCACCTCGACCGGATCGCAGCCGTGGACGGCGAGGTCCACGCTTTCCTGCACGTGAACGAGAAGGCGCTGGATGCCGCGGCCGCCGTCGATGCGCGTCGCGCGGCCGGCGAGCGGCTCGGCCCGGTGGCCGGCGTCCCGCTGGCCGTCAAGGACGTGCTGGTGACGACCGACATGCCCTCGACGAGTGGATCGAAGATCCTCGAGGGGTATATGTCGCCTTTCGACGCGACGGTGGTGGCGCGCTCGCGCGCTGCGGGCCTCGTGCCCCTGGGCAAGACGAACATGGACGAGTTCGCGATGGGCTCGTCGACCGAGCACTCCGCGTACGGTCCGACCCACAACCCATGGGACCTCGAGCGCATCCCGGGCGGCTCGGGCGGCGGCTCGGCCGCGGCAGTGGCGGCCTTCGAGGCGCCGCTGGCACTCGGCTCCGACACGGGCGGATCGATCCGCCAGCCCGCGCACGTGACCGGCACCGTCGGCATGAAGCCCACCTACGGCGGCGTCAGCCGCTACGGCGCGATCGCGCTGGCCTCGTCGCTCGACCAGGTCGGCCCGGTGACCCGTACGGTGCTCGACGCGGGTCTGCTGCACGATGTGATCGGCGGCCACGACCACAACGACTCGACCTCGCTCGCCGAGGCCTGGCCGTCGTTCGCGGACGCTGCCCGCGAGGGCGCCCGTGGCGACGTGCTCAGGGGGCTGAAGGTCGGCGTTGTGAAGGAGCTGCCCGA
Source organism: Microbacterium sp. W1-4-2 (assembly GCF_058349885.2). Lineage (NCBI taxonomy): Bacteria > Bacillati > Actinomycetota > Actinomycetes > Micrococcales > Microbacteriaceae > Microbacterium > Microbacterium sp. W1-4-2. The sequence goes on along the minus strand of NZ_JBYRJC020000001.1, from coordinate 1,402,725 downwards.
CAGCGGCTTCCAGCCCGGCGTCGCCGAGTCCTTCCGCGCGGCGCTCGACCTGCTGCAGGCGCACGGCGCCGAGATCGTCGAGATCAGCGCCCCGCACTTCGAGTACGGCGTCGCCGCGTACTACCTGATCCTGCCGGCCGAGGCATCCAGCAACCTGGCGAAGTTCGACTCGGTGCGCTTCGGAATGCGCGTAGACGTGCACGGCGGCACCGTCGAAGACGTCATGGCCGCCACCCGCGACGCCGGTTTCGGCGACGAGGTCAAGCGGCGCGTCATCCTCGGCACCTACGCCCTGTCGGCCGGCTACTACGACGCCTACTACGGGTCGGCGCAGAAGGTGCGCACTCTGATCCAGCGCGACTTCGATGAGGCGTTCGCCGCCGTCGATGTGATCGCGACACCGTCCGCCCCGACGACCGCGTTCAAGCTCGGCGAGAAGATCGGCGATCCGCTGCAGATGTACCTGAACGACCTGACGACGATCCCGGCGAACCTCGCCGGGGTCCCCGGCATCTCGATCCCATCGGGGCTCGCCTCGGACGACGGGCTGCCGGTGGGCATCCAGTTCCTCGCCCCTGCGCGCGAGGACGCCCGCCTCTACCGAGTGGGCGCGGCCGCCGAGGCCCTGCTCGTGGACTCGTGGGGCGGCCCGCTGCTGGATTCGGCACCGATCCTGGGAGGGGCGCGCTGATGGCCGACACGCTGATGGACTTCGACAGGGCGCTCGAGCTGTTCGAGCCGGTGCTCGGTTTCGAGGTGCACGTCGAACTGAACACCAAGACCAAGATGTTCTCGGCGGCGCCCAACTCGTTCGGCCGCGAGCCGAACACCGACCTCGCGCCGGTCGATCTGGGCCTCCCCGGCTCGATGCCCGTCGTCAACGAGCAGGCCGTGCGCTACTCGATCAGCCTGGGCCTGGCCCTCGGCTGCTCGATCGCGCCGTCGAGCCGGTTCGCGCGCAAGAACTACTTCTACCCCGACCTGGGCAAGAACTACCAGATCTCGCAGTACGACGAGCCGATCGCGTTCGAGGGCCAGGTCGAGGTCGAACTCGAGGATGGCACGCTGGTGCAGGTGCCGATCGAGCGCGCGCACATGGAAGAGGATGCCGGAAAGCTGACGCACGTCGGCGGGGCGACCGGTCGCATCCAGGGTGCCGCCTATTCGCTGGTGGACTACAACCGCGCCGGCGTGCCGCTCGTCGAGATCGTCACCAAGCCGATCTTCGGCGCCGAGCACCGTGCTCCGAAGCTCGCGGCCGCCTACGTGCGGACGATCCGCGATATCGTGCTGTCGCTGGGCATCTCGGACGCGCGCATGGAGCGCGGCAACCTGCGCTGCGACGCCAACGTGTCGCTGCGCCCGCGGGGGCAGGAGAAGCTCGGTACCCGCACCGAGACGAAGAACGTCAACTCGATGCGGTCGGTCGAGCGCGCCGTGCGCTACGAGATCCAGCGGCAGGCGGCGATCCTCGCCGACGGCGGTTCGATCACGCAGGAGACCCGGCACTGGCATGAGGATACCGGGGTCACCTCCCCGGGACGCCCGAAGTCGGATGCCGACGACTACCGGTACTTCCCCGAGCCCGACCTGCTGCCGGTGGTGCCGGCGCCGGAGCTGATCGAGCAGCTGCGCGCCGCGCTGCCCGAGCCGCCGGCTGCCCGTCGCCGCCGGCTGAAGGCGGAGTGGGGCTTCACCGACCTCGAGTTCCAGGATGTCGCCAACGGGGGCGTGCTGGCCGAGGTCGAGCAGACGATCGCGGCCGGGACCACACCCGCCGCCGCCCGCAAGTGGTGGACGGGCGAGATCGCACGCCTCGCCAACGCCGCCGACCGTGAGACGAGCGAACTCGTCGAGCCCGCCGCGGTGGCCGAGCTGCAGAAGCTCATCGACGCCGGCACGCTGACCGACAAGCTGGCCCGTCAGGTGCTCGAGGGCATGGTCGCGGGAGAGGGCACGCCGCAGCAGATCGTGGATGCCCGGGGTCTGGCGGTCGTATCGGACGACGGTGCCCTCATCGCGGCCATCGACGCGGCGCTCACGGCCCAGCCGGATGTGCTCGCCAAGATCAAGGACGGCAAGGTGCAGGCCGCCGGGGCGGTGATCGGCGCCGTCATGAAGGCCATGCGCGGTCAGGCCGACGCCGCCCGCGTGCGCGAGTTGATCCTGGAGCGCGCCGCGCAGTGAACTCACGCTCCGGTCGTTGACCGAGCGCGCGCGCAGCGCGAGCGAGTCGAAACGCGTTCGGTGACGTCGTCTCGACTCGCTGCGCTCGCTCGACGACCGGGGTTGCACTCGGTCGAGGGCAGGGCTGCGGCATCCTTCTGCTTCTGCGCCGAACTTATGCAACGACTGTGGACGACCCTTCAGGGGTCTCAACGGGTGTAATTTCGCGCTCGTGGGCCGGTGATGAAGCCGACCGAAAAGGAGCGATGACGCATGTCCACACCGCAGATGACCCAGAGTCCTGCCCCCACTGCACCACCGAAGGCGATCCCTTTCGGTGACCCTGCCGGGCTCGGTCTCGCTGCCTTCGCGCTGACGACCTTCGTGCTCAGCGTGATCAACGCCGGATGGGCCCCGGCAGACGTCTCCGGCGTCGTCCTCGGCCTCGCGATGTTCTACGGCGGAGCCGTCCAGGTGATCGCCGGGGTCTGGGAGTTCGCCAACAAGAACACGTTCGGCGCCGTGGCGTTCTGCTCGTACGGCGGATTCTGGCTGTCGTTCTGGTTCCTCAGCGACGCCACCAAGCTCGGCGCCGACGCCGGCAAGGGCGTCGGCTGGTACCTGCTCGCATGGGGCATCTTCACCCTCTACATGACGGTCGCAGCCAGCCGCACGAACATCTCCGTCCTGTTGGTGTTCATCGCGCTGACGCTGACCTACTTCGCCCTCGCCGTCGGCGAGTGGGTCTCGCCGGTGTGGGGCTACGTCGGCGGCTACCTGGGCGTCGCCACGGCGATCCTGGCCTGGTACGCCTCGTTCGCGACGGTGACCAACTTCACGTACAAGCGCACGATCCTGCCCATGGGATCGCTGGCGAGGGGATGACGGAGATGGCAGAGGGAATCGAACCGACGATCGCGAACCTGCTCACCGAGACGCGCAGCTTCGCACCGACGGCGGAGTTCGCGGAGCAGGCCAATGTCCACGCGGACGCCTACACCCAGGCCGACGAGGATCGCCTCGCCTTCTGGGATGACCAGGCGCGGCGCCTGGACTGGCAGACGCCGTGGACGCAGACACTCGACTGGTCGAACCCGCCGTTCGCCAAATGGTTCGTCGGCGGACGCCTGAACGTCGCCGTGAACTGTCTGGACCGGCATGTGGCGGCCGGGAACGGCGATCGCGTCGCGTACTACTTCGAGGGCGACCGCGGCGACAGCGAAACGATCACCTACCGCCAGCTCACCGAGCGCGTCTGCCAGGCGGCGAACGCTCTTGCCGAGCTGGGCGTGAAGACCGGCGACCGGGTCGCGATCTACATGCCGATGATCCCCGAGACCGTCGTCGCCATGCTGGCGTGCGCACGCCTGGGCGCCCCGCACACCGTCGTGTTCGGCGGGTTCTCGGCCGAGTCGCTGCGCACCCGCATCGACGACTGCCAGGCGCGGGTGGTGATCACCGCGGACGGCGGCTTCCGCAAGGGCAAGCCGTCGGCGCTCAAGCCCGCGGTCGACAAGGCGATCGCCGACGGCGCCGAGGTCGATACGGTCCTCGTGGTCAAGCGCACCGGCGAGGACGTGGACTGGGTCGACGGGCGCGACGTCTGGTGGCACGACACCGTCGAGAAGGCCTCGACGGAGCACGAGCCCGAGTTCTTCGACGCCGAGCACCCGCTGTACGTGATGTACACCTCGGGCACGACGGGCAAGCCCAAGGGCGTGCTGCACACCACCGGTGGGTACCTGGTCGGCTGCGCCTACACGCAGTGGGCGGTGTTCGACCTGAAGCCCGAGCAGGACGTGTACTGGACGGCCGCCGACATCGGCTGGGTCACCGGGCACAGCTACATTGTGTACGGGCCGCTGGCCAACGGCACGACGTCGGTGATGTACGAGGGCACTCCGGACTCGCCGCATCAGGGCAGGTGGTGGGAGATCATCGACAAGTACAAGGTCACCCAGCTGTACTGCGCTCCGACGGCGATCCGCACATTCATGAAGTGGGGCGAGCAGTTTCCGGCGAAGTACGACCTGTCGTCTCTCAAGGTGATCGGGTCGGTGGGCGAGCCCATCAACCCCGAGGCCTACATCTGGTACCGGCACAACATCGGCCATGACCGTACGCCGGTCGTGGACACCTGGTGGCAGACCGAGACCGGAATGATCATGGTCAGCCCGTTGCCCGGTGTCACGGCCGGCAAGCCCGGTGCCGCGATGCGCCCCGTACCCGGCGTCGTCGCCGACATCGTCGACGAACAGGGGGCGTCGGTGCCGAACGGCGCGGGCGGCTACATCGTGCTCACCGAGCCCTGGCCGGCGATGCTGCGGACCATCTGGGGCGACGACCAGCGCTACATCGATACGTACTGGTCGAGATTCCCCGGCCGGTACTTCGCGGGCGACGGAGCCAAACGCGACGACGACGGCGACTACTGGCTGCTCGGTCGCGTGGACGACGTCATGAATGTGTCGGGCCACCGTCTGTCGACGACCGAGATCGAGTCCGCCCTGGTCTCCCACCCGAAGGTCGCCGAGGCCGCCGTAGTGGGAGCCGTGGACGAGACGACCGGCAAGGCCGTCGTCGCGTTCGTGATCCTGCGCGCCGGATCGGGGGAGATCGCCGACGACATCGGAGGCGAGCTGCGCGAGCACGTCGCGGTCGAGATCGGCAAGATCGCCCGGCCGCGCCAGATCATCGTGGTCAGCGAACTGCCCAAGACCCGAAGCGGCAAGATCATGCGCCGGCTGCTGCGCGACGTCGCCGAGAACAGGCCGATCGGAGATGTGACGACCCTGGCCGATTCGACGGTCATGGAGGAGATCGCGAACCTCGTGGCCTCCCATCCGCAGGAGGACTGATCGCGCGGTCCCTGGGCGGAGGCTGCGCAGCGACCTCCGCCCAGCGACCCGCGGCGATGTCCGACGCCTCGGCGAGAGTGGAGGGATGTCCGACGCCTCGGCGAGAATGGGAGGATGGGACGGGGCGATGGATCGGGCAGGCGTGTGTCGCCGGACGACGCCGACGACACCGGTGCCGGCATCCTGCACGTCGACATGGATGCCTTCTATGCCGCGGTCGAGGTGCTCGACGATCCGTCGCTGCGCGGCAAGCCCGTGATCGTGGGCGGTGTCGAGGGCCGCGGCGTCGTCTCCAGCGCGACGTACGAGGCGCGGCGCTACGGCGTGCGTTCGGCGATGCCGATGTCGCAGGCGCTGCGGCTGTGCCCCACCGCCACCGTCGTGCCGCCGCACTTCCCGCGGTATCTCGAGCTGTCGGGCCGGGTGATGGACATCTTCCATGACGTGACTCCGCTGGTCGAGCCGCTGTCGATCGACGAGGCGTTCCTCGACGTGCGCGGGGCGCGGCGCCTGTGGGGGTCACCCGGTGCGATTGCGCGGATGCTGCGCACTCGCGTGCGCGAGCAGACCGGGCTGACCTGCAGCGTGGGCGCCGCGGCGACCAAGCACGTGGCCAAGATCGCCTCGACGATGAGCAAGCCCGACGGGCTGCTCATCGTGGCCGAGCCCGATACCCACGCGTTCCTCGCGCCGCTGAGCATCCGCGCGCTGTGGGGCGTCGGACCGAAGTCAGCGGATGCGCTCGAATCCCGCGGGATCCGCACCGTCGGCGACATCCTTGACACACCGCGCCCCGTGCTCGCCCGCACGATCGGCGAGGCCATGGGCGACCGCATCTGGCACCTCGCCCGGGGGCTCGACGCCCGCGAGGTCGAACCCGAGCGGGTGGAGAAGAGCGTCGGCCACGAAGAGACGTTCCAGACCGACATCGACGACGACGTGATCCTGCGCGGCGAGCTGCGCCGCCTCGCCGATCGCGTCGGCGCGCGATTGCGCCAGGCGGGGTGGGAAGCGGCGGCGGTGGCTATCAAGGTCCGGTTCGCCGACTTCCGGACGGTGACGCGCACGCAGACGCTGCCCGAGGCGACCGCCGTCGGGCAGCGCATCGGTCAGGCGGCCATCGAGCTGTTCGACGTGCTCGAGCGCCCGCTGCCCGTGCGCCTCATCGGGGTCCGCACCGAGCGGCTGAGGTCTGGGGGAGCGGCGGGCCTGGCGCTCTGGGACGACGACGAGGAGTGGCGACAGGTCGAGAGCGCTCTCGACGACGCGACGGCCCGGTTCGGCACCGGGGCGGTCACGCGCGCCTCGTCGCTCGGAGGACGGCGCGACGTGGGCGGTGTGACGCATCATCCGCCGGTCCGCCGATACCGCGGCTGAGCACAGCGTCCCGCAGTGCGCATGGGGTGTGCACGGATGGGGCGGACGGCTACCGTGTACTCATGCCCAACATCTCACTCGAGCTCGGCAAGCAGGCGGCGTCCTTCGGCGTGAACGGCGCATACGGACAGCAGCAGGACCTCGACGGCATCCGCGTCATCCCCGTCGCACTGAGCTGGACCGGCTTCGGCGGTGCCGAGAACAAGGACGGCGCGAGCGGTGGGGGCGGGGGCGGATACGCGGTGCCGATCGGCGCCTACGTCCGTCGCGGCGACGACCTGCGCTTCGAGCCGAACATCGTGTCGTTCCTCGCCGTCGCGATCCCGTTCGTCTGGGTCGCCGGGCGGGCACTGGCACGTGTCATCCGCGCCCTCAAGAAGTAGTCGGCTCGCCGAAGCGCTGGACGCCGCCGCGGGCGAGATTCTCACGGCGGCCGCCGCGCACGCGCGAGCCGTCGTCCTGATCGACGGACGCAGCGGTGCGGGGAAGTCCACGCTGGCGCACCTGCTCGTGGACCGCTGGCCGGTCGACGGCGTGCAGCTGGTCGCCCTCGATGCGCTGTATCCCGGCTGGGACGGGTTGGATGCCGGGGCCGCCCTGGCCCGAGACCGCATTCTCGCGCCGTATCGCCGTGGCGAGCTCGCGACCTGGCCCCGGTGGGATTGGGTGGCGAATCGTCCGGCAGAGGACCACACCGTCGCTCCCGATGCGCCGCTGGTGGTGGAAGGCTCGGGCATCCTGACACCCCGCTCGGCGCCGCTGGCCGATGTCACGGTGTGGCTGGACGCGCCGGACGAGCAGCGCAAGCACCGGGCGCTGGATCGCGACGGCGACGGCTACCGGCCGTTCTGGGACCGTTGGGCGGCTCAGGAGAAACGGCACGTGCGTCGCGACGCCCCGCAGGAGCTGGCGAGCCACGTCTTCCGGTTGCCGTGAGCCTCAGTCGTCGGCGGCCTGAACGAGCAGCTCGAGACGGTAGCCGAGCCACTCGTAGATCCCGAACCGCGGGTCGTCGTCGTGGTCGGTCTCGGAGCTGATGCCCAGGCGCGATGCGAGGACGAGCCGGAGTGCGGCCAGCGTCCGTAGCCACGCTTCGCACTGAGCCGCCGAGAGGTCGACGACGAACGTGTCGGTGCGGGCGTCGTCCGCCGCCGGGTCGCCGAGCGTCGACAGCACCACCTGCGCATCCCGATCGCGCCGGGCGAGCAGCTCGTTCTCGGTGAGGTCCCGGAACTGGCGCCCGGCCGCCTCGTCGCCGGGATAGGCGTCGGGTACGAGACGCGCGACGGCAGGATCGGCGGGAGCCGCGGCATCCTGCCCGAATCCGTCGAGCAGATCGCGGAACTGTCGAACGAGACCGGCCAGGTGCGCCGCCTCCATGTGGGTGATCTCCATCACGACGGTGCGACTCATTGGGGCGCCTTCCGGATCGTGGCCCACAGGCCGTAGTCGTGCATGGCCTGGGCGTGCAGCTCCATCTGCTCGCGCGGACCCTCGGCGACCACGGCGTGGCCGTCGTTGTGCACCGCGAGCATCAGGCGCGTCGCGACGTCGCGGGGATAGCCGAAGTACTCGCGCAGCACGCGCACGACATAGCTCATGAGGTTCACCGGGTCGTTCCACACGACCGTCTGCCAGGGGCGGTCCGGGCTCACGGCGTCGTTCAGGTCGACGTCCTGGCGGGTGTCGGGAGTGGCGAGCACGGTCATGCCCACCCCAGTTCGTGCAGCCGGTCGTCGTCGATGCCGTAGAAGTGGGCGATCTCGTGCACGAGGGTGGTGTGCACCTCGTCGCGCAGCGTCTCTTCGTCGTCGCACGCGTCCAGATGCGCTTCGCGGTACAGGATGATGCGGTCGGGCAGCTCGCCTCCGCCGTAGCGGTCGCGCTCGGTCAGCGACCACCCTTCGTACAGTCCGAACAGATCTCGATCGCCGTCTTCGGGGCGATCTTCGACGACGAACACGACGTTCTCGAGGCCGTCGACCATGTCATCGGGCAGCCGATCGAGCTCGTCGACGACGAGGTTCTCGAATGCGGCGGCATCCATCTGCATCATCGGCCGGTGGGCTCCTGTGTCGGATATGCGGGGACGTGTTCCATCTTCGCAGGGTTGGAAGTCGGGCGTGCATACCCGCCGAAGGCGGAGAGGGGAAACGGCCGCGGGGCGCCCTGCGAGCGGTTCTCACCGCCGGCAGCACGCCCCGCACCCCACGACTGGGGTGAGTAACGGGACTTGAACCCGCGACCCCCTGGACCACAACCAGGTGCTCTACCAACTGAGCTATACCCACCATGTGCCTGCCGGAGCAGGCAACCACACGATTGTATTACACCTTCGGGGCGAACTCCGACACGACGGTCTGCGACAGCGCCTTGGCTTCGTCACTCGTCGGCCCGGGCTCAGACACGAAGACGGCGCGGCGGTAATAGTGGAGCTCGCGGATGGACTCCAGGATGTCGGCCAGCGCGCGATGGCCCCCATCCTTGACGGGTGCGTTGAAGTACGTGCGGGGATACCAGCGGCGGGCGAGTTCCTTGATGCTCGACACGTCGACATTGCGGTAGTGCAGCCACCCGTCGACGCGGGGCATGTACTTCGCCAGGAACATGCGATCGGTGCCGATGGTGTTGCCGCCCAGCGGAGCCTTGCCGCCCAGCGGCACGAACTGCTTGATGTAGGCGAGGGTGCGCTCTTCGGCCTCTGCGAGTGACACACCGTGCGGGATCTCTTCGATCAGCCCCGACGTCGTGTGCATCTTGGTGACGAACTCGTTCATGTTCGCCAAGGCGGTATCGCCCGGCCTGATGACCAGCTGGAACCCGGCATCGAGCGGCGTGAGCGTGAAGTCCGTCACGACCACCGCGATCTCGACGAGCTCGTCGACCGCCAGGTCGAGGCCCGTCATCTCGCAGTCGACCCAGACGATTCGGTCGTTCTCGGAAGCTGTCGCCATGAATTCATCCTAATGACGGGCTCCGACGGCATACGGGGCGGCGCCGCACGCACCCCGTGAAAAGGCCCCTCCGGGAGGATTCGAACCCCCGACCTGGCGGGTAGAAACCGCTCGCTCTGTCCCCTGAGCTACGGAGGGAAGGACCATACAAGGCTACCCGGCCCGGGCGGCACAGCGGAACCGGGGTGGCGTCGCCCCACGCCCCGGCGTACGGTCGGCAGTGCGGGAAGGAGGCTCGAGATGTCGGAGAGTGGACATGGCGTATGGGTGGCGCATGGCGCCACGGGTGTCGCCGGGATCATCCGTGCGGTCGACGACGGCTTTTCCGTGACGATCGCCGGTGCCGACGAGTCCGTGGGGACATACCCCACGATGGATGTCGCAAAGGCGGCGCTCCATTCGGCGATGCCCCCGGGCAGCGACTGGCCGAGGTTCGAGCAGCACTGAGATCGGCTGGCGCCGTCGGCCGGGAAGCGGCTATCGGAGCAGGCTGCCGACGGCGTCGTCGATGGACCAGAACGCGCCTCGCTCCAGGAACGCGCGCGACGCGGGGTGGTACCGGCGGGCGACGTAGCGCGTGCCCCGCGGATCAGGTCGCGCATCGACGTGGCCGACGATCACGCCCGAGTCGTCGAGCACCCGCCATCGCCCGGCGCCGATCGCGGTGAGCCTGGCGTGCGTGGCGGGCCTCAGGCGCGGCGAGGGAGCGAAGGGGAGCGAAGCGAGCATGATGACCTCCGCTCTCGAAGATATGTCCGACCTCGGACATCGGCTCCCGGGCGTCCGACAGCCGGTTCGCCGCCTCCTCCCCAGAACGCACTGAGACCTCGATTCGTCCGTGTTGTCCCCAGATCGTGCGATCCGGCTCCCAGGCGTCAGCCGCTCCCGTCAGGGTGGGATCAGCTCCGGCGTCCGACGGGCACGGGGCGCCGGAGCGACCGACCGGATGTTCCGGAGTGATTCGGAAGGACAGTGAGATGAGCGACAACATCACGATCGTGGGCAATCTTGCCGCTGAGCCGGAGCGGCGCCAGACGACCAACGGGACGACGGTGACGACGTTCCGGGTGGCCAGCAGCCAGCGGCACTACGACAAGGACAAGGACAGCTGGGTCGAGTCGGGCACGAACTGGTACCAGGTGTCGGCGTTCCGCTCGCTCGCCGATCACGCGTTCGCGTCGTTGCACAAGGGCGATCGCGTGATCGTGACGGGGCGGCTCAAGCTGCGCCAATGGGAGAACCAGAAGGGCAAGGGGCTGAGCGTCGAGATCGACGCCGATGGGGTCGGCCACGATCTGCTGTGGGGGACGACCAGCTACACCCGGCGCAACGGCGCCGCGAGCTGGAACGTGCCGGGCGAGCAGACGGGCGGGACGCCCGATGCCGCCGCCACGGATCAGTGGGAGACGGCTGCTCCGGGTGGCGCGCCGGGCCAGGCGGCACCGGGCGAGCAGACGGTCGACGAGACCGCGGCGACGGGCACGCCCGAGCTCGCCGATGCACCTTTCTGAGTGTGATCGGCGCCGGAGCGGGTCGGGCGTCTGTCCTAGACTCGGTGCGTGCTGACGTCTGCGACCCGCCCGGCGCGGTTTCGTGTGATCGCGGCGATCTGCGTGCTCGCAGCCGGCCTGGCCGTGTCTGCGGGCTGCGCGGCGACTGCGCCAGACACCCCGGCCCGTTCGGCCGCGTCTTCGGCTGCCGTCGATGGCGGTCCGTCCCCCTCGCACCCCTCACACCCGTCGCGCTCGCCGTCGGCGGCCGTGCTGGTGCCGGGCGGGTCGGCACAGCAGAACCTGGCGGTCTTCCGGGCGGTCACCGAGCGCGTCTGGCACGGCCCCGGTCGCGCGCACGGTCGCGCCTACGTCGACGCGCTCGTCGCGGCCGGATTCGACAAGAAGGCCATGCAGGTGACCGAGGATCGCTCGACCGTCGGCAATGCCGCCGAGAGCCTGCAGTTCTCTGTGCGTTGGAAGGACGGCGAGTGCCTCGTCGGACAGGTGGGCCCCGATACCGGTTCGCCCGTCACAGTGGTACTCCCCGGACTCGCCGACGGCGCCTGCCTGCTGGGTGCGACGCGACCCATCGACTGGTGAGACCCGCCCGGCGGGCGAGGCGGGGTGGGACGGGTAGGCTGGGAGGCTGATGTCGCGCCCGGCGACATCACCCAGGGAGTGCGTTTTGGCTGAGTACATCTACCAGATGGTCCGTGCCCGCAAGGCGGTCGGCGAGAAGCTGATCCTCGACGACGTCACGATGGCGTTCCTGCCCGGCGCGAAGATCGGCATGGTCGGTCCGAACGGCGCCGGAAAGTCCACGATCCTGAAGATCATGGCCGGTCTCGACCAGCCCTCCAACGGCGAGGCGATGCTCTCTCCCGGTTATTCGGTCGGCATCCTCATGCAGGAGCCGGAGCTCGACGAGTCCAAGACCGTCCTGGAGAACATCCAGCAGGGCGTCGCGATCAAGAAGAAGCTCGACCGCTTCAACGAGATCTCGGCCCTGATGAGCGACCCCGACGCCGACTTCGACGCGCTGCTGGCCGAGATGGGCACGCTGCAGGAGGAGATCGACGCCGCCGACGCCTGGGATCTCGACTCGCAGCTCGAGCAGGCCATGGACGCCCTGCGCACGCCCCCGGGAGACGCCGCGGTCTCGAACCTCTCGGGCGGCGAGAAGCGGCGCGTCGCACTGACGCAGCTGCTGCTGCAGAAGCCCGATCTGCTGCTGCTGGACGAGCCCACCAACCACCTCGACGCCGAGAGCGTGCAGTGGCTCGAGCAGCACCTGCAGAAGTACCCCGGCGCCGTGATCGCCATCACCCACGATCGGTACTTCCTCGACAACGTCGCGGAGTGGATCGCCGAGGTGGACCGCGGCCGGCTCATCGGCTACGAGGGCAACTACTCGACCTACCTGGAGAAGAAGGCCGAGCGCCTCGACGTCCAGGGCAAGAAGGACGCCAAGCTCGCCAAGCGCCTGGCCGACGAGCTGGACTGGGTCCGCTCGAACACCAAGGGGCGCCAGGCGAAGTCGAAGGCCCGCCTCGCACGCTACGAAGAGATGGCGGCCGAGGCCGAGCGCACGCGCAAGCTCGACTTCGAAGAGATCCAGATCCCGCCGGGACCGCGCCTGGGCAGTGTCGTGATCGAGGCGAAGAAGCTGCAGAAGGGCTTCGACGGTCGCTCCCTGATCGACGGCCTCAGCTTCAGCCTGCCGCCGAACGGCATCGTCGGCGTGATCGGTCCCAACGGCGTCGGCAAGACCACGCTGTTCAAGACGATCGTCGGCTTGGAGAATCTCGACGGCGGCGACCTGAAGATCGGCGAGACCGTGCAGATCAGCTACGTCGATCAGAGCCGTGGCGGCATCGACCCGAACAAGACCCTGTGGGAGGTCGTCTCGGACGGCCTGGACATCATCACCGTCGGCAAGACCGAGATACCCTCGCGCGCATACGTCTCGAAGTTCGGGTTCAAAGGACCCGACCAGCAGAAGAAGGCCGGCGTCCTGTCGGGCGGTGAGCGCAACCGCCTGAACCTGGCGCTGACGCTCAAGCAGGGCGGCAACCTGCTGCTGCTCGACGAGCCCACGAACGACCTCGACGTCGAGACCCTGCAGTCGCTCGAGAACGCGCTGCTCGAGTTCCCCGGCTGCGCCGTGGTCGTCACCCACGACCGGTGGTTCCTCGACCGCATCGCGACGCACATCCTCGCCTACGAGGGGACCGAAGAGGACCCCGACAAGTGGTACTGGTTCGAGGGCAACTTCGAGGCGTACGAGAAGAACAAGATCGACCGCCTGGGTCCTGAGGCCGCCGCTCCGCACCGCTCGACGTACCGCAAGCTGACCCGTGACTGACACCGCTCCCGTTGCCGGCACCCGCGCGGAGGCGGTGGGACGCCGTCTGCACATCCCCATCCGGTTGCGCTGGGCCGACCTCGACGCGTACAACCACGTCAACAACACGTCGATGCTCAAGCTGCTCGAAGAGGCGCGGGTGCGGGCACTGTGGGTCCCGGAGGCGGGTGAGGACGCCCCGCCGACGGCCGTCCTGGACTCGGGGCTGGGCAGCGGCGTCCTGACCCTCGTCGCGCGCCAGGAGATCGAGTACCTCGCGCCTGTGCCCTACCAGCGGCACCCGCTCGACGTGCAGCTGTGGTTCGGCAAGATCGGCGGCTCGAGCTTCGAGGTCTGCTACGAAGTGTGCTCGCCGACCGAGACCGCGGGAGAGGGCGGGCAGCGTGTGTACGCCCGCTCCACGACCGTCGTCGTGAAGGTGGATGCCGCGACCGGGCGTCCGCTGCGTCTGAACGCGGTCGAGCGCGAGGCGTGGGCGCCGTACGGCGGCCCGCCGATCAGATACGCCCACCGCCGTTGAGCGGGCCCCGTCGCCAGGGTCAGCCGGCGTCGGGAACGCGCACCATGATCTCCTGCGCGACGGAGGCGATCAGCACGCCCGCCTGCGAGTAGATCCGCCCCTGGGCGAGGCCCCGCCCGCCCCGGGCGCTCGGGGACTCCTGCACGTACAGCATCCACTCGTCCACCCGCCCCTCCCGGTGCCACCACATCGCGTGGTCGAGGCTGGCGACCTTCAGCCCGGGCGTGGCCCACGAGATGCCGTGCGCGCGCAGGATCGATTCCTGGATCGACATGTCGCTGAGATAGGCCAGGGCGGCGCGATGGATCGCCGGGTCGTCGGGCAGCGGGCGGCGGGTGCGCATCCACACGGCCTGGTGGGGCACCCGTTCTCCGTCGACGTCCGCGTAGATCGGCGACGAGATGTGCCGCATGTGCACGGGCCGGTCGGTGAGCAGCCGCTGCGAGAGCGGGTGCAGCGTCGCGATCTGCTCGACGTCGTCGGGCACTTCGTCGGGACCCGGAACCTCGGGCATCGGGGCCTGGTGCTCGAGCCCCGGCGCGTCGTCCTCGAACGACGAGATCATCGAGAAGATGGGCACCCCGTTCTGGAACGCCTGTGTGCGCCGGGTGGAGAACGAACGGCCGTCGTGGATGCGGTCGACCGCGAACGTGATCGGCTGCGACGCGTCGCCGGGGCGCAGGAAGTAGCCGTGCATGGAGTGCGCGATGCGGCCTTGGGCGACGCTGCGCTGCGCGGCGACGATCGACTGGGCGAGCACCTGACCGCCGTAGACGCGGCCGAGCGGCATCGGCTGCGACACGCCGACGAAGATGTCCTCGGTCGTGCGGGCGTCGGAGCCGGCGAGGTCGAGCACGGCCAGCAGCGAGGCGATCGGATCGGCAGGAAGGGCTGCGGCGTCGGTCACGTCGACTAGCTTAGAACCGATGCCCGAGCGCCTCTTGTTCCCGGATGCCGGTGCCGCCGCCGACATCGTCACCTTCGCGCGCCGCGCTGCCCGAGCGGGCGACGGTGCGGTGCACCTGCGCGCCGCCGCAGGCGTGCTCGCGACCAGTGCCGCGCCGCTGCTGCGTCAGGGGCTGCTGGATGCCACCCCCACGATCATGGGGATGCGGATCCTCCCGGTCGATCCGGAGCTCGAATGCGATGTCGTGGTCGAGGCATCCGCTCTCGTCGTCGCCGGCGACGATCCCGCTGCGGTGGTGCTCCCGGCGACGGGGTTCGAGACGCCGCTGTGGGCCGCCGCAGAGCCCCCGCGCGGGCCCTGGACGCTGCAGGGAACGCTGGGCAGCGCGGCCCTCGTCGAGCGTGCGCAGTGGGGGATGTCGGCGGTGGCGCACGCCCTGCCCGACGACCCCGGTGACCCGCTCGTGCAGGCCGTGCGCGCCAGGGTCTGGAACGAGCCCGATGACGCACTGGGCCGCCTTCCGCGCGGTGTCGCGTTCGTCGCGCACCTGCTCGGGTTCCTGGGCGCCGAGAGCGAGGCCGCCGACGTGCGCACGTCCGGCCGCTGGACCCGCATCACGCTGCGCCGCGGGCACGTGCTGCTGCGCGGACCGCTGCACGTCGGGATGACCGGCGTGCGGGCCACCGGCGCACGCGAGCCCGTCGCGTAGCGCGGTCGGCGCGTCGCCGCACGGCTCCGACGGCTGCGGCAGACTTCAGACGGCGGCTGCGGCCGCCCGGCCCGCCGCACGGCCCGAGAAGAGGCATCCGCCCACGAACGTGCCCTCGAGCGCGCGGTACCCGTGCACGCCGCCGCCGCCGAACCCCGCCGCCTCGCCGGCCGCGTACAGCCCCGGCACCGGCCGGCCGTCGGCGCCCAGTGCCCGCGACTGCAGATCGGTCTCGATGCCGCCCAGGGATTTGCGGGTGAGCACGTGCAGCTTCACGGCGATGAGCGGTCCCGCCGCGGGGTCGAGGATGCGGTGCGGCGTCGCGGTGCGGATCAGCTTGTCGCCGCGGTACGAGCGCGCGGAGCGCAGCATTGCGATCTGGGCGTCCTTCGTGAAGTCGTTGTCGATCTCGCGATCGCGCGCTTCGACCTCGAACCGCACGCGCTCGGGGTCGAGCAGCTCGCCGCCGGGCAGCGCCTGCATCCCTGCGATCAGCTCGTCGAGGTCGGCGCGGACGACGAAGTCGGCGCCCTTGTCGAGGAAGGCCTGCACGGGGCCGGCGGCGCCCTTGCCCAGCCGGGACTTGACCAGCAGCGGCAGGTCCTTGCCGGTCAGGTCGGGGTTCTGCTCGCTGCCCGAGAGGGTGAACTCCTTCTCGACGATCTTCTGCGACAGCACGAACCAGGAATGGTCATGGCCGGTCGCGCGCAGGTGCGCGAGGGTGCCCAGGGTGTCGTAGCCGGGGAACAGCGGCACCGGCAGCCGGCGTCCGGTCGCATCGAGCCAGATCGACGAGGGCCCGGGAAGGATCCGGATGCCGTGACCCGGCCACACCGGATCCCAGTTCTGGACCCCCTCGACGTAGTGCCACATCCGGTCGCCGTTGATCAGGCGCGCGCCCGCGGTGCCGGCGATCGCGTGCATCGACCCGTCGACATACGCCGGCACTCCCGTGATCATCGCGTCGGGGGGAGTGCCGAGCCGTGCCGGCCAGTTGCGGCGCACGAGGTCGTGATTGCCGCCGATGCCGCCCGACGACACGACGGTCGCGGTCGCGGTCACCGTGAACGAGCCGACGACCTCGCGTGCAGTGGCCACTCCGCGGGCGGCTCCGGTCGGGGCGAGGATGTCGCCGGCGGCTCCCGTCACGGTGCCGTCGGACGAGGTCAGCGCGGTCACCCGGTGCCGGGGGAGGATCGTGATGCGACCGGTCGCCTCGGCCTGCTCGACCGCGGCCTGGAACGGGGCGACCAGGCCGGGCCCTGTGCCCCACGTGATGTGGAAGCGCGGCACCGAGTTGCCGGGCCCGGTCGCGGTGTAGCCGCCGCGTTCGGCCCAGCCGACGACCGGGAAGAAGCCGACGCCCTTTTCACGCAGCCACGCGCGCTTCTCGTGATGGGCGAACTGCAGGTACGCCTCCGCCCAGCGGCGGGGCCAGGCATCCTCGTCCCTGTCGAAACCGGCGGTCGCGAACCAGTCCTGGCGCGCGAGCTCCAGAGAGTCGCGGATGCCGAAGCGGCGCTGTTCGGGCGAGTCGATGAAGAACAGCCCGCCGAAGGACCACCACGCCTGGCCGCCGAGGTTCGTGCGCGGCTCCTGATCGACGATCACGACCCGCTTGCCGGCGGCGGCGGCCTCGGCGGCGGCAACGAGCCCCGACAGCCCCCACCCGACGACGAGCAGGTCGGTCGAGTGCGCGGCGTCGCCGATCACGAGGCGACGTCCGGGGTCGGTTCGAACGTGTTGACCAATGAGTGGGCCGCCCGCTGCAGGTAATCCCACAAGGTCGCGTCGTGCAGCGGCGGGAGCTGCAGGGTGTCGAGCGCGTCGCGCATGTGGCCCAGCCAGCGGTCGCGCGCGTCGGGGTTCACATGGAACGCGACGTGGCGCATGCGCAGCCGCGGGTGTCCTCGCCGCTGGCTGTAGGTGGTGGGCCCGCCCCAGTACTGCTCGAGGAACATCGTGAGCCGCTCCTCGGCGCCGTCGAAGTCGTCCTGCGGATACATCGGCGAGAGGACGGGATCGGTGCGCACCCCGCGGTAGAACTCGTGCACGAGCTTCTGGAACACGGCGTGGCCGCCGACCTCGTCGAAGAAGCTCAGCGGCTGGGCGTCGGTCATGGCTTCTCCTCGGGCGGGGTCGGGCCCCGCTTCTTGCCGGACTTCTTCGGCTTCCACACCACCGGCTGGGGCTTGGTGATGGGCGGGTGCGCGCCGCGGACCCGCTGCGCTCCCTCGGCACCCTCGAGCACGACCGATGCGACGCCGCTGAGCGCGAGCTCGGCATCCTCCATGTCGCGCTTGAGGCGCATGCGCAGCTCGCTGGCCACGTCGTCCTTGGCGTGTGTGCGGGTCTTCAGGACCACCCGCAGCACGAGCGTCTCGTCGGCCAGGGTCTGCAGCCCCCACAGCTCCGGATAGCCGGTGATCCGCGTGCGCCAGGCCTGGTCCTTGGTGAGCTGGGTCGCCGTGTCGAGCATGTGCTTCTCGACGGCGGCGACATCGGCATCGGCGGGCACCGTCACGTCGACGATCACGCGCGACCAGCCCTTGGCCATGTTGCCGATGCGGGTGACCTCGCCGTTGCGCACGTACCAGAGCGTGCCGTTCACGTCGCGGACGTGCGTGACGCGCACGCTCACGTACTCGACGACGCCGGTGGCAAGACCCAGGTCCACGACGTCGCCGATGCCGATCTGGTCCTCGGCGACGATGAAGATGCCGTTGAGCACGTCCTTGACGATGTTCTGCGCGCCGAAGCCGAGGCCGGCGCCGAGGGCCGCGGTCAGCAGCGCGAAGGAGCCGAGGATGCCGGGGAACAGCAGGTTCACGATCAGGATGATCGCGATCACCGCGATGAGCACGTTGACGATGTTGCTGAGGATCGTCCCGAGGGTGCGGGTGCGCTGCACGATGCGCACCGCCGCCAGGGGTGAGCGGTCGATCGCCTGTGTGTCCTGCACCTGCGCCTTGCTCTTGGCGCCGTTGACGATGCGGGTGACGACGCGCCGGATGAGGATGCGCAGCAGCCACGCGATGACCACGGCGCCGATGACGATGCCGATCGCGCCGGCGACGAGCACACCCGCGTGGATGAGGTTGCTCAGCACGTCTTCCCAGAAGGTGGGCTTGTCAGCCGACGCGGCGGCGGCGGTCAGGATTCCGATCAGGTTGGGCATCGCTCCGATCCTAACGAGCGGCGGCTTGCCGGGGCCTGGGTGCTCTTGCGACGAGTCGGGCGCAGCGGACCAGGGTCATGCGCTATCGGGCGGCCGCGGCATCCCGCATCCGCCTGCGGTACCGATTCACATGACCGGAACCGGTACCGCAGTGCGGTGTCGCATCAGTCCTGCGCGTCGCGGGCCTGCACGGTGAGGGCCCGCTCGACGCCGGCGAGGTTCTCGGCGACCAGGCGGCGCAGGGCCGCCGGGGCGTCGGGGTGGTCGGCCAGCCAGGTGCGCGTCGCATCGCGCAGTTCGGTGTTCGCCAACGGGGCCGGGTACAGGCCGCTGATGAGGTAGTTCGCGATCTGGTAGGTCCGCTCGTTCCAGACCGGCAGCAGCATCTCGAAGTACTGCTCGCCGAACGGCTCGAGGGTCGCGACCCCGGCAGGGTGAACGAAACCGGCCGCCGCGGCCCGCACCACCGTGTTCGGCAGCTCGTCGCGCACGACCAGGCTGTCCCACGCGGCCTGCTTGGATGCCTCGTCGGGCAGTGCGGCCTTCGCCTGGGCGGCGAACTCCGCGCCCTTGGCGGTGTTGTCGGCCGTGTGAGCCGCGTCGATGTCGTCGGCGGTGACCGTGCCGCCGGCGGCGAGCGAGATCAGCAGCTGCCACGACAGGTCGGCATCGATCTCGAGTCCGTGCAGTCGCACCTCGCCGTCGCGCAGCCGCCGCACGGTGTCCCACTGGGCGTCGGTGGCGGCCGCCGCGGCGAACGCCGTGACCAGCTGCAGCTGGCTGTCGCTGCCGCCCTCGGCCGCCTCGGCGAGCGCCCACAGGCCGTCCGCCACCCGCTCGCGGGTCTGGTCGCGGTGCGACGGCGCCACGTAGGCGTTCGCCGCAAGCAGCAGCTGGCTGAGCGTCGTGCGGATCGTGGTGGACTCGGTCTCGGCGCCGATGTTGCCCAGCACCAGGTCGATGTAGTCGCTCGGAGATGCCTCGGCGTCGCGCGTCTGGTCCCACGCGGCGCCCCACACGAGAGACCGGGCGAGCGGGTCGCTGATCTCGTCGAGGTGGCCGATCGCCGTGGCCAGGGACGTCTCGTCGAGCCGGATCTTCGCGTAGGCGAGGTCGTCGTCGTTCAGGAGCACCAGGTCGGGGCGCTTGAGGCCCTTCAGCTCGGGGACGTCGGTGCGGTCGCCGTCCACGTCGAGCTCGATGTGGTGGACGCGCACCAGGGCGTCATCCTTCAGGTTGTAGAACCCGATGCCGAGGCGATGCGGGCGGATGGTCGGGTAGTCCGCGGGTGCGGTCTGCACGACGCCGAACCGGGTGATCACGCCGTCGGCGTCATCCACGATCAGCGGCGAGAGCGTGTTCACGCCGGCGGTCTCGAGCCACTTCTTCGACCAGCCCGACAGGTCACGGCCGCTGGTGACCTCGAGCTCGGCGAGCAGGTCCTTGAGCTCGGTGTTGCCCCACTGGTGCTTCTGGAAGTAGGCGGCGACCCCGGCGAAGAACTCGTCGATGCCGACCCAGGCGGTCAGCTGCTTGAGCACAGACCCGCCCTTCGCGTATGTGATGCCGTCGAAGTTGACCTGCACGTCCTCGAGGTCGTTGATCGTGGCGACGACCGGATGCGTCGAGGGCAGCTGATCCTGCCGGTAGGCCCAGCTCTTCTCCATCGCGTTGAACGTGGTCCACGCCTGCGTCCACTCCGTGGCCTCGGCCGTGGCGATCGTCGACGCCCACTCGGCGAACGACTCGTTCAGCCACAGGTCGTTCCACCACTTCATGGTGACGAGGTCGCCGAACCACATGTGGGCCAGCTCGTGCAGGATCGTGACGACGCGGCGCTCCTTGACGGCGTCGGTGACCTTGCTGCGGAACACGTAGGTCTCGGTGAAGGTGACCGCGCCCGCGTTCTCCATCGCGCCGGCGTTGTACTCGGGCACGAACATCTGGTCGTACTTCTCGAACGGGTACGGCACGCCGAACCTGCCCTCGAAGTACGCGAAGCCCTCGCGGGTCTTCTCGAAGATGTACTCCGCGTCCATGTACTGCCACAGGCTCTTGCGCGCGAACACGCCGAGGGGGATGACGCGGCCCGAGGCGCTGGTCAGTTCCGAGTACGTCGCCTCATAGGGACCGGCCACGAGCGCCGTGATGTACGACGAGATGCGCGGCGTGCGGGTGAACGTCCACGTCGCGGTCTCGGCATCCACCGCCGCAGGCGCGGGCGTCGGCGAGTTCGAGATGACCTTCCAGCCGGCGGGCGCGGTGACCGTGAACTGGAAGCCCGCCTTCAGATCGGGCTGCTCGAACACCGCGTACATGCGGCGCGCGTCGGGCACCTCGAACTGCGAGTACAGGTAGACCTCGCCGTCGACCGGGTCGACGAAGCGGTGCAGGCCCTCACCGGTGTTCGTGTACATGCAGTCGGCGTCCACGATCAGTTCGTTCTGTGCGGCGAGCCCGTCCAGGGCGATGCGGGAATCCGCGTACACGGTCGCAGGATCGAGCGACCGGCCGTTCAGCGTGATCGAGTGCACCTCGCGAGCGAGCAGATCGATGAACGTCGCCGCGCCCTCGGTGGCTGCGAAGCGGACCGTGGTGGTCGAGCGGAAGACCTCGGGCCCCCCGGTCAGATCGAGCACGACGTCGTATTCCTGCGTGTCGACGACGGCACGGCGCTCCTGCGCTTCGATGCGGGTGAGGTTCTCTCCAGGCACTGCGATGCTCCCGTGGGTATGGGTGGATGGATGCCGCGACCGTCGCTGCTGGCGGCGGTGACAACCTCACCAGCCTATGCTCTTCCGGTGATCCCGTTGCGCGCGATGTGCGAGCGGGCGTGATCCACGGCGTCGGCGAGCACGGCGAACAGGTGGTTGTGGTGACGCAGCGCGTCGAGGACGCCGACCGTGCGGAACAGGTCCTCGTGGCCGGGCTGGACTCCTTTGATGAGCACGGTGACACCGCGTCGCTCGAGGGTCTGGACGATGTCGCTGAGGATGTGGGCGCCGGTGGCGTCGACGAGTTCGAGCTGCGACATGCGCAGGATCACGACTTCTGCGCCGGCGACCGCCGTCACGGCGTCGAACACGCGGTCGGCGGCGGCGAAGAACAGCGGCCCGTCGAAGCGGATGACCGCGATCCTCTCGTCGCCGGGGACCGATTCGCCCTCGATGGCCTCACGGCGGATCTCGGTGGCGCGGGAGAGGTTGCGGATCGCGAAGAAGCCGGCGCAGAGCACCCCGATCACCACGGCGACGATCAGATCGACCGACACGGTCACCACGGCGGTGACGACGAAGCCGATGGCGTCCGAGCGCGTCGACCGCAGGATCGACCGCATGGTCTGCACGCGGACCATGCGCACCGCCGTGACCATCAGCACGCCCGCGAGGGCTGCGAGCGGGATGCGGCCGACGGGACCCGATGCGACCAGTACCACGGCCAGCAGGACGACGGCGTGGAACGCCGATGCGAGCCGCGTACGGCCGCCGGAACGGACGTTGACCGCCGTGCGCGCGATCGCTCCGGTCGCCGGCATGCCGCCGAACAGTCCCGAGCCGATCGACGCGATGCCCTGGCCGACGAGTTCGCGGTCGGGGTCGTAGCCGCCGGTGTCGGCCAGCGACGCCGCGACGCGCGCCGACAGCAGGGACTCGATCGCGGCGAGGGCTGCGACGGTGAGCGCGGGCATGATCAGCTGCGCCACGGTGTGCGGGTCGAGCGTCGGGAGGCTGGGGACCGGCAGCGTGCTCGGCAGCGATCCGATGACGGCCAGGGGAGCGTGCACCGCGACGGCGAGCGCGGTGACGACGACGATGCCGATCAGCGACCCGGGCAGGGCACGGTGGATCCGGGGCGCGACGACCATGACGAGCACGACCAGGACGACGGCGCCGAGCGACCACGGCAGATACGCGAGGTCGGCCGCTGCGAGCGCCTGCGCGGCGGCGATGATCGCGTTCGAGCTGTGCGCGCCCGGGCGCACCGGCTGGGGTGAGGCGATCAGCGGAACCTGCTGCATGAAGATGATGACGGCGATTCCCAGAGTGAAGCCCTCGATCACCGGCCACGGGATGAATGAGATCGCCCTTCCCATGCGCAGGACGCCCGCAGCCAGCACGATCATGCCCGCCATCACGCTGACCAGGGCGACGGCGCCGACGCCGTGGGCGGCGACGATCGGCAGCAGGACCACGACCATCGCGCCGGTGGGGCCCGAGACCTGCACGTTCGAACCGCCGAGCACCGCGGCCAGCACGCCTGCCACGATGGCCGTCACGAGCCCGGCCTCGGCGCTGACGCCCGAGCTCACGCCGAAGCCGAGGGCGAGCGGCAGGGCGACGATGCCGACGGTGAGGCCGGCGAGCAGGTCGGCGCGCCAGGTGCGTCCCAGCCGGCGGTAGTCCCGGGTGCCGGGCATCAGGCTCAGAGCCTGCAGGGCGATGCGGCGGCCGCGGGTGGGCGCAGGGGCGTCGCGCACCGGGGCGGGATCCGTCATCCGCGCGACCCGAGGGCGTCCGGCAGGGCGGCCAGCACGCGCGCATCGTCCAGCAGTGCGCCGTCGGATTCGAGGATGCCCAGCAGCAGCGCCCGCGCGACCGCGAGCAGTTCCGCCGTGCGCGGGTCGGCGAGGCGGTAGTAGACGTGGCTCGCGCGTCGCTCCGAGACGACGAGCCGGTACCGCCGCAGCACGGCGAGATGCTGGGACAGATGGGGATTCGCCAACCCCGTCTCCTGCTGCAGCACGGCCACTGAGACCTCGGGCGAGGCGGACAGCACTTCGAGGATGCGGATGCGCAGCGGGTGCGCCAGCCCCTTGAACAGGTTCGCCTTCACTTCATAGAGCGGCCGCTCTGCTTGGGATAGTGGCATAGTGAACTCACTATATCGCAGAGTCATTCTCGCGCCGCGCGCGCGACGGCCCGAATAGGATTGCGGCATGCGCATCCACATCGCGACCGACCATGCCGGGCTCGAGTTCTCCACACGGCTGCAGCACCACCTGTCGGACCAGGGGCATGAGGTCGTCGATCACGGGCCGGTCGAGTACGACGCGCTGGACGACTACCCGGCGTTCTGCATCCGCGCTGCACAGGCGGTCGTGCGCGATCAGGCGGCCGGGATCGAGACGCTCGGCGTCGTGTTCGGGGGATCCGGCAACGGTGAGCAGATCTCGGCGAACAAGGTGGCGGGCATCCGCGCCGCGCTGGTCTGGAACATCGCGACCGCCGAGCTCGCCCGAGAGCACAACGACGCCAATGTGATCGCGATCGGCGCGCGCCAGCACACGTTCGACGAGGCGGCGGCGTTCATCGACCGGTTCATCGCGACGCCGTTCTCGGCCGAAGAGCGCCACGCGCGCCGCATCGCACAGATCCGCGCGTTCGAAGAGGACGGCACGCTGTTGCCCGACCCGCGCGCAGATGTGCTGCCCGACCGGCGCTCGGGCGTCTGATGCCCGAGGGTCATTCCGTCCATCGCATCGCCCGGCAGTTCGACCGCAACATGGTCGGGCGCGAGGTTGCGGCATCCAGCCCCCAGGGGCGCTTCGTCGAGGGCGCCTCGGTGCTCTCGGGCCGGGTGGCCACAGAGGTGCAGGCTGTCGGAAAGCAGATGTTCATGTCGTTCGACGACGACGTCTGGCTGCGCGTGCACCTGGGCATCTACGGCGCGTGGGACTTCGCGGGCGAGATCCTGGTCGATCCGACGATCGCGTCGGCCAACGGGCGCATGGGACAGACGAATCAGCGCGGCACGGTTCTCGACGGCGCGGGGGACGAGCCGGTGATGGATGCCGCGGGGGAGAACTCGCTCACCTCGATCGGCGCCCCTCGGCGCACGCGGGTGCACGTGCGCATGTCGGAGCAGACGACCGGGCTCGCCGACGAGGGCGCGGCCTGGCCGCCGCCGGTGGTCGGACAGGTGCGCCTGCGGCTGCTGACCGAGCTCACGTGCGCCGATCTGCGCGGGCCCACCGCCTGTGAGCTGCAGACGCCGGACGAGATGGCCGCCACGGTCGCCAAGCTCGGGCCCGACCCGCTCGTGGGCGATCCCGCCGAGGGCGAGGCGCGGTTCGTCGCCACGGTGCGCCGCAAGCCCACGCCGATCGGGCTGCTGCTGATGGATCAGAGCGTGGTCAGCGGCATCGGCAACGTGTACCGCGCCGAGATGCTCTTCCGTGCGCGGCAGAACCCGCACACCCCGGGCCGCGACGTGCCCGTGGAGATCGTCCGGGGGCTCTGGCAGGACTGGGTGCGGCTGCTGTCGATCGGCGTCGAGACCGGTCAGATGATGACGATGGACGGGCTGGACCCGGACGCCTACCGGAAGGCGATGGCCCACCGCGACGACCGCCACTGGGTGTACCACCGAGCTGGTCTGCCCTGCCGGGTGTGCGGCACGGCGATCGTGGTCGAGGACGCCGCAGCGCGCAAGCTGTACTGGTGCCCGCGCTGTCAGGCCTGACGCGCGCGGTGTGACGCGCGAAGCCCCAGGACGGACCCGGGGGCTTCGTCATCGTCTCGCGGTCATTCGGCGAGGTGGGCGACGAGGAACCAGCGGTCCTTCTCGATGCCCTCCTTGATGCCGATGACGATGTCCTGGCTCGTGAGGTCGATCTCGTCCAGCCCGTCGATCGCCGCCTGGACGTCCGTGATGACATCGTCCATGTCGGTGATCACAGCGCGGATCATGTCCTCCCACTGCGTGAACCCGGCGGGCACCAGGGTCGGGTCGACCTGCGTGGCGATCGTCCCGAGGCGGGCGTCGATCGGAAGGCCCAGGGCGACGACGCGCTCGGCGGCCTGGTCGGCCCAGTCCTGCGCGTGCGCCACCACGGTGTCGAGCAGCTCGTGGATCGCGATGAAGTTCGCCCCGCGCACGTTCCAGTGTGCCTGCTTGCCGTTGACGGCCAGAGCCTGCAGGCCGAGCGCCACGGGGGTCAGGAACTGCGCGGATCCCGCGGCGACGGTGGGGTCGACGGCGGCGAGGGCGGTGGTGTTGGTCTTGGGCATGTCGTGACCTCCGGTTCGATACGGCAGCTTGTGTTGTTCAACGCTACGCACCGGCCCGCATTCCGCAAGCAAGCGAAGGCTGCGCTCAGCTCCGACGGCCGGCCGGGCGCCGCCGTACGTGCCGCGCGCGGAGTGAGTGCCCGCGAAACGGCAGTGGACCTCCCGTTCACACAGCCGTTCGCGGGGCGGATATCGTGGCGGCATGAGCATCGACGAAGGCGCCAGCATCCTGTCCGTCAACGGCGCGAGCCCCGCGATCGCCGAAACCGCGTTCGTCGCCGCCGGCGCCCGCGTGATCGGCGCCGTGAGCCTCGCCGAGGGCGCGAGCGTCTGGTACAACGCGGTGCTGCGCGCCGACGGCGACACGATCGCCGTGGGCGCCGGCAGCAACCTGCAGGACAACGTGTCGGTGCACGTCGACCACGGGTCACCGGTCGTGATCGGCGAGAACGTGTCGGTCGGCCACAACGCGGTCGTGCACGGCTGCACGATCGGCGACGGGTCGCTCATCGGGATGGGCGCCGTGGTGCTCAACGGGGCGAAGATCGGAGAAGGATGCCTCGTGGCCGGCGGCGCGGTCGTGCTCGAGAACGCCGAGATCCCCGCCGGATCGCTGGTCGCCGGCGTTCCGGCGAAGGTGCGTCGCGAGCTCAGCGAGGAAGAGAAGCAGAGACTGCTGGACAACGCCCGCGTCTACCGCGACGAACATCGGGCGGCGCACTCGGGGGACTGACGGCGGCGATGTGAGAGTGGAGGGGATGACGGGAATCGAACCCGCGTAATCAGTTTGGAAGACTGAGGCTCTACCATTGAGCTACATCCCCGGGTGACGCTTGCGCGACCCTGACACTCTACCGGACCGCGGCCACGCTCCCGAACACGCCGCGGCCACAGGGTGATCGCGATCCGTCGCCTCACGCACACAGACCGTCGATCTGCGTCCACGCTGGGTTGAGGCATCCCATCACACCGTCTCGGGCCCTCTCCACAGCCGGACGCGGGAATTCCGGCGCCGTCCGGTAGGCTTGTGCAGGCCGTTTCGGCGCAGAGCGCCCCGGGGCGTAGCTCAGCTTGGTAGAGCGCCCGCTTTGGGAGCGGGAGGCCGCAGGTTCAAATCCTGTCGCCCCGACGTCACGGCCCACCAGACCCAGACCTTAAGCCGACACGTCCGCGTGCCCGAACCAGAGGAGAACGAAAAGGCATGGTCACGAGCACCGTCGAACAGCTCAGCCCCACCCGCGTGAAGCTGCACATCAGCGTCACACCCGACGAGCTGAAGCCCAGCATCACCCACGCTTACGAGCACATCGCGCAGGACGTGCAGGTCCCCGGCTTCCGCAAGGGCAAGGTTCCCGCGCCGATCATCGACCAGCGCATCGGCCGCGGCGCCGTCATCGAGCACGCCGTCAACGAGGGCCTGGACGGGTTCTACCGCGAGGCCGTGAGCGAGCACGAGGTGCGCATCGTCGGCCGTCCGAGCGCCGAGATCATCGAGTGGCCGAACGAGAAGGACTTCTCGGGCGACCTGAAGGTCGAGATCGAGGTCGACGTGCGTCCCGACTTCGACCTGCCCGACTACGAGGGCACGACCGTCACGGTCGACGCCGCCGAGACCGACGAGGCCGCCGTGGACGCCGAGCTCGACCGCCTGCGCGGCCGCTTCGGCACGCTCATCACGGTCGACCGCCCCGCCAAGACCGGCGACTTCGTCGAGCTCGATCTGGTCGCCACGATCGACGACGCCGAGATCGACCGCGCCGAGGGCGTGTCGTACGAGGTCGGCTCGGGCGAGCTGCTCGAGGGCATCGACGAGGCCATCGACTCGCTGACCGCCGGTGAGGACACCACGTTCCGCTCGACGCTGATCGGCGGCGACCACGCCGGCGAAGAGGCCGAGGTCGCCGTCACGGTCAAGAGCGTCAAGGAGCGCGAGCTGCCCGAGGCCGACGACGACTTCGCCCAGATCGCGAGCGAGTTCGACACGATCGCCGAGCTGCGCACGTCGCTCGCCGAGCGCGTGAACCAGCAGGCCGTCTTCACGCAGGGCACCGCGGCACGCGACAAGCTCGTCGAGGAGCTGCTGGCACAGGTCGAGATCCCCGTTCCCGAACAGCTCGTCGAGGATCAGGTCCGCGAGCACCTCGAGCAGGAGGGTCGCCTGGAGGACGACGAGCACCGTGCCGAGGTCACCGAGGCGAGCCAGAAGCAGTTCCGCACCCAGGTGCTGCTGGACAAGATCGTCGAGAAGCACGACGTGCAGGTCTCGCAGGACGAGCTGACCCAGTACATCGTTCAGTCGGCCGCGCAGTATGGGATCGCCCCGCAGGAGTTCGTCGAAGCGCTGCAGCAGAACGGCCAGCTGCCCGTGCTGGTCGGCGAGGTCGCCCGCAACAAGGCGCTGGCGATCGTGCTGGGCAAGGTCAACGTCGTCGACACCGAGGGCAAGCCCGTCGACCTCACCGGTTTCATCGCCGAAGAGGTCGCCGAGGATGCCGCGGCCGACTCCGCTGCGGGCGAGTCCGCCGCCGACGAGACCGCCCAGTCCGAGGCCGAGCCCGCCAAGAAGGCGCCGGCGAAGAAGGCCGCCGAGAAGCCTGCCGCGAAGAAGGACGGGGTCGAGACGGCCGAGTGATCGCGGCTTGATCACACGAGGGGCGGATGCTGCGGCATCCGCCCCTCGGCGCACGAAGGAGACCTCATGGCCCATGTTCCGGATGACTGGCAGCGCCGCGTCGACGAGGTCTGGCAGGGCGGCCTCGACGACGACGCGCGGATCGCGGCGATCGACGAGCTCGCCGCCGAGCTGGGCGACACGCACCCGGTCGCGCTGTTCGAGCGCGCCGGGGCCCGCGACAGCGCGGGGCGCGAGCTCGAGGCCGAGCCGCTGTACCGGCAGGCTCTCGCGGCCGGGCTGGACCCGGTGCGACGCACACGCGCCGTGATCCAGCTGGCCAGCACGATCCGCAACCTCGGCAAGGTCGACGAGGCGCTCGCGATGCTGCGCGACGAGTACGCCGCCACGCGCGGCCAGGCGATGGCGGATGAGGCGGCGGCGTTCTATGCGCTGGCGCTGGTGTCGTCCGGCGACGCCGTGAGTGCGGCATCCATCGCATTGACGGCCCTCGCGCCGCACCTGTCGCGGTACACCCGCTCGGTCTCCGGCTATGCGGCCGAGCTGCTCGACCCGCGGCGCGAATGAGCCGTCATGACGAGGGATGCCGCGGCCTCGGCATCCCTCGCTCTCTGCCCACGGCGAACAGGCGCGGGTCGCGCATCACGCGCCGGTAGATTCGAAGGCACGCAACCGAATCAGGAGCTGGAATGGCTGAACCCCTTGTCGCGACGAGCGTCTTCGACAGGCTGCTGAAGGACCGCATCATCTGGCTGGGCTCAGAGGTGCGCGACGACAACGCCAACGAGATCTGCGCGAAGATCCTTCTTCTCGCCGCAGAAGACTCCCAGAAGGACATCTACCTCTACATCAACTCGCCCGGCGGCTCGATCACGGCGGGCATGGCGATCTACGACACGATGCAGTTCGTGCCCAACGACATCGTCACCGTCGGCATCGGCATGGCGGCGTCCATGGGACAGCTGCTGCTGACCAGCGGTACCAAGGGCAAGCGCTATATCACGCCCAACGCCCGCGTGCTGCTGCACCAGCCCCACGGCGGCTTCGGCGGCACCGCGAGCGACATCCAGACCCAGGCGCAGCTGATCCTCGACATGAAGAAGCGCCTCGCCGAGATCACCGCGGCGCAGACCGGAAAGACCGTCGAGCAGATCAACGCCGACGGCGACCGCGACCGCTGGTTCAGCGCCGACGAGGCGCTGGAGTACGGATTCGTCGACCACATCCGCGAGCACGCCGAAGACGTGCACGGCGGCGGTGGGACGAGCAAGTGACGCACGGAGGAGACCCGCTCATGTACACGCCCTCTTTCGGTCTTCCGACCTCGCCCCGCGCCCTGCAGATGCCCGGCAGCCGCTACGTGCTGCCGCAGTTCGAAGAGCGCACCGCCTACGGGTACAAGCGCCAGGACCCGTATAACAAGCTCTTCGAGGACCGCGTGATCTTCCTCGGCGTGCAGGTCGACGATGCGTCGGCCGATGACGTGATGGCGCAGCTGCTGGTGCTCGAGAGCCAGGATCCCGACCGCGACATCATCATGTACATCAACTCGCCGGGCGGCTCGTTCACCGCCATGACGGCGATCTACGACACCATGCAGTACGTGTCGCCGCAGATCCAGACGGTCGTGCTCGGCCAGGCGGCCTCGGCCGCCGCCGTGCTGCTGGCCGCCGGAGCCCCCGGCAAGCGACTCGCGCTGCCCAACGCCCGCATCCTGATCCACCAGCCCGCCGTGGGCGAGGCGGGGCAGGGCCAGGCGTCCGACATCGAGATCCAGGCGAACGAGATCATGCGCATGCGCACGTGGCTCGAAGAGACCCTGGCCAAGCACTCCAAGCGCACGCAGGAGCAGGTCAACAAGGACATCGACCGCGACAAGATCCTCTCGGCGACCGACGCCGTCGAGTATGGTCTGGTCGACCAGGTGCTGACCACCCGCAAGCGCGGGCAGAGCGCGATCACCGCGTCCTGACAGGGTGGGTCGATGGCCCCGGCATCCCGATGACGGATGCCGGGGCCCTCCGCATTCCGTCGACGGCGGCGCGTCGCAATGCGGGCGGATGTCGTCGGCTGCGATTAGGCTCGAAACATGCGGACCGGGAGTCCGTGCACACGTGAGGAGGCGCCCATGGCACGCATCGGCGAGAGTGCTGACCTGTTCAAGTGCTCCTTCTGCGGAAAGAGCCAGAAGCAGGTCGTGCAGTTGATCGCCGGGCCTGGCGTCTACATCTGCAACGAGTGCATCGAGCTGTGCAACGAGATCATCGAAGAGCGCATGGCCGAATCCGCCGACGGCGCGGTCACCGAGTTCGACCTGCCCAAGCCGCGCGAGATCTTCTCGTTCCTCGAGGAGTACGTCGTGGGGCAGGATGACGCGAAGCGGGCGCTCGCGGTGGCGGTCTACAACCACTACAAGCGCGTGCGCGCCCGCTCGACGATCCAGTCGGCCGAGCAGCGCGTCGATGAGGTCGAGATCGCCAAGAGCAACATCCTTCTGCTCGGACCGACCGGGTGCGGCAAGACGTACCTGGCTCAGACGCTCGCCAAACGCCTGAACGTGCCGTTCGCCGTCGCCGACGCCACCGCGCTCACGGAGGCGGGCTATGTCGGTGAGGACGTCGAGAACATCCTGCTGAAGCTCCTGCAGGCCGCCGACTTCGACACCGCGCGTGCCGAGACCGGCATCATCTACATCGACGAGGTCGACAAGATCGCCCGCAAGGCCGAGAACCCGTCGATCACCCGCGACGTGTCGGGCGAGGGCGTGCAGCAGGCGCTGCTGAAGATCCTCGAGGGCACGGTCGCCTCGGTGCCTCCGCAGGGCGGGCGCAAGCACCCGCACCAGGAGTTCATCCAGATCGACACCACGAACGTGCTGTTCATCGTGGCCGGCGCCTTCGCCGGGCTCGAAGACATCATCTCCGCACGCGTCGGCAAGCACGGCGTCGGGTTCGGGGCGTCGCTGCACCGCAAGGACGAGGACCTCAACCTCTTCAGCGAGGTCCAGCCCGAAGACCTGCACAAGTTCGGCCTGATCCCCGAGTTCATCGGCCGGCTGCCCGTCGTCGCGTCGGTCTCGCCGCTCGATCGCGAAGCACTGATGGAGATCCTGACCACGCCCAAGAACGCCCTGGTCAAGCAGTACCAGCGCATGTTCGAGCTGGACGACGTCGAGCTCGAGTTCGACAACGACGCGCTCGAGGCGATCGCTGACCTCGCCGTGTCGCGCAAGACCGGCGCCCGGGGACTGCGCGCGATCCTCGAGGACGTGCTCGGCCCGATCATGTTCGAGATCCCCTCGACGCAGGACGTCGTGAAGGTGGTCGTCACCCGGCCCGCCGTCGAAGAGGGCGCGGCGCCTACCCTCGTGCTGCGGCAGAAGCGCAAGAGCGCCTGACCCGGCGAGGGCGGGCTGCTCTCAGCCGACGAGCCGCGCCTGTGCGATGAGCACGCGGTCGTCCGTGCGCACCCACGTCATCGCGCGATCGATGCGCAGGCCGGCTGGAGCCAACTGCGTCGCCAGGCGGTCGAGGGTCGCGAACGGTTCATGATTGCGGGCGTAGGGCTGCTCCTGGTTCCCGAGGGCGCTGTGGCCCCCGTGCTCGTGCCCGGCGTGCGCATGCGCCGTGTGACCGGCGCTCGCGAACGTGGCCGTCACCACGTGCCCACCGGGGCGGAGGATGCGCCCCCACTCGGCGATGGCGGCAGCGGGCTCGGGAAACAGATGGATTGCGGCCACGCACGTGACGAGGTCGACCGAGTCATCGGGCAGTGGCAGGGCTGCGGCATCCGCCTGAATCCATTGCGCCGACGGCAGCTCGGCGCGGGCGACGGCGAGCATGCCCGCCGACAGGTCCACGCCGGTCACCGACAGATCGGGACGGACCTGCGCGAACGCGCGGGCGACGAGCCCCGTTCCGGTCGCGACATCCACGAGCGCGCCGCCGTCCGATGCGGTCGCGAACCGCGCGACCGAAGCGGCCAGCAGATGGTGCATGATGCTGTCGTCGTAGGACGGCGCACGCTCGTCGAATGCCGCCCGTACCGCGCCGCGCTGCTCGTCTGCTGTGTTCATGCCCACTGGCCGACCCGGTCAGTCGACGAGACCGCGGCGCTCGAGCAGCGGGCGGATGTCGGCGGCGCGGCCGCGGAAGTCGCGATACGCCTCGAGCGGGTCCTTCGATCCACCGACGCCCAGCAGTCGCTCGCGGAAGCGGTCGCCGTTCTCGCGGGTGAGTCCGCCGTTCTCGCGGAACCACTCGACCGTGTCGGCGTCGAGCACCTCGCTCCAGATGTACGAGTAGTACCCGGCGCTGTAGCCGCCCGAGAACACGTGCTGGAAGTACGTCGACGAGTAGCGCGTGGGCACCGCCGGGTTGTCGAGGCCGATGCCGGCGAGGGCGGATGCCTCGAACCCGACGACGTCGATGTCCACCGCCGCCTCGTCGGCGGTGAGCGTGTGCCAGGCCTGGTCGAGCCAGGCCGCGGCGAGGTACTCGCTCGTGGCGAACCCCTGGTTGAACGTCTCGGTGGACTGGAGCGTGTGGACGACGTCGGCCGGCAGCGGCTCGCCGGTCTCGATGTGCCGGGCGTAGTTGTCGAGGATCTCGGGCCAGAACACCCACATCTCCTTGACCTGGCTGGGGAACTCCACGAAGTCTCGGAACACGGCCGTGCCCGAGAAATGCGGGTACGTCACCGTGGCGAAAAGGCCGTGCAGCGCATGGCCGAACTCGTGGAAGAGCGTGTTCACCTCGTCGAGCGAGAGCAGTGTCGGCATCCCCTCGGCGGGCTTGGAGACGTTGAGGTTGTTCACGACGACCGCCTTCGTGCCGCGCAGCGCGGACTGGTCGACGATCGAGTTCATCCAGGCGCCGCCGCGTTTGGTGTCGCGCGTGTACAGGTCCAGCACGTACAGTCCCTGTGCCGACCCGTCGGCGTTGTGGACCTCGAACACCCGCGCCTCGGGGTGGTAGGCCTGCAGGTCGTCGCGCTCGGTGAACGTGACGCCGTACAGGCGGGTGGCGGCGTAGAACACGCCGTCCTTGAGCACGCGCTCGGCCTCGAACCACGGCCGCAGCGCGGCGGTGTCGATGGCGTACTCCGCCTGGCGCACCTTTTCGGTGTAGAACGCCCAGTCGTGGGCGGCTACGTCGAACGAGCCGTCGCAGTCGACCGCGGACTGCAGCGCCGCCTGCTCTCGCTGGGCATTGCGAGCCGCGGGCACCGCGAGCCGGTGCAGCAGATCGCTGACCGCCTGCGGGTCGCCCGCCGTCTCGTCCGCGGTGACGTACGCGGCGTGCGACGCATAGCCGAGCAGGGCGGCGCGCTCGGCGCGCAGCCGGACGATCCGCAGCAGCACGTCCCGGTTGTCGTTCGCGTTGCCGCGGACCCCGCGCTGTCGCGACGCGGTCATGATCCGCTCGCGCGTCGCGCGGTCGCGCAGCGACGCGAGGTAGGGGTGGCCGGTGAACAGCGGCAGGGTCACGAGGTATCCACCGTCCAGGCCCCGGTCCGCCGCCGCCTGCGCCGCCGCCGACAGCTGGCCGTCGCTGAGTCCCTCGAGGTCCGCCACGTCGTCGGTGTGCACGGCGAGGTCGTTCGTATCGGCCAGCAGGTTCTTGTCGAACGTGGTGGTCAGGGTGGACAGCTGCGTGTTCAGCTCGGTCAGGGTCGCCTTCGCCTCGTCGTCGAGGCCGGCACCGGCGTGCGTCATCTCGCGGTACCAGCGCTGCACCAGGTAGCGCTGCTCGGCGTCCAGGTGCTCGGCGTCCAGGTGGTCATGCAGGGTCTTGATGCGTGCGTAGAGAGCACCGTCGAGCATCACGGCGTCCTGGTGGGCGGCCATCAGTGGTGCGAGCTTGTCTTCGATCTGCTGGATCGGCTCGGTCGCGTCCGCTGACGAGACGGTGTAGAACGCCGACGCGATGTCGTGCAGCAGCCGACCGCTCGTCTCGAGGGGCACCATCGTGTTCTCGAACGTGGGCATCGAGCGGACGCGGGTGATCGCGCCGATCTCCTGCAGGTGCTCGTCGAAAGCGACGTCGAAGGCCGGCAGGTAGTGCTCGGGACGGATCCGTGCGTAGGGCGGCAGCCCGTACGGAAGGGGACTGGGAGACAGGAGGGGGTTGGCCGAGGCATCCGTCATGCCTCCAGCGTAATGGGCCGAGCGATAATGCAAAGAAGCACTTGCAAAGAACCTATTGCAAAGAAGTACTTGCAAAGACTCATTCGCAAAGGTATCTTTGCATTCATGAGCGAGAACGAGACACCCGATGCCGGAACCCGCCCGCAGCGTGTGGTCGAGGGGAACGCGCTGCGGGCGCTCGCGCATCCCCTGCGCGTGCAGATCTACGACATCCTGTCGCAGTACGGGCCGCAGACGGCGAGCAGTCTCGCGCAGATGACGGGCGAGTCGACCGGGTCGACCAGCTATCACCTGCGGGCGCTGGCCAAGCACGACCTCATCCAGGAGGTCGAAGGGCGGGGCAACGCCCGTGAACGCTGGTGGGAGCGGCCGCGCGGATCGGTGTCGTTCGGCAGTTCGGAAGGGCTGAAGACGCCGTCGGGCCGTGCCGCCACCCAGGTGGTCATGACCGAGTTCTTCAACCGCCGCCACCAGCAGTTGATGCAGTTCATCGCCCAGGGCATCGCCCACCCCGATGACGAGGCCACGTCGATGATCACCACCGCGACCGCGCGCCTCACCGACGAGCAGATGGGCGAGCTGAGCCAGCGCGTGATGGCGGTGATCGACGAGTTCGTCGTCGCCTATCGAGACCAGACCGGAGACGGCGTGCGCACGGTGAGCATCCGCGCCGACGTCTTCCCCCTCCCCGAGGAAGGACACTGACATGACCGCTCTGACCACCCGTCCCACCCCGACCACGTCACTGTCCGGTGCGCCGACCTTCACCGAGCGCGTGCTGCTGGGGATCGCGGAGACGCTCGAGACCGCCGCCCGGCGTCGCATGCAGCGCCGACAGCACGAGGCCGAGCGACTCGCGTCCGGGGCGATCGACATCGCCGACGCGCGACGTGCCCACGTGATCGACGCCTATCGCGGGCAGTTCCTGCGATGAACACGCCGAGGCCGACGCGGCCGCATGGCCGCGTCGGCCTCGGGCGTCCGTTCGGCACGCTGTTCGGCGCCGCGGCCTTCAGCAATCTCGCCGACGGCCTGGGCCGCACCGCGGTGCCCCTGATCGCGACCACGCTGACGCGCGATCCGGTCGCCATCTCGCTGGTCACGGCGCTGGCCTTCCTGCCCTGGCTGGTCTTCGGCCTGCCCGCTGGGATGATCGTGGACCGCTGCGACCGCCGGCACGTGATGGCGTGGGCCAACGCGATCCGCGGGGCGGTGGCGCTCGGACTGTCGATCATGACCGTCACCGGAACGCTCACGTTCTGGGCGCTGCTGGCCGGCATCCTCGCGTTCGGGATCGGCGAGACGCTGTTCGACAACGCGACCAACGCCGTCATACCGTCCCTCGTCGCGCGGCACCGGCTCGACCGGGCCAACGGCCGCATCCAGGCCGCGCAGATCACGATCGACAGCTTCGTGGCCACGCCGATCGCCGGCGTGCTGTTCGCGATCGCCCTGGCCCTGCCGCTGTGGATCGGCGCCGTCGGGTACCTCGTGCCGATCGTGCTCGCCCTGATGCTGCCGGTGTCGGCGGCGCGCGCCCTGCACGACGACGGACGCGGGCCGGCGTCCGTGCCGGATGCGGGGATGGATGCCGCTTCCGCCGGGCGGGATCGCTCCAGCGCGAGGGCCGCCATCGCGTTCTTGTGGCATCACCGCTACCTGCGGGCGATGATCCTGTTCACCTCCGTCGTCGGGTCGTGCCTCTCGTTCGCGCAGGCTGTGACCGTGCTCTTCCTGCTCGACCATCTGCACGTCGCCCCGGCTGCGATCGGCTTCGCGACAGCGGGGATCGGTGCCGGCGCCCTGCTGGGCTCTCTGGTCTCGGCGCGTATCGTCGCCCGGGTGGGCCGCGGGCCGGTGATGCTCGCCGCGAACCTGCTGGTCGCCGTGGGATTCGTGCTCACGGGACTGGCCCCCGAGGTCTTCAGCGCCGTTGCCGCGTATGCCGCGGCCGCGTTCGCCGTGTCGCTGTGGAACGTGCCGTGGGGCGCGCTGCGCCAGCAGATCATCCCGGGCTACCTGTTCGGGCGCGCCCTGGGCATCTCGCGGATGCTGACGTGGGGGATCTACCCGCTGGCGACGCTGCTGGGCGGCTGGGTGTCGCGGTTCGATCTGCGTCTGCCGTTCATCGTCGCCGGCGGGGTGGTGCTGGTGGCGGCGCTGGCCTCGTGGCGGCTGCTGATCCACGGCACGAGAGCCGCCGGGGCCGAGTCGGATGCCGCGGTACCACCGATGACCGACCGCGCCGCGGCGCCGCCCGTGACCTGAGCACCCGGCCTCCTGTGGGCGGTCGCGCCCACAGGCACGCGGGCGAGGCCACCCGAGGAGACGCCGCGCCCTACCCGAACTCGTCTTCGTCGTCGTGGCGCACGACCACCCGTCCGGTGTGGTCGACCGTCACGACGATGCCGAGGTCGAGCTCGGCGACCGGCCGCCCTTCGAGCCAGGTGAGGGTCCACCGGGCGACGCCGAGCTCGCCCGCCGGCAGATCGGCCTCGACGGCGCGCAGCTGCGCCACGAATTCGTCGGCGAGGCGGGCGGGGGGATCCCCGCCCGCGTTCCACCGGGTGCCCAGCTGCACGTCAGGCCTCCTGAGCGACCAACTCGATGTCCGTGACGGTCAGCTCGTCGGCCTCGGCGTAGGAGATCTCCTCGATCCGGCCCACCGCCTTGAGATCGCCCTCGGCCAGACGGATCGCGGCGATGGCCGCCGCCGGGCCTGCGATCGTCACGTGGGCGACGGGGGTCTTCTGCGAGGCCTTGGCCTCGGTCTTCGCGCGACGGATGCCCACCAGGGCAGCTCCGACGCTGGACAGCACCGCGGCCTCGCCCTCGATGGCCAGCGGCTCGGGCCAGGCGGCACGGTGGATCGAGCCCTGCTCAAACCACGACCACGCCTCTTCGGTCGCGAACGCCAGCACCGGGGCGAGCAGGCGCAGCAGGGCCGACAGGGCGAGGCGCAGCGCGAGCGCGGCCGAGGCCTGGCCGACGTCGGCGCGGTCGTACGCGCGCTCCTTGACCAGCTCGAGGTAGTCGTCGCAGAACGTCCAGAAGAACGACTCGGTGACCTCGAGCGCCTTGGCGTGGTCGTACGCCGCATACGCCTTGGTGGCCTCGCGCACGACGTCGTCCAGCGTCGCCAGCATCGAGGCATCCAGCGCATGCGTCACCGTGGCGCCCTCGGGCACCGGGAACGACAGCACGAACTTCGCGGCGTTGAGCACCTTGATCGCCAGGCGCCGGCCGATCTTCACCTGCGTGGGGTTCTGCGGATCGAAGGCGGCGTCGGCGCCGAGCCGGCTCGAGGCCGACCAGTACCGCACCGCATCGGTGCCGTGCGCGTCGAGGATGTCGGCGGGAGTGACCACGTTGCCCTTCGACTTCGACATCTTCTTGCGGTCGGGGTCGACGATGAAGCCGCTGATCGCGGCATCCGTCCACGGCGCGCGGCCGTCCTCGAGGGCGCTGCGCACCATGGTCGAGAACAGCCAGGTGCGGATGATGTCCTGCCCCTGCGGGCGCAGGTCGAACGGGGCGACGAGATCCCAGAGCTCGTCGTCGCGCTGCCAGCCGCCGGCCAGCTGCGGCGTGAGCGACGAGGTGGCCCAGGTGTCGAAGATGTCCTTCTCGGCGTCGAAGCCGCCGGGCACGCCGCGCTGGTCCGCTGTGTACCCGGGGGGCACGTCGGTCGTGGGGTCGATCGGCAGCGTCGCCAGGTCGGGGATCAGCACGCGCTCGTAGTCGCGCTCGCCGTTCTCGTCGAGCGCGTACCAGAGCGGGATCGGCACGCCGAAGAACCGCTGACGCGAGACGAGCCAGTCGCCGGTGAGCCCGTTGGTCCAGTTCTCGTACCGCACGCGCATGAAATCGGGATGCCACGACATGCCCTGACCGAGCGCGATGAGCTTGTCGCGCAGCGCCTCGTCACGGGCCCCGTTGCGCAGGTACCACTGGCGGGTCGAGACGATCTCGAGAGGGCGGTCGCCCTTCTCGTAGAACTTCACCGGGTGGGTGAAGGGCTTGGAGACCTCCTTGAGGTCGCCCGACTCGGCGAGCAGCTCGACGATGCGCTTCTTGGCGCTGAAGACGGTCTTGCCCGCGAGCTCGGCATACGCCGCCTTCGCGGCATCCGTCACCATCGCCTCGGGCGCCTCGGCGATCACGCGGCCGTCCTTGCCCAGGATCGTGCGGTTGGGCAGCTGCAGCTCGCGCCACCAGATGATGTCGGTCACGTCGCCGAACGTGCAGATCATGGCGATGCCCGACCCTTTGTCCTGCTGGGCCAGCGGGTGGGCCAGGACCGGCACCTCGACGTCGAACAGGGGCGTGCGCACGGTCGAGCCGAACAGCGGCTGGTAGCGCTCGTCGTCGGGGTTGGCCACCAGTGCCACACACGCGGGCAGCAGCTCGGGGCGCGTAGTCTCGATCAGCACGTCGCCGCCACCGTCGGTGCGGTGGAACGCCACCCGGTGATAGGTCGCCTGCTGGTCGCGGTCCTCGAGCTCGGCCTGCGCGATCGCGGAGCGGAAGTCGATGTCCCACAGCGTCGGGGCCAGGGCCTGGTAGGCCTCGCCTCGCTCGAGGTTGCGGAGGAACGCCAGCTGGCTGGTGCGGATCGTGTGGTCCGAGATCGTACGGTACGTCTGCGTCCAGTCCACCGACAGGCCCAGCTGGCGGAACAGGTCCTCGAACTGCTTCTCGTCCTCTTCGGTGAGCGTCTCGCACAGCTCGATGAAGTTGCGGCGGCTGATCGGCACCTGGTCGGCGGGCTTCAGGCTCTTGGCGTCACCATGGAACGGCGGGGTGAAGCCGGCGTCGTACGGCAGCGACGGGTCGCAGCGCACGCCGTAGTAGTTCTGCACGCGCCGCTCGGTCGGCAGGCCGTTGTCGTCCCAGCCCAGCGGGTAGAAGACCGTCTTGCCGCTCATGCGCTCGAAGCGCACCTTGATGTCGGTGTGCGTGTAGCTGAACACGTGGCCGATGTGCAGGCTGCCCGATGCCGTCGGAGGGGGAGTGTCGACCGAGAAGACCCCGGCACGGCCCTTGGCCTTGGCGGCGTCGCGGTCGAACAGATACGTTCCCTGCTGGCGCCAGGCGGCATCCCACTTGGACTCGAGACCCTCGAGGGCGGGCTTGTCGGGAATCTGCGCGTCGGACATGAAGGTCTCCTTGAGCGATGTATGCGGCACCGTGTGAGCGTGCCTGAGTGTGGGATGTGCAGCCATCTTACAGGGCGCGGCGCGGCCATCAGCTGCGGACGGCCGCGGCATCCCGGCCCTCGACGGTCGCGGCATCCCGGCCCTGGACGGCCGCGGCATCCCGGCCCTCGCGCGAAGCGAGGGGATCTGACGAAACGAGGAGCGAAATGCCGATTTCGGCCCTCGTTTCGTGAGATCCCCTCGGCTCAGGCGAGGACGCGGCGTCCGGCGCGGGCGAGTGCGGCGGCTCCTCCCCAGAAGGCACGGTTCGGCGGATCGGTGCGTTCCGTCCACAGATCGGCGTCGAACCGTCCGTGCGAAGGGAGATCACCGGCATCCTCGTCCTCATGAGCACACGAGTGGATGCCGTCGTCCGAGCGGTCCGCAGCGCCGGGGGAATCGTCCGCAGCCGACGGCTCGTCCACGACGGCCTGTCGACGCACGATATCGCGGCCGCCGTGGGCAGCGGCCTTCTGGTGCGTGAGCGCCGCGTGTGGGTGACGACGCCGGATGCCGACCCGACCTTGCGATTCGCGGCGCGCCACGGCGTGGTCGTCACGTGTGTCACGCAGGCCAAGCGGCTGGGGCTGTGGGTGCTCGAAGAGAGCGGGATCCATGTGGCCTGCCATCCGCACGCCGGGTGTGTGAAGCCGCCGAAAGCGGTACTGCATCGGCCGTCGCCTGTCGTTCCGCGTGATCCGAATGCGCTGGTCGATGGCATCGAGGTCGTGCTGCAGACTGTCGCGGCGTGCCAGCCGTACGAAGCGGCGCTGGCCGTGTGGGACAGTGCCCTCAACCAGGGCCTGATCGACACGTCGGCGCTGCGGCGCCTCGCGCTGACGGGGCAGGCGCTTCAATTGCTCGACGATGCGAGCCCGTTCCGCGATTCGGGCCTCGAGACGTTCATCGAGCCGCGGCTGCGGTGGCTGCGGCTGCCGATCCGGTCGCAGATCTGGCTGTTCGGCCACCGCGTGGACCACCTGATCGGCGAACGGCTGGTGCTGCAGATCGACGGCGGCCACCACGTCGGCGCCCAGCGCGCTTCGGATGTCACGCACGACGCCGAGCTCACGCTGCGCGGCTATCACGTCATCCGGGTCACGTACGACCAGGTCGTCAACCAGATCGTGCGTGGTCGGCGCGTCGAGCCATGGTGACCAGGCTATCGGCGGCCGCTGACGCGGCCATCCTCGCTTCACGCGAGGGGATCTCATGACGCGAGGACCGGATGCGCGGTTTCGATCCTCGTTTCGTGAGATCCCCTCGCCTCGGGCGAGGAGTGGCGCGCACACATCCCGCCAGATGCGCCGAAGTCGTCGACGAGGCGTACAACCGCACCCTGCTGGTCACGACTCCCGAGGGCGCGAAGCTGTGGATCAACGGCGCGGCATCCGATCTGCACGGGTGCCGCTGCGAGGACTGACGCGAGCTCGACAAGGCGCGCCGCCGAGACCGCGTAGAATGGCCGCACAGACATCGATCCGGTCATCACCGGGGAGTCTTCGGAAGAACGGCAGCGCTCCTGTGTGGCACTGCCCACTAGAACCGAACGGGTCAGGCCCGTCACAGCCGCAGTGAGAGTGGTCGGAGCGCACGCCGCACAGCGGGCGGTTCGGCAACGCAGGGTGGTACCGCGGTCCGCGAGGATCGTCCCAGCAGCAGCAACAACGGCAGCACCACCACCACACACACTGCGAGACCCGATGACCTATCCCCGCGAATCCGCCTTCGGCCCTGCCGCCGAACCCGTCGTCCCGAGCCCCCGGTTCCCTGCGATCGAGCGCGACACGCTCGACTTCTGGCAGCAGGATGACACCTTCCGCGCGTCGATCGCACAGCGCGACGGCGCCGAGGAGTGGGTCTTCTACGACGGGCCGCCGTTCGCGAACGGCCTGCCGCACTACGGGCACCTGCTCACCGGCTATGCCAAGGACCTCTTTCCGCGGTTCCAGACCATGCGCGGCAAGAAGGTCGACCGCGTGTTCGGGTGGGACACGCACGGCCTTCCCGCCGAGCTCGAGGCGATGAAGCAGCTCGGCATCACCGAGAAGGACGAGATCGAGCGGATGGGCATCGCGACCTTCAACGAGAAGGCGCGCGCCTCGGTGCTCGAATACACGCACGAGTGGCAGGACTACGTCACCCGTCAGGCGCGCTGGGTCGACTTCGAGCGCGGTTACAAGACCCTCGACATCTCGTACATGGAGTCGGTGCTCTGGGCGTTCAAGACCCTCTACGACAAGGGCCTGGCCTACGAGGGGTACCGCGTGCTGCCGTACTGCTGGCGGGACGAGACCCCGCTGAGCAACCACGAGCTGCGCATGGACGACGACGTCTACAAGATGCGCCAGGACCCGTCGGTGACCGTCACGTTCCCGCTGACGGGCGAGAAGGCCGCGGCCCTCGGGCTCACCGACGTGCGCGCCCTGGCCTGGACCACCACGCCGTGGACGCTGCCGACTAACCTCGCGCTCGTGGTCGGCCCCGGCATCCGCTACGCCGTCGTGCCGGCCGGGCCCGCCGGCGCGCGCGACGGCGGCGACCACCGGTACCTGCTGGCCGCGGACCTGCTGCCGGGGTACGCGAAGGACCTCGGGTACGAGACGGCGGATGCCGCGGCCGCCGCGGTCGAGAAGACCCTCGTCGGCGCCGACCTGGCCGATGTGGCGTACGACCGGCTGTTCGACTACTACGCCGACACCGAGACGTGGGGGACGCAGAAGGCGTGGCGCATCCTCGTCGACGACTACGTCACGACCACCGACGGCACCGGCATCGTCCACCAGGCTCCCGCGTACGGCGAGGACGACCAGCGGGTCACCGAAGCCCACGGCATCCCGGTCATCCTGAGCCTGGACGACGGCGGGCGCTTCCTGCCCCAGGTGACGGACGTGGCCGGCCAACTGTGGATGGACGCGAACCGTCCGCTGATCCGCCTGCTGCAGCAGGGCGGGCGCCTGCTGCGCGAGCAGAGCTACGAGCACTCGTACCCGCACTGCTGGCGCTGCCGCAACCCCCTCATCTACCGGGCGGTCTCGAGCTGGTTCGTGCGCGTGACCGACTTCAAGGACCGCATGCTTGCGAACAACGAGCAGATCGAATGGGTGCCCGAGAACGTCAAGCACGGGCAGTTCGGCAAATGGCTCGAAGGCGCCCGCGACTGGTCGATCAGCCGCAACCGGTACTGGGGCTCGCCGATTCCGGTGTGGCGCAGCGACGACCCCGCCCACCCGCGCATCGACGTGTACGGGTCACTCGCCGAGCTCGAGCGCGACTTCGGCACGCTGCCGGTCGGTCCCGACGGCCAGGTGGACCTGCATCGTCCGTACATCGATGCGCTGACGCGGCCGAACCCCGACGATCCCACGGGCAAGAGCACGATGCGCCGAATCGAGGACGTGTTCGACGTCTGGTTCGATTCCGGTTCGATGCCCTACGCCCAGGTGCACTACCCGTTCGAGAACCAGGAGTGGTTCGACACGCACTCGCCGGCCGACTTCATCGTCGAGTACATCGGGCAGACCCGCGGCTGGTTCTATCTCATGCACGTGCTGTCGACGGCGCTGTTCGACCGGCCCGCGTTCACCGGGGTCAGCTGCCACGGCATCGTGCTGGGCAGCGACGGGCAGAAGATGTCGAAGTCGCTACGCAACTACCCCGACGTGTCGGAGGTGTTCGACCGCGACGGGTCCGACGCGATGCGCTGGTTCCTGATGTCGAGCTCGGTGCTGCGCGGCGGCAACCTGATCGTCACAGAAGAGGGCATCCGCGCGGGCGTGCGCGAGTTCCTGCTGCCACTGTGGAACGCGTGGTACTTCTTCGCGACGTATTCGAACGCCGCTACCGCTGGTGGCGCGAATGCGCCCGGCGGGTACGAGGCGCAGTGGCGCACCGACTCGACCGACGTGCTCGACCGGTACATCCTGTCGCTCACCGGGCGGCTGGTGGCCGACGTCGCCGCCGACCTGGAGGGCCTGGACTCGACCACCGCCACCGAGCGGCTGCGCGATTTCGTCGAGGCGCTGACCAACTGGTATATCCGCCGCTCCCGCGACCGCTTCTGGGTGGGGGTGGATGCCGCCCACCCGCGCACGACCGAAGCCTTCGACACGCTCTACACGGTGCTCGAGACGCTCTGCCGTGTGGCGGCGCCGCTCATCCCGCTCGTGTCCGAACGCGTGTGGCAGGGCCTCACGGGCGAACGCAGCGTGCACCTGACCGACTGGCCCGACGCCTCGGCCTTCCCGCCGGCCGTGGAGATCCGTCAGGCGATGGACGCGGTGCGCGAGGTGTCCAGCGTGGCCAACGCGCTGCGCAAGAAGGAGGGCAAGCGGGTGCGGCTGCCGCTCGCGCGGCTGACCGTCGTGGTGCCGGATGCGGCATCCCTCGCCCCCTACGAAGAGATCCTGCGCGACGAGCTGAACGTCAAGGCCGTCGAGCT
Source organism: Microbacterium sp. W1-4-2 (assembly GCF_058349885.2). Classification (NCBI taxonomy): domain Bacteria; kingdom Bacillati; phylum Actinomycetota; class Actinomycetes; order Micrococcales; family Microbacteriaceae; genus Microbacterium; species Microbacterium sp. W1-4-2. The sequence goes on along the minus strand of NZ_JBYRJC020000001.1, from coordinate 1,358,769 downwards.
GGTCGACCTCGGCGAGGGCACCGCGGGCGAGTACGGCATCACCCACCGGCTCTCGGTGAACGCTCGCGCCGCCGGCCCGCGTCTGGGCAAGCGGGTGCAGCAGGTGATCCAGGCCGCGAAGGCGGGGGACTGGTCCGAGACCGACGGCACGGTGACCGCCGGAGGCATCGCCCTGGAACCGGCCGAGTACGACCTCATGCTCGAGACGACCGGCCGGCCGGACGGCGAAGCGCTCGCGCTGGTGCCTGCGGGCGGCTTCGTGCTGCTCGAGACCGCGACCACGCCCGAGCTCGAGGCCGAAGGGCTGGCGCGCGACGTCATCCGTGCCGTGCAGGACTCCCGCAAGGCCGCCGGCCTCGACGTGAGCGACCGCATCCGTCTGCAGCTGCTGTTCGCAGACGCCGGCGACGGGGATGCCGTCGCGGCGGCGTTCGAGATCGCGGACGTCGCCGGTGAGACGCTGGCGGTGGAGCACGACCTGAAGGTGGTCGGGCGCGACGCCCTGCTGGCCGAGGATCTGGCCGAGCAGCCCAACAGCTGGACGGCCGAGACGCTCGCCGGGGTCGCGTTCGAGCGGACCGCACAGCACGTCGCGTCGTTCACCGCGCGCGCGTTCGCCAACACCGGCCCGTTCTGGGTCGCCGTCACGAAGGTCGAGGCATCCGCATGAACGATCGCGAGCGCGCCGACGCCGTCTACGTCGAGCTTCTCAAGCGTCAGGGCGAGCGCTGGGTGCAGCCGCGCGTCGAGCGCACCCGCCGTGTGCTCGAACTGCTCGACGACCCGCAGCGCACGTACCGCGTGGTGCACATCACGGGCACCAACGGCAAGACCTCGACCGCGCGCATGATCGAGAGCCTGATCCGCGCGCACGGGCTTCGCACCGGGCTGTTCACGAGCCCCCACCTGGAGCGGTTCACCGAGCGCATCATGATCGACGGCGCACCGGCCGACGACGGCGCGGTGGCCGATGCGTGGGACGAGATCGAGCCGTTCCTGTCGATCGTCGACGCCGAGCTCGCCTCCATCGGCGACGCGGCGCTGACGTTCTTCGAGATCCTGACGGTCCTCGCCTTCGTCGTGGCCGCCGATGCGCCCGTCGACGTGCTGGTGCTCGAGGTCGGCATGGGCGGGTCGTGGGATTCGACGAACACGGCCGACGGCGACGTCGCCGTGTTCGCACCGGTCGCCATGGACCACGCCGACCGCCTCGGAGCCACGATCGAAGAGATCGCAACCGTCAAGTCCGGCATCATCAAGGACGGTGCCGCGGTCGTCTCGGCCCGGCAGACCCCCGAGGCCGAACGCGTGCTGCGCGCGGCCGCCGCCGCGCACGACGCCACGATCGCCTTCGAGGGCGACGAGTTCGCCCTCGTCGAGCAGCGACTGGCGGTAGGCGGCCAGCAGATCGTCGTGCGCGGCCTCGGCGGGACGTACGAGGCGGCGTATCTGCCGCTGTACGGAGCGCATCAGGGCTTCAACGCGGCCTTGGCGATCGCGGCCGTCGAATCGCTGATCGGCCAGGCCTCGGCATCCATCCCCGCCGACATCCTGGCCGAGGGACTGGCCGAGGCGACTTCGCCCGGCCGGCTGCAGCTGGTCGGAGCCGCTCCCACCGTGCTGGTGGACGCCGCGCACAACCCGCACGGTGCGCACGCATTGGTGGCCGCGCTCAAGGAGTCGTTCGACTTCGACGAGTGGGGTGTCGTGTTCGGCGTGTTCGCCGACAAGGACGCTCCGGGCATCGTCGCCGAGATCGCGCCGATCGCCGCGCACGTGTTCGCGACCTCGCCGGTCTCGGAGCGGGCGCTGGACGCCGACGCCGTCGCCGACCTCGTCGAAGGGGCGGGCGTGCCGGTGACCGTCCACCCCGACCTCGCGGACGCCGTCGACGCCGCCCGTAAGTGGGCCGCGTCGTCCGACCGCCGCGCGGTCGTCATCGCCGGCTCGATCGTCCTCGCAGGACAGGCCCTCACGCTGGCCAAGGACGAGGATTGGAAGGCGGGGTGGTCGTCGTGACCGAACCGGCGCGCGCGCCGCGCCCCCGACGCAGTCGCGGGGCGGCGGAGTCGCTCGGTCAGATCGTGCTCGTGTTCGAGTCGATCATCGTGTTCCTGGCGGGCCTCGCCGTCTTCGGCCTGAAGGCGCTGCCGCCGTCGATCCCCGATTGGTGGGGAATCGTGGGCGGCGCCGTCGTGGCTGTGCTGATGCTCGCTGTGGCCGGGCTGCTGCGGCACCGCTGGGGCATCGTGCTGGGATGGGTGCTGCAGGCGGTCGTCGCGCTGTCGGCGATCCTGGTGCCGGCGATCCTGTTCGTCGTCGTGGTTTTCGGCGGCATGTGGGGGTATGCGACCATCAAGGGTGCGTCGCTGGACCGGCGCAACGCCCGACTCATGCGAGAAGAAGATTCTGCGAACGGAGATTGACATGCCCACCGAAGAGACCCTCGTCCTCGTCAAGCCGGACGGGGTGGCCCGCGGGCTGACCGGCACGATCCTCGCCCGCATCGAGGCGAAGGGGTACTCGCTGGTCGACCTGCGCCTGGTCGAGCCCGACCGCGAGCGCCTGGAGCGCCACTACGCCGAGCACGAGGGCAAGCCGTTCTACGAGCCGCTGCTCGAGTTCATGATGTCGGGGCCGTCGGTGGCGATCCGGCTGGCCGGTGAACGCGTCATAGAGGGCTTCCGGTCGCTGGCCGGCACGACCGACCCGACCACCGCCGCCCCCGGCACCATCCGTGGCGACTTCGGTCGCGACTGGGGTTTGAAGGTGCAGCAGAACCTCGTGCACGGCTCGGACAGCACCGAGTCGGCGCAGCGCGAACTCGGCATCTGGTTCCGCTGACGCAGAGCTGCCGCTGTCTCGTGACGCTCACCGGCTGATGGCCATATCCCATCAGCTGGTGAGCTGCCGCTGAGGGCGAGAAGGGCGCGCGGCCGGTCCCGATCGAGCGACTCTGACCGAGCGGATCAGGCCCAGCCGAGCTGGATCTGGATCGTGTGCCAGACATTGGGCACGGCGTTCAGCTCGACCTGGGCGAGCAGGATGACGATGCCGTAGGCGACGATCGTCATGAGCGGCACCCACGCCATGAGGCGGTCGGCGACGTGCCGGCCGCGGTTCGGAAGCGGCACCACGCCGGAGCGGAGCAGGTGGATCGTGACGACGAAGAACGACGGGATCGTCACCGCCCACGTCACCATGCACCAGGGACACAGCGTGTGCAGGTTCGGCGCGAAGATGCTCTGCGAGATCAGCCAGCCGACGAACGTGATCGCGAAGGCGAAGCCGACCCAGAAGAGCACCCAGAACCACCTGGCGAAGCGGGCACCCGCCAGGATCGCCATGCCGACGACGATGGGAGCGACCCAGCAGGCCACGCCGATGATCGGATTGGCGAAGCCGAACACGTTGCCCTGCCAGGAGTCGATGTTCTTGCCGCACTGCACGAGCACGCTGAAATCGCACGAGGCGTTCTTGCCCGGATTCTGGAGCAGGTAGATCTTCTCCACGGTCAGCTGGAACGCCGCCCACCAGCCGATCACGCCCGCGATGATCAACCAGATGGCCAGGCCCTTCGGATGCGTGTGCGTCTGCGATTGCGGCATGGCTCGGATTATGGCATCAGACGCTGTGGACACGGGCGTGACGGGCCGTGATGTCGCGGCTCGCCGAGGCGTTCAGGCCCTCGCTTCGCGCAATGCGGCCAGGAAGTGCGATAATGACTGCAGATGCTCTCACGGCCGCGCCGTGAGCGGCATCGACGAAGACTTCGGGCGATGAACGCCCTCGCAGTCAGCGCCGAGAGCCTGCTGCAGACCGAGTGAGTTCGCGGCCCCGACCCGTACCGGAAGGGCACGGAGCGGCGCCGCACGAGATTTCGCCGGGTGACGCGCGGTGTCACCCGCCAGGGAGTACGCCGGTGACGGTCGATGAGAACAACGAACCCCGTGACAACCAGACACCGCCGGACGCAGCGCCGTCGTTGACGTCCGACGTCCCGGAGGCCGACGCCCCCGGCGTCGCGGCGTCCGCAGGCGAGGCCGCGGAGTCTGCTGTCGCACAGGATGCCGCGCCCGAGGGGCCGGCGGAGGTCCCGGCGGCCTCTGACGCGCACGAGACGCCGTCGGAGGAATCCGCCCCCGCTGAGGTGGCCGCAGAGCCGTCGGAAGCTCCCGTCGAACCGGAGGCGCCCGCCGAGCCGGAGGCGCCCGCCGAGCCGGAGGCGCCCGTCGAGGCGGAGGCTCCCGCCGAGCCGGAGGCTCCCACCGAGGCGGAGACCACCGTCGCGCCCGAGCCGGAGCCCATCACTGCTGTGAGCCTCGGCTTCCTGCCCGAGGAGTTCGTGTCGTCGGTCTCGACCGCTCTGCACTTCTACGCACCCGAGATCACCGTGCTGCCCGCGCTGCCCAGCCCCGAGGCGCCCGCTGAGACCGGCGGCAGCAGCCGTCGGCGCAACCGTCGCCGCGGCGGCGAGCGGGCGGACTCGGGCGACGAGCAGGCACCGCGCGAGCGGGCCGTCGAGGTCGTCACCGAGCCGCAGCGCATCAAGGGATCCACTCGCCTCGAGGCCAAGAAGCAGCGGCGCCGCGACGGCCGCGACGCCGGACGTCGCCGCCCGGTGGTGACCGAGGCAGAGTTTCTCGCACGCCGCGAATCCGTCGACCGCGAGATGATCGTGCGGTCCAAGAACGGCCGGATCCAGATCGCCGTCCTCGAAGACAAGGTGCTCGCCGAGCACTACGTCGCGCGCAGCCAGGACGCCTCGCTCATCGGCAATGTGTACCTGGGCCGCGTGCAGAACGTGCTGCCCAGCATGGAGGCCGCCTTCGTCGACATCGGCCGCGGCCGCAATGCCGTGCTGTACTCGGGCGAGGTCGACTGGGACGCCGTCGAGACCGGCAACCAGCCGCGCCGCATCGAGCTGGCCCTGAAGAGCGGCGACCGGGTGCTGGTCCAGGTGACGAAGGATCCCGTCGGCCACAAGGGCGCGCGCCTGACCAGCCAGATCTCGCTGCCGGGCCGCTACCTCGTGTACGTGCCGGGCGGGGCCATGAACGGCATCTCGCGCAAGCTGCCCGATACCGAGCGTGCGCGCCTCAAGCGCATCCTCAAGGAGGTGCTGCCCGAGTCGTCGGGCGTGATCGTGCGCACCGCCGCCGAGGGCGCCACCGAAGAGCAGCTCACCCGCGATGTGCAGCGGCTCACGTCCCAGTGGGAGCACATCAACCGCCTGATCGAGACGACGCAGGCGCCGGCGCTGCTGCACTCCGAGCCCGATCTGCTCGTGAAGATCGTCCGCGACGTGTTCAACGAGGACTTCTCGAAGATGCTCATCCAGGGCGAGGATGCACAGCGCACGATCGAGGGCTACCTGCAGGCGGTCGCGCCCGACCTGCTCGATCGCGTCGAGCGCTTCGACGGCGACGGCGACCCGTTCGACCGGTTCCGCATCACGGAGCAGATCGAGAAGGCGCTCGAGCGCAAGGTCTGGCTGCCCTCAGGCGGGTCGCTGGTGATCGACCGCACCGAGGCGATGACCGTCGTGGACGTCAACACCGGCAAGTTCGTCGGTTCGGGGGGCAACCTCGAAGAGACGGTCACCAAGAACAACCTCGAGGCGGCCGAAGAGATCGTGCGCCAGCTGCGCCTGCGCGATATCGGCGGCATCATCGTCGTGGACTTCATCGACATGGTGCTCGAGTCCAACCGCGATCTCGTGCTGCGCCGGCTCGTGGAATGCCTCAGCCGCGACCGCACGAAGCACCAGGTCGCCGAGGTCACCTCGCTCGGCCTCGTGCAGATGACCCGGAAGAAGATCGGCCTGGGGCTGGTGGAGACCTTCAGCGAGCCGTGCGAGGTCTGTGCCGGGCGGGGGATCATCGTGCACCACGATCCGGTCGTCAAGCACCGCACGCAGACCGGCGGCGGCTCGCCGCGACGCACGCGGCCCGCAGTGCCCACCACGACGCCGGCCGGCGGCACGCACGTGATCACCGAGGGCGCGAAGTCCGCACTCGCCCAGATCGCGGCATCCACGATCCACCACCCCGAGGGCGACGAGCCCGCGCCCGAGCAGATCGCTCTGCCCGAGCCGGTGCCGGCCGAGCGGCCGAAGAAGCGCAAGAAGCGCAAGGACAAGGATGCCGCGGCCGCCCGCGAGCCGAAGTCCGAGAAGCAGCTGCTGCTGGATTCGGTGCTCGACGCCCTGCCCGAGCCCAAGGCGCCGGGCCAGGGCCGTTCGCGCCGGCGGGTGACCACCGCGAGCCTGCCGGGCACCCCGGTCGCCTACACGCCCGAGGGCGAGTAGTCCGCTTCTCCGAGTCCCTCTCCGGATCGCACCGTATGCGACGGGGAGGGACTCAGGCGTTGTTCTCGGGGTGCTCGCTCAGGAAGCGCTCGACGCGGCGGTCGGGGATGAGCCACATCAGGGCGACCACGACGTAGGGAACGAGACCGAGCCAGGGGACGACGAACGCCAGTGCGATTCCCAGCAGGTAGAGCACAGGCGAGAGCCATCCCTTCAGGTCTCTGCCGATCGCCTCGCGCAGCCGCTCGCCGCCGGGCAGGTGTGTGATCGCCTTCTGCAGCAGGAAGTACGCGATCGCCGCGGCCAGCAGGTTCAGGCCGTACACCACGGTGGGCACGAGCGCCACGCGGGACTCCGTGAGCCATGCGGTCGTGAACGGGTACAGCGAGAGCCAGAACAGCAGATGCAGGTTGGCCCACAGCACGCCGCCCATGACGGGCGGGCGCAGCTGGAAGAGGTGGTGGTGGTTGTTCCAGTAGATGCCGATGTAGACGAAGCTCAACAGGTACGTGAGCAGCCCCAGACCGGAGGTGTGCACGAGATCGGCCCAGCCGTGCCCGGTGGGCACGGCGAGGCCGAGCACCATGACCGTGATGATGATCGCGAGCACGCCGTCGCTGAAGGCCTCGAGCCGCGAGGACGTCATCGGCCCTGCCTCCGCTCGCGTGCCGTGACCCGCAGACCCGAGGCGATGAGCCGGCGCACCAGCTCATGGCCGCCGACGGGCACGGCACCCGCGGCGACCAGCCGTTCGTGCGCGTCTTCGGGCACGTCGTAGTGGTCGCGGTCGAACGCGCGGTGAGGGAGTCCCTGCGCCTGCGCGAACGCATGCAGCTCGTCCAGCGACGAGTCCGAGACCAGGTGCGCCCACAGCCGGCCGTGCGCGGGCCAGCGCGGATCGTCGATGAGGATCGCCACGGCTCGATCCTAGGCGTGACACGCGAGCGCGTTCCTTTTGCCGATGGTCGCCGCATCCGGTAAAGTAGACCCCTGGTGCATTGCGCCTCGCCCTCGTATGGCGCGCGCCGCCGTCCGGGCAGACCGGGCGGCCGAGCACCACAGACTTCATCTTTCCCAAGAGCAGAGTCTCGCCAAGACAACCGGAGCCGTGCGCTCCCAAGACGAAACAGGTGTGAAGTGGTTTACGCAGTTGTGCGCGCCGGTGGCCGGCAGGAGAAGGTCGAGGTCGGCACGATCGTCGTCCTCGACCGTCAGCAGGCTGAGGTCGGCGACACCCTCGAGCTGCCCGCCGTGCTCCTGGTCGACGGCGACGCCGTGACCAGCGACGCGGACAGGCTCGCGAAGGTGACCGTGACGGCCGAGGTGCTCGGTGAAGAGCGCGGCCCCAAGATCGTGATCCAGAAGTTCAAGAACAAGACCGGCTACAAGAAGCGCCAGGGCCACCGCCAGGACCTCACGCGCGTCAAGGTCACCGGCATCAAGTAAGCCAAGAGGAGACGCTTCAGATGGCACACAAGAAGGGCGCGAGCTCTACCCGTAACGGCCGCGACTCCAACGCCCAGCGACTGGGCGTCAAGCGCTTCGGCGGCCAGGCCGTCAACGCCGGCGAGATCATCGTCCGCCAGCGCGGCACGCACTTCCACCCCGGCGTGAACGTCGGCCGCGGTGGCGACGACACGCTGTTCGCGCTGTCGGCCGGCGCCGTCGAGTTCGGCACGAAGGGCGGCCGCAAGGTCGTCAACATCGTGGCGGCCGCGGAGTAGTCGCAGTTCGTACACTGAACCATGGCGAGGGGCGGGCTTCGGCTCGCCCCTCGCCGCGTATCCACCGGCTGAGAACACACTGAGAGCAGGGAGTGTCATGGTCACCTTCGTCGATCGCGTGACGCTGCACCTGCGTGCGGGCAAGGGCGGCAACGGCTGCGTCTCGGTGCGGCGCGAGAAGTTCAAGCCGCTGGCCGGTCCCGACGGCGGCAACGGCGGCAACGGCGGCGACATCGTGCTGGTGGCCGACCCGCAGGTCACGACGCTGCTCTCGTACCACCACTCGCCATACCGCACCGGTGGCAACGGCGGCTTCGGGATGGGCGACAATCGCTCCGGCGCCCTGGGCGAGTCGATCGATCTGACCGTGCCCGTCGGCACGGTCGTGCGCGACGCCGACGGCGAGGTGCTCGCCGACATGATCGACCCCGGCATGCGCTTCGTCGTGGCCGAGGGTGGTCGCGGCGGGCTCGGCAACGCGGCGCTGGCCACCACCAAGCGCAAGGCGCCGGGATTCGCGCTGCTGGGCACGCCCGGCTGGGAGGGTGACGTCGTCCTCGAGCTGAAGACCGTCGCCGACGTCGCGCTGGTCGGCTTCCCCTCGGCGGGCAAGTCGAGCCTGATCGCGGCGGTGTCGGCCGCGCGCCCGAAGATCGCCGACTACCCGTTCACGACCCTGCACCCGAATCTCGGAGTGGTCGAGGCCGGCGACGTGCGGTTCACGGTCGCCGACGTGCCGGGCCTCATCGAGGGCGCCAGCGAGGGCAAGGGCCTCGGGCTCGAGTTCCTGCGTCACGTCGAGCGCTGCACCGCGCTCGTGCACGTCCTGGACTGCGCGACGCTCGAGCCCGGCCGCGACCCGCTGACCGACCTCGATGTCATCCGCGCCGAGCTCGCCGCCTACCCGGTGCCCGAGGGTCAGGTGCCCCTGCTCGAGCGCCCGCAGCTGATCGCCCTGAACAAGGTCGACGTGCCCGAGGCGAAGGATCTCGCCGACCTCGTGCGCCCCGACCTCGAGGCGCAGGGCTACCGCGTGTTCGAGATCTCGACCGTGAGCCACGACGGCCTGCGCGCGCTCTCGTTCGCCCTCGCCGAGATCATCGCTCAGCATCGGGTCGAGGCGGCCGCGCACCCGACCGCACCGCGCGTGGTCATCCGCCCCAAGGGCGCCGACCGCGAGTTCGCCGTGCGCGTCGAGGGCGGCACGTATGGCCCGCTGTACCGGATCCTGGGCGCGAAGCCCGAGCGGTGGGTGCAGCAGACCGACTTCCAGAACGACGAGGCCGTCGGGTTCCTGGCCGACCGGCTCGACAAGCTCGGCGTCGACGACGCGCTGTACAAGGCGGGGGCGATCCCCGGCGCGACCGTCGTGATCGGCCCCGGCGACGGCGTCGTGTTCGACTGGCAGCCGTCGCTGACCTCGGCGGCCGAGGTCATGGTGGCCCCCCGCGGCAGCGACCCCCGCATCGACCCCAGCATGCGTCGCACGACGGCCCAGCGGCGCGAGTGGTACCACGAGCGGATGGATGCCAAGGCCGCCGCCCGTGCCGAACTCGAGGCTGAACGGCTTGCGACGACCTCCGACGTCCGGGACGACGAGGACGACGCGCGATGACCGCGTCGCGTCGCTCGGAGCTGCCCTCTGCGCGTCGTGTCGTGGTGAAGGTCGGCTCGTCGTCGATCAGCGGTGACAGCGTTGTGAAGATCCAGCCGCTCGTGGCCGCCCTCGCCGCCGCGCACGGACGGGGCACCGAGGTCGTGCTCGTCTCGTCGGGGGCGATCGCGACCGGGATGCCGTATCTGAAGCTCACGTCGCGGCCCACAGATCTGGCGACCCAGCAGGCGGCCGCCGCGGTGGGACAGAACGTGCTCATCTACCGCTACCAGGCCGCACTGCGCGAGTTCGGGATCGTCGCGGGACAGGTGCTGCTGACGGCGGGCGATCTCGAGAACCGGACGCCGCGGCTGAACGCCCGCCGGGCGATGGAGCGACTGCTCGGACTGCGGATCCTGCCGGTGGTGAACGAGAACGACACGGTCGCCACGCATGAGATCCGCTTCGGCGACAACGACCGGCTGGCGGCCCTCGTGGCCAAGCTGATCCGCGCCGACGCGCTGGTCCTGCTCAGCGATATCGATTGCCTGTACACCGCGCCGCCCGACCAGCCCGGAGCCGAGCCGATCGACGCGGTGGCATGGGGCGAGGACCTCACCGGATTCGAGTTCGGCTCGGTCGTCGTCAACAGCGTCGGAACCGGGGGAGCGGCGACGAAGGTGTCGGCCGCGCGGCTGGCCGCGGCATCCGGCATCGGTGCGATGGTCACGCACGCCGACCTGCTGCCGCAGGCGCTGGCCGGCAAGCGCGTGGGCACGTGGTTCGAGCCCAATCCCGCGCCGCCCGAGTCGACCCTCACCGGGGCCCTGCGTATGACGGCGCCCACGGCCCCCTCGGCGCCATCTCGGTAGACTGGTGTGATGACGCAGGCTCTCGCCACCGCCCGGGAACGCATGTCGAGGGCGAAGGATGCCGCGCGCTCGGTGGGGCTGCTCGACGATGCGCGCAAGCGCACCGCGCTGCTGGCGGTGGCCGATGCCATCGAGGCGGCGTCCGCCTCGATCGTCGCGGCGAACGATGAAGACCTCGCGCTGGGCCGCGCGGACGGGCTGTCCGAGGCGCTGCAGGACCGGCTGCGACTGGACGTCACGCGCGTGGGTGCTCTGGCGACCGCCGTGCGCGAGATCGCAGCGCTGCCCGATCCGGTGGGCCGTGTCGTGGATGAGCGCACGCTGCCCAGCGGCGTGCGGCTGCAGAAGGTCACGGTGCCGTTCGGTGTCGTGGGCACGATCTACGAGGCCCGCCCGAACGTCACCGTGGACATCACCGCACTGTCGCTGCGCTCGGGCAACGCGGTCGTGCTGCGCGGCGGCAGCGCGGCGCAGCGCACCAACCGAGCGCTCGTCGACGTCATGCGCGGCGCCCTCGCGGCGGCGGATGTCGACCCCGAAGCCGTGCAGACCGTCGACGACTTCGGACGCGACGGGGCCCGGGAGCTGATGCATGCGCGCGGCCTCGTCGACGTGCTGGTGCCGCGCGGCAGCGCCCAGCTCATCGAGACGGTCGTGACCGAGTCGACGGTGCCGGTGATCGAGACCGGGGCGGGCGTCGTGCACATCGTCCTGGACGCGTCGGCCCCGCTGGAGTGGGCGCGCGACATCGTGGTCAACGCGAAGGTGCAGCGCCCGAGCGTCTGCAACGCGGTCGAGACGGTCCTCGTGCACCGAGATGCGGCATCCCGTCTCATCGGACCGGTGGTCGGCGCCTTGCAGGACGCCGGGGTGACCGTGCACGGAGACCACGCCGTCGCCGCCCTCGCGCCGGACGTCGTGCCGGCCACGGACGCCGACTGGTCGCTCGAGCATCTGAGCCTGGATCTGTCGATGCGGGTGGTCGACGACCTGGACGAGGCGCTCGCGCACATCCGGCGCTACTCGACGCACCATACCGAGTCGATCATCACCGCCGACGACGCGAACGCCGAGCGATTCCTGGCCGAGGTCGACTCGGCCGTCGTGATGGCCAACGCGTCGACCAGGTTCACGGACGGGGGCGAGTTCGGCTTCGGCGCCGAGGTGGGCATCTCGACGCAGAAGCTGCATGCGCGCGGCCCGATGGGCCTGACCGAGCTCACGAGCACGAAATGGCTCGCGCGCGGCACCGGGCAAGTCCGAGGATGAACGCCTAAACTGTCAACGAGCGCCTTCCGCGCCTGAGCCTGTGAGCCCATTACCCGTGACTGGAGTCCCGATGTCCTTCGCCTCATTGATCGCCTTCGCCGCCGAGGAGGCCGGGTCCGGCAACGTGATGCTCGAGACCGTCGTGTACCCGATCATCGCGCTGGTCGTGTTCGGCGCTCTTGCGATGGTGACGCTGTCGTACCGCAACGTCGCCAACCGGCACGCGCACAAGGCGGAGGCGTACGCGAAGGAGCACGCGGACGATCTCGCGCAGACGGGACACGGCCACTAGGCCCACCGCATGACGGCGACGCGAGCCCCACGCATCGGGGTGATGGGCGGGACGTTCGACCCGATCCATCATGGACACCTGGTGGCGGCGTCCGAGGTCGCGGAGTCGTTCGACCTCGACGAGGTCGTCTTCGTGCCGACGGGGCATCCGTGGCAGAAGAGCGACGTCAGCCTGAGCGAGCATCGATACCTCATGACGGTCATCGCGACCGCCTCGAACCCGCGATTCACCGTGAGCCGGGTCGACATCGACCGCCACGGGCCGACCTACACCATCGACACGCTGCGGGACCTGCAGACCGAGCGGCCCGACGCGGAGTTCTTCTTCATCACGGGGGCTGATGCCGTAGCGCAAATTCTCAGTTGGAGGGACCATGATGAACTGTGGGATCTCGCCCATTTCGTCGCGGTCTCGAGGCCCGGCCACGTCTTGAACACGGACGGCCTCCCGAGCGACGACGTCAGCCAGCTCGAGATCCCCGCCCTGGCGATCTCGTCGACCGACTGCCGAAAACGCGTCCGTGAGGGCCACCCGGTGTGGTATCTCGTCCCGGACGGGGTCGTCCAGTACATTGCGAAGCATCATCTTTACCGGAGCAAGGCATGAGCACATCCGATCAGCCGAACACTCCGCCGCTCACCCGCAAGCAGCTGCGTGAGCTGCGGAACACAGGGGCGACGTCCGTCGTGCCCGCGACCTCTGAGATGCCTGCGGCCGACCCCGCGGCCGAGGCGGACCGCACCGACACCGGCCGGCAGGGCCCCGCCGCGGGCGGCTCGCCCGCGGCGGCACCCGCGCCGACCCTGACCGCGGCACGCCCGAGCTCGCCGTTCGCCCCGCCCGCCGAGGGTGCCGCGCGCCCGGCGCCGCTTCCGCGTGCAGCCAAGCCCGCTCCCGTGCACACCGCCCCCGTGCCGGATGCCAGCGTCGATCTTGGCGCCGCGCCGCTGACTCGGCGTCAGGCCCGCCAGCAGGAGCGCATCCGCACCGCCTCGGTGCCCGTGATCACGCCGGACGTGGTCTCGTCCGGCACCGTCCCGGTCGCGCCTCCGGCAGAGGCGGTGCCGACGCCGGCGCAGCAGGCCGCGCAGTCCGTTACTGAGACGCAGAACCCGTTCGCTCCGTCCGCCGGCCCGTACGCGCCATCGGCGCCGGCCGCGCCCGCCGCCCAGCCCGCAGCCGCGCCGGCCGCAGCATCCGCCACCGCGACCGTGATCGACCCGTCGCCGTGGACGCAGCATGCGGCCGAGGACGAGCCGGACTCCGACACGGGCTGGCTGCGCGCCGTCGTCGGCGAGAACGAGCCGACAGAGGTCCCGGCATCTGCAGCACCTGTGGAGCCCGCCGCGGCGCCCGCCGAGCGTGCGGTGCTGAACCCGATGTTCGGCGCCGGCCTGCTGGCGAACGCCCGGGCGGCCTCCGACACGTCGGCGTCGTTCGAGCAGCTGCTCACGCGCGACACCTCCAGCACGGGGTCGGTCGCCGCCCCGCACGCGCTGATCCTGTCGCACGCGGCGGGTGCTCCGCTCGTGGCGCCGATCGCCGGCACCGGCGAACTCCTCGTCACCGGCACGCTCGTGCTGCCCGAGGGCCTCGGATCCACCGGACACGCCCCCGGCGTCGCCGACGGCCGTGAAGTGGACGCCGTGCTGGTCGACGGCGAGCTGCCCGCCCACTCGTCCCCCACGCCGATCGCTGCAAGTGCCGCCGTGAGCACGATCAAGACGGCCGACGAGATCATCCAGCCGCCGGCGCCCGAGCGCGGCGGCAAGCTCATGGTCTCGCTCGCGATCACGGCAGGCGTCCTGGCGCTGGCCCTGGTCGGTGTGCTCGTCTACGCGCTGGCGACGGGAGTCATCTCGTGACCGCGACCGCACAGGCCGTGGAGATGGTGCAGATCGCCGCCCGTGCGGCGCACGCGAAAGGTGGCGAGGACCTGGTCGCCCTCGACGTCTCGCAGCCGCTGCCCCTGGTCGACGCCTTCCTCGTCGTGTCGGGTCGCAGCGAGCGCAACGTCGCCGCGATCGCCGACGAGGTCGAAGAGAAGCTGCTCGAGGCCGGCCACAAGCGGCTGCGGCGCGAAGGCCGCCAAGAGTCGCGGTGGATCCTGCTGGACTTCGGCGACCTCGTCGTGCACGTCTTCCACGAGCAGGAGCGCGTGTACTACGGGCTGGAGCGCCTGTGGAAGGACTGCCCCGTCGTCCCGATCGAGCAGCTCGAGCCCGTCCGCACGCAGTGACCTCGTTGCCGCGCTCGTGAGGCGGCGCGGCGCGGCTCGCCGCCGGCACAGAGTGGGATGCCGCGCGCCCGCGCGCGTGCCTCGGCGCGCGCCATCGACCCGGCCCGATTGCACCGGAAGAGGTCGTTCCGTGTGCATCTCGGCCAGGTTGTCGACGACCGGCGAAGGCCCGGGCCGATTTCGCTCCGGCCCGATCGATGTAGTAGGCTGAACGGGTTGCTTCGGAGAGATCCGGAGCGAATATCCGGGCCTGTGGCGCAGCTGGTAGCGCACCTGCATGGCATGCAGGGGGTCAGGGGTTCGAGTCCCCTCAGGTCCACCGAATCGAAGACGTTCGAACCCTGCTCCGCATCGTTACGGGGCGGGGTTCCTTCGTTAGGCGGGCTGGAATCGCCGGGAATGATCGGGCGTCTTGGCGCTGTCCGGCGCGGAGAGCGAACGACGAAGGAGAGCAATGGCCTTGCAGATCGACGCCATCAACATCACCGCTCGCGACCACGAGTCGCTCGGAGCCTTCTGGCAGGCGCTGCTCGCCCTGCAGGAGGACCCCGACAACCCGAACCTGCCCGGCGACCCCGTCACGGTGCTCCTCACCGAGCCGCTGGCGATCCGTTTCGTGATCCAGCCGGTCGACGAAGGCAAGGAGTGGGCGCCGCGGATCCACTTCGACCTCACGCCCGTCGACACCACGCGCGACGCCGAGGTCCTGCGCCTGCAGGAGTTGGGTGCGACGGTCGTCGCGGACGGCCGGCGTGAGAACGGCAGCGGGTACGTCACGATGAGCGACGTCGACGGCAACGAGTTCTGCGTGCAGCGCAGCACTGAAGAGGTCACGGCCGCCGGCTGATCGGCTCAGTGCTGCGTAGAGCGATCATCCCGCGTGGAGGATCTCGCAGTCGGTGCCGGGGGAGAGCACGGCCTCGTGTCCGTCGTCGAAGCGCACGACCAGAGTCGTGGCGTCGTCATGCTCTCTGACCTCGATGATCTCGCCTTCCCGCTCGGCGGCGCCGACGGTGGTGCCGTGGATGCGGATGCGGTCGCCTGCAGTGGGGTTCATCGCGCTCACCTCACGGTTCACGATACGCCGCACGGAGGGTGCGCGGCAGTGCCCGGACGGGCCGATCCGCCGCAGCGGTGTCCGAGTCCCGCCGACGCGGAGCAGAATGGAGACGGACGGGCGATCGGTGACGCGAAGGAGCAGACGATGTCGCAGGCAGTCGCATCAGCACAGGCCGAGCGGATCATGGCGGCGGTGGACAGCGCGGTCGCGCTCGGGCCGGGCTTTCTGCGCGGTGACGTGACCGTCGATGCGATGACCGCGACGATGGTCGCCGCGGTCGAGGGTTATCTGGCCGACGAAGCGGCCGACGGGCGCGACGGCGCTCCTCTGGGCGCGCAGTCCGCGCAGCTGTACCCGGTGCTGCGGGAGCTCAGGACGTGCGGCGGCGGCTACCGCGCGGGGCGCTGCGACGCCGCCTGCGTGGCACGCACCATGACGCAGCTGGTCGCCGAGTTCGGGGCCGGGGCCGAGATCGCGGCCGAGTAGTCGCTTCGCCCCGCGCGGATCATGACGCGCCGGCGAGCACGGCCTGGGTCTGCGTGACCGTGATCTGCGGCGGATACAGTCCCAAGACGTGCAGTGCCGCGGCCTGATTCTCGGCCGTCGACCCGGCACACGCGTCGGCGACGACGCTCACGGTGGCACCGGCGTCCGCGGCCGGGAGCGCGGTCGAGATCACACAGCAGTCCGTCGACACGCCGGCGAGCACCAGGTGCGGCGCGGGACCGGTGATCGCCTCGAGCGCCGGCCCCCACTTTCCGAAGGTCGGTCGATCGAGGGTCGCCCGCGGCGACAGGGCCGCGGCATCCGGCACCAGTGCGTAGAGCGGGTCGTCGGCCGGGACGTCCGCGAACGGCCACACGGCGAAGTACGCGCCCCAGGAGGTGTCGCGGTCCGCCGTGGGCAGCCACCGCGTGACGATGGCCCGATCGCCGAACGCGTCGGCCAGCCGCCGGATGTTGACCATCGCGGCATCGAAGAACGGCGAGCCCCATGGTGATCGCGGCGACGCGAAGATCGTCTGCGGGTCGATGACGACCAGCCACGGGTCGGGCATCAGCCCGCCTCTTGCGCGCGGATCTTCGCCGCGCGGGCGAACCACGTCACCAGGAATGAGAGCACCAGGGCGAAGAACACGCCGAGGTTCGCATACGCCCATGCGCCGTCCCTGCCGCCGATGAGGAACAGCAGGTAACCCTGCCAGTTGTTCCAGGCGGCGTCCTGGGCGAACGAGTTGACGACGAAGCCCCAGCCGATGACGGAGGTGACGATCATCGTGCCGATCGACATCCAATCCCACGCCCCGTAGCGGCCCTTTGCATCGAACAGCGCCGCGTCGTCGTAGTCCCGGCGCCGCCGCAGGATGTCGGCGATGAGGATGCCCGCCCACGACGCGAGGGGGACGCCGAGCGTGATCAGGAAGCTCTGGAACGGAGCCAGGAAGCTGCCGGCGAAGAAGACCACCCAGATCGTGCCGAGGGTGAGGATCACCCCGTCGATCGCGGCCGCGGACGGACGGGGGATGCGGATGCCCAGACTCAGCAGGGTCAGGCCCGACGAGTAGATGCCCAGCACGGCGCCCGAGACGAGGGCGAGGATGGCCGTGATCAGGAACGGCACGAGCACCCAGACCGGGAGGATCTGCGCCAGCGCCCCGATCGGGTCGTTCTGCACGCCCTGGAAGAGCTTCTCGTCAGACCCCGCCAGCAGCAGGCCGAAGATCACCAGGATGACCGGCGCGATGGCACCGCCGAATGTGTTCCACCAGATGATGGCGCCGTCGGATGCGGTGCGCTTCTGGTACCGCGACCAGTCGGCGGCGATGTTGATCCACCCCAGGCCGAACCCGGTCATGACCAGCACCAGCGCGCCGATGACCTGTCCGATATTGCCCGAAGGGTGCGCCAGCACCGCCGCGAAGTCGATGTGCGGGATCGCGAGGACGATGTAGACGATCGTCACCACGCCGGTGACCCACGTGAGCACCGACTGCAGCTTCATGATCGTGTGGTAGCCCAGCACGGATGCCGTCACGATGAGCGCCGCGACCACGACGGTCGCGATGAGCTTGACCGCGACCCCGCCGTCGCCGCCCAGCTGCGTGATGATCGTCGTCGTGGCCAGCACCGCCGTGATCGACAGGAAGGTCTCCCACCCGATCGACGTCAGCCACGACACGATGCCGGGCACCTTCTGGCCGTGCACGCCGAACGCGGCGCGCGACAGGATCATGGTCGGCGCCGATCCGCGCTTGCCCGCGATCGCGATCAGGCCGCAGAGGAAGAACGAGACGACGATCCCGATGATCGAGACGATCGTCGCCTGCCAGAACGAGATGCCGAAGCCGAGGACGAACGAGCCGTACGACATGCCGAACACCGAGACGTTCGCGGCGAACCAGGGCCAGAACAGGTCTCGTGGCCTGGCGGTGCGCTCGGACTCGGGGATGATCTCGATTCCAGTGCGCTCGATGAGCGTAGAGGTGGGCACTGCGGCAGCGGCAGTGGCGGGATCGGGTGCTGCGGGCATGGGGACGTCTCCTGGGCGAGCGTCGTCGGGTGGGCGGGTTCGTGACCATCCTGGCATCGCCGGGTCGCGCGGCACCAGAGGTCGCTTGCGCGCCGCGCCGCAGCGCGCGAAGCTGGGCGGCGGGAGCAGGTCGATGCGGGCACGCTGCAGGTCGTCGGGCACGGCGATCATCGGGGCGCTGATGATCGCGTTGGCCGCGTGCGCGCCCTCGCACGACGACGGGCTGCCCAGACCCGTGCCGACCCCGTCCTCGCCCACGGCTTCTGCGACGCAGACCCTCGGCACTCCCGAGACCTTCGCGACCGGGCTGCAGGCACCGTGGTCGCTCGTGCCGCTGCCGGACGGCGGAGCACTGGTGTCGCAGCGCGACGACGGCACGATCCTCGAACTCGACCGGTCGGGGCGGGCGCGCACCGTCGGGCGGATCCGCGGCGTCGTCCATCGCACCGAGGCGGGATCGAACGGCATCGCGCTGTGGCACGGCGACGGCGGCACCTGGCTGTACGCCTACTACGCGACCGCGACCGATGACCGGGTGGTGAGGATGTCGCTGCTCGGTGCAGCCGGCACGTACCGGCTGGGCGCGCCCGAGGTCGTGGTCGACGGCATCCGCAACGGGCCCGTCCACAACGGCGGCCGGCTCGCCTTCGGACCGGACGGCATGCTCTACGTCACGACGGGCGACGCGGGGCATCCGTCCGACGCGCAGGATCGATCCAGCCTGAACGGCAAGATCCTGCGGATGACACCTCGCGGGGCGCCGGCGCCCGGCAACCCGTTCGGCACCGTCGTGTACAGCTATGGTCACCGGGACGTGCAGGGCATCGCCTGGACCCCGGACGGCACGATGTGGGCGACGGAATTCGGTGAGAACACGTGGGACGAGCTCAATGTGATCGTGCCCGGCGGCGACTACGGCTGGCCCGTGGTCGAGGGGCGCTCGAGCGACCGCCGGTTCCGCAACCCGGTCGTGCAGTGGCGTCCCGACGAGGCCAGTCCCAGCGGCCTGGCCGCGGATGGCACGACGCTGTACATCGCGTGCCTGCGCGGCGAACGGCTGTGGCAGGTGCGCACGGCCGGCGCGTCGGCGATCGGCCGGCCGGTCGCCTTGGTGCGCGACGCCGACCGCCTTCGCGACGTCGCCGTGGGGCCGGACGGCGATCTCTGGGTGCTCACGAACAACACCGACGGCCGGGGAACGCCGCGAGCGGGCGACGATCGCGTGCTGCGGATCCCCGTCCGTCAGGGCGGATGAGCGCTTGCGGCAGTAGCGTGAACGCATGAGCACCCTGGGTCGTGGTCGGCAGCCGGGCGGGACGCACGTCGTGGAGAACCAGCCCGCGTGGCGGGTGGACGTCGACGAGTACGGGTTGAACCGGCCGCTGGTGGAGGCGGTGAGCGCGTTCGGCGCGGCCTGGGCGGACGACGGGCTGCACGACGTGGGCACCCTCGTCGGCACGCGCGACTTCCAGCGCGACGCACACCTGGCACACCAGCATCCCCCCGTCGCCCACACCTTCGACCGCTGGGGCTTCCGGCTCGACGAGGTGGAGTACGACGAGTCGTACCACCGGATCATCGCCGCCGCGGTGGCGGCGGGCGCACACACCTCCGCGTGGGCCGACCCGCGACCCGGCGCTGCGGTGGCACGCGCGGCGACCTTCATGCTGTTCGCCCAGATCGAGCCGGGCCACGCGTGCCCGATCTCGATGACGCATGCGGCCGTGGCATCCCTTCAGGACTCGCCGTGGATCGCCGACGAGTGGCTGCCGCGCCTGTTCTCGCGCACCTACGAGCGCCACCTCCTGCCGCCCGAGCAGAAGCCCGGCGCCCTGATCGGCATGGCGATGACCGAGAAGCAGGGCGGCTCGGACGTGCGCGCCAACACGACCACGGGCGTGCACGTGAGCGGGCACAGCTACCAGCTCACCGGGCACAAGTGGTTCTGCTCGGCGCCGATGTCGGACGCGTTCCTGGTGCTCGCGCAGACGCGGCGCGGCGGCACCGACGAGGGGCTGTCCTGTCTGTTCGTACCGCGTCTGGTCGCCCACGGCGAGCGGAACGTGTTCCGCATCCAGCGGCTGAAGGACAAGGTCGGCAACCGCTCGAACGCGTCGGCCGAGATCGAGTTCGACGGCACGGTCGGCGTGCTCGTCGGCGAGCCCGGTCACGGCGTGCGCACGATCATCGAGATGGTGCAGCGCACCCGGCTGGATTGCGTGCTGGGCACAGCGGCCGGCATGCGGCAGAGCGTCGCCGAGGCGGTGTGGCACGCGCGCGATCGCCGCGCGTTCGGCCGGCTGCTGGTCGATCAGCCCGCGATGACCGCGGTGCTGGCCGACCTGGCGCTCGAAGCCGAGGCATCGATGCTGATGGGGATGCGGCTCGCCAGCGCGTTCGAGGCCGATGCGACCGACGAAGACCGGGCGTTCCGGCGCCTGGCGACCCCGGTCGCGAAGTACTGGGTCTGCAAGCGCGGCCCGCACCATGCGTATGAGGCGATGGAGAGTCTCGGCGGCAACGGGTACATCGAGTCGTTCCCGCTGGGCAGGCGCTTCCGTGAGCAGCCGGTGATGGCGATCTGGGAGGGATCGGGCAACGTCATCGCACTCGATGTGCTCAGAGCGCTCGCCCGCGACCCCGAGTCGGCCGACGCGGTGCGGGGCGAGATCGAGGCCGCGCAGGGCGCGCATCCGCTGCTGGACGAGCACAACCGGCGCACACTGTCACTGCTGCACGCGGTGACCCACGCCGATCTCGACGCCGCACAGGCGCAGGCTCGGCGGCTCACCGAGGCGCTGGCGCTGTCGCTGCAGGCGAGTGTCATGGTCCGTCACGCGCCGAGTCTCGACGCCGACGCTTTCGTGGGTGCGCGTCTGGCCGACGACCGCGGCTGGCAGTACGGCGTGCTGCCGCATGGGACGGATGCCGCGGCCATCCTGGCCCGGCATTGAGAGCCGACACCGAGCCCGGCATCCACGCGCCGTGAAGCGTGGCGCTGACACCCGAACGGGTCGGTCGCCGGTCCGGATCAGGGATGCTTGCTCGGCATCGCGCACAGCACCAAGACGGCGAGGCTGCCGAAGGGGATGACGCCGAGAAAGACAAGGGCCCAGTGGTACCCGCCGTCGCGCAGACGGCGGACGGTGACGGCGAGCGAGGGGATCGCGGTGCCGAGCCCCCACACCCACAACAGCAGGATGAACAGGTTGTCGAAACCGCCGAAGCCCGGGTACAGCAGGTTCGGCCCCGACCCGTCGAGCGCGAAGCCCGAACCGATGACGGCGAAGATCATCAGCAGATAGGCGCCGACGACGATGATCGTGTAGAACAGCGCCCAGTACCAGAGCTCGGGGCGCGAAGCACGGCCATCGAACCGGGCGTACTTCGTGAAGACGGCGCGGATCGCGCTGCCCATGCCCGTCACGTGCGGGCGATCATCGATCGGGGAGCGCCACGCGCCGATCGGTGGCGCGGCGGCATATCGCTGACCGCCGTACGCGGCCGTGCCGTACGGAGCCGTCCCGTACGGAGCCGTCCCGTACGGAGCCGTTCCGTAAGGACCGGCGCCGTAGGCGGGCGCACCGTGCCCGGGCATGCCATACCCGGCGGCGTCGTGCGCCGCTGTGCCGTGCCCCGTCGTCGCGGCGGAGGTCGCATCCGCGTCGTGCACGCCAGGTGCCGGGGGCGGCGGGGCCGTCGGCGGAGTCTGGGTGTACGTCGTCCACGCGGTGCCGTCCCACCAACGGTGCCCGGAGCCGCCCTGCGGATCGGGGTACCAGCCGGCAGGCGGCAGTGGATTGTTCGTGGTCACGGCGGGTCTCCTCGGGGTGGGCGGAATCCCTCCACCGTACAGGCAGCGTCAGACGCTCAGCGCGTCCAGCAGCCGCCGTCGGATTCCGTCGGCGCGGTCGGCGAACACCCGCTGGCGACGCACGTACTCGGCCTTGCCGTCTGCGGTCTCGATGCGCACCGTTTCGCCCGCCCACGCCTGCATGTCGTAGGGCGAAGCCTGCATGTCGAGATAGCGGATGTCGCGTGCGAGCTCGAACGCGTCCAGCAGCAGCTCGCCCGGCACCAGGGGGCCGAGCTTGACGGCCCACTTGTAGACGTCCATATTCGCGTGCAGGCAGCCCGGCTGCTCGAGCTCGGCCTGGGTGGCGCGGGTCGGCCCGACCGCGTTGCGCGGCACGGCATCGGGCGTGAAGAACCGGAACGCGTCGAAGTGCGTACACCGCAGCTCGCCGGCCTCAACGACCGCGTCGGTTGCGGCCTGCCCCAGCCGCAGCGGCACGGGATGCCGATGCTCGCGCTGCCGGTACACCATCGCCCACTCGTGCAGGCCGAAGCAGCCGAATCGCGCCGGGCGGGCGGCCGTGGCGCGCAGGATGCGCTCGACCGCGTCGATCAGGCCCGACTTGTCGGCGCGGTAGGCAGCGGCATCCACTTCGGCGCCGCCGGGCGCGGACGCGGCACGGTACCAGCGCCACTGGGCGCGCTCCGCCGCATCGGCGAGCTCGACGCCGGCGCCCGGGTGCCACCGCCGCAGCACCGACGGCTTGTACGCGTAGTACGTGAACAGGAAGTCCTCGACGGGGTGCTTCTCGCCACGCGCGGCGCGGGCGCGGTGGCCCGCCGTCAGCGCGTCCGCCCGAGCCCGATGGGCCTCCTCGCGGGCGCGCCAATCCTCGTGCGCAAGCATGCGGGCGGTTCCGGTCATCCCTCCAGGGTAGAGGCGGCGGACTGCGCGAGCCCGGAGAGCCGGACGGTCCCGTCCGGAACCGTCATCCGACCGGCTCGATGAGCTCGGGGGAGTCGTTGCGGACGTTGCCGACGGCCTTCGACACGACGTGGTCGGTGAGGGTGGCGGCGACGTCGGGGGCAGCGTCGACGGCCGCGTCGAGCACGTCGCCCACGTTCTCGGTCGTGGGATCGAGCCACGCGTCGGCGAAGTCGGGATCGAGGAACAGCGGCATGCGATCGTGGATCGAGCCGAGCGGGCCGATCGCGTCGCGGGTGAGGATCGTGAAGCTGAGCACCCAACGCGCCGGGTCGTCGTCGGTCGCGGCCGGATTCTTCCACCACTCGTAAAGCCCCGCGAAGAACATCGGCGTGTCGTCGGCCGGGTGGATGTAGTGCGGCACCTTCATGCCGTCGGCCTGCTTCCACTCGTAATACCCGGATGCCGGGACCACGGCGCGGCGCTTGATCAGGGCGTTGCGGAACATGGGCTTGTCTTCGACCTCTTCGGCCCGGGCGTTGATCGCGCGGGCGCCGATCGACACGTCCTTCGCCCACGGCGGGATCAGGCCCCAGCGGGCGGACTCGAGCCGACGGGTGGGCGGCTCGGTCTTGCTCGAATCGAGCACGATCGCCGCGCGGTCTGTGGGCGCCACGTTGTAGGACGGCGCCGGCAGGTCATCACCGGTCACGTCCACCCGGAGCACGCCCACGAGCTCGGATCCCACATTCGCCACCACGAACCGTCCGCACATGCCGATCAGCCTACGTCGTGGCGAGGACACCGAGTCCGACATGCAGCGCGACGCCGGCGCAGCGTCAGGGGGTGCGGGCGACGCCGACCTCTTCGAGGCGTTCGAGCAGGGCTGCCCCGTCGTCGCCGGTGACCCACGGCACCGCGGAGGCGGAGTGGTCGTCGACAGTCGTGCGTCCACCCGCGAGCATCGCCTCGGTCGACGAGAGCCGGCGGATCGCGACGGCCGCCACGCTCTGCGGATGCCTGCCCGCGAACCGGGTGTAGATCGCGTCGTCGTGCTGGCCGTCGTCGCCGATCAGCAGCCACGAGATCTGCGGGAACTGGACGGCCAGCCGCTCGAGGTTGCTCGACTTGTGCTCGGTGCCGCTGCGGAACCAGCGGTCGTGCGTGGGCCCCCAGTCGGTCAGCAGCAGGGCGCCCGCGGGGAACAGGTGGCGGCCGAGGAAACGGATGAGGGTCGGGCCGACGTTCCAGGCACCGGTCGAGAGGAACACCACCGGTGCGCCCGGGTTCTCGCGCACGAGGCGCTCGAGCAGCACCGACATGCCGGGCACCGGCTGGCGCGCGTGCTCGTCGACCACGAACGAGTTCCAGGCGGCCACGAGAGGGCGGGGCAGCGCCGTCACCATGACGGTGTCGTCGACGTCGCACACGACGCCGAAGCGGACGCCCGCGCCCACGATGAACACGCGGGCGTCCACCGGCTCGCCGCCCTCGACCGACATCGTGACGGTGTGCCACCCGGGCGCGAGGGTCGTCGGCAGCACGGTGTCGACGACACCGCCGCGATCGGCGACGACGTCGTGCGGCTCGCCGTCGATTGTCACCGTCACCTGGGCGAAGCCGATCGGCACGGACAGGAAGCTGCGCCACCCGCGCACCGATCCGTACTCGCCGTCCGATCGGCGTCGGCCCGGGGGAGTGATGAGGACGCGGCCGAGCACCCGCACCCAGTTCTCGCCGCCGTACCCGGGGAAGGCGGCGACGGTGGGGGTGAGGCCGCGACGGCGGGCGCGTCGTTCGCGCCACGCGTGTAAGCGGTACTCGAGGCGCGCCAGCCACAGCACGTCGGCGCGCCGCGCCGCGGCGGATTTCTCGGGCATCCTCCCCAGTCTCGCATGCGTGCGCGCCGACTGTCAGCGACCGGCAGCCTGAAGCAGCCCGTTCGCCGGCGCTCGGCGGACTCAGTGGGTCTGGTCGTCGACCGGGTCGGCGAAATGGCGTCGTTCGATGCGCTCGATGATCTTCTTGACCGCGAAGACGAGCAGGAGGAAGGCGACGAGGACCCCGACGAACAGGTACCCGGCGAAATGCAGCCGGTCTGCGACCTCACGGTAGGTGCCGGCGGCGAGCCCCGACACCGTGACATAGGCGCTGGCCCAGACCACGCACGCCGGTGCGGTCCAGGCCAGGAACCGGCGGTAGGAGTAGCCGCTCATGCCGACCGTCAGGGGCACGAGCGAGTGCAGCACCGGCAGGAACCGCGAGATGAAGATCGCGAGGCCGCCGCGGCGGCGCAGATATTCCTCGGCGCGCTGCCAGTTGCGCTCGCCCAGCCAGCGGCCCACGCGCGAGGCGCGGATGCGTGGCCCGAGAACCCGGCCGAGCCAGAACCCGAGGCTCTCGCCGATGAGCGAGCCGGTGACGATCGCCGCGACCAGCGCGATGCCGCCCCACACCGACGCGGTGGCCGTCCCGGCCACCAGGACGATCGTGTCTCCCGGAACGACGATGCCCACGAGCACGCTGGTCTCGAGCAGCATCGCGACGCCCGCGATGAGGACCCGCAGCAGCGGGTCGACGGCCTGCACGGCGTCGAGTATCCCCGTCAGGACGTCGTTCACACGCTGAGCATAGAGGCACTTGCTCGCCTTAGCCTGGGAACGTGCACCGACCCCTTCTCGCGCTCACCCGGGCCGCCGTGCCCGCCGAACCCGCCGACGTGTTCGCAGCGGTCGCCGCGCGTCATCGCGACGTCTTCTGGCTGGATGCCGGCCCCTTCGCCCGCGAGGGCTGGAGCTGGGTGGGCTGGGGCGAGCGGTGCGACGCCGCCGACGTGCGGGCGGCGCATGCGACCGGCGAGCAGACGACCGGCCCCGCGGGCCGCTTCTCCGGCGGCTGGGTCGGATGGAACGGATACGAAGCCGGCGCCGCGCGAGCCGGCGCGCCGGTGCACGACGCAGACGACGACGTCCCCCAGGAGGCCTGGCTGCGCGTGCACGGCCTCGTCGGGTTCGACCATGGGAGCGGGGCCGTCTGGACCGGAGGGCAGATCGACCCCACGGCCCCAGCGCCCCCGGCGGCTGCGGCATCCCACCCCGTCCGCGCGGTGCGCGCGCGCCACACCCCGGCTGAGTACACCGCGCTGATCGGTCGCTGCCGCGATGCGATCGAGTCCGGCGACGCCTATCAGCTGTGCCTGACCACCCGCTTCAGCGTCGACGGCGACATCGACGCGGTGGCGACGTACGCAGCGCTCCGGGCGGCGACCCCGGCCCATCACGGCGGGATCATCCGCATCGGCGAGGCGGCGCTGGTCAGCGCCAGCCCCGAGCGCTTCCTCGAGGTCGACGGCGACACCGTGTGCACCCGCCCGATCAAGGGCACCCGCCCGCGGGGGATGGATGCCGCGGCCGACGCGGCCCTGGCCGCCGAACTGCATGCGGACGTGAAGGAACGGGCCGAGAACGTCATGATCGTCGATCTCATGCGCAATGACCTCAGCCGCGTGTGCCTGCCGGCGACCGTGCACGCCGAGCGGCTGCTCGAGGTGGAGACCTATCCAGCCCTGCACCAGCTCGTGAGCTGCGTGACGGGCCGGCTGCCGCGGGACGCCACGGTGGGCGACCTGCTGGACGCGGCCTTTCCGGCCGGCAGCATGACAGGTGCCCCGAAGCTGTCGGCCATGACGCTTCTGCACGGGCTCGAAGGCGGCCCGCGCGGCGTGTACGCCGGGTGCTTCGGCTGGGTCGGCGCCGCGGGCGGCCTGGACCTCGCGATGGTGATCAGGTCGATCGTGGTGCATCCCGGGGGAGCCTATGTCGGCGCCGGCGGCGGCATCACGTGGCGGTCGGTGGCCGCCGCCGAGGTCGCGGAAGTCGGACTCAAAGCCCGTGCGCCGCTGGCGGCGCTCGGGGCCGTGGTGCCCGGCGGCTGGTGAAAAGCGCCGGTCGGGTACCCTGAAAGGTACGCGTTTCGCGCATCATCCCGACCCTGCGATTGGCTTGTATCCGTGTCCCAGACCACAGCTTCCGACATCGCCGCCGCCGACGGCGTCTTCGACCCGCACGCGATCCAGGCGAAGTGGCAGAAGCTCTGGGCCGAGCGCGACCCGTTCCGGGCCGGAGGAGAGGACGACCCGCGCCCCCGCAAGTACGTGCTGGCGATGTTCCCGTACCCGTCGGGCGACCTGCACATGGGGCACGCCGAGAACTATCTGTACTCCGACATCGTCGCCCGGTACTGGCGTCACCGCGACCACAACGTGCTGAACCCGATCGGCTGGGACTCGTTCGGTCTGCCCGCCGAGAACGCGGCGATCCTGCGGGGCGCGGACCCCCGCCAGTGGACGTACGCGAACATCGCCCAGCAGAAGGCCGGGTTCCAGCAGTACGGCGTCTCGTTCGACTGGAGCCGTGAGCTGCACACGTCCGACCCCGAGTACTACCGCTGGAACCAGTGGCTGTTCCAGCGGCTGTACGAGCGCGGTCTCGCGTACCGCAAGTCGAGCCCGGTGAACTGGTGCCCGAACGATCAGACCGTGCTGGCCAACGAGCAGGTCGTCGACGGCCACTGCGAACGCTGCGGCGCCGAGGTCGTCAAGAAGAAGCTCACGCAGTGGTACTTCCGCATCACCGACTACGCCGACCGTCTGCTCGACGATCTGGACGCGCTGGAGGGCCACTGGCCGTCCAAGGTGCTGCAGATGCAGCGCAACTGGATCGGCCGGTCGACCGGCGCCGACATCCACTTCGAGATCGAGGGCCGCGCCGAGAAGGTCACGGTGTTCTCGACCCGCCCCGACACGCTGTACGGCGCGACGTTCTTCGTCGTCGCGCCCGACTCCGACCTGGCCGCCGAACTGGTCGCCGAGACCTCCTCCGACGTGCGCATGCGGTTCCAGGAATATCTCGAGCGGGTGCAGAAGCAGACCGAGATCGAGCGGCAGAGCACCGACCGGCCGAAGACCGGCGTGTTCCTGGATCGCTACGCGATCAACCCGGTCAACGGGCAGCGACTGCCGATCTGGGCGGCTGACTACGTCCTGGCCGATTACGGGCACGGGGCCGTCATGGCGGTGCCCGCGCACGATCAGCGCGACCTCGACTTCGCCCGTGCCTTCGATCTGCCGGTGAAGGTCGTCGTCGACACGACCACGGGCGCCGAGGGCGAGGCATCCCTCGACGAGATCGACCCGGTCGCCACGGGGATCGCGCTGACCGGCGAGGGACGCATGGTCAACTCCGGGCCGCTGGACGGGCTGGGCAAGAAGGATGCCATCGCCGGCATGATCGCTCAGCTCGAGGCGCATGAGGCCGGCCATGCCGCCACCACGTTCCGGCTGCGCGACTGGCTGATCTCGCGGCAGCGGTTCTGGGGGTCGCCGATCCCGATGCTGCACACCGAGGACGGCCAGATCGTCCCGGTTCCGGCCGACCAGCTGCCGGTGCTGCTGCCCGACGCGCGCGGACTGGACCTGAAGCCGAAGGGCGCTTCGCCCCTGGGCGCTGCCACCGACTGGGTGACGACGATCGACCCCGCCACCGGCAAGCCGGCGCGACGCGACGCTGACACGATGGACACGTTCGTCGACAGCTCGTGGTACTTCCTGCGCTTCCTGTCGCCGAACGCGGACGGCGCGGCCTTCCCCTCGGCCGAGGCTGCACGGTGGGCGCCGGTCGACTTCTACATCGGCGGCGTCGAGCACGCGATCCTGCACCTGCTGTACGCGCGCTTCATCACGAAGGTGCTGCACGACATGGGGCTGATCGAGTTCGAGGAGCCGTTCTCGAGCCTGATCAACCAGGGCATGGTGATCCTGGGCGGCGCCAAGATGTCCAAGAGCAAGGGCAACCTGGTGCTGTTCCAGGAAGAGCTGGACGCGCACGGCGCCGACGCCCTGCGTGTGGCGCTGGCCTTCGCCGGCCCGGTCGAGGACGACAAGGACTGGGCCGACGTCTCGACGACCGGTGCGACGAAGTTCCTTGCGCGCGCGCTGCGTGTGGCGGGCGACGTCACCAGCGCCGTGGGGTTGGATGCCTCGACCGGCGACGCGGCGCTGCGGCGAGTGACGCACCACCTGCTGGCCGATGCGCCCGGGCTCGTGGAGCACACGAAGTTCAACGTCGTGGTCGCGCGCCTGATGGAGCTGGTCAACGCCACGCGCAAGGCGATCGACAGCGGTGCGGGACCGGCCGATGCGGCCGTGCGGGAGGCGGCCGAGGTCACCGCGCAGGTGCTCGACATGGTCGCTCCGCACACCGCGGAGGAGATGTGGGCGATGCTCGGCCACGAGCCGTTCGTGGGACGGGCCGTCTGGCCGGAGGCCGACGAGGCGCTGCTGGTCGAGCAGACCGTGACGGCCATCGTGCAGATCGACGGCAAGGTACGCTCCACGCTCGAGGTGCCGACGGCGATCGGCGCCGGCGAGCTGGAGGCGCTGGCCCGCGGCGACGAGCGCGTGCAGCGATCGCTGGCCGGACGCGACATCGTCCGCGCCGTCGTGCGCGCGCCGAAGGTCGTCAGCTTCAGTACGAAGTAGCGTCTCCTCCCCACCGCGGGCCGACGCGCGAGTTGTCCACGGATCGGGCCATGGGCGTCCACGGAGACCGTCCCTCTGCGTAGCGTGGGGCGGTGTCCACCGACCAGCCGCCTCCCTCGTCGGCCCGGCGGCGCCTCGGGCTGGGTGCGGTGATCGTGGTCGTGCTGGTGGCGCTGGCGGTGACGGTGGGCATCGGCGTCCTGCGCGGGCAGACGGCGCCCACTCAGCACGTGGCAGTCACCGCCCGACCGACGCCGTCGGCGAGCGCCGCCGCATACGTGCACGTCTCCGGGGCGGTGCGCCGGCCGGGCCTGTACGTGCTGCCGCCGGCGGCGCGGCTGGTCGATGCGGTGGCCGCGGCCGGCGGGTTCGCGAAGGACGCCGCGCGTGACGGCGTGAATCTCGCGCGCCCGGTGTCGGACGGCGAACAGGTCGTCGTCCCGCGCAAGGGCGAACAGCCCGTCCCGGGGCCCGGGGATGCGGCCCCGGGAGCCGCGCCGGGCGGCGCACCTGGCGGCAAGGTGAACCTCAACACCGCGGACCCGGCGGCGCTGGACACGCTGCCGAGGATCGGCCCGGCGATCGCGCAGCGGATCATCGAGTGGCGCGAGCAGAACGGCCGCTTCACCAGCGTCGAGGACCTGCTGGCCGTGCCGGGCATCGGCGAGAAGATGCTGGCGTCGCTGCGCGACCTGGTGACGGTGTGACGTGCGGGTGCGCGATCTGCGACCGGTGCCCGTCGCCGCGGGCGCGTGGGCCGCGGCAGGGTTCTCGGTGCTGGTGCCGGATGCCGCGCCCGCCGCAGCGATCGCACTCTGGGGCTGTGCGCTCGTGCTCACGGCGTGGATCGCACGGCGACGGCCCGGCCCGCGGGGTGCCCCTCGCGGCGGTGCACGCACCGTCTGGGCGATCGCGGCGGTGACGGCCGCGGTCGCGGCGGCTGCGGCATCCTCCGTCGCGCTCGCGCAGCCGGCTCGCGAGGCGGCCACCGGACTCGGTGTGGACGGCGGGCGTGCGATCTCGGTGCATGCGACGGTGGTCGGCAAGGCGCAGCGCACCGCGCGGGGCGACCTCATGTACGACGCGGTCGCGCACCGCATCGACGTCGGCCCCGCGCCGCACACCGTCGACGTGCCGATCTCGGTGCGCGAGGGCGGGTCGGGCGACGGCCCCGACATCGGCGCCGAGATCGTCGTGTCGGGCACGGCCGTTGCGGCGCACCCGGGTCAGCGCGCCGTGCTGGTCGTGCGCGCCGCGCGCGGCGTGCTCGTGGAGCGCCCGCCCGCCGGGATCGTCGCCGTCTCGGCGGGGCTGCGCCATGCGCTCGTCCACGCCACCCGGGGCCTGCCCGAGCCGGGTGCGGGGCTCATTCCGGGGCTGGCCGTGGGCGACACCGGCGGGGTGAGCGCCGAACTCGACGCGCAGATGAAGGCGAGCTCGCTCTCGCACCTCACCGCCGTCTCGGGCGCGAACTGCGCGATCGTGGTGGGACTCGCGTTCGGCGCGGCCGCGCTGTGCGGGGCCCGACGGGGCGTGCGCGTGGCCGCGGGCGTCCTGGCCCTGGCGGGGTTCGTGCTGCTGGTCACACCCGAGCCGAGCGTCGTGCGAGCGGCCGCGATGGCGGCGATCGCCATGCTCGGGGTGCTCCTGGGCAGACGCGGCGCGGGGCTGTCGCTGTTGTGCGGCGCGGTCGTCGCCTGCGTCGTGGCCGATCCGTGGATCGCCGCGTCGATGGGGTTCGCGTTGTCGGCGGCGGCCACGGCCGCGCTGCTGACCCTCGCGGCGCCCCTGGCACGCGGGATGGGCCGCCACCTGCCGCGTGCCCTCGCTCTGGCCCTGGCCGTGCCCTTGGCCGCGCAGCTGGCCTGCGGGCCCTTGCTGATCATGATCAATCCGACCGTGCCGCTGTACGGCGTGGTGGCGAACCTGCTCGCCGCCCCCGCCGCGCCGGTGGCGACCGTGCTGGGGCTTGCCGCGTGCCTGGCTGCGCCGGTGCCGGTCCTGGCATCGGGGCTGGCCGCCCTGACCTGGCTGCCCGCTGCGTGGATCGCCGCGACCGCGGCAGCGGCGGTCGACCTGCCGGCGAGCGGCGTGCCGTGGCTGGAGGGCTGGCCCGGGGCGATCGCACTGACGATCACCGGCGGGGCGATCGCGCTCGTGCTGCTGCCGCCCGATGTCCGCCGGTCGCTGCGCATCGCACGGGCGGGTTCGGCGCTGCTGCTGGCGGCCGTGCTCGGGGCGGGTATGGGTGCGGCCGCGCTGCGGGCGGTCGCAGGCCCCCTGACAGTACCCGGCGCCTGGGCGATCGCGGCCTGCGACGTCGGGCAGGGCGATGCGCTGCTGATCCGGTCGTCTGGTGCGGTCGCGCTGGTCGACACCGGGCCGGAGCCCGAAGCGCTGCAGGCGTGCCTGGACCGGTTCGGCATCGCCCGCGTCGACATCCTGGTGCTCACGCACTACGACCTGGATCATGTCGGGGGAGTCGACGCGGTCGTCGGCCGTGCCCGGATCGTATTGCACGGCCCGGTCGACTCGCCTGCCGACCAGCGCACACTCGATCGGCTCGGGCACGCCGGCGCCGAGGTCGTCGACGCGCGGACCGGCATGAGCGGGCGGCTGGGGGCCGCGACCTGGACGGTGCTGTGGCCCCGCGACGGCGACCGGGCGTTCGCCACCGGCAACCAGTCGAGCGTCGTGTGGGACGTCCGGGGCGGAGGGGTGCCGGCATCCCTGTTCCTCGGAGACCTGGATGCCGCAGCCCAGCGCGGACTGCTCGCCTCAGGCGGGCTGCGCCCGCCGTACGCGGTGGTGAAGGTCGCCCACCACGGTTCGGCGGACCAGTCGTCGGAGCTGTACCGTGCGACCGCACCCGCCGTCGCGGTGATCTCGGTGGGCGCCGGCAACGACTACGGGCATCCGCGTGAGAAGACGCTCGCCTTCCTGCGCGCCGACGGCGCCGTGATCGCCCGCACCGATCGGGAGGGCGTCGTGACCGTCGCGCCTGCCGGCGACGGCGTCGGCGTCTGGCGCGAGCGGCCGCCGTGACCGCATCCATCCCGTGCGGGACGGATGCCGCAGCGGGCCGTGTCGGCGCGGCTGGATAGGCTGTTCTCATGCCCGCACGCCGCACTCCCGCCCGGCCGTCGCGCGCGTCCGGCGGCAGCCGCGTCGCGATCCCGCAGCTCGACTGGCGCACACCGCAGCCGGCGCCGATCGTGCTGGTGTCGGGGCCTGAAGACGTCTGCGCCGAACGGGCGATCGCCGCGGTGCGCGAGTACCTGCGCGCCGAGGACCCGAGCCTCGAGGTCTCGGACCTGAGGGCGGACGACTACGAGGCAGGGACGCTCATGGCCCTCACCTCGCCGTCGCTGTTCGGCGAGCCGCGCCTCGTGCGAGTGACCGGGGTCGAGAAGGCGTCCGACGCGTTCCTCGCTGAGGCGCTGGCGTATCTCGAGCACCCGCAGGACGGCGCGACTGTGCTGCTGCGGCACACGAGCGCCACCGTGCGCGGCAAGAAGCTGCTCGACGCGATCCGCGCCGGCACCGGCGGGGGCGTCGAAGTGCCCTGCCCGGCGGTCAAGCGCGACGGCGACCGCTACGACTTCGCGGCCGGCGAGTTCCGCGCCGCGCGCAAGCAGATCGCCCCTGCCGCCCTGCGCACGCTGGTCGCCGCCTTCACCGACGACCTCACCGAGCTGGCCGCCGCATGCCAGCAGTTGATCGCCGACGTCCCCGGCGACATCACCCCCGACGTGGTGGCCCGCTATTACGGCGGCCGGGTCGAGACATCGGCGTTCACCGTCGCCGACACCGCCATCGCCGGCCGCTACGGCGACGCGCTCATCGCGCTGCGCCACGCGCTCGCCTCGGGCGCGGACCCCGTGCCGCTGGTGGCCGCCGTGGCTATGAAGCTGCGCACCATGGCCCGGGTGGCGGGCAAACGCGGGTCGTCGGCGGCCATTGCCGCCGAGGTCGGCATGAAGGACTGGCAGGTCGACCGGGCCCGCCGCGACCTGAGCGGCTGGAACGAGCAGAGCCTCGGACGGGCGATCCAGGCCGCCGCGCGCGCGGACGCCGACGTCAAGGGGGCCTCGCGCGACCCCGTGTTCGCGCTCGAGCGCATGATCACCGTCATCGCGACCCGGGCGCCGTTCGGCGGCTGAGCCCGCCGGGCGCGTTCTGCTGCGGCGGGCACCGGCATCCCGCAACGACGAAGCCCGCCCCGCGGTGGCGGGACGGGCTTCGGAGAATCGGCGGCGCTCAGAGCGCGGCGACCTGCTTCGCGATGGCCGACTTGCGGTTCGCGGCCTGGTTCTGGTGGATGACGCCCTTGCTGACGGCCTTGTCGAGCTTCTTGCTCGCGTGCGCCAGAGCCTTCTCGGCGGCGGCCTTGTCGCCGGTGGCGACGGCCTCGCGGGTGCGGCGCACCTCGGTCTTCAGCTCGCTCTTGACGGCCTTGTTGCGCTCGCGCGCCTTCTCGTTGGTCTTGTTGCGCTTGATCTGCGACTTGATGTTTGCCACGTGTGGACGTTCTTTCGTTGAGGTGATCGGTTGAGTGCCGTGAAGCACGAGAGGGGCGCCGCACGGCGTGTGCGGGAAAAACCCACACGCAAGCCAATCACCGAGTCTATCAGGACCGGACCTGCTCCGCCGACGCGCGTGCTGCCGCCCGAGCCGTGTCGCCACGGCCCGCCCGCCGTGCAGCGGGCGCGTCGTACTCGCGATCCGGGACGCTCGTGCACCAAGATCGAGTGACCCGAACACTCGCACGACGTCGTCCGAGGAGTCTCCGAACGCGTCGCAGGTCCGGCATCGCAATCCCATCGGAAGGGCACACGTGTGGACACCGCGGAATCCCACAAGCGCAGCAACCGGGTCGGCACCGGCTGGTTCATCCTGTTCACGCTGGCCTGGCTGGCGATCTGGACCGTGCAGCTGACCCCCGTCCAGCTGCTGCTGCCCTCGCAGCTCGACACCCCGGGCGCGCGGAACACGTGGGTGTACGGCGTGGTCTACTCCGGCATCGTGCTGGGGGTCGGGGGCCTGGCCGGGATCATCGCCGGCCCCCTGTCGGGCGCGTTGTCGGACCGCACCCGCTCGCGCTGGGGCCGTCGCCGGCCGTGGGCGGTGGGCGCGAGCCTGCTCACGGCGATCTGCCTGGTGTGCACCGGGATCGCCGAAGGCCCCTGGATGATCGGCCTGGCCTGGACGGGCGTCTCGATCGGCATCGCCGTCGCCTCGGCGGCGTTCACCGCGCTGATCGCCGACCAGCTGCCCGAGTCGCAGCGGGGCGCGGCATCCGCGTCCGCCAGCGCGTCCCAGGCGGTGGGCATCGTCGTCGGGGTCGGCGCGGTCGTGCTGCTGGGGCTGAGCGTGTTCGCCGGGTACCTGGTGCTGGCGGCATTCATCGCCATCGTCGGCAGCGCCACCGCCGCCCTGCTGCCCGACCCCGTCCCGAAGCGCGCACGCAGCGCCCTCGAGCGGCGGGGCGTGCCGTGGGAGTCCCTGCGCGACCGCGACTTCGCCTGGGTCGTGTGGGGCCGGTTCGTCGTCAACGTCGGCAACGCGCTGCCGACCACCCTCTTCCTGTTCTTCCTCATGTACGGGCTCGGGCAGCAGAAGAAGGCCGCCGAGGACAACCTGCTGCTGGTGATCGTGGTCTACACGATCTTCGTCGTGATCGCCTCGGTGCTCGCGGGCTGGTGGTCGGACCGCACCGGGGCGCGCCGCGTCCTGACCGTGGTCTCGGCGCTCGTGCAGGCCATCGCCGCCGTCGTGATCGTGGTGGCGCCGTCCTTCACCACGACGATGATCGCCGCCGGCGTGCTCGGACTCGGCTACGGAGCCTTCTCGACCGTGGGTCTCGCGTTCGCGACCGACCTGCTGCCGCACCCCGACGACCACGCGCGCGACCTCGGCCTGGTGAACACGTCGGCGGCGCTCGGCCAGCTGGTCGGACCGCTCGTCGGGGCGACGCTCGTGGCCCTGGTCGGCGGCTTCTGGATGCTGCTGATCGTCAGCACCGTGCTGTCGATCGCCGGCGCGATCATGTCGGGATATGCCCGGGAGCGCTCAGCGTCGCGATCGCCAGATCCAGCAGAGCGTTGAACACACGCGGCCGCATCGCGGTCACCAGGTGCGTGGTGCGCGGCACCACGATCAGCTCCGCGTGCGGGACCAGACCGGTGAACAGCTTCTCGTTGACCCGCAGCTGGTCGTACTGACCGTTCACGAACCACATCGGAATGCGGATGCGGCGCAGGGCCGCCACCAAGTCGAGCACGGACAATGAGGCGAGCGCGACGTCCTGCGCGGCGAACGCATAGCCGCCCGCGCCGAAGTCGGCACGCGTCTCGGGCGGCAGCGTCAGGTCCAGCACGCGGTCGGCCAGCCACATGCCGTGGTCGGGCAGGCCATCCATACCTCGGGCGAGGAAGCGGTAGGCGGCCAGCCCCGCGCCCCGGGGGATCGCGGTGCACGACGCGGCGATGAACGCGGCGACCGGCGGTCGGTCTTCGCGACCGACGTACTCCGTGCACAGCAGCCCGCCCATCGAGTGGCCGACCAGCAGCACCGGACCGCGGGCCGCAGCATCCTGCACCGTCCGCTCGATCGTCGCGAACGCCTCGTCCAGCGAGAACGGCTCGGTCATGCGGGCCCCGTGCGCGGGCAGGTCGACCGCGACGGCCGGGACGCCGACGGCGGCGAGATGGTCGAGCTGGGCCCGCCACATCGTCGCCGACGTGCGGATGCCGTGCACGAGCACCACCTGAACCGTCACCGTCGCCTCCCGCCCGTCATCGTCTGCCACGAGCGTAAGGGGAACGCCGGACGAGGTCCGGGAACCGGTCGAAGGGAACAGGCGTAATCTGTGCTCACGCCTCCCATCGTCACTTTCCTCACCACGTGGCGCGCCGACCCCCTCACGATCGGCGTGCTGTTCGTCGCGGCCGCGTCGTATCTGGTCGGCGTGCGCGCCGTGCGACGGCGGGGCGGCACGTGGCCGCTGCTGCGCACGGCGATGTTCCTCGGGCCGGGACTCGGCTCGTACGCGGTGATCGAGCTCGGGTTCTTCGGGGTCTACTCGAGCGAGCTGCGCTGGGCGTTCACGACCCGCATCGCGCTGCTGATCTTCGCCGTCCCCGCCCTGCTCGCGGCTGGACAGCCCCTCGCCCTCGTCGAACAGGCCACCGGCCCGGCGGGCGCCGCCCGCATCGCCCGCGCACTGCGTCTGCGCATCGTGCGGCTGTTCGGCAACGCGATGTTCGCGACGCTGTTCGTGGCATCCGTCTTCTGCCTGTTCCTCACCCCCATCTCGTGGGTGCTGCGCGGCACGCCGTGGATCGAGGCCGTGCTCGGCATCGTCGTCCCGGTGCTCGGCCTGATCATGGTGCTGCCGCTGGCGGCCCTCACCGGCGTGCGCACGAGCCTGTTCATCACGGTCGAGTTCCTCCTCGCGTTCGTCGAGCTCGTGATCGATTCGGTCCCCGGGATCCTCATGCGCCTGAACGTGACGATCCTCGATCACGCGCCGGTGTTCAGCAGCACGGCGGCCTGGTGGCCGAGCCCGATGCACGACCAGCATCTCGCAGCGGACTTCCTGTGGTTCATCTCCGAGGTCGCCGACGTGCCGGTGCTCGTGATCCTGCTCGTGCGCTGGATGCGCAGCGACCGGCGCGAGGCGGCCTCGTATGACGAACTGTCGGACGAGGAGTACGAAGCGCTCACGCGGGCGCACCTGCGCGGTGAGCCGGGGGCGCTCCCCGTAGAATCGACAGGATATGTCCCCACGCGCACTCCACCCCCTCGAACCGTCGGCGACGGCTCCCGAGCGGATCCGTAACTTCTGCATCATCGCCCACATCGACCACGGCAAGTCCACCCTGGCCGACCGTATGCTGCAGATCACCGGCGTGGTCTCGGACCGCGACATGCGCGCCCAGTACCTCGACCGCATGGACATCGAGCGCGAGCGCGGCATCACGATCAAGAGCCAGGCGGTGCGGATGCCGTGGGCCGGGGCGGACGGCACGTATGCGCTGAATATGATCGACACGCCCGGGCACGTGGACTTCACCTACGAGGTCTCGCGATCGCTGGCCGCGTGCGAGGGCGCGATCCTGCTGGTGGATGCCGCGCAGGGCATCGAGGCGCAGACGCTCGCGAACCTCTACCTGGCGCTCGAGAACGATCTGCAGATCATCCCGGTATTGAACAAGATCGACCTTCCCGCGGCCGATCCGGAGAAGTTCGCGGCGGAGCTCGCGAACCTCATCGGCGGCTCGCCCGACGATGTGCTGCGCGTGTCAGGAAAGACCGGCCAGGGCGTCGAAGAGTTGCTGGACCGGATCGTCGAGCGGATCCCCGCGCCGACCGGCGACGCGCAGGCCCCGGCCCGGGCGATGATCTTCGACTCCGTGTACGACGCGTACCGCGGTGTCGTCACTTACGTGCGGATGGTCGACGGGGCGCTCGAGCCGCGCCAGAAGATCCAGATGATGTCCACGCGCGCCACGCACGACCTGCTCGAGATCGGCGTGTCCAGCCCCGAGCCGGTGCCCACCAAGGGTCTCGGCGTCGGCGAGGTCGGCTACCTCATCACCGGGGTGAAGGACGTGCGCCAGTCGAAGGTCGGCGACACCGTCACCGACGCCCGCAAGCCCGCCGGCAGGGCGCTGGCCGGCTACACCGACCCGAAGCCGATGGTCTTCTCAGGTCTGTACCCGATCGATGCCAGCGACTATGCAGAGCTGCGCGAGGCCCTCGACAAGCTGAAGCTGTCGGACGCCTCGCTCGTGTACGAGCCCGAGACGTCGGTGGCGCTCGGCTTCGGGTTCCGCTGCGGGTTCCTCGGCCTGCTGCACCTGGAGATCATCACCGAGCGGCTGGCGCGCGAATTCGACCTGGACCTCATCACGACCGCGCCGAGCGTCGTCTACGAGGTGACCACCGACATCGGCGAGTCGGTGACCGTGACCAACCCCAGCGAGTACCCCGACGGTCGGGTCGCGAGCGTGTCCGAGCCCATGGTGAAGGCCGCGATCCTCACCCCCAAGGACTTCGTCGGCACGGTCATGGAGTTGTGCCAGTCTCGCCGCGGCAGCCTGCTCGGCATGGACTATCTCAGCGAGGACCGCGTCGAGCTGCGCTACAACATCCCGCTCGGCGAGATCGTGTTCGACTTCTTCGACCAGCTCAAGAGCCGCACGCAGGGCTATGCGTCGCTCGACTACGAGCCCAACGGCACCCAGGAGGCCGACCTGGTGAAGGTCGACATCCTGCTGCAGGGCGAGCGAGTGGATGCCTTCAGCTCGATCGTGCACCGCGACAAGGCGTACTCGTACGGAACGATGATGACCGAGCGGCTGCGCAAGCTCATCCCGCGCCAGCAGTTCGAGGTGCCGATCCAGGCGGCGATCGGCGCCCGCATCATCGCCCGCGAGAACATCCGCGCGATCCGCAAGGACGTCCTGGCCAAGTGCTACGGCGGCGACATCACGCGCAAGCGCAAGCTCCTCGAGAAGCAGAAGGAGGGCAAGAAGCGCATGAAGATGGTCGGGCGCGTCGAAGTCCCTCAAGAGGCGTTCATCGCCGCCCTGTCGGGCGACGTCGAGGGCAAGGACAAGAAGTAGCCGGCGCCGCCGGCCACGATCGCAGGCGGCGCCGACAGGTCACAGGGCGCCCGCGATCGCAGCGACCCCGCCGGACGTGCGCCGGCGTGCCGCATGGCGCAGGCCGAGCGCGGTCCACAGGCCCGCGGCCAGCAGCAGGATGTCGGCGGTGAGCCCCGACCACATCCCCGGCAGCACCGAATCGGCGACGATGCCCGCGACGGCGAGGACGATCGGCCAGACCGGGATCAGCCGGGCGCGCAGCATCCCGATCAGCACCAGCAGAATGCCCGCCTCGCCCGCATACATGAGCACCGAGATCACGGTGCCGCTGGCCGGGTCCGCGGTCAGCGCCATGGCGGCGGCGAACCCGGCGTCCTGATCGGCCATCCGGGCGAGCACCGACAGGAACACGCCGCCTGCGGCCGACCACGCGAATCCCACCGCGCCGATCACGCAGAGCACCGCCCCGGTGACCGACATCCCGGCCCCGCGTGTGTGCACCGCGCGCGTCGCCGCCGCGAACGCGGCGAGCGTCACGACGAAGCCGACGGCCTCGGCCAGCGACTGCACGAGCAGCAGCCAGGGCTGCGCCGCCATCGCGTCGAACGTCGCCCGCATGCCGCCCGGCGCTTCTGCGACGATGAACCCGTTCGAGACGACCAGCAGCGCCGGCCCCGACACGAGCCCCGACAGGATGAGCCGCCAGCGCGCAGGGTTCGCCGGTGTCTGTCCTTGTTCCATGTGAACCTCCTCGCGGCGCCCCGTGCGCCGCTTCGCGACCAGCCTGTGCGCGGCATCCGCACCACACATCGGCACGACGGCCACTCGTCCTCGGCCGCACGAGCGAACCGGCATCCGTCGTACGACAGATGCCGGGGACGATGCCGGGGTCTACTGTTGTGCCATGCAGAAGGCCGTGCACACACGAGCGCAGGCCCCTCAGCGCGCGCGGACGCGCGGCTGGCGCGACGCCGTGATGGACATCGCGCCGGCGGCGGGGCTGTGGACCGCGGGCCTGCTCGACCTCGCATACGGGCTGAGCGATGCCGTCGGAACCGCGGCGCCGTGGACCTCGGCCGTGCCGATGACCTTCGTGTGCGCCCTGCTGCTGCTACGTCGACGGCTGCCCCTGCCGGCGCTGTGCGGGATCGTCGTCGTGCTCGCCGTGCCGATCTGGTTCGTGCCGCTGGCGCTCGGCTACTGGGGGGAGTTCATCCCCTGGCTGGTGGCGCTGTACTCGTGCGCCCGGCACGAGGAGCAGGCCTGGCGGCGGATCGCCGGAGCGGGGATCAGCGCTGTGTCCATCGCAGTGATCGCCCTGCGCTACCCCGAGATGGCCGACCCCAGCGACCTGCTCTACGACGGCGCGCTGCTCGCCGGGGCGTGGGCGCTCGGCCTGTTCGCGCGCAGCTGGGCACGGTATCGCGACGACGCGCTGCGTCAGGAGGTCGGACGCGCGCAGGCCGAAGAGCAGGCGGCATCGCGCGAACGGTCCCGGATCGCGCGCGAACTGCACGACATCATCTCGCACACGATCACGGTGATCGTCATGCAGGCGGGCGGCGCCCGGCTGGCCGCGGCATCCGACCCGCACCTCGCCGTCGAGGCGCTCGGACGCATCGAGCGGCTGGGACAGGACTCGCTCGGCGAGCTGCGCACGCTGC
Organism: Microbacterium sp. W1-4-2; assembly: GCF_058349885.2. Lineage (NCBI taxonomy): Bacteria > Bacillati > Actinomycetota > Actinomycetes > Micrococcales > Microbacteriaceae > Microbacterium > Microbacterium sp. W1-4-2. The sequence continues at coordinate 1,318,344 of NZ_JBYRJC020000001.1, read as the reverse complement.
TCGCGGTCTCGGCGGCGTCCGCGCCGCCGGGAGGGACGGGGAGGATGCCGGTGCCCCGGCCCCGCAGCCGACACTGGCCGACGTGCGGGCCCTGTGCGAGCGGATGCATGAGCTCGGCCTGCCCGTGCGCCTGCGCATCCACGACCTGCATGCCGATGGCGATGAGTTGAGCGCGGTCGTACCCGCCGGGGTGCAGCTGGCCGCCTACCGCGTCGTGCAGGAAGGGCTCACGAACGTGCTCAAGCACGCCGGCTCCGTCGCCACGACGGTGGAGATCCGCCGCGAGCGGGACGCCTCCCGGCCCGTGGATTCCGTGCGTGTGGAGGTCTCGAGCGCGGCGGGCACGGCCGCCACGCTCGTCACCGGCGGCAGTCGAGGGCTCGTCGGCATGCGCGAGCGGGTCGCTGCCCTCGGCGGCACGGTCACCGCGTCCGCGCGGCCGGACGGCGGGTTCGTCATCAGCGCGGCCCTGCCGCTGGCGGAGCGTCCCGCATGATCTCGGTCGCGATCGTCGACGATCAGCCGCTCATCAGGGCGGGTCTGCGCATGGTCGTCGAGTCCCAGTCCGACCTGAGACTGACCGGCGAGGGCGGCGACGGTGGCGAAGCGGTGACGCTGGCCCGCGTGCACCGGCCGGACGTGATGCTGCTGGATGTGCGGATGCCGGGGGTCGACGGCATCCGCGCGGTCCCCGCCATCCTCGCCGTTTCTCCCGCTACGCGCGTGATCATGCTCACCACGTTCGACCTCGACGAGTACGTGTATGCAGCGCTGCGCGCCGGGGCGAGCGCCTTCCTGCTCAAGGACGCCGGACCCGAGCAGATCCTGGCCGCAGTCCGGCAGGTCGTCGCCGGCGACATGCTGCTCGCCCCGCCGCTGACCCGGCGTCTCGTGGAGCAGTACGTCGCGCATCCGCCGCCCGGCGCTGTCGGCGACGGGCCGCTCGCGACGCTCACCGAGCGCGAGCGCGATGTGCTGTCGGCCCTGGCCCACGGGCTGAGCAACGTCGAGATCGGCGGGCGACTGCACGTGTCCGAGGGGACGGTCAAGACGCACGTGAGCCGCATCCTCGCCAAACTCGGCCTGCGCGACCGCGTGCAGGCCGTGATCGCCGCGTACGAGCTCGGGCTCGTCGTGCCGGGGCGGTCAGGCTCCGCGTGAGTCGCTCGAGGCGGTGAGATAGCCGAGCCGCCGCTCGAGCTCGTGCGCCGTCGCGCGCAGCGCCGCGACGAACGCCTGCACGTCGCGCTCCTTGTCGGCGGGCCAGGTGGTGGCGATGCTGGCCACCGGCCAGCCGGCCGGGTCGAGCACCGCGACGCCGACCGAGCGCATGCCCTCGGTGACGTCGCCGTCCTCGCTCGCATAGCCGTCGGCGCGTGTGACCCGCAGCAGCTCGCGCAGTTCACGCGGGCGCTGAGGGCCGACCCCGGTGAGCCCGGCGAAGGCTGCGGCATCCGGATACAGCGCACGCACCTGCGGACGGGGCAGCGCCGCCAGCATGGCCCGCCCGCTCGCGGTCAGGTGTGCGGGCAGCCGCACGCCCACGTCGGTCACCAGGGCGGGGCGGCGCGGCGCGCGCTCCTCGACGATGTAGACGACGTCGCGGCCCGACATGATCGCGAGGTGCCCGGACTCGCCGAGGCGGTCGGTGAGCCCGGCCACGAGCGGACGGCCGAGCCGCGCCAGGGGCACCTGCCGGGCGTACCCGCCGGCGAGCTCGAATGCGGCGGTGCCCAGCGACCAGCGCCGCGAATCGCTGATGTGCACGACGAAGCCGTTGTCCTCCAGCGTGCGCAGCAGGTGGTAGACGGTCGAGCGTGGCAGCTCGAGCCGCTGCACGATGGTGGATGCCGCGACCGGACCGGCCCGGTGCGCCATGAACGTGAGGATGCGCAGCACCTGGTCAGCGGCAGGGACCTGGGGGCGAACGGACGGCATGATGACAGGATGTCATTCCGGCGGCGTGCGCAGGTGACACCGCGCAGGGAGTCTGGACGCCGCTCCCAGCATGACCTGGGTAGGCTGAAACGCATGCGCCGAGGGACCTTCCGTGACGAGACGGTGGACTACGCCGCGGTCGGGGCCACGCAGGCACCCGACCTGATGCAGTACCCCCCCGAACGCAGCATCCCAGCCCACGAGTCGTGGCGGATCGGCAGCGGTGAGGCGCGGTTCCACACGGCGTCGGAGGCCCTGCTGTCGTGGCGTGCACTGCGCGACGGCGGCCTGACCGTGAGCGACGTCCGCCCGGCCGCGGGCCCGATGTACTCGGGTGTCGGCTTCGACCACGAGGGTCACCCGATCGCGCCCAGCAGGCTCGAGGCCGACCAGCGTTTCGACGCCGACGGCACGCCGTGGGTCGGGTCCGGCACCACGATCCGCGTGCGCGGGCGTGCCGCGGGCATGAAGGCCGATGCCGAACTGCGGGTCATCTTCGCGATCGAAGAGCCGCGGCGGGTGGGTTTCGCGCTCGGTACGGTGAGCGGATCGGTCGTCACCGGCGAAGAGTCGTTCATGATCGACTGGTACGACAACGACGAGGTGTGGTTCACCGTCCGCGCGTTCGATGCCCCGCGGTCGTTCCTGTACAAGCTCTACCCGCCGTTCGTGAAGCGGCGCCGCAGGGCGCTGTTCCAGCGGTACCTGCGAGCGATCTCGCCGCTGTACTCGACGTCGGCCTGATGGGATCCGCCCTTCCGCTCGGCGATCCCGCGCCCTCCGACGGCGCACTGCCGGCGGACCTGACCGTCGGGCTCTCGACCCCGTTCAGCGTCTACCTGCATGTCCCGTTCTGCCGTGTGCGCTGCGGCTACTGCGACTTCAACACCTACACGGCCACCCAGCTGCGTGGAGCGCGGCAGGACCAGTACGCCGGCACCCTGCTGCGCGAGATCGACCTGGCGCGAGGCGTTCTGGGGGACGCAGACGCGCTGCGCGCGGCATCCACCGTCTTCTTCGGCGGCGGGACGCCGACGCTGCTGCCGGCGGGCGACCTCGCCCGCATGCTCGCCGGCGTGCGCGACGCGTTCGGGCTCGAGCCCGACGCCGAGATCACCGTCGAGGCGAACCCCGACACGGTGTCGGATGCCGTGGCCGCCGCGCTCGCGCAGGCCGGCGTCACCCGGCTGTCGGTCGGCATGCAGTCGTCGGTGCCACACGTGCTGGCGGCCCTGGACCGCACGCACGACCCCGACAACGTGCGCACCGCGGTGGAAGCGGCGCGCCGGGCGGGCCTGGATGTCAGCGTGGATCTGATCTACGGGGCGCCGGGGGAGTCGCTGGCGGACTGGCGGAATTCGGTCGAGACGGCGCTGGGCCTCGAGCCGGACCATGTGTCGGCCTACGCGCTCATCATCGAAGAGGGCACGAAGCTGGCGCGGCAGATCCGCCGCGGCGAGGTGCCCGCGCCCGACGACGATCTGCAGGCCGACATGTACGAGCTGGCCGACGGGCTGCTGGCCGAGGCGGGCTTCGACTGGTACGAACTGTCGAACTGGGCGCGCGGACCCGAGCACCGCTCCCGGCACAACCTGGCGTACTGGCGCGGTGCCGACTGGTGGGGCTTCGGGCCCGGGGCGCACAGCCATGTCGCCGGCCTGCGGTGGTGGAACGTCAAGCACCCCGCCGCCTACGCCCAGCGGCTCGCCGCGGGCTCGTCCCCGGCGGCCGGCCGGGAACGGCCCGATGCGACCGCCCGAGAGCTCGAGTCGGTGCTGCTGCGCACCCGCCTGCACGACGGGATGCCGGTGGCCGAGCTGCGGGGTGACCGTCGCGCAGCCGTGGCCGGGCTCATCGCCGACGGGCTCGTCGAGGGCCCCGCCGCCGTCGGCGGACGCATCGTGCTGACCCTGCGCGGCCGGCTGCTCGCCGACGCCGTGGTGCGCGCGCTCACCGGTTGATCCGCCTGGCGGATCAGTCGGTGAGGGCCCGCGCTCGCTCTCCGTTCCGCGCTCGCGGGCTCATTCGGCGTTTGGCGCGCTCAGCCGATCGCGGTGCCGACGGCGCCGATCACGCCGTCCAGCGGCGTGCCGGAGCCGTCCCGGCGAGCGCCGCCCTCGGGCAGGGCGCGCACGGCGCCGTCGGTGCCGACCGCGCGCGGCGCGGCGCCGACCCACGCGAGGGTGAGCGCGTCCTCGCCCTTCAGGAACCGCTGCGCGCGCACACCGCCGGTGCCGCGGCCCTTGCCGGGGAACTCGGCGAAGTCCGACACCTTGCCGCTGCCGGTGTCGGCGCCGGCGAGTACCTGCGTGGAGCCGGCGATCGTGACCACGACGACACCGTCGGCGTCCGAGGGCACGGCGCCGAAGAACAACACCTCGGCGCCGGCGCCGAGCCGGATGCCGGCCATGCCTCCGGCCGAGCGGCCTTGCGGCCGAACCGCCGATGCCGCGAACCGCAGCAGCTGCGCATCGGCGGACACGAACACGAGCTCGGCGTCGTCCGGGGCGACGACCGCGCCCACGACCCGGTCCCCGGGCTTGAGCGCGATGATCTCGACCTCGGGCTTGTTCGACAGCTCGGTCGCGGCGACGCGCTTGACCACGCCCTGCGCCGTGCCCAGGGCGATCGGCGGGTTCTCGGCGAGCGGCACGATCGCCACGACGTGCTCGCCCTTCGCGAGGGCGAGGTACTGGTCGATGCGGGTGCCGGCGCCCAGCTGCACCGAGTTGCCCGGCACCGCCGGCAGGTCGACGGGCGAGAACCGCACCAGGCGCCCCGACGAGGTCACCGCGCCCAAATCGCCGCGCACGGTCGTGTCGACCGCGCTGCGGATCGCGTCGTGCTTCGACCGCCGCGCAGGCGCGAGCACGCCCGTCTCGGCGATGTCGGCGCGCACCATGCGTCCGGTGGCCGAGAGGAAGACGCGGCACGCGGTGTCGGCGATCTCGAGCACGGGCGTCTGGCGCGACGAGCGGGCCTTGGCGGTCGCGCCGTCGAGCAGCAGCGTGCGCCGCGGCGTGCCGTACGCCTCGGCCGCGGCATCCAGTTCTCGGGCTACCTGCTGACGCAGCAGCACCTCGCTGCCCAGCAGCTCGACCAGCTCGGCGATCTGGGCGTTGAGCTGATCGCGCTCGGCTTCGAGTTCGATGCGCGAGAACTTGGTCAGGCGCCGCAGGCGCAGCTCGAGGATGTACTCGGCCTGCGGCTCGGACAGATCGAACACGTCCCGCAGGCGCGTGCGCGCCTGGTCCGAGTCGTCGGACCCGCGGATGACCTGGATGACCTCGTCGATGTCGAGGATCGCGATCAGCAGCCCCTCGACGAGGTGCAGGCGCTCACGCCGGCGGGCGAGCCGGTACTCGCTGCGGCGCGTGACGACCTGGAGCCGGTGATCGAGGTACACGCGCAGCAGGTCGCGCAGCCCGAGCGTCTGCGGCTGGCCGTCGACGAGTGCGACGTTGTTGATCGAGAACGAGTCCTCGAGCGGGGTGAGCCGGTACAGGTGCTCGAGCACGGCCTTCGGGTCGAACCCGGTCTTGACCGTGATCACCAGCCGCAGCCCGTGCTTGCGGTCGGTGAGGTCAGCCACGTCCGAGACGCCGGTCAGCTTCTTGGCGGTGACCGCGTCCTTGATCTTCTCGATCACGCGCTCGGGCCCGACGAGGTACGGCAGCTCGGTGACGATCAGACCCGTCTTGCGCGGACCGAGAGATTCGATCGAAACCTTCGCACGCGTGCGGAACGCGCCGCGCCCGGTCTCGTACGCCTCTTTGATGCCGTCGACGCCGGTGATGATGCCGCCGCCGGGCAGGTCGGGGCCCGGCACGAACTCCATCAGCTCGGCGAGGGTCGCCTCGGGGTGCTCGAGCATGTGCGCGGCGGCGGCGCTGACCTCGATCAGGTTGTGCGGGGCCATGTTCGTCGCCATGCCGACCGCGATGCCCGACGCGCCATTGACGAGCAGGTTCGGGAAGGCGGCCGGCAGCACCTCGGGCTGCTGGAACTGGCCGTCGTAGTTCGGCACGAAGTCGACGACGTCCTCGTCGAGGCTCTCGGTGAGGGCCAGCGCGGGCGGCGCCAGGCGCGCCTCGGTGTATCGGGAGGCCGCCGGCCCGTCGTCGAGCGAGCCGAAGTTGCCGTGGCCGTCGACGAGCGGCACCCGCATCGTGAATGGCTGGGCGAGCCGCACGAGCGCGTCGTAGATCGCGCTGTCGCCGTGCGGGTGGAGCTTTCCCATCACCTCGCCGACCACGCGCGCGCTCTTGACGTGGCCGCGGTCGGGGCGCAGGCCCATCTCGGCCATCTGGAACAGGATGCGCCGCTGCACGGGCTTGAGTCCGTCGCGCGCGTCGGGCAGCGCGCGCGAGTAGATCACGGAGTACGCATATTCGAGATACGAGCCCTGCATCTCCGCCGAGACGTCGACGTCCTCGATGCGCTCCTGGTTCGGGGTCGGCGTCGTTGGGGGCTTGGCAGGCATGCGTCTCCGGATCTCGGGTGGATGGGGCAGCACGGTCAGGATGTGCGAGACTGGCCCCGATGACCCTCAGCCTACCGGCCGACCCGCCCCGCGCCCGGAGCCTCACCGGCGTCGTGCCGCAGTTGCTTGCCGCGCTGAGCGGATCGTCGGACTGGTTCTCTCCCGCGCGCAGCGCGATCGTGTTCGTCGTCGACGGGCTGGGCGCACAGAATCTGTCGGCGCGAGCCGGGCACGCCCGGTTCCTGACCGCCGCGCGCTCCAAGCGCGACGTGGCGCGCACGGTGTTCCCGTCAACGACCGCATCGGCCCTGACGAGTCTGCTCACCGGCGTGCCGGTGGGGGAGCACGGCATCGTCGGGTACCGCGCGCGCATTCCCGGGACCGACGTCGTGGCCAACCAGCTCAAGGGATGGGACGAGGGTCTGCTCGACCCGTTCACGTGGCAGCGCGCAGAGCCGATCTTGGCGCGCGAGGCATCGGCGGGGCGGCCGTGCTTCGTCGTGTCGCTGCCGAAGTTCGTCGGCTCGGGCCTCACCGAGGCCACTCTGCGCGGCGCGCAGATGCACACGGCCGCGTCGGTGGGCGAGCGCGTTCTCATCGCCGCAGAGCTCGCGGCGCGGCATCCCGGAGCCCTCGTCTACGTGTACGCCCCCGACCTCGACGCCGTCGGCCACAAGCACGGCTGGGAGTCCGACCGCTGGTCGGCCGCGCTCGAGCGGGTGGATGCCGCGGCCCGCGATCTGTCCACGGCCCTGCCGCCGACCGTCGGGGCGGTGGTCACCGCCGATCACGGCATGATCGACGTGCCGCGGCACCGACAGGTGCTGCTCGCCGACGGCGACGGTCTGGTCGACGACGTGCGTCACATCGCGGGGGAGCCTCGCATGCTGCACCTGTACGCCGAGGAGGGGCGGTCCGATCGGGTGCTGGACGCGTGGCGGGCCTCGGAGTCGGGCCGGTCCTGGGTGTTCTCACGCGACGAGGCGATCGGGGCGGGCCTTTTCGGCGCGGTGGACGCGGCGGTCACGGCGCGGATCGGCGACGTGCTGGTGGCCGCGCGCACGGGCGTGGCCTATTACGACGACCGGCTGGCCGACAAGGCGCCGCAGAGGATGATCGGCCAGCACGGCTCGCTCACCGACCAGGAGCGCCAGGTGCCGTTGATCCGGCTGGGCGCCTTCGCCTGACGCGCGCTCGTTCAGCTGTCGTCGCTGCGGGCTCCGAACACGATCTCGTCCCACGACGGCATGGACGGGCGACCCTTGCGGCGACCCTCACCCGACGTCGCCGTGCGTCGCTCGGCAGCGGACTGCGCGGCATCTGCGGCATCCCCGTCGTCTTCGGACTCGGGTTCGGGTGCCTCGAAGAGCGCGACCGGTGAGACCTGCGGCGCCGAGGACTGCGCCGAGGCGTGGACCGGCGACTGCTCGAGGGACTCCGGCTCGTCCAGCTCGGTGGGCAGCGGCGTGCGCTGACCGCGGCGGCGGCGCAGCGCCTCCAGCAGGTCGGCCGTCTCGCTCGAGGTCTGCGACTGCTCGGGAGCACGTTTGATCGCGGCCTGCTGCACGGCGGCGGCGACCGGCGACGGTGACGAGGCGGCGGACGCCCCGTCATCCGTCGCGGCCTGCAGACGGCGCGGACCGAACTCGACGCTGTCCGCTGCCGCCGTCGGTGCCTCGTCCCTGGTCGGGGTGTCCAGCGCGCGCAGGCGCGGGATGAGCCCGTCGGGCAGGGGGCCCTGGCGGGACAGCTGGGTCGCGTCGGCGTTCTTCGGCGAGAGCGTGCTGCGGCGCGGGTCGAAGCCCCAGCGGGCGTCGTGCGCGACGTCGCCGGCCGTGAACTCGAGCTTGAGCATCCAGCCGGTCGGCTCTTTCCAGCTCGTCCACCGTTCGCCGACCGCGCCGGCGTCGTTCAACTTCGCGCGTACGGCGTCGCCGAAGGTGGGGGAGCCGTCGAGGTCGCCCGCGACCAGCACCGGCACCGACAGGGCCTGACCGATCATGTGCTCGCGTTCGGCGAGCACTGGGGCTGCATACCGTTCGACGTCCTCGACCGTGATCTCGAGCGCCTCGGCGACCTCGGCCGACGACAGCCCCGCACGGACGCGTGCCTGGATGTCGCGCGGACTCGGGCGCGGGCCCCTGCTCTCGGCGTCGTCCCGGCGATGCGAGCGCTTCAGCTCGGCGCGGAGCACGGCGTCGACGGCCAGGGTGAAGCGCTGCCCGGATTCGGTCGCCAGGACGAGGGCTTCGTCTTCGGATCCGATGACTCTGAGCTGTTCCATGCGAACCGCGCCTTTCCGTCTGCGGGTGTGCGCCAATGTTCGCACGCGCGGCCGGATCGGCAGGGAATATCGCTGGCGTGCCGCCCGTTTCATCGCACGTCTGCGGCGGCGGAAGACATCCGACCCGATTCGCATTTGCGAAAAACCCCGTCGTCATGCAGACTATCGCCGCCCGTTCGGGCAGGCATCACACATCTGGGAAAGTAGAGACCTTCAGGAATGGCCACCGATTACGACGCACCCCGCAAGAACGAGGACGACAGCGAGTCGATCGAGGCCCTCAAGGAGCGCGTTCCGGACAAGCTGTCGGGATCGGTCGACGCAGAGGACGCCGACAACCCCTCGGGCTTCGAACTTCCGGGCGCGGACCTGTCGGACCTCGAGCTCGACGTCGTCGTGCTGCCGCCGCAGGTCGACGAGTTCACGTGTGTGAGCTGCTTCCTGGTGAAGCACCGCTCGCAGCTGGACCACGAGAGCGCGGCAGGACCCATCTGCACCGAGTGCGCGGCCTGAGGCCCGCGCGCTCGGCGACAGCTGACTCAGCCCCGATCCACGCTCGATCCCGATCCGCCGTGCCGCTGGGCGCGGCGGATCGCGGCCGCGAGACGGTCTGGCGTGCGCGACGAGATCACCCATTCCGACGTCGGGTCGTCCGCGTCGGTCACCGGCACCCGGACGAGGCCGTCGATGCCGCTGCGGATGAGATGCCACGCGTCGCGGCGCAGACCCGGGCCGCGCCCGTGGCGCGCCTCCTCGCCGATCAGCACATCGGCCGAGCCGAGCAGGGCGACCGGGATGTGCGCGCGCCCGGCGCGCAGTTCGCCTCCGGCGATCTCGACCCGCGGCGCGGCGCCGATCAACAGGGCGATCACCGCCACCGCCAGCGCCACGCCGACCACGAGACCGAGGGTCTTGTCGAACGGCACGAACACCATCGCGACCATGGGGGCGAGCACGGCGGCCGCGCCGAGCGTCCACAGCGACGGCGTGAGCCGTTCGCGGTAGGTGTCTGCGGCGGGCGTGGTGCCGCGTGATGTCTTCTGCATTACCCTCGTGGAGTGACCGAAACCGTGGACGTCCCCATTATCGCCCCCGAGCTTCCGGCCTACGCACACCCGGGTGACGCCGGCGCGGATCTGATCTCCGCCGAGGCGCTGCGACTCGAGCCGGGTCGGCGTGCGCTCGTGGGCACCGGCGTGCGCATCGCGCTGCCCGAGGGCTACGTCGCCTTCGTCGTGCCGCGCAGCGGCCTGGCCACCAAGCACGGCATCACGATCGTCAACAGCCCCGGGACGGTGGATGCCGGCTACCGCGGCGAGCTGAAGGTCACGCTGCTGAACACCGACGTCGCCGAGCCGTACGACATCGCCGTCGGCGACCGCATCGCCCAGCTGATCGTGATGCCGATCGCGCGGGCGCGATTCGTCCCGGTCGACGAGCTGCCGGCCAGTGCGCGCGGCGAGGGCGGGTTCGGCTCCACCGGTTACAAGAACGAGACGAAGGAACTCTCATGACAGATGCCACGCCGCCGGCGGGCAAGTCCGCACCGGTCGACCGCGAGAGCGCGGGTCCCTTCGACGACAGCGAGGCCAACCCGGTGCGCCCCTACATCGACCTCGGCGGCATCAAGATCCTTCCGCGCGAGGGGCTGAACCTGCGTCTGGAGGTCGAGGAGCAGTCCCAGCGGATCGTCGCGGTCGGGCTGGACTACGCCGAGTCGACGCTGCAGGTGCAGCCCTTCGCGGCGCCCCGCACGTCGGGGCTGTGGGACGAGACACGCGAGCAGATCCGCCAGCAGGTGCGGCAGCAGGGCGGGCGCGTCGAGGAGCGCGAGGGCCCGCTCGGCCCCGAGCTGCTCGCCGAGGTGCCGGTGGTCGGCCAGGACGGCACGCCGGGGCGCCGTCTGGCGCGGTTCGTCGGGGTCGACGGTCCGCGGTGGTTCCTGCGCGGAGTGATCGGGGGAGCGGCGACGGCGAACGTGGATGCCGCGGCCCAGGTCGAGGACCTGTTCCGGTCGATCGTGGTCGTGCGCGGCGGCTCGCCGATGCCGCCCCGCGACCTCATCCCGCTGAAGATGCCGTCGACGCCGGGCGTGGCGTGAGCGATCCCGACCGACCGGAGCACGAGGTGCCGCGCGGCGCCGACGACTCGTCGCCGGAGCGGCGGCCGCGCTCGTCGGACGCGTCCGAGCCGCAGACGGCATCCGATATCTTCGGCGCGGCCCTCGGCGGCTCCGCACGGCGCGCCGGGCTCGACCCGGCCGCCTCGAGCAGCACCGGGCACGTCGTCTGGCACGCCATGGGCGGCTGGCGCGGCGTGCTCGAATCGGTCCTGCCCACGCTCGTGTTCGTGATCGTCTGGACCGCCACCGTCGACCCGAAGACGCATCAGGGCAATCTCTGGCTGGCCGTGGGCCTGTCGCTGGGCCTCGCCGCGGTCTTCACGATCGTGCGGCTGATCGCCCGGTCGACCGCCGCGGCCGCGATCGGCGGGCTCGTCGCCACGGGAGCCGCCGCCGCGCTGGCACTGTGGACCGGGCGGGCCGCCGACAACTTCGTCCTGGGCCTGATCACGAACGGCGTGTACGGCAGCGTGCTGCTGATCTCGGCGCTCGTGGGATGGCCGCTGATCGGCGTGGCGGTCGGCTGGCTGATGAACGAGGGCGCGGCCTGGCGTGCCGACAAGCGCAAGCGGCGGGTGCTGTTCTGGCTCACGATCGCCTGGGCGTGCCTGTTCGGCGCGCGTCTGGCCGTTGAGCTGCCGCTGTTCCTGACCGACCAGGTGACGGCCCTGGGCACGCTCAAGCTCATCATGGGACTGCCGCTGTTCGCGCCCATGGTGGCGGTCACCTGGCTGGCGGTGCGAGCGCTGTATCCGAAGCGCGCGGACGGCCCCGACGGCGTGTCGACCCCAGGCGGCGAGTGATACATTTATCTTGATATCAAGATAAATTGTCCGCCGCGCGATGGTTAGGCGAGCCTTGCTGGCCTCAGCCGTGACCGCGGAGAATGATGGGAGCGCGGGTGCCGCCCGCCTTCCGCCGCCGACGAAGGAGACGAGACGTGTCCACGGTTGACAGCTTCGGTGCGAAGAGCACCCTGACGGTCGGCAGCACCGACTACGAGATCTACCGGGTCGACGCGGTGCCGGGCTTCGACAAGCTGCCGTTCAGCCTGAAGGTGCTGCTGGAGAACCAGCTGCGCACCGAGGACGGTGCGAACGTCACCACGAAGCAGATCGAGGCGCTGGGATCGTGGGATCCGAACGCCGAGCCCGACACCGAGATCCAGTTCACGCCGGCGCGCGTGCTCATGCAGGACTTCACGGGCGTGCCCTGCATCGTCGACCTCGCCACCATGCGCGAGGCGATGGTGGACCTCGGCGGCGACCCCACGAAGATCAACCCGCTGTCGCCGGCTGAGATGGTCATCGACCACTCGGTCATCGCCGACCTGTTCGGCACCCCGGACTCGTTCCAGCGCAACGTCGAGATCGAGTACCAGCGCAACGGCGAGCGCTACCAGTTCCTGCGCTGGGGCCAGACCGCGTTCGACGACTTCAAGGTCGTCCCGCCCGGGACCGGCATCGTCCACCAGGTCAACATCGAGTACCTGGCCCGCGTCACCTTCACCCGTGAGGTCGACGGCGTCCTGCGCGCCTACCCCGACACGCTCGTCGGGACCGACTCGCACACCACCATGGTCAACGGCCTGGGCGTGCTGGGCTGGGGTGTGGGCGGCATCGAGGCCGAGGCGGCCATGCTCGGCCAGCCGGTGTCGATGCTCATCCCGCGTGTGGTCGGCTTCAAGCTCTCGGGCGAGATCCCGGCCGGCGTGACGGCGACCGACGTCGTGCTCACGATCACCGACATGCTGCGCAAGCACGGCGTGGTCGGCAAGTTCGTGGAGTTCTACGGCGAGGGCGTCGCTTCCGTGCCGCTGGCCAACCGCGCCACGATCGGCAACATGAGCCCCGAGTTCGGCTCGACCGCTGCGATCTTCCCGATCGACGACGTCACGCTCGACTACCTGCGCCTGACCGGTCGCAGCGCCGACCAGGTGGCACTCGTCGAGGCGTACTCGAAGGCCCAGCACCTCTGGCACGACCCGTCCGTCGAGCCGTCGTTCAGCGAGTACCTCGAACTGGACCTGTCGACCGTGGTCCCGTCGATCGCCGGCCCGAAGCGTCCGCAGGACCGCATCCTGCTCAGCGAGTCCAAGCAGCAGTTCGAGAAGGACCTGCTCAACTACGCCGACGCCGAGCACGACCTCGTCGACCTCGAGGTGGCCGAGTCGTTCCCGGCGTCCGATCCGCCGGCGAACTCGCCCGAGGACGAGCACAGCATCCATCACCACTCGCACCACTCGCACGCGCCGGCCACGGCGTCCAAGCCCACCCCGGTGACCGCCGCCGACGGCCAGAAGTACACGCTCGACCACGGTGCGGTCACGATCGCCGCGATCACGTCGTGCACGAACACGTCGAACCCGTCGGTGATGCTCGCCGCGGGCCTGCTGGCACGCAACGCGGTCCAGAAGGGCCTGAAGGTCAAGCCGTGGGTGAAGACGACGCTCGCCCCCGGATCGAAGGTCGTCACCGAGTACTACGAGAAGTCGGGTCTCACCGACGACCTCGAGAAGCTCGGCTTCTTCACCGTGGGCTACGGCTGCACGACCTGCATCGGCAACTCCGGTCCGCTCATCGAAGAGGTCTCGGCCGCCGTCAACGCCAGCGACCTGGCCGTCACCGCGGTGCTCTCGGGCAACCGCAACTTCGAGGGCCGCATCAACCCCGACGTCAAGATGAACTACCTCGCCTCGCCGCCCCTCGTGATCGCGTATGCCTTGGCGGGGTCGATGAACTTCGACTTCGACACCGATGCGCTGGGCACCGGCGCCGACGGTCAGGACGTGTTCCTCAAGGACATCTGGCCCGACGCCGCCGAGGTGCAGTCGACGATCGACTCATCGATCTCGACCGACATGTTCGACCGCGAGTACTCGTCGGTCTTCGACGGCGACGACCGCTGGCGGTCGCTGCCGACGCCGACCGGCGCGGTGTTCGAGTGGCAGGATGCCTCGACCTACGTGCGCAAGCCCCCGTACTTCGAGGGCATGGGCGCCGAGCCCGAGCCGGTCAAGGACATCTCGGGCGCACGCGTGCTCGCCAAGCTCGGCGACTCGGTCACGACCGACCACATCTCCCCGGCCGGTTCGATCAAGGCCGACAGCCCCGCGGGCAGGTACCTGAGCGACCACGGCGTGGACCGCAAGGACTTCAACTCGTACGGCTCGCGCCGCGGCAACCACGAGGTGATGATCCGCGGAACGTTCGCGAACATCCGTCTGCGCAACCAGCTGCTCGACGACGTGGAGGGCGGCTACACCCGCGACTTCACCCAGGACGGGGGCCCGCAGGCGTTCATCTACGACGCGTCGCAGAACTACCAGGCCGCGGGCGTCCCGCTCGTGGTGCTGGCCGGCAAGGAGTACGGCTCGGGCTCGTCGCGGGACTGGGCGGCCAAGGGCACGACCCTGCTGGGCGTGCACGCGGTGATCGCCGAGAGCTTCGAGCGCATCCACCGCTCGAACCTCATCGGCATGGGGGTCATCCCGCTGCAGTTCCCGGCCGGCGAGTCGGCCGATTCGCTGGGCCTGGACGGCACCGAGTCGTTCGCGATCAGCGGCATCGAGCAGCTGAACGAGGGCTCGACGCCCAAGACCGTGCACGTCGTCGCCACACCCACCGAGGCGTCGGCAGACGGCAAGGCGCCCGTCGAGTTCGATGCCGTGGTTCGCATCGACACGCCCGGTGAGGCCGACTACTACCGCAACGGCGGCATCCTGCAGTACGTGCTGCGCTCGCTCGTCTGAGCCTCGAGCGCGCAGCACTGAGCACAAGGGGCCGGCTCTCTCGCGAGGGCCGGCTCCTTGTGTCCGTCCGTACGATCGACACACCGGGAGCACGGGCCTGCGCGGGTTAGACTGGTGCGCGCATTGCCGGACGGCGACGCGGGAAGGAAACCGATGGCGATCCTGCCGCAGATCTCCGGGCCCCGTGATCTGGACCGGCTGACGCCGCGGCAGCTGGATGAGCTCGCCGCCGAGATCCGCTCGTTCCTCATCGAGAACGTCGCGCGCACCGGCGGGCATCTCGGCCCGAACCTCGGCGTCGTCGAGCTGACGATCGCCCTGCACCGCGTGTTCGACTCGCCGGGCGATCCCATCGTGTTCGACACCGGCCATCAGTCCTACGTGCACAAGCTGCTCACCGGTCGTCAGGACTTCAGCGCCCTGCGCTCGCGCGGGGGCCTTGCCGGATACCCGCAGCGCTCCGAGAGCCTGCACGACGTCGTCGAATCGTCCCATGCGTCCAGCTCGCTGAGCTGGGCCGACGGCATCTCACGCGCCTTCGCGCGCACCGGCCGGCGCGACCGGCACGTCGTCGCCGTCGTCGGTGACGGAGCGCTGACCGGCGGGATGACGTGGGAGGCGCTGAACAACATCTCCGACGACAATGACCGCAACCTCGTCATCGTCGTCAACGACAACGGTCGCTCGTACGCCCCGACCATCGGCGGCATGGCGCGATACCTGAACCGCATCCGCACCGCGCAGACATACCGCGACCTCGACGAGCGTTCCGAGCATCTGTTCCGCCGATTCGGATCGGTCGGCCGCGCGATGCACCGAGGGCTGCGCGGCGGAACACGCGGCTTCCTGTCGCGGTTCACCGGCAACCAGGCGCTGTACTCGAACCTCGACATCAAATACCTCGGACCGGTCGACGGACACGACATCCCCGCCCTCATCGAGACGCTGCAACTCGCGAAGGAGTACGGCGCGCCGGTCATCGTGCACGCCATCACCGAGAAGGGGCGCGGCTACGACCCGGCGATCCACGACGAGGCCGACCAATTCCACGCCGTCGGCCGGATCGACCCGCGCACGGGCGAGGCGCTCGGCGCGACCGGCGCCACGACCTGGACGGACGTGTTCGCGACCTCGCTCGAACAGCTCGGCACCGAGCGGAGCGATCTCGTGGCGGTGACGGCGGCGATGCTGCGTCCGACGGGACTGCTGCCGTTCGCGCAGCGCTTTCCGGGCCGCGTGTTCGATGTCGGCATCGCCGAGCAGCACGCTGTCGCGTCCGCCGCGGGGCTGGCCTATGGAGGACTGCATCCGGTGGTCGCGCTGTACGCGACGTTCATGGGCCGGGCGTTCGACCAGGCGCTCATGGACGTCGGACTGCACCGCGCCGGTGTCACGTTCGTGCTCGACCGGGCCGGGGTGACCGGCCCCGACGGCCCGAGCCACCACGGCATCTGGGACCTCGCGATCCTGCAGCTCATCCCGCACATCCGCATCGCCGTACCGCGTGACTCCGCCCGACTGCGCGAGGAGTTCGCCGAGGCCGTCTCGGTCGAGGACGGCCCGACCGTGGTGCGCTTCCCGAAGGGCGCGGTCGCAGCCGACCTGCCCGCAGTGGAGCGGCTGGCGGACGGCGTGGACATTCTCGCCCGCGGCGATGAATCCGACGTCCTACTGATCGGGGTCGGCCCGATGGCGCGCCTCGCGATGGACGTCGCGACCCGGCTGCGCGCGCAGGGGATCGGTGCGACCGTCGCCGACCCGCGGTGGGTCGTGCCGGTGCCGGACTCGATCGTCGCGCTCGCGGCATCCCACCGGCTCGTGATCACGATCGAGGACGGCATCCGCGTCGGAGGCGTCGGCACCCGCGTACGCCAGGTGCTGCGCGAGGCGGGCGTCGACACCGCCGTGGACGAGCTGGGACTGCCTGACGAGTTCATCCCGCACGCCTCCCGCGACGAGATCCTTCGCGACGCAGGGCTCACAGCCGCCAGGATCGCGCAGGACGTCGTCGGACAGGTGCAGGGGACACGGATCCCCTCCGCGCGTCCCGTGCGCGCCGGAAGCCAGCGGGCAGCCGACGCCGCCCGTCGGGCGGACTGACAGGGTCACGTCCGCGGCCGGACCCGGCAACACCGTCGCGTCGCCGAACACGGCGTCGACGCGACGGGTGCGGGTGATGCGATCAGGGTGCCAGCACGAAGCCGCACTGACCGTTGGCGTGGCCGCCCACCATGCTGTACGGATAGGCCGGGTCGCTGCTCTCCTCGGTCGCGTCGCCGAACTGCGGCGGCACGTTCATGGCCGTGCAGGTCAGGTTCCTGCCGATGACGTCGTGGACGATCTCATTGCCGTCCGGGTCGCTGACCTTGATCGACGTGAGCGTGACGTTGCGACCCACAGAGGTGCGGATGACTCCGAACCAGGTGGTGGTCAGCCCCGAGACGGTGAGGTTGCCGCCGATGATGTCGTCCTTGACCGAGAACGGGATGAAGCCCGGGAAGTCCAGCCCGGCGCCCCCGCCCATCGAGGTGACGTTGCCGTTGACGGTGATGCCGTTCAGGGCGGCGTTGAACACGTGGTCCAGCGTCACGTTGCCCTTGACCAGCACGTCCGCCTTCAGGGTGCTGCACCCGCCGTGGGCCAGCGTGCATCCCAGCGCGATCCACGCACCGGGACCTGCCGTGACGTTGTGGCCGACAGTGATGGTCGACGGCGCACCGTCGGCCTCGAGGATCGCTCCGGCTGCGACCGTGATGTTTCCGGTGACGCTGATCGTCGCGTCCTCGGTCACGGTGCAGTGACCGGTGACGGTGATCGACGAATACGTACCCGAGGCGATGTCTCCGCCCGTGCACATGAGCGCTGTGCCGCCGTTCGGGGCCGCCATGGCCGGCCCACCCCACAGCAGCAGCGCCGCTGTTGCGACCAAGGCTCCCACAGCCTTCAGCCGCGACTGACTCTTCATTTCATGTTCCCCATTTCCCAGAACCGACACCGCTGATGCGAATCGGACGGATCAGGTCTACACCCGAATCCGCCCACCGACAATGACCCGTCGGCCGGCTCGTGATCTGGACCATCTCGACAGTCCCGCAGCGGGCGCGCCGCGCCGTCACGCTGGGCGCTGTCGAGCGGCGCGCGGCGGACGCAGCGCCTTGCGCATGGCGCACCACCAGCCCCGGCCGGTCGAGATCGCGCCGAGAGCCACCGCCACGGCCGTGACCGGGCTCAGCAGCCCGGCCACGAAGTCGTTTCCCGCTGCCGTTCCGGCGAGCGGAGTGAACCGCATGGGCGCATCCGACGGCGTCTCGCCCGGGGATGCGGACAGCGGTGCATGCGGCATGGCGGGAGTCTATCGGCGGCCCGGTTCGGCGCCGGTCGGGGCTTCGGTAGCGTGGAGACGTGCAGACCCGCTCGCTCCCTGGAATCCTCATCGTCGTCGTCGGCGTTCTTCTGGCAGCCTGGATCGCCTTCGGGCGCGCGCTGTTCGGTGTCGCGGGAGAGCTGACCCCGGTCTACGCGCTCACCCTCGCTCCCGTGCTGGTCGTGCTGCACCTGTTCATCGCGCAGGGCGTGGTGCGCACCGGCAGCCGCGGATTCCGCCATCGCCGCGCCACGTCCGCCACCATGTACGCCTCGTGGGGGTGCGCCGTGCTGCTGGGCCTGATGATCCCCGACGTGACCGCCGACGGCCTGCGGACGATCCTCACCGGCGGATCCGAGCCTGCACTCGGCATCGCCATCGGCTTCGCGAACCCGGTCGGAGTCATCATGCTCGTGTTCGCCGTCGCCGCACTGATCCTCGCCCGGGGCGACGCCGCCGGTCGTGCGGATGCCCCGTCCGAGGACGAGCTGTACTGACCGCCGCACCCCACTGCCCGGCCGCTTGCGTCGCCCAGCACCGTCGCCCCTCGGGCGAGGCGAGGAGTATGCACCGAACGGGGGCCCTTTTCGACGAAAGGGCCCTCGTTCCGTGAGATCCCCTCGCGCGAGGCGAGGAAGGCGGCTCTCAGACCTGGATGCCACGCACCGGCGGGTGGTGGAACGTGTCGCCGAACACCCGCTCGGAGGCGCCTTCGCGATCGAGATACGGCGACGCGCCGCCGTCGATGAACGGCCAGCCGGCGCCGAGGATCAGGCACAGGTCGATGTCTTCGACCTCGGGCACCACGCCTTCGTCCAGCATGAGGCGGATCTCCTGCGCCAGGCCGTCCTGCACGCGGGCGAGGATCGTCGCGTCGTCCACGGGTGGCGCGCCTAGGGCGGGCTTGACCACCTTCGCGGCGGCCTTCGTCCAGCCGGTGACGCGGCCGCCCTTGTCCTTCTCGACGATCTCGGGCAGCTCGGCCAGCGCGTGGAAGTTCTCGTTCGCGTAGAACCGGTCGGGGAAGGCGTGCGCCATCGTGTCCTGCACGTGCGCGGCGACCTTCCAGCCCACCAGGTCGATGAGCTGGAACGGGCCCATCGGCAGGCCGAGCGGGGCGAACGCCTTCTCGACCTTCTCGACGGGCGTGCCCTCGTAGACGGCGCGCGCGGCTTCACCCATCACCTTGGCCAGCAGCCGGTTCACCACGAATCCGGGTGCGTCGGCGGTGAGCACCGCGTTCTTGCCGAGGCCGCGTGCCACCACGAACGCCGTCGCGAGGGCGGCATCCGTCGTATGCGGCGTCTTCACGATCTCGATCAGCGGCATCACCGCCACCGGGTTGAAGAAGTGGAAGCCGACCAGGCGTTCGGGATGCGCGAGCTTCGAGCCGATCTCCTCCACCGACAGCGACGAGGTGTTGGTGGCCAGGATCGCGTCCTCGGCGATGATCTGCTCGATCTCACCGAACACCTGCTGCTTAACGCCCACCTCTTCGAACACGGCCTCGATCACGAAGTCACAGTCGGCGTACTCGGTCTTGTCGGTCGTGCCGTGGATCAGCCCGCGCAGCTTGTTCGCGGTGTCGGCGTCGACGCGGCCCTTGGCCTCGAGCTTGCCGATCTCGTCGTGGATGTACGCCAGGCACTTGTCGACGCGCGCCTGGTCGATGTCGGTGATCACCACAGGCACCTGCAGCCTGCGCACGAACAGCAGCGCGAACTGGCTGGCCATGAGGCCCGCCCCGATCACGCCGACCTTCGTGACCTTGCGGGCGAGCTCCTTGTCGGGAGCCCCGACGGGGCGCTTGGCGCGCTTCTGCACGAGGTCGAAGGCATACATGGATGCCGCGAACTGGTCGCCGGTGACGAGGTCGGCGAGGGTCTCGTCCTCGCGTGCGAAGCCTTCGGCCTTGTCCTTCGGCGATGTGCCGCTGCGGGCCTTCTCGAGCAGCTCGAGCGCGGCGTAGGGGGAGCGGGGCACGGTGCCGATCTTGGACTCGAGCATGCCGCGGGCGACCTTGATCGCGACGGGCCACTTGACGGTCCGCTCGATCTTGCCGGGGACGTTCTTGCGCTCGACCTTGACCGTGCCGTCCAGCACGCTATCGGCCCAGCGCAGCGACTCCTCGAGGTAGTTCGCCGGCCCGAAGATCGCGTCGAAGATGCCGAGATCGTACGCCTGCTGCGGCTTCAGCATCCGGTTCTGCTTGAGCGGGTTCGAGATGACCACCTCGAGCGCGTTCTCGATGCCGATGAGGTTGGGCAGCAGGTACGCACCGCCCCACCCGGGGATGATGCCCAGGAACACCTCGGGCAGCGCGATCGCGGCGGCCGAGGCATCCACCGTCCGGTACGTCGAGTTGAGGGCGATCTCCAGGCCCCCGCCGAGGGCGAGTCCGTTCACGAACGCGAACGTGGGCACACCCAGATCGGACAGCGAGCCGAGCACCTTGTGCCCGAGCTGTGCCACGAGCTTGGCGTTGGCCTTCGAGCCCACCTTGGTGA
Source organism: Microbacterium sp. W1-4-2 (assembly GCF_058349885.2). Taxonomy (NCBI): domain Bacteria; kingdom Bacillati; phylum Actinomycetota; class Actinomycetes; order Micrococcales; family Microbacteriaceae; genus Microbacterium; species Microbacterium sp. W1-4-2. Next base: position 1,297,895 of record NZ_JBYRJC020000001.1, on the reverse strand, counting down.
TGTCGCTGAGATCGGCGCCGGCGGCCATGATGTACTGCTTGCCGGTGATGCCGACGGCCTGGATCTCGCCGGCCCCGGCACGGGACGCGAGAGCGGTGAGCGTGTCGCCGAGCTCGGTCATCGTGGCCAGGCCCAGCGTGTTCGGGCGGGTGTGGTCGCGCCCGTTGTCGAGCGTGATCAGGGCGAGCACTCTGCCCGACGCGAGGCGGATGTCGCGCACGGGTGAGTGCGTGACCACCTCGCCCTCGGTGAGGGACTGGATGGGCGAGAAGTCGATCTCGTCGTAATTCGTCATTCCCGATGCCTTACTTCTTGCGCTTGCCGTTGTAGTGCGGGTTCTCCCAGACGACCGAGCCGCCCTGCCCGAGGCCGACGCACATCGCGGTCAGCCCGTAGCGGACGTCGGGACGCTCGGCGAACTGGGCCGCGAGCTGGATCATCAAGCGCACGCCCGACGCCGCCAGGGGATGGCCGAGCGCGATGGCCCCGCCCCACTGGTTGACACGCGGGTCGTCGTCGGCGATGCCGAAGTGGTCGAGCAGCGAGATCACCTGGATCGCGAAGGCCTCGTTCAGCTCGAACAGCCCGATGTCGTCGATCGACAGCCCCGCCTTGCGCAGCGCCTTCTCGGTCGAGGGGATGGGGCCGATGCCCATGATCTCGGGCTGGACGCCCGCGAACGCGAACGACAGGAGCTTCATCTTGGGGGCGAGGTCGAACTCCTTCACGGCGTCGCCGCCCGCGATCAGCGACATCGTCGCGCCGTCGGTCAGCGGCGACGAGGTGCCGGCAGTGACCCGCCCGTGCGGGCGGAACGGGGTCTTCAGACCCGCGAGGTCCTCCATCGTCGTGTTCGGGCGTCGGCCCTCGTCCTCGGTGGCCAGGCCCCAGGCCCCGTCGGCGCCCTTGATCGCCACGGGCACCAGATCGGCCTGGAACCGGCCGGCGTCGTATGCGGCCTGGGCCTTGTGCTGGCTGAGCATGCCGAAGCGGTCGGCGCGCTCGCGGGTCAGCTGCGGGAAGCGGTCGTGGATGCGCTCAGCGGTCACGCCCATGTTCAGCGCCGCCGGGTCGACCATCTTCTCGGCGACGAACCGCGGGTTCGGATCGGCGTTCGAACCGATCGGGTGGTGGCCCATGTGCTCGACGCCGCCCGCGAGGGCGAGGTCGTACATGCCCGACGCGATGGATGCCGACATCATGGCGACACTCGTCATCGCGCCCGCGCACATCCGGTCGATCGCGAAGCCCGGAACCGTCTGGGGGAGTCCGGCGAGGATCGCCACCGAGCGGCCGAGGGTCAGGCCCTGGTCGCCGGTCTGGCTGGTCGCGGCGATCGCGACGTCGTCGATGCGGTCCGCGGGAACGCCCGGGTTGCGTTCCATGAGGCCGATGGTCGCCTTGACGGCGAGGTCATCGGCGCGGGTGTTCCAGTACATGCCCTTTTCGCCGGCGCGCCCGAACGGGGTGCGCACTCCATCGACGAAGTAGACGTCCGAAAGCTCGGCCACTCTGCCTCCAAAAGTAGGGATGGCTCAAGCCTAGGCAGGGCCCTTCGCGGCGTCCGAACCGGGTGTGGCGAACCTACGAAGCGGCTTCGGCGGGGTCCTCGGCCTGTTGCGCGGAAGCGACAAAGTCCTCTTGCGCAGAAGCCACAAACGCATCGGCGATCAGCTGTGCCGTCTCTTCAACCTGCCACCGGCGTGCGCCGAGCTCGGTGAGCTGACCGGCCACCGATTCCTGCGACACGGGTTCGCGGGGTTCCCATGCGGCGCGGCGCAGCAGCTCGGGCGTGAGCAGGTTCTCGGTCGGCATGTGCAGCTCGTCGGCGTGGGATTCGACGACGGGACGGGCAGCCTTGATGCGCCGCTCGGCGTCGGGATTGCGATCGTGCCAGGCCCGCACGGGCGGCAGTCCGTCGCCGCGCACGCGTTCCAGGGGCAGGTCGGTAGACGCGCGCCCCCGCTCGATCGCCGTCCACCAACGGTCCAGCTGCGAGCGGCTGGCGCGGCCGTTGAACTCCTTCACCGCGGCCAGCTCGGCCTTCGTCTGCGGGTCGGCGCGGATCGCGGCCACCAGGGACCGGTCGGGGACCAGCCGCCCCGGCGACACGTCCTGTTCGCGCGCATACTCCTCGCGCGCCGACCAGAGCTCGCGCGCGATCGCGAAGGCGCGGCGCCCGCGCACGGTGTGCAGGCCGCTGAGACGCCGCCAGGGGTCTTCGCGCGGCGGCTTGGGCGGGCGCGCCAGCTCGGCCGCGAACTCCTGTGCGGCGAAGTCCGTCTTGTGCGTGGCATCCAGCTCTCGCGCCAGTGCGTCGCGGACGTCGACCAGGTGCACCACGTCCAGCGCGGCGTACTCCAGCCACGGCTGCGGCAGCGGACGCGTCGACCAGTCGGCGGCCGAGTGCGCCTTGGCCAGCGTGATGCCGAGCGTCTCCTCCACGACCGCTCCCAGCCCCACGTGCTCGTGGCCGAGCAGCCGCGCGGCGAGCTCGGTGTCGAAGATCACCGGCGGCAGCAGCGCGAGCTCGCGCAGCGACGGCAGGTCCTGACTGGCGGCGTGCAGGATCCACTCCTGGTCGCCGATCGCCGCCTGCAGAGCCGAGAAATCGCCGATCGCCGGCGGATCGAACAGGAACGTCCCCGCGTCGCGGCGGAACATCTGCACCAGGTATGCCCGCTGCGAGTAGCGGTAGCCCGAGGCGCGTTCGACGTCCACCGCGACCGGGCCGGACCCTGCGGCCAGTGCGTCCGCGGCCCTGTGCAGCTCGGCCTGGTCGGACAGCACCTGGTAGTCAGTCACGCATCATCCTTCGTGTCGAGATCACTTCCATGCCCTCTGAACCGGGAGGCAGGCCCGCGAGCATGCACACCAGTTCGGCCCAGGCGTCCACGTGCGGCACGAGGTCGCCGGCGGGCGACCACGACGCACGCAGTTCGATCTGCGAGCCGTCGCCTTCCGCCGCCAGGGAGCCGAAGCCGCGCGACAGGGTCTTGGTCGCGGTGCCCGCTGCGTCGTGGTACTCGGCGTCGCGAGTCCGCAGCGCGTCGACCAGCCATGACCATGCCACGTCGGCCAGCAGCGGATCGCTGCCGATCTCGAGTTCGAGGGGAGCCTGCGCAAAGCTCACGATACGCCATCCGCCGCCCCACGCGTCCGGCTCTGCGGGGTCGTGCAGCACCACGAGGCGTCCGGTGCCGTACGGCGACTCGCCGGTGTCGGCGTCTGGGCGCACGTCTCCGGCCAAGGCGAAGGCGAACGGCGCGAGCCCCGTGGGCGGCGCGATCTCACGCACCGACAGGTCGCCGCGGAACGTCATCGCGCGCAGGCGCTCGACGACGTCGTCGAAGACGGTGGACCGCCCAGATTCTGCCACGCGGACAGACTAGAGTGAAGCGTCGATGAACCACTCCAGGCGCGCCGCATCGGGCGGCGCATCCCGCCCTGCCCGCGCAGGCTTCGGCGCAGCGATCGCGGTGCTGGCCACCGCCCTCGTCGCCGTGACCGGCGTGTGGGCGGCCGTCTCGATGCGCGTCGCGCGCAAGGTCGTCACGCCGGCACCGCGTGAGATGGACACCACGATCGTCGGGCTCGACCTCGCCGCACAGACGATCACCCTCGCCCGCAGTCTCGATACCGAGCTGCCCGGTCGCTACGGCCTGTTCACGTCCGGCACGGCGTCGTACATCAAGCTCGGCACCGTGCTCGGAGCGGATGCGGCCGGAGTCAAGCGCAAGCTGCTCACCGAGATCGGCCCCGACGCGCGACTGTCGTCGCAGGCGGGCTTCAGCGGCTGGTATTTCGACGAGCCTGAGCAGCTGCACCTGCCGTTCACGAACGAGCTGATCGGCACGTCGCTGGGCCCGAGCCCGGCGTGGCTGTTCGCCGGAGAGGAGGATGCCGACACCTGGGTCATCCAGATCCACGGTCGGGGCGCGAAGCGGGCCGAGTGCCTGCGTGCGGTACCGCTGTTCCACGCGGCCGGCATGCCGGTGCTCGTGGTGGCGTACCGCAACGACACCGAGGGGCCGCGCACGAAAGACGGATCGTACGGGCTCGGTGCGACCGAGTGGCGGGACGTCGACGCCGCGATCGGCTTCGCGCTGCGCCGCGGGGCCCGCCGGGTCGTGCTCATGGGCTGGTCGATGGGCGGCGCGATCGCGCTGCAGGCCGCGCTCAACTCCGCGCACCGCGAGGCGATCGCCGGCCTGGTGCTCGACTCGCCGGTCATCGACTGGCGATCCGTGCTCGACTTCCAGGCCCGCCAGCTGCGACTGCCCGAACCCGTCACGGATCTGGCGATGAACGCACTGCAGAGCGACTGGGCGGCGCCGCTGACCCGCAGCCGAGCCATTCCGCTGGATCGCCTCGACATCGTCGCGCGCGCGGCCGAGCTGCGGCATCCGATCCTGATCCTGCACAGCGACGACGATGGATTCGTGCCGTCGGAGGCCTCGCACCGACTCGCCGAGGCGCGGCCCGACCTCGTCCGGCTCGAGGTGTTCCAGGTCGCGCGGCACACGAAGCTGTGGAACTACGACTCCGAGCGCTGGACGAGCACCATCACCGACTGGCTGGCCGGTCAGGGCATCGCGGCGCACTCGTAGCGCGGCGCGATGCCCTGACGCGCGGTAGGCCCGGTCACGGTGTGGACAGCATGCGCACCTGTCGCTGGGCGCGGGCGAGCATCCCGGTCATCCCCGATATGCGCAGGGGAGAGACCGCGCGGGTCAGCCCCAGAGTCTGCGGGTAGTCGCCGGGGATCTGCAGCACCTCGTCGACCGTGAGCCCGCTGATCCCCTGCGCGAGGATACTCGCGAACCCCCGCGTGGTCGGCGCCTCGACCGGGGCCGTGGCGTGCATCGTGACCCGGCCGTCGTCGCCGATCTCGGTCACGACGAACACCGGCGACTGGCACTCCGCGACCCGTTCGGTCAGTTCGGGATGCTCCCGATACCGCTCGGGCACCTCGGGCAGCTCACGCGAGAACTCGAGCAGCAGCTGCAGTCGATCGGGCTCGTCGAGTTCGAGGAACTCGTCGCGGATCTCTGCCAGCGCGTCGGGTACGTGCGTCATCCTCGCCCTTGCCTCCGGACTCTCAGCGACCCGCCGTCACGGTCGCCGGAACCTCGCCGGGCTCGCTGCCCGCAGTGATCGGCACCCGTACGGCCGAGCCCCATTCGGTCCACGAGCCGTCGTAGTTGCGCACGTCGTCGAAGCCGAGCAGGTGCTGCAGGACGAACCAGGTGTGGCTCGAGCGCTCACCGATGCGGCAGTAGGCGATGATCGGCTCGGCGTCGGTCAGCCCGACCTCGTCGCGGTAGATGGCCTCGAGCTCGGTGCGCGTCTTGAACGTGCCGTCGTCGGCGACGGCCCGCTTCCACGGCACGCTCTTGGCCGAGGGGATGTGGCCGCCGCGCAGCGAGCTCTCCTGCGGATACTCGGGCATGTGCGTCTTCTGTCCGCTGTACTCCTCGGGCGAGCGCACGTCGATCAGCGGCTTGCCCAGGTGCGCCAGGACGTCCTCCTTGTATGCCCGCAAAACGGAGTCGTCGCGCGCGACGACGGGGTACTCGGCGGCCGGACGCACGGTCGGGTCGGTCGTGAGCGGCCGTCCCTCGGCGATCCACAGATCGCGGCCCCCGTCCAGCAGGCGGACGTCGTCGTGGCCGAACAGCGAGAACACCCAGAGCGCGTACGCGGCCCACCAGTTGTTCTTGTCGCCGTAGATGACGATCGTGTCGTCGCGCGAGATGCCCTTGCGGCTCAGCAGCTGCGCGAAGCCCTCGCCGTCGACGTAGTCGCGCACCACCGGGTCGTTCAGCTCGGTGTGCCAGTCGACCTTGACCGCGCCGGGGATGTGGCCGGTCTCATAGAGCAGCACGTCCTCGTCGGACTCGACGACCACGAGTCCCGGCTGACCGAGACGTTCCTGCAGCCAGTCGGCGGTGACCAGACGCCCGGGTTCGGAGTACTCGGCGAACTTGGCGGACGAGGTATCGAGCTCGACGGACATGGAAGGCTCCTCGGATCAGTGGATCCCGGATGACCAGGGTGTGGGCGGGATCAGGGTGTTGTCGGGTGGACGGCGTAATCTGGACTCCGTCTCTCATTCGAGAGTAGCCGCCCGTTCGGGCGCCGGATCCTTTCCTTCACAATCCGAAATGCTCGGCCTGCCATGGCAGGTCCGGCCAGGAGAACCCACCCCGTGCACTCCAGAACGCAGCCCCACGCGACGCAGCCCGACGTGACCCGGCCCCAGGGCGTCGTGCACCTGACCGATCGAGTTCCCCAGGTGACCGGCGACGAGATGGTCGCCGCGCTCGTTCCGCCGCGGCAGTTCCGCGACGCGACGTTCGACACGTACCGTCCGGACCCGGCCTATCCGTCGCAGCAGGCCGCGAAAGAGCTGCTCGAGGCCTTCAGCTCGCCGCACGCACCCGTGGCGAGGGGCGGCCTGTTCCGCCGCGCGAAGAAGCAGCCCGAGACGAAGCCCGGCGTGTACCTCGACGGCGGGTTCGGCGTCGGCAAGACCCACCTGCTCGCGTCGGTGTACCACGCGATGCCCGCCAGCCGGAAGTACTTCGGCTCGTTCATCGAGTACACGGCGCTGGTCGGCGCCCTCGGCTACCAGAAGACGGTCGAGCTGTTCCGCGGCTCGCAGCTGTTGTGCATCGACGAGTTCGAGCTCGACGATCCCGGCGACACGATGGTCATGACCCGGCTGCTGGGCGAGCTCGTGGCCACCGGCACGCGGCTGGCCGCGACATCCAACACACCGCCCAACGCGCTCGGCGAGGGCCGGTTCGCCGCCCAGGACTTCCTGCGCGAGATCCAGGCGATGAGCGACAGCTTCCAGACCGTGCGCATCGACGGCACCGACTACCGGCAGCGCGCGATCGACGGCGTGGCGGTCGTGCTCGACGACGCCGGCTACGCGCGCGAGATGGATGCCGCAGCCGACCGCGTCGTGTCGGACGACGCGTTCGCAGATCTCGTCGCGCACCTCGCCCGGGTGCATCCGTCCCGGTACATCCGCCTCATCGACGGGGTCGACGTCGTCGGTCTGCGGGGCGTCGTGCAGCTGGACGACCAGTCCGCAGCCCTGCGGTTCGTCGCATTCGTCGACCGCGCGTACGACGCGCAGATCCCCGTCCGCGCGACCGGGGTGGCGCTCAGCGACGTGTTCAGCGAGGAGATGCTCGCCGGCGGGTACCGCAAGAAGTACCAGCGGGCGATCTCGCGGCTGATCGCGCTGACCTCCTCCTGACGGGCACGCACGGGAGGTCCCGAAACACGACGTTCACACCGGGGCGCCGACCGTAACATGCGCGAAACGCGCGGCGACCGCCCGCGAAACGGCCACAGCGAAGACTGTGCCCATGGACAGCGGAAACCTCACCTGGTACATCGTCGCGACCGCCCTGGTGCTGCTGATGACGCCCGGGGTCGCCTTCTTCTACGGCGGGCTCGTGCGGGCCAAGAGCGTGGTGAGCATGATGATGCTCAGCTTCGGGGCGATGGGCCTGGTCGCTGTGCTGTGGATCCTCTACGGCTACTCGATGCAGGACGTCTCCCACGGCTGGCAAGGCGTGGTCGGCGACCCGTTCGCCGACTTCGGACTGTCGGCGCTCACCGGCGGGGCGACGGCGAACGTCGACCTGGTGGGGGTGGCCTACGGTGCCACGTTCGCGATCATCACGGTCGCGCTGATCTCGGGCGCGATCGCCGATCGAGCCCGGTTCGGCCCGTGGATGCTGTTCGTCGGCGCGTTCGTCACACTCGACTACTTCGTCGTGTCGGGGTGGGTGTGGAACCCGCACGGCTGGATCGCCACGCTCGGCACGCACCTCGGCCTGTCGGCGAACGTGATCGACTACGCCGGGGGCACCGCGGTGCACATCAACGCCGGCGCTGCGGCCCTCGCCCTGGCGCTCGTGCTCGGCAAGCGGGTGGACTTCGGCCACGCCGGGCACAAACCGCACAACGTGCCGCTCGTGCTGGTGGGGGCGAGCCTGCTCTGGTTCGGCTGGTTCGGATTCAACGGCGGGGCTGCGGCCCTGGGCGGCGGCATCGCGCAGGGAGGCTCGCCGATCGGGCTCATCATCGTGAACACGCTCGGCGCGGGAGCGGCGGCGGTGCTCGGATGGCTTCTGGTCGAGCGGCTCACGGGGCGCAAGCCGAGCTCGGTGGGGGCGGCCTCGGGAGCGGTGGCGGGGCTCGTGGCCATCACGCCGGCCTGTGCGAACCTCACGCCCGGCTGGGCGCTGCTGCTCGGGGCCATCGCGGGCGCCGCATGCGCGAAGGCGATCGACCTGAAGTACCTGCTCGGCTTCGACGACTCGCTGGACGTGGTCGGCGTGCACCTCGTCGGCGGAGTCATCGGCACCCTGTACCTGGGGCTGTTCGCCACCGGCACCGGCCTGTTCACCGGCGGCGGCCTCGACCAGCTGATCGTGCAGGCGATCGCCGCCGGGGCGGTGCTGGTGTTCTCGTTCGGCATCGCCTGGATCGCCGGCTGGGCGATCGAGCGCACGATCGGGTTCCGTGTGTGCAGCGACGACGAGGTCGCGGGAGTGGATGCCGCGGTCCACGGCGAGGAGGGGTACGCCTTCGTCCCCGAAGCCGCGTGAGCCGCGCACGCCGACGGCGGCGCGGCCGGATATGGTGACCGGATGAGCACCGGCACCGGCATCCTCTCCCGCCTCATCGGCCTGTTCCGGCCCGCCCCGCGCCGCACGGCGCGTCGGCCTGTCAACGGCCGCCGGTCCGCATCGCCGGGGCGCGCCGGTGGCACCGCGACCGTGGAGATCCCGGTCCCGGGACGCGCGGCGCTGCGGATCTCGTATGCGCCGCGCGTGAACGGTGCGCCGGACGCCGGCGAGATCGTGTGGACCTGGGTTCCGTACCAGGACGATCCGACGCAGGGCAAGGACCGCCCGGTGCTCATCATCGGCCGCTGCGACGACGAGCACGCGTACGCGGTGAAGCTGACCAGCAAGCCGCACGACGGCGACCACGACTTCCTGTCCATCGGCTCGGGCTCGTGGGACGGCCAGGGCCGCGAGTCCTGGGTCGACGTGGACCAGTTCTATCTCGTGCACCGCTACGGGGTACGTCGTGAGGCGGCGGCGCTGGACCGCGAGCGGTTCGGGACGGTGGCCGCCGTGCTGCACCACCGGTACGGCTGGGCCGTCGACCGTTGAACCGCGCGGCACAGGATTCAGCCGCTCACGACGGAGAGGTCGAGGGCAGCGGGGGAACGGCGACGCCCGGCCACCGCGTGAGCTTGTCCGGGTTCCGGGTGACCCAGAGCCTTCGGATCAGACCCCGTGCGACCTCGACGGCGGCGATGGCCAGCGTGTTGCCGGCGCCGTCGCGCCCGACGAGCCCGACCTGACCGTTGACGGTGGTGAGGCGGAAGGTGAGATCCGGTTGCAGACGGTACAGCTGCAGCAGGTAGCGTGCGATGTCCTCGGCGCCATGCAGCGGCTCGACCGCGGCACGCACACGCCCGCCGCCGTCGGGCACCGCCAGCACGTTCGGATCGAGCACGGCGACGAGTGCGTCGAGGTCACCCGTTTCGAGCGCGTTCTTGAACGCGCCCACCACGCGCTCGTGCTCGTGCGGTGATGCGCGCTCGCTGCGCGTTTCTCGCACCCTCCGTCGCGCCGCGGACGCGAGCTGGCGGCACGCCTGGGGCGACCGGCCGACGATCGTGCCGATCTCGGCGAACGTGTAGCTGAAGACGTCGTGCAGCACGAACGCGACCCGCTCGGCCGGCGTCATCGTCTCGAGCACGACCAGCAGCGCCATGCTCAGTGATTCGTCGAGCGAGACGCGGTCGGCCGGATCGTCGGCGCGCATCATCGGCGCCTGGCTCGTCCATCGGGTGTTGCCGGGGACGGGCTCGGGCAGCCACTGACCGACGTACCGCTCGCGTCGCGCCCGTGCAGAGCCGAGGATGTCGAGGCAGATCCGCGTCGTGACGGTCACCAGCCATGCGGTGGGGGAGGCGATCTCGCGGCGGCGCTCATCGGGTTGCCGGTACCAGCGCTCGTACGCGTCCTGCACGGCGTCCTCCGCCTCTGCGACAGAGCCCAGCAGCCGGTAGGCGACGTTGATCAGCATGCCGCGATCGGCTTCATCCGTCATCGGCGACCTCCTGTCCGCATAGTCCCCCGCAAGCATGACGAAACGACCGAGCCGGATGTGAGGGGAGGCATCGTCCGACCGCCGACCTCACGTTCGCTCAGGCTACGTCGTCAAGGCTTCAGGGGAGCGAGCTCCGCTCCCGCAGCACGAGGGGACGATCATGATCTCTGTCGTCATCACCATCATCGCGATCTCTGCCAACGCGCTGGTCGCAGCCGCCACGTTCGCCCGCGCGCGATTCATCATCGCCAATCTCGGCGACGTCGAACTGCCCGAGTCCGGCATCCCCGTCTTCGCCGCACTGCAGGCCGCCGGTGCCATCGGTCTCACCGCAGGTCTCCTGGGCTTTGCGGCGGTGGGTGTCGCGGCGGCCATCGGGCTGGTGCTGTTCTTCGCCGTCGCGCTCGGAGTGCATGTGAGAGCCCGCGCCTACAAGAGCCTGCCGTCGCCTCTGCTGTTCTTCGCGCTGTCGGTCGCGGCGCTCGTGTGCGCACTCGTGCGGTGAGCGGCGCATCGATGCGCACGATGCAAGCCCGATCAGAACCCAAAAAGCCCCCGATCGACGGAGGCTTTCTCTGTGGGCGATGCCGGACTCGAACCGACGACCTCTTCCGTGTGAAGGAAGCGCGCTACCAACTGCGCCAATCGCCCGCGGCCGCGAACGGCTGCGAGAAGACTCTACCCGATCTCGGCGGCCTCGCCGAACCGAACGGGCATGACACGCGCGGCCTGCAGCCGGTTTTGCGTGACGGTCGGAATCAGTTAGAGTCGTATCTGCGCCGGAGAGATCCGGTCGCGAAAATGCGGATGTAGCGCAGTTGGTAGCGCATCACCTTGCCAAGGTGAGGGTCGCGAGTTCGAGTCTCGTCATCCGCTCGAGTGCGGGGTTCCCTTCCGGGGAGCACGCCGTGGGGTTCGAACCACGCGGTGGCGTGGCCGAGAGGCTAGGCACCGGCCTGCAAAGCCGTTTACACGGGTTCGAATCCCGTCGCCACCTCCACTCGCGGCCGCAAGTCCGCACAGACAAGTGAAAAGCCTGTACAGGCGCGATTGGCGCAGCGGTAGCGCGCTTCCCTGACACGGAAGAGGTCACTGGTTCGATCCCAGTATCGCGCACTGACCGAAACCCCTGGTTCGCCGGGGGTTTTCTGCGTCTCGGCCGACTTCGCCGGCAATGAGATTCCTCTCACAACCCCCCGATCCTCAGCCGCCTTGCATAACGGGTTCGTAACGTCGAAGAGATGCCAGCAGCTACACGACTGTCCGCTCTCGATGGGCTCCGCGGCATCGCGGCGCTTGTCGTGGTGGTCCACCACGCGCTTCTCGTCTCGCCGTCCTACGCCGCCGCATACTACGGCGGCAACGTCCCCGAGAACCCGCTGCGGATCGCGATGGTCTACACGCCGCTGCACCTGCTGTGGGGTGGCGCCGAGGCCGTGGTGGTGTTCTTCGTGCTGTCGGGCTTCGTGCTGGCAAGGGCGGTCCGCTCCCGCTCGTTCGACTGGTTCGCGTACTTCCCCTCGCGCATCCTTCGCCTGTACGTCCCGGTGATCGCCGCGGTCGCGTTCGCCTTCGCGATCCTGCTCCTCCCGCACAACGGTGCGCCGCCGAGCCCCTGGCTCACGGGGCGCACAACCGGCTATCCCGTGCACGACATCCTGCAGGATCTGACGCTGCTCGGCGGCACGTCCGGCGTCGTCTCGCCGTTGTGGACGCTGCGGTGGGAGGTCATCTTCTCGCTGCTGCTGCCGGTGGCTGCCTACTTCGCCCGGCTGATTCCGGCATGGATGCTGGGGCTGGCCTGCATCGTCGCGTCGACCATCGGCGCCAGTCAGGACGTCGCGTCGCTGCAGTACCTGCCGATCTTCGGCGTCGGCGTGGCGATAGAAGGGATGTGGGACCGCATCTCGGCCGTCGTCGAACGCGCGACCCGGCGCCTGGGCTGGCTGGTCTGGAGCGGCGTGCTGGTGCTCGCCGCGATCATGCTCAGCATGCACTGGCTGCTGCTGGCTCCCCTCGGCCACCCCGCCGCCGTCACGCTCGCGCAGGCGCCGATCGTCGCCGGCGCCGGGATCCTGGTGGTCGCCGCGGTGCACTGCGACACGCTCCGGCACGTGCTCACGTGGCGGCCGGTCGCCTGGCTCGGCGCGATCTCGTTCAGCCTGTACCTCATCCACGAGCCGATCGTGATCCTCATGGCGAACGTGACGGACGCGATGCCGTGGACGCTGCTGACGGCTGTGCCGCTGGCGGTGCTGGTGGCGTGGCTGTTCTGGCTCGTGGCCGAGCGCCCCGCCCATCATCTGGCCCGCTTCGTGCGCAAGCGTGCGACGCCCGCTCGGCCGGAGCCGCCGTCTGATGCCGCGACGACGACGAAGCCGGCCGAGGTCGAAGCCTCTGCAGAGCAGCGCACGCCGGTGCACACCTGACCGGATGCAGCGTCGGTCCAGGCGCGCCCGTCGCCGCCGGCACGTCGACGACGTAGGCTCGGGTTCATGGCTCACCTCGTGCTCACCGTGGTCGGCGACGACCGCGCCGGCCTCGTCCAGCAGCTCGCCGACCTGATCGCCGAACACGGCGGCAACTGGGCCCGCAGCGAACTGGCCGAACTCGCCGGGGCGTTCGCCGGCATCGTCCTGGTCGAGGTGTCCGACGACCGGGCGGACGCGCTCACCGGTGCGCTGGGCGAGATGAGCGGGCTGCTGAACATCACCCCGTATCGCGGCCGGGCCGACGCCGCTCCCGCGGCGGGGGAGCGGGTGACGTTCACCGTCCTCGGCAACGACCGCCCGGGGATCGTGCGCGACGTCACACACGCACTCGTCGCCGGCGGGCTGACGATCGACCGGTTCACGAGCCGCACCACCGCAGCGCCCATGGCCGGCGGCGAACTGTTCGAGGCGAGCGTGACCGCCCGCGCCGCGGACGGCACCGCCCTATCGGACGTCGTCGTCCGGCTCGAGCAGCTCGCGAGCGAGATCCAGGTCGATCTGACCGTCGCCTGAGGCGCCGGTGGGGCGCGACTAGACTCGACGGCATGGAGCTTGTCGTCTGGAACCGCCCGGCCGTCGTACCCGTGCGTCCGCGGCGAACGCTCTAGGCCCGAGCGGGCAGCACGCCTCGTGCGTTGCGAAGCTGAGCCATCCGAGCCATTCCTCCTGGAGAACTCCCGTGACCGACCTCACCATTCCGTCGGACGTCTCGTACCCCGTCGACGGATTCGCCCTCTTCTCTGACCGCGCCGTCGTCGCGATGCGCGTGAACGGCGACCTGAAGGACCTCGCCGCGAAGGTCGAGGCATCCGACATCGTCGAACCGGTGACGATCGACAGCCTCGACGGACTCAACATCCTGCGGCACTCGACCGCGCACGTGCTGGCCCAGGCCGTCCAGCGCATCCGTCCGCAGACGAACCTCGGCATCGGGCCGCCGATCACGGACGGCTTCTACTACGACTTCGGCACCGCAGAGCCGTTCACGCCCGACGACCTCAAGGCCATCGACAAAGAGATGCAGCGCATCGTCCGCGAGGGGCAGCGGTTCGTGCGCCGCGTCGTCAGCGACGACGAGGCCCGTGCGGAGCTGGCCGATGAGCCGTTCAAGCTCGAGCTCATCGGGCTGAAGGGCCCGGGAGCGGCCAAGACCGAGGGCGCCAGTGTCGAGGTCGGCGCCGGCGAGCTCACGATCTATGACAACGTGGACCGCGACGGCGAGACGGTCTGGAAGGACCTGTGCCGCGGGCCGCACCTGCCCAGCACCCGCGTGATCGGCAACGGCTGGGCCCTGTCGCGCGTGGCCGGAGCGTACTGGCGGGGCAGCGAGAAGAACCCCCAGCTGCAGCGCATCTACGGCACCGCCTGGCCGACGAAGGATGAGCTGCGGGCGTATCAGCAGCGCCTCGAAGAGGCCGCCAAGCGCGACCACCGGCGCCTGGGCAAGGAGCTCGACCTCTTCTCGTTCCCGGACGAGATCGGATCGGGCCTGTCGGTGTGGCACCCCAAGGGCGGCATCGTGCGCGGCGAGATGGAACAGCACGCGCGCCGCCGGCACATCGAGGCCGGGTACACCTACGTGTACACGCCGCACATCGCCAAGGAGGACCTCTTCCTCCAGTCCAATCACCTGGTGACCTACCGGGAGGGCATGTTCCCGCCCATCCGCATGGACGAGGAGCGCGGCGAGGACGGCGAGATCATCAAGCACGGCTCCGACTACTACCTGAAGCCGATGAACTGCCCGATGCACATCCTCATCTACAAGGAGCGTGCGCGCAGCTACCGCGACCTGCCGCTGCGGCTCGCCGAGAACGGCACGGTGTACCGCAACGAGCTCTCGGGTGCGCTGCACGGCCTGACCCGTGTGCGCGGGTTCACACAGGACGACTCGCACCTGTTCGTGATGCCCGAGCAGCTCGAGACCGAGGCGACGCACGTGCTCGAGTTCGTGATCTCGATGCTGCGCGACTTCGGCCTGGACGACTTCGAGCTCGAGCTGTCGATGCGCGACGACGAGAAGTCGAAGTGGATCGGCTCGGACGAGTTCTGGGAGTACTCGACGAACGCGCTGCGCAACGTCGCGGTGGCCTCGGGGCTGAAGCTCACCGAGGTGCCCGGTGAGGCCGCGTTCTACGGCCCGAAGATCGACCTGAAGACCCGAGACGCGATCGGCCGCACCTGGCAGCTGTCCACCGTGCAGGTCGACCCGAACCTGCCCGAGAGGTTCGGGCTGGAGTACACCGGATCGGACGGCGAGAAGCACCGCCCGGTGATGATCCACCGGGCCCTGTTCGGCTCGATCGAGCGGTTCTTCGCGATCCTGCTCGAGCACTACGCCGGGGCGTTCCCGGTGTGGCTGTCGCCGGTGCAGGTCGTCGGCATCCCCGTCGCCGAGGAGTATGCGGACTACCTCGACGACGTGATCGCACGGCTGCGTGCCGCGGGCGTGCGCGCCGAGGTCGACCACAGCGACGACCGCATGCAGAAGAAGATCCGCACGCACACCACGCAGAAGGTGCCGTTCCAGCTCATCGCCGGTGAGCAGGACCGGGCGGCCGGGGCCGTCTCATTCCGCTTCCGCGACGGGTCGCAGCGCAACGGCGTGCCCGTCCAGGAGGCCGTGCGCCTGATCCGCGCCGCGATCGACGGCAAGAGCCTGGTCAACACCGATGCGGACCTGGCCTGATGGCTGAGGATGTCGCAGCCGACGACGGGCTGGTCGCCGCGAGCGATCTGCCCGGCGTGCCGGACGGGTTCCAGCGGCTGTGGACTCCGCACCGGATGGTGTACATCCAGGCCGGTGCCGAGGCGATGCGCGCGGACTGCCCGTTCTGCGCGGCGCCGCACAAGAGCGACGAAGGCGGTCTGATCGTCCACCGCGGCAAGGTCGCCTTCGCGCTGCTGAACCTGTTCCCCTACAACTCCGGCCACCTGCTGGTGTGCCCCTACCGGCACATCGCGACGTACGACGACGCCACCGCCGAGGAGGTCGCCGAGATCGGCGCCATCACGCAGCACGCGATGCAGGTGCTGCGGGCGGTGTCGCGATGCGACGGGTTCAACATCGGCATGAACCAGGGCCGGGTCGCCGGCGCCGGCGTCGACGAGCACCTGCACCAGCACATCGTGCCCCGCTGGGACACGGACGCCAACTTCTTTCCGATCATCGCGAAGACGAAGGCGCTGCCGCAGCTGCTGGGCGAGGTGCGCCAGGCCGTCGCCGATGCCTGGTGAGGATCTCAGAGACCTGGGACCTCGGACCTGGCGTCAGCGGACCTGGGTGACCTCGAACTGCATGCGCGGCTGCGCGTAGAAATCCTGCGCCTCGACGAGCTGCAGCTCGCGCCGGCCCGACTCGTGGGTGAGCCGCAGCAGATCCCACACGCTCGACGTCGTGCGGGCCAGGGCCTGGGCCGCGCTGCCGGTTGCGCGGTAGTGCGCGGTGAACAGGGCGGCGGTGACGTCGCCCGAGCCGTTGGCCTTCAGCGGATGCAACGGGGTCTGCACGATCCACGCGCCCTCGTCGTCGACGGCGAGCATCTCGATCGTGCCGGCGGGACGGTCGGGCCGCTCGACGCTCGTGACGAGCACGGTCCGCGGCCCCATGGCGCGGGCGGCGTCGGCCGAGGCGAGCGTGCTGTCCAGATCGGCCGGCTCGGTCCGGGTGAGGTAGCCGAGCTCGAACTGGTTCGGCGTGATGATGTCGGCGGCGGGGACCACCCGGTCGCGCAGCAGGTCGGGAATCGCCGGGGCGACGAAGCACCCCGACCTCGCGTTGCCCATCACGGGGTCGCACGCATACACGGCTGCGGGGTTCGCGGCCTTCACCCGGGCGACGGCGTCGAGGATGACGTCGGCGATGCCCTCGCCGCCCTGATAGCCGCTGAGCACGACATCCACCTCGCCGAGCGCTCCGCGCTCCTGGACGCCGGTGATCACATCGCGCACGTCGTCGGGGCTGATCATCGGGCCGCGCCACGCACCGTACCCGGTGTGGTTCGAGAAGTTGACGGTGTAGATCGGCAGTACCTCGACGCCGATGCGCTGCAGCGGGAACACGGCGGCCGAGTTGCCGACGTGACCGTAGGCGACGGCGGACTGGATGGAGAGGATGTTCACCGATCGATCATCCCATCTTGCGGGCGGGCGTCCGTGACGACCCGGGCGTCCGCCTCACCCGTCAGTGCCGGAGCGCCGCAGCGAGGTCGTCTGCCAGCCGGTCCGCCTCGACGTCGTCCAGATCGTGCACGGTCAGCCGCAGATGCGGCGAGGGCGCACCGCCCAGCCGGAACTCGTCGCCGGTGCGGGCCAGCCACCCGCGCCGCATGAGGCTCGCCGAGGCGGCCGCTGCACCGCCGGGCGTGCGCAGCCAGAGGTTCAGTCCGTCGCCGGCTGCGGCATCCACCCCCCGCGCGATCAGCCGCGCGGCGAACGCCGCATTGCGCTCGGCGTAATGGATGCCCGCCTGCGCGATCCGGTCGCGGACGGCGGCGTCGGTCAGCTGCGCGTGCGCGAGGCGCTGCAGCAGGTGGCTGACCCAGGTCGTGCCGGGGCTCAGGCGCAGGGCCAGCCGGTCGGCGGTGTGCGGGTCGGTCGCCGTGACGGCGAGGCACATGTCGGGCCCGAGGAACTTCGAGACCGAGCGCACGAGGGCGAACCGGCGGTGGTCGGGGCCGACGATGCTGTGGAAGGGATGCCGCGACAGCAGCGAGAAGTGATCGTCTTCGATGACGAGCACGTACGGGTGCTCGCGGAGCACCTCGCGCAGCTGACGGGCACGGCGTGCAGACACGCTCGCGCCGGTCGGGTTCTGCGCGCGCGGCGTGCACACGACGGCACGCACGCCCTGCGCCAGCGCCGCCTCGAGCCCTGCCACGGTCATGCCCTCGGCGTCGGTCGGCACCGCGACGGCGCGGTAGCCGCCCAGCCGCACGGTCTGCATGCCGGCGAGCCAGCAGGGGTCCTCCAGGGCCACCGCGTCGTCGCGGGTCAGCGCGCCCGCGAGCAGCCGCTCGACGGCGTCGACCGCCCCCGACGTCACCGTCAGGCGGAAGGATGACGGTGCGACGTCGGGTGCCATCCAGTCGTGCGCCCAGACCGCCAGTCCCTCGTCGATCACCGGCTCGCCGTAGAGCACGGGACGGCCGACAACGGCCGGCAGCGCCCGTTCGGGCGACGGAATGAGTGTGGGGTCGGGATTGCCGGTGCCGATGTCGCGCAGCACGCTGCCCTGCGCGTAGCCGTCTTGAGGGACGGGCGTGGGATCGGCGATGCGCGTTCCGCCGCGGCCCAGGGTCTCGACAAGGCCGGCCTGGGTGAGCTGGCGGTACGCGGCCATGACGGTGTTGCGATTGACGCCCAGGTGCGCGGCGAGCGTGCGCACCGGCGGCAGCAGATCGCCCGGCGCGAGGGTCGCGCGATCGCGCAGATCGCGGATGCTCTCGGCGATGTCGGCGGCGGTCGCGCCGGTGATCGGAATCGTCATGACACCTCCTGCAATGACTGTACGCGGTCATGATATCTTTTGGCATAGGCCAATGAACGGCGTTGGCATAGTTGAGGAAAGGTGTCATCGTGGCTGACGACTCTCGTACCGCCGGAACCGCCCGGGTCAAGCGCGGACTTGCCGAGATGCTCAAGGGCGGCGTGATCATGGACGTCGTCACCGCCGACCAGGCGAAGATCGCAGAGGATGCCGGGGCCGTCGCGGTCATGGCCCTCGAGCGTGTGCCCGCCGACATCCGCGCGCAGGGAGGCGTCGCCCGCATGAGCGACCCCGATCTCATCGACGGCATCATCGACGCCGTGTCGATCCCGGTGATGGCCAAGGCCCGCATCGGACACTTCGTCGAGGCGCAGGTGCTGCAGGAACTGGGCGTGGACTACATCGACGAGTCCGAGGTGCTCTCGCCGGCCGACTACGTCAACCACATCGACAAATGGAACTTCACCGTGCCGTTCGTGTGCGGCGCGACGAACCTCGGCGAGGCGCTGCGGCGCATCAACGAGGGGGCGGCGATGATCCGCTCCAAGGGCGAGGCGGGCACCGGCGACGTGTCCGAGGCCACGAAGCACATCCGCAAGATCTCGGGCGAGATCAACCAGCTGCGCTCGATGACCAAGGACGAGCTGTACGTCGCCGCCAAGGAGCTGCAGGCCCCGTACGAGCTGGTCGCCGAGGTCGCCGCCACCGGCAAGCTGCCGGTCGTGCTGTTCGTGGCCGGGGGAGTGGCCACTCCCGCCGACGCCGCGATGATGATGCAGCTGGGCGCCGACGGCGTGTTCGTCGGCTCGGGCATCTTCAAGTCGGGCGATCCCGCCGCGCGGGCCGCGGCGATCGTGAAGGCCACCACGTTCTACGACGACGCCAAGGTCATCGCCGACGTCTCGCGCGGGCTCGGCGAGGCCATGGTCGGCATCAACGTCGCCGACCTCGCCGCCCCGCACCGCCTCGCCGAACGTGGCTGGTAGCACGCGGCTCGGCGTCCTCGCCCTGCAGGGGGATGTGCGCGAGCACGCGCACATCCTCGCCGGTCTGGGCGCCGAGGTCGTCCTGGTGCGCCGGCCCGACGAGCTGGCCGCCGTCCACGGGTTGGTGATCCCGGGCGGCGAATCCAGCGTCATGGACAAGCTGTCGCGCTCGTTCGGGCTGCAGCAGCCGCTGCGCGACGCGATCGCGGCGGGACTGCCGGTCTACGGCACCTGCGCCGGTCTGATCATGCTCGCCGACCGCATCACCGACGCGATCGTGGGCCAGCAGACGCTCGGCGGCCTCGACGTCACGGTGCGGCGCAACGCGTTCGGCAGCCAGGTGGAGTCGTTCGAGATCGACCTGGACGTGCCCGCCGTGGGCACTGAGCCGGTGCACGCCGTGTTCATCCGCGCACCCCTCGTCGAGCATGTCGGTCCGGGCGTCGAGACCCTCGCCGCGCTGCCGGACGGCACCGTGGTCGCGGTGCGCTCGGGCAACCTGATCGGCACCTCGTTCCACCCGGAGATGAACGGCGAGACGCGCTTCCACCGCCTGCTGCTCGAGACCGCACAGCGTCGGTGACCCGCCGTACGCTCGGACCATGACCGACACGGGCGACCAGACGCGATGGGCGGCGCTGCTGCGCGGCGTGAACGTCGGCGGCATCACCGTCAAGCGCGCCGCGCTGCGCGAGCTGTTCGACGGGCTCGGCGCGCGGTCCGTACGCACGGTGCTGGCCAGCGGCAACGTGCTGTTCAGTGCGGCGGGCACGCGTGAGGAGTGGAAGCGGCGCATCGAGGCGGCCTTGCGCGAACGGTTCGGCTACGACGCCTGGATCATCCTCGTCACCGTCGACGAGCTCGCGCGGGTCGCGGCATCCTTCCCCTTCGACGCCGGGGACGTCGCACGCCACCCGTACGTGGTCTTCTGCGCCGACGAGGCCATCCGCGACGCCGTGTGGGACGCCGTTCGCACCGTCGCCGGCGCCGACGAGCCGGTCGCCGCCGGCGACGGCGTCGTGTATTGGCAGGCGGCGGTGGGCACGTCCACGGATTCCCCCGTCGCCCGCGTCCTGGCCCGCGGCGGGTTCAAGAGCGGCACCACGACGCGCAATCTGCGGACCGTGCGGAAGATGCTCGGCTGACAGTCCGTAGACTGGAAGGCATGTCCGGCCACTCCAAGTGGGCGACGACCAAGCACAAGAAGGCCGTCATCGACGCGCGTCGTGCCAAGTCGTTCGCCAAGCTCATCAAGAACATCGAAGTCGCGGCGAAGATCGGCGGCGCCGACCTCTCCGGCAACCCCACGCTCTACGACGCCGTCCAGAAGGCCAAGAAGACGTCGGTCCCCAACGACAACATCGACCGCGCCATCAAGCGCGGCGCGGGCATCTCGGGCGAGTCGGTCGACTACCAGACGATCATGTACGAGGGCTACGCCCCGGGCGGCGTCGCCCTGCTGATCGAGTGCCTCACCGACAACAAGAACCGCGCCGCGGCCGAGGTGCGCACGGCGCTCAGCCGCAACGGCGGCAACCTCGCCGACCCCGGCAGCGTGTCGTACAACTTCACCCGCAAGGGCGTGATCGTCGTCTCGGGCGAGGGCACCACCGAGGACGACGTCATGATGGCGGCGCTGGAGGCCGGCGCCGAAGAGATCGAGCCGCACCCGGACGGGTTCGAGGTCACGACCGAAGCGGGCGACATGGTCGCCGTGCGCTCGGCGCTGCAGGAGGCGGGTCTGGACTACGAGTCCGCGGACGTCGAATTCGTGCCGTCGCTGAAGGTCGAGGTCGACGCCGACGTCGCCCGCAAGGTCTTCCGCATCATCGACGCGCTGGAAGACAGCGACGACGTGCAGAACGTCTACAGCAACGTCGATCTGTCGGCCGAGGTGCAGGCCGAGCTCGAGAACGACGACTGAGCGGCCGCGCAGGGCGTGGCATCCCGGGGCGTCACACGGCAGCCCGTAGGCTGGCGCCGTGACGGGCAGACGGTTGCGCGTGCTCGGAATCGACCCGGGCCTGACGCGGTGCGGTGTGGGAGTGGTGGATGTCGCGCCCGACCGCTCTGCGAAGCTCGTGTACGTGGGGGTCGTGCGCTCGGCCGCCGACGCCCGCATCGAACGCCGTCTGGCGGCGATCGCCGCCGGGATCAGGCTGGTCCTGGACGAGCACCGGCCCGATGTGCTGGCGGTGGAGAGGGTGTTCGCGCAGAACAACCGCAACACCGTGATGGGCACGGCCCAGGCCAGCGGCATCGCACTGCTGCTGGCGGCCGAGCACGGGATCCCCGCCGCGACCCACACTCCGACCGAGGTGAAAGCGGCGATCACCGGCTACGGCAATGCCGACAAGCGGCAGGTCCAGACCATGGTCGCCCGGGTGCTGCGGCTCGACGAGCTGCCCAAGCCCGCCGACGCCGCCGACGCCCTGGCCCTCGCGCTGTGCCACGCCTGGCGGGGCGGGGGACCGCAGGTGCCGACGGGCTCGGCCGCCCTCACGCCGGCCCAGCGAGCATGGGCCGACGCGGAGCGCTTCGCGCGGCGCTGACGAGCGTGTCGGTCGAACAAACGTCCGATGTCGCGATTAGGGTGGAGGCATGATCTCTTCCCTTCACGGCACCGTGCTGCACGCCGGAGCCGACGCGGTCGAGGTGCTGGTGGGCGGCATGGGCTTCACGGTCGCGGTGACGCCGGACGTCGCGCGGTCGGCTCGGGTGGGCGAGCAGATCCGGCTGCACACATCGCTCATCGTCCGCGAGGACGCGCTGTCGCTGTTCGGATTCGCCGATCGCGCAGAGTGCGCGCTGTTCGGCATCCTGCTCGGCGTCACCGGGGTGGGGCCGAAATCGGCGCTCGGCGTGCTGTCGGCGCTGGACGTCGACCAGATCGCGCAGGCGGTCGCCGACGACGACGACAAGCCGTTCCGGCGCGTGTCGGGCATCGGTCCGAAGACCGCGAAGCTCATCGTGGTGCAGCTGGCGGGCAAGCTCGCCTCTCCGGTGTCTGCGTCTCCAGCCGCGCCCGCAGCGTCGTCGGGCGTGTCGACGCAGGTGGTGGCCGCGCTGGTCGGGCTCGGGTGGACCGAGCGGGTCGCCGCCGAGGCGGTGCAGACGGTGGTGGGGGATGCCTCGGCCGCCGATCTGGCGCAGGTGCCGGCGCTGCTGCGCCTGACGCTGGCACAGCTCGGGCCGGCCCGAACCCAGGATGCCCGAACACAGGATGCTCGAACCCAGGATGCTCGAACAGAGGGTGGCCGTGGCTGAGCTCGACGCCGAGGCGCAGGACGAGTCCGAGCTCGCCATCGAGGGCGCGCTGCGCCCGTCGTCGCTGGCGGAGTTCGTCGGTCAGCAGAAGGTGCGCGGCCAGCTGCAGCTGCTGCTGGACGCGGCACGGATCCAGCAGCGTCCGGCCGACCACATCCTCCTGGCCGGCCCCCCGGGACTGGGCAAGACGACCCTCGCGATGATCGTCGCGCACGAGAGCGGGCGAGCCCTGCGCATGTCGAGCGGTCCAGCCATCCAGCACGCCGGCGACCTTGCCGCGCTGCTGTCCAGCCTGACCCCCGGCGAGGTGCTGTTCATCGACGAGGTGCACCGCATGGCCCGCTCGGCCGAAGAGATGCTGTACCTGGCGATGGAGGACTTCCGCATCGACATCATGGTCGGCAAGGGCGCCGGAGCCACCAGCATCCCCCTCGACCTCGCCCCGTTCACGCTCGTCGGCGCCACCACGCGTTCGGGTCTGCTCCCGAACCCCCTGCGCGACCGCTTCGGATTCACCGCGCACCTCGAGTACTACGAGCCCGACGAACTCGAGCAGGTCATCGCCCGCTCGGCGATCATGCTCGACATACCGCTGCCGAAGCCTGCGCGGGCCGAGATCGCCCGCCGTTCCCGGGGCACGCCGCGGATCGCGAATCGTCTGCTGCGGCGGGTGCGCGACTACGTGATCGTGAACGGATCGGGGTCGGGCACCGGCGAGGTCGACACGGCGACCGTGGACGCCGCGCTCGATCTGTACGACGTCGACGCGATCGGCCTGGACCGGCTCGACCGCGCCGTGCTCGACGCGCTCATCCACCGTTTCCAGGGCGGACCGGTCGGGCTGAACACCCTCGCGGTGACCGCGGGGGAGGAGGCCGAGACGATCGAGTCCGTCGTCGAGCCGTACCTTGTGCGGATCGGCTTCATGGGCCGCACCCCGCGCGGCCGTATCGCGACCCCCGCGGCCTACGCGCACCTCGGCGTGCGGCGGACCGACGGGGCGCTGGACCTCGATGACCTATAATCGCTGAAGGCTTTTCCCCCGACACTCAAGGCAGCGCCGCCGTGGCGCGCCCCATCGAAAGGTGCCCTGCGCCCCATGAACCTTGCACAGTTCTTCTCCCAGTACGGTCTGATCATCCTCCTGGTGGTCCTTCTCGTCTTCATGTTCTGGAGCTCTCGTCGCCGCATGGCGAAGCAGAAGGCGGAGCAGGAGGCCAAGGCGCGCCAGACCGTCCCGGGAGCCGAAGTCCTTCTGCAGGGAGGCCTGTACGGCACGATCGTGTCGTACGACCCCGACAACCTCGACCAGCCCGCCGTCGTGGAGATCGCGCCCGGCGTCGACATCAAGGTGCACAGCCAGGCCATCCTGCGCGTCGTCGAGCCCAAGGATGCGGCCCCCGTCGAGGACGCCCCGGCCGTCGGCGGCGCGACCTCCGCCGAGCCGCACGTGGAGTCGGCTGACGAGACGGCCGCGCGCCTGCGCGCAGAGGACGACAAGAAGGACGACTCCGAAGCCTGATCGGGCTTCGCTCCGCGAGAAAGCTGACCCTCCGTGGCCACATCCACCCCTGTCCGGCACGCCTGGCGTGCGCTGCTGGGCCTTCTCATCGTGATCGCCGTGATGTTCGGCATCACATCCCTCGGTGTCTGGGGCGTCAAAGAAGCGTCCTGGCTGCCGGAGCTCGGACTCGACCTGCAGGGCGGCACGCAGATCATCCTCCAGGCGCAGACCGCCAGCGGGGCCGCACCCACCTCGGACCAGATGGACCAGGCCACGGCCATCATCCGTCAGCGCGTGGATGCGTCGGGCGTCGGCGAGTCCGACATCGGCACCCAGTCCGGCAACCAGATCGTCGTCCAGGTGCCCGGTGTGGTCGATGAGGCGACCCGCCAGCGGATCGAGGCGGCCGCCCAGCTGCAGCTGCGCGCTGTGCTGTTCGCCGGGAACCCCGCCACGACCTTCGTCGGTGACAACGGCAAGCAGACGCCGTACCCGACGCCTGCCCCCACGCTGCGTGCGACTCCGACGGCGTCGCCCAGCAACGGCAGCGACCCGAGCTGGATCACGCCCAAGCTGCAGGCGCAGTTCCTCGCCTACAACTGCGGAGACAAGAACAACGATCCGGCGGAGGCGCCGAAGGACCAGCCGCTGATCACCTGCGAATCCGACAACTCGGCGAAGTACATCCTCGGCCCGGTCGAGAGTCAGGACATCAACGGCAAGCAGATCTATCTGGACGGCTCGCTGATCCAGGACGCGAGTTCCGGACAGAACCCGCAGAACGGGCAGTGGGAGGTCCTGCTGAAGTTCAACGCGAACGGGGCGCGGATCTTCGCCGACGTGAGCACCCGGCTGTACGCCCTGCAGAGCCAGTCGCCGCGCGACCAGTTCGCCTTCGTGCTGGACGGCAAGGTGATCTCGGCACCGCGCATGCAGGCCGTGATCACCGACGGCAACCCGTCGATCTCGGGCAACTTCACCCAGGAGAGCGCCAAGGCGCTGGCCGATCAGCTGAAGTACGGCGCGCTGCCGCTGAGCTTCAAGGCGGTCAGCTCGACCACCATCTCGGCGACCCTCGGGTCGCAGCAGCTGCAGATCGGTCTGATCACGGGTCTGATCGGTCTCGCGCTCGTGGCCCTGTACTCGCTGATCTCGTATCGCGCACTCGGGTTCGTCATCGTCGCATCCCTCGGCGTGATGGGTGTGATCACGTACCTGCTGCTGTGCATCCTCTCGTGGCGCATGGGGTTCCGACTGTCGCTGGCCGGCGTCGCGGGTCTGATCGTCACGATCGGATTCACCGCGGACTCGTTCATCGTCTACTTCGAGCGAATACGAGATCAGCTGCGAGAAGGCAAGACGATCACCGGGGCCGTCGAGGACGGCTGGAGCCTGGCGAAGCGGACGATCTACATCGCGAAGGCCGTGAACATCCTCGCCGCCGTCGTGCTGTACATCCTCGCCGACGCGACGGTGAAGGGCTTCGCGTTCACCCTCGGCGCGACCACCGCCATCGACATCCTGATCTTCATCCTGTTCACGCACCCCATGATGCAGCTGGTGGCGCGTACGCGGTTCTTCGGCGAGGGGCATCGCTTCTCGGGCATGGATCCGGACATGCTGGGCGCGGCCGCGCACGGTCGTGCACAGTTCCGTGCTCCGGTCCTCGAGAGCGCCGGCCCCGCCGCTCGGCGCACCGGACGCTCGCGCGGCGAGGCAGAACGCCGCCAGACGATCGCGGAGCGCAAGCGCGCCGCCGAGATCGGCGCGAACGGCGCGAACGGCGGCGGCGACACCACCAGAACCGACTCGGCGAAGAAGGGGGCTGATCGCTGATGGGCGTCATGAGCCAGTTCGGCAACGACCTCTACTCCGGGAAGGTGTCCTTCCCATTCGTCGGCCGGCGGCGGCTGTGGTTCATCATCGCGGCGGTGCTGGTCGTCGGCTCCGCCCTGGTGCCGTTCCTGCGGCCGATCCAGTTCTCCATCGAGTTCACCGGCGGATCGCAGTTCACGGTCTCGAACGTGTCGAATCCGAACCAGAACATCGCGACGCGGGTGGTCGGCGAGATCGTGCCGGGCGCCACGTCGAAGGTGACCACCGTCGGCTCCGACTCCGTGCGCGTGCAGACCGACCAGATGACGTCGTCGCAGACGCAGGCCGTCACCGAGGCGCTGGCGAAGGCGTACGACGTGCAGGTGAAGGAGGTCGCGGCATCCTTCATCGGCCCGACCTGGGGTGCTGACGTCACGCGGCAGTCGCTGTGGGGCCTCGCGATCTTCCTCGCCCTCACCTTCCTGATCCTGGCGCTGTACTTCCGCACCTGGAAGATGTCGGCGGCGGCCATCATCGGCCTGGTCGACGTGCTGGTGATCACGATCGGCGTGTATGCGGCCGCCGGGTTCCAGATCTCGCCGGCAGCGGTGATCGGGTTCCTGACGATCCTCGCGTACTCGCTGTACGACACGACGGTCGTGTTCGACCAGATCCGCGAGAATCTCGCGGAGGACAAGGAGCACGGCCTGCGCACGAACCGCACCTTCGGTGAATCGGTGAACCTCGCGGTGAACCAGACCCTGGTGCGCTCGATCAACACGACCGTGATCGCGATCCTCCCCGTAGGGGCGATCCTGTTCCTGGGAGCGTTCTGGCTGGGAGCTGAGACCCTGAGCGACATCTCGCTGTCGATCTTCGTGGGCATCATCGTGGCGGCCTACTCGACGCTGTTCGTCGCGTCCCCGCTGTACGCGCTGTTCCGGCAGACCGAGCCGGCGATCGTGGCGCAGGACAAGAAGGTGCGCAAAGCGCGCGAACGCGCCCTCACGGCGTGACGACGTGAACGAGCCGGGCCCGGCGAAGCGGGGTCCGGCCCGGGCGTAGGATTGTCGGGATCCGACGGGAGGGGGCCGCAGACGATGACCGAGACCGCCTCCACGGGCCAGAGTTCGTCTCTGCGCCGGCTCGTGCCGCGGATCTTCTCGCGCGCGGCACGCCGCGACGACGTCGAGCAGCTGATCCGCACGGTGCGCGCCCACCATCCCAAGGGCGACCTGTCGATCATCGAGCGCGCCTATGCGACGGCGGATGCCGCGCACACGGGGCAGACCCGCCAGAGCGGCGAGCCGTACATCACTCACCCGCTGGCGGTCGCGCAGATCCTCGCCGACCTCGGCCTCGGCCCACGCGCCGTGGCTGCGGCGCTGCTGCACGACACCGTCGAAGACACCGACTACAGCCTCGACCGGCTCACCCATGAGTACGGCGACGAGGTCGCGATGCTGGTGGACGGCGTGACCAAGCTCGACAAGGTCAAGTACGGCGAGAGCGCGCAGGCCGAGACCGTGCGCAAGATGATCGTCGCGATGTCGCGCGACATCCGGGTGCTGCTGATCAAGCTCGCCGACCGCCTGCACAATGCCCGCACGTGGGGGTTCGTTCCCCCCGAGAAGGCGAAGAAGAAGGCCACCGAGACGCTCGAGATCTACGCGCCGCTGGCGCACCGGCTCGGCATCCAGGCGATCAAGGCCGAACTCGAGGACCTGTCGTTCGCGGTGCTGCAGCCGAAGCTGTACGCGGAGATCGACAGCCTGGTCAAGCAGCGCACGCCGCAGCGCGAGCAGTACGTGCAGAGCGTGATCCACGATGTCGAGGCCGACCTGCGCGAGCTGCGCATCCGCGGGCAGGTCAAGGGCCGCCCGAAGCAGCTGTACTCGGTGTACCAGAAGATGATCGTGCGCGGACGCGAGTTCGACGACATCTACGACCTGATCGGCATTCGCGTGCTCGTGAACACGGTGCGCGACTGCTATGCGGTCCTCGGGGCGATCCATGCCCGCTGGACGCCGCTGCCGGGCCGGTTCAAGGACTACATCGCCACGCCGAAGTTCAACCTCTACCAGTCTCTGCACACCACGGTGATCGGCCCCGGCGGGCGCACCGTCGAGATCCAGATCCGCACGCACGAGATGAACCAGCAGGCCGAGTACGGGGTCGCCGCGCACTGGAAGTACAAGGAGCGGATGAACGGCGGCAAGGTCGACGGCCGCGCCGTCGACGCCGACATGGCCTGGCTCGCCCGCATCTCGGACTGGCAGGCCGAGACCGCCGACCCGGGGGAGTTCCTGGACTCCCTGCGGTTCGAGATCGGTGCGAAAGAGGTCTACGTCTTCACGCCGAAGGGGCGCGTCATCGGGCTGCCGGCGGGGGCGACGCCCGTGGACTTCGCGTACGCCGTGCACACCGAGATCGGTCACCGCACGATGGGCGCGAAGGTCAACGGGCGGCTCGTGCCGCTGGAGTCCGAGCTGCATTCCGGCGACGTCGTCGAGGTCTTCACGTCGAAGAACCCGGATGCCGGGCCCAGCCAGGACTGGCTGAGCTTCGTCAAGAGCACCCGCGCGCGCAGCAAGATCCGCGGCTGGTTCACGAAGGAGCGCCGCGAAGAGGCGATCGAACAGGGCAAGGAGGCCATCGCCCGGGCGATGCGCCGGCAGAACCTTCCGCTGCAGCGGCTGATGAGCCAGGACTCGTTCGCCGAGGTCGCCCGTCAGCTGCGGTACGAGGACGTCTCGGCGCTGTACGCGGCCGTGGGCGAGGGACACGTGTCGACGCAGTCCGTGCTCGAGAAGGTGACCGCGCTGGTCACCGTCGAAGAGACGGCCACCGGCGCGATCGAACTGCCGCCGCACGGCGGCAAGCCGCGGTCGTCGCGGGGCGGCAGCGATTCGGGCATCCTCGTGCGCGGGGCCCCCGACATCCTCGTCAAACTGGCCAAGTGCTGCACACCGGTGCCGGGCGACAAGATCGTCGGGTTCGTCACGCGCGGCAGCGGCGTCTCGGTGCACCGGGCGGACTGCACGAACGTGAAGGCGCTCATGACCGACCCCGAGCGCCTGATCGACGTGGAATGGGCGCCCACGACCAAGAGCGTCTTCCTCGTGCAGATCCAGGTCGAGGCGCTCGACCGGTCCGGCCTGCTCAGCGACGTGACCCGTGTGCTCAGCGAGCACCACGTGAACATCCTGTCGGCGACGGTCACCACGAGCGACGACCGACTCGCGCTCAGCCGCTTCGTGTTCGAGATGGGCGACACGGTGCACCTGGACCGGGTGCTCAACGCCGTGCGGCGTATCGACGCCGTCTACGACGTCTATCGCGTCACGTCGGGCTGACCCCTTCCCGCCCGCGCAGCCACGCGCGCAGCAGCGCCAGCGCGGGACGCTTGTTGTGCACCGGCCCGGCGCGGCCGAGCCAGCCGATGCCGTCCTCGATCCGCACGACGCCGACGGCGAGCATGAGCCGGGCGGCCTGCAGATGGACATCGGACGGCTCGCGCACGAGATCGGCCAGCGTCCGGCCGGCCGCGGTCACCCAGACCCCGCCGGCGCGGATCAGATCGGAGCGCGGCACCGGCTGATCGTGACGGGTGAGCCGCCGGCTGATCACGTAGTGCGGACGGGGACCGTCCACGCGATGGGCCCGGTGCCGGCCGGGAGGGGCGGGCAGGGCCCCGTGCACCCACGCGGCGCTCAGGTGCGTCAGGGCGTAGGCGTCCGACATCAGCGGCTGCAGCGAGGCGGCACGCAGCGCCGGCGTCTCGACCGCGTCGGCGGGCAGGTACCCCTCGCCGAGCTCGACGAGGTGGCCATCCAGACAGGCCGCCGCCAGTTCGGCGCCCGAGAGCCGGTCACCGGCGAAGTAGAGGAAGGGCGAGCTCACCCTCGCAGTCTGACGCATCCGCCCACGCGCGCGTCGGCGCGGGGCCGAACGCTGTGGACAACGCCGACCGAGGACGCGCCGGTCAGCCGCCGACGGCCTTCAGCCACGCCTTGCGCGCCTGCAGCGCCTCGGACGCGGCGGCGGTGGCCTTCGCGTCGCCGGCGGCTTCGGCATCCGCCAGCTCCTGCTCGAGCTTGGCGATCGCATCGGTGAGCTGACGCGTCATGTCGTTGGCGCGCGCCTTCGTCTCGGGGTTGTTCCGCTTCCAGTCGGCGTCTTCGCGGCCGCGGACGTTGACCTCGATCTTGCGCAGCTCGTCGTCGAGGGCCCGCTCCTTGTCGCGGGGGAACACGCGGCCGATCTCGTCCCAGCGGCGCTGAATGCCGGTCAGGGCGGTGCGGGCCTTCGCCAGGTCGGCCTCATCGACGATCGGTGCGGCTTCTTCGAGCAGTGCGCGCTTGGCGTCGATCTTCTCGCGGGATGCCTCGACCTCGGCGTTCTCACGCTCGACGCGGGCGCCGTAGAGGGCGTCGCCGGCTGCCTTGAACCGGGCCCACAGGGCGTCGTCGGCCTTCTTGCCGGCGCGGCCGGCAGCCTTCCACGAGTCGAGCAGGTCGCGGTATGCGGGGATGCCGTCCTCGCCGCGCGGGGCGAGGGCTTCGGCCCGCTCGACCAGCGTGGTCTTGCGGGTGCGGGCGGCCTTGTGGGTCTCGTCGAGCTCGGCGTAGAACTCGCGACGCTGACGGTCGATGGTCGCGCGCGCGTCGCGGAACCGCTTCCACAGCCGCTGCGCCGCGGACTTCGGCAGGCGCGGGCCGTTCTGCTGCTGCGCCTGCCACTGCGCGAACAGGTCGGCGAGCTCGGCCGTCGTCTGCTTCCACTGCACCGACCTGGGGTCGCGGGCGGCCAGCGTCTCGACGCGCTCTACGAGCGTCGTGCGCTCCGCGATGGCGGCGTCGACGGCTTCGCGCGCCGCGGCGCTCTCCGCCACGGCGGCCTCTTCGAGACCGGCCAGGAGCGCATCGATGCGCTCCTGCAGGCCTGCCAGATCGCCGACGGCTGCGGCATCCACCGTCTTCTCGCGGACCACGGCGGCGGTCGTGCGCAGATCGGCCGCGGACGCACCGCCTCCGCGATGCCGGGCCTCGAGCAGCGAGACCTCGCCGGCCAGGTCGGCGAACTTGCGCTCGAAGTAGGCCAGCGCCTCGGCGGGCGTTCCGTCCGGATACTCGCCGACGACCCGCCACTCCGTGCCCTCACGCACCGAGACGACGCCGTTCTCGTCGACGCGGCCCCAGGGCTCGGCGTCGGCGGGGGCTTCGGCGGCGGCGGCCAGACGCGCCTTCGCGGCGGCGGGAGGGGGGCCGGGAACCGGCGTGGGGACGGGGATGTTCTCTGCGTCGGCAGTCACGTGTAGCACCTCATCACGGCTCGCGCCGTCTGCGGGGGATGGACGGGTCACAAGCCTAGTACGGGAATGGGGTCGGTCACGGGGTCGTGGTCGGCGACGGTGCGGTCGCCGTGGGGGAGGGCACGGTCGCCGTCGGCGTGGGGGTGCGCGTGGCCTCGGGCGAGGGTCTGCCCGGCCCTGCCGTGTAGAAGGCGAGCTGGGCGCCGGCGATGACCAGCAGCAGCACGGCTCCGCCGATGCCGCCGATCAGGTTGTCGCGGGTGCGACGGCGGGTGCGGCCGGTGTTGTACTGCTGGCGGGCCTGGTACGCCCGGGCGCGTTCGCGCTGCTCGCGCGCCTCTTTGCTCCTGCCACCGGCGGCCACGGCGCCTCCTTCTCGGGCTGTTCCCTCGGGTGATTGCCGGCCACGGCCGGACGCGATGATCCTATTCAACCCTCGCCTGCAGGGGCAAAGAGGCGGGGAGGGCCCGGCGGCGGATCGGCATGTCGCCGGCTGCGGATAGCCTGGATCGGTGACATCGCCCAGCGCCCTGTTCGCCGGTCAGACGCCGCTGGCCGTGCGGATGCGTCCGACCTCGCTCGACGAGGTCGCCGGTCAGCAGCATCTGCTGCGGGCGGGATCGCCGCTGGTGAAGCTCGCCGATCCCGACGCGGCATCCGCCTCCGCCGCCTCGGTGATCCTGTGGGGACCGCCGGGGACGGGCAAGACCACGCTGGCGCAGGCCATCGCGCGCTCGTCGGGGCGGCGCTTCGTCGAGCTGTCGGCCGTGACGGCCGGCGTGCGCGACGTGCGAGAAGTGATGCAGGATGCCTTGAACCAGCGGGATCTGTACGGTCAGTCCACGATCCTGTTCCTCGACGAGATCCACCGGTTCACGAAGGCCCAGCAGGACGCGCTGCTGCCAGGGGTCGAGAACGGCTGGGTCGTGCTGATCGCAGCGACCACCGAGAACCCGTCGTTCTCGGTGATCTCGCCGCTGCTGAGCCGCTCGCTGCTGCTGACCCTGCAGCCGCTGTCCGACGACGACATCGGAATGCTGATCGATCGGGCCGTGGGCGACCCGCGCGGGCTCGCCGACGCCGTGCGGCTGGGCGACGACGCCCGATCGGCGCTCGTGCGCCTCGCGTCGGGCGATGCGCGCCGGGCGCTGACCTCACTGGAGGCTTCGGCTTCCATCGCGACACCCGCCGACGGCGAGATCCCTGTGATCACCGCCGAGGCCGTGGCGCAGGCGGTCGACAAGGCCCTGCTGCGCTACGACAGGCAGGGCGACGAGCACTACGACGTGATCAGCGCGTTCATCAAGTCGATCCGAGGCTCCGACGTCGACGCGTCGATGCACTACCTGGCGCGGATGATCGAGGCCGGCGAGGACCCGCGGTTCATCGCCCGGCGACTGGTCATCTCGGCAGCGGAAGACATCGGGCTCGCCGATCCGCAGGCGCTGCAGATCGCGGTCGCCGCCGCCGATGCAGTGGCGTTCATCGGGATGCCGGAGGGGCGGATTCCACTCGCCGAGGCCACGGCGTACCTCGCGACGACCGCCAAGTCGAACGCGGCGTATCTCGCGATCGACAAGGCCATCGCCGACGTGCGGGCGGGCGGATTCGGGCGCGTTCCGGTGCACCTGCGCGACGCGCACTATGCCGGGGCGAAGCGCCTCGGACACGGCAAGGGGTATGTGTACCCCCACGACAGCGAGATCGGCGTCGCGCCGCAGCAGTATCTGCCCGATCCGCTGCGCGGCCGCCGCTACTACGAGCCGAAGGCGCTGGGCGCCGAGCGCGACGTGCAGGCGCGACTGGAGAAGATACGTCGCATCCTCGGGGAGTGAGCGGCGGGCAGCGACGCCGGCTCTGATAGACTTGAGCGGCTCGAAACCGGGTTTTCGGGCATCTCCCTCTTCTGATCGAGACCTTCCGGCGTGCTCCGGCGTGCAGTCCGGAAGGGCGAAGAGCGGGGGATACGTCCGCGAGCCGTGAAAGACACGGCCGCGTCATGGAAGGAACACTTCGTGGTCACGAAGTCCCAGGACCGCCGCAAGGTCCGCCTGTCCCGCGCCCTCGGCGTCGCACTCACCCCGAAGGCCGCGCGCTACCTCGAGAAGCGCCCCTACGGCCCCGGCGAGCACGGCCGCACCAAGCGCAAGGCCGACAGCGACTACGCCGTCCGTCTGCGTGAGAAGCAGCGTCTGCGCGAGCAGTACGGCATCCGCGAGAAGCAGCTGCGCATCGCGTTCAACGAGGCCCGCCGCAAGGACGGACTGACCGGTGAGAACCTCGTCGAGCTGCTCGAGATGCGTCTGGACGCCCTCGTGCTGCGCGCCGGCTTCGCCCGCACGACGGCCCAGGCCCGCCAGTTCGTCGTGCACCGTCACATCATGGTCGACGGCCAGCTCGTCGACCGCCCGTCGTTCCGCGTGAAGCCGGGTCAGCTGATCCACGTCAAGCAGCGCAGCGAGGGCACCGAGCCCTTCCAGGTCGCAGCCGCCGGCGGCAACGCCGAGGTGCTGCCTCCGGTTCCGGGCTACCTCGAGGTCGAGCTCGACAAGCTGCAGGCGCGCCTCGTGCGTCGCCCGAAGCGCGCCGAGGTGCCCGTCACCTGTGACGTGCAGCTCGTCGTCGAGTACTACGCGGCGCGATAAGCGGCGCGCAGTACTAGCCGCGAAGCGGCCATAGGCACAGCTACGCGGCGCGATAAGCGGCGCGCAGTACTAGCCGCGAAGCGGCCATGGGCACAGCTACGCGACCGAAGGGGCGCCGGGATCATCCCGGCGCCCCTTCGCCATCACCGCATACGATGGGGGATGCCGCATCCGCCCGGTCAGGGCAGGAATGCGCGCGGAAGGGATGACATGAAGAAGCTCCTGTGGTTCCTGGTCGGCGTCGCCGGCGGGTTCGTCCTGGCCCACTTCGTCAACAAGGACCCCCGCGGACGCGAGGTGCTCGCCGAGCTCGACGCGCGCATCGCCGAGTTCACCGACCGGATGGGCGACGCGTACCGCCAAGAGGACGCGCGCCTGGCCGGCGGGACGGATGCCGCGGCCGCGGCATCCGATACCCCGCACGCTCTCTGAGACCGCTCCTGCTGCTCCGCGACCCGTGCGGGGCATCGCCTTCGACCATGAAAGACCTGCATGAAGACCGCTGAGATCGCCCAGCGCTACCTCGACTATTTCGAGAAGAACGACCACGTCATCGTCCCGTCGGCGTCCCTGGTCAGCGATGACCCGTCGATCCTGTTCACGATCGCCGGCATGGTGCCGTTCATCCCGTACCTGAGCGGTCTGGTGCCCGCGCCGTACCCGCGCGCGGCCGACGTGCAGAAGTGCATCCGCACACTCGACATCGAAGAGGTCGGGCACACCGCGCGCCACGGCACGTTCTTCCAGATGCTGGGCAACTGGTCGTTCGGCGATTACTTCAAAGAAGGCGCCATCACCTACGCCTGGGAGCTGCTGACCAGCCCCGAGTCGGCAGGAGGCCTCGGCTTCGACGAGAAGGACCTGTGGGTCACCGTCTACGAGACCGACGACGAGGCCGCCGCGCTGTGGAAGCGCATCGCGGGCCTGCCCGACGAGCGCATCCAGCGGATGGGCACCGAGGACAACTACTGGCACACCGGCCAGCCCGGGCCCGGCGGCCCGTGCTCGGAGATCTACTTCGACCGGGGGCCTGCGTACGGCCGCGACGGCGGACCCGCCGTCGACGACAACCGGTTCACCGAGATCTGGAACCTCGTGTTCATGCAGGAGCAGATCCGCGACGTGCGCTCCAAGACCGAGTTCGAGGTCGTGGGACCGCTGCCGAA
Source organism: Microbacterium sp. W1-4-2 (assembly GCF_058349885.2). Lineage (NCBI taxonomy): Bacteria > Bacillati > Actinomycetota > Actinomycetes > Micrococcales > Microbacteriaceae > Microbacterium > Microbacterium sp. W1-4-2. The sequence continues at coordinate 1,263,060 of NZ_JBYRJC020000001.1, read as the reverse complement.
GAAGAACATCGACACCGGCATGGGCCTGGAGCGCGTCGCCTTCATCAAGCAGGGCGTCGAGAACATGTACGAGATCGACCAGGTGCGCCCGGTGCTCGATCGCGCCGTCGAGCTCTCGGGCCGCCGCTACGGAGCCGAGCACGGCGATGACGTGCGCTTCCGTGTGATCGCGGACCACGTGCGCTCGTCGCTCATGCTGCTCTCGGACGGCGTGACCCCCTCGAACGAGGGGCGAGGCTACATCCTGCGGCGCCTGATGCGCCGCACGGTCCGCGCGATGCGCCTGCTCGGGGTCGACGGCGCCACCTTCCCGGAGCTGTTCACCGCCTCACGCGACGCGATGGCCTCGGCCTACCCCGTGGTCGCGGACGATTGGGTGCGCATCTCACAGTATGCGTTCGCCGAGGAGGAGACCTTCCTGCGCACGCTCGCGTCGGGCTCGACGATCCTCGACCTCGCGATCGACGAGACCAAGAAGGCGTCGAAGACCGCGATCAGCGGGTCCGAGGCGTTCCTGCTGCACGACACCTACGGCTTCCCGATCGACCTCACGCTCGAGGTCGCGCAGGAGGCGGGTCTGGACGTCGACCGCGCCGCATTCGACTCGCTCATGCAGGAGCAGAAGGCCCGCGCGAAGGCCGACGCCAAGTCCCGCAAGCGCGCCCTCGCCGACCAGAGCGTCTACCGCCAGTTCCGCGCGTCGGGCGAGACGGTCTTCACCGGCTACACCGACCTCGAGACCGCGTCGACCGTGCTCGGCATTCTGGTCGACGGGCAGCCCGCCGAGCGTGCGACGCAGGGCCAGATCGCCGAGGTCATCCTCGCCGAGACGGCGCTGTACGCCGAGAGCGGCGGACAGGTGGCCGACAAAGGCACGATCGTGGGTCCCGGCTATGAACTCGAGGTGCTCGACGTGCAGCGTCCGGTGCCGGGCCTGGTCAGTCACACCGTCGAAGTGTCGCAGGGCGAGGTCGGCGTGGGGCAGGGCGCGACGAGCGTGGTGGATGCCGCGAACCGGCGTCGTGCGGCGCAGGCGCACTCCGCGACCCACCTCGTGCACGCGGCTCTGCGCGACACGCTGGGCAGGACGGCGACCCAGGCCGGGTCGCTCAACCGCGCCGGCTATCTGCGGTTCGACTTCTCGTGGGGCCAGGCGCTGTCGGGGGACACCAGGAGCGAGATCGAGGAGATCGCCAACAACGCCGTCCGTGACAACCTGCCGGTGACCACCCGCGTGCTGCCGCTGGCCGAGGCGAAGCAGATGGGCGCGATGGCGCTGTTCAGCGAGAAGTACGGCGACACGGTGCGCATGGTCGATATCGGCGGTCCCTGGTCGCGCGAGCTCTGTGCGGGCACCCACGTCTCCACGAGCGCCGAGGTCGGGCTGATCAGCCTGGTCGGCGAGTCATCGGTCGGTGCATCCAACCGCCGTGTCGAGGCGCTCGTGGGCAGGGACGCGTTCCGCGAGCTGGCAGCGGAGCGCGCGATCGTCTCGCAGCTGACCTCGAGCCTGAAGACGCCGCGCGAGCAGCTGCCGGCGCGCATCGCCGACCTCGCGGCCCAGCTCAAGGCTGCCGAGAAGAAGATCGCCGCGTTCGAGGCGAAGGCCCTGACCGACCGTGCGCCGGCGCTGGCGGGAACGGCGACGGCCGTCGGCCCGCAGCGCCTGGTGGCGGCATCCATCGGAGCCGTCGCCTCGGGCGACGACGTGCGCTCGCTCGCCCTGCAGGTGCGCGACCGGCTCGGCTCGCACGCCGCGGTGGTGGCCCTGGCCGCCACCGCGGGCGGTCGACCCGTGGTGATCGTCGCGACGAACGACGCGGCCCGCGCGGCCGGAGCCAGGGCCGGTGTGCTGGCGAAGGCCGCGGCGTCCGTCCTGGGCGGCGGTGGCGGCGGTCGTGACGACGTGGCGCAGGGCGGCGGCACCGACGCCACCGCGATCGAGGCGGCCCTCGACGCCGTGCGCACGACGCTGGAGCGCGGGTGACGTCTGACGGCGAAGCGGGCCCGGTCGCCGCGTTCCGACGCGGGGTCCGTCTGGCCGTGGATGTCGGCAAGGCGCGCGTCGGGGTCGCTCGCAGCGACCCCGACGGCCTGCTTGCGGTACCGGTCGAGACCGTACCGCGCGGCGGCGACCCGATCGCGCGCCTGGTGGCCCTCGCGGCCGAGTACGAGGCGCTCGAGTTCGTGGTCGGGCTGCCGCTGAACATGAGCGGGCACGACACGCCGTCCACCGTCGACGCGCGGGAGTTCGCGGCGGCGCTGGCTGCGGCATCCCCCCGCCCCGTGCGCGTGATCGACGAGCGCCTGAGCACCGTTTCTGCACACAATGCACTGCGGGCTTCCGGGAGATCCCAGCGTTCGTCTCGTAGCATTGTCGATCAGGTCGCCGCGGTGGTCTTCCTGCAGCACGCTCTCGACATCGAGAAGCGCACGGGAATGCCGGCCGGGGACCTGATCCCCCCAGCGCAGGAGCCCGCCTGACATGCCCCAGACCCCCGATGACCCGATGACCCGACCTTCCGGTCGCGCCCCCGAGCCGCCGTCCGGTACGGGAGCCACGAACACCCCCGCACCGGGATCGCGGCGCGCCGCGCGCGAGGCGGCGGCGCGCGAAGCGGCCCGTCGAGCGCAGCCGGAGCAGCCCGCCTCGGGCGGCGGCTCGCACAGCCACGCGCTCAGCCACGCCGAGACGTTCACCGCGCTGCTGACGGGCCCCCATGCGACGCAGTCCGACGGGCCTGAGCCGCTGCTGCCGGGGCCGCAGCGCGCCGACGACGAGTCCGCGGCACCGCACCGCGCGTCGATCGAGCAGTTGTTCACCGGGCAGATCACCAGCGATAGCATCGGCGTCGTGCCGCCGAAGACGACCAAACGGCAGAAGCGCCGCCGACGGTGGATCGCACTGGCCATCGTGGTCGCGGTGGTCGGCGGCATCGGGGCGGGCGGCTGGTACGTCTGGTCGACGTACGAGCCGCAGATCCGGGCCATCATGGGCTGGCAGGAGCCACAGGACTACGCGGCCGGCCTCGCCCATGGCGAAGCGCTCGTGACGATCGTCGACGGCGACACCGGCGGCAGCGTGTCGAAGACCCTGAACGCCGCGGGTGTCACGAAGACCCCCTCGGTGTTCTACGACATGCTCGTGGCCGCCGGGCAGAACCCGACGTTCTATCCGGGTGTGTACAAGCTGCAGAAGGAGATGACCGCCGCCGCCGCGCTCAAGGCGCTGCTGGACCCGGCCTCGAAGCTGCAGGATTCGGTGCTGCTGCCCGAGGGGCTGACCGAGGACCAGATCGTCAAGCGCGTCTCGGACAGCGTGAAGATGCCGCTGAAGGACCTGCAGGCGGCAGCGAAGGACCCGTCGAAGTACGGCGTGAAGGCGAAGACCCTCGAAGGCTGGCTGTTCCCCGCGATGTATACGTTCGCGCCCCGGTCCACGGCATCCGACATCATCAAGGCCATGGTCGATCGTACGGTGCAGTCCCTCGACAAGGCCGGCGTCCCCGCGGCCGACCGGCAGCGGATCCTCACGATCGCCTCGATCATCCAGCGCGAGGCGCGGTACACCAAGGACTTCTACAAGGTCTCGCGCGTGATCGAGAACCGGCTGCAGCCGAACAACACCCAGACCGGCGGCAAGCTGCAGATGGACTCGACGGCGCAATACGGCTACGGCGAGATGCACGACGGGTCGGCCAGTTCGTCGTCGGCGGCCCTGAAGGATCCGAACCCGTGGAACACCTACGTGCATCCCGGGCTGCCGATCGGTCCGATCGCGAGCCCCGGCGATCTCGCGATCGACGCGGCCATGCACCCGGTCGCCGGTCCCTGGTACTACTTCGTGACCGTGAACATGGACACCGGCGAGACCGTGTTCAGCGCGACCTACGCCGAGCAGCAGAAGGCGGTCGCGCAGATGCGGGAGTGGTGCTCTCAGCACCCGGATTCGGGATGCTGACACCGGGCCGGGCACTGGAGGTCTGGGGCGATCCGATCGAGCACAGTCGCTCGCCCGATCTGCATGCCGCCGCGTACCGCGTGCTCGGGCTGGACTGGACGTACGGACGCCGGCGGGTGGCTGCGGCATCCTTCGCCGACGAGCTGGCGTCGTTGGCGCCGGAGTTTCGCGGACTGTCGCTGACGATGCCGCTGAAGGGGGAGGCGCACCGCGCCGCCCGCACGCGCGACGCGCGCGCCGAGCTGTCGGGGGCCGTCAACACGCTGCTGCTGACCGACGACGGCCCGCACGGATTCAACACCGATGTCGGCGGCATCGCCCGCGACCTGCGCGCGCACGGCCTGGCGTCTGTGGACGAGGCGCGGCTCGTCGGCGCGGGCGCCACGGCCACCTCGGCGCTGCTCGCGCTCGGCGAGCTGGGCGTGCGACGCGTGGAGGTGCTCGCGCGACGTCCCGACGCGGCAGGGCCCCTGGCCGCGCTCGGTGCGCGCAACGGCATCGACGTGCGTGTGGGCGCCCTCGGTCCGGGACGGCACGCCGAGGTGCCGCTCACGCTCGCGACGCTGCCCGGAGGCGCGGTCGTGCCCGACGAGGTGGCGGATGCCGCGGCAGCGGCCGGCGGGACGCTGTACGACGTCGTGTACGGGCACTGGCCGACCGACCTGGCCCGGGCCTGGCACCGGCGGGGGAGCGTCGCCGTCTCGGGCATCGGAATGCTCGTGGAGCAGGCGCTGCTGCAGGTGCGGATCTTCGTCGGCGGCGACCCCGACGCGGCCCTCGCGGACGAGGACGCGGTGCTGGCGGCGATGCGCGCCGCCGTCATCGGGGACTGACCCCGCTGCGGGCCGTGGGAGACTGGAAGAATGCTCCGCGTGCTCACGGCCGGCGAATCGCACGGTCCCGAACTCGTCGCCCTCATGGAGGGACTGCCCGCCGGCGTGCCCGTCTCCCGCGAGGCGATCCAGGCAGACCTCGCCCGGCGCAAGCTCGGCTACGGCCGGGGATCGCGCATGAAGTTCGAAGAGGACGAGCTGACCCTGTCGGCCGGCGTCCGGTTCGGGCTGAGCCTGGGCAGCCCCATAGCGGTGCGCATCGGCAACACCGAGTGGCCGAAGTGGACCGAGGTGATGAGCGCCGAGCCGGTCGAGCTCACCGACCGCTCGCGCGGACGTGGCGCCGCGCTCACCCGGCCCCGTCCCGGCCACGCCGACCTGGTGGGCATGCAGAAGTACGGGTTCGACGAGGCGCGCCCGATCCTCGAGCGCGCGAGCGCCCGCGAGACGGCCGCGCGCGTCGCGCTCGGCGCGATCGCCCGCTCGTTCCTCGGCGAGCTCGGCATCCGTCTGGTCAGCCACACGCTCTCGATCGGCCCGGTGCGCGTGCCCGACGACGCGCCGGTTCCCGCACCCGATGACGTGGCCGTGCTGGACGCCGACCCGCTGCGCTGCTTCGACCCCGCCACGAGCGAGCGCATGGTCGCCGAGGTGGATGCCGCCCGCAAGGACGGCGACACGCTCGGCGGCATCGTCGAGGTGCTCGCCTACGGACTGCCGCCCGGGCTCGGCTCGCACGTGCAATGGGACCGCCGGCTGGACGGCCGGCTCGCGCAGGCCCTGATGAGCATCCAGGCGATCAAGGGGGTCGAGGTCGGCGACGGGTTCGAGACCACTCGCCGCCGGGGATCGGCCGCCCACGACGAGCTGTTCGCGACCGACGGCGGCATCGCCCGCACGTCGGACCGCGCCGGCGGCACCGAGGGCGGGATGTCGACGGGCACCACGCTGCGCGTGCGCGCCGGGATGAAGCCCATCGCGACCGTGCCGCACGCGCTGCACACGGTCGACGTCGCGACCGGCGAGGACGCCTCGGCGCACCACCAGCGCTCGGACGTGTGCGCGGTACCGGCCGCGGGCGTCGTGGCCGAGGCCATGGTCGCGGTCGTGCTGGCCGAGGTGGTGCTGGAGAAGTTCGGCGGAGACAGCGTCGCCGAGACGCTCCGCAACCTCGACGCCTACCTCGCGGCGATCCCCGCAACCCTGCGCAGCGCCTCGGCGAGCGACCCGGCGCTGCAGGAGACATGACGAGGGGCGCGGCCCGCCGCGCCGTCGTGCTGATCGGCCCGATGGGCGCCGGCAAGACGAGCATCGGGCGCAAGACCGCCAAGGCGCTGCACGTGTCGTTCTTCGACACCGACATCGCGGTGACCCGCGCGCATGGGCCGATTCCCGAGATCTTCGAGACCTCGGGCGAGGCCCGGTTCCGCGAACTGGAGCGGGCCGCCGTGCGCGAGGCGCTGCAGACCGACGGCATCGTGGCACTGGGCGGGGGCGCGATCCTGGATCCCGCCACGCGCGCCGAACTGCGCCGCCATCCGGTGGTGCTGCTGACGGTCGACCCGCGCACCGTGGCCGGGCGCATCCAGTCCACGTCGCGGCCCCTGCTGCAGGGCGACGATGCCCTGGCGCGCTGGCAGGCGGTGGCCGCCCAGCGCGGAGCGCTGTACGACGACCTCGCCGACGTCACCTTCGACACGTCGACGGGGCACATCAGAGACATCGTGGCGCGCGTGGCCGAGTGGGTGCGCGCACAGTGGGCTGCGGGGGATGCCGCGGCCGCCGGATCCGAGAGCGAGGCCCCATGAGCAACCCCGACGACCGCAGCACCGCCGCCGATCCGACCGGCACGACCCGCATCGCCGTGGGCGGCGAGAAGCCGTACGAGGTCACCGTGGGGCGCGGCATTCTGATCGATTCGCTGCGCGAGGCGCTGCCGGCGGCCGCCCGCAAGGTCCTGCTCGTGCACCAGCCGTCGATGTCGCTTGCCGCCGAGCAGGTGCGCGAAGCGCTGTCGGACGGCGAGCGGCAGGTGCTCCTGGCCGAGATCCCCGACGCCGAGGACGGCAAACGGGTCGAGGTGGCGGCGTTCTGCTGGCAGGTGATGGGGCAGGCCGACTTCACCCGCACCGACGCGGTCATCGGATTCGGCGGGGGAGCGGTGACCGACCTCGCGGGGTTCGTGGCCGCGACGTGGCTGCGTGGTGTGGAGGTCGTCCAGCTGCCGACCTCGGTGCTGGGCATGGTCGACGCCGGCATCGGCGGCAAGACCGGCATCAACACCAACGAAGGAAAGAACCTCGTCGGGGCGTTCTGGCCACCGCGGGCCGTGATCTGCGACCTCGACCTGCTCGACTCGCTGTCGGCCAACGAGCGCATCGCAGGCTTCGCCGAGGTGGTCAAGGCAGGTTTCATCCGTCATCCCGAGATTCTCGACCTGGTCGAGGCCGACCCGCAGACCGCCGTCGACCCGACCAGCGAAGCGTTCCGGCGCAGCATCGAACTCGCGATCGGCATGAAGGCGCAGGTCGTCGGCGAGGACCTGCGCGAAGCGGGCCTTCGCGAGGTGCTCAACTACGGCCACACGCTGGGGCACGCGATCGAGTACTCCGAGCGCTACCAATGGCGGCACGGCGCCGCCATCAGCGTCGGGATGATGTACGCCGCCGAGCTGTCACGGCTCGCCGGTCGGCTGTCGGACGACGTCGTCGAGCGGCACCGCAGCATCCTCACCTCACTGGGCCTTCCCACCACGTACCGGGCGAACGCCTGGAAATCGCTGCTGGCCACGATGCGCCGCGACAAGAAGGCGCGCGGTGCGATGCTGCGCTTCGTGGTGCTGGACGACATCGCCCGCCCGACCGTGATGCAGGCACCCGACGAGTCGCTGCTGTTCGCCGCCTATCAGGAGATCGGCCAGTAGCCTGCCCACTGCGACATCGGCCGGCGACACGTCGGCCGCCGCTCCGAGCCACCAGACGACCGCCCTCACATCCGCGGCCCGGGGGCTGACCTCGCGCACGTCGACTCCCGTCGTTTCAGGGAGGGCCGGACGGCGGCTCGGCCGATCTGAGCGATGCCGGCGCCACGTGGCACGCTCAGCGCGCATTGAAGGCGACGACGACGTCGATGTGCGCACCTTCGTCCGCATCCTCTCGGCGGCGGAGCTCCGCCTGCTGGTCATCGACGCCGACGGGGTCGAAGAAGCGCCCATGCCGAGCGATGTGCTCCGAGATCGTGCCGGCCGCCGAAAGCCTTCGCATCCCGATGTGCACGCGTGGCTCGAACGGCCGACGATGAAGATGCTGCTGCGCAGTGTCGACCCGGTTGAGCCTCGCGGGTCGTGGTACCACCTGCGTCCGGAGCAGGACCGATTGCGCGGCCCGGATGAATACACGGACGATAGGGTGAGGGCGTGACCTCTCCGCGCCGGATCCTGCTCGTCAACGGCCCGAACCTCAACCTGCTGGGCGTGCGCGAGCCCGAGATCTACGGCACCGAGACGCTGGCGGACGTCGAGCGGATCACGGCGGATGCTGCGGCCAAGCTCGGTTTCGAGGTGCGAGCGGTGCAGAGCAACCACGAGGGCGTGCTGATCGACGCGATCCACGCGGCACGGCAGGACTGCGCCGGGATCGTCATCAACCCCGGCGGCCTCACCCACACGTCGGTCGTGCTGCGCGACGCGCTCTCGGGAGTCGCCCTGCCAGTGGCCGAGGTGCACATCTCGGACGTGTCGCAGCGCGAGGAGTTCCGGCATGTGTCCTACGTCGCCGACATCGCCGCCGTCCACGTCGTCGGCGAGGGCGTCGCCGGCTACGCCACGGCCGTGCGCCTGCTGCTCGACGTGATCGCCGGGCAGTCCGAAGGCTGACCTCGAGCACGCGACCCCTTCTCAGCGGCCGGGACGAGGCATCCCGTAGAATCGAACGTCGGGCTCGCCGCGAGCCCCCGCAGAACTCACGAAACGGAACATCGCACATGGCATCCACCGCAGACATCCGCAACGGCGTCGTCCTCAACATCGACGGCCAGCTCTGGAGCGTCGTGGAATTCCAGCACGTCAAGCCCGGCAAGGGCGGGGCGTTCGTGCGCACCAAGCTGAAGAACGTCGTGACCGGCAAGACCAACGACAAGACCTTCAACGCCGGCTCGAAGGTCGAGATCGAGAACGTCGACCGCCGCGACTTCACGTATCTGTACAGCGACGGCGACGGCTTCGTGTTCATGGACACGTCCGACTACGACCAGCTGACCGTGCCGGGCGCCGTCGTCGGCGACGCGAAGAACTTCCTGCTCGAGAACCAGGCGGTCACGATCGCCCTGCACGACGGCAACCCGCTCTACATCGACATGCCGGCCTCGGTCGTGCTCGAGATCACCTACACCGAGCCGGGCCTTCAGGGCGACCGCTCGTCGGCGGGGACGAAGGCGGCGACCGTCGAGACCGGCTACGAGATCCAGGTGCCGCTGTTCCTCGAGACCGGCACCAAGGTCAAGGTCGACACCCGCACGGGCGACTACCTCGGCCGCGTGAACTGACCCGCCCTCGATGAGCGCACGCACCAAGGCGCGCAAGCGCGCGATGGACATCCTGTTCCAGTCCGACGTCCGCGGGGAGCCGCTGGCCACGATGCTGGCCGCCGAGGCCAAGCGCGCAGCGAACGAGCCGGCCCGCGAGGCGTCGTGGCTGTACGCGCGCGAGATCGTCGACGGCATCATCGACAATCAGGGCGAGATCGACGAGCAGATCACCACATCGGCGCGCGACTGGAGCCTGTCGCGCATGCCCACTGTGGACCGGGCGCTGCTGCGCATCGGCACGTGGGAGATCCTCTACAACGATGAGGTGCCCGCGGCGGTCGCGATCGACGAGGCGGTGGAGCTCGCGAAGGAGTTCTCGACCGACGACTCCGGGCCGTTCGTCCACGGCGTGCTCGCGCGCATCGCCCGCTCGTCCTGAGCCGGCTCGTTCTGAGCGCGTGCGTCCTGGCTCTACGCGTCCGGAGTCCGCTTTGCTCCCGCCGGTGTCGGAGGGGTCGATGAGAATGGATGCCGTGACCCCGCCGTTCGTCGATCCCGAGCAGATCCGCCGTCAGGCGGAGGGCCACGGCTATCCGCGGGGCGTGGACTACTTCCGCCAGGGCGCGGTGCGGCGCCTCGTCTGGGACGACAAGAACGGGATCCTGCGCGCAACGGTCGACGGCAGCCGCTCGGTGTCGTATCGCACGACGATCCGCGTCGATGCCGGACGCGCGGCAGGCCCGATCGTGTGGACGAACTGCACATGCCCGATGCAGGCCGCGTGCAAGCACACCGTGGCCACGCTGTTGGCCGCCAACGCCCAGGCCGCACGCGCGGTCGAATCCGGTAGCGGCTCGCTCCGGCCGGACCCGCTGCCGGGCGCCCGCGCTGCGCGCGCGGCCGCATCGGACCAGTCCTCCTGGCGGGACCTGCTCGTCTGCGCCGACCAGCCGGCCGGCATCGCGCTCGCGCTGGGGGTCGAACTGCGGGTGCGTCCCGCCCGGGGCGGCGCCAGCTGGGCGCCCCGCAAGGTCGAGACGGCCACGCCGCGGCTGCTGGCCACGACCACGGGCGAGGTGCTCGTCGGCCTCCGGCCGCTTGCCCGCAGCGAGTCCACGGGCAGATGGATCCGCGGCACGGCGACGTGGGACGCGCTTCGCCGCCCGAGCCTCGGCTTCCGTTCCGACCACGTGCGGTGGCTGCTGGATCTGTACAGCATCGCTCGCGACAACCGCATCCTGAGCCCCTTCGCCGACGCCTCGGACTGGGTGACGCTGGACGCCGTCGTCTCCGACCCGCTCTGGCCGCACCTGGCGACCGCCACCGGCAACGGCGTCGCGATCGTCTCGGCGGCCAAGAACCAGAGCGTGCATCTCGCTGCCGGGGCCGAGGCATCCATCGTGGTCGGCACGGCGCCCGGCGACGGACTGCGCCTCGCCGCCGAAGTGCGCATCGACGGCCTGCCCGTCGACACCCAGCGCCTGCACCCGGTGGGACGCACCGGCGTCTACACGTGGGACGTCGCCCGCGACGGCGTGTCGGTGACGCTGGCCCCGATGGCGCTGAGCGAATCGCTCGCCGCACTCCTGCAGGTGCCTGACGGCATGCCCGTCCCGGCCGCCGACGTCGACGAGTTCTTCCGCACCGCGTATCCGCGCCTGTCGCGCGGCACCGCACTGGTGGCCGCGTCCGGCGTGCAGCTGCCCGAACCGGTGCCGCCCGTCCTCGAGCTCACGGTGCGCTTCCGCCCCCGCGAGGTCGTGGAGTATGCGTTCGAGTGGGTCTATGCCGGCGGCACGCGCCATCCGTTCGGCGGGACGGCGATCGACCGCGATCCGAACGCGGAGTCGGCCGTCCGCGAACGGCTCGACGCGGTCTGGGGCGACGCGGCCACCGTGCCGTTCGAGCCGACAGCCACCCTCGCCGACATCGAGGCCGCCGAGTTCGTCGCGCGCACACTGCCGGCCCTCGAAGAGATCGACGGCGTCCGTGTGAACGTCAAAGGACGACGCCGCACGTACCGCGAACTGACCGGCGACCCCGAGATCGCCGTCTCGACTGTCGAGAGCACGGATCCGGACTGGTTCGACCTCGGGGTGATCGTCACGATAGACGGGCAGACGATCCCGTTCCAGCCGCTGTTCACCGCGCTCGCGACGCGGCGCACGAAGCTGCTCCTGGTCGACGGGACCTACTTCTCCCTCAAGCACCCCGCCCTCGACCGGCTGCGCGAGCTGATCGACGAGGCGTCCGAGATCGCCGAATGGGAGACCGGGCCGCGCATCAGCCGCTATCAGACCACGCTCTGGGAGGACTTCGAGGACCTCGCCGACGTGTCCGAACCCGCGGTCGCCTGGCGCGCGGCCGCCGACGGGCTGCGCGACGTCGCGCGGATCGAGCCGACGCCGCTGCCGGCGCGACTGGAGGCGCAGCTGCGGCCGTACCAGCGGGCGGGCTTCGACTGGCTCGCGTTCCTGTGGCGGCACCGGCTCGGCGGCATCCTGGCCGACGACATGGGCCTGGGAAAGACGCTGCAGATGCTCGCGTTCCTCGCGCACGCCCGCGAGGCGGGTGAGACCCGGCCGTTCCTCGTGGTGGCGCCCACGTCGGTGCTGCCGACGTGGCGGGACGAGGCATCCCGGTTCGTGCCCGGCCTGAAGGTCGCCGTCGTCGACGCGACCCGCGCGCGGCGTGGCGACGCCCTGCCGACCGACGTCGACGTCGTCGTGACCTCGTACACGCTCGTGCGCCTGGACGAGTCCGAGTTCGCCGGCGTGGAATGGGGCGGCGTCGTGCTCGACGAAGCCCAGTTCGCGAAGAACCCGGCGACGAAGCTGCACAAGGCCCTGGCGCGGCTGCGCGCAGATGTGACGTTCGCGATCACCGGCACGCCGCTGGAGAACACGCTCGCCGAGCTGTGGTCGCTGCTCTCGCTGACCTCGCCGGGGCTGTTTCCGTCCGCCCGGCGCTTCCGGCAGGACTACATCGGACCCATCGAACAGGGCAAAGTGCCCGAGAACCAAGAGGGCGCCCCGTATCGCGCTGCCCGGCTCGAGCGCCTGCGTCGCCGGGTGCGTCCGCTCATGCTGCGCCGCACGAAAGAGGCGGTCGCCGGCGAGCTGCCGCCCAAGCAGGAGCAGATCGTGCCCGTCGAGCTCGCTCCCGCGCATCGCGCCGTGTACGACACGGTCCTGCAGCGCGAGCGGCAGAAGGTGCTCGGCCTGCTCGAGGACCTCGACCGCAACCGGTTCATCGTGTTCCGGTCGCTGACGCTGCTGCGCATGCTGAGCCTGTCGCCGAGCCTGATCGACCCGGCGGACGCCCGGATCCCGTCGGCGAAGCTCGAGGTGCTCGTCGAGCAGGTCGCCGAGCTCGCCGCCGAAGGCCACCGCGCGCTCGTGTTCAGTCAGTTCACGTCGTTCCTGCAGCAGGCGGGCGACCGCTTGGATGCCGCGGGCCTGGCGTACGAGTACCTCGACGGCTCGACCCGGCGACGCGACGACGTGATCTCGTCGTTCCGCGACGGCGCGGCACCGGTGTTCCTCATCAGCCTCAAGGCCGGCGGGTTCGGTCTGACGCTCACCGAGGCCGACTACGTGTTCCTGCTCGACCCCTGGTGGAACCCCGCCGTCGAGGCGCAGGCGGTCGACCGCACCCACCGGATCGGGCAGACCCGCAGCGTGTTCGTCTACCGGCTGATCGCGTCCGGCACGATCGAAGAGAAGGTGCTGGCCCTGCAGCAGCGCAAAGCGCGGCTGTTCCGCTCGGTCATGGACGACGACGATCTGTTCGCCCGCGCGCTGACCGCCGACGACATCCGCACACTGTTCTCGGACTGACCGCGGCCCGGATCGGCACGGCGTTCCCCGGCGGCCCCGCAGGCACCCCCGCGTAGACTCGGGGGTCGACGCATCCAGGAGGAGTTTCATGCGGATCACCGGACTCGGCCACGCTGGCATGTTCATCGAGACCGCCGGCGGCAGCATCATCTGCGACCCGGTCATCGGCCCGAGCTTCTACGGCTCGTGGTTCCCGTTCCCCGACAACCGCGGCCTCGACTGGGAGCGGTTCGGCCAGGCCGACTTCCTGTACATCTCGCACCGGCACCGCGACCACTTCGACCCGGCGCTCATGCACCGCTTCATCCGCAAGGACATCCGCGTGCTGCTGCCGGAGTACCCGACCGACGACCTCGAGGCAGACCTCCGCCGGCTCGGCTACGAGAACATCGTCTACACCGAGGCGGGCGTGCCGATGCGGTTCGGCGACCTGAAGCTCATGGTCACGCCGCTGCGTGCCCCCAGCGACGGGCCGATCGGCGACTCGTCGCTGTCGGTCGACGACGGGACCGCCAGCATCCTGAACCAGAACGACTCGCACCCGCTGGACCTCGAGAAGCTGCTCGGGTTCTCGAAGCCGGACGCGTATTTCACCCAGGTGTCGGGCGCGATCTGGTGGCCCATGGTCTACGACCTGCCGCAGGACGCGAAGCAGAACTTCGCCCGCCTCAAGCGCGACGCGCAGAACAAGCGGGCCATGTACTACATCGAGAAGGTGGATGCCGAGCATGTGTTCCCGATGGCGGGGCCGCCGATGTTCCTGCGCGACGAACTGTTCCGGTTCAACGGCTGGGGCCAGGACGACGACGCGATCTTCACGGACCAGGCGCAGTTCCTCGACCACATGCGCGAGCAGCGGCCCGGCCAGAAGGGCTACCTGTTCGTGCCGGGCACGCAGGTCGACCTCGACCACGGCGAGCTCACCGTGGCGCAGACCCTGTACACGGACGCCGAGATCGGTCGGATCTTCAACGACAAGTGGACCTACCTCGAGGGGCAGCGTGCCTCGCGGCAGGCCGAGCTGCGCGCCGAAGAGGCCTCGCGCGCCGCCGTGCTGGAGCCCGCCGACATGCTCGCCGAGCTCAAGGCCTGGTGGGAGCCGCTGCTGCGCAAGTCCCGTACGATCCGCCTCGGCGTCGGGGGACCGGTGCGGATGACGATCGGCGAGCTCGACCTCGTCGTCGACTTCCCGAAGGCGAAGGTGCGCGAGTTCACGGGGGAGGACTGCGAGTTCTGGTACACGATCCCGGCGGACCTCATCTCGACGAACATCCGCGACCACGAGATCGACTGGTCGAACTCGATCTTCCTGTCCATGCAGTTCACGGCCGGGCGCAAGGGCAAGTTCAACGAGTTCATCTACACATTCTTCAAGTGCCTGTCGAACGACCGCATCGAGTACGTGGAGAACTGGTACTCCGAGCAGGCCGACACCAGCGAGGACGTGCAGCTGGGCGACTGGATGGTGCAGCGCCGCTGTCCGCATCTGCGCGCCGACCTCTCAAAGACCGGCAAGATCGAGGACGGCGTGCTCACCTGCAGCATGCACGACTGGAAATGGGACCTGGCCAGCGGACGGTGCCTGACGACCCAGGGCCATCCGATCCGTTCGGAGGCGTGCCCGGTCACCGCCGACGCCCTGCGGCCCGCCGGATGACGCCGGCTGCTCCATGCCCCGGCGAGGGGCATGGAGCAACCGGGCGTGGGGCGTGCAGCGTCAGCCCGCAGCGACCCGCGATCCGCGCACGGTGCGTGCCATGCGGGCCGCGATGTCGATGAACCCGGCCATGAGCACGGCGCCGAGGGCCGCGACCGAGCCCCAGATCGCCGCCTCCATCTCGTTGCCGGTGATGATGCCGTAGGCGCTGGCGACGATCGCGGCGATGCCCAACAGCGGGGCGATGATGGCGAGCGCCAGCGCGAAGGCCGGCGAGCCCGCGTGCGCACGGCGCGCACGGGCGCAGGTCCACGACACGGCGGCGGCCAGGATCGGAAGCCACAAGGCGACGACCCACGCCAGCAGCGTGCCGAGCACCGCTGCGACCAGGGCGAGCACGGTGATGGCGACGGCGGCCCGGTCCACCCGGCCCCGCGCGCGGATGTTCACGCCCAGCAGCACGGCTGCCGTGAGCACGCAGGCTGCGCCGACGAGGACGGCCGACGTCAGATACTGCTCCTGGCTCCAGGAGCCGGCCAGCGAGGTGAAGCCGAAGAACGCGGCGAAGGCCGCGACGACCCAGGCGACCGCCGCGCAGGCGGCGAAGATGCCCAGATACCGGGCGAAGAACAGAGACAATATCGTTCCTTTCGATGGTGTCGAGATGAGAAGCGACGCGACCAGGCGGGGGTCGCCCAGGCGGGTGAGCGCGCGGGACTCGGCCGTGGCGGCTTCGACCCCCGCCGCCTCGAGCCGCTCGGCGGCGCTGTAAAGGTGATCGGCGATCTCATCGATGAGGTCGCCGAGGTCGGCGCGTCCGCGCATGCGGCGGCGAAGCGCGATCAGGTACTCCTCGATCACGCCATCGCGGGCCACGACTGCCTCCGGATGACCGCATCCACGGCCGAGACGAACTCGCGCCACCCCTGGCGCTGCTCCTGCAGCCGTGCGGTGCCGGCCGTCGTGAGCCGGTACAGCTTGCGCCGGCGCCCGGACGCCTCCGACCATTCGTGCTGGAGCAGGCCTGCCCGTTCGAGCCGGTGCAGCACCGGATAGACGGTTCCTTCTGCGAGGTCGAAGGAGCCGTCGCTGCGTTCGCGCAGCGCTTCGATGACGCCGTAGCCGTGCACGGCACCCGTCGAGATGACCGAGAGGACCAGCAGCTCCAGATGGCCCTTGAGCGATTCCGCGTTCATACCTAGCGACACTAGGCCTAGCCAGGCTAGGTGTCAAGCAGGACATCGCCGTCGTCGGCGGCGCATCGGCCGACTCGCTAGACTGGACGCATCACCCATCCTTTAAGCCCGTCCTGTGAGGCGGAGAAGGGAGAGGCGGATGGCTGCACGTACCGTGCTGCAAGAAGCCGATATCGCGCGGGCCCTCACGCGCATCGCCCATGAGATCCTCGAGTCCAACCGCGGCGCGGACGGTCTCGTCCTGCTGGGCATCCCGACGCGCGGCGTGACCCTCGCCGATCGGCTCGGTCCGATCGTCGCCGGCATCGCCGTTGCCGAGGTCCCCGTAGGCTCGCTCGACGTCACGCTGTTCCGCGACGACCTCGCCAAGCACCCCACGCGCTCTCCGAAGCGCACCGAGATCCCCGCCGGCGGCATCGACGGCAAGACCGTGGTGCTCGTGGACGACGTCCTGTTCTCGGGTCGCAGCATCCGCGCCGCCCTCGACGCGATCCAGTCGATCGGCCGGCCCGCCGTCGTGCGCCTGGCGATCCTCGTCGACCGCGGCCACCGCGAACTGCCGATCCGGCCCGACTTCGTCGGCAAGAACATCCCGTCGTCCCGGCAGGAGCGCGTCAACGTGCGCCTTCGCGAACTCGACGGCGCGGACGAGGTGACGATCGAGGCATGAGGCATCTGCTCGACACCCGCACCCTCGATCGCGACACGGCCCTGCGCATCCTCGACGTCGCCGAGGACATGGCCGAGACCCAGTCCCGCCAGGTCAAGAAGCTGCCGACGCTGCTGGGCAAGACCGTCGTGAATCTCTTCTTCGAGGACTCCACGCGCACCAGGATCTCGTTCGAAGCCGCCGCCAAACGGCTGTCGGCCGACGTGATCAACTTCGCAGCCAAGGGCTCCAGCGTCTCGAAGGGCGAGAGCCTGAAGGACACCGCGCAGACGCTGCAGGCGATGGGCGCGGATGCCGTCGTGGTGCGCCACTCCGCATCCGGCGCACCCCAGACCCTGGCCACCAGCGGCTGGATTTCGGCCGGCGTCGTCAACGCCGGCGACGGCACCCACGAGCACCCCACGCAGGCGCTGCTGGACGCGTTCACGATCCGCAAGCGGCGCTTCGGCGCCGACAGCCGCGGACGCGACCTGAGCGGCCTGCGGGTCGTGATCGTCGGCGATGTCCTGCACTCGCGCGTGGCGCGCTCCAACGTGTGGCTGCTGAGCACGCTCGGCGCCCACGTCACACTGGTCACTCCGCCGACCCTGATCCCGCAGAACGTCTCGCAGTGGCCGGCGACCGTGCGCTACGACCTCGACCCCGTGCTGGCCGAGGCCCCCGACGCCGTCATGATGCTGCGCATCCAGATGGAGCGCATGCACGCAGCCTTCTTCCCCACCGAGCGGGAGTACACGCGACTGTGGGGCCTGGACGCCGTCCGGCTGGCCGCTCTGCCGCCCACGAGCATCGTGATGCACCCGGGGCCGATGAACCGCGGGCTGGAGATCTCGAGCGAGGCCGCCGATTCCGCGAGCTCGACGGTGCTCGAACAGGTGGCGAACGGCGTGTCCGTCCGCATGGCCGTGCTGTATCTGCTGCTGGCCGGAGAACGAGGAGAAGTGCAATGACCGAGACCCTTGTCATCACGGGCGCCCGACTGGCCGGTGGCGAGGCGGCGGACCTGGTCGTCGAGGACGGCCGGATCGCCGAGATCGGCTCCGGTCTCAGCCGCGCCGGCGCGCGCGCCGTCGACGCCGACGGACTCATCGCGCTGCCGGGACTGGTCGATCTGCACACGCACCTGCGCGAACCCGGGTACGAGGCGTCCGAGACCATCCTGACCGGGTCGCGGGCGGCCGCCGCCGGCGGCTACTCCGCGGTGTTCGCGATGCCGAACACGTCGCCGGTCGCCGACACCGCCGGCGTCGTCGAGCAGGAGCTCGCACTCGGCGAGGCTGCGGGACTGGTCACCGTCCAGCCCATCGGCGCCGTCACGGTCGGGCAGAGGGGCGAACGTCTGGCCGAACTCGGCGCGATGGCCGCGTCGCGCGCCCGGGTGCGCGTGTTCAGCGACGACGGCTACTGCGTGTGGGACCCGCTGATCATGCGGCGCGCCCTCGAGTACGTGAAGTCGTTCGACGGGGTCGTCGCCCAGCACGCGCAGGACCCGCGGCTGACCGAAGGCGCCCAGATGAACGAGGGCATCGTCTCGGCTGAACTGGGCCTCGCCGGCTGGCCCGCCGTGGCCGAGGAGTCGATCATCGCCCGCGACGTCCTGCTGGCCGAGCACGTCGGGTCGCGCCTGCACGTGTGCCACCTGTCGACGGCGGGGTCGGTGGACATCATCCGATGGGCCAAGAAGCGCGGCATCCACGTGACCGCCGAGGTCACCCCGCACCACCTGCTGCTGACCGACGAACTGGTCCGCGGCTACGACGCGCGGTTCAAGGTGAACCCGCCCCTGCGCCGCGAAGAGGACGTGCTCGCGGTGCGCGAGGGCCTGGCCGACGGCACGATCGACATCGTCGCCACCGACCACGCCCCGCATCCGGCCGAGGCCAAGGCGTGCGAGTGGGGAGCGGCGGCCAACGGCATGGTCGGGCTCGAGTCGGCGCTGCGCGTCGTGCACGCCGCGATGGTCCAGACCGGCCTGCTGGGCTGGGACGACATCGCACGCGTCATGTCGCACACTCCTGCGCGCATCGGCCGGCTCGCCGGTCATGGACGCCCGCTCGCCGTGGGTGAGCCGGCGCACCTCGCGCTGTACGACGCCGACGCGGGCGGCACGTTCGCCCTCGACGACCTGCACGGGCGCAGCGCCAACTCGCCGTATCTGGGGCACGAGCTGCCCGGAGCCGTGCGGTGGACGCTCCACGCCGGCCGCGTCACGTTCGCCGACGGCGCCGCCGTCGAGGCCGCAGCATGAGCCGCGAGGCGGCGCTCCTGGTCATGGTCGCGGTCGCGGCGCTCCTGCTCGCACTCATGGCATGGGCCTGGATCCGACGATCCCGACGCGACGCGCAGCCGCTGTCGAGCGTGCACGAGCTGCCCGAGGGCTCGCTCGTGCAGCGGGTCTTCGACGGCCAGTACGTCGCCACGACGCGCGTCGGCGAGCCGCTGCAGCGCATCGCGGCCCCCGGCCTCGGCTTCCGCTCGAACGCGACGATCAGCGTCGCCGACACGGGCGTCGCCCTCGACCTCACCGGGCAGCAGCGGGTGGTGATCCCGGCCGGCCGCCTCGACGACGTCGACCAGGCCACCGTCGCCATCGACCGGGTCGTCGAGAAGGACGGCCTCGTACGCCTCACCTGGCGCACCGATCCCGGATCGGTCGTCGACACCTATCTCCGGGCGAAGGATGCCTCGGCCGCTGCGCTGGCCGACAGCATCCGCCCCCTCATCCAGACTCCACGGACAGGATCCGACTCATGACCTTCTCGCAAGAACCCGCCGTCCTCGTGCTCGAGGACGGGACGCGACACCGCGGCCGCGCCTACGGCGCCCGCGGCACGACGCTGGGCGAAGTGGTCTTCTCCACCGGCATGACCGGCTATCAGGAGACCCTCACCGACCCCTCGTACGCCGGCCAGATCGTGCTGCAGACCGCGCCGCACATCGGCAACACCGGCATGAACGCCGAAGACCCCGAGTCCCGCCGGATCTGGGTCGCGGGCTACATCGTGCGCGACCCCTCCCGCGTGGTGTCGAACTGGCGGGCCGACGGCTCGCTCGAGGACGCGCTGAGCACCGACGGCATCGTCGGGATCAGCGGCATCGACACGCGCGCCGTGACCCGGCACATCCGCTCCGCGGGCAGCATGCGCGGCGGCATCTTCTCGGGCGAGTCGGCCGCGCTCGATCCCGACGAGCAGGTGCGCGTCGTGCGCGAAGCGCCCGCGATGGCCGGCCAGAACCTGTCGGCCGCCGTGTCGGTGGCCGAGGCATCCGTCGTCCCCGCTCGCGCAGAGCGCATCGGCGCGGTTGCGCTGATCGACCTCGGGATCAAGCAGGCGAGCATCGAGAACCTCGCCGCCCGCGGCTTCGACGTGCACGTGCTGCCGCACGACGCGACGTACGAGCAGATCCGGCATGCCGGCGTCGACGCGGTGTTCTACTCCAACGGCCCCGGCGACCCCGCCACCGCCGACGAGCAGGTGACGCTGCTGCGCCGTGTGCTCGACGACCGCACGCCGTTCTTCGGCATCTGCTTCGGCAACCAGCTGCTCGGCCGCGCTCTCGGGTTCGGCACCTATAAGCTGCCGTTCGGCCACCGCGGCATCAACCAGCCCGTGCTCGACAGGCACACCGGCCGCGTCGAGATCACGGCGCACAACCACGGGTTCGCGGTCGACGCGCCGCTCGACGGCCCCGTCGAGAGCCCGAACGGCTACGGCCGCGTCGAGGTCTCGCACATCGGCCTGAACGACAGCGTCGTCGAGGGACTGCGCGCCCTCGACATCCCCGCCTTCTCGGTGCAGTACCACCCCGAAGCCGCCGGCGGTCCGCACGACGCCAACTACCTCTTCGACCGCTTCCGCGAGATGGTCATCGCGCACCTCGAGAACAAGGACGACAACTGATGCCCAAGCGCGACGACATCCACTCCGTCCTGGTCATCGGGTCCGGCCCGATCGTCATCGGCCAGGCCTGCGAATTCGACTACTCCGGCACCCAGGCGTGCCGCGTGCTGCGCGCCGAGGGCGTGCGCGTGATCCTCGTCAACTCGAATCCGGCGACGATCATGACCGATCCTGACTTCGCCGACGCCACCTACATCGAGCCGATCACCCCCGAGGTGATCGAGACCATCATCGCGAAGGAGAAGCCCGACGCGATCCTGCCGACCCTCGGCGGACAGACGGCGCTGAACGCGGCGATGGCACTGCACGAGCGCGGCATCCTCGAGAAGTACGACGTCGAGCTCATCGGCGCGAAGGTCGACGCCATCCGCAAGGGCGAGGACCGTCAGATCTTCAAGGAGCTCGTGCTCGAGGCGGGCGCGGATGTCGCAGCCTCCCGCATCTGCCACACGATGGACGAGGTGCTGGCCGGCGCCGCCGAGCTCGGCTACCCGCTGGTGGTGCGCCCGAGCTTCACGATGGGCGGACTCGGCTCGGGCTTCGCATACGACGAGATGGACCTGCGCCGGATCGCCGGCGCAGGTCTGCACGACTCGCCGACGCACGAAGTGCTGCTGGAGGAGTCGATCCTCGGCTGGAAGGAGTACGAGCTCGAGTTGATGCGCGACACGGCCGACAACACGGTCGTGGTGTGCTCGATCGAGAACGTCGATCCGGTCGGCGTGCACACGGGCGATTCGATCACCGTGGCACCGGCGCTGACCCTCACCGACCGCGAGTACCAGAATCTGCGCGACATCGGCATCGAGATCATCCGGCGGGTGGGCGTGGACACCGGCGGCTGCAACATCCAGTTCGCGGTCGACCCCGCGAACGGCCGGGTCATCGTGATCGAGATGAACCCCCGCGTGTCGCGGTCCTCGGCCCTCGCCTCGAAGGCGACCGGGTTCCCGATCGCCAAGATCGCAGCCAAGCTCGCGATCGGCTATCGGCTCGATGAGATCCCCAACGACATCACGCGGGTCACCCCGGCCAGCTTCGAGCCGACGCTGGACTACGTGGTGGTGAAGGTGCCGCGGTTCAACTTCGAGAAGTTCCCGGCTGCCGACAAGACGCTGACGACGACCATGAAGTCGGTCGGCGAGGCGATGGCGATCGGCCGCAACTACACGACCGCGCTGCAGAAGGCGCTGCGGTCGCTCGAGAAGCGGGGCTCGAGCTTCCACTGGGGCGACGAGCCGCGCACGGTCGACGAGCTCATCGAGGCGGCGAAGACACCGACTGACGGCCGGATCGTGCTGATCCAACAGGCGCTGCGCAAGGGCGCGACGGTCCCGCAGCTGTTCGACGCCACCGCGATGGACCCGTGGTTCCTCGATCAGATCCTGCTGATCAACGAGGTCGCCGACGCCGTCCGTGACGCCGGCGAGCTGGACGACGACATCCTGCGCCTGGCCAAGGAGCACGGCTTCTCGGATGTGCAGATCGCGCAGCTGCGCGGTATCGGCGAGGACGAGGCGCGCGGTGTGCGGCACGGCCTGGGCATCCGTCCGGTGTACAAGACGGTGGACACGTGCGCGGGAGAGTTCCCGGCGCTCACGCCGTACCACTACTCCAGCTACGACGCCGAGACGGAGGTCGCGGCATCCGCCCGCACCAAGGTCGTGATCATCGGGTCCGGTCCGAACCGCATCGGGCAGGGCGTCGAGTTCGACTACTCCTGCGTGCACGCGTCGTTCGCCCTGTCGGACGCCGGATTCGAGACGATCATGGTCAACTGCAACCCCGAGACGGTCTCGACCGACTACGACACCAGCGACCGCCTGTACTTCGAGCCGCTGACGCTCGAGGACGTGCTCGAGGTGCTGCACGCCGAGGCCCAGTCCGGCACGATCCTCGGCGTCGTCTGCCAGCTGGGCGGCCAGACTCCGCTGGGCCTGGCCAAGGGCATCGAGCAGGCCGGGTACACGATCCTGGGCACGAGCCCCGAGGCGATCGACCTCGCCGAGGAGCGCGGGCTGTTCAGCGGCATCCTGGATGCGGCGGGCCTGGTCGCTCCGCGTCACGGCACGGCGATCGACGTCGACGGCGCCGTCGTGGTGGCCGAGGACATCGGTTACCCCGTGCTCGTGCGTCCGAGCTTCGTTCTGGGCGGGCGCGGCATGGAGATCGTGTACGACACCCCGAGCCTGCGCGACTACTTCGTGCGCATCGGCGAGGCGGCGATCATCGGCCCGGGCAAGCCCCTGCTGGTTGACCGGTTCCTCGACGATGCGATCGAGATCGACGTGGACGCTCTGTACGACGGCGACGAGCTGTTCATCGGCGGCATCATGGAGCACCTGGAAGAGGCCGGCATCCACTCCGGCGACTCGAGCTGCGCCCTGCCGCCGATGAGCCTCGGCCGCACCGAGATCGACCGGGTCCGCGAGGCCACCCGCGGCATCGCCGAGGGGGTCGGGGTGCGCGGGCTGCTGAACGTCCAGTTCGCCGTCAGCGCCGGCGTCCTCTACGTGATCGAGGCGAATCCGCGAGCGAGCCGCACGGTTCCGTTCGTCTCGAAGGCGCTCGGCACGCCGCTGGCGAAGGCCGCGGCCCGCATCATGGCCGGCGCCACGATCATGCAGCTGCGCGACGAGGGGCTGCTGCCGGCATCCGGTGACGGTTCGGTGGTGGCTGCGGAGGCTCCGGTCGCGGTGAAGGAGGCGGTGCTGCCGTTCAAGCGGTTCCGCACCGCCGACGGCAAGACCGTCGACTCCGTCCTCGGCCCCGAGATGCGCTCCACCGGCGAGGTCATGGGCTTCGACCGCGACTTCCCCACGGCGTTCGCCAAGAGCCAGGCCGCCGCGTACGGGGGCATCCCGCGCACCGGCACGGTGTTCATCTCGGTCGCCGACTCCGACAAGCGCGCGGTGATCCTGCCCGCCCACCGGCTTCAGCAGATGGGGTACCGGCTGCTGGCCACGAGCGGGACTGCCGAGATCCTCACCCGCAACGGCATCGAGGTGACGGTCGTCCCCAAGTACAGCGAGACCGCCGACACCGGGGTCGACAATGTGGTGGACCTGATCGACCGCGGCGAGGTCGACATCATCGTCAACACGCCCAGCGGCATGTCGGCCCGCGCCGACGGCTACGAGATCCGTGCCACGGCCGTGGCCGCCGACAAGGCGCTGTTCACGACGATCGCCACCCTGGGTGCCGCGGTGAGCGCGCTGGATGCCACCGGCGACGGATTCGGGGTGCGCAGCCTGCAGGAGTACGCGGCCGAGCGCGCGGTGCGAGCATGAGCACGTTCGGCGCACGGCTGCAGGCGGCCGTCGCCGCGCACGGCCGGCTGTGCGTGGGCATCGATCCGCATGGAGGGCTGCTGGACGCGTGGGGGCTGGATGCCTCGGCCGCCGGGGTCCGCGAGTTCGGGCTCCGGGTGGTGGATGCCGCGGCCGGCCGGGTCGGGATCGTCAAGCCCCAGGTGTCGTTCTTCGAGCGCTGGGGCTCGGCGGGCTTCGCCGCCCTCGAGGACGTGCTGCGCGCCGCCCGCGATGCCGGGCTCGTCGTGATCGCCGACGCGAAGCGGGGCGACATCGGCTCGACGATGGCCGCCTACGCGGAGGCCTGGCTCACCCCCGGTTCCCCCTTCGAGGCCGACGCGCTGACCGTCAACCCGTACCTGGGCGTCGGGGCGCTCGCGGGCGCGGCGCGCTACGCGCTCGCGCACGGGAAGGGACTGTTCCTCCTGGCGGCCACGAGCAACCCCGATGGCCGGGAGCTGCAGGCGGCCCTCATCGAGAACCACACCGTCGCCGCATCGGTCGTACGCGCGGCGCGCACGATGGACCCTGCCGGGTCCGGGGACACGTGGCGCAGCCTCGGCGTGGTCATCGGCGCTACGGCCGACCGGCCCTGGCTCGGGCTGACCGCCGACCTCCTTGCCGGCACCCCGATCCTGGCTCCGGGTTTCGGCCACCAGGGTGCGAGACTGGGAGAGACGGATGCCCTGTTCGGCGATCTCGCGCCGCACGTGCTCGCCAGCGCGAGCCGCAGCATCCTCTCCGCCGGCCCGACCGGGCTGGCGGCCGCCATCGAGCAGCATCTGGCTGAACTGGAGGCCTGACGAGACGTGGTTGACGCCCAGCATCCCCCCGAGGTCGACCGAGCCGCGGCATCCCGCAAGGCCGTCGCCGCACGCCGCGCGCGGGCGAGCCTGAAACGCGACATCGCGACCCGGGTCGTCTGGCCGCAGCAGGTCCTGCGGCGCGCGAAGTCCGATCCTGCGGGGCCGGCGGCCACGATGCGGGTGACCGAGTTCCTGACGGCGCTGCCGGCGATCGGGGAGGGCAAGCGCGACCGTCTGCTGGCCGACCTCGAGATCTCGCCGGTCAAGCGGGTCGGTGGGCTCGGGGTGCGCCAGCTGCGGGCGCTCGGCGCCTGGCTGGACGTGCGCTTCCCCGAGCCGGTCGCCCGCGCGGGGCGCAGCAGGCTGGTGGTGCTGGCCGGTCCCACCGCTGTGGGCAAGGGCACGGTGGCGACCTACATCAAGGCGCACCATCCCTCGCTGCTGCTGTCGGTGTCGGCCACGACGCGCCCGCCGCGGCCGGGCGAGGTCGAGGGGGAGCACTACTACTTCGTGGACGACGCCGAGTTCGACCGCATGGTGGCCGCGGGCGAACTGCTCGAGCATGCCACCGTGCACAACAAGTACCGGTACGGCACTCCGCGCGGCCCGATCGACCGGGCCCTGGCCGAGGGGCGCACCGTCCTGCTGGAGATCGATCTGCAGGGCGCGCGCCAGGTCCGCGTGGCCGAGCCGGCCGCGACGCTCGTGTTCCTGCTGCCGCCGTCGTGGGACGAGCTCGTCCAGCGTCTGGTCGGCCGCGGCACCGAGGACGAGGAGGAGCGGGCGCGGCGTCTGCGCACGGCGCGGACGGAGCTGGCCGCCCAACGCGAGTTCGACCATTTCGTGGTCAACGACGACGTCGCCCGGGCCGCCGCCGAGGTCGCGGAGCTTGCCCGCTAGAATAGGGGGAGTGCGCGTGCTCCACGCGCCTCGCCGAGCCTTCCGCACCGCTTGGATGCGGCATCCATCGCTCACTCACACTCAGGAGGTTCCCATGGCCGGAACGAACCAGGGCATCATCGAGCCCCCCATCGACAACCTGCTCGAGAAGGTCGACTCGAAGTACCAGCTCGTGATCTATGCCGCCAAGCGCGCGCGCCAGATCAACGACTATTACTCCGACCTGCACGAGGGCAACCTGTTCGACAACGTCGGACCGCTCGTGGACTCCACGGTCGAGGACAAGCCCCTCACGATCGCTCTGCACGAGATCAACGAGGACAAGCTGCGCCTGCGCCACGCCGAGTAGTCATCCTTCGTCATCCGGTGCCCCCAGCCACCGCCGTGTCGGCGGCTGGGGGCATACTGGTGCCCGTCCGTCTTCAGCCCAGGGGAGCATGAATGTCGCAGCTGCGCCTGTTCACGTCCGAGTCCGTCACCGAGGGGCACCCCGACAAGATCTGCGATCAGATCTCCGACAGCATCCTCGACGAGCTGCTCGCGAAGGACCCGGGCAGCCGGGTCGCCGTCGAGACGCTCGTGACGACCGGGCTCGTGCACGTCGCGGGCGAGGTGCGCACCGAGGCCTGGGCCGACGTCCCCGGCACCGTGCGCGCCGTCGTCAACCGCATCGGCTACACCTCGAGCGACACCGGCTTCGATGGCGACTCGTGCGGCGTGAGCGTGTCTATCGGTGAGCAGTCCAGCGACATCGCCAGCGGCGTGGACCGGGCGCTCGAGTACCGCGACGACGGCTCCACCGACCCGATCGACCAGCTCGGCGCCGGCGACCAGGGCATCATGTTCGGCTACGCCACGACCGAGACGCCGCAGCTCATGCCGATCACGGCATGGACCGCGCACCGCCTCGCCGAACGGCTCACCGAGGCGCGCCGCACCGGGGCGCTGCCGTTCCTGCGGCCCGACGGAAAGACGCAGGTCACCGTCGGATTCGAAGGCGACGTGCCACGCACGATCGAGACCGTGGTGCTGTCGACCCAGCACAATCCCGACATCTCGCTGGCGGCCCTGCGCGCCGCGGTCCGCGCCGAGGTGATCGACCCCGTGCTCCAGGCGACGGGACTGGATGGCTCGCACACCGACTTCTACATCAACCCGGCGGGCGCGTTCGTCATCGGCGGGCCCAAGGGCGATGCGGGCCTGACCGGTCGCAAGATCATCATCGACACCTACGGGGGAGCGGCGCGTCACGGCGGCGGCGCCTTCAGCGGCAAGGACCCGTCGAAGGTCGACCGCTCGGGCGCCTACGCAATGCGCTGGGTCGCCAAGAACGCGGTCGCCGCAGGTTTCGCGCGCCGGCTCGAGGTGCAGGTGGCCTACGCGATCGGCAAGGCGAGCCCCGTCGGGCTGTATGTCGAGACGTTCGGCACGGGCACCATCCCCGACGAGCAGATCACGCAGGCGATCCGAGAGGTGTTCGACCTGCGCCCGCGGGCGATCATCCAGCAGCTCGACCTGCTGCGCCCGATCTACGCCCAGACGGCTGCATACGGCCACTTCGGTCGCGAGCTGCCAGACTTCACGTGGGAGCGCACCGACCGGGTCGACGAACTGCGGCGCGCCGCCGGGCTCTGAGATGGCCGCGCGGCGCGTGGCACGCGTGCTGGTGGACTCACCCCTGCCGCAGCTGGACCGCCTGTTCGACTACGCGATCCCGCCCGAGCTGATCGACCAGGCCCGGCCGGGCGTGCGCGTGCGTGTGCCGCTGCGCAGCGCGGGACGGGTCATCGACGGCTACATCGTCGACGTCGTCGACGCCGATCCGGTCGACCGTCCCCTGTCCGACCTGGATGCTGTGGTCTCGCCCGTGCCCGTGCTGACTCCCGGCCTGTACGCGCTCGCACGCCGCGTCGCCGACCGTGCGGCCGGCGGGGCCGGCGACATCTTGCGTCTCGTGGTGCCCAAGCGCATGGTGCGGGCAGAGAAGGCCTGGCTCGCCGCGCCCGAGTGCGACCCCGTCGCGGTGCGAGAAGACGCCGCGGCCCATGCCGCCCGTCGCCTGTCGGCGTACCCGGGGCTGGCCGAGACGCTCGACCGCGGTGAGCGGATCGCCCTCGACGCGCCGCCCCGCCCCGAGTCGCTGCCCGACGGCACGACCGTGCCCGGCTGGGCGCTCACGCTCGCGGCGGCGGCGACGGTCACCCTCGCCGCCGGGCGCAGCGCGATCCTGGTCACGCCGGACTATCGCGACCAGGAGCAGCTGACCGCGGCTCTCGCCGGATTCGTGCCGGCCGAGGCCGTCGTCCGCGCCGACGCCCGCCGCACCGGGCCCGAGCGCTACGCCGACTACCTGCGGCTGCTGGAATCGGCGCCGTGCGTGGTGGTCGGCAACCGGTCCGCGGTCTACGCACCCGCCGCCGAGGTCGGGCTGGTGGCACTCTGGGACGACGGCGACCCGCTGCTGAGCGAACCGCTGAGCCCCGGCGTGCACGCACGCGACGCGGCGCTGGTTCGCCAGGAGCTCGGCGGGTGCGCGCTGCTGCTGGCCGGGCACACGCGCACCACCGATGTGCAGCGACTCGTGGACGCCGGATGGCTGCACGAGGCGGTGCCTGGACGCCGTGTCTCGCCGCGCGTCGTGCTCTCGGCCACCCAACAGGGCGAGGCGCGTGGGTCGCGCGTCCCGTCTGCGGCCTTCGCGGCCGCGCGCGAGGGCCTGCGCACCGGCCCGGTGCTGGTGCAGGTCGCACGCCCTGGCTACGCGCCGTCGCTCGTGTGCGCCGAATGCCGGCGCCCCGCCCGCTGCAGGCACTGCGGCGGGCCGCTGCGCGCGCGACGGCACGGCGCCGTCCCGGACTGCGGCTGGTGCGGCCGGTCGGCGAGCGGGTGGGAATGCGGCACGTGCGGGTCGACCCGGGTCCGCATGGCGTCATCCGGCAGCGAGCGGACGGCCGACGAACTGGGTCGCGCGTTCCCCGGCACCCGCATCATCGTCTCCGACGGCGAGCACCCCCTGCTGCGGGTCGACGCCCAGCCCGCCCTGGTCATCGCGACCCGGGGCGCCGAACCGCTCGCCGACGGCGGGTACCGGGCGGTGCTGCTGCTGGACGGCGACCGCATGCTGCAATCCGACGATCTGCGGATCGGGGAGTCGTGCCTGCGCTGGTGGTCCAATGCCGCCGCGCTGGCGGCCGCCGGAGCGCCCGTTCACCTGGTCGGGGTGACCGGACCGGTCGCACGGGCGCTCGCGACCTGGACCCAGCCGGCCTATGCCCGCGCCGAGCTCGCCGAACGCGCGCCGCTCAAGATGCCGCCGAGCGTCCGGGTCGCGACGATCGAGGGCACGCCGCGCGAGATCGAGGCGGCGGTCGCGGCGGTGCGCGGTGCGGACGCCGCGCTGCCCCCCGACGCCGTGCTCGGCCCGGTCGAGGGCGGTGCCGGCGGCGACGCGGGCCGCGAGCAGGCGACGGCGCGGGCCCTGATCCGCTTCCCCTACCGCGCGGGCGCCGCCGTGACCGAGGCCCTGCGCGGTGCCGTGGTCGCCGCAGCCCTGCGCACCCGCCGTCCAGCCAAGGGAAGACCGGCCGGCCCGCGCAATACACTCAGAGTACGCGTCGATGTGCTCGATCCCGAGCTGTGAGAAACGAGGAGAGAATGCGCGTCGTCTTCGCAGGAACCCCCACGGCCGCCGTCCCGGCGCTGCACCGGCTCGCGGCCTCCGGCCACGAGATCGCGACGGTCGTCACTCGCCCCGACGCACCGTTCGGGCGCAAGCGCGTGCTCACGCCTTCGCCGGTCGCACAGGCGGCCGCCGATCTCGGACTGCCGGTGCTGAAGACGTCCCGGCTCGACGACGACGCCACCGCCGCGATCCTGGGTGCCGCGCCCGACCTCGGCGTGATCGTGGCGTACGGGGGCCTTGTGCGCGAGCCGCTGCTGACCGGGCCCGCGCACGGATGGATCAACCTGCACTTCTCGCTGCTGCCGCGCTGGCGGGGGGCCGCTCCCGTGCAGCACGCGATCATCGCCGGAGACACCGTCACGGGAGCCGACGTGTTCCGGCTCGAGGCCGGGCTCGACACCGGCGAGATCCTCGGCGAGCTGCGATACGACATCCCGCCGCTGGCCACTGCCGGCGACGTGCTGGACGCGCTCGCCCACCGCGGGGCGTACCTGCTCGAGGACGTCGTGTCGGCCATCGCCGCCGGCTCCGAGATCGCGCAGCCGCAGGCAGGCCAAGCGACGCTCGCACCCAAGCTGACGCTCGAGGACGCACGGCTGCGCTGGGACGAGCCGGCCGACCTGGTGCTGGCGCGCTGGCGTGGCACGACGCCCGAACCGGGCGCGCACACGACGATCGACGGCGCCCGGCTGAAGGTGCTCGCCGCCGCCCCCGCTGACACCGACGCCAGGCTCACCCCCGGTCGGTTCGGGCAGGACGGCGGCCGCATCCTGGTGGGCACCGCCACCGAGCCGATCGTCCTGGAACGCGTCCAGCCCGCCGGCAGGCCCGCGATGGATGCCGCGGACTGGTGGCGCGGTCTGCGCGTGGACGAGCCGGTGGCCGGTTCGTGAGCGGGCCCTCGGCCCGCGTCGTCGCCTTCGACACCGTGCGCGCCGTCCACGCCGACGACGCTTACGCCAACCTGCTGCTGCCCAAGCTCCTCGCCCGGGCCGGCCTCTCGGCCGCCGACAGCGCCCTGGCCACCGAGCTGGCGTACGGCACGCTGCGTCGCGAGGGCACGTACGACGCGGTGATCGCCGTCGCCGCCGACCGGTCCGTCGACCGCATCGACCCGGTCGTGCTCGACGCGCTGAGGGTCGGCGTGCATCAGCTGCTGTCCACGCGCATCGCCTCGCACGCCGCCGTGAACGAGACGGTGGATCTCGTGCGGCACGCGGCCGGCGGGCCCGCCTCCGGGTTCGCCAACGCGGTGCTGCGGCGCGTCTCCCGCGACACGCCGGGAGAGTGGATGTCGCGCATCGACTCCGCCGCCCGCTCCGACGACGAGCGGCTCGCGCTGCGCTGCGCCCACCCGGTGTGGGTCATCCGCGCGCTGCGCCGCGCCCTGGCCGCCGAGGGGCGCGCTGACGAGCTCGACGCCCTGCTCGCAGCCGACAACGCCGCGCCGCGCGTCATGATGGCCGCCCTCCCCGGCCTCGCCGACCGGCCCGCCGAGCTCGCCCCCTCGCTGTACTCGCCATTCGGCTTCCTCGCCCCATCCGGCGACCCCGCACCCCTCGTGCGCTCGTCCGGCGGCCGGTTGCGCGTGCAGGACGAGGGCTCGCAGCTCGCCGCGCTCGCCCTCACCCGCGCGCGTCCGATCGCCGCCGGCGAGCGGTGGCTGGACCTGTGCGCGGGACCCGGCGGCAAGACCGCGATCCTCGCCGCCGAGGCGCTCGCGAGCGGGGCACGGCTCGAGGCGAACGAGCTGGTGCCGACGCGTGCCCGCCTCGTCCGCCGGGCATTGGCGGGAGTCCCCGCCGAGATCGCGGTGTCCGAAGGCGACGGCCGCGAGCGTGCGGCATCCTCGCCCGGTGCGTACGACCGCATCCTCGTGGACGCGCCCTGCACCGGCCTCGGCGCCCTGCGCCGACGTCCCGAGGCGCGCTGGCGCAAGACGCCCGGCGACGTCCCCGCGCTCACGGCCCTGCAGGCCGAGCTGCTCACCGCGGCTGTGACGGCGCTGGCCCCCGGTGGCATCGTCGCGTACGTCACCTGCTCGCCGCACCTCGCCGAGACCGCCGGCGTCGTGGGCGACGTGCTGCGCACCCAGGGCGACCTCGTCGACCAGCTGGACGCCCGCGCGGTGCTGCGCGACGTGTCCCGCGCGCCGATCGACCTGGCCGCGCCGGCCGATGGATCCGGGCGGGCTCAGCTGTGGCCGCACCGACACGGCACCGACGCCATGTCGATCACGTTGCTGCGGCGACACTGAGCAGGGCCGAGCCACGGCGATGAGCATAATGGGGGACGTGCCTCACACCGCCGCGCCGCGCATCAACCCCAGCATCCTCGCCGCTGACTTCGCGAACATGCAGCGCGACCTCGGGCGCATCTCGACCGCCGACTTCGTCCACGTCGATGTGATGGACAACCATTTCGTGCCCAACCTCACGTTCGGGCCGCAGATGGTCGAGCGCATCCAGGCGACCAGCCCCGTCCCTCTGGATGTGCACCTGATGATCGACGACCCGGACCGGTGGGCGCCCGCATACGCCGAGCTGGGGGCGGCGTCGGTGACGTTCCACCTCGAGGCGGCGAACGAACCGGTGGCCCTCGCCCGGCGGCTGCGGGCGATCGGCGCACGCGCGGGGGTCGCGGTCAAGCCCATGACGCCCGTCGAGTCGCTGTTCGACATCCTCGAGGACTTCGACCAGGTCCTCGTGATGACCGTGGAACCGGGGTTCGGCGGCCAGTCGTTCATGCCCGAGACCATGCCGAAGCTGCGGCGCCTGACCGACGAGGCGCGCCGGCGCGGCTCGTCGGTCTGGCTGCAGGTCGACGGCGGCATCTCCGCGTCCACGATCGCGCAGGCAGCCGAGGCCGGCGCCGACACCTTCGTCGCCGGCTCCGCCGTGTTCGGGGCGGCAGAGCCCGCAGAGGCGATCGCCTCCCTGCGCGATCTCGCTGCCGCGCACGCGCATTGACCGCCGCGCACCGTCACGCGGTCCGATCCGGCGGGCTGGTTCGATAACCTGTCATGGTGAAGACGTTCGACTCCCTGTTCGCGGAACTGACCGCGAAGGCGACCGACCGCCCCGACGGTTCGAAGACCGTCGCAGAGCTGGACGCCGGCATTCATGCCATCGGCAAGAAGGTCGTCGAAGAGGCGGCCGAGGTGTGGATGGCCGCCGAGTACGAGACGACGGATGCCGCAGCCGAAGAGATCTCCCAGCTGCTGTACCACCTCCAGGTCATGATGATCGCGAAGGGGCTGAACCTGCAGGACGTGTACCGACATCTGTGAGGCCGGTCACGGCTGGACCGTGCACCGATCACAGACACCGATCACACGCACCCATCAGAGAGACACGCCATGCTGCGAATCGCCGTCCCCAACAAGGGGTCGCTGGCCGAGACGGCCACCGACATGCTCACCGAGGCCGGGTATGCCGGCCGACGCGACACCAAGGACCTGCACGTCATCGACCCCGACAACGACGTGGAGTTCTTCTACCTGCGCCCGCGCGACATTGCCACGTACGTCGGCTCCGGCGCGCTGGACGTCGGCATCACCGGGCGCGACCTGCTTCTGGACGCCCGCGGCCGTGCACGCGAGATCGAAGCGCTCGGATTCGGCGACTCCACGTTCCGCTTCGCCGGTCCGCCCGGCCGGTTCTCGGGCGTCGCAGACCTCGACGGGGTGCGCGTGGCCACGTCCTACCCGGGACTCGTGGATGGCTACCTCGACTCGCAGGGCATCGCGGTGGACCTCGTGCCGCTGGACGGCGCGGTCGAGTCGGCCGTGGACCTCGGCGTGGCCGACGCGGTCGCCGACGTCGTCTCGACCGGCACGACCCTGCGCCAGGCGGGCCTGGAGGTGTTCGGACCGGTCATGCTGCAGTCGGAGGCGGTGCTGATCGCCGGCCCGAACGATGCCGACGGCACCGAGACCCTGCTGCGGCGCCTGCGCGGCGTCATGGTCGCACGGCGGTACGTGCTCATCGACTACGACCTGCCCGTCGCCCTGGTCGACCGCGCGGTGGCCCTCGCCCCGGGCATCGAATCGCCCACGATCTCGCCGCTGCGCGACCCCGGATGGGTCGCGGTGCGCATCATGAGCCCGCGCAGGACCGTCAACCAGGTGATGGACGCGCTGTACGCCTTGGGCGCGCG
Organism: Microbacterium sp. W1-4-2; assembly: GCF_058349885.2. Lineage (NCBI taxonomy): Bacteria > Bacillati > Actinomycetota > Actinomycetes > Micrococcales > Microbacteriaceae > Microbacterium > Microbacterium sp. W1-4-2. The sequence goes on along the minus strand of NZ_JBYRJC020000001.1, from coordinate 1,229,621 downwards.
TGCGATCCTGGTCACCGCCATCCACGCGGCGCGGCTGTGATGACCCTCGCGACCCGCGTCATCCCGTGCCTGGACGTCGCCGCCGGCCGGGTGGTCAAAGGCGTCAACTTCCAGAACCTGCGCGACATGGGCGATCCGGTGGAGCTCGCGGAGTTCTACTTCGCTCAGGGCGCCGACGAGCTGACCTTCCTCGACGTGACGGCGACCGTCGACGACCGCGCGACGACCTACGACGTCGTGCGTCAGACCGCCGAGAAGGTCTTCATCCCGCTCACCGTCGGCGGGGGAGTGCGCTCCGGCGACGACGTCGCCCGACTACTGGGCGTCGGCGCCGACAAGACCGGCGTGAACTCCGCCGCGATCGCGCGGCCCGCACTGATCGACGAGATCGCCGACCGGTTCGGCGCGCAGGTGCTGGTGCTGAGCCTTGACGTGAAACGGTCGGCCGCGACGGCCTCGGGGTTCGCTGTGACCACTCACGGCGGCCGCGTCGAGACGGCGCTGGACGCGCTGGCCTGGGCGCGCGAGGCCATCGAGCGGGGCGCCGGCGAACTGCTGGTGAACTCGATCGACGCCGACGGCACGAAGAACGGCTTCGACCTCGAGCTCATCTCGCTGATGCGCGAGATCGCCTCGGTGCCCGTGATCGCCTCAGGCGGCGCGGGCGCGGCGGAGCATTTCGCGCCGGCCGTCCACGCGGGCGCCGACGCCGTCCTCGCGGCATCCGTCTTCCATTCCGGCCAGCTCTCGATCGACGACGTCAAGGCGGCGCTCAGTGCCGACGGCATCCCGGTGCGGGGCCGCACGCGCAGGGAAGGATCTCCCTCATGACCTCCTCCATGGACGAGCGCATCGCGCGCGTCGCGTTCAACGAGCACGGACTCGTCCCGGCTGTGATCCAGCAGTGGGACACCCTCGAGGTGCTCATGCTGGGCTGGATGGATGCCGAGGCCCTGCGTCGCACGCTCACCGAGGGGCGCGTGACCTTCTGGTCGCGATCCCGTCAGGAGTACTGGCGCAAGGGCGACACATCCGGCCACATCCAGCTCGTGCGCGGTGCGCGCCTCGACTGCGACGGCGACACCGTCCTGATCAGCGTCCAGCAGATCGGAGCGGCCTGTCACACCGGCGACCGCACGTGCTTCGACGCCGACGACCTCGACCCGGCCGCCGGGGGCCGCCCGTGATCGCACGTGCGCGCCTGCTGTCGGTCGTCGTCATCGTGCTGTGCGGCGCGATCGGCGTGATGTCGTCGACGCAGGTGTGGTTGCACGTCCAGCTCACCGGCGCCGCCTCCCACGACCTCACCGTGACCGGCGCCGCCGCGATCCCCGTGCTCGCGCCGCTCAGCCTCGCGGTGCTGGCCCTGGGGGTCGCCCTGTCGATCGTCGGGGTCGTGCTGCGCTACGTGTTCGGTGCGATCGCCCTGGTGATCGGGGCCGCGCAGGCGTTCCTGGCGGCGCAGGTGGCGTTCACGCGTCCGACGTCGGCGGTGGCCCGTACCGTGACCGACGCGACCGGGATCACAGGCGACAAGGCCGTCGCGGCGCTCATCGCGCAGATCGCGTCGACGGCGTGGCCGGCGATCACGATCGCCGTGTGGGTCCTGCTGTGCGCAGCCGCCGTGTTCGTCCTGGTCACTGCCCGGCGCTGGGGCATGTCCGGCCGCAAGTACCGAACGGATGCCGCACCCCGGCCCACGACGGGACCCCTGGACGCCGTCGACTCGTGGGACGATCTGTCCCGCGGCGAGGATCCGACCGGCGACGACGACCCCCGCTAGACTTGCCCACAGGGCGCGGTTCGTCGCGCCCGCCTACGAAGGAGCCCCATGAGCAACCCCATCGCCGATCCCGGCCACGGACACTCGCCGGCCGCCTGGACCGCCGTGATCATCATGCTGGTCGCGTTCGCGGTCGGAACCACAGCGTTCTTCCTGGACGTGCCGTGGCTGGTGTGGGCGTGCGCGGTGCTCCTGGTCGTCGGACTGATCGTCGGGTTCATCCTGTCGCGCGCGGGGTACGGCGTGAACGGGCCGAAGTTCGTCCCCAAAGACCATTGAGCATGCTCGCCGACCTCACGGCCGGCGCGGTGGAGGATGCGGCGACCCGGCGTCTCGCGCGGCCGTTGGCCGACGTCGAGCGGGCCGCTTCCGCACAGCCGCCGGCGCGTGACGCGCTGACGGCTCTGGCACCGGCCGACCGGGTCAAGATCATCGCCGAGGTCAAGCGTGCCAGTCCCTCCCGCGGCGACCTCGCCGCGATCCCCGACCCCGCGCTGCAGGCCGGCCGGTACGAACAGGGCGGGGCATCCGCGATCTCGGTGCTCACCGAGCGGCGGCGTTTCAAGGGCAGTCTGGCCGATCTCGAGGCGGTCAAGGCCGCCGTGTCGCTGCCGGTGCTGCGCAAGGACTTCATCGCGAACGAGTACCAGGTGCTCGAAGCGCGTGCGGCCGGGGCCGACCTCGTGCTGCTGATCGTCGCCGCCCTCGAGCAGCCCGTCCTGCGCTCGCTGCACGCCCTCGTGGGCGAGCTGGGCATGACCGCCCTCGTCGAGACCCATTCCGCCGACGAGGTCGACCGCGCCGCGGACGTCGGAGCGCGGCTGATCGGCGTCAACGCCCGGGACCTCACGACGTTCGAGCTCGACCGCGACCTTTTCGGCCGGCTGACCGAGCGCATTCCCGCGGGGGCGATCAGAGTGGCCGAGTCGGCCGTGCACACGCCCGCCGATGTGGCGCACTACCGCGCCGCCGGCGCGGACGTGGTCCTGATCGGCGAGGCGCTCGTGACCGGCGACCCGGTCGCCACGCTCAGGTCCTTCCTGGGCACCGGAGCAGGAGGGGGCGCATGAGCCTGCGCGATGCACACGGCCCGTTCTTCGGCGAGTTCGGCGGGCGCTACATGCCCGAGTCGCTCATCGCCGCGATCGACGAGCTCACCGACGTGTACGAGAGCGCGGTGGCCGATCCGTCGTTCTGGGCGGAGCTGACGGGACTGCTGCAGTCCTACGCGGGCCGCCCCTCGCCGATCACCGAGGTGCCCCGGTTCGCGCAGCACGCGGGCGGGGCCCGGGTCTTCCTCAAACGCGAGGACCTCAACCACACGGGTTCGCACAAGATCAACAACGTGCTCGGCCAAGCGCTGCTGACCAAGCGCCTCGGCAAGACGCGCGTGATCGCCGAGACCGGCGCCGGCCAGCACGGCGTGGCGACGGCCACGGCCGCCGCCCTGTTCGGGTTCGACTGCACGATCTACATGGGCGAGGTCGACACGCAGCGCCAGGCGCTGAACGTCGCGCGGATGCGGCTGCTCGGCGCCGACGTGGTGCCGGTCACGACCGGCTCGCGCACGCTGAAGGATGCGATCAACGACGCCTACCGCGACTGGGTGGCCAGCGTCGAGACCACGAACTACATCTTCGGCACGGCGGCGGGCCCGCACCCGTTCCCGGCGATGGTGCGCGACTTCCAGAAGATCATCGGCGAAGAGGCGCGCGCGCAGCTGCTCGACGAGGTCGGGCGCCTGCCCGATGCGGTCGTTGCCTGTGTCGGCGGCGGCTCCAACGCGATCGGCATGTTCGACGCGTTCCTCGACGACGACGGCGTGGCCCTGTACGGGGTGGAGGCTGCCGGCGACGGCGTCGACACCCCGCGGCACGCGGCATCCATCGAGCGCGGACGGCCCGGCGTGCTGCACGGGTCCAAGACATTCGTCCTGCAGGATGACGACGGCCAGACCATCGAATCGCATTCGATCTCCGCGGGACTGGACTATCCCGGCGTGGGCCCCGAGCACGCCTGGCTCTCCTCGATCGGCCGCGCGTCGTACATCCCCGCGACCGACGACGAGGCCATGCAGGCGCTGCGCCTGCTCAGCGAGACCGAGGGGATCATCCCCGCCATCGAGTCCGCCCACGCCCTGGCCGGCGCCCTGCGGATCGGGCGCGAGCTCGGCCCCGACGCCGTGATCGCCGTGAGCCTGAGCGGTCGCGGCGACAAGGACATGGACACGGCCGCGCGCTACTTCGGCCTCTACGACGAAGGAGCAGCCGAGTGAGCTCGCGCATCGCCGAGACCATCGACGCCGCGCACGCTGCCGGCCGCGGCGCGTTCGTCGGCTATCTGCCGCTCGGCTACCCGGACCTTCGCACGAGCATCGAGGCGGCCGTCACCCTCGCCGAGGGCGGCGCCGACATCCTCGAACTCGGCCCGCCGTACTCCGACCCGGTGATGGACGGAACCGTGATCCAAGAGGCGGCCAACGCGTCGCTTCGGGCCGGGTTCACGATCCACGACCTGTTCCCCGCCGTCCGCGAGATCACGCAGCGCACCGGGGTGCCGGTCCTGGTGATGATCTACTGGAACCTCGTGTTGCAGTACGGCGTCGATCGGTTCGCCGACGACCTCGCCGCCGCCGGCGGAGCGGGACTCATCACCCCCGACATCACCCCCGACTCCGCAGCGGAGTGGATCGCCGCCAGTGAGCGCACGGGGTTGGACCGGGTGTTCCTGGCGGCCCCGACCTCGACCGACGCCCGGCTCGATCTGATCGTGCGCAGCACGACGGGTTTCGTCTACACGGTCTCGACGATGGGCATCACGGGGGAGCGGGCGGAACTGGATGCCGCATCACGCACCCTCGCGGCACGCCTGCGCGCCCACGGGGCCGAGCGTCTGTGCGTGGGCATCGGCATCTCGAACGCCGAGCAGGTCGCGGGCGTGCTCGACTACGCGGACGGCGCGATCGTGGGCACGGCCCTCGTCCGATCGCTGCGCGACGGCGGGCTCGAGGGCCTGGCCCAGACCGCCCGCGCCCTCGCCGCCGGCACCCGCCGCTGACTCCGTGAGTTCGACGCAGGACGCGGTCACTTAGACTCGTACCCATGACGTTTGCCCCTGCCAGCGCGATCCACGGTGTGCTCGCCAGCATCCCGAGCCCCTCCGTCAGCTACTTCGACATCGGTCCGCTGCGCATCCACTTCTACGCCCTGTGCATCATCGCGGGCATCATCGTCGCGACGCTCATGACGAATCACCGGCTCACCCGGCGCGGCGCCGAGCCGTGGGTGGTCATCGACATCGCCCTGATCGCCGTGCCGCTCGCGATCATCTGCGCCCGGATCTACCACGTGCTCACGCACTGGGGGTTCTACTTCGGGCCGGGCAAGAACCCGCTGACGGCGCTGTACATCTGGGAGGGCGGCATCGCGATCTACGGCGCCCTCATCGGCGGCGCCGTCGGCGCGCTGCTCGGCTGCCGCTGGACCGGCGTCCGATTCTGGAGCTTCGCCGACGCGCTGGCCCCCGGCATCATCATCGCCCAGGCGATGGGCCGACTCGGGAACTACTTCAACCACGAACTGTTCGGCCTGCCCACGACCCTGCCGTGGGGCCTACAGATCGAGTCCACGAACCCGGCGTTCCCCGCAGGGCTTCCGGCGGGCACCCTGTTCCACCCCACCTTCCTGTACGAGATGATCTGGAACCTGCTCGGCGCGGCCGTGCTGCTGTGGGCCGGACACCGCTTCCGCATGCAGTGGGGCCGACTGTTCGGCCTGTACCTGATCTGGTACAGCGCCGGGCGCATCGTGTGGGAGTCGATCCGGATCGACCCCAGCGACGTGTTCCTCGGCCTGCGCACGAACGTGTGGGCCGCGATCTTCGGCGTGGTCGTCGGCGTGGTCATCATGATCGTGCAGAAGCGCCGGCATCCCGGCTTCGAGCCGTCGCCGTATCGACCCGGACGCGAATGGAAGGGTTCCAGGGCTGTACAATCGCAGAACACCCCGGATTACGTCGACGTGAGTGAGCCTCCCACCGACGAATCCGCGGCCGACGCCACGAGCGCCGAGCCCGCACCCGCTGCTGCGAGATGATTCGCCGCGGCGGCACACCCTCCCGCTGGGCCGACGTCGTCCCATACCGAACCTCGTGAGGACGGCAGCAATGTCATCGACCCCTCGCTCGGACGTCCCCGGCGGCGCTCTTCCGCCGCGCCAGGGACTGTACAATCCTGCGTTCGAGAAGGACGCGTGCGGTCTGGCCATGGTGGCCACCCTGCGCGGTGAGCCCGGCCACGACATCATCGAGCTGGCGCTGACGGCGCTGCGCAATCTCGAGCATCGCGGCGCGGTCGGCTCGGATGCCGGTACCGGCGACGGTGCGGGGATCCTGACCCAGATGCCCGACGCGTTCCTGCGCGCGGTCACCTCGTTCCCGCTGCCGCCGGTCGGCGAGTACGCCGCGGGCACGGTGTTCCTTCCGCGCGACGAGCGCGAGCGCGCCGCGCAGAAGGCGGGGATCGAGCGCCTGGCGACGAACGAGAACCTGATCGTTCTCGGATGGCGCGAAGTGCCCACCGACGAGTCCCACCTCGGCAAGCTCGCGCTGCAGGCGCGCCCCGCGTTCGAGCAGCTGTTCCTGTCGCGCCCCGCGATCGGCGGCGCGCCGGCGATGACCGGCCTCGACCTCGACCGCCGCGTCTACCGCCTCCGCAAGCGCGCCCAGCATGAGCTGGGCGCGTATTTCGTCTCCCTGTCGTCTCGCACGCTGGGGTACAAGGGCATGGTCACCACGCTCCAGCTCGAGCCCTTCTATCCCGACCTGCAGGACGAGCGGTTCGCATCCGAGCTCGCGGTCGTGCACTCCCGGTACTCGACGAACACGTTCCCGTCGTGGCCGCTGGCCCAGCCGCTGCGGATGCTCGCGCACAACGGCGAGATCAACACGGTCGGCGGCAACCGCAACTGGATGCGCGCCCGCCAGTCGCAGCTGGCATCCGACCTGCTTGGCGACATCACCCCGCTGCTGCCGATCTGCACCGACGGCGCCAGCGACTCGGCATCCTTCGACGAAGTCCTCGAACTGCTCACCCTCACCGGACGCAGCCTGCCGCACGCCATGCTGATGATGGTGCCCGAGGCGTACGAACAGCGCACCGATCTGGCACCGGACCTGCGCGCCTTCTACGAGTACCACGCGCTGCAGATGGAGCCGTGGGACGGACCGGCCGCGATGATCGTCACCGACGGCACCATCGTGGGCGCCACCCTCGACCGCAACGGCCTGCGCCCTGGCCGGTGGACGCAGACCACCGACGGGCTCGTCGTGATCGCCAGCGAGACCGGGGTGCTCGACTTCGAGCCCGACCGCATCCAGAGGCGCGGCCGGCTGCGTCCGGGACGCATGTTCGTGATCGACACGGCCGAGGGCCGGATCGTCGAGGACGACGAGGTCAAGTCCCAGCTGGCGCAGTTGCACCCGTGGGAGCTCTGGCTGCGCCAGAAGCTGGCGCTGTCCGAGCTGCCCGAGCGCGAGCACATCGTGCATCCGATCGCCTCGATCACCCGTCGCCAGCGCACGTTCGGCTACACCGAGGAAGAAGTGCGCGTCCTGCTGACCCCGATGGGCCAGAACGGCGCCGAACCGCTGGGCGCCATGGGCACCGACACGCCGGTGGCCGTGCTCAGCGACAAGCCGCGCCTGCTCTTCGACTACTTCACGCAGCAGTTCGCGCAGGTCACCAACCCGCCTCTGGACGCGATCCGCGAGTCGGTCGTGACGAGTCTGCAGACCGGAATCGGCCCCGAGCGCAATCTGCTGGCGTGGGGACCCGACCACGCCCGCCAGATCACGATCGACTTCCCGGTGCTCGACAACGACGAGCTGGCCAAGATCCAGAACATCGAGCGGACGATGCCGGGGCGCCGCGCGGTGACGATCCGCGGGCTGTACCACTTCGACGCGGGCCGGGGCACGATGCGCCGGCGCCTGGACGAGATGTGCGCCGAAGTGGACGCCGCGATCGACGACGGCGCCGAGTTCGTCATCCTCTCCGACCGCGACTCGAACAAGGACCTCGTCCCGATCCCGTCGCTGCTCATGGTCTCGGCGATCCATCACCACCTGATCCGCCGTCAGAACCGGATGAAGGTGGGGCTGGTCGTCGAGGCCGGCGACGTGCGCGAGGTGCACCACGTCGCGACCCTTCTCGGCTACGGCGCATCGGCGGTGAACCCCTACCTCGCGATGGAGACCGTCGAGTACCTGGCGCGTTCTGGCGCCATCTCCGGCGTGAGCACCGAACAGGCCGTGCACAACGTCATCCACGCGCTCGGCAAGGGTGTGCTGAAGATCATGTCCAAGATGGGCATCTCCACCGTGTCGTCCTACACGGGCGCGCAGGTGTTCGAGGCCATCGGGCTCGGACAGCAGGTGATCGACGCGTACTTCACGGGCACCGAGTCGAAGATCGGCGGGATCACCCTCGAAGACATCGAGGCCGAGAACCAGGTGCGTCACGACTTCGCCTATCCGAAGGACGACGCGGCCCGCGCACACGAGCGGCTCTGGACCGGCGGCGAATACCAGTGGCGCCGCGGCGGCCCTCCGCACCTGTTCAACCCCGAGACCGTGTTCCGGCTGCAGCACTCGACACGCAACCGCCGCTACGACATCTTCCGCGACTACACGCACCTGGTCGACGACCAGGCGCAGGAGCTGAAGACCCTGCGCGGACTGTTCCGGCTGCGCACCGGAGTGCGCACGCCCGTGCCGTTGGACGAGGTCGAGCCGGTGTCGGCGATCGTGAAGCGGTTCTCGACCGGAGCGATGAGCTACGGCTCCATCTCGCGCGAAGCGCACGAGACGCTCGCGATCGCGATGAACAGCATCGGCGGAAAGTCGAACACGGGCGAGGGCGGCGAAGACGTCGACCGGCTGCTGGACCCCGAGCGGCGCAGCGCGATCAAGCAGGTCGCATCCGGACGCTTCGGAGTCACGAGCCTGTACCTGACCCAGGCCGACGACATCCAGATCAAGCTCGCGCAGGGTGCGAAGCCGGGGGAGGGCGGCCAGCTGCCGCCGGCCAAGGTGTACCCCTGGATCGCGCGCACCCGGCACGCGACGGCCGGCGTCGGACTGATCTCGCCGCCGCCGCACCACGACATCTACTCGATCGAGGACCTCAAGCAGCTGATCTTCGATCTCAAGCGCGCGAACCCCGCGGCGCGGGTGCACGTCAAGCTCGTGAGCCAGTCCGGGATCGGTGCGGTCGCCGCCGGCACGGCGAAGGCCCTCGCCGACGTCATCCTCGTCTCGGGTCACGACGGCGGCACCGGCGCGAGCCCCCTGAACTCGCTCAAGCACGCCGGCACGCCGTGGGAGCTGGGTCTGGCCGAGACCCAGCAGACGCTCATGCTCAACGGCATGCGCGATCGCGTCGTGGTGCAGGCCGACGGACAGCTGAAGACCGGGCGCGACGTGATCGTGGCGGCCCTGCTGGGGGCCGAGGAGTTCGGCTTCGCGACCGCGCCGCTGGTGGTGTCGGGCTGCATCATGATGCGCGTGTGCCACCTGGACACGTGCCCGGTCGGTGTGGCCACCCAGAACCCGGTGCTGCGCGAGCGCTTCACCGGCAAGCCCGAGTTCGTCGTGAACTTCATGGAGTTCATCGCGCAAGAGGTGCGCGAGAACCTCGCGGCCCTCGGGTTCCGCTCTGTCGAAGAAGCCGTCGGGCACAGCGAGCTGCTCGACATCGACGACGCCGTGCGGCACTTCAAGACCGAGGGGCTCGACCTCACGCCGATCCTGCGCGGCCCGCAGTTCGCCGACGACGTGCCGCGCCGGCATCAGCGCGATCAGGAGCACCGCCTCGCCGAGCACTTCGACGTCCCGGTGATCGCCCGCGCGCAGGATGTCATCGCCTCGGGCGGGCACATCCGCCTGGAGCTGCGGGTGCGCAACACCGACCGGGCCGTGGGCACGATGCTCGGCCACCACGTGACGAAGGCCCACGGCGAGCACGGTCTGCCCGCCGACTCGATCGAGCTGGACCTGACGGGTTCGGCCGGCCAGTCCTTCGGCGCGTTCCTGCCCGCCGGGATCACACTGCGCCTGGACGGCGACGCGAACGACTACGTCGGCAAGGGCCTGTCGGGCGGCCAGATCGCGATCCGTCCCGAGCACGGCACCCACTTCGCGGCGTCGCGCAACGTCATCGCCGGTAACGTCATCGGGTACGGCGCGACCAGCGGCACGATGTTCCTGCGAGGCGTGGTCGGCGAACGGTTCTTCGTGCGCAACTCGGGTGCGACCGCCGTCGTCGAGGGCGTCGGCGACCACGCGCTGGAGTACATGACCGGCGGCCTCGCCGTGATCCTCGGGCGTACCGGACGCAATCTCGGTGCCGGCATGTCGGGCGGCACCGCGTACGTCTACCGGCTGCGCGAGCGCGACGTCAACAGCGAGGCGCTGGCATCCGGCGAGCTCGAGCTGTCGGAACTGGGGTCGGGGGACGCCGCGATCCTGCGCGATCTGCTCGAACGGCACCGCGACGAGACGGGCTCCACGCTCGCCGCGGCGATGCTCGACGATTTCGAGACGGAACGCGACAACTTCGTGCGGGTGGTCCCGCGCGACTACGCGGCCGTGCTGCAGGCGCGACAGAACGCGATCGATGAAGGACTCGACCCCGATGGCAGCGTCGTGTGGACGCGCATCATGGAGGTGACCCATGGCTGACCCGAAGGGCTTCTTGAAGGTGACCGAGCGGGAGCTTCCCGCGCGGCGCCCCGTGCCCGTGCGCATCATGGACTGGAAAGAGGTCTATGAGCCGACGGACCTGCCGATGGTGCGCCGGCAGGCGAGCCGCTGCATGGACTGCGGCGTGCCCTTCTGCCACCGCGGGTGTCCGCTCGGCAACCTCATCCCGGAGTGGAACGACCTGACGCGCCGGGATGAGATGCACGCGGCGAGCGAGCGGCTGCACGCGACGAACAATTTCCCCGAACTGACCGGCCGGCTGTGCCCGGCGCCGTGCGAGAGCGCGTGTGTGCTCGGCATCAGCCAGCCGGCCGTGACGATCAAGCGCATCGAGCAGACCATCGCCGACGAGGCGTTCGCGAACGGCTGGATCGAACCGGAGCTGCCCGGGCGACTGACCGGCCGGACCGTGGCGGTGGTCGGATCGGGACCCGCGGGCCTCGCGGCCGCGCAGCAGCTGACCCGGGCCGGCCACACCGTCGCTGTCTTCGAGCGCGACGACCGCATCGGCGGCCTGCTGCGGTACGGCATCCCCGACTTCAAGCTCGAGAAGGAGGTGCTCGAGGCGCGGCTGCGTCAGATGGAGGCCGAGGGCACCAAGTTCCGTCCCGGCGTCGAGATCGGTCGCGACATCACGTGGGCCCAGCTGCGCGCCCGCTACGACGCGGTCATCATCGCCACCGGCTCGACCGTGCCGAGGGACCTGCCCCTTCCTGGACGCGATGCCACCGGCATCCACTTCGCCATGGAGTACCTCGTCCAGGCCAACCGCGCGGCAGCGGGCGACGTCGTCCCCGGCCAGATCACCGCCGACGGCAAGCACGTCATCGTCATCGGCGGCGGCGACACCGGCTCGGACTGTATCGGCACCGCGCACCGTCAGGGTGCACGCAGCGTCACGAACCTGGCGATCGGGCGGCAGCCGGGCGGGGCGCGGCCCGAGCACCAGCCCTGGCCGATGTTCCCGACGGTGTTCGAGGTGCAGTCCTCGCACGAAGAGGGCGGCGAACGCGCATACCTGGCCTCGACGGTCGAGTTCCTCGCAGACGAGACGGGCAGCGTGCGAGCGCTGCGGGTCGCCGAGACCGAGTACGTCGACGGGACCCGGATCCCCAAGGCGGGCACGGAGCGCCAGATCCCCGCCGACCTCGTGCTCATCGCGATGGGCTTCACCGGTCCGGAGCGCGAGGGACTCGACCAGCTCGACGTCGCGTTCACCGACCACGGCGCGCTGGAGCGCGGATCCGACTACGAGACCGCCGAGGCGGGGGTGTTCGTGGCCGGGGACGCCGGGCGCGGGCAGTCGCTCATCGTGTGGGCGATCGCCGAGGGCAGGGCGGCCGCAGCGGCCGCGGACCGCTTCCTCACAGGCGAGTCGGCGCTGCCCTCGCCGGTGCGGCCCACCGATGTCGCAATCGGTCTGCAGCCCGCGTAGGCTGGCACCGTCTGTGCCCTTTTGGAAATATCCTTTACGAACTCGACACCCACAACTCGACACACGGAGTACCGCTCGATGAGACGCGCCAAGATCGTCGCCACTCTCGGGCCCGCCACGTCGACGTACGAGATGGTTCGCGCCATCATCGACGCCGGCGTGGATGTGGCTCGCTTCAACCTCAGCCACGGGGACTACTCCGTGCACGAGAACAACTTCGCCAACGTGCGCAAGGCCGCGGACGACGCGGGCCGGGCCGTGGCGGTGCTGGTCGACCTGCAGGGGCCGAAGATCCGGCTCGGCAAGTTCGCCGACGGCCCGCACGAGCTCGCCGTGGGGGATGTCTTCAAGATCACCACCGAAGACATCCTCGGCACGAAGGACATCTGCAGCACGACCTTCAAGGGCCTGCCGCAGGACGTGAAGCCGGGCGACTTCCTGCTGATCGACGACGGCAAGGTGCGGGTGCAGGTCGCGAGCACCGACGGCACGGTCGTCACCACGCGCGTCGTGGTGGGCGGTCCCGTCTCGAACAACAAGGGCATCAACCTGCCCGGTGTCGCGGTGAACGTGCCGGCGCTCAGCGATAAGGACGAGGCCGACCTGCGATGGGGTCTGCGCATCGGCGCCGACATCGTGGCACTGTCGTTCGTGCGGGATGCCGCGGACGTCGAGCGCGTCCACGAGATCATGGACGAAGAGAAGCGCCGCGTGCCGGTGATCGCCAAGATCGAGAAGCCGCAGGCCGTCGACCACCTCGAGGAGATCATCGACGCGTTCGACGGCATCATGGTCGCCCGCGGCGACCTGGGCGTCGAGCTGCCGCTGGAGGCGGTGCCGATCGTTCAGAAGCGCGCGGTGGAGGTGTGCCGCCGCATGGCCAAACCCGTGATCGTGGCGACCCAGATGCTCGAGTCGATGATCAGCAACCCGGTGCCCACCCGCGCCGAGACCAGCGACGTCGCCAACGCCGTGCTCGACGGCGCCGACGCGGTCATGCTGTCGGGCGAGACCAGCGTGGGGGAGTACCCGGTCGTGGTCGTCCAGACGATGGCGCGCATCATCGAGTCCACCGAGGACCACGGGCTCGAGCGCATCCTGCCACTCGGGACGACGCCGCGCACACAGGGCGGCGCCATCACCGCGGCCGCGCTCGAGGTCGCCGAGTTCATCGATGCGAAGTACCTGTGCATCTTCACGGAGTCGGGCGACACCGCCCGGCGCATGTCGCGCCTGCGCCCGAAGATGCCGATGGTCGCGTTCACGCCGATCCCCGAGATCCGACGCCTGATGGCGCTGACGTGGGGCATCCACTCGGCCCTGGTCGAGCACGTCGCGCACACCGACCTGATGTTCCACCAGGCCGACGCCTACCTGCTCGGCGAGAAGCTCGCCGAGGTCGGCGACAAGGTCGTCGTGGTGTCGGGCTCCCCGCCCGGAATCGTTGGCTCGACCAACGACATCCGCATCCACAAGGTCGGCGACGCCGTGCACGGCGCCGCGCCCGTGTATCGCATTCACGGGAACTGATCGCCGCGATACGGAAGAAGCGGGATGCCTCGGCTCGAGGCATCCCGCTTGTCGTATGGGGAGAGATGAGGCCGACAGCAGCGTGAGGGCGAAGCTGGGGGCTTCATATGCATCCGTTCCACGGTCGGAGGCGCGGGCATTGCTGTCGAGTAGCGTGTGACCCGCTTCGACCGGGAGGTTCATGTGAGCCACAGCCATTCGCACGATCACTCGTCCGTTCGTATCCCGGTTGCGCGCCTGCCGAAGACCATCCTCCTGGTCGTTCTGGTCGGCGTGGGCGTCGCCACGATGCTCGGGTTGATCGTGCTCTGGCCGCATGGAGGACGGACGGCCCTGGCACCAGACACGACGCCGTTCGCGGTGAAGGGGACGACGTTCCCGACGGCGCAAATCCTGACCATCAAGCCGGATTGTCCCGATCTGGGAGGCCAGGCGTCTCCGAAGACCGCGGCGACGACGTGTGAGCTCGCCGGGGTGAAGATCCTCGACGGTCGCCACGCCGGCACGACGACGACGGTCGAGCTGCAAGGTCAGTTCGCGAGTGCGGGTCTCCGTCCGGGCGACGAGGTCGAGCTGATGATCAATCCCCCCGTGCCCGGCGTGAACGCTGCGGACACTGGAGGAGTGGATCCGAACACGTCCGTCTTCGGGATCGTCCGGACCGTTCCGTTGGCGTTCTGGGCAGTGCTGTTCATCGTGGTCGTCGTTGCGGTGGGCCTGCTCCGGGGTCTGCTCGCACTCGTCGGACTCGCGTTCAGCGGTTTCATGGTGGTCGCTTTCACTCTCCCGGCACTCCTGGGCGGCGGGTCAGGGATCGCGATCGCGCTGACCGGGGCCTCGGCCATGCTGTACGTCGTCCTCTACCTCGCGCACGGATTCTCGCTACGGACCAGTGCGGCGCTCGCGGGCACGCTGACGGGGGTGCTGATCACGGCGGTGATCGCCGAGGTCGCCGTCGGATCCACGCGGCTGAGCGGCCTCGGCACCGAGGAGGCGGGCTTCCTGGCGGCGATGACACAGCACGTGAACTTCCAGGGCCTGCTGACCTGTGCGATCATCATCGCCGGACTGGGCGTGCTGAACGATGTCACCATCACGCAGAGTTCGTCAGTGTGGGAGCTGCGCGCGGCAGCGCCGCATCTGCACCGCCGCCAGATCTTCGCGCGTGCGATGCGAATCGGTCGTGACCACATCGCATCCACGATCTACACCATCGTCTTCGCGTACGCGGGCGCTTCCCTGAGCGTTCTCCTGCTGCTCTACATCTACGACCAGCCGCTGCTGAGTCTGCTCAGCTATGAGGACATCGCGACCGAGATCGTCCGCACCATGTGCAGCGGGATCGGGCTCGTCCTCGCGGTGCCGATCACGACGGCGATCGCGACCGCGATGATCTCGGCGGGCGTTCCACAGGCTGACCGAGGCAGGCCCGTTGACCGTGGCCCCGACGGGCACTACCCGGAACAGAAGCCGACCGTCGAATGGCTCCATGCGCTCAACGCGTCGTCCGGCAACGAGCCCGCACCTGCGGAGGCTAGCGACCCGGCCCTCCGGGGTCTTCAGCCCAGGACTGCACGCTCGTTCGCGACGCGGCGAGACTTGCGCCGATAGCTGTCGCAGCGCACAGCAGTGCCGCATGCATCGAGGTCATGACGGCCATCAGCGGTGGACAGCCGACGTAGGAGCGGCTGGTCACCGATCACGTCAGAGACTTGGAAATTGGGTGCCGTCAGGTAGCGTCTCCGAAAGCGGTGCCCATGAAGTGAGCCGCAACATGGGCCATACCAGCTCGTTACGCGCTTTCGGGTTGCCGGTGGAGATGATGAGACCGAAGGGGCTCACGGGCATCTCGGCCCCGTCTTTGACGTTCACGACGCTGCCGCACCACGTCACCGGAGACGCTTCCGACGTGTACGCAACGAGGTCGGCGCCTGTCCTGATGGTCTTGGCCGCGCTTCGGGCCGACACGCCCGGAGCGGGAAAGAGCTGGAGCGTAACCCGCGCGGGGGAGCCGTCACTGTCGGTTCCGTAGACGTCGATGAGCACGCTCTGCTGAGTGATGGTTTCATCTGTCGTCACGGCCTCCACGACGCCGGCCACGACGAGATCGCTCTGCCTCGCCATTCCGGCGGGAGCGGGCGGTTTGTCCGCGATGATCCCATCCAGCGCAGACATCTCGCACCCGAAGGCGTCGATGAGTCGCTGCGCAGCGTCCGAGACCTCCGTCTCGTCCAGCGGGCTCTGCGCACAACCGGCGCCGCACACGATGACCGCGGCGATCAGAAGACTCGTCGCGGCGATCGTGCCGCCTCGCGTAGGGCTGCTATCGTTCCACATCATCCGGGGGTGCAGGTGTGCTTCTCAGCTTGAGAATTTCTCGGTACTGATCGGGGAGGGTGAGGTAAGCGTACTGTGCAGCGAGGGAGTCCGGAACAGTCTGCGACATCGGGTGGACACCACCGCACTATTGCTGCTGTGTGTGCCACCACAATGGCGCGACCCCCGCGATCCCTTGAAGACACTGGGATCGGAGGGGTCAGAAAAAGTGCCGGTGGTGGGAGTCGAACCCACCAAACTAGCCTCTTTCGGCTCCAGCGGGCTTCGCTGGATTCCCACCGATTCCAGAAACTTCCGAAAAAGAATGCCTGGTCACGCGGAATAACTATGGTCAACCAACAACCGATCCGGTTTCGGCGCTTGAATGCCGGCGCGGCTGCGTTGAGGCCAGATTAGCCCGAATCTGTTGGTGGAACCAACAGAAAACGCCCGCACGAAGGCGGGCGTTTCCGGAGGTGACGGGACGGGGATCAGGCGGCCTGAACGGTGCGCGACCGGGCCTTGGACGACCTGCCGGAAGCGAAGTTCGTGGCCGCAGGCTGCTCCAGCTGCACCTCGCGTTCGTCAGCTCGGGGAGTTGAGGTCCGCGGGCGCAGACGCATCGCAGACCACGCCACCAGCGCCGACTGCGGGTACTGCCACGAGCGCCCGAGCTTCAAGGCGCTGATCTCGCCCCGGCGGGTCGCGTCCGCGATGATCCGGGTAGTGACACCCAGAGCGTCGGCGGCCTGCTCGACGGTGAGCACATGCGGGAGCCCGCGGTGAAAATCACGAAACTGGCGACCGCTCGTGTCGGGTAGTCCTGAGTACACGTCAGGTTGGCTGCCGAAGTCGGGAATGTACGAGAACTTGACTTCCCCGCATCCAGCTGGGAGGATGCCATGAATCAACAATGAAGTTGAAACATTAAATGGGGGAACCATGAACAAAAGAGCGTACTTGTTTGCGGCCTCCGTGACAATCGGCCTGTCAATGGCGCTTCTCGCGGTGCATCCGGCCACGGCCGCCGAATACTCGGCGAGCGGAGATGAGGAGTACCCCACTGAACCGTACGTCAACGAGTTCGGCTTCACTTTTGACCCCGCGTACCCTTTCGCACAGTCGTCATCGGACCCGCTGTCGCCGCCGCCGTCTCCTCGAAGCAGAGCAGAAGTCACGACAATGACCGTTGTGGTGCAGTGAAATCCGTATAACTGCCGCGGGATGACCGAAAGCGTGCATAAGAGCAATGGTTTCGCGTCTTTGCATGCTCGCACCTACGATTGCAACAACAACCCTGACGAGATCGTCGTCTCAGCGGAAATCGTGAAATTGGGCTGGTTCGGCATCTGGCACAGTCTTGGTTCCAACACGAAGTCTGAATCGGCCTGACTTTCGTTCCTATCGGGAGCCTTGTCCGGCGGGTGCCGGTTGGGCTGATTCCAGGTCAGCGTAGTACGCGTTCTCGGCCTCTGCCGGGGTGCGCATGTCGAGCTCGCCGTGGAGGCGCTGGTTGTTCCACCACCACACCCATTCCAGGGTCGCGAGTTCGACCTGCTCGACCGTGCGCCAGGGTCCTTGCTGGCGGATCAGCTCGGTCTTGTAGAGGTTGTTGACAGCCTCGGCCATCGCGTTGTCGAAGCTGTCGCCAACGGTCCCGGTCGAGGGGACAGCGCCGAGTTCCACGATCCGGTCGGTGTAGACCATCGCGGTGTAGTTCGACCCGTGGTCGGCGTGATGGATCAGCCCGGTGAGGTCCCCGCCGGCGGCCCACGCGGCCATGTCCAGCGCCGGCATCGGCAGGATCTCCGACCGCAGCGTTGCCGCGACGTTCCAGCCGACGATGCGCCGCGAGTACACGTCGGTGACGAACGCGACATACGCGAACCCGGACCAGGTCGCGACGTAGGTCACGTCGCACACCCAGAGACGACGCGGCGCGTCGGCGACGAACCGCCTGTTCACGAGATCGGCAGGCAGAGCAACGGTCTTGTCGCTTCTCGTGGTGAACACCCGCTTCGACTTGCGGACCCCGCGCACGCCCGCGAGCCGCATGAGGCGTTCGGTCTGATCGCGGCCGATGTCCCACCCTTGCCGGTGCAGCAGTGCATGCATCTTCCGGCGACCGTAAACGCCGTAGTTCTCCGCATGCAGCCGCACGATCTCGGGAACGAGGAGATCGTCGCGGAGCTGCCTGGCGGACGGTGCCCGCGTCTTCGCGGCGCGGTATCCGCGGGAGGTGAGGAACCCCTGGACTGCCGGGCGCAGCACCCGGCAGATGAGCTCGACCCCGAAGCGATCCCGGTGCACGTCGATGAACCGGATCATCTCGGTCAGGGCCGGTCGAGCTCCTTCGCGAAAAACACGCTCGCAGCCTTGAGGATCTCGTTCGCCTTGCGCAGCTCGGCGTTCTCCTTCTGCAGCCGCTTGATCTCCGCCGCCGCGTCCGTCGTCACGCCGGGCTTCACCCCGGCGTCGACCTCGTACCGGCGCTGCCACAGTCTCAGCGTTTCCGGGCTCATCCCGAGCAGACCGGCCACGTGACGGACCGCGCTCATCGTGTTCGGATGCTCCGGCCGCGCCTCCGCGAGCATCCTGAGCGCACGGTCACGCATCTCCGGCGTGTACTTCCTGTTCATCGAGTTCCATCCTTGCTTGAAGAACGGAACAAAAGTCAGGCCAATTCAGCCTGCCCTGGTGACGGAACGTCACCTCCCATGCGAACCCCGTCTTGCGAGGTCGTTCTATCACCGTCGCGGTGCACACGATCGTGGGCTCGACCGTGGGTGCTCTCTTGGCCATGTTGTGGCTCCTTTCAGCGTGGATGTACGCGGCATCCAGGCCGTCCGGAGTCGACTTGTTGGTTTTTCTGTTGGTTTTTCGTTCCAACAGGTCATAGCCGTAACCCGCGATCCCTTGAAAACACTGGGATCGGAGGGGGTCAGAAAAAGTGCCGGTGGTGGGAGTCGAACCCACACGCCCTTGCGGGCAACCGAGTTTGAGTCGGTCGCGTCTGCCATTCCGCCACACCGGCGCACGTCGGCGCGGGCAAGGCGCGCCGAGGAACGACGATACCGTAGGATTCTAGGGTGACTGAGCAGGAACAGAACAACGGGTCCGCATCATCCGCACCGCGCCGGGTCGTGGTGGCCGAAGACGAATCGCTGATCCGGCTCGACATCGTCGAGATCCTGCGCGACAACGGCTTCGACGTCGTCGGCGAGGCCGGTGACGGCGAGACCGCGGTTCAGCTGGCCACCGATCTGCGTCCCGACCTGGTGGTCATGGACGTCAAGATGCCGCAGCTGGACGGCATCTCGGCCGCCGAGAAGCTCAGCAAGGCGCACATCGCGCCGGTCGTGCTGCTGACCGCGTTCAGCCAGAAGGAGCTCGTGGAGCGGGCCAGCGAGGCCGGCGCCCTGGCGTACGTCGTCAAGCCGTTCACGCCCAACGACCTGCTTCCCGCGATCGAGATCGCCCTTGCCCGCTACGAGCAGATCATCACGCTCGAGGCCGAAGTGCAGGACATGGTCGAGCGCTTCGAGACGCGCAAGCTCGTCGACCGCGCCAAGGGTCTGCTCAACGAGAAGATGGGCCTCACCGAGCCCGAGGCGTTCCGCTGGATCCAGAAGGCGTCGATGGACCGGCGTCTGACGATGCAGGATGTCGCGAAGGCGATCATCGAGCAGCTCGCGCCCAAGAAGGGCTGACGTCGCCGTCACGGTCCACCACCGGCATCCCGCCCGAGAGTCCTTCGACTCTCGGGCGTCGTGCTTGACGCGAGCCGTGTCAGGCGTCCGGCAGGTCTTTGATCAGGTTCGTGATGCGAACCGTCGAGCAGCGGCGGCCCTGATCGTCGGTGATCACGATCTCGTGCACGGTCATGCTCCGGCCCAGATGGATCGGTGTGCATACCCCGGTCACGAGTCCCTGCGTCGCCGACCGTGTGTGCGTGGCGCTCACGTCCACGCCCACGGCCAACCGGCCCGGCCCTGCGTGCAGGTTGGCGGCCATCGAGCCGAGCGACTCGCCGAGCACGACGTACGCGCCGCCGTGCAACAGCCCGACCGGCTGTGTGTTCCCTTCGACCGGCAGGGTCGCCACGCAGCGCTCGAGCGAGAACTCCACCCACTCCAGACCCATCTTCTCGGCCAGAGCACCCATGCCGCGCGCCTTCGCCCACTCGAGTCCGTGGGCGGTCTGAGCCGCCGGGGCAGGGGTCTCGTGTGACATCGCGCACCTTCGGGTCGGGTCGGGGGGATGTCCGCTGCCCTGACTAGGCTTGCAGGGTGATGGACTCCGCAAAGCCTACCCTTCTGATCGTCGACGGCCATTCGCTGGCGTATCGCGCGTTCTACGCGCTTCCGGTGGAGAATTTCTCCACGAAGGACGGGCAGCACACCAACGGCATCTACGGGTTCCTCTCGATGCTCGTGAACCTGATCAAGGCTGAGCAGCCCACGCACATGGCCGTCGCGTTCGACACCTCCCGGGTGTCGTTCCGCACCCGCGAGTACGCCGACTACAAGGCGACCCGCTCCGAGACGCCCGCGGAGTTCCGCGGCCAGATCCCGCTGCTGCAGGACTGCCTCGCCGCGATGAGCATCACCGTCATCACGAAAGAAGACATCGAGGCCGACGACATCCTCGCGACGCTGTCGACCCAGGGCGCGGCCGAGGGCTACGACGTCCTGGTCTGCTCGGGTGACCGCGACAGCATCCAGCTGGTCACCGATCAGGTGACGCTGCTGTACCCGAGCGTGCAGGGAGTCTCGCAGCTCAAGCGCTACGATCCGGCGGCCGTGCGCGAACGCTACGGCGTCGAGCCGTCGCAGTACCCCGACATCGCCGCCCTCGTGGGAGAGACCAGCGACAACCTGCCCGGCGTGCCCAAGGTGGGCGAGAAGACCGCGGTGAAGTGGCTCACGCAGTTCGGCTCGCTGGATGCGATCCTCGAGAACGCCGACCAGATCAAGGGCGTCGTCGGCGGCAACCTGCGCGATCACATCGACGACGTGCGCAGAAACCGCAGCCTGAACCGCCTGCTGCGCGACGTCGAGCTGCCGGTCGCGCCGGCAGACCTGGCCGTCAGGCCCATCGATGCGCAGGCGGTGCGCGACATCTTCTCGCGCCTCGAGTTCCGCACCCTGCTGCCGCGCGTGTTCGAGGCCACCGGCGCGATCGATGACGGCGCTGACGAGCCGCCCGTCGCGACGGCACCCGAGGCGGCGCAGTCGACCCCGGACGAGCTCGCTGCCTGGCTGCGGGCGGCCACGGGCGAGGTCGGGGTCACCGTGACGATCGAGGGCGGGCGCCCGCGACGGATCGGGCTGTCCACGATGGATGCCGCGGCCGAGGCCACCTGGTCCGACGAGCTGGCCGCGGCGATCGGGGACTGGCTCGCATCCGATGCGCCGAAGGTCTTCAGCGACGCCAAACCACAGCTGAAGGCTCTGCATCGCGCGGGCGTCGAGGTCGGCGGGCTTGCATATGACGTGCTGATCGCGGGCTGGCTCGCGCGGCCGAGCTTTCCCGACAAGAGCCTGGGCGACCTCGTCGAGCGCTTCCTCGGCGAGAAGCTGCCCGAAGCCGATCCCAGCCAGCTCGTGCCCGAGCACGACGGCGCCACGCCCGGCCAGCTGTCGTGGTTCGCGCTGCGGGTCGCCGCCTCGCAGCGCGCGCAGCTGCCCGAGCGGGTGGCCGTGGTGCTCGCCGACATCGAGTTGCCGACCCTGGTCGCCCTCGCCGACATGGAGCTGGCGGGCGTCGCCGTCTCGCACGACAAGCTCAGCGCGTTCTCGGGCGAGCTGGCGGGACGGGCCGATCTCATCGCACAGGACGCGTTCGCCGCCATCGGGCGCGAAGTGAACCTCGGTTCGCCCAAGCAGCTGCAGGAAGTGCTGTTCGACGAGCTCGAACTGCCCAAGACCCGCAAGACCAAGACCGGCTACTCGACCGATGCCGGGGCGCTCATCGCGCTGCAAGAGACGCATCCGCACCCGTTCCTCGATCTGCTGCTGCAGCACCGCGAGGCGACGAAGCTGCGCCAGATCATCGAGTCGCTCGACGTCGCGATCGGCGCGGATCGGCGCATCCACACCACGTACGTGCAGACCGGCAGCCAGACCGGCCGCCTGTCGAGCACCGACCCCAATCTGCAGAACATCCCCATCCGCACCGACGAGAGCCACCGCATCCGCTCGGCCTTCGAGGTCGGCGAGGACTATGAGACGCTGCTGACCGCGGACTATTCGCAGATCGAGATGCGCATCATGGCGCACCTGTCCGAGGACCCCGGCTTGATCGAGGCGTTCAAGACGGGCGAGGATCTGCACCGCTTCGTCGGGGCCCGCGTGTTCGGAGTCGAGCCGGCCGCGGTGACCCCGTTCATGCGCACGAAGGTCAAGGCGATGTCGTACGGACTCGTCTACGGACTGAGCGCTTTCGGACTGTCCAAGCAGCTGCGCATCGAGCAGGCCGAGGCCAAGCAGCTGATGACCGAGTACTTCGCGAGGTTCGGCGCCGTCCGCGATTACCTGCGCGCCTCAGTCGAGAAGGCGCGTGTCGACGGCTTCACCGAGACGATCTTCGGCCGCCGCCGCCCGTTCCCGGATCTCACCAGCCCCAACCGGGTACTGCGCGAGAACGCGGAGCGAGCGGCCCTGAACGCGCCGATCCAGGGCAGCGCGGCCGACATCATGAAGATCGCGCTGTTCCGCATCCACCGCGAGTTCCGCGCCGAAGGGCTGGCGTCGCGCATCCTGCTGCAGATCCACGACGAACTCGTCGTCGAGGTCGCCCCGGGGGAGTGGGATGCCGCAGAGCGGATCGTGCGCGCCCGCATGGGCGACGCGGCCGAGCTCACGGTGCCGCTTGACGTGCAGATCGGGCGCGGCGCGAACTGGGATGCGGCCGGACACTGAGTCTCGCATTGCCCGCGTCGCGGTCGCGCACATAGGGTGAAATCCATGACCGAACCCGCACGCACGCCCTCGCCCGTCGACACGATCGCCGAGGCCTGGGTCGACGACGTCGCCGAGCTGTTTCCGACGGCAGCCACCTACATCGGACGCAACGAGTACAACGATCGCTACGGCGACTATTCGCCGGCGGGCGCCGACGAGGCCGCGCGGCGCGCACGCATTCGCCGGGACGAGCTGCGCAGCGCCGAGCCCGTCGACTTCGTGGACGAGGTCACGAAGGAAGACCTGCTGCGCGAACTGGACCTCGACCTCGAGATGCACGAGGCGCGGGTGCACCTGCGCCAGCTGAACGTCATCGAATCGCCCGTGCAAGAGATCCGCAGCGTCTTCGACCTGATGCCGGCGGCCACCACCGACGACTGGGACGTCGTCTCGCGTCGCCTCGCTGCCGTGCCGTCAGCCGTGAACGGCTATGTCGAGACCCTGCGCGAAGGGATCGCGGCGGGCATCGTCCCCGCGCGGCGGCAGGTCGCCGAAGTGGCGGGGCAGATCACCCGTTACACCGCCGACGACGGGTTCTTCGCCACGTTCGTCGCCGACGCGGCGCCCGCCGAGGGGCAGCTGCCTGCGAGCCTGGCCCGCGAGCTGCTCGACCATGCCAACGAGGCCCGCGTCGCCTACGACGCACTCGGCGAGTTCCTGCTCACCGAGCTCGCGCCGGCTGCGAGCGAGCAGGACGGGGTCGGACGCGACCTGTATGCGCTGTTCTCGCGGCAGTTCCTGGGCGCGACCGTCGACCTCGACGAGACCTACGAATGGGGACTCGAAGAGCTCGCCCGCATGGTCGCCGAGCAGGAGGCCATCGCGAACGAGATCAAGCCCGGCGCAAGCGTGGCCGAAGCGGTCGCGCTGCTCGAAGCAGACCCGACCCGCCGACTGCACGGCACCGCTGCGCTGCAGGAGTGGATGCAGGCCACCGCCGACCGCGCCGTCGCGGATCTGGGCGCGACGCACTTCGACATCCCCGAGCCGGTCCGCCGCATCCAGTGCATGATCGCACCCACGCAAGAGGGCGGCATCTACTACACGGGCCCCACCGACGACTTCTCGCGGCCCGGGCGCATGTGGTGGTCGGTGCCCGAGGGCGTCGAGGAGTTCGACACCTGGCGCGAGCTGACGACCGTCTATCACGAGGGCGTGCCCGGCCATCATCTGCAGATCGCGCAGGCGGTGTACAACCGCGCCGAGCTCAACTCGTGGCGACGACTGCTGGCGGGCACGTCGGGCCACGCGGAGGGATGGGCGCTGTACTCCGAGCGCCTGATGCAGCAGCTGGGCTATCTGGACGATCCGGCAGACAGGCTCGGGATGCTGGACGGTCAGCGCATGCGTGCCGCCCGGGTGGTGCTCGACATCGGCGTGCATCTGGGCAAGCCGCGCCCCGACGGCGACGGCGTCTGGGACGCGGACTACGCATTGGAGTTCATGCGCCGGCATGTGAACATGGACGACGCGTTCATCCGCTTCGAAGTCAACCGCTACCTCGGCTGGCCCGGCCAGGCCCCGTCGTACAAGATCGGTCAGCGCATCTGGGAGCAGCTGCGCGACGAGTACCGCGCGGCGAAGGGCGAGGCGTTCCACATCAAGGAGTTCCACAAGCGGGCTCTGGACATGGGCGGCGTCGGTCTCGACACGCTGCGCAACGCCCTGCTCTCGCTCGCGCGCTGACAACCGCCACCGGTCATTCCTCCCGCAGCAGCCGGGCGACCTCGCCATCCGTGGTCTGGGTGAAGTCGTCGTAGAAGGGCCCCACGGCCCAGAACTCGCGCGCCCGGTGCGGGCACACGAACTCGTCGAAGTCCGCGGCATCCGCCACCCATGCCGCCGGCGCCACCGGCACGGCCAGCACGATCTCCCGGGCCCCGCGCGCACGCAGGGCCCGGGAGGCCGCCACGGCTGTCGCCCCGGTGGCCACGCCGTCGTCGACGAGCAGCACCGGGCTCTCGTCGAACGAGGTGCCGGTGTCGCCCACCGCACCCCGGCGCTCGTCGAGGGTCGCGCGCTCGCGCTCGATGATCCCCGACAGTTCGTCGGCCGAGACGCCTGCGCGACGCAGAGCGCGCTCATCGACGATCCGGACGTCGTCGGCGATCGCACCGACCGCCAGCTCTTCGTTGCCGGGTGCGCCGAGCTTGCGGGCCGCGACGGCGCGCAGGGGCAGTCCGAGGCGCCGGGCGACTTCGGCGGCGACCACGACGCCGCCACGGGCGATTCCCACCACGACCGCGTCGCTGTCGCGCCAGCCGGCCAGTTCGCCGGCCAGCACGGCACCCGCGCCGCGGCGATCCGCGTACAGGGCCATGCGCCCACGATACGTCGCCGTGCGGCGTCCCGGGCCGCGCGCCTGCCGGTCATAGGCTGGGCTGGTGAGTTCAGTGCGTTTTGCGGCGATCGGGGATTCTTTCACGGAGGGCGTCGGCGACGAGTTGCCCGACGGCACGGTCCGCGGGTGGGCCGACCTGGTCGCGCAGGGGTGGGCGGATGCCACGGCCCAGCCGATCCGGTACGCGAATCTCGCGATCCGCGGCAAGCTCATCGAGCCGATCGTGGCCGAGCAGCTCGAACGCGCGTTGGCCCTGCATCCCACCCACCTGTCGTTCAACGGCGGAGGCAACGACATGCTGCGCCCGCGTACCTCGATCTCGCACGTGGCCGACCTGTTCACGCACGTCCTTCGCCGGTGCGACGAAGAGGGCGTCACTCTGATCGCGCTGTCGGGGGCGAATCCGTCGGCGCAGCTGCCACTGAGCCGGGTCATCCAGCGTCGGGGCGACCTGCTGTCCGCCGCCGTCGCGCAGCGGCTGGCCCCGCGGCCCGACGTGCTGACCGCGTGGAACTGGCCCGACCGCGAGCTCAGTGCCGCGGACTACTGGTCCGCGGACCGACTGCACATGAACACCCGCGGCCATCACCGCGTCGCTGCGCGGGTGCTCACTGCACTGGGGCAGGACGTCCCGCCGGACTGGTGGTCGCTGCCGCCGCTGGACGCATCGGCGACGCTGCGCGGCACCGCGTACTACCGCGCCCACGTCGTGCCGTGGATCCGGCGCCGCCTCACCGGCACCTCGTCGGGCGACGGCCGTACGGCCAAGTACGGCGACTGGGTGCAGATCGAGCCGCAGCGGGCCTGAGACACCGGCCAGGGCCGCGACGATGCCCCGCCAGCGTTCACTGATCGCCTCAGGCTATCGGTCACGGGTCGCGGATCGGCGCGGCTGGTCCATGCCCAGCAGCACCCGGGTGCGCTTGCGCTCGATCACGATGAACGTCGCGCCCAGAAGCCAGAGGGGGACCTGGGTGAGGAACGCCAGGCGGAAGGCGTCCAGCGTGTACGTGGCCGGGGTGCCTGCACCCAGCAGGTCGAGGGCGGCGCCGATCAGGAAGATCGAGACGAGGCCGGCGATGAAGCCGCCCGTATTCGTGATGCCGCTGGCCGTGCTCAATCGGTGGCTGGGGTTGTGCGTGCGGGCATGGTCGAACGCGATCATCGAGGCGGGACCGCCCGTGGCCATCGCCACCGCGAGGGCGACCAGCAGCCAGAGGGGAGCAGGCCCCGGCCAGGCGATCACCACGAGCCATGCGACCAGCTGCAGAACGATCGTGGGCAGCACGAGCACCCGGGACCGATGCGTCGGAATTCGTCCCGACAGCGCGCCCATGATCGGCCCGAGGGCCATGCCCACCACGATGTACACCGTCGTCACGCCCGCGGCGCCGGCAGAAGACAGGCCCTCGCCGGCGGTGAGGAACGGGATGCCCCACAGCATGATGAACGCGGTGCCCGAGAACGGCGTCGTGAAATGTGACCAGAACGCGAGGCGAGTGCCCGGGTGCGACCAGGTCGCCCGCAGCCCGACGCGTGTGTCGGCCGTCGAGGTGACGATGCGCACGGCGCCGGTGTCGGTGTTGACCGAGATGTCGGAGGTGACGTTCGGCGGGTGGTTGCGAACGACGAGCAGCAGCAGCACCGCGAACAAGACGCAGAGCCCTGCGATCGAGCCGAAGGCGATGGTCCACGTCGTCGCGTGCACGAGCGCCGCCAGGGGCGCGATGGCGAGCAGCTGACCGGTCAGCCCCACGATGCCCGTCAACTGCACCATGACCGATCCGCGCTGCGACGGGAACCAGGTCGCCACGATCCGCAGCACGCTCGGGAAGATCGCGGCGTCACCGGCGCCGATGAGCATCCGCGCGCCGATCGCGATGCCGACATCGGGCGAGAGCGCCATCGTCAGCTGACCGAGCGCCATCAGCACCATCCCGCTGGCGATGATCGGACGCGTGCCCATGCGGTCCAGCAGGATGCCGATCGGCAGCTGCATCGCCCCGTAGACCGCCAACTGCAGGACGGCGAACATCGACAGTGTCGAGGCATCCGCGTCGAACCGGTGCGCCGCGTCCACCCCCACCGCCGCCAGCGACGTGCGGTTCGTGACGGCGAGCACATATCCAGAGACCGCAACGCCCCAGATGACCCATGCGCGCCACATCGGTGCGGGGGAGACGGGGGTCAGTGTCACGCGGCGATCCGATCGGATGTGGGAGCTACCAGCCTAGTTGCCGTGTCGCAGTGCGCCCGGCGCGCTGGCGCCGCCGCGCCGGGGTGCGCCGCGGCCCTGCTCACGCGGCTTCGGCGAGGAACCGCTCGATCTGCGCGATGGTGTCGGGGTTGTCACGGTGCAGGTGGCTTCGGATGCCGAGGGCCCGGGCACCCTCGAGGGCGATCTCGTGATCGTCGACGAACAGCACGTCCGCGGGAAGGGCGCCCATTCGGCTCAGGGCCGCCGTGTACACGGCACGTTCCGGTTTCGCGACGCCCAGTTCGTGGCTGTAGCAGATCGGGTCGAACACGGTCGAGAAGGCGTACCGTCGCTCTTCCTCCTCGCGCGCGCCGTCGACCGAATTGGACAGGATCGCGACGCCTGCCCGTGACGAGATCGCCTGCGCGAAGTCCATCAGCTCACGGTTGAGCTCGCCGCAGTACGCATCCCACATCTCGGCCTGCATGCGTGCGATCTCGTCCGCATTCAGGCCGACCGCAGCGCCCACAAGATCCCAATAGGTCGCCGCGGTGCCGGCCTCTCGGTCGATGGCGGGAAGGTCGACGCTCTCGAGCCGGCCACGCCATTGCTCGGGGGAGAGGTTCGCCCGGCGCTGCCACCGTGCGACGAACTCGCCCTGCCAGGTGTCGTCGTCGACGATCTCGAGCACACCGCCGATGTCGAACAGGATCCACTTCTTCGCCTGCATCCCGTCAGCCTATAGAGCGGAACGGTCGGCGTTCCTTCGACGTGTGCGCGCTCACCGACCGTCGCGGATGTCACGGACGAAGGCCGTGACGTTTTCGCGCAGGGCGACGATGCGTCGTCCACGTGCGGCTTCGCGGTCGAATCCGGGATAGGCGAGGGGAGGCAGTCTGCGCACGTTCGTGCCGCACTCGAAGTTCG
The DNA here is from genome assembly GCF_058349885.2 of Microbacterium sp. W1-4-2. NCBI lineage: Bacteria > Bacillati > Actinomycetota > Actinomycetes > Micrococcales > Microbacteriaceae > Microbacterium > Microbacterium sp. W1-4-2. The sequence continues at coordinate 1,201,367 of NZ_JBYRJC020000001.1, read as the reverse complement.
CGCAGGCGAGGGTGCCGACCGTGTCACCGTTGCGTCCCGCGCGCCCTGCGCGCTTCGCCGCGAAGAAGACGACGTCGTTGGGCAGCGTCACGTCTTCGCACCATGAGCACTGCGGCCGGGTGCGCGTGCGCTGCTCCGCTTCGCGCAGGAGGATGCCGACGGGGCGATCGTCGATCGGAAGGACGAGGTTTCCGTCGTGGGAGGTGAGGGGAGACGCCCGGATGGCGCTCGCACGCGGAGGCGTGTGCGCCGTGGGGCGAGGTCATTTCGCGACGGCGCACGGGGCGCCCACGACCTCCTGACGCCCGGACGGGCGGTTGACCGACGAAAGCATGATCGCGAGTCTACGCCCTGCCTCGTTCGCGTCTGTGGGTCATCCCATGCTCAAGCCGTGCCCACACTCGACGCCCTGGGCGAGAGTTGTTTGACATTTCACATGTCAAAGGTATCTTTGGGGATATGCAGGTCACCGATCCACGGGCGCTGCGCGCACTCGCACATCCGCTGCGGCTGGACCTGATCGAGCTGCTGGGCACCGCGGGCGCACTCACTGCGGCCGAAAGCGCGCGTCGGCTCGGATCGACGCAAGCGAGCTGTTCGTACCACCTGCGGCAGCTGGCAAGATACGGCTACGTCGAGAAGGCGATGCAGGGCGATGACAGTCGTGAGCACCCATGGCGATTGACCGACATCAGGCAGAACTGGTCGAGCGCCGCCGCCGGGGCGGGGGAGGTGCAGCGGGTCTTCATCCAGCGCGAAGCAGACAAGGTGATCGCCTGGCAAGATGTCAGCGCCGCGCAGCCGCCGTCATGGCGAGAGGCTGCGTTCGTCACGGGTGCGTCGTTGCCGCTGACCGCAGCGGAACTCGACGACGTTCGCGACCGCCTCGCAACGGTCCTCGAGCCGTACATCGCGCGCCTCGCGGATTCTTCCCGCAGACCGGAGGGTCATCGATTCGTCCGGGTGCTGCTCGCCGGCACACCGGCAGCAGCGGCAGAAGACGGGACCAGGTCATGAGCGCCGACACGACAGCGACGACGCATCTCACCGAGATCGACACGACGGTTGTCACGCAGGTCGGCGCGCTCGCGGCGATCATCAGCAGGCCGAGCGGGTCAGACGTCCCGCGGCCGGGCATCGTCCTGATCGACGGATCGGGCGACGGCGATCGCAACCACTGGGGGAGCCTGCCCGGTTGGCTCGTCGAGTCCGGCGCGATCGTGCTGCGGCACGACAAACCCGGTTGCGACGGCTCGCCGGGCCATTGGCTGGATCAGACGCTGGAGGACCGAGCACGCGAGTCTCTCGCGGCGCTGCAGGTTCTGCGCTCCCATCCATCGACTGCCGGGCAGCCGGTGGGCCTCTACGGCATCAGTCAGGGCGGCTGGGTGGCGCTGCTGGCGGCGGCTTTGGAACCGGATGCCGTGGACTTCGTGATCTGCGACTCCGGGCCGGGCACCACGCCGGCCGCGCAGGAACGCGAGCGATTCGCGGTCGCGCTGCGTGCTGACGGTCATGACGCGGCCTCGAACGAGCACGCCATGGCGTGGGTGGACGAACGATTCGCGCGTCTGCGTCGCGGTGACACGGAGGACGTCCTGCTCGCCGCGCAGGAGCGGTACGCGGACGAGCCCTGGTACGACACGGTGCGATTCCCGTACGACACTCCCGAGCACCTGCGCTTCGTGCGCCGGATCATGGACTTCGATCCGACGGCGGTGATGCCGAGCGTCCGATGCCCGGTGCTCGCCCTGTTCGGGGGAGCGGACGCCCTGATCCCCGTCGCTGCGAGCGTCGCTGCCTTCGCCGAGAATCTGCCGCCGAACCGCCAGCACGGCCTTGCGGTGTTCCCGCGTGCAGATCATGGCCTGTTCATCGCCGACCCGGAGCCGGGCGTGTCCCGGCGCGAACAACTCGCGCCCACCTATCTTCCGACCGTCGCCGCGTTCCTTGCGGATCGCGCGGGGGAAGCCGTGTCAGCTGCTGGATGAGCGAACGGCCGTCAGCCACGCAGCAGCGATCCGCCGGAAGGTCTCGGGCTGCTCGATCCACGGGTAGTGGCCGCAGTCTTCGATCAGCGACAGACGCGCGCCCAGTATGGCGGCGTAGTCCCTCACCGGCTGCGCGCCGGTGAGATAGTCTCGGTCGCCGCCGATCACGAGGGTGGGAGGCAGGAGCGCCTCTCGGATGCGCTCCGACACGTCGGCAGGGATGCCGTCGAACCACGCCAGTGCGGCCGCCAGGCTGACCCTGCCGACTGTCGCATGAGCCCGTTCGGCTTCCGTCCAGTGCGCGTAGGTCGCGGGTGCTTGTCGCTGGAAGGTCGCTTGGAAGGCAGTCTCTGTGTCGGAATGATCCTGCTCCAACGACTCGAGAGCATCCGCGACATCAGGATCGGCGCGGTCGATCACGATCGTCTGACCATCGTGCGGCGTTCCGGTGAGCCATGTAGCGGGAGGAGTGACCAATGCGAGCGAACGGACGCGTTCCGGGTAGCGCGCCGCAACGGCGAGCACGAGTCGTGTGCCCGCGGAGTGTGCGAGAACGTCGACCGTGGCCACCCCCAGTGCGTCGGCCAGTGCCACCACATCGTCGGCATCCGTCCACCACCCGCGCGAAAGCCCTCCGGTGAGGGGGGTCCCGCGTGGATGCAGGACAACGAGCCGATGGACGTTGTCGAGACCGGCGAGGTCACCCAAGTACTCGGGACCCCGGCAAGGACCGCCGGGGAGCACGATGGTGGGCTCACCGCGCGGATCTCCCATCTCCGTGGTGGCGAAGGGGAGGTCTCGATCAGCCCGTACTGACATAATGTGCATTATCGGTTATTCATCTCGGACGGAGAATCGAGTCCATCGCTGCAAAGTCGGCGGCGTCATACTCTCACGGTCTCCACAGATCGACCCATTTGCGATCGTCTGGCGCGAGCCCTTCAGCGAGCTGCACGTCGAATGTCGCGAGCCTCGCGTCGTGCTTGGCCGCCAGATTGACGAGATGCAGATCCGCCACTTGCCGTCGCCCCATCAGCACACGATCATCGATCGACGATGCGGCCAGAGACGCGTCGTCGGCGAGCCAGGCCCAGCCCGACACCTTTCGTATCGCACGCAGCTGCGTCAACGCCTCTTGGCCGGTCACTTTTCGCCCCGTGACGGCTTCAGTCATGAGAAGCCTGACCAATCCGGCCTCGGTCACCGGCGAGGTGTGCCACACATCCAACTGCGCGAATCGCTCATGGGCCACGGCATGATGCACGTGCTCATCCCACGTCAGCGCAAACAGGACATTGACGTCGAGCAGCACACTCATGATTCATCGTCGCGGAACTCGGCGACAAGTTCGTCGGTGACCGCGTGACCGGGAACTCCGCGCATCACGGGAAAGCCGGACTGCGTCGCAGCTGTCGCGCCGGTACCGGCCCGGATACCTCGCAGAGCAAGGTCCGACACGGCACGCCCCAGCGAGACACCGTCCGCGCGTGCCCTCGCGCGAGCTGCGCTGAGCACGACCGGATCGATATCCAGCGTTGTTCGCATGACGTCATCATAACATCACCGCATCAGCTCGGCCTCACCGCTCCGACGTACTGTGCGAGGTGCTCCCCCGTGAGGGTCGAACGGCTCGTGACCAGGTCGGCCGGCGTCCCCTCGAACACGACACGACCGCCGTCGTGCCCGGCACCCGGGCCGAGGTCGATGATCCAGTCGGCGTGGGCCATCACGGCCTGATGATGCTCGATCACGATCACGCTCTTACCCGAGTCGACGAGACGGTCCAGCAGCCCCAGCAGGTTCTCGACATCGGCGAGATGCAGGCCGCTGGTGGGCTCGTCGAGCACATAGACCTCTCCCCCGTCGGACATCTGGGTCGCGAGCTTGATGCGCTGTCGCTCGCCGCCCGACAGCGTCGACAGCGGCTGGCCGAGCGTGAGGTACCCGAGGCCGACGTCCACGAGGCGGTCCAAGGTCTTGCCCACCGCGGCGATCTTCGCCTCGCCCGATCCGAAGAACTCACGCGCGTCGCGCACCTGCATGTCGAGCACCTCGGTGATGTCCTTGCCGCCGAGCGTGTAGTCGAGCACCGCGGCCTGGAACTTCTTTCCCCCACAGTCCTCACAGGGCGTCTCCACGGTGTCCATGAAGCCGAGTTGCGTGACGATCACCCCCGACCCCTTGCACGACAGGCAGGCTCCCTCGGAGTTCGCACTGAACAGAGACGGCTTGACGCCGTTCGCCTTGGCGAACGCCTTGCGGATGGGCTCCAGCATCCCGGTATATGTCGCGGGGTTGCTGCGACGCGACCCGCGGATCGCCCCCTGATCCACCGAAACCACGCTCTCGCGTCCAACCACCGAACTATGGATCAGAGAGCTCTTGCCGGATCCGGCGACCCCGGTGAGCACTGTCAGCACGCCGAGCGGGATGTCGACGTCCACATCGCGAAGGTTGTGCTCCGTCGCCCCGCGTACGGGGATGACGCCAGATGCCGCGCGCACGGTCTTCTTCACAGAGGCACGGTCATCGAGGTGTCGGCCGGTGACCGTGTCGCTCGCCCGCAGTTCGTCGACGGTGCCCTGGAAGCAGATCTCGCCGCCCGCGCTGCCGGCGCCCGGGCCGAGGTCGACGACGCGGTCGGCGATCACGATCGTCTCGGGCTTGTGCTCGACCACCAGCACCGTGTTGCCCTTGTCGCGCAGCTGCAGCAGCAGGCCGTTCATCCGCTGGATGTCGTGCGGATGCAGGCCGATCGTGGGCTCGTCGAACACATAGGTCACGTCGGTGAGCGACGAGCCCAGGTGGCGCAGGAGCTTGATGCGCTGCGATTCTCCCCCGCTGAGGGTTCCGGACGGTCGGTCCAGGCTCAGATACCCGAGGCCGAGGGTCACGAACGCGTCGAGGTTCGCGCTCAGCCCAGCCAGCAGCGGACCCGCCTCGGGCCGGCCCAGTCCACGCACCCACGCGGCCAGATCGGTGACCTGCATCCGGCACGCGTCCGCGATGCTCACGCCGTCGATCTTCGACGATCTGGCGCCCTCGGTCAGCCGGGTGCCGTCGCAGTCGGGGCACGTCGCGAAGGTCACCGCGCGCTCGACGAACCGCCGCACGTGCGGCTGCATGGACTCGAGGTCCTTCGACAGCATCGACTTCGTGATCTTCGGGATGAGTCCCTCGTAGGTCATGTTGATGTTCTGGATCTTGACCTTGGTGGGCTCGCTGTACAGGAAGGCGTGCCGCTGCTTCTCGGTGAAGGTCGAGATCGGCTTGTCGGCGGGATAGAACCCGGACTCGGCGAAGCCGCGCACCATCCAGCCATCGGGAACGTAGCCCGGCACGAGGATCGCGCCGTCCTTCAGCGACAGCGACTCGTCCACCACGTGCGAGAGATCGATGTCCGACACCTGTCCGCGCCCTTCGCAGCGCGGGCACATGCCGCCGAGGTAGACCTCGTTGCGCACGATCTTCTTCTCACCCTTCGCCGAGGTCATGATGCCGCTGGCCTTCTGCGTCGGCACGTTGAACGAGAACGCGGTCGGGCCGCCGATGTACGGCTCCCCCAGTTTCGAGAAGAGGATCCGCAGCATCGCGTTGGCGTCGGTGACCGTGCCCACGGTGGATCGCGGATTCGCCCCCAGACGCTCCTGGTCGACGATGATCGCCGTGGTCAGCCCCTCCAGCACGTCCACATCGGGACGGGCGAGTGACGGCATGAAGCCCTGCACGAACGCGCTGTAGGTCTCGTTGATCATCCGCTGCGACTCCGCGGCGATCGTCGCGAAGACCAGGGAGCTCTTTCCCGAGCCCGACAGACCCGTGAAGACGGTCAGTCTGCGCTTCGGGATGTCGAGGTCGACGCCCTTCAGATTGTGTTCGCGTGCTCCCCGTACAGAGATCCGGTCGTGCGTGTCGGCCTGATGCATGACGCCAGCGTAGGCGCTGGGCGCGTTCGACCGCGACGGCGGCAGCCGCCGCCGTGAAGGGCGCCGCGTGTCGGATGCCGCTCCCCACGCCGGCACCACTAGCCTGAGGGCGCACGACCTCACAGCGATCGTTCAGAAAGGTGAGCGTCATCATGTCCACCGATCCCCCTGTCGACAAGTCTGCGGTCAACGGCATCCGCACCCTTCTCGGCCTCAGCGGCATCGTCGCCCTCATCGTCGGCATCCTGATCCTGGTCTGGCCCGGCAAGACCGCGGCCGTCGTCACCGCGATCGCGGCGATCTACGCCATCGTCGTCGGGCTGGTGTATCTGGGCCTCGGCATCTTCTCCAAGACACTCAGCGGCTGGGCCCGCGTCGGGCACATCGTCCTCGGTCTTGTCTTCATCGTGGCGGGTGTGGTCGCCTTCGCCAACCTGACCGCCACGGCGCTCTGGTTCGCCACGCTCATCGGCATCCTGGTCGGCATCATGTGGATCGTCGAAGGCGTCGTGGCACTCACCGCCGTCGGCGGCGCGCGGTCGCGGGGCTGGACCGTCTTCTACGCGGTCCTGAGCATCATCGCCGGGATCACCCTGCTGTTCTCGCCGCTGTACGGCGCCCTGATCCTGTGGTGGCTGCTGGGCATCTCGCTCGTGGTGCTCGGCATCCTGCAGATCGTCCGCGCGTTCTCGTTCAACTCGCACGAGTAGCGATCAGCGGCCCACCGCGTACGCAGAACGCCCCGGGGTCATTCCCGGGGCGTTCGTCATCGGCGGTTCTCCGATGGATGTCGCAGCCTACTCGGCGACGAAAGATCCGGTGTCGCCCACCAGGCGCAGGTGCTCGGCCGGGATCGGATCGACGGCCGCCTGCGCGACCTCGGCGGCGAATTCCGCCACGTTGTACAGACGTCCCGCATCCTCGCGTCGCGAGGCGATCGCACCGGGGTTCACCCGCTCGAGCAGCGTCGCCGTGATCGTCCCCTCGATCATGTCGCCCGACACGACGACGAACTCGATGCCCTTCTCGTCCAGCGCGGGAATGCGCTCGCGCAGGGCGTCCTCTCCGGCCCGCTTCGACAGGGCCACCTGCTCGTACTCGGGCATCGTCGGCGTGGTGCGGATGAAGTGCGCCTGGTGGCTCGTGACGAATACGACCCGCGACCCGGCGCGCATCAGCGGCACCGCTGCCTCGAGCACGCGCACCTGCGCGTCGCGGTTGAGCTGCAGTGCGTAGTCCGGGGCCATGCCCGATTCCATGCCGCCCGAGGCGTTCAGGACCAGGATGTCCAGGCCGCCGAAGGCCTCGGACACGTCGGCGAACATCGCGTCGACCGACGCCTGATCGGTGAGGTCCGCCCCCACCACGAGCGCCTCGACGCCGAGCTCGCGCAGCTGATCGGCGAGCTTGTTCGCGCGGGGGGCCTTGTTGCGGTAGTTGATGACGACATTCGCGCCGGCTTCGGCGAAGTAGCGGACGGTGTCGGCACCGATGCCGCGCGACGAACCCGTGACGAGGGCTGTCTTGCCGCGCAGGGCGTCGGCGGGAAGGATCTGTGACACGAGGGCTCCTGATCTGGACGAGGATGCCTGCGCCGCGCGCGGCGGTCGGCAGGGCGATTCGACCCTATCAATCCGCTCCCCGCAGGTGATCAATCCGCCCCCGCCCCGGGCTGCCGGCACCCGGCGACATGCTAGGTTCGGGATCACACTCGATAATGCTGAGGGAGGCCGGGTGGACGTCATCACGGGGATCACGGAATTCGCGTGGATCGGCTGGATCGTGCTCATCGCGATCTTCCTCGTGATCGAGATGCTGACTCTCGACTTCACGTTCCTCATGCTGGGCATCGGCGGTCTCGCCGGCCTCATCGCGGACCTGTTCGGCGCCGAGCTCTGGCTGCAGGTCGTGATCGCGGCCGTTGTCGCCGCTCTGCTCATCTTCCTTCTGCGCCCGCCTCTGCTGCGACGGCTGCGACGGGGCGAGGACCCGACGCCGTCCAACGTCGCCGCCCTGACCGGGATGCCGGCTCTCGTGCTGTCGACCGTGACCCGGCTCGGCGGCCTGGTCAAGCTGTCCAACGGCGAGACGTGGACGGCCCGGTCGTCGGACGAGTCCGCAACCATCCCGCCGCAGGCGCACGTACGGGTCGACCGCATCGACGGCGCGACGGCGTACGTGACGAGCACTCCCGAGTCCTCCGAAGGAGAACTGCCATGACGCCCACACAGCTCATCCCCACCGTGATCGGGTGGATCGTCGCGCTCGCGATCCTGATCTTCGTGATCGTCGTCATCGCCCGCGCCATCCGGATCATCCCTCAGGCCACCGCCGGCATCGTCGAACGGCTCGGCCGCTACCACAAGACCTTGCAGCCCGGTCTGAACCTGCTGGTGCCGTTCATCGACCGTCTGCGTCCCCTTATCGACATGCGCGAGCAGGTCGTCTCGTTCCCGCCCCAGCCGGTGATCACCGAAGACAACCTGGTCGTCTCGATCGACACGGTCGTGTACTTCCAGGTCACCGACGCCCGCGCGGCCACGTATGAGATCGCCAACTATCTCGGCGCCGTCGAACAGCTCACCACCACCACGCTGCGAAACGTGGTCGGCGGCCTCAACCTCGAAGAGGCCTTGACCAGCCGCGACGAGATCAACAGCAAGCTGCGCATCGTGCTCGACGAGGCCACCGGCAAGTGGGGCATCCGCGTCTCGCGTGTAGAGCTGAAGGCCATCGATCCGCCGGTGTCGATCCAGGACTCGATGGAGAAGCAGATGCGCGCCGAGCGCGACCGTCGCGCCGCGATCCTCACCGCCGAGGGCTCGAAGCAGTCGCAGATCCTCGAGGCCGAGGGTCGTCGGCAGGCGGCCATCCTGCAGGCCGAGGGCGACAAGCAGGCGCAGGTGCTGCGCGCCGAGGGCGAGGCGCAGGCGATCCAGAAGGTGTTCGACTCGATCCACGAGGGAAACCCCGACGACAAGCTGCTGGCCTACCAGTACTTGCTGACCCTGCCGAAGATCGCCGACAGCGCGTCGAGCAAACTGTGGATCATCCCCAGCGAGTTCACCGACGCGCTCAAGGGCCTGACCGGCGCCTTCGGCGGCAGGACGGCCGGCGCGACGCCCCCGGCTCCCTTCGCCGCACCGGGTTCGCACGACACGCCGCTGACGCCGCCCACTCCGTGACCCACCCCTGGTTCACGGCATCCCCCGCTCCGCGGGTTCTGGCGCACCGCGGTCTCGTCTCTGCTGTGTCTGCTGCCGACGGGGTGGCCGAGAACTCCTTCGCCGCCGTCGCCGCCGCCCACGCTGCCGGGGCGACGTACATCGAGTCGGACTGCCACCTGACCGCGGACGGCCACGCGGTCCTCTTCCACGACGAGGATCTCCGCCGGGTGATCGACGATCCGCGCCCCATCGCCGCGGTGGGCCTGGCCGAGCTCGAGGACCTCATGTCCGAGCGGGGCGGCCTGATCACGCTGCAGCAGGCCCTGGAGTCCTTTCCGACAGTCCGGTTCAACGTCGACGTGAAGGCGGATGCCGCGGCCGAGCCGGCCGGCAGGATCATCGCGCCGCACGCGCGGCGGGTGCTGCTGACCAGCTTCTCCGACGGCCGGCGCAGGCGGACGCTGGCGGCGTCCCACCACGAGGGCGGCGAGCCGGCGACCTCGGGCGGGCGCTCTGTGATCGCATCGATCGCCGCGGCCGTCGCGCTGCGGGTCCCCGAGGCGGCGCGCAGCGCCTGGGACGAGGTCGACGCGCTGCAGATCCCCGAACGTCACGGTCGGGTGCGGGTGCTCACGCCGCGGCTGATCGACGCCGCCCACGAGCGCGGCGTCGAGGTGCACGTCTGGACCGTCGACGACCCGGCCGACATGACCCGGCTGCTGGACATGGGCGTGGACGGGATCGTCACCGATCACGCCGATCTCGCGCTGGATCTGGTGGATCGCCGCGGGCGCTGAGCATCGCCTGTGAAACCTCTCGCATCGTGCTCCGTTCGGATGATGCGCACAGGTCACCGCGTTATACCTGTGTAGCGACGAGAGGACCATACGATGGCAGACCGCAGCCTGCGAGGCATTCGACTCGGCGCCCAGAGCCTACAGAGCGAAGAGGGCGTCGTTTTTCATGAGCGCATCCAGAAGACCTACGCGTGCACCGCATGTGGACGCGACACCACGCTGACTTTCGCTGCCGACGCCGAGGTTCCCGAGACCTGGGAGTGCCGCACGTGCGGCGCTGAGGCCGTGCTCCGCATCGGCGAGGGCATCGCCACCGTGGACCACAGCGATGACAAGGCCCCCCGCACGCACTGGGACATGCTGCTCGAGCGCCGTACGATCCCCGAGCTCGAGGAGCTGCTCGAAGAGCGCCTGGCCCTGCTGCGCGCACGGCGCGGCGGCGACACCAAGCTCAGCGCCTGATCCATCCGGCGTCTTCGACGCCAGGACACTCACGCGATGCCGGTCCCTTCGGGGCCGGCATCCGTCGTCTGCGCCGCCCTGCGTCCTCGCCGCCATCGGACGAACCCGAGCGCTGCGAGCAGCACCGCACTCCCCCAGCCGAACAGCACCGTGAGCGCAGGCCCCGCCATCACCGCGGGGGTCAGCCCGGTGCGCAGCGGCACGTCGTCGAGCATCGCCCCGGGCTCCCCGGCCTGCAGCCCGTCCAGCTCCGAGCCGTCGGGCGCGATGATCTGGCTGGTTCCCACCGTGGAGATGTTGACCACCGCGCGACCGGTCTCGATCGCGCGCATGCGTGCGAAGGCCAGCTGCTGCAGATTCTCGTCGGTGCCCCGGAAGTCAGCATTGTTGGTCTGGAACATGTACACCTGCGCACCCTGGCGGGCGCCGTCCCAGACGACGTCGTCGTAGATCACGTCGAAGCAGATCGCGAGCCCCACGCCCACGCCGTTCACGTCGAACACCGGAGGCTTCGTGCCCGGCGTGTACTCGCGCTGGATCAGATCGATCAGGTCCGGGGCGAAGAAGTGGTACAACCAGCGATCGGGCACGTACTCGCCGAAGGGCACGGGATGCCGTTTGTCGTAGATCTGGACGGGGTTGTGCGCGCCCGCCTTCCACAGCAGCGACGAGTTGTACAGGTCGGCGGCGCTCTGGGTGATCGCGCCGACGATCAGCGGCGCGTCGACGGCCTCTGAGAGCCGATCCAGCACCTCGGCCGTGGTGTCGTCGTGCGTGGGGTCCGAGTCCATACTGCCTTCGGGCCACAGCAGCACGTCCATCTTCTTGCCGACCAGCGGCGCCGTCGCGTTCAGCTGTGCGTTCAGGACCTGACCCGGCGCCCGGCGGTCGAAGTAGCCCGTCGGCCCGTTGCCCTGCACGGCACCGATGCGGATCGATCCGGACGGCGTCGTCGGGAACTGCGGCACGAACGCCAGCAGTGCGAGGGCCACGAGCGTCGGGAGCACCGTGCGCACGTCGCGGAACCGCCGGATCCGGACGTATTCGATCGCCGCCGCGCACACGAACACGACGAAGAAGGTCAGCCCGCTCATACCCACCCACGACGCCATCGGCGCGAACGGCCCCGAGACCTGCGTGACGCCGATCCGCCCCCAGGGGAAGCCCCCGTACGGCCACGATCCGAGCACCTGCTCCCGCATGGTCCACAGGCCCGCGACCAGGGCGGGAAGCGCCGTCAGACGCCACCACGAGGCGCGCTGCGGCCACCAGCGGTAGACGAGCGCGAGCGGCACGGCGAACGCGGCGGTCAGCACGGCTTCGAACACCGAAAGCGCCAGCCACGGCACCGGCCCCAGGTACCGCGCCGTGAACGACACGTTGATGAGGAAGAACGCCGCGCCGAACACGAAGCCGACCAGCACCGCGCCCCAGGCCCTGCGTCCGATCAGGGTCAGCAGCGTGAGCGCGACCGCGGGGAACGCCACCGGCCACCAGCTCAGGGATGGAAAGGCCAGGGGCAGCCCGGCACCGGCCGCCGCTGCGGCGAACGCGGCGACACCGAGCGGAAGAACAGGTCGCGGCAGAGAGCGCGACCGGGCGCGGCGTTCGGGCACGGATCAACCCTAAGCCAGGCGGCCGGCGGCTCCCGACACGGGCTCAGGCATCGATGCGGTCGCGCACCAGCCGGTCGCTGGAGTCGACGATGAACGACCGACGCGGAGCCACGTCGCTGCCCATCAGCATCTCGAACACGCGCGCGGCCGCTTCGGCATCCTCCACCTGCACACGGCGCAGCAGTCGGCCGGAGCGGTCCATCGTGGTCGAGGCCAGCTGCTCCGCGTCCATCTCGCCGAGACCCTTGTACCGCTGCACCGGCTCCTGCCAGCGCCGGCCGGACTTGGTGACCTTGGTCAGCAGCGCGTGCAGCTCCTGCTCGCTGTACGTGTAGACCGTCTCGTTGGGCTTCGAGCCCGGGTTGACCACGATCACCCGGTGCAGCGGCGGGACGGCGGCGAACACGCGCCCCGCCTCGATCAGCGGCCGCATGTACCGGAAGAACAATGTCAGCAGCAAGGTGCGGATGTGCGCGCCGTCGACGTCGGCGTCGCTCATCATGATCACCTTGCCGTACCGGGCGGCGCTCAGATCGAACGTGCGCCCGGAGCCCGCGCCCACGGATTGGATGATGGCGGCGCACTCGGCGTTGGAGAGCATGTCGCTGATCGATGCCTTCTGGACGTTCAGGATCTTGCCTCGGATCGGAAGCAGCGCCTGGTGCTCGCTGTCGCGCGCGAGCTTCGCAGTGCCCAGCGCCGAGTCGCCCTCGACGATGAACAGCTCGGACTGCGCGACGTCGTTCGAGCGGCAGTCCACGAGCTTGACCGGCAGCGATGAGGACTCGAGGGCGTTCTTGCGCCGCTGCGTCTCTTTGTGGGCGCGCGCCGAGATACGTGCCTTCATCTCCGCGACGATCTTGTCCAGCAGCTGGGTCGCCTGGGCCTTGTCGTCGCGCTTGGACGACGTCAGCTGGGCGGCCAGCTGCTGGTTCACGACGTTCGAGACGATCTGGCGCACGGCCGGGGTGCCGAGCACCTCTTTGGTCTGCCCCTCGAACTGCGGCTCGGGCAGACGCACCGTCAGCACGACGGTGAGCCCGGCGAGCATGTCGTCCTTCTCGAGCTTGTCGTTGCCGACCTTGAGCTTGCGCGCGTTCTGATCGATCTGCGCCCGGATGGCCTTGACCAGACCCTGTTCGAAGCCCTGCTGGTGGGTGCCGCCCTTGGGTGTGGCGATGATGTTGACGAACGATCGCACCACGGTGTCGTAGCCGGTCCCCCAGCGCACGGCGACGTCGACCTCGCACCGCCGCTCGACCTCGGTCGGGATCATGGCGCCGGTAGGCTGCAGCACCGGGACGGTCTCGGTGAACGACCCGGCGCCCGTCAGCCTCCACGTGTCGGTCACGGGCGCGTCGGGCGCGAGGAACTCGGCGAACTCCGAGATGCCGCCGTCGAAGCGGAACACCGACTCGGTCGGCTCGTCCGCACGGTCGTCGCGAATCGCCAGCTCGAGCCCGGGGACCAGGAACGCGGTCTGGCGCACCCGCTGCTCCAGCTCGGTGAACCCGAAGGCGGCGTCCTTCGTGAAGATCTGCCGGTCGGCCCAGTATCGGATGCGCGTGCCGGTCACGCCCTTGGCGACCTTGCCGGCGACCCGCAGCTTGCTGGCCTTGTCGAACGGGGTGAACGAGGCTTCGGGACCGTCGCCGTCGAAGACGCCGGGCTCGCCCCGGCGGAACGACATCGCCCAGGTCTTGCCGTCGCGGTCGACCTCGACATCCAACCGCTCGGACAGCGCGTTCACGACCGACGCGCCGACGCCGTGCAGACCGCCCGAGGCGCTGTACGAGCCGGTGCCGAACTTGCCGCCGGCGTGCAGTTTGGTGAACACCACCTCGACGCCGGACAGGCCGGTGCGCGGCTCGATGTCGACGGGGATGCCGCGGGCGCGATCGCGCACCTCGACGCTGCCGTCGGCGAACAGGACGACCTCGATGCGGTCCCCGTATCCCCCCAGCGCCTCGTCGACGGAGTTATCGATGATCTCCCACAGGCAGTGCATCAAGCCGCGCGAGTCGGTCGAGCCGATGTACATGCCCGGACGTTTGCGGACCGCCTCGAGTCCTTCGAGGACCTGCAGATGATGGGCGGAGTACTCAGCGGTCACAATCCTCAAGGATATCGAGCCCCACCCCCACCCCCGGGTCGCACACGCGGAGGCGCACGCCGGCGTACGCGCTGAGCGAACTGCGTCCGTTTCCCGGCATTCGTGCGGACACGGCGTGGTTGTATTTCATGAACGGCCGGATCGAGATGCAAGGGAGGCCGACGATGAACACACTCACCACGCCCGAGGAGCAGGGCATCGTCGAGTACCGCCTCACGGCGATGGATCGCTGTGACGCGTGCGGCGCTCAGGCCTACATCGCCGCCGAGGTCAATGGCAGCGAGCTGCTCTTCTGCGCTCACCACGGACGCAAGTACGAAGAGAAGCTGCGCAGCATCGCGACGTCGTGGCACGACGAGACCGCGCGCCTCAACGAGGCCGTCTGAACCTCCACAGCCAACAGACGGGCGGATCCGATCCTTCGGGTCCGCTCGTTTCGTATGCCTGGATGCCTCAGCTCGGCCGGCGCGGGACGCGGGGCGAGATGCGCAGCACGACCTCTTCGCCGATCGTGTCCACCAGCTCGGCGGCGTCGGTCGCCGTCAGCGGCGCGCGGCCGCCGATCAGAGCGACGTCGTCGCCCACGCGAGCGCCGGGCCACGTCGCGATCCGGCACCAGGTCTCGCCCACCTCGAGCAGCGGCCGCTCCCCCGCCGGGGTGCCCACCGCGATGCGTCCGGCGAGTCGCGAGTCCACGCCGTCGAGCGATCCCAGATCGACCGTGACCGCGTCGGACGCCACCGCGGTCACCGCCGCATAGAGGGTGCCGATCGGGCGGATGCCGAGCTCGGCGTCGGAGGGGCCGCCTGCCGGGCGGATGCCGAAGGCGAAGGCGCCGATCCGCACGAGGTCGAAGCGGAACTCGGATCGGGCGAACGCGGCGGCGCTCGCGGCCAGATGCCGCAGCGGTCGATGCGGGCCGAACGCCTCGAGTCCCCGGACGAAGACCGAACGTGCCGCGTCGTCCTCGGCGTCCGAGGCCTCGGCGATGTGGCTCCACGCGCCGCTGACCTCCAGCACCCCCTCGTGCTGCGCGACCAGAGCCGCACGGACGGCATCCGGCCACTCCTCCGGGCGGATGCCGTTGCGATGCAGGCCCGTATCGATCTTCAGGTGCACGCGCGCCGTGCCCGACCGTGCCCGTGCGCGGTCGGCCGCCCGTGAGATCAGCCCGCGCGTCCCCAGGCCCAGGTCGATCTGCGCGTCCAGGGCCGCGTCGATGTCGGCGTCGTCGTAGACCGTCCAGGCGATGATCCGCGGTCCCGGCCCGGCGGCGTCGCGCACCGCTGCCGCCGTGGCGACGTCGAAGGTGCCGAACCAGCCCACCCCCTCGTGGACGGCGCGGGCGACGATCGGGTCCAGCCCGTGCCCGTAGGCGTCGTCCTTCACGACCAGCAGGTGCTCGGCGGGCGCGACGACCGTGCGGATCCGGCGCAGGTTCGCCCCGAACTGCTCCAGATCGACCGCGAACCGTGCGCTCACGACGCCACCTCCCGCCGCGCACGGGCGCCGACCAGACTCACGATCTCGCCGGCCCGCAGCTGCGTCGCGCGCTCCCAGTCGGCAAGCGACGGCGATCCTTCGGCGGGGTCGCCGAAGAACTCGACGTCGTCGCCGGCTGCGGCATCCACCCCGTCGAGGTCGATGACGCACGCGTCCATCGCGACGCGGCCGACGATGGGTGCACAGCCGGCACCCACGCGCACTCGCGCGATTCCGCCGAGCGCGCGGACGATGCCCTGTGCGTAGCCGCCCGAGACCAGCCCGACGACCGTGTCGTGCGGGGCGCGGAACACATACCCGTACGAGACGCCCTCGCCGGCGCGCAGGACCTTGGTGCTGAGGACGCTGCCGTGCAGGCGCATCACCGGCGTGCCCCGACCGCCGGGCAGGCCCCACAGGGTCACCGGGTCGGCGACGGCTGCGGGATCGACGTCCTCGTCGTCGGCGCGCAGAGTGAGTCCGGCGGCTGCGAGCGGCCCCGTGCAGCCGGCGAGCCCGTGTCCCCACGCGTCACGGCGCACATCGGCGACCGTCGCGCCGTCGGCGCGCACGAGCGCGGCGTTGTGCGCCAGCGCATCGAGCGAGATGATCGCACGCACCGGTGCGGGGCGCCTGGATCCGCTCATGACTACCAGGTCATGACCGCTTCGTGCTCGGGTCGGGTGCCGGTGCGGATGCCGGTGGCCGTGACACGGGTCTCGTACAGGCCGGGGATCCAGTTGCCTTCGATCAATACCGGGCCGCTCGGGGTCACCGCCACGTCCCACCCGACGTACGGGACGCCTGGCAGCACGCGTGCGGCCCTGTCGATGAGCGCGACCACCTCGTCCCACATCGGCACCTGGAAGTCCGGGATCGACACGCCCGAGTCGGGATGCACCGGGTAGAACGTGTTGTTCTTGCCGGAGTGGCCCTTGCCGACGGCCTTGCCGTCCGCGTCGAGCATCGTGAAGAAGCCCCCCCAGGTGAACTGGTCGCTGACCGCTCCCCGCCCGAACTTCTGCACGCGCGAGACCAAGTGCACCTTCTCGCCGTCGAAGTACGACACGACGCGGGTCGTGTTCACCGTGCCGGCACAGTACCGAGCGAGGTAGGGATGCTGGACGATGGCCTCTTCGATGAGCACCTGCCCCTTCGCGACGAGGTCGTCGTAGAAGGCCTGCCAGTCGGCGACCTCGTCGGCCTGATAGCGGAAGACGCCCTTGCCCTCACGACTGATCGGCTCTTTGGCGATGAGCACCGGGTGGCGTTCGGCGAAGGTCTCGAGCGCGGCGGCGTCGGCTTCTCCGAGGTCCAGCCACTCCCGGCCGGTGAACTCGCCGAACGTGCGGTGGAACCGGCGCTTGTCGACGAGGATCTCGGCGACCTCGGAGTCGTTGAGGCGGTGTGCGATGTGGTGCTGCACGAGCGAGGTCATGAACGTCTTGCGCTCACGGCGGCTCAGCGCCGCGAAGTCGGCCTCGTAGTAGTCGATGAAGGCGGTGTCGTGGAACGCGGCCGACCACAGCATGTCGACGGCGACGGCCGGCATCCACTTGCCCTGCTCGCGGGAGATCTGACGGGCGAAGGTCGTCACCCGAGATGGGCGAAACGCACGGACGCGGTCCGCGAAGTACTTCACGCGGGCATTCAGATCGATCTTCATCGGAGCGCAATCGCCTTCCAGTCACGTCCGGCGCAGGCAGCGCGGGCCGGGTTGCAGGGACCGATCAAGCATAGTCGCGGGGCCCTGGCGATCCTCTGAGCGGGGCCGCGGCATCCACGCAGAGCCTGTCGATCCGCGCGTGATACCTTCGTGCGCATGGGTCAACTCGCCGTCCGGCTGCGCTATCTGGCGGGTCGTGCCCGCAACCTCAGCCCCGCGAATCTCGCCGAGTTCACCGAGCAGGTCAAGCGCGTCTCGAAGGCGCCCGCGCCGGTGATCATCGCCGACATGCTGTGGTGCGCCGTACGGTACGACATGGGCTTCCGCGACTACGCGGTGTGGGACATCCGGCTGCTGAAGGGCCGCGAGCGGGCGACGTGGATGACGCATCCGAAGTCGTTCCGGATCACGAAGATGCTCAACAGCGCCGAGGCGCGTCCGCTCGTCGAAGACAAGCCCCGCTTCTACCGGGACTTCGCCGACGACATCCGCCGCGAGTGGCTGGACGTGCGCACGGCGAGCGACGACGAGCTGCGCGCGTTCCTGGAACGGCACGGGACGGTCATCGCCAAGCCGTCGAACGGGTTCGGCGGCGGGGGCATCGATCGCGTGACCACCGCGGGCATATCGGATGTCGCCGCCTGGCGCACCGCCCAGGTCGCCAAGGGCCAGACCCTGGTCGAAGAGGTCCTGCCCCAGCACCCCGACCTCGCCGCGGTGTACCCCGGCAGCGTGAACACGGTGCGCCTGGTCACGTTCCTCGGCAAGGACGGGACGTTCCATGTCATCGCCGGCGTCCTGCGGATCGGCAACGGCGGTGTCATCGACAACTTCGCCGGCGGCGGCATGTTCACGATGCTCGACGACGATGGCGTCGCCCGTTTCCCGGGCGTCGACAAGCAGAGCAATGTCTACGAGACGCACCCGGTCACGGGAGTCCGGATCGAGGGGCTGCGGGTGCCGATGTACCGCGAGGCGGTGGAGATGACCGAGCGGCTCTCGCGTCGGCTGCCGCAGATCCCCTACCTGGGATGGGACATCGCGATCACCCCGGACGGACCCGCCGTCATCGAGGCCAACCACAATTCGAGCGTGTTCCAGATGAAGCCGACCGTCTCGGGCGTGCGCACCGGACTGCTCAGCCGCTACCGCGACGCCACCGGACTCGCGCTCTGACCCTTCTCGGGCGGCTCAGGCCGCGCGGATGACGCCCAGCGGCGTCGACTCGTGGCCTTGCCCGAGCGGATTGTCGCCCAGGATCGCCACCAGGCGCTGCTCCCCGGCGCGGCCGAGGGTCGACCCGAGGATGTTGCCTCCGAGGTCGTTGATGTCGACGACGGCGACCTCGCAGCGGCCGTCGAGCAGCTGCTTCAGGTGCGCCGAGACTTCGCGCGGGCGCTCCGGCCCCAGCACGACCGCCTCGTTGTACGGCGGGATCGTGTGCTTGGTGGGTCCGTCGATCGCGCGCGCCTTGTCGCCGGCGATGCGGTAGAAGTCGCCCTTGCGCCCGAACGCCTTCGTGACCGCGGCCACGGCGGCGGCGAACAGGATGCGGGGCGTGCCGCATTCGCGCAGCGCCATCTCCATGGTCTCGGGCATGCCCAGCCCGATGCCGTATGGCGTCTTGGTCACGTACTTGGCCAGGAAGAACGCGAGCCGACGCGGCCGGATGTCGGAGACCATGTACGAACGGCCCTGCGTGATCGCGACGATCTTCTCCGTCACGAAGAGGATGTCGCCGTCGGCGATCTGATCGCTCGCATACTCACGGATGAACGCGTCCAGGTCGTCGCCGGGCATGACCACGCGCGTGCGGATCGGGATCCGCGCGTACTCGGCGCCTTCGACGGTGACCGTCAGCGCCTTTCCGTCGTTGGCCAGACCGCTCACTCGAGGTAGTCCCGCAGCGACTGCGAGCGGGAGGGATGCCGCAGCTTGGCCATGGTCTTCGACTCGATCTGGCGGATCCGCTCGCGGGTCACGCCGAACGTGTCGCCGATCTGGTCGAGCGTCTTCGGCTGCCCGTCGCCGAGCCCGAAGCGCATGCGGATCACGCCGGCCTCGCGCTCGCTGAGCGAATCGAGGAGCGACTCGAGCTGACGCTGCAGCATCGTGAAGCCCACCGCGTCGGCCGGAACGACCGCCTCGGTGTCCTCGATCAGGTCGCCGAACTCGCTGTCGCCGTCCTCGCCGAGCGGGGTGTGCAGCGAGATGGGCTCGCGCCCGTACTTCTGCACCTCGACGACCTTCTCGGGCGTCATGTCCAGCTCACGGCTGAGCTCTTCGGGCGTGGGTTCGCGCCCCAGGTCCTGCAGCATCTGCCGCTGGACCCGGGCGAGCTTGTTGATGACCTCGACCATGTGCACGGGGATGCGGATCGTGCGGGCCTGGTCGGCCATCGCGCGGGTGATCGCCTGACGGATCCACCACGTGGCGTACGTCGAGAACTTGAAGCCCTTGGTGTAGTCGAACTTCTCGACCGCACGGATGAGGCCCAGGTTGCCCTCCTGGATCAGGTCCAGGAACTGCATGCCGCGGCCCGTATAGCGCTTGGCGAGCGAGACGACCAGTCGCAGGTTCGCGCCCAGCAGATGGCTCTTGGCACGCTGTCCGTCGCGGGCGACCCACTGCAGGTCGAGCCCGAGCTGCGAGGACTTCTCAGCCCCCGACATGTGCGACAGCTTCTCTTCGGCGAACAGGCCGGCCTCGATGCGCATGGCCAGCTCGACCTCTTCGGCCGCGTTCAGCAGCGGCACCTTGCCGATCTGCTTCAGGTAGTCCTTGACCGGGTCCGCGGTGGCACCCGTGATCTGGGTGGAGTACACGGGGACGTCGTCCTCGTCCTTCGACGAGATGACGATGGCGCCGGAAGGAAGGGGCTCGGTGAACTCCTTCTTCTTGCCGTCGCCGGCCTCGTCGTCCTCGTCGTCCGACGCATCGGCGTCGGTGCCCTTGCCGGTCTTCTTGGAGTGGGCCCCGGCATCGTGCTCGTCGACGTCGACGGCCTCGTCGAGCTCGACCTCGTCGGTCTCGTCCTCGTCGGCGGCGGCGCGGCGGCCGCCCTTCTTCGCGGAGGCCTTCTTGGCAGGAGCCTTCTTGGCGCTCGCGCGCGCGGCACCGGCGGCCTTCGCCGCGGGCTTCTTCGCCGTCTTGGCGGGAGCCGTCTTCTCGGCGGTCTCCTCGACCTCGGCGGCCTCGTCGACAGCGGTGTCCTTCGCGCGGGAGCTGGTAGTGGTCTTCGTGCCTGCGGTCACGTTTCGCCTTTCGCCGGGGTCGTCGCGCCGTCCCCGGTCATCTCGGACACTAGTAAGACCCTTGTCAAGTCCAAGCGCCGAACGGGCGATGCCCGCCGCGCCCGTTGACAACGGGTCGGTGTTCCATTGTCGCACACTCCGGGCGGCGCCCCGGACGTGCAGACCTGGTCTTCACAAAGGGAAAACGTCCCGGCGACGGCGAGTATTCCGTCGCGGATCAGCCCAGCGGCCCGGGCCTCTTGTCCTCGTCCCCGGTCGGACGGGACGCGAGGAAGCGCTCGAGCTCGGCGGCCAGCTCGTCCGCGCTCGGCAGGTCGCCGGTGTGCACCATCGGCGTCGCCGAGGTCGACCCTGCCATGTACGCGTCGTACCGTTCCTCGAGCCCATGCAGCATGCGCGTGAGGTCGTCGCTCTCGCCGACCTGCTCCTCGACCCGCACCAGGAATTCCTTGTTCTGGGCGCGCAGCTCGTCGCCGTCGAAGACGAGTCCGGTCGCCGCGCTGATGCTGTCGAGCGCGGCGAGGGTCGCCGCCGGGTACTCCGTGTCGCCCAGATAGTGCGGTACGAGCAGCACGAAGCCCGCCACCGGCGTCTCGCGCTGCGCGAAACGGTACTCGAGCAGGTGGCCGACCGTGCCGGGCACCTGCGTGTGCGGGCGCCAGACCGAATGGGCGGCCGTCAGCTGGGTGCGCGTGCCGCTGACCGTGGTGCCGATCGGCCGGGTGTGCGGGACGGGCATCGGGATCGAGTGGATCCAGGTCACGGTCGACACGTCGTATTCGGCCGACAGTCCCAGCACGGCGCGGCTGAACGCCTCCCATGCGAAGTCGGGCTCGTAGCCGGCGAGCATCAGGAACGGCTGGCCCACGGCATCCCGCGCGAACGACAGCTCGAGCCGGGACGGCTGATAGTCCGTCAGCCTGTCGCCGTCGAACGTGACGATCGGCCGGCGGGCTCGGAAATCGAGCAGGATGTCGTTGTCGAAGACGGCCAGCGGGAACGCGTCCAGCTCGCGCAGGTGGTCGATCAGCTGCGAGACGGCTCCTCCGGCGTCCGTGAAGCCGGTGAGCGCGATGACCAGCGGCAGCCCACGGGGCACCGGCGGAGCGGATGCGGCGCGCTCGAACAGCGACGCGGAATCGACCATGGATCCACTCTAGGAGTGCGGCGCGCACCGGCGACCGCATCCCGCTGTCAGCGAACAGCCGCGCTCGTAGGATGGAGCACATGCCGTTCCCGACGCTGGCGCGCAGCGACGCGCCCATCCGTGAATCCGACGCCGATCTCATCCTCCTCGCCCTCCCCGCCGCCGACGGCGGGAACATGGCCGCAGTGGACGACTGGCCGGGCCTGTCCGAAGTCCTCGATGCCGTGGGCTTCACCGGGTCCGCCGGCAGCATCCAGCGCGTCCCGGCCCCGGGCGCTCCGGCGGTGCGGCTCGCGGTCGCGGGCCTGGGCTCGAATCCGGATGCCGCAGCCGCCCGCGACGGTGTCGGTGCGGCGGTGCGCACCCTGACGGGATTCGGTGCCGTCGCCGTCTCGCTGCCCGGCGCCGATCGCGCATTGCAGGTGGCCGCCCTCGAGGGCGCCGGCCTCGGCGGGTACTGGTTCGCCGACTACAAGTCGGGTGAGCCTGCGCCGCGCCCGGCCGGCACGGTGACCGTGCACGGTGCGGACCTCACCGATGCCGACGTCGAGGCCGCCCGCGTCGGCGCCGACGCTGTCGCCCTGGTCAAGGACCTCGGCTCGACGCCCGCCGAGTGGCTCGGCCCCGCGGACTTCGCCACGCACGCGGCCGAGTCGCTGGCGGGGCTGCCGGTCGACGTGCAGGTGCTCGACGAGGTGGCCCTCGCCGACGGCGGCTTCGGCGGCATCCTCGGTGTCGGTCAGGGCTCGGCCCGACCGCCGCGGCTGGTCCGACTCGACTATGCACCCGAGGCGCCTGCGCGCCACGTCGCGCTCGTCGGCAAGGGAATCACTTTCGACACCGGCGGGCTCTCCCTCAAGCCCCCGGCCGGCATGGTCGGCATGAAGTACGACATGTGCGGCGCGGCCACAGCGCTGGCGGTCGTGCGCGCGGCCGCCCAGCGCGCCCTGCCCGTCCACGTCACCGCTTGGCTGTGCGTGGCCGACAACATGCCCTCCGGCACCGCGATCCGCCCCGGTGACGTGCTGCGCACCCTCGAGGGCACGACGGTCGAGGTACTCAACACCGACGCCGAAGGCCGCCTCGTGCTCGCCGACGGGCTGGCCGCGGCGAGCCGCGAGCACCCGGATCTCATCATCGACGTGGCGACCCTCACCGGTGCCATCGTGGTGGCCCTCGGCAACCGGCACACCGGCGTCATGGGCGCCGACGACGCCGTCGCGGAGTACCTCGCCGCCGCCGGGCGCACCGACGAGCCCGCCTGGCGCATGCCGCTGCCGGCGCACATGGAGAAGGAGCTGGACTCCCCCATCGCCGACCTGCGCAACGCGAAGATCGGCGACCGCTCGGCGGGATCGCTGTTCGCCGGGCTCTTCCTGCAGCGCTTCGTCGGGCGCACCTCGGACGACGCGGACGCCGCGCGCATCCCGTGGATCCACCTCGACATCGCCGGCTCCGGCGACAACTCGGCCGGCGCGTACGGCTTCACCGACAAGGGTCCGACGGGCGCGACCGTCCGCTCGCTGATCGCGTTCCTCGAGGGGGCTGACGCACGATGACCGAGAGCAGCTACGACATCGTCATCCTCGGCGGCGGCAGCGGCGGGTACGCCGCCGCGCTGCGCGCGGCCGAGCTGGGCAAGACCGTCGCCCTGGTCGAGAAGGACAAGGTGGGCGGCACGTGCCTGCATCGCGGATGCATCCCGACGAAGGCCCTGCTGCATGCCGCCGAGGTCGCCGACTATGCGCGGGAATCGGCATCCTTCGGCATCCGCGCCCAGCTCGACGGCGTCGACGTCGACGCGCTGCGCGCGTATCGCGAAGGCATCGTCGCCAAGAAGCACAAGGGGCTGGAGGGACTCGTCAAGGCGCGCGGCATCACGGTGGTGCGCGGTGAGGGCCGGCTCGTGGCCGGGCCCGCAGTGCAGGTCGGCGACGACATGCTGCGCGGCACCGATGTGGTGCTGGCGACCGGCTCGTACAGCCGCACACTCCCGGGCCTTGAGATCGGCGGGCGCATCATCACCAGCGAGCAGGCACTCGAACTCGACGAGGTGCCGCAGCGCGTGGTGGTCCTCGGCGGCGGCGTGATCGGCGTCGAGTTCGCCAGCGTCTGGCGCTCGTTCGGCGCCGAGGTGACGATCGTAGAGGCGCTGCCGCATCTCGTCCCCAACGAGGACGAGACCCTCAGCAAGGGCCTCGAGCGCGCGTACCGCAAGCGGGGCATCGCCTTCCGGCTGGGCGTGCGGTTCGCGCAGGCGACGCAGACGGAGGATGCCGTGACCGTCGACCTGGAGGATGGCACGACGCTCGAGGCCGACCGGCTGCTGGTCGCCGTGGGCCGGGGACCGGTCACCGCGGGCCTGGGCTACGAAGAGGCCGGGGTGGTGCTCGAGCGCGGATTCGTGCGCACCGACGACAGGCTGCGCACGGACGTTGCGCACGTCTGGGCGGTGGGCGACATCGTGCCCGGCCTGCAGTTGGCCCATCGCGGCTTCCAGCAGGGGATCTTCGTCGCCGAGCAGATCGCGGGCCTCGAGCCGGTCGCGGTGCCCGAGACGCAGATCCCCAAAGTCACCTACAGCCACCCCGAGGTCGCCTCGGTGGGACTGACCGAGGCGCAGGCGACCGAGCGGCTCGGCGCCGACCGTGTGAAGGCCTACGAGTTCAATCTGGCCGGCAACGGCAAGAGCGAGATCATCGGGACGGCGGGAACGGTCAAGGTCGTCCGCCAGGTCGACGGGCCCGTCTTGGGCGTGCACATGCTCGGCGACCGCGTCGGCGAGCTCATCACCGAGGGCCAGCTCGCCGTCGGGTGGGAGGCCCACCCGGAAGACATCGCCCCGTTCGTCCACGCCCACCCCACCCAGAGCGAAGCGCTCGGCGAGGCGTTCCTCGCGCTGGCGGGCAAGCCGCTGCATGCGCTCTGACCGCGTGGCGAGCCCGGCATCAGTAAGCTAGAGAAGACATCGGCTTTTGAAGGAGACACACCCATGAGCACATCCGTGGTCCTCCCCGCGCTCGGCGAGAGCGTCACCGAGGGAACGGTCACCCGCTGGCTCAAGAATGTCGGGGACACGGTCAACGAGGACGAAGGACTGCTCGAGATCTCCACCGACAAGGTCGACACCGAGATCCCGTCGCCGGTCACCGGCGTGCTCGAGGAGATCATGGTCGCCGAGGACGAGACCGTGGAGGTCGGCGCGGTGCTGGCGCGCATCGGCGACGGCTCAGGTGCGAGCGCCCCCGCCGAGCAGCCCGCCGCCGAAGAGCCGGCCGCCGAAGAGCCGGCCGCCGAGCAGCCCGCCGCGCCCGATGCCGAGGACTCTGCCCCGGCCGCCGAGCCCGCTCCGGCGCCCGCCGCCTCCGCCGCGCCCGGTGCGACCACGACCACTCCCGCCGGCGCCGGCAAGGACGTCGTGCTGCCGGAGCTGGGTGAGAGCGTGACCGAAGGCACCGTGACGCGCTGGCTCAAGCAGGTCGGCGACGCCGTCGAGGTCGACGAGCCGCTCCTGGAGATCTCCACCGACAAGGTCGACACCGAGATCCCGTCGCCGTTCGCCGGCGTCCTGCAGGAGATCCTGGTCGCCGAGGACGAGACCGTCGAGGTCGGCTCTGTGCTGGGTCGCGTCGGCGAGGCCGGTGTCGCTCCTGCTGCACCTGCTGAGTCCGCCCCGGCACCGGCGCAGGCTGCCCCCGCGCCGGCCGCCGCCGCCCCGACTGCTCCCGCACCCGCGCCGGCCACCCCTCCCACTCCCGCGCCCGCCGCACCTGCCGCGGCTGCCGCACCCGCTGCCGTGCCTGCGGCCCCCGCGCCGGCTCCCGCCGCCGCGCCCGCGGTCGACGGCGAAGTGACCTATGTCACCCCCCTGGTACGCCGTCTGGCGCAGCAGCAGGGCGTCGACCTCGCCGCGGTGAAGGGCACGGGCGTGGGCGGACGCGTCCGCAAGGAGGACGTGCTCCGGGCCGCCGAGACCAAGACCGCCCCCGCTGCCGCGGCCGCTCCGAGCGCGCCGGCACCGCTGGAGGTCTCGCCCCTGCGCGGCACGTCGCAGCCGATGTCACGCCTGCGCAAGGTGCTCGCCGAGCGCGCCGTAGCCTCGATGCAGCAGACGGCCCAGCTGACCACGGTGGTCGAGGTCGACGTGACCGCGATCGCAGCGCTCCGCGACCGGGTCAAGGGCGACTTCCACGCCAAGACGGGCGACAAGCTGTCGTTCCTTCCGTTCTTCGCGCTGGCCGCCGCCGAAGCGCTGCAGGCGTTCCCGATCGTGAACGCGACGGTGGACGGCGACCAGATCGTCTACCCCGCGTCCGAGAACCTCTCCATCGCGGTCGACACCGAGCGTGGCCTGCTCACCCCCGTCGTCCGCGACGCGGGCACGAAGAACATCGCCCAGATCGCGCACGAGATCGCAGACCTTGCGGCCCGGACGCGTGAGAACAAGCTCAAGCCCGACGAGCTGGCCGGCGGCACGTTCACGCTGACCAACACCGGTTCGCGCGGCGCGCTGTTCGACACGCCCGTCGTGTTCCTGCCGCAGTCGGCGATCCTCGGCACCGGCGCGGTCGTGAAGCGTCCCGGCATCGTGAAGGTCGACGGGGCGGACGCGATCGCCGTCCGCTCGTACGTCTACCTCGCCCTGTCGTACGATCACCGCATCGTCGACGGCGCCGACGCCGCCCGGTTCCTCAGCGCCGTGCGCGAGCGGCTCGAAGCCGGAGCGTTCGAGGCGAACCTCGGCATCTGACCCCCGCGGGCGACCGCCCGCATCCGTTCTCATGGCTGCTGCGAGACATCCTGGATGTCGCGCAGCAGCCATGAGTCGTCTCGGCGCACGATGACCACGAGCTGATCGGCCGTTCCTCCGGCACGCGGATGGACGCGGAAGACCGCCGCGTCGCCGAAATCGTCGAGCATGGCCACAGTGCGCTGCGAAGCCGGCAGCGTCGCCGCGCCGTCTTTCCACACGGCCTCCGGCGCCTCTTGCGTGCGCCCGAGACAGGCGGCGTCCGTGCACCGGGCCCGACGACCCAGCAGCTCGGCGACCGCCTGCTGCGCCGACGCGGGTGGCGACGACAGAGAGGTCGCCGGAAGGCCGCCCGGCGAGGGATCCGGGCCGCGGCCCACAGCTCGCGGCGACGGCGAGCCGTGTGGCGCTCGGGCCCCCGCCGCACCGGTGCCGGCCGATGCCGGGTCATCCGCGCCCTGCGGCCACAGCAGACCCACGGCCATCACCACCGCCACCGTGCCCGCGGCCCACAGGATGGGCCGGCGCCTCGCTCGAGGGCGGTCGGCACGGAGCCGGCGCCACAGCGCCATGCCGATCCTGGACGCGAGCTCGGGCAGTTCCGCGTCGATGTGCGGCAGGAGTGCCGTCCAGGCGCGGGTCCGCTCCCCCGCCTCGATGGGCTCGGCGTCCCGGATCGCCGAGACGCGGCGTGCGCGAGCGGGCGCCAGCACCGCGGTAGCGAGCGGCTCGGGGGCCGCCGTCGAGAACAGCAGCCGTTCGGCGTCGTCGAGTCCGGGGCCAATGCCCGCATCGCGCGTGACCAGCCCGGCGGCCTGAGCTACGGCCGCCCGGACGCGCGGGGCCTCCAGCCGGCATTCGTCCGCGGTCCGTCGCAGCAGCTCCCGGGCAGCCGTGCGCACATCGTCGCCGTGCCCGGGCACGAGCAGCGGGCGGCCCTCGTCGGTCAGCCACCACTCCCCGGTCCGCTGTTCGCCGCCGTCCGCCAGGAGCGCCTCGACCGTCCCCCGTGCGATGCTCACCGCGAGTGTCACCGCCTCGCCGTCCGACAGCGGCGCGGCGGCGTCCGCGCGCTGCTGCAGGAAGTCCGTCACGCGGCGCACGCACAACGGCATGACGAGCGCGTGGCCGCCGTGCCGCCGAACGAGATCGCGCGGTACGGCGATGTGCCCGTCCGGCGCCGCGAGCAGTCCCGCCGACGGCGGCAGGGCCGCGGCATCCACCACGAGGCACGGCCGCCCCTCGCCGTCTCGTGCCAGGGTGGCCGGCCACGGACTGTCCGGCGGCTGCACGGTGCGCACCGGATGCGGGCCGGACGGCAGTGTCACGGCGGCGGGCGGCAGCGGATTCACAGGCACCATGCAGTCAGTGTGGTCGCACGGGGGCCTGCGCGGGCCGACGCGGCACGGATCTGTGGACTACTCGGCATGTCAGCTCGGCTGGGGAGGAGGCGGCGCGAAAGGTAGGCTGGAGGTATGGCCGCACGCAGCTCCCAGCCCGAGAAGAAGCCGAACTTCTTCAGACAGCTCAAGTCCCTCTTCGACTTCACGAAAGAGGTCTTTCCGTGGCTGCCCTGGGCGCTCATCGGCATCCTCGTCGCCGGCATCTGGGTCGGCATCCTGATCGGCTTCCTGCTGCCGCCGGTGGCCGTGTGGACCGTCGTCCTCTGGGGTGTGACGGGTCTGCTGTTCGGCATCCTCGCGGCGCTCATGGTGATGACCCGCCTGTCCACCAAGGCGATGTACCAGAAGATCGACGGCCGCCCGGGGGCCACCGGGCACATCCTGTCGACGACGCTCGGCCGCAACTGGCAGGCCGGCGACGCCCCCGTCGGGGTCAACCCGAAGACGCAGGAGGCGGTCTACCGCGCAGTCGGACGCGGCGGCGTGGTCATCGTCGGCGAGGGCGCACGCGGTCGCCTCACCCGCCTGGTCAACGAAGAGCGGTCCAAGATCAAGCGCGTCGCCAGCGGCGTGCCGGTGACGGTGCTCTATGTCGGCCACGGTGACGACGACGTCGCGATCGCCGACCTCGCGAAGACCATCAAGAAGCTTCCGAAGGCGATCAACCGTGCCACGCAGGCCGCGGTGATCAAGCGCATCGACTCGGTGTCGCAGTCGCTGGCATCGCTGCCGATCCCCAAGGGCATCGATCCGCTGCGCGCACGGGCTCCGCGCCCGCGCTGAGCCGTCCGACCCGCATGCCGCGTCACCGCGTGCAGGACGCTACAGCCGGATGAGCGCCGTGCCGGCGGCCTTGTCGTGCAGCCCCCGGTGATCGGCGTCCCAGATGAGCGCCGGAACGATCAGGAACAGCAGCGCGGTGCGCACGATCGGACGCCAGAGTCCCACCCATCCGCCCTGCACGCGCGCGACCCGCAGGCCCACGAGCCGATGACCGGGACTGCCGCCGATGGTCGGGATGAAGACGATCTGCACGATCGCGAACACCAGGTTCGTCGCCCAGGGATCGGCCACGAGCACCCCCGTCACCGGGTCCGTGTGATGGAAGAATGCGTACCCGATGAGGGCTGCGGCAGCCACGTCGATGGCGAGGGCGGCGAGCCTGCGACCGAAACGGCCGATGCTTCCGGGTCCGTTGGCAGGAAGTCCCAGGCGCTGGCCGGGATACGCTGGAGAGATCGCGTCGGGCACGGCATCCAGCCTACGACGCCCGTGTAACACGCCCGAAACACGCGAGATACGACAGGGCAACGCGACGTGGCTATGGTCAAGTCAGCCCGCGAGGGCGTCGAATCCGTCGAACTGGAGAACGCATGTTCCATGACCCCGCTGAAGTGCTGGCATTCATCAAGGACGAGGACGTCAAGTTCCTCGACATCCGTTTCACGGATCTGCCGGGCGTGCAGCAGCACTTCAACATCCCTGCCTCCTCGGTCGACGAGGAGTTCTTCTCGGTGGGGCAGATGTTCGACGCGTCCTCGATCCGCGGGTTCGCGAGCATCCACGAATCCGACATGCAGCTGATCCCCGACGTGACGTCGGCCTACCTCGACCCGTTCCGCGACGCGAAGACCCTGATCATGGTCTTCGACATCTACAACCCCCGCACGGGCGAGGTCTACGGCAAGGACCCGCGTCAGGTCGCCAAGAAGGCCGAGAAGTACCTGGCCTCGACCGGCGTGGCCGACACCGCGTACTTCGCTCCCGAGGCGGAGTTCTACATCTTCGACGAGGTCCGCTACGAGGTGAAGCAGAACGCGAGCTTCTATTCCGTCGACTCCGAAGAGGGCGCCTGGAACACCGGTCGCGACGAAGAGGGCGGCAACCTCGGCAACAAGACGCCGTTCAAGGGCGGCTACTTCCCCGTCTCCCCCGTCGACAAGCAGGCCGACCTGCGCGATGACATCAGCCTGAAGCTGATCGACGCGGGCCTCATCCTTGAGCGGGCGCACCATGAGGTCGGCTCGGGCGGCCAGGCCGAGATCAACTACCGCTTCGACACGATGGTGCACGCGGCCGACGACATCCTGAAGTTCAAGTACATCGTCAAGAACACGGCCGAGCTGTGGGGCAAGACCGCCACGTTCATGCCGAAGCCCCTGTTCGGCGACAACGGGTCGGGCATGCATACGCACCAGTCGCTGTGGCAGGACGGCAAGCCGCTGTTCTATGACGAGAAGGGCTACGCGGGCCTGAGCGACATCGCGCGCTGGTACATCGGCGGGATCCTCAAGCACGCCGCCGCCGTGCTCGCCTTCACCAACCCGACGCTGAACAGCTATCACCGGCTGGTGAAGGGCTTCGAGGCGCCGGTGAACCTCGTCTACTCGGCCGGCAACCGGTCGGCTGCCATCCGCATCCCGTTGACCGGCACGAGCCCGAAGGCCAAGCGCATCGAGTTCCGCGCGCCGGATGCCTCGGGCAACCCGTATCTCGCGTTCGCCGCACAGCTGATGGCGGGCCTGGACGGCATCAAGAACCGCATCGAGCCGCACGAGCCGATCGACAAGGACCTGTACGAGCTGCCGCCCGAGGAGGCCAAGGGCATCCCGCAGGTGCCGAACTCGCTGCAGGACTCGCTGGACGCGCTGGCCGCCGACCATGACTTCCTGCTCGCCGGCGGCGTGTTCACCGAAGAGCTGATCCAGACCTGGATCGAGTACAAGATCGAGAACGAGATCAAGCCGCTGTCGCAGCGGCCGCACCCCTTCGAGTACGAGCTGTACTACGGCGTGTGATCGATGGATGCCGCGGCCCGGGTGAGCGCGTCTCGCCGGGGCCGCGGCATCCTTCCTCACCGCTCAGCCGTAGAACAGTCTCTCGAATACGCGGCGGGCGCGGCGGGCGGCCCGCATCCACGCCTCTTCGACCGCCGTCGCCGAGCGCGGGGGCATCTCCAGCAGCCGCCCGATGCCGTCCAGCTGTCGACGGTCGGCCGGCAGGACGTCGGCGGTCTGGCCGCTGAGCAGCGTGTTCGCCGAGCGCAGCCGACTGGCCAGCCGCCACGCCTCAGCGAGGCGATGGCTGCCGGCGGGCGGGATCAGACCCGCGTCGGTGGCGGCATCCAGTCCCGCCAGGGTCGAGGTGGTGCGCAACGCCGCGTTGTCGTGGGCGTGCCGCAGCTGCAGCAGCTGCACGAGCCACTCCACGTCGCTCAGCCCTCCGGGGCCGAGCTTGAGGTGCCGTTCGGGGCTGGCGCCCTGCGGCAGCCGTTCCGCCTCGACACGCGCCTTGATGCGCTTGATCTCGCGCAGGTCATGCTCGGCGATCGCCGCTGGATAGCGGACCTCGTCGGCCATCGCCATGAAGTCGGCCAGGAGTGCTTCGGTGCCGGCGACGGGGCGGGCGCGCAGCAGCGCCTGGGCCTCCCATGACACCGCCCAGCGCCGGTAGTACTCGCGGTATGCGTCCAGCGATCGGACGAGGGGGCCGTTACGCCCCTCCGGGCGCAGGTCGGCGTCCAGGTCGAACGGTGCGCGGTGGTCCTCGGCGTGCTCGCGCAGGCTCGTGACCAGGCGCCGTGCAAGCGACTGTGCGTACTCGGGCTCTACTCCCTCGGCGCGGTACACGAACAGGACGTCGGCGTCCGAGCCGAACCCGAGCTCCTGCCCGCCGAAGCGGCCCATCCCGATGATCGCGAACTCGAGGGCTTCGGCATCCTCGGGCACCACCTCGCGACGCACGGCGCGCAGCAGCGCCTGCAGCGTGACGTCGGTGATCGTCGTCAGCGCACGGGCCAGCTCATCGAGGGTGAGAGTTCCCAGCACGGTCCCCATCGCAGTGCGCAGCAGCTCGCGGCGGCGCAAGGCCCGCACCGCACGCATCGCCGAGGCGATGCCGGCGTGGCGGGTCTGGATCGCCGCAGCCTCCTGCGCGAGGGCCTCGGCGCTGCGCGGCCGGAGCAGGGCGTCGTCGTCGAGCCACGCCACCGACTCGGGGATCCACTCCATCAGCGCCCCGATGTAGCGGGAGCCCGACAGCACGCGCGTGAGGCTCTCGGCGGCGGCCGACGAGTCGCGCAGCATCCGCAGGAACCACGGGGTGTCGCCCAGGCGCTCGGCGATGCGCCGGAACGCCAGCAGCCCCTCGTCGGGATCGACGCCGTCGGCGAACCACTGCAGCATGATCGGCATCAGGTGCCGTTGGATGGACGCCTTGCGGCTGAGCCCCGTCGTCAGCGCCGCGATGTGCCGCAGGGCGCCCGCCGGGTCCGCGAACCCGATCGCCGCGAGCCGGTCGTGCGCCTGCGCGGCCGAGAGGCTGCGCCCCTCTTCGGGCAGGGCCGCGACCGCTGACAGCAGCGGGCGGTAGAACAGCCGGACGTGGATGTCGCGCACCTCGCGCCGCACCTGCTCCCAGACCTCCCAGACGCCGTCGGCGCTTCCTGCCAGGCCGCTCGCACGCGCCAGGGCCCGACGTTCTTCGGGGACGACCGGCATCAGGTGGGTGCGGCGCAGTCCGCGCAGCTGCACGCGGTGCTCCAGCACCCGCAGCACGCGGTAGTCGCGGTCGAACGCGGCCGCATCGACCCGGCCGATGTAGCCCTCGTCGACGAGGGCCGCCAGGGCTGCCAGGGTGCCGCGCTGGCGGACGGCGGGGTCGGTCAGCCCATGGACGAGCTGCAGCAGCTGCACGGTGAATTCCACGTCGCGGATGCCGCCTGGGCCGAGCTTGAGCTGGACGGCGACCTCGTCGTCCGGGATGTTGTCGGTCACCCGTTCGCGCATCTGCTGCACGCTGTCGACGAAGCTGTCGCGCGATGCGCTCTGGAAGGCCCGCTCGCGCACGGCCGTGACGTACTGCGCACCCAATTCCGGGTCGCCGGCGATCTCGCGCGCCTTCAGCAGCGCCTGGAACTCCCAGCTGTGCGCCCACCGGTCGTAGTACGCCAGATGCGACTCGAGCGTGCGCACCAGGGCGCCCTGCTTTCCCTCCGGCCGCAGGTTGGGGTCGACCTCCCACAGCGGCGGCTCGACCTCCATCCCCGAGATGCCCCGCATGGTCTGCACGGCCAGTCGTGTGGCGATGTCGATCGCGCGGCCCTCGGTGAGCGCCGACGCCGGATCCAGGTCGCCATCGGCCACTCCGGCGACGAAGATCACGTCGACATCGCTGACGTAGTTCAGCTCACGGGCGCCGCACTTGCCCATGCCGATCACGGCGAAGCGCGTGGCTGCGACCTGTTCGCGCGCAAACAGGCCGACCGCTCCGCCGCGGACCACGCGCGTGCGGGCGACCGCCAGGGACGCTTCCAGCGCCGCCGAGGCCGCATCGGCCAGGGCCGCCGACACGTCCGCGACGACGGCGACGGGATCGAGGCTCTGCAGGTCGAACGCCGCGATGCGCGCCAGCATGCGCCGGTAGCGCACCCGCAGCGCCGACCACGCCGCATCGCTTCCGTCGGCGGCGAAACCATCGCGGGCGGCCACGGCATCCAGCAGCTCCGTCTGCAGCTCTTCGGCCGTGGGCAGCCGCTCGCGCGCATGGGCGAGATCGGCGAGTTCGGCCGGATGCCTCAGGTAGAAGTCCGCGAAGCCGTGCGACGCGCCCAGCAGCGCCCATGCCGCGATCCGCCCGGTGACGTCGGCCAGCACGTCCCGCACCGGCTCGGCGTCGCGTCGGGCGACGCGCACGAGGCCGTCCAGCGCCGCATCGGGATCCGCCGCGATCGCGGCGCCCGTGACCAGGGCCGCACGGTCGGCGCCGGTCATCGCCGCAAGCTCGGTCAGACGCTCGTCGGCCTCGGCCAGGCGCGTGAACCCGACACGCGCGAGCGCGGTCAGGCCCGACGCGCGATCCGACGAGGCCATACCGGCCTCAGAGCATCTCGAGGTTGCGCGCCAGCTCGAACGGAGTCACCTGGGAGCGGTATTCCTCCCATTCACGCCGCTTGTTCAGCAGGACGTAGTTGAAGACCTGCTCCCCCAGCGTCTCGGCGACCAGCTCCGAATCCTCCATGTACTCCAGAGCGTGGTCCAGGCTCGCCGGCAGCGGCGCGTAGCCCAGCGCCCGCCGCTCGGCGTCGGTGAGCGACCAGACGTTGTCTTCAGCCTCGGCGGGCAGCTCGTACCCCTCTTCGATGCCCTTCATGCCTGCCGCGAGCATCAGCGCGTAGGCGAGGTAGGGGTTCGCGGCAGAGTCCAGGGCGCGGTACTCGACTCGCGAGGACTGGCCCTTGGTCGGCTTGTACATGGGCACGCGCACCAGGGCCGAGCGGTTGTTGTGGCCCCAGCAGATGAAGCTCGGCGCCTCGTCGCCGCCCCACAGCCGCTTGTACGAGTTGACGAACTGGTTGGTCACGGCGGCGATCTCGTTCGCGTGCCGCAGGAGACCCGCGATGAACTGGCGGCCGAGCTGCGAGAGCTGGTACTGCGCGCCCTCTTCGAAGAACGCGTTGACGTCCCCCTCGAACAGCGACATGTGAGTGTGCATGCCGCTGCCCGGCTGGCCGCTGATCGGCTTAGGCATGAACGTCGCGTACACCCCCTGCTCGATCGCGACCTCTTTGACGACGGTGCGGAACGTCTGGATGTTGTCGGCCGTCGTCAGCGCGTCGGCGTACCGGAGGTCGATCTCGTTCTGGCCCGGACCGCCCTCGTGATGGCTGAACTCCACCGAGATGCCCAGGTCTTCGAGCATCCGCACCGAACGCCGGCGGAAGTCGTGCGCGGTGCCGCCGGGCACGTTGTCGAAGTAGCCGGCGGAGTCGACCGGGACCGGACCCTCGGGTCCGAGCCGGGACGACTTCAGCAGGTAGAACTCGATCTCGGGGTGCGTGTAGAACGTGAAGCCGGCGTCGCTCGCCTTCGCGAGCGTGCGCTTGAGCACGTTACGCGGGTCGGCGACGGCCGGCTGGCCGTCGGGCGTCGTGATGTCGCAGAACATCCGCGCCGTCGGGTCGATCTCGCCGCGCCACGGCAGGATCTGGAACGTCGTGGGGTCGGGGTTGGCGAGCAGATCGGACTCGTACGAACGGGTCAGCCCCTCGATCGCCGAGCCGTCGAAGCCGATGCCCTCACTGAACGCGCCCTCGACCTCGGCCGGGGCGATCGCCACGGACTTGAGCGTGCCGACCACGTCGGTGAACCAGAGCCGGACGAACTTGACCCCGCGCTCCTCGATCGTGCGCAGGACGAAGTCGCGCTGCTTGTCCATGTCGTCCCTTCTGCCCGCAGGCGGGTCTCAGCCTTCGATGCCGTCCTCGGAGCCCCAGTCGTCTTCGCGACGATCCTCCTCCGCCCAGGCGCGCGCACGCTCCTGGAGGATCTCGGGGGCCCGCTCCGCCTCTTCGGCCGTGTCGAACGGGCCGACCCGCTCGGGGGCCGGCGAGAGCATGCCGTGCTCGACCGCACGCGTCTTGGTGTTGTACCAGTACTTGTCGTCGCCGTCGGACATGGTTCCTCCTCGGATTCCCTCCGCGGTGCCCGACTCCGGGCCGCAGGTCGATCCTAGTGACCCCCGGCGGGGAAACACACGGATGGACGCCGCGGGCTGGATAGGCTGTCGGCATGGCAGCGAAGACGACGCACGCCGTGGGCGTGGACATCGGCGGAACCGGGATCAAGGGCGGCATCGTCGACCTCGAGGACGGCACGCTGATCAGCGATCGCATCAAGGTCGCCACCCCCGATGGCGCCCGGCCGAAGGACGTGCTCGCCGCCGTGAAAGAGGTCCTGTCGACCCTCGGCGTCGAGGACGAGAAGATCCCGCTGGGCGTCGCGTTCCCGGCGATCGTGAAAGAAGGCCGCACCCTCTCGGCTGCCAACGTCTCGAAGGAGTGGGTCGGGTTCGAGGCCGAGAAGTTCTTTGAGGACGGGCTGGGCCGCGACATCCACTTCGCGAACGATGCGGACGTGGCCGGCGTTGCCGAGGTGCGGTACGGGGCGGCCAAGGGCAAACCCGGTCTCGTGCTGCTGACCACCCTCGGCACCGGCATCGGCACCGCGATGATCCACAACGGGATGCTGATCCCCAACAGCGAGCTCGGCCACCTGCAGAGGGCGGGCCACAAGCGCGACGCCGAGGCCTGGACGGCGTATTCGGCGATGGAGCGCGACAAGCTCAGCTGGCAGAAGTGGGCCAAGCGTCTGCAGTGGTACTACGACTACCTCGAGTTCCTGTTCAGCCCCGACCTGTTCGTCGTCGGCGGCGGCGTCTCGAAGCACGCCGACGAGTTCCTGCCGCTGCTGGACCTGAAGACCCCGATCGTGCCGGCCGTGCATCGCAACAACGCGGGGATCATAGGGGCCGCAGCCCTGGCTGCCGACTGAGGCGGGGCCGACGTTCTCGCGGGGAAACCCCGCGACAATCAGCACAGGGCCGCAGCCCTGGCTGCCGACTGAGGCGGGGCCGACGTTCTCGCGGGGGAACCCCGCGACAATCAGCACAGGGCCGCCGACTGAGGGGCGAATGGGCCGGCCTGTACGCCGGGTTCTGTCCGGGGGCGCGAACGCCCCGTGGATGGTCATCTCTCTCGGCGACACGTTGCCGTGCCGCTCCAGCGGCCTACCCGGGGACTCGGCGGGCCGCGTCGTCATCCCCTGTCTGGCCTTGCTCCGGGCGAGGTTTGCCGTGCGAGTCGCGTCACCGCGACCCCGGTGGTCTCTTACACCGCCCTTTCACCCTTACCGGGACCGAAGCCCCGGCGGTCTGCTCTCTGTGGCACTGTCTCGCGGATCACTCCGGGTGGCCGTTAACCACCGCCCTGCCCTGCGGAGCCCGGACGTTCCTCGGCGCGACACGGCGGACCGTGCGCGACGCGACCATCCGGCCGACCCATTCGCGCCAGCGAGTCTATCCGGTCGCGCCCGGCGCGCGCTGACGGTCAGCCCTTCTCGCCAGTGGGCGACACGTGCAGGTCGAGTGGGAAGTCGATCGGGAAGTCGCCGAAGAGCAGGGACGCCGCAGCCGCCGCAGCGTCCCGGACGATGTCGGCGACCGCCTCGGCGCGGGCCGCGGGCGTGTGCACGATGAGCTCGTCGTGGAGAAAGAACGCGAGGTGCGGACGGCGCGCGAAGACCGGGCCGGACCGGGCTGCGGCATCCCCCGGCGCCACCGGCGGCAGGGCTGCCAGCCGCAGCCGCACCTCGGCGAGCCAGGCCAGCGCCCACTCGGCGGCGGTGCCCTGCACGACGAAGTTCCGCGTGAACCGGCCGCGGTCGCCCGCGGCCCGCCGGGCCCGGTCGCGCTCGGCGATGCCGGCGTTCTCGTCGGCGGCCAGTGCCTGCACCTCGCGCCAGCCGGCAGAGACGGGCGGCGAGGTGCGCCCGAGCCACGTCGAGACGACGCCGCCCTGCTCGCCCGTGCGCGCTGCCGCGTCCACGAGGGCCATCGCGCGCGGGTATGCCCGGCGCAGCCGCGGAACAAGCCGCCCGCTCTCCCCCGTGGTCGCGCCGTACATCGCCCCGAGCATCGCGACCTTGGCCTCGGCCCGGGTGGCCACAGTGCCACTGTCGACGATGCCGCCGTACAGGTCCCGGCCCCGCGCCGCTCCCGCCAGGGTGAGGTCGCGGCTCATGGCCGCGAGCACGCGCGGCTCGAGCTGCGCGACGTCGGCGACGACGAACGTCCATCCCGGATCGGCGCGGACGGCCGCGCGCAGCCGGCGCGGGATCTGCAGCGCCCCGCCGCCGGACGACGCCCAGCGCCCGGTCACGACCCCGCCCGGGATGTAGACGGGTCGGAACCGTCCGTCGCGCACCCATTCATCCAGCCACGCCCACCCGTTCGCGGTGAGCAGCCGCATGAGCGCTTTGTACTGCAACAGGGGTTCGATCACCGGATGCTCGTATTCGCGCAGCTCCCACTTGGCGGTGCTGCGCGCCGGCACACCGATGCGGTGCAGGCTGCGCAGCAGCTTGGGCGGCGAGTCCAGGGATGCCCTGTCGTCGCCGAGCAGTGCCCGCACCCGAGCGCCGGTCTCGGCGATCCGCAGCGGCATCCCCCCGCCGCCAGCGCGGGGACCGAGCACCTCTGTGAGGATCGCGTCGTGGGCCGCGGCATCCCACGGCAGCCCGGCCGTCGTCATCTCGGCGGCCACCAGCGCGCCGGCCGACTCGGCGGCGCACAGCAGTTCGAGCCGGCCGGGATCGGTGGATGCCGCGACCGCCGCCCGCTGCCGTGCGAACTCCGCGCGCACGGCGTCGGCGTCGCCCGGCGGCTCGGGATGTGCGCGCACGGCTCCGTCCAGCTCGAACAGCGTCGCCGGCGCGCCATCCGTCGTCTCGGCCGGCGGCACGTCCCACGCGGTCGCCGCGCGCAGCCGTGCTGCCGGCTCCGAGGTGCCGGATGCCGGCAGCAGCGCGGTGTCGCGCAGGATCGCGTGACACAGCCGCAGATCCCGGCAGCGGCCGACCCGCACCCCGGCGGCCAACAGCTGCGGATAGATGCGGGCCGTGTCGGCCCACACCCAGCGGGCGCCGGCGTGCTCCCGGTCCGCCACCCGCGCCGCCAGAGCAGCGAGCGGCGCCGCCTCGCGCGCGGTCTCGGCACCCTCTGGATCGAGCGTCAGCAGCGTCGCCGTGCCATCGTCGACGGCGACCACGGTCCACGCGGGCGGCGCGTTCACCGTCCGCTCGGGGCGTGGGTCCTCGGCGCGCGCGTCCCCGGGGTGTGCATCACAGCCCGGACTCGTCCGTGCGCACCAGGATGCAGCCGCACTCGGGGCAGGTGAGGACCTGGTCGCCGGGCGCCTGCCGCGCGGCGGCCAGGTCTGTGCCCGACAGCACCATGCGGCAGCCCTCGCACGTCTGACGTCGCAACAGCGCCGCGCCCGCGCTGCGCGTGGCGACCCGCTCGTAGAAGGCGAGCAGATCGGCGGGAAGCTCGGATGCCACGGCCGCCCGGTCCCGGGTCGCGGCCTCGAGACGGGCGGTCGCCTCGGCGACCTCGGTCTTGCCCTCCGCGCTCAGTCGCGCGCCCTCGGCGTTCACGTCGGCGATCAGCGCCTCCTGCTCGGCGACGCCGGCGTCGGCCTGCTCGAGCTTCTCCATCAGCTCCAGCTCGGAGTCCTCGAGGTCGCTCTTGCGGCGCGCCAGCGACGCCAGTTCGCTCTCGAGACCCTGAGCGTCCTTCGGGTTCGAGACGGTCTTGAGCCGGTCGAGGTCACGCTCGCGGCGGGCGTCGACGACGGCGACGTCGGACTCGATGCGCTTGAGCTCCGCACGCAGGTCGTCGCGCGCGCCCTGACGCGACGTGAGCTCGGGAGTGAGCTCCTGACGGCGGGCGATCAGCTCGCGCACGCGTGCCGCCTGCGCCGGGTTGGTGCGGGCATGGTCGGCCTGGCGGATGCGGGCGTCGAGGTCTGCCAGATCGAGCAGACGCACCTGGTGTGCGGGCTGAGCGTTCACGTGGGCCCTGCCGGGTTCGAACCGACGACATCCACGGTGTAAACGTGGCGCTCTACCAGCTGAGCTAAAGGCCCGTCCGGCAAGTCTACGAGAGATGTGCGACCGTGATGGTGGATAGGCTTGAGCGCGGTGTGTCCGCTGAGCGTCCCCACGCCGACCCGAACCCCGACAGCCGAGACTTCGCCCCGTTGCGGTGGGATCCACCGCCCGGTGATCCACCGCATGAAGAAAGGTCGCCCGTGACAGTCCACGATCAGGACCCGTACTCCCAGGCCCCGCTCGACAGCGATCCCGACGAGACGCACGAATGGCAGGAGTCGCTCGAGCAGCTCGTCCGCGCCAAGGGCGCCGGACGCGGCCGCGAGATCATGCTGAGTCTGCTGCGGACCTCGAAGGACCTGCGCCTGGGGGTGCCGATGGTTCCGACCACCGACTACGTGAACACGATCGCCCCCGAGAACGAGGCGGCCTTCCCCGGCGACGAGGACATCGAGCGGCGCTACCGCTCCTGGATCCGGTGGAACGCGGCGCTCACGGTGCACCGCGCCCAGCGGCCCGGTATCGGCGTGGGCGGCCACATCTCGACGTACGCGTCGTCGGCGTCGCTGTACGAGGTCGGCTTCAACCACTTCTTCCGCGGCCACGACCACCCGTCCGGCGGCGACCAGGTGTTCTTCCAGGGCCACGCCTCCCCCGGCATGTACGCCCGCGCGTTCCTCGAGGGACGGCTCAGCGAGGCGCAGCTGGACGGCTTCCGCCAGGAGAAGTCCGCTGCCCCGAACGGGCTGCCGTCCTACCCGCACCCTCGCCTCATGCCGCAGTTCTGGCAGTTCCCGACCGTGTCGATGGGCATCGGCCCGATCAACGCGATCTATCAGGCGATGACGAACAAGTACCTCACGAACCGTGGCATCAAGGATGTCTCGGACGCGCACGTGTGGGCGTTCCTCGGCGACGGCGAGCTCGACGAGGTCGAGAGCCGCGGTCAGCTCCAGGTCGCCGCGAACGAGGGGCTGGACAACCTGACCTTCGTCGTGAACTGCAACCTGCAGCGGCTGGACGGCCCGGTGCGGGGCAACGGCAAGATCATCCAGGAGCTCGAGAGCTTCTTCCGCGGCGCGGGCTGGAACGTGATCAAGGTGGTCTGGGGCCGCGAGTGGGACGATCTGCTCGCGCGCGACGTCGACGGCGCGCTGCTGAACCTCATGAACGTCACCCCCGACGGCGACTACCAGACATACAAGGCCGAGAACGGCGCCTACGTGCGCGAGCACTTCTTCGGCCGCGACGAGCGCGCCCTCGCGTTGGTGCAGGACTTCACCGACGACCAGGTGTGGAACCTGCGCCGTGGCGGCCATGATTACCGCAAGGTGTACGCGGCCTTCCGGGCCGCCGTCGAGCACAAGGGCCAGCCCACCGTCATCCTCGCCAAGACGATCAAGGGCTACGGACTGGGACCCCATTTCGCCGGGCGCAATGCGACCCACCAGATGAAGAAGATGACGCTCGAGGACCTCAAACAGTTCCGGGACGCGATGCACATCCCGATCACGGACGCACAGCTCGAGGCGAACCCCTACCAGCCGCCGTATTACAACCCGGGGCCGCAGGACGAGACGATCCGGTACATGCTGGATCGCCGCCGTGAGCTGGGCGGCCACCTGCCCGAGCGACGTACGGCCCACGTGGACCTCGCCCTGCCCGGCGACGACGCGTACGCACTGCCGAAGAAGGGCTCGGGCACTCAAGAGGTCGCCTCGACGATGGCCTTCGTGCGTCTGCTGAAGGACCTGCTGCGCGCCAAGGGCTTCGGTCACCGGATCGTGCCGATCATCCCCGACGAGGCCCGCACGTTCGGCATCGACGCCTTCTTCCCGACCGCGAAGATCTACAACCCGAACGGGCAGCACTACACCTCGGTCGACCGGGAGCTGCTGCTGGCGTACAAAGAGAGCCCGCAGGGCCAGATCATGCACGTGGGCATCAACGAGGCGGGCGCCATGGCCGCCTTCACGGCGACCGGCACGTCGTATGCGACGCACGGCGAACCGCTGATCCCGGTGTACATCTTCTATTCGATGTTCGGCTTCCAGCGCACGGGAGATGCGAACTGGGCCGCCGGCGACCAGATGGCGCGCGGCTTCGTGATCGGCGCGACCGCCGGGCGCACGACGCTCACCGGCGAGGGGCTGCAGCACGCCGACGGCCATTCGCTGCTGCTGGCCTCGACCAACCCCGCGACGGTGTCCTACGACCCCGCATACGGCTACGAGATCGCCCACATCGTCCGCGCGGGCCTGGAGCGCATGTACGGCGGGCAGCACCCCGATCCGGACGTGATGTACTACCTGACGGTCTACAACGAGCCGATGGTGCAGCCGGCCGAGCCCGCCGATGTCGACGTCGACGGCATCCTGCGCGGCATCCATCGCGTCGCCGCCGGCTCCGGCGACGGGCCGCGAACCCAGCTGCTGGCTTCGGGCGTCGGCGTGCCGTGGGCGCTGGAGGCCCAGCAGCTGCTGCGCGACGACTGGGGCGTGGTCGCCGACGTGTGGAGCGTGACCAGCTGGTCCGAGCTGCGCCGCGATGGCCTGGCCGCCGACGAGCACAACTTCCTGCACCCCGACGACCGGGCCCGCACCGCGTATCTGACGCAGAAGCTGCAGGGTGCCTCCGGGCCGTTCGTCGCCGTCAGCGACTTCATGCACGCGGTGCAGGACCAGATCCGGCCCTGGGTGCCCGGCAGGTTCGCGACGCTCGGCGCCGACGGTTTCGGGTTCTCGGACACGCGCGCCGCGGCACGCCGGTTCTTCAAGATCGACGGCCCCTCGGTGGCGGTGCGCGCGCTGCTGTCGCTCGCCGACGAGGGCGCCGTGGACCGCGGGCTCGTCGCCCAGGCGATCGAGAAGTACCGCCTGCACGACGTGAGCGCCGGCACCAGCGGCAACGCGGGCGGCGAGAGCTGACCCGGCCATGATCAGCGAGAAGGCCCCCACCGGCAAGGACGAGACGCTCGTCTGGCTCAAGCGCATCTCGGGCGACCTCGCCACCGCGACGATCAACCGTCTGGAGCAGACGCTGCCGTGGTACGCCGAGATGCCCCCGGCCCGCCGCTCGGCGGTCGGGCTGGTCGCCCAGGCGGGGATCACCTCGTTCATCCAGTGGTACGAGGATCCGAACTCGACGCCGTGGATCGCCTCGGACATCTTCGCCGCCGCCCCCCGCGAACTGCTGCGCAGCGTCAGCCTCACCCAGACGCTGCAGCTGATCCGGGTCACCGTCGAGGTCACCGAGGAGAAGGTCGCCGGGCGCGGCGAGCACTTGCGCGAGGCGATCCTGCTCTATTCGCGCGAGGTCGCGTTCGCGGCCGCCGACGTCTACGCGCGCGCGGCCGAGGCCCGGGGCCTGTGGGACGCGCGTCTGGAGGCGCTCGTGGTCGACTCGATCCTCACCGGCGAGACCGACGAGGAACTGCCCAGCCGCATCGCCGCCCTCGGGTGGCACGGCCACGGCGAGGTCGCGGTGCTCGTGGGCACTACTCCCCCGCAGTTCGACGTCGACCAGCTGCGCCGCACCGCCCGCAAGCTGGGCGTCGACGTGCTCATCGGGGTGCAGGGCTCGCGCCTCGTGCTCGTGCTCGGCCGCGCCCACCCACCGGGGCGGCAGGACGAGACGATCGAGGCGATGCCGTTCGTGCAGATCGTGCAGCACCTCGAACCGGGGTTCGGCACCGGCCACCTCGTGCTCGGACCCACGGTGCCCGCCCTCGTCGACGCCGGCCAGAGCGCGCGGGCCGCACTCGCCGGCTTCGCCGTCGCCCGATCGTGGCGGCACGCGCCGCGTCCCGTCGAGGCCGACGATCTGCTGCCCGAGCGCGCCCTGGCCGGCGACCCGCTGGCCAAGCAGACCCTGGTCGAGAAGGTCTACCGGCCCCTGCAGGCGCACAGCACGGATCTGGTCACCACGCTCTGGAGCTACCTCGACAACGGCCGGTCGCTCGAGGCGACGGCGCGCGAGCTGTTCGTCCACCCGAACACCGTGCGCTACCGGCTCAAGCGCGTGTCGGACGTCATCGGATGGGATGCCACGGGCCCGCGCGAGGCGCTGATCCTGCAGACGGCGCTGATCCTCGGAGCCATCGGGACGGACGCCACGCGCCGCCGGAACCCCTCCGCGCGTCGCCCACGATGAGCCGATCTGTGCCTCGCGCACAAACGAATCGGTCATTGTTGTGTCGCGTCCGCCAGTTGGACGTCCTCGGTTTTGGCAGGATGGGAAGGTGATCATCGCCGTCTTCCCCGGCCAGGGCTCGCAGACGCCCGGCTTCCTCGCTCCGTGGCTCGAGTTCGAGGGTGCCCGCGAGCGCCTCGAGCAGTACTCCGACCAGGCTCAGGTCGACCTCGTCGCGGCCGGCACCGAGTGGGACGCCGAGCGCATCCGCGACACCAAGGTGGCCCAGCCGCTGATCGTCGCGGCGAGCCTGCTCTCGTACGCCGCGCTGACCGAGCGCTCCGGCACCCGCCCGCAGGGCGTGGCGGGGCACTCGGTGGGCGAGCTGGCCGCCCTGGCCGCCGCCGGAGTGGTCTCGGACGACGAGGCGCTGCGGCTGGTCGGCATCCGCGGGCGGGCGATGGCGGATGCCGCGACGGCGGCGCAGACCGGGATGAGCGCCGTCCTCGGCGGCGACGAGCAGACCGTGCTCGACACGCTCGACCGCCTCTCGCTCACCCCCGCGAACTTCAACGGCGGCGGCCAGATCGTGGCCGCCGGCGCATTGGGAGACCTCGCCGAGCTCGCCGCGACGCCGCCGCACGGTACGCGCGTCATGCCGCTGAAGGTCGCGGGAGCCTTCCACACCGCCTACATGGCGCCGGCCGTCGACACGCTGCGCGCCGCTGCGGTGGGGGTCGAGGCATCCGATCCCGACCTCACCCTGTGGACGAACCACGACGGAACCGTCGTCGGCGGAGGGCGGCAGGCTGTCGACACTATGGTGGCGCAGATCGCCTCGCCCGTGCGGTGGGACCGCTGCATGGCCTCGTTCGCCGAGCACGACGTGACCGGCATCATCGAACTGGCTCCGGCCGGCACCCTGGTCGGGCTCGCCAAGCGCGCCCTGCGCGGCGTGCCGAGCGTGGCCGTGAAGACCCCCGACGACCTCGCGGCGGCAGCCGCCCTGCTGACCGGAGAAGCCGCAT
Organism: Microbacterium sp. W1-4-2; assembly: GCF_058349885.2. NCBI lineage: Bacteria > Bacillati > Actinomycetota > Actinomycetes > Micrococcales > Microbacteriaceae > Microbacterium > Microbacterium sp. W1-4-2. Next base: position 1,156,987 of record NZ_JBYRJC020000001.1, on the reverse strand, counting down.
GAGCATCACACTGAAACAGCCCACGGGACCCGCCTACACCCGCATCTACGCGTACGGCGCAGCGCGCGGCGAGAACCTCGTCCCGAACGAGGACATCATCGGCCCGATCGACTCGAGCGACGAGTGGATCCGCCAGCGCACCGGGGTGGTCACGCGCGTGCGCGCCAAAGCCGACACGGATGCGATCGATCTGGCCACCCAGGCTGCGCGTGAGGCGGTCGAGCGCTCGGGCGTCGCGCCGGACCAGATCGACGCGGTCATCATCGCCACGATCAGCAACCCCAAGCAGACGCCGTCGGTGTCGGCGATCGTCGCCGACCGCATCGGCGCGACCCCCGCCGCCGCCTACGATCTGAACGCCGCGTGCGCCGGGTTCGCCTACGGCATCGCCCAGGCGGACGCCCTGATCCGCAGCGGTGCGGCGCACTACGCGGTCGTGGCCGGCGCCGAGAAGCTCAGCGACATCATCGACCCGACCGACCGCAGCATCTCGTTCCTGCTCGGCGACGGCGCCGGCGCCGCCGTGGTCGGCCCGAGCGACACGCCGGGCATCGGCCCGACGGTGTGGGGCTCGGACGGATCGAAGTCCGACCTGGTCGCGATGAACGCCACCCTCACCGAGTTCCGCGACGGCAAGGCGCCGTGGCCAACGATCCGCCAAGAAGGCCCCCGCGTGTTCCGCTGGGCGGTGTGGGAGATGGTCAAGGTCGCCCGCCGTGCCCTGGACGAGGCCGGGGTGAGCCCCGACGACCTCACCGCGTTCATCCCGCACCAGGCGAACATGCGCATCGTCGACGAGTTCGCCAAACAGCTGAAGCTGCCGGCCTCGGTCATCATCGCGAACGACATCGAGACCACGGGCAACACGTCCGCGGCATCCATCCCCCTGGCCGCGCACCGACTGCTCGCCGAGCACCCCGAAGCATCGGGCGGGCTCGCGCTGCAGATCGGGTTCGGAGCCGGTCTCGTATACGGCGCCCAGGTGGTCGTCCTCCCCTGACCGGGAGCGCACCGACCCTAGAATTGTCCACGGCCCTCGCACAAGGCCGGTGGGCCCCGACTGTGAACACCACAAAAAAGGAGCAGGAAATGGCATTCACGAACGAAGAGGTCCTCGCCGGCCTTGCCGAGCTGATCACCGACGAGACCGGCATCTCGGCCGACGAGGTCGCCCTCGAGAAGTCGTTCACCGACGACCTGGACATCGACTCGATCTCGATGATGACGATCGTCGTCAACGCCGAGGAGAAGTTCGGCGTGACCATTCCCGACGACGAGGTGAAGAACCTCAAGACCGTCGGCGACGCCGTCACCTACATCACGTCGAACCAGGCGTGACGCCTTCCGGTGGGGGCGTCGTGCCCCCACCGGCTCACCACACCCCGAGGATTCCCACATGAGCACGTCCCGCATCGTCGTCACCGGCATCGGCGCCTCGTCGCCCCTGGGGGGCACCGCGCCCGAGAGCTGGTCCGCCCTGCTGAACGGTGTCAGCGGCACCCACACCCTCGAGCACGAGTGGGTCCAGAAGTACCAGCTGCCCGTCACGTTCGCCGCCGAGGGCGCAGTCCGCCCCGAGACCGTGCTGGAGCGCCCGGTCGCCAAGCGGCTCGACCCGGCGTCGCAGTTCGCACTGGTCGCCGCGATGGAGGCGTGGGCGGACGCCGGCGCTCCGGAGGTCCCGTCCGACCGCCTCGGCGTCGACTTCGCGACCGGCATCGGCGGGGTGTGGACGCTGTTGGATGCCTGGGACACCCTGCGCGAGAAGGGTCCGCGTCGCGTCATGCCGATGACGGTGCCGATGCTGATGCCCAACGCCGCCGCCGGCAACCTGTCGCTGCACTTCGGCGCCCGTGCATTCGCCCGCACGGTCGCCAGCGCCTGCGCGTCGAGCACGGAGTCGATCGTGAACGCGTTCGAGCACCTGCGCGACGGCCTCGCCGACGTCGTGATCGCCGGCGGGACCGAGTCGGCGATCCATCCGATCACGATGGCCGCATTCGCGTCGATGCAGGCGCTGTCACGGCGCAACGACGACCCCGAGCACGCCTCGCGCCCCGCGAGCGCGGACCGCGACGGGTTCGTGATGGGCGAGGGCGCCGCCGCGCTCGTGCTCGAGACCGAAGAGCACGCCAAGGCGCGCGGCGCGAAGATCTACGCGGTCGTCGCCGGCGGCGGAGTGACCGCCGACTCGTACCACATCACCGCGAACGACCCCGACGGGCACGGTGCCGCACGCGCCGTGCGGCTCGCGCTCGAGGCGGCGGGGGCGTCGCCCGACGACGTGACGCACATCAACGCGCACGCCACGTCGACCCCGGTCGGCGACCCCAACGAGTACCAGGCCCTCAAGCAGGTCTTCGGCGATCGCCTGGACGAGATCCCGGTCTCGGCGACGAAGGCCTCGACCGGGCACCTGCTGGGCGGTACCGGCGCCCTGGAGGCCGTGTTCACGATCATGGCCCTGAAGGAGCGTCAGGCGCCCCCGACGATCAACCTCACGACCCAGGATCCCGAGGTGCCGTTCCGCCTCTCCGGCTCGCCGATGGCGCTCGGCGAAGGCGCGCAGCTCGCGATCAGCAACTCGTTCGGCTTCGGCGGGCACAACGCGGTGGTGGCCTTCTCCACCCCCTGAGTCCATAGCCGTCAGCCTGGACAGCACACGGCGCCCCGCTGGATCTCCAGCGGGGCGCCGTGCATGTGTCTCGGGCGGGTGATTCGCGGTCCCAGCCTCCGGGAAGTGCGGCCTCCGACGGCCGGTAGTGGCGCCTCTTCCCGCCCGAAGTCCTCGCGTCGGGTCAGCCCACCTTGTGCAGCCAGACGACGGGCGCATCGTCGGACGCGTGGCGGAACGGCTCGAGTTCTTCATCCCAGGCGGCGCCCAGGGCCACCTGCAGCTCGCGCTCGAGCTCGAACACGTCGCCGGCGGCGACCTCCATCGCGTAGCGCAGGCGGTCCTCGCCGATCACGACGTTGCCGGCCGCGTCGGTCTGCGCGTAGTGGATGCCCAGGCCTGGGGTGTGCATCCAGCGACCGCCGTCGCTGCGCGCCGACGGGTCCTCGGTCACCTCGAAGCGCAGGTGCTCCCAGCCACGGATGGCGGTGGCCAGCGCGGCGCCCGTGCCGGCCGGTCCCTCCCAGTAGAACTCCGCGCGCCGAGCTCCTGCGAGCACGGGCTGATCGGCCCACTCGAAGCTCGTCGCACGCCCGAGCGCGCGTCCGACCGCCCATTCGAGGTGCGGGCACAACGCGCGTGGCGCGGAGTGGATAAGAATCACTCCACGCGCCTGTGTCGTCGCCATGGTCTCTCCGTTTCGTCAGGTGCGTCTTCCCCTACGACCTGACCGGATTAGGCCCCGGCGGCTTGCTGTTCGGTTGTCTGCGCCTATTATGGCCGGTGCACGTCGTAATCACAAGCCTGTGATTCCCGTGTCGCCCGGGCTGCGGCATCCCCACGAAGAAGGGGCTCCCGGTGCGACGCCAGGAGCCCCTCGAGATCGGTCAGCGTGTCACGCCTCGCTCATGGCGCGGACCTCGGCCTGGCCCTTCGCGGCGTAGTAGGCGGCGCGGGCGGCGTCCTTGCGGGCCTGCTCGGCGTAGCCGGCGTCGAGGATCGCCTGATCGACAGCGACGCTCTCGACGTGGTTGCGGCCGTTGTACTTCTCGATGTACGCGTCCAGTTCGGGACCGCTGGTCCACGAGGTGATGAGGTTGTAGCGCGGCTCCGAGCCCAGGTGCGTGGTCGCGTGCCACAGGCGCTGCGTGTCGATGATCAGCTGGGCGCCGGCGGGCAGCGCGATGCGCACCTCGCCCTGCGGGTCGGTGCGGTTCTCACGCAGGACGAAGAAGCTGTCCTTGTCGTCTGTGAGGTTGAAGAAGCCGCGGACGACCCAGCCGGTGCCGTCGGGGTTCAGACGGTTGTTGTCGTCCTGGTGCAGGTTGTACAGGCAGTCGCCGTAGGGCGTCGGCTGAAGCTCGATGATGCGGCAGCGGCCGACGTTCGCGCCCGGCTCCTGCGCGCGACGGGTGAGGTTCGGCGCCTTGGCGATCTGCGATTCGATCCACACGCCGTCCTTGTCGGTGCGCGGCGGCTTGTGGTTCCAGAACCCGTTGCACTCGATGTCGCCCTTGGCGCTGGCCAGCGGCGCGAAGCGCGTGTCGCCCGACGACTTCCAGTCGACGTACTCGACGTCGAGCCACTCCTTGGGGTCCAGCTCCTGGTTGTAGCTGTCGAGGACGACGTAACCGGTCTCCTCGAGAGCAGCCGACTTGATGTAACCCATGATGTGAATCATGACCTTTCGTAGGGGGCCAGCACGTTTTAACAGGCCCGACTTAGGCAAGCCTACCTCCGGCCCCTGACCGCTCCCCGGGCGGCCGCGCCGTGAATAACCGCCGCACGACCGCGCCGCTCGGGCGGCGTCCGGACGCCCGCCTAGAGTAGATCGGGGGCTGCTGCGCGCCCCGTGCCGGCGACCGGAAGAGTGATGACAGCTATGGGCAGTGCCACCAACGTCGACGCCACCGCGGTGAACACCATCGCGTGGCTCTCGCAGCCGCAGACCACGATCGTGGTCCCGGTGTATCAGCGGCAGTACCGCTGGGACATCGGCGGGTGCGAGCAGCTGCTGGCCGACGTGCGGGCGGTCGCCGACACCGACGAGCGCACGATGCACTTCATCGGCTCGATTCTGTCGGCCGCGGCCCGGCCGGCGTCCGCGGAGCTCGTGCTGATCGACGGCCAGCAGCGGGTGACGACGCTGATGCTGCTGATCGCGGCGCTGCACCACACCGTGCGCGAGACCGATCCGGCGCTGGCCGCCGAGCTCTCACGGGTCCTCGCGCGCGGGGACGACCCCGAGCGCACGAAGCTGCGCCCGCACCGCGAATGGGCCGACGTCTTCGAGGACGTCGTGCTCGACCGGCGCCCGGCCGACCACGATCGCATCGAGTCGCGGTTCGACGACAACTACGCGTTCTTCCGCAGCCAGGTGGGCCCCGAGGACGTGCAGCGCGTGTGGCGCGGCATCCAGAAGCTCGAGCACGTGTCGATCACCCTGCGATCCGGCGCGAACGCGCAGCAGATCTTCGAGAGCCTGAACTCGACGGGCGAGCCGTTGCGCGACCACGAGCTCATCCACAACTACATCCTGATGGGGCTCTCGCACGCCCAGCAGACGCAGGTCGAAGACGAGTTCTGGCTGCCCATCGAGCGGGCCACCGGCGAGCAGATCGCGGGGTTCTGGCGCCACTACCTGATCATGACGACCGGGCGCGAGGTCACCGTGGCCGGCGAGCGGGGCGTGTACGACGCGTTCCGCACCCAGGTGCCGCGCGTCGACTTCGCCACGCTGCGCGAGCGCGCCGCCGAGTGGCGCGCACACGCCGAGGTTTACCGCGTGCTGCTGGATCCGGCGCAGGAACAGGATGCCGATATCTCGCGCCAGCTCACCTACGTGAACACGTTCGGCCGCGGCATGTACCCCCTCGTGATGCGCGCGTACCGGCAGTGGACACAGGGGCTGCTCGACCGGGCCGGGCTCATCGCGGTGCTCGAGCACGTGCAGGCGCTGCTGCTGCGCCGCGAGATCGTCGGCATCGCGAACGACCGGCTCGTCGCGCGGCTGTGCCGGGCGGGCGAGGCCGGGCCCGACGCTCTGCTGCACGCCCTCTCGCGCATCACGCCGTCGGACGAGAGGGTGCGCGTGGCCCTCAAATACGGCGACCTGCCGCACGCCGCCTATGTGTTGGGCCGCCTCGCGGGCGCCGACAGCCCGGTGGGCTTGGATGTCGAGCAGGTCTTCCCCCTGGCGCCCTCGGACGACTGGACCGGCGACGGCGCGCGAGCGTGGAAGGACCTCTCCGACGACGAGCAGAACAGCTATCGCGCCCTGGCGCAGTCGCTCGGCAACCTGACGCTGATCGAGCAGCCGCTCGCGGAGCGCGCCTTCGGAGCTTCGTTCCCCGACAAGCGGTCGATCTACGCGAAGAGCGCCATCGCGCTCACCCAGGACGTCGCACGGGCGGATGCCTGGACAACGGCGGCGATCGCGGCGCGCACCGCCGCCCTCACCGACGCGCTGCTGGGCGTCTGGAAGCGGCCGCTGACCACGCTGATCGACGACGACGGTCTCACTCCCGTGCTCGACGCCAAGCGGCGTCGCGGCTGGCCGCGCGGCTGGGAGCGCGAGTTCGCCTATGTCGAGTACCGCGGCGAGCACTGGGAGGTGTACGACGTCAAGCACCTGTTCAACCGGGTGTTCCGGCGGCTGTGGGCCGACGCCCGCGAGGACGTGGTGGCGTACAGCGCACGCCGGGGCGGGCCGATCTTTCCCGCGAAGGCGTGGAACGGGCACTGGGACGACCTCGACGACGCCAACTTCCTCTACATGGGCTGGGACTCCAAGTACATGCTCACTGCCGTCCAGGGCGTGCTCGACGAGGCGGGCCTGGCCCCCGAGGTGTTCCTGAAATACTCGTACATCGGGGCGGCCATGTAGGGCCTGGCGGTCATCATAGGGAGCGTCGCCCGAGACGACAATCCCCTCCGACTCGGCGCCCGTCCGCCTCTAGCGTTTCGACCACACCGAGACATCGAGTCGAAGGAGTGGACATGGCCCAGGTCACCGCGAGTGTGGACGTCGACGTGCCCGTCGACGTCGCGTACAACCAGTGGACGCAGTTCGAGGATCTCCCCCGGTTCCTCAGTTTCGTCGAATCCATCCGGCAGGTGGACGACACGCTCACCCGTTGGAGGGTGAAGATCGGCAGCGCCGAGCGGGAGTTCGATGCCCGCATCACGGAACAGCATCCCGACGAGCGCATCGCGTGGCGCAGCGTCGGGGGCGAGGAGGACCAGGGCGGAGTCGTCACCTTCCACCGGCTCTCCGGCGAGACCACGAGGGTCACGATCCAGCTGGACTGGGAGCCGGAGGGATTTGTAGAGAGCGCGGGTGCCATGATGGGCATGGACGACCACGCCATCAAGAAGGACCTCCATGACTTCAAGGAGTACATCGAGAGCCGGGGCACCGAGACCGGGGCCTGGCGCGGCGACGTCGAGACCTGATCGTCCGGTGGCCGACGCCGACCGCCGAGCCGGAGAGACCATGCGACTGGGGTACACCGCACAGCAGGTGCGTGACGCGGAGGCACCGCATCTGGCGACGGGCGAGCCGTTGATGGACCGGGCGGCGGCCGGGCTCGCCGACGCCGTCCGGGACGTGCTCGGTGGACGACGACGCGTGCTGCTGCTGGTCGGGTCGGGCAACAACGGCGGGGACGCGCTGTTCGCGGGTGCGGCGTTGGCAGGTGAGGGATGCCGGGTCTCGGCCGTCGAGGTCGGCTCGCGCACCCACCAGGCCGGGCTCACCGCCGCGCTTGCAGCGGGCGTCTCGATCCTCGCGGCGGCGGACGCCGTCGGCGCGGCACGCAACGCGGACGTCGTGGTGGACGGCATCCTCGGCACCGGCGCCAGCGCGAGTCCCGCGCTGCGCGGAGACGCGCGGGACGTGGTCGCGGCCATCCTGCCGCAGCTGGGCCGCGCGGACTCCCCGGCCGTCGTGGCGGTCGACATCCCCAGCGGCATCCATCCCGATGACGGAACCGTCCCCGACCCCACGGTCCTCCCTGCCGACGTCACGGTCACGTTCGGCGGGTACAAGGCGGGGCTGCTGCAGGGCGAGGGCGCGCGGCTGGCGGGCGACGTGCGACTGGTGACCATCGGCATCGAAGACGATCTCGCGCGGCTCCCACCCGCGGTGCGGATCGCCTGATCGAGGGCCGGCAGGCTCAGAGCTGCTTGCGCATCTGCTGCGTGACCACCACATAGCCGGACGTCGCGTACAGCGAGACGGCCGCGGTGTTGCGACCGAAGACGTTCAGCTCGAGGGCGGATGCCCCGGCCGTCCGCGTCGCGTCCTCGACCGCCTGCAGCAGCGCACGGCCATAGCCCGAACCCCGCCTGCCCTCGACCACCTCGATGTCGTAGAGGAAGGCGACGCCCGGCGCGCCACGCGGGTGATCCAACGCCACCCAGGCCCGGCCGACGGTCTCGCCCGCGGCGTCCAACGCCTGCAGCAGCAGCATCCGTGCCGTCGCCAGCCCGTCGGGCAGCAGCCGCGCGTTCTCTTCGCGCGCCTGCTGCACCGCCCCGTCGGCAGCCCAGCGCCCGGCGGCGACCTGCTCGGCCGCGTAGTCCTGCGCGATCGTGGCCTGCCAGTGCTCGAACTCGCCGGGCGTCATCGCCCGCACCATGACGTCAACCATGACGCCATGCTGGCACATGGCGACGATGCACCGCGGCCACAGCGGGTCCGGTCGTAGGGCGGGTGGGACTTGAACCCACGATCGTCGGGTTATGAGCCCGCTGCCTTCACCAGCTTGGCCACCGCCCCCTGCGGCTTAGAGCCTATCGTGCCCGCTCCAGCGCTCGCGCGCCCACCGCTCACGCCTCGGGCTTGCCGCTCGAGGTGCCGTGGCTGCCTCGCCGGAACGGCAGTTCCTGGCTGTCGCTGATCACCTGCGGGTGGTTGCGTGCCAGTGAGAACACGCCGTAGACGGCCACGGCGCCGGCGAGGCCGAAGCCGAGGAACGCCCACACGTTGGCGGTCTCGGCCTCTTTCAGCACCGTCAGGCCGATGATCACGGCGACCATCGGGTCGACCACGGTGAGTCCCGCGACGACGAGGTCGGGGGGACCCACGGAGTACGCCGTCTGCACGAAATAGGCGCCGAGCCCGACGGCGGCCAGCAGGCCCACGACGCACAGCACGGTGAGCCAGTCGAACATGCCGGCCTGGATGCGGTTGATCACGATCTTCGCGAGCGTGGCCACGAAGCCGTACAGCACGCCCGACGCGATGATGTAGAACAGCGCGTGCGCCCGCTGACGCGCGAGCAGCCAGGTCGTCGCCAGCCCGATGAGCACGACGACGAGCATGCCGATGACGATGAGCAGTTGGGCGTCGGTGACCGGCGTCTCGGTCGCGACGAACGCGGCGATCGTCACGAACACGAAGATTCCGCCGACGCACGCGATGATCGCCCGCACCGACTGCCTGGTGGGCATGTGTCCGCTCACGCGGGCGTGCAGCAGCGTCGTGATCACCAGCGAGACAGCGCCCAGCGGCTGCACAAGGATCAGCGGCGCGAACGCCAGTGCCGACAGCTGGCAGACGATCGCAAGGCCCAGCATGAGCGTGCCGACCACCCACGAGGGCCGGCGCAGCAGACTCAGCATCTGCCTGCCGGTCAGGCCGGAGCTGCCGCTGCTGGCGGTCAGGTGCTCGACCTTGGTCACACCGCGGTGCTGGTACTGCGCGCCGAACGACAGGAACACGGCGCCCAGCAGCGCGAGCGGGATGCCGATGAGGATCGCGGGGTCGCGGAAGACGCCGACCAGATGATCGGTCACGTCGTTCAGCGGCAGACCTGTCGCAATCACCCTTCGACATTACCGGCGGTGTCACCTGGGTAGGCTGAAGACGTGGCCATTCTGCCGATCCGCATCATGGGCGACCCCGTCCTGCACTCCCCCGCCGCCGAGGTCGGCGAGATCACCGACGAGATCCGTCAGCTTGTCGCAGACATGTACGAGACGATGGATGCCGCGCCCGGCGTAGGACTGGCAGCCCCGCAGGTCGGCGTCCCGCTGCGGCTGTACATCTACACGTATCAGAACGACGACGGCGAGCCCTGGCGCGGTGTCGTGATCAACCCGGTGCTGTGGATGAAGCCGACCGAGCCTGGCTCGCCCGATCCTGACGAGGAGTCGGAGGGATGCCTGTCGTTCCCCGGCGAGCGGTTCCCGCTCCGCCGCTCGGAGGAGGTGCTCGTGACCGGCATCGACATCGACGGCGAGCCTGTGCGCATCCAGGTCGACGGCTGGCGCGCCCGCATCATGCAGCACGAGTTCGACCACCTGGACGGCGTGCTCTACATCGACCGCATCAGCGACGGGGACTGGAAGACCTCGCAGAAGATCGCTCGCAAGCGCGGATGGGGCCGCCCCGGCCAGGCATGGACGCCCGGCGTCGACGACCTCGACGCGTGAGGCGCGTCAGCGCTTGCGCGGCTTGTCCTGGGCCGACCGCGGCGGGTCGACCGTGACATCCAGCCGCTCCTGACCGTCCAGCGACGACCACCGCCCCCGCGTGCCTTTGGCCGCGTGCGACGAGCCGCGCACGGCGCGCTCGTCCGCCCAGCTGTTCAAGCGATGCCCGGCGTGCCCGCGCACGTGCTCGAGGACGATGTCGGGCAGCCCGTGCTCGCGCCGGGCGTCGCGCTCGGCGATGAGCTCCTTCAGGATCTCGACGTTCTTGGTGGGCGCGCCGGTGCTCGTCTTCCAGCCGCGGCGGGCATGGGCATCCATCCACGCCGAGTACGTGTCGATCGCGTACTTGGAATCGGCCTGCACGGTCAGGTTCTTCACGTCGCGGTGGTCTCGGATCGCATTGAGCAGTCCGAGAAGCTCGCCGATGTTGTTCGTCCCCTGCGGGACAGATCCTGCGGCCCAGTGGCCGTCCTCGCCGACCCATGCCCAGCCTGCGGGGCCGGGGTTGCCCGAGCATGCGCCGTCGGTGGCGACCGTGTAACTGTCGATGATGCTGGTCCTTCTGTCGTGAATCGGCCGCAGACGAGCCTATCGTCGGACGGACCGCGCGGACCACCGCACCCCGGGCCGACGTCAGGCCTTCAGGACCGACAGCACGTTGCCGGCGGGATCGCGGAACCAGGCGATGTCGGGGCCGCGGTCGCCACCGCGGGCGATGCCCTTCTCGTCGGTTCCGAAGTCCGGCTCGTGATAGATCTTCGTCACAACCCCGTGCGCGTTCAGCTCGTCGACGGCGGCGTCGACATCGTCGACGGGGAAGTTCAGGATCGTGAAGCTCGCCGGGGCGTGATCCGCCTTGGAGTACACGAGCACGCGAGCGCCCGAGGCGAGCCTGAGCTCGAGGAAGCCCATGGCGTTCTCGACGACGTCGAGGCCAAGGGTCTCGCCGTAGAAGGTCTTCGCGGCAGCGGCGTCGTCGACGCTGAAGCCGCTGAAGGCGTTGTCAGGAGTGAATGCAGCCATGGATCCAGCATCCTCGCCCGCGTCCCGGCCGTCCAGAGGCCCGGGACCGGTATGACCGTGGACACGAGAAAAGCCCCGAGGTGGAGCTCGGGGCTTTCGCTCCCCCACTTGGACTCGAACCAAGAACCTATCGGTTAACAGCCGATTGCTCTGCCAATTGAGCTATGGAGGAATGTGCGCCGCGTTCCCGCTGGCAACCACACCATCGTAGCAAACTTCTCGGGCGGCTCACGACGCCAGCAGGCGTCTGTCGTTGCCTGCTCCGGGCGACCAGACCACATCGTCCAGGCCCCGTCCGGACGCCACCACGTGACCCGCGCGCAGCACCAGGACACCCGCTTCCAACGCGGCCACGGCGTCCTTGTCGTTGCCGATCAGCAGTGCCGACATGCCGTAGCCCTCGCGGCGCCGGCGAACCGCGGACAGCGCAGCCCCGCGTGCCTCGACATCGAGATTGGCCAGCAGGTCGTCGGCGATCAGCACGCGCGGATCGAGCATGAGCGCCCGCGCGAGCGCCACCCGCTGGCGCATGCCGGCGCTCAGTTCGTACGGGAACTTCGTCGCCGTGCCCAGGGGAAGCTTCAACTCGTCCAGCAGATGCGCGGTGCGCATCGCCACGGCGCGCTTGTCGACGCGGTGGTCGCGGCTCGTCACCGGCGAACCCACGATCTCGTCGACCGTGAGCCGGTTCGGCAGCCCGGCCCCCGCCCCCTGCGCCAGGTACCCGACGTGATACGTCAGCGCTCGGTGCGCGCGGCCTGCGCGACGCACCGGGATGCCCTCCACGGATGCGTCGCCACCGACGATCATCAGGCCGGTCGTGTCGGCGCCGGCCAGCACCGCCGCGAGGCTGGACTTGCCGCTGCCGGTCGGCCCGAGAACGGCGAGGGTGCGGCCACGCTCCAGCGCGAAGTCGACGCCGTCCACGACCCGCGCCGCGCCCGAGCCCCGGCCGCTCCCCCGCGCCACGGACAGGTCGGTGCAGCGGATGGCGACATCGGCGTCGCGGCGTCGTGACATCCCCTCATCCTGCCGGGTGCGGGACGCCTGCGCCACTCGCCACGGCGACGGCTACGATTCCGTCACCAGGCGCTGGCGCTCGGCGTCGAGCTCGCGCAGTTCGAGGCGCACCGCCCGGCCCTGCTCGGATTCGGCCGGGACGCGCTGGATCGCGCCGAGCAGCTCGCGCTTGCGCGCGTCGATCGAACGGGTCACCAGTCGCCGTGCCAGATCCTGCGCCGACACCGTCGCGTGATCGTCGTCGCGCGCCGGGAACGGGCCGGTCAGCAGCTCTGCGGCCAGCGACCGGTACGGCTCACGGACGGCCGAGACGGCGTCGGCCGCCCACCCGGTGCGGCTGAGGTCGGTGACGGCGGCGACGCTCTGGCGCACCGCTTCGAGTGCGGGGTGCTGCAGCGGCAGGTCGAGTGCGCGGCGCCGCAGGTCGGGGTCGATGCGATGCCCGTACTGCAGGAAGCCCATCATCGCGTCGCGCTCGAGCGCGACCTCGCCCGACCGCGGCAGAGTCGCCAGGGTGACGCGCAGCTCGGGCGCGGGGAGGGATGCCTCGGCCGCCGCATCCGTGGTCCGCGGGGCCGCGGCATCCCTCTCGTTCTTCCGGTCCGCGCGCGCGGCCGCGGCCACGGCCCCGTGCACCTCACCGGTGTCCATGCCGAGCCGGCGTGCCAGCACCCGTTCGTATTCTCGGCGGAGAATGTCATCGCGCAGTTCGGCGACGATCGGCGCGGCGGCGCGCAGGCCGCCGATCCGGCCCTCGACGGTGCCGAGGTCGTAGCCCGCCAGGCGCTGGTCGATCACGAACTCGAACATGGGCGCCTTGGCGTCCATGAGCGCGCGCACCGCTCCGTCGCCGCGCTGCAGGCGCAGGTCGCAGGGGTCCAGCCCGCCGGGGGCGACGGCCACGAAGCTCTGCGCCTTGATCCCCCGGGTCGAGGCGAACGCGCGCACGGCGGCCTTCTGACCGGCGGCGTCGGGATCGAAGGTGAAGACCACCTCAGCGGCCGCGTCATCGCCGATCACCCGGCGCAGGATCCCCATGTGGTCGGCGCCGAACGCGGTGCCGCAGGTGGCCACGGCCGTGGTCACACCGGCGAGATGGCACGCCATCACGTCGGTGTAGCCCTCGACGACGACGACGCGGCGCGGATCGCCCCGGGCGATGTCGCGCTTGGCGAGGTCGAGCCCGTAGAGCACGTTCGTCTTCTTGTAGAGCGCGGTCTCGGGCGTGTTGAGGTACTTCGGGCCGTTGTCGTCGTCGAACAGGCGCCGGGCGCCGAATCCCAGGGTCTGCCCGGTGATGTCGCGGATCGGCCAGATCACGCGTCCGCGGAACCGGTCGTACACGCCGCGCTGGCCCTGCGAGACCAGGCCCGCGTTCACGAGCTCATCGCGCGTGAAGCCCTGCCGGGTCAGCTCGTCGAGCAGCCCTGACCAGCCCTTCGGCGCGTACCCGACGCCGAAGTGCGCGGCGGCGCCCGCGTCGAACCCGCGCTGGCCCAGGAACCGGCGCCCGGCATCGGCCTCGGGCGTCATCAGCTGCGTGCGAAACCACTCCGCCGCCGCCGCGTTCGCCGCGAACAGGCGGGTGCGGCCGGAGGTCTCGGGGACGGCGCCGCCTTCTTCGTAGTGCAGCGTGTAGCCGACGCGCGCGGCGAGCCGCTCGACCGCCTCGGTGAAGGTCAGGTGGTCCATCTGGCGCAGGAACGTGTAGACGTCGCCCGACTCGCCGCACCCGAAGCAGTGGTAGAAGCCGACCTGCGGGCGCACGTTGAAGCTCGGACTGCGCTCGTCGTGGAACGGGCACAAGCCCTTCAGCGACCCGATGCCGGCCGGTTTGAGGGCGACGCGCTCTCCGATCACGTCGGCGATGTTGACGCGGGTCTTGACCTCGTCGATGTCGGCCTGCGTGATCCGCCCGGCCATCAGCGGCGCTCCGGTTCGCGGGCGGCGGGGACCCAGACGCCGAGGGATGCCGCGTCCACAGCGCCGACCAGTCGCCCGTGCCACGCGATGGCCGCCTGGTCGGTGAGGCTCGCGACCTGGTCGACGATCACGCGTCGGGCCGCGGCATCCGTCCCCGCGGCGGCGAAGTCGCCGGCGAAGACGGGCGAGAGCTCCTCGGGCCGCTCCCACAGCGCGTCGGCGAGCCGTTTGAGCACGCGACGCTGCTCCTTGTACAGCGTCTTGCGGCCCTCGATCGAGACGACGAACGCGCCGATGATGCCCTTGAGCACGGCCATCTCGGCCTCGACGATGCGGGGAACGACCACGTGGGCACGATATCGGGTGAGCACGGGACCCGCATAGGCGTCGCGGGTGGCCGCGGTCGCGGCCCGGGCGAACCGGCCGATCAGGTCGCTGGTCAGGTTCTTCAGCCGCGCGAGCGCGGGACGTGTGCCGTCGAAGTCGGTCAGCCATTCGCCGAGGCCGGTCAGGCGGTACAGCGCGTCCTCGAGCTCGTCGCGTCGGAAGTCGAAGCCGACCCAGGCCTGGATCGCATCCAGCAGTCCCTCGTGCTCCCCCGGCGCGCGCAACCGCGCGGGGTCTAGGTAGCCGTTGACGATCGCATCCTCGAAGTCGTGCACGGAATAGGCGATGTCGTCGGAGAGGTCCATCGCCTCGGCCTCGATGCACCGCACTCGCCCGGGGGCGTCGGCGCGCATCCACGCGAAGATCTCTTCGTCTTCCTGGTACACGCCGAACTTCATGCGACCGCCGGCGTCGGGCATGGGCCGGTCGGCCGTCCACGGGTACTTGCACGTGGCGTCCAGGCTCGCACGGGTGAGGTTCAGCCCGTAGCTCGTGCCGTCGGGCCCCAGCACCTTCGGCTCGAGCCGGGTCACGATCCGCAGCGTCTGCGCGTTGCCCTCGAAGCCGCCGATGTTCTCGGCCCAGTCGTTGAGCGCCCGCTCGCCATTGTGCCCGAACGGCGGGTGCCCGAGGTCGTGGTTCAGGCACGCCGTGTCGACGACGTCGGGCGACAGGCGCAGCGCGGTCGCAAGCTCCCGCCCGACCTGCGCGACCTCGAGCGAGTGGGTGAGCCGGTTGCGGGCGAAGTCCGCGGGCGAGGCGGGACTGAGCACCTGGGTCTTGGCGGCGAGCCGCCGCAGTGCGGCCGAGTGCAGCACGCGTGCGCGGTCGCGCGCGAAGTCGTCGCGCTGCGAGCGATGCCGTTCCCCGAAGAACCGTGCGGCATCCGCCTCGTCGTATCCGCTCGGTCGGCCCGGGGCGACCCCGACCGCGGACGCGCCCTCAGCCGCCACTCGTGTCGGCCTCCGACTCGGTCAGCGTGGCGGCGTACGTCCCGATCTCGCGGGAGTCCAGCCAGCCCTCCGGCAGCACGGTGCGCTTGGGCGTGCCGGCCCGCCCGCGCTGCCCCTCGGCGGCCTCGCCCGGGTACGGCGCGTCGAGGTCCATCTCGCCGAGCAGGTCCCCGATCTCGTCGAGGGAGGATGCCGTGGCCAGCCGCGCGCGCAGCTCGCCGCCGACGGGGTAGCCCTTGAAGTACCAGGCGACATGCTTGCGGATGTCGCGGCAACCGCGATCCTCGTCGTCGAAGAACTCGACGAGCAGCTCGGCATGACGGCGGAAGGCGCGGGCGACGAACGCGAGGGTCGCGTCCACGGGCGCGCCCGATGCCGCGCCGGGCCGGCCGAGCTCGCGGGCGAGGTCGCCGAACAGCCACGGGCGGCCGAGGCATCCACGCCCCACCACGACGCCGTCGCAGCCGGTCTCGGCCATCATCCGCCGGGCGTCGGCGGCGGCCCAGATGTCGCCGTTGCCGAGCACCGGGATGCTCGTCACGGCGTCTTTGAGGGTCGCGATCGCCGACCAGTCGGCGTGGCCGGAGTAGAACTGCGACGCCGTGCGCGCGTGCAGCGCGATCGCCGAGACCCCGGCGTCCTCGGCGATGCGCGCCGCCTCGAGGTAGGTCAGATGGTCGTCGTCGATGCCTTTGCGCATCTTGACGGTGACCGGCACGGGGCCCGCGGCCCGTACGGCGCGGGTGACGATGTCGCGGAACAGGTCGAGCTTCCACGGCAGGGCCGAGCCGCCGCCCTTGCGAGTGACCTTGGGCACCGGGCAGCCGAAGTTCATGTCGATGTGGTCGGCGCGGTTCTCGGCCACGAGCATCGCGACCGCATCGGCGACGGTCGCGGGATCGACGCCATACAGCTGGATCGAGCGCAGCGACTCGGACTCGTGATGCGTGATCAGGCGCATCGTGGTGGCGTTGCGCTCGACGAGCGCGCGCGTCGTGATCATCTCGCTGACGTACAGCCCGGCACCGTACTCACGGCACAGGCGCCGGAACGCGGTGTTCGTGATGCCGGCCATGGGCGCCAGCACGACCGGCGCATCGAGCTCGATCGGGCCGATGCGCAGGGTCTGGGCGGGAGCGGTCAGGGCGGTCACCCGTCCATTCTCCCAGAAGCGCGACCCCGCGCGCCGAGGCGGACGTAGCCTGGGGATTGTGAGCGAGCAGACTGCCCAGAACCTCCGCGACATCCCCTTCACCGCCGCCGACGGCTCGGCCGCCTCGCTGGGCGATTACGGCGACAAGCTGCTGCTGGTGGTCAACGTCGCCTCGAAATGCGGCCTCACTCCGCAGTACGAGCAGCTCGAGCAGCTGCAGCGCACGTATGAGGATCGCGGGTTCACCGTGCTCGGGTTCCCGTGCAACCAGTTCATGGGCCAGGAGCCCGGCTCGATGGAGGAGATCCTCGCCTTCTGCTCGGACAGCTACGGCGTGACGTTCCCGGTGTTCGAGAAGATCAAGGTCAACGGCAAGAACGCCGCCCCGCTGTACAAGGCGCTGAAGAAGGCGAAGGATGCCGAGGGCAAGCACGGCCCGGTCCTCTGGAACTTCGAGAAGTTCGTGCTCACGCCGGCCGGCGAAGTGCATCGGTTCCGTCCGCAGGTGCGCCCCGACGACCCGGCGATCGTGTCGGTGATCGAGGCGAACCTGCCTTCGCATTCACCGGAATAGACCGCACCCGCGCTCGGTTGTCGCTGTTGTGACAGAACCCATCACCATCGACGTCTGGTCCGACATCGCCTGCCCCTGGTGCTACATCGGCAAGCGCAATCTCGAGAAGGGGCTGGCCGAGGCATCCACCGCCGACGACGCGCCCGACGTGAAGGTGGTGTTCCACTCGTTCGAGCTCTCGCCCGACACGCCCGTCGACTTCGACGGCGACGAGCTCGACTACCTCGCCGGGCACAAGGGCATGCCCCGCGAACGGGTGCGCGAGATGCTCGATCATGTGACGGGGGTCGCGGCGGACGCGGGGCTCGAGTACCGCTTCGACATGCTGCAGCACACCAACACCGTCAAGGCGCACGAGCTGCTGCACTTCGCCAAGGCAGAGGGCCGCCAGCACGAGATGGCCGAGCGGCTCATGGCCGCCTACTTCACCGAGGGCCGGCACGTCGGCCGCGTCGACGATCTCGTCGACCTCGCCGCCGAGGTGGGGCTGGACGCCGATTCCGCCCGCGACGCACTGGAATCGAACCGGTACCTCGCGGACGTGCGCGCCGACCAGGCGCAGGCCTCCGCCTACGGCATCAACGGCGTGCCGTTCTTCGTGATCGACGGCAAGTACGGCGTCAGCGGCGCGCAGCCGCCCGAAGCCTTCGCGCAGATCACCCGCCAGGTCTGGGACGAGCACCGCACGGCGGCGCCGCGGGCCTGACGGCGACGGGCGTGTGATTACAGCGCCGTGTCGGGCGCGTCGACCGCGCCGCCGAAGCGCCGGTCGCGGCCGAGGTACAGGTCGATCGCGTGCCACAGGTCGGCACGGGTGAAGTCCGGCCACAGCGTGTCGAGGAACACGAACTCGGCGTACGCCGACTCCCAGAGCAGGAAGTTCGAGGTGCGCTGCTCGCCCGAGGACCGCACGAACAGGTCGACGTCGGGCATGTCGGCGATGTACAGCCGCCGGCGGATGAGCTTCTCGGTCACCGCGGACGGCCGCAGCCGGCCCGCAGCGACGTCGGCGGCGATCGTGCGCATCGCGTCGACGAGCTCGACGCGGCCACCGTAGTTCACGCACATCGTGAGGGTCAGCACGTCGTTGCCGCTCGTGAGCCGCTCGGCGTACTGCAGCTCTTTGATCACCGAGCCCCACAGCCGCGGCTTGCGCCCGGCCCAGCGGATGCGCACGCCCCACTCGTTGAGCTGGTCGCGCCGGCGGTGCAGCACCTCGCGGTTGAACCCCATGAGGAAGCGCACCTCGTCGGGCGAGCGCGCCCAGTTCTCGGTCGAGAACGCATACACCGAGAGGTGCTTCACGCCCGCCTGGATCGCGCCGGCCACCACGTCCAGCAGCGCCGCCTCGCCGGCACGGTGCCCCTCGATGCGGGTCAGACCCCGGCGGTTGGCCCACCGGCCGTTGCCGTCCATCACGATCGCCACGTGAGCGGGAGCGGCGCCCTTGGGCCATTCCGGCGGGTACACGCCCGTCCAATCGACGGGGCGGTAGGCGACGGCGTCCTTGTGCGTGTAGGGCTTGGGCGTCACAGGTGCGCTTCCTCCGGCGGAACCGGTTCGTTCAGTATGTGCTGCAGTGCGCGGATGCCGCGCTCCAGATGCCACTGGGCATAGGCGGCCACCAGCCCCGAGGCGGCGGCGGTCGACGCCGGAGACGCGGCATCCACCACGTCCCACTCCCCCGCGATCAGCGCCTGCAGCAGGTGCGCGGTGGTCAGGTCGACGCGGGCCGATCCCGCCGGCGCGCAGTCGCGGCAGACGATGCCGCCCAGCTGTGCGACGAACGCGTCGTGCGGTCCAGGCAGTCCGCATCGCGCGCAGTCGTCGAGCCCGGGAGCCCAGCCCGACATCGCCATCGCGCGCAACAGGTACGAGTCGAGGATGCTGCGGGCCGCGTGATCGCCGCGCGCGAGCGAGCGCAGCCCCCCGACCAGCAGCAGGTACTGCTGCGGCGTGGCCTCGGCCTCGTTGAGCCGGTCGGCGGTCTCGACCATGGCGCTGGCGGCGGTGTAGCGGTCGTAGTGCGC
This sequence comes from Microbacterium sp. W1-4-2, assembly GCF_058349885.2. Classification (NCBI taxonomy): domain Bacteria; kingdom Bacillati; phylum Actinomycetota; class Actinomycetes; order Micrococcales; family Microbacteriaceae; genus Microbacterium; species Microbacterium sp. W1-4-2. The sequence goes on along the minus strand of NZ_JBYRJC020000001.1, from coordinate 1,137,870 downwards.
CGCGATCTGCGCACCGTAGGCGCCGAGCGAGTCGGCCTGCTGCACGATGTCGAGGTTGCGGCCCGCGTAGAACTGGGCGTCGGCGACCATGAACGGCTCCAGGCGCGCGCCGAACCGCGACGACGTGCGCCGCACGCCCTTCGCGACTGCCCGGATCTTGCCGTGGCGCCTGCTCAGGCACGTGACGATGCGGTCGGCCTCACCCAGTTTGTGGGTGCGCAGGACCACGACCTCGTCACGATAAGTGGGCACTCGTTCATTATCGCGGCATGCGACGACAATAGACGGGTGACCGACGCGATCTTCGTCATCCCCCTCTGGGCGGACCTCACGGCCGTGGCCCTCGGCGGCCTGCAGGGTGCCATGTTCGCCGCCGGATTCCGGGGCCAGCGCCGCCTGGACTTCCTGGGTGTGGCGATCATCGGAATCATGGTCGGGATGGGCGGCGGTCTCATCCGCGACCTGCTGCTGGGGCTGACCCCGGCGACCCTGCAGAGCAACTGGTATCTGCTCACGGCGACCGCCGCGTCACTGGTCGGCATGCTGCTGGCGGCGCCCCTGGCCAAGGTGAACGGCGTCATCGTCGGGCTCGACGCGCTGGTGATCGCACTGTTCGGCGCGTTCGGCACGAGCAAGGCCCTCGCGCTCGGGCTCCCCCTCGTGCCCGCCGTGTTCGTCGGCGCGTGCGCGGCGGTGGGCGGCAGCGTGCTGCGCGACATCCTGGTGGGGCTTCCGGTGGCGATCATGCACGTCGGGTCGCTGTACGCGGTCGCCGCGGCGGCAGGATGCCTCGTCCTGGCCCTGCTGCACGCGTTCGGGGTCTCGATCGTCGTGGCGGCGATCGTCGGCATCGTCGTGACCACTGTGATCCGGCTGCTGGCTGTGATCTTCGACGTGTCGCTGCCCGAGCAGCGCATGCTGCACCGCCGCAAGGTGGCGGTCGAGACCAGCGCGATCGCGATCATCAAGTCCGACGAGGTGTGACACCGGCCAAGCCTCGTGCCGAGGATGCACCTGACCGCGCAGTGAGCAGGAAGTGCCCACGTCCTCGGCGGTCGGATGCACCCTCGCGGGCGCGCGGGGCCCAGGCGCCGGTCACACCCCGGCGAGCTGGGGAACCACGGTCCGGGACCGGATCGACCGGTTGACACCCGACACGATCGCCTTCAGCGACGCGGTCGAGATGTCGCCGTCGATGCCGACGCCCCACAGCCGCTGCCCGTCGACCTGCAGCTCGACGTAGGCGGCGGCCTGCGCATCCCCGCCCGAGCTGAGTGCGTGCTCGACGTAGTCGTACACCGTGACGTCGATGCCCTCGGCGCGCAGCACCTCGAGGAACGCGGCGACGGGGCCGTTGCCGGATGCCTGGGCTCGAACGTCCGCGTCGCCGTCGCGCATCGTGACATCCAGCGTCACGTCGCCGGTCATGTCGCTCGAGGTGCGGGTGCTCAGCAGCTCGAACCGGCCCCAGCGGGCGTCGGCGTCGTCAGTCGGCAGGTACTCGTCGGTGAACACCGACCAGATCTGGGCGCTCGTGATCTCGCCGCCCTCGGCGTCGGTCTTGGCCTGCACGACCCCCGAGAACTCGATCTGCAGGCGGCGTGGCAGGTCCAGCGCGTGGTCGCTCTTCAGCAGGTACGCCACCCCGCCCTTGCCCGACTGGGAGTTGACGCGGATGACCGCCTCGTACGAGCGGCCCAGATCCTTCGGGTCGACCGGCAGGTACGGCACGGCCCATTCGATCTCGTCGACGGTGACCCCGGCCGCGGCGGCACGGGCATCCATCGCCTCGAAGCCCTTCTTGATCGCGTCCTGATGCGATCCGCTGAACGCGGTGAAGACCAGGTCGCCGCCCCAGGGGCTGCGCTCGGGCACCGGCAGCTGGTTGCAGTGCTCGACCGTGCGCTTGATCTGGTCGATGTCGCTGAAGTCGATCTGCGGGTCGATCCCCTGCGTGAACAGATTCACGCCGAGCGTGACCAGATCGACGTTGCCGGTGCGCTCGCCGTTGCCGAACAGGCAGCCCTCGATGCGATCGGCGCCGGCCATGTAGCCGAGCTCGGCGGCGGCGACCGCGGTGCCGCGGTCGTTGTGGGGGTGCAGCGACAGGATGACGTTCTCGCGGTGGTTCAGGTGCCGGTTCATCCACTCGATCGAGTCGGCGTACACGTTGGGCGTGGCCATCTCGACGGTCGCGGGCAGGTTGATGATGACCTTGCGCTCGGGCGTCGGCTCGAAGATCTCGAGCACCTGATTGCAGATGTCGGCGGCGAACTCCAACTCGGTGCCGGTGTAGCTCTCGGGCGAGTACTCGTAGTACACGGTCGTCTCGGGCACGCGCTTCTCGAACTCACGGCACAGCCGTGCCCCCTCGAGCGCGATGTCGACGATGCCCTGCTTGTCGGTGCGGAACACGACCTCGCGCTGCAGGACGCTGGTCGAGTTGTACAGGTGCACGATGGCCTGCTTGGCGCCGGCGATCGCCTCGTACGTGCGCTCGATCAGGTGCGCGCGGGACTGCGTCAGCACCTGGATCGTCACGTCGCCGGGGATCAGGTCCTCGTCGATCAGCTGACGCACGAAGTCGAAGTCGGTCTGGCTGGCGCTGGGGAACCCGACCTCGATCTCCTTGTAGCCCATGCGCACGAGCAGATCGAACATGATCCGCTTGCGCTCAGGACTCATCGGGTCGATGAGCGCCTGGTTGCCGTCGCGCAGGTCGACAGCGCACCAGCGCGGCGCCGTGGTGATGTGCGCGGACGGCCACGTGCGATCGGGCATGTCGACATGGATCTGCTCGTGGAACGGCCGATACTTGTGGATCGGCATCGTCGAGGGCTTCTGGTTGTTCTGCATGGTCCGGCTTTTCTCTCGTCAGGATGGCGGGCCAACGACAAGCTCCGCGACGAGGAAGGCCCTAGAACGAGGACTCGCCGCGGCAGCTAAGGAGAAGCACGAAGCCTGCACGCATGAGAACAGGGTACACCCGCCGAACCCCTGGCGCCGATCGTGTGTCAGAAGCCGAGCCGGCCGAGCTGTTTCGGGTCGCGCTGCCACTCCTTCGCGACACGCACGTGCAGCGACAGGTACACCCGGCTGCCGATCAGCGGCTCGATGCCCGCACGCGCGCGGGCGCCGACATCCCTCAGCCGCGATCCCTTGTGCCCGATGATGATGGCCTTCTGGCTGTCGCGCTCCACGACGATGTCGGCGTAGACGTCGGTCAGGTCGCTGCCCTCGCGGGCGGCGATGTCCTGCACGACGACGGCGATCGAGTGCGGCAGCTCGTCGCGCACGCCCTCGAGCGCCGCCTCGCGGATGATCTCCGCCACCCGGTCGTCGAGGCTCTCGTCGGTCACGACGCCCTCGGGGTAGAGCGCAGGGCCCGTGGGCATGAGCTTCAGCAGCTCGTCGGCGAGCACGTCCAGCTGGTCGTGCGTGAGCGCCGACAGCGGGATCACGGCGTCCCAGTCCTCGCGCAGCTGGTCGACCTCGATGAGCCGTTCGGTGATCTCCTCCCGTGCGGCGGCGTCGGTCTTGGTCACGATCGCGACCTTCTTCGCCCGTGGATAGCCGTCCAGCGACGCGGCGATCCGCCGATCGCCGGGGCCGACCTTCTCGGTCGCCGGGGCGCAGAACGCGATCACGTCGACATCGCCCAGCACCTGCTCGACGAGGTCGTTCAGTCGCTGGCCGAGCAGGGTGCGCGGGCGGTGCACCCCGGGGGTGTCCACGATGATCAGCTGCCCGTCCGGGCGGTTCAGGATGCCGCGGATCGCGCGCCGTGTCGTCTGCGGCTTCTCGCTGGTGATGGCCACCTTCTCGCCCACGAGGGCGTTGGTCAGCGTGGACTTGCCGACGTTCGGCCGCCCCACGAACGTCACGAATCCGACGTGCAACTCGGTCATGTCTCTCCTGCTCTCTGCTCCCCTGCTCCGGGCGTGTGCGGCCCGGATCCGTCGGCACGCTGCACGAACACGGTCGCGATGCCGCGACCCCGCCCACGCGAGGCGCCGCCGGTCAGCCGCAGTCCCTCGACGTCCGCCGTCGCCCCCGGCTGGGGGACGCGCCCGAGTGCCTTGCCCAGCAGGCCCCCGATCGAGTCGACGTCCTCGTCGTCCAGCTCCAGCCCGAACAGCTCGCCGACCTCGTCGACGGGCAGTCGCGCGCTGACCCGGAACCGCCCGGGCTCCAGCTCCACGACCTCGGTCTGGCGCGGATCGTACTCGTCCGAGATCTCGCCGACGAGCTCTTCGATGAGGTCCTCGAGCGTCACCAGCCCCGAAACCCCGCCGTACTCGTCGACCACCATGCACACGTGCACGGCGTCCCGCTTCATCTGCTGCAGCAGGGTCTCGGCCCGCATCGACTCCGGGACGAACACCGGTGGGCGGGCGATCCTGCTCACCCGCACGTCGTGCCACGCCGACTCCTGGCGGAACGCGATCAGCACGAGGTCCTTCAGGTACAGCACGCCCACCACGTCGTCTGCCTCATCGTCGACAACCGGGATCCGCGACACCCCGCGGTCGAGGAACACACTCAGCGCCTCGCGGGCGCCGGTCGCGGCATCCACCGTGACCATGTCGGTGCGGGGCACCATGACGGCGCGCACGAACGTGTCGGTGAAGTCGAACACCGAATGGATGAGGTCGCGGTCGTCCGCCTCGATGAGGTCCTGCGAAGCGGCCTCGTCGACCATGCTCAGCAGCTGCTCCTCGTTCGCGAACGACGCGCCGCGGGCGCCGCCGGGCGTGACCCGGTCGCCGAAGGCGATGAGTCCGCCGGTGACGGGGCCCAGGATGATGCGGATGCCGCGCACCACGCGCGCGGAGCCGCGCAGCAGTCCCTGTGTGTGACGGCGGCCCACCGAACGGGGGCTGGCGCCGACGAGCACGAACGAGATGCCGGTCATGAGCACCGCCGCCGCCAGCATCGCCCACCAGATGTTGCCGAACAGCAGCGTGAAGGCGACCGTGACCAGCACCGCGGCGGTCGTCTCGGCCAGCACGCGGATGAACACCACGGCGTGCAGGTGCGCGTCGGGGTCGTCGGCGATCCGGCGCAGCTGATCGGCTCCGCGCCCGCCTTCGTCGGCGAGCTCGATCAGGTCATGACGGCCGGTGACCCCCATCGCGGCGTCGATGGCGGCCATGAGCCCGCCGAAGGCCACGAGCAGCACTGCGGCCAGCAGCAGAAGCAGCGGCGTCATGCGTGCGGTCGGCGGCGCTCGGCGGTGTGGAAGCTGAGCAGCAGGTCGCGCTGCAGGCCGAACATCTCCCGCTCCTCGTCCGGCTCCGCGTGGTCGAAGCCGAGCAGGTGCAGCAGCCCGTGCGTGGTCAGCAGCAGCAGCTCGTCGAGCGTCGAGTGCTTCGCGGCCTCGGCCTGCGTCTCGGCCACCTGCGGGCACAGCACGATGTCGCCGAGCAGTCCCGGCGGGGTCGGCATGTCCGCGGTGCCGGGACGAAGCTCGTCCATCGGAAAGCTCAGCACGTCCGTCGGGCCCGGCTCGTCCATCCACTGCACGTGCAGCGACTCCATGGCACCCTCGTCGACCAGCAGGATCGCGACATCGGCGTCGGGGCTGACGTGCAGCTCGGCGAGGTTGTGCTCCATGAGACGCAGCAGCACGCTCTCGTCGACCTCGACGCCCGACTCGTTGGTGATCTCGATCGTCATGCGCGGCCTCGCTTCGGTTGGCGGTCACGGGGGATCCCGGGCCTCGACGTGTGCCGACGCTCGGCACGGTTCGCGAACTCCGACGCCTCGTCGCGTTCGCGCCGGGCGGCCAGTCGCCGCTCGTCGTACTCGCTGTACGCGTCGACGATGCGCCCCACCAGTGTGTGCCGGACGACGTCGTCGCTGGTCAGGTACGAGAAGTGGATGTCGTCGATGCCGCCGAGCACCCGACTGACCAGCCGCAGCCCGGACGCGCCCTCGGGCAGGTCGATCTGCGTGATGTCGCCGGTGACGACCATGCGCGTACCGAAGCCCAGACGGGTCAGGAACATCTTCATCTGCTCGGGCGAGGTGTTCTGCGCCTCGTCGAGCACGACGAACGAGTCCGAGAGCGTGCGGCCGCGCATGTACGCCAGCGGCGCGACCTCGATCGTTCCGGTGGCCAGCAGCTTCGGGACGAGCTCGGGGTCCATCATCTCGTTCAGCGCGTCGTACAGCGGCCGCAGGTACGGGTCGATCTTGTCGGTGAGCGTGCCGGGCAGGAACCCGAGCCGCTCCCCCGCCTCGATCGCCGGGCGGCTGAGGATGATCCGGCTGACCTCTTTGCGCTGCAGCGCCTGCACGGCCTTGGCCATCGCGAGGTACGTCTTGCCGGTGCCGGCGGGGCCGATGCCGAACACGATCGTGTTCTGCTCGATCGCGTCGACGTAGGCCTTCTGGCCGGCGGTCTTGGGGCGGATCACCTTGCCGCGCGAAGTCAGGATGGCCTCGCCCAGCACCTCGGAGGGCCGCATGCCGTTGTCGGCGCGCAGGATCCGACTGGACGCGGTGACGTCGACGGGGTCCAGGCCCTGACCAGCGCGGGTCATCGCGAGCAGTTCGTCGACCAGCGCACGCGCGGCCGTGACGGCCGCCGCGTCGCCGCTGAGGGTGATCTCGTTGCCCCGGACGTGCACGTCGACGCCCGGGTGCTCCCGCTCGATGACGCGCAGCAGACGGTCCTGCGGACCCAGCAGCTGCACCATGGCCACGCCGTCCGCATAGATCCGCTCGGTGGCGACGGGTGCATCATCGGGCATTCATGCTCTTCTCGTCGAATCCCCCGCTGAGCACGTGCGCGTGCACGTGGAACACGGTCTGGCCGGCGTTCGCGCCGGTGTTGAAGATGAGCCGGAAGTCGCCGTCCGAGTGGTCGGCGGCCAGCCGGCCGGCCATCTCGATCATCTCGACCAGCAGCTGTGGGTCGCCTGCGGCCAGCTCGGTCACGTCGCGGTACGCCTGGGTCTTCGGGATGACCAGCAGGTGCACGGGCGCCTTCGGCGCGACGTCGCGGATCGCGAAGAGCGTGTCGGTCTGCGCGATGATGTCGGACGGGATCTCTCCGTCGAGGATGCGCGTGAAGATCGAGGGTTCGCTCATTTCTCCAGTCTATGAGAGCCGGCCGGCCCGCGAGCGGGTTTGGTCGGGCTCACCAGCGACCCATCCGCGTGCTCACCACCGCGAGGGCCGCCGGCCCCGCAGTCGAGGTGCGCAGCACCGTCGTGCCGAGGGCCACGATCGCAGCTCCCGCGGCCTCGAGCGTCTCGAGCTCGTCGGGCGCGATGCCACCCTCGGGCCCCACCACCAGCACGACGTCCCGCGGGTCGCCCGGATCCAGCTCGAGGGCGCTCAGTCGCACGGAGCCGGTGGGCTCGAGGACGACGAGACGGGATGCCGCAGCCCGCGCCGCGATGTCGCCGGTCGTCCCGATGCCGGCCACCTCGGGCACCCATGCGCGATGGGCCTGCTTGGCCGCCTCACGCACGATCGTCTGCCAGCGGGCGCGGCCCTTGGCGGCCTTCTCGCCTGCCCACCGCGACACGCTGCGCGCGGCCTGCCACGGCACGATCTCGTCGGCGCCCAGCTCGGTCGCCGCCTGTACCGCCAGTTCGTCGCGGTCACCCTTGGCCAGCGCCTGCACGAGCACGATGCGCGGCGAGGCCGCCGGCTCCTGCCTGCGGGCGATGATGCGCACCCGCACGCGCCGTGGCTCGACCAGTTCGCACTCCCCCTCGAGCCAGGTGCCGCGTCCGTCGCCGAGGGTCACCGGCTCACCCGCCCGCACCCGCCGCACCGCGGCGGCGTGATGCGCCTCGGCTCCGCCGAGCTCCACAACGTCGCCGATCGCGGCAGTCGCGGCATCCTCTGCCACGAAGTGCAGCGCCACGGGTCAGCTGTTCCTGAACCGGTCGCGCAGCCGCGCGAACAGTCCCTGCTGGAACTCGGCCAGCTTCGGCGCGGGCGCCTTCGTCTTCTTCTTGAAGTCTTCGATGAGCGCGCGCTCCTTCGCGTCCAGGCGCGTGGGCGTCACCACGTGCACCCCGACCCGCAGGTCGCCGCGCTGGCTGCCGCGCAACGGCGTGATGCCGCGTCCCTTGATCGTCAGCACGTCGCCGCCCTGGACGCCCGGGCGGACCTCGAGCTCCACCGGCCCGTCCAGCGACTGGATCGTCGTGGTCGTGCCCAGGATCGCGTCGGGCATCGAGACCTCCAGCGTCGCCAGCAGGTCGTCCCCCTCACGGCTGAACACCTCGTGGTGCGAGACGGTGACCTCGATGTAGAGGTCGCCATTCGGGCCGCCGGCCGGCCCCACCTCGCCCGACCCCGGCAGCTGCAGGCGCAACCCGGTCTCGACGCCGGCGGGGATGTCGACGGCCACCGTGCGCCGCGCCCGGACGCGCCCCTGCCCCTGGCAGCTGGCGCACGGGTAGGGGATCGTGGTGCCGTAGCCCTGGCACACGCCGCACGGGGCACTGGTGACGACGTTGCCCAGAAGGCTGCGCACGGTGCGCTCGACGTGCCCGCTGCCGTGGCAGATCTCGCAGGTCACAGGCGATGTGCCGGGCTGGCAGCACGACCCTTCGCACGTCTCGCACAGCACCGCCGTGTCGACCTCGAGCTCGCGATGAGTGCCGAACACGACGTCCGCGAGGTCGAGTGTGACCCGCACGAGCGCGTCCTGCCCGCGTTCGCGCCGCGACCGCGGTCGCGCCGCGCGCGCTCCCCCGCCGCCGAAGAACGTCTCGAAGATGTCGCCGAAGCCGCCGAAGCCGGCGCCCCCGCCGAACGGCGAGTCGCCGCCCATGTCATAGCGGCGCCGCTGCTCGGGGTCGCTGAGCACGTCGTACGCGTGCGTGACGAGCTTGAAGCGTTCTTCGGCGTCCGGTCCCGGGTTCACATCCGGGTGCAGTTCGCGCGCCAGACGCCGATACGCCTTCTTGATCTCGTCCGGTGACGCGTCCCGCGCCACGCCCAGCACGTCATAGTGGTCCTGGTCAGCCACAATCGCCTTCCTGCCCGCCGGTGCGGGATCGCCTCTCGTCCGTCCCGCTCACCGCGACGTGTCGTCGTCTTCGAGCAGCCGGCTCAGATAGTGCGCGACGGCTCGCACCGCCGCAAGATTCGTGGGGTAGTCCATGCGCGTGGGGCCGAGCACCCCGACGCGCGCACGGGCGCCGGTCGCATCGTAGTCGCCGGCGATGACGGATGCCTCGGACAGCCCGAACGCCTCGTTCTCACGTCCGATCGAGGCGGCCAGGCCCTCGCGGTCGGCGACCATCTCGCTCATCAGGCGCAGGATCGTCACCTGTTCTTCGATGGCCTCCAGCAGCGGATAGATGCTGCCCCGGAAGTCCGACTCGCGGCGGGCGAGCGTGGCGGCGCCGGCCATCAGCAGGCGGTCCTGGCGGAACTCCTCGAGCTCTTCGGACACCACTCGCAGCACCATGGCGGCCGCGGCATCCTCGCGCGTCCCGGTGATCGGCTCCCCGCCGAGCGCGGAGGCCACGGCGGCCGCGCCGTCCCGCACGCTGTACCCCGTCACGAGGGCCGCCACACGCGTGCGCAGCCCGGCGATCTCGGTCTCGTCGAGCGCCTCGGGGACCCCGACGACGCGCTGCGAGACACGCCCGGTGTCGGTGACCAGGATCACCAGGATCCGGGCGCCGAGGTCGACGATCTCGACGTGCGAGACGTGCGCCCGGGCGAACGACGGATACTGCACGATCGCGACCTGGCCGGTGAGGCTCGTGAGGGCCCGCACGGTGCGCGAGAGCACGTCGTCGAGGTCGGTCGACCCGTCGAGGAACGTCGTGATCGCGGTGCGCTGGGCCGGCGAGAGGGGCCGCAGCTGTGCGAGATGGTCGACGAACACACGGTACCCCTTGTCGGTGGGCACCCGTCCCGACGAGGTGTGCGGTGCGGCAATGAGTTCTTCGTCCTCGAGCAGCGCCATGTCATTGCGGATCGTGGCTGCGGACACCCCGAACGCGTGCCGGTCGACGATCGTCTTGCTGCCGACGGGCTCGCGCGTCTCGACGTAGTCCTGCACGATCGCCTGGAGCACCTGCAGACCTCGCTCGCTGACCATGGCTGCCTCCTCTCCGACCTCACGCGCCGACTTCTGGCACTCTCGTACGCTGAGTGCCAATTCTACCGGACGGCCCGGACGCGGCGCTGAACAGCATCCCGTGTCGGCTCAGACGGCCGAGTACGCGACGATGCCGCGGCGCACGAGCTCCAGCGCCTGCCGTGCACGCCGGGCCACCGGTCCGTCGGCGACGAGCGAGAGCTGATCGAGCAGGTCGATGGTCTGCTTGGCCCAGCGGACGAAGTCGCCCGCGGCCATGTCGGCCTCGACAAGCACGCGGTCGAGGGCCCCGCCGCGCGCCCACGTGTGCATCGCCTGCGCGAGTCCGGTAGCGACCTCGCCGGTGCCGGGCAGGTGGTGATCGTGCTCGATGTCGTCCAGCTGCGCCCACAGCAGCTGGGTCGCGGTCAGGGCGGTGCGGAACGGCCCTCGCGGCAGCGTGCGGTCGCCGGCGGCGGCCTCGTCGCGGCGGGGTTCGTACACGAGGCAGCACACGAGCGCGGCCAGGCCCGCGGCATCCAGGTCCTTCCACAGGTCGGTGCGCAGGGCCTCGGCGACGAGCAGGTCCCGCTCGCCGTAGATGCGGCGCATCGTGCGGCCGGCGTCGGTCAGCGCGGTGGCCCCGCCGTCGGCGACGCGCACGTAGTCGAGAGCCGCCAGCACGTCGACCACGCGGTCGAACTGGCGGGCGACGCTGCCGGTGCGGTTCGCGATCTGCGTGCGCAGCCGGTCGGTCTGGCGCTGCAGCTTCCAGTACCGCTCCGCCCACCGGGCGTGGTTCTCGCGGTCGGGGCAGGAATGGCAGGGATGCCGCTGCATGCGCCGCCGCAGCGACTCGATCTCGCGCAGCCGCTTCTGCCGCGCGGCGTGCGAGGCCCCGGCGTCCTTGCGGTTCTGCTTCTCGAGGTCGCTGAGCCGGCGGCGGATGCCGGAGTACTCGACGAAGTCGCCGCGGTCGCACGTCATCGCCTTCGCATAGCCGGCCAGCGACTCCTCCTGCTCGCGCACCTGCCGGGCAAGGCCCACGACGGCGCGATCGGCCTGGAACTGCGCGAACGACGACTCGAGGATCTCGCGGGCCCGCGGCCGTCCGAACTGGTCGATGAGGTTCACCGCCATGTTGTATGTGGGGCGGAAGCTCGAGTTCAGGGGATACGTCCGGCGCGAGGCGAGCGCCGCGACCGCCTGCGGGTCCATTCCCTCGGTCCATTGGATGACGGCGTGGCCCTCGACGTCGATCCCGCGCCGGCCGGCGCGACCGGTGATCTGGGTGTACTCCCCCGACGTGATCGCCACGCGCGCCTCGCCGTTGAACTTCTCCAGCTTCTCGAGCACGACGGTCCGCGCCGGCATGTTGATGCCGAGGGCGAGCGTCTCGGTGGCGAACACGACCTTGACGAGCTTGCGCTGGAACAGCTCCTCGACGACCTCTTTGAACGCAGGCAGGAGCCCGGCGTGGTGCGCGGCCACCCCGCGCTCGAGGTTGTCCTTCCACTCCCAGAAGCCGAGCACGCCCAGGTCCTCGTCCTGCAGGGTGCGGGTGCGCTCGTCGACGATCGCCCGGATCTCGGCCCGTTCCTCCTGGCTGGTCAGCCGCAGGCCGGCGCGGCGCACCTGCTGCACCGCCGCCTCGCAGCCCACCCGGCTGAAGATGAAGAAGATCGCCGGCAGCAGCCGGTCGCGCTCCAGCAGCCGCACGAGGTCGGGCCGCTCCATGCGCTCGACGCGTCGCACGTTCGCGACCCGCACGGGGCGCCGGGCACCGCGCTGCGGCCGGCGGCGGGAAGCCTCGTACCCGCCGCGACTGCGGAACTCCTGCGCACGACGGTTGTTCTCGTAGTTCGGGCCCTTGACCGAGCGGATGCGCATGAGCTCCTGATTGACGTGAGCCGTCGCCACGCCCGCCCGGTCGTCGAACAGAGGCAGCAGATCGCCGCGCACGAGCACGTGCTGCTCGAGCGGCACGGGCCGGACCTCTGAGACGATCACCTCGGTGTCGCCGCGGACAGTGTCGAGCCAGTCGCCGAACTCCTCGGCGTTGGAGACCGTGGCCGACAGGCACACGAGCTTGACGGTCTGCGGCAGGTGGATGATGACCTCTTCCCACACCGCCCCGCGGAACCGGTCGGCCAGATAGTGCACCTCGTCCATCACGACGAAGCGCAGCCCGCGCAGGGCGTCCGAGTCCGCGTACAGCATGTTGCGCAGCACCTCGGTGGTCATCACGACCACGCGTGCGTTGCCGTTGATGCTCACGTCGCCGGTGAGCAGTCCCACGTCGTCGGGGCCGTACACGTCCACGAGCTCGCGGAACTTCTGGTTCGACAGGGCCTTCATCGGCGTCGTGTAGAACGCCTTGTCGCCGGGCCCCTGCATCGCCAGGTGCACCGCGAACTCGCCGACGATCGTCTTGCCGGCGCCGGTGGGAGCGGCCACCAGCACGCTGCTGCCGTCTTCGAGGGCTTCACAGCCGGCGATCTGGAACGGGTCGAGCGTGAAGCGCTGCTGCGCGGCGAACGCCGTGGACAGGGGATGCCGTCTCCCGGCGCTCATCCGCGCGTATCGCTCGGCGGGCGTCGGGTCCGTCACGCGACGGACTCCACCGGGTTGCGCTTGCGCTTGCGCCGGTCGAACAGCATGGACAGCAGCGCTGCGGCGAAGTACAGGATGCACAGGATGCCGCCCAGCAGAAGCATCGATGTCACGTCGGCGGCGGGCGTGGCCGCCGCTGCGAAGACGGCGATGACGAGGATCGCGACGCGCCAGCCCTTGAGGATCGTGCGGCCGGTCATGATGCCGGCAAGGTTCAGCGCCACGAGGAACACCGGGGTGATGAACGAGACGCCGACCACCAGCAGCAGCTTGAAGACGAAGTCGTAGTAGGTGGAGTAGTCGTAGTACTGCCTGATGCCCTGCCCCGACGGGACGAACATCGCCATGATCTCGACCATGTGCGGCATGATCAGCCAGCCGACGTAGAGACCGGCGACGAACAGCGGGATGGCGGAGGCCATGAAGCCGATGGTGTACCGGATCTCTTTGCGCGTCAGGCCGGGCATCACGAATGCCCAGAGCTGCCACAGCCACACCGGGGCCGAGATCAGCAGGCCGATGGCGAACGCGATGCGCATGCGCAGGTCGAAGCCGCTGGTCACGGTCCCGAAGTTCAATGCCGCGTAGTTGTCGCCGTGGACGGTCGCGACCTGTTCGATGGGAGCGGCCAGCAGCGTGACCACGGGCTGGCTGACGATGAAGCCGATGACCATGCCGACGATGACGCCGATGGCGGCGATGAACAAGCGCTTGCGCAGTTCACGGAAGTGCTGCGCAAGCGACATGCGCTTATCATGCCGCGGCATCTCCGGGTCGGAGATGCGCGGGAGGCCGGTCTCAGTCACGACCGGCTATGGCTTGGTATCAGCAGATCCCGACGTCGAGGGCGTCTCAGCCGATCCGCTCGCGTCGGTGGTGTCGGCGGGCGGCGAGGGCTTGGCGGCCTCGTCGTCCTTCATCGCCTTCATCTCGCCCTTGAACACCCGAGCCGACTGCCCGACGCTCTTGGCGAGGGCCGGCAGCTTCGCGGCGCCGAACAGGAGCAGAATGACGGCGAGGATCAGCAGCAGATGCCATCCTGAGAAGAGGTTGCCCATGGTTTCTGGTGTCTCCAAGTCGTGCGCTTCCGGCAAGTCTAACCCGCGCTCGGCGCAGAGGCAGCCATCAGTCGCGGTCCGGATACAAGTCCAGCGCGGCCCGGGCCCACTCCGCCGCCGCGGTGCGCGCGACCGGCGGATCGAGGATCTCGAGGTCGCCGCCGCGGCCCGTCGCGAGCCTCTTCAGGCTCTGCGGGTCGGCCACCCGCAGGATCGCCGTGGTCATCCCGGCAGTGGTCTTCGAGCGTGCCTGGTCGAGGTAGCGGCCCATCAGGTGCGACAGCTCGCGCGGAAAGCGGATGCGCACGACGTTCTCACTCTCCGCGCCCTCGAACAGCTCCGGCACCGGCTCCTCGCCGTGCGTGATCGGGATATCGGTGAGCCGCAGGTCGCTGACCCGGTCGAGGTGGAACGTGCGCATGGCGCGGCGCAGATGGCACCAGCCCTGCAGGTACCACTGGCCGTTGGCGATGTGCACCTTGACCGGGTCGACGGTGCGGGTGGTCACCGGCGCGTCGGGAGCCTTGTAGGCGAACGAGACCGCGACCCGGTGTCGCAGCGCCTCGTCCACCGTGATCCGCACGTCGTCGACCGGCTCGGACGCGACGATCACGTCGGCGGGCGTGCTCGAGGCGCCGGCGGCCAGCTTCGCCAGCAGCCCCGCCACGACGCCGCTGTCGCCGACGCCGGGCAGCGACTGCGCCAGCTGGAGCCCTGCCAGCAGCGCCGCCGCTTCGCGCGCCGTCAGGCGCGGCGCCTCTTCGAGGCCGACCGTGTTCGTGATCACGATGCGCTCCTGCTCGTCGAGCAGGTCCCAGTCGATGTCGAACAGGTCGTTGGGCAGCTGCCAGTAGCCGGCCTCGCCGGGCCGGCCGATCATCGTCAGCATCTCGACCATCTCGCGCATCTGCGCGGGGGTCACGTCGAAGTCGGCGGCGGCGTCGGCCACCGACACCTCGCCGAGATTGATCAGGTACGGCACGAGCTGCAGCATGAGGGCGGCGCGATCGGTCGCCAGCACCGGGCGCTTCGCGGTCATCGTCCGCCTCCGTGCACGCGCAGCGCGGCTTCCAGACGCCGGATCACGCGATCCCGCAGATCGGCGGGCTCGACGACCCGCACCTCCGGTCCGTAGCCCGCCAGCTCGTCGGCGAAGATGTGCGCGTCGACGTACGGCACGCGGATGCCCTGCTCGGCCGGCTGCGCCCGCCGCTGCAGCCGCAGCGCGGCCTCGGTGCCGGGGTTGACCTCCAGCAGCGCGGACTGCCGCGCCGCCACCTCTTCGAGCCCGGCGAGGCCGCGATCCCCCGCGCCGTGGCGCAGCGCGGGGTCGAACGACTCGCGGGTGAGCTTCACGTCGCCGGCGATCCGCGAGAGCAGGAACGTGCGCTCGTCCTCGACGCCGACATCGATGCCGTAGACGTGCCAGCGCGCCTCGTACTCGACGAGCGCCAGCGGACGGATCCGGCGCGTGCGCGCAGCATCCTCCCCCGGCTTCAGGTACGGGAACGTCACGACGCGTGCCTGCTCGATGGCGCGCTGCAGGGGCGCGAAGGATGCCTCACGCAGGCTGATCCGCGGCGAGTAGCCGATGATCGGCTCGTCGACGTCGATGCCCAGCGCCCGGATCTTGCGCAGTCCGCTGCGCGCGTCGGCGGACAGCGAGCCCTGGCTCCACACGCCGCCGGCGAGGTTGAGCACCGCGATCTCGGCGGGTGTGAAGGTGATGTCGGACGGCAGCGCGTATTCCGCCGTCGGAATGCGATACCGAGCCTGGCGCAGGTCGTCGGGGTCCAGCCGGTCCCCGATCGTCTCGATCGGCACCCCGAGGCCGCGCAGGTTCTCTTTGTCGCGCTCGAACATCTTCTCCAGGGCGTCCTTCGACGCCCCGGCCTCGCCCTGCTCCCGGTAGCCCGAGACCGACGTGAGGATCGTGTCCTTCGTCAGCCCCTGCTCGGTGGCCATCAGCGCCACGACGAGGTTCAGCAGGCGCTCTTCGGGCGCGCCGCGGTCGGCGGCGGGCGAGGGGGCTGCGGTGGGGGTCACCCCCCAATCCTAGGGGTGCGTCACTGCGCGGCGGGGGGCGCGGCCGGTGCGATCCCGAGGATGTCGATCACGATGATCTGCGTGTCCTTCGCGTCGGTCGAGCCGTCGATCTTCGGGACCACGGCCATCACCTGCGAACCCACCGTCTGACCATCGACGGCCTCACGGAAGCCCTTCGACTTCTGCGTGAGGGTGACCACCTGCGGATTGCTGTCCCACGTCGTGTCGGCGACGGACTTGTCGGTCCAGTTCACGATCGTGTAGTTGAGCATCACCGGCGCGTCTTCGGTGACCTTGGGGCCGTCGCCGCGCTTGAGCGTCCAGATCTTGAGGTCCTGCGGGGCCGAGCCCGCCGGCACGACGACGCCGGGCCGTCCGCCCGCGGCTCGCACGACGGCGGGCATGCCCCAGCCGGAGTTGTACACGTACGAGCCGTTCGCGGCCTCGAGGTACACGCGCCGTACGTCGACGACGGCGACCAGCGAGTCGGTCGGCGACAGGCCGAGGCTCTGCGCGGACGACGCGTCGACTCCGCCCGGGGCGATCGCGATCGCCACCCGGCTGCCGGCGGTCGCGCAGTGCAGAGCGTCGGTGAACGCCGGGAACTGCTCGGCCCACCGAGACAGCGGGAAGGCCTGCGACTCGTCGCCGTTGTACGCGGTCGCGACCATCGGCTTGCCCGTGGTGGCGTTGACCAACGCCACGTCGAGCACGACCATCTGCTTGTCGCTCGAGATCGGCACGGTGCCGTCGCCGCGGGTGACGTCGGCGAACTGGGTGGTCTTGGTGTGCAGCGGGGCGCTCACGTCGACCGTCGGGGTGGAGCTGGACGGCCCCGATACCGAGATCTGCGCCATCGTCGGCGAGGCGGCGTCGGTCACCCGCGGGCAGGACGCGGCCGGGTCCGACGACGAGGCGCAGCCGACGAGAGAGACGGAGGCCAGGGCGATGACGGTGAGGGCAACGGGAAGTCTGCGCACCGGATCAGTCTAGGCGGTCGGGCTCGCGGGTCTCGACGCGTCGGAGGGGCAGGCATCGGCATCCCGTCCTGCAGCCGCCGAACGCGCCCCGTCCGCGGCGCGCTGCGCGTCGCGCAGACGCTTGCGCAGGTTCTTGTCGTTGATCTGCCGGTCGCCGACGGCGCCGGGGGTCCACAGTTCGACGTCCTCGTCCCCGTACGACGTCTTGCGGATCGCGCGCGCCCGCACGTCCGGGGGCACCGCGCCCAGCGCGAGCCGCCGCGCCGAGACGAGGAAGCCGGTGTGCGCCACCATCCGGTGGTCGGGCCGCACTGCGAGGCCTTCGACGTGCCAGCCGCGGATCATGGTCTCGGATGCCTCGGGCTCGGTGAACAGCCCCGTCCCGCGCAGGTATTCGGTGACGCGGCTGAGCTGGGTGACGGTGGCGACATAGCAGAGCACCACACCGCCGGCCGTCAGCGCGTCGGCCACGACGTCGATGCAGTCCCACGGCGCGAGCATGTCGAGCACGACCCGGTCCACGCCCCCCTCCGGGAACACCCGCGGCAGGGCGTCGGCGAGGTCGCCGAGCTCGATCTGCCAGTTCTGCGGCATGGCGCCCAGGAACGTCTCGGCGTTGGCCCGGGCGACCTGCGCGAACTCCTCGCGCCGCTCGAACGAGACGAGTCGCCCCCTCTCCCCCAGCGCCCGCAGCAGCCACAGCGACAGCGCGCCCGACCCGACGCCTGCCTCGACGACGGTCGCCCCGGGGAACACGTCGGCCTGTGCGACGATCTGCGCCGCGTCCTTCGGGTACACGATCGCCGCTCCCCGCGGCATCGACATCACGAAGTCGCGCAGCAGGGGCCGCAGCGCCAGGTATTCGGCATCGCCGCTGTTGCGCACCACCGAGCCGTCGGGCAGCCCGACCAGTGCATCGTGGCGCAGAACGCCGCGGTGCGTGTGCAGCTCGCCGTCCTCGCGCAGCGTGATGGTGTGCAGCTTGCCCTTGGGCCCGGTCAGCTGCACGCGGTCGCCGTAGCGGAACGGGCCGCTCGGCCCCGGGACGGGAACGCTCATTCTTCTCCTCCCCCGGCCGGCATCGGGCGATGCGCGCCGAACGCGTCGGCGACGTCTTGTGCCGTGCGGCCCTGCAGCGTCGGCCACAGGGCGTGTCCGCCCACTCCTTCGAGCGACACCATGTGCGGCACGCCGATCGAGACGGCACCGGATGCCACGGCCGAGCGCAGTCCGTTCGGGGAGTCCTCGATGGCCACCGCGTCGGCGGGGCGGACCTCGAGCAGTTCGCAGGCCCGCAGGTACGGGTCGGGAAAGGGCTTGGGCCGCGTCACGTCGTCTCCGGCGACGACGAGGTCGAACGCGGCGAAGTCGATCAGCTCGACGACGGAGCGCGCCATACGGCGCATCGACATCGTCACGAGCGCGGTCTTCACCCCGGCCGCGCGCAGGTCCCGCAGCAGCTCGCGGGCGCCGGGGCGGAACGGCACGCCGTCCCGGGCGAGGCTGGTCAGCACGTCGTCGGTGAGACGGTCCACGATGGCTGCGGCATCCATGCGCACGCCGTGCTCCTGGAAGATCTGCGCCGCATCCAGCAGGCCCAGCCCGACCAGCTGCAGCGCCTTCTCGTGCGACCAGGCGCCCCCGTGGGACTCGACCAGCGCGGTCTCGGCTGCCATCCACAGCGGCTCGGTGTCGACGAGCGTGCCGTCCATGTCCCAGAGAACGGCGGCAGGCAGTCGAGAGGTCATCCCACCATGCTATCGACCGGTGCCCGCCGCCCCCGCGCCGGTGCCGAGCTGGTGGGGTACCCAGCGCCTATTCTGGGAGGGATGGAGAGCCCACAGGATCCCGGATTCGGCCGGCGCGTGCTGGTCACGGCCTTCGACGGCTGGAACGACGCCGGCGAGGCCGCGTCGTCGGCCACGACGCTGCTCAAAGAGAGCCGCACCTACGAGCCCGTCTTCTCGGTCGACCCGGAACTGTACTTCGACTACCAGTACACCCGGCCGCAGATGGTGGCCGCCGCCGACGGCGGCCGGACGCTGCGCTGGCCCGAGGCGACCGTGTTCCGTCCCGCACGGCGCACCCGCGGGACGCAGCTGTGGCTGCTGACCGGGGTCGAGCCGGCCCGCGCCTGGCAGGCGTTCTGCGCCGAGCTCGTCGACGTCATGCTCCGTGAGGACATCACGGGCCTGATCGCCCTCGGGTCGATGATGTCGGACGTGCCGCACACGCGGCCGATCTCGGTGTTCGCCGGCAGCGACAACGACCGGCTGCGCACCTCGCTCGGCCTCGAGCGCAGCACGTACGAGGGCCCGGTGGGCGTGCTCAGCGCCCTGGCGGCCTCCGCCGAGGGCGCCGGCATCCCGACCGCCGGTCTGTGGGCCAGCGTGCCGCACTACGTCGCAGGGCACTCGCCCTCGCCCAAGGCCACCCTCGCGCTGCTCGACAAGCTCGAAGAGCTCACCGGCGCCACCGTGCCCCGCGGGGACCTTGCGACCCAGTCCAGCGTGTGGGAGGCATCCATCGATGCGGCCGCGGCCGAGGACGAGGAGATGACCGCCTACATCCACCAGCTCGAGGCGGCGCGCGACACCTGGGACTCGCCCGAGGCGTCCGGCGACGCGATCGCTCGCGAATTCGAACGCTACCTGCGCCGCGGCGGCGAAGGGCCGGGCAAGTCCGGCGACCCTCGCTCGGGCCGCTGAGGCGCCGTTACGGCTGGATGACGCCCAGGCTCAGCAGCACGATCAGCGCCGTGCCCAGCGCCACCCGGTACACCACGAACGGCATGAAGCTGTGCTTCGAGATCCACTTCATGAAGAACGCGATCACCGTGAGCGCGACGACGAACGCGACCGCGGTGGCCACGGCCGTCTCGGTCATCGTGAACGCCTCGTGCGTCGGCGACTTCACGACCTTGTAGAGCTCGAAGAACCCGCTGCCGAACACCGCCGGGATGGCCAGCAGGAATGCGTAGCGCGCGGCCGCCTCGCGCGTGTAGCCCAGCAGCAGCCCCGCCGTGATCGTCCCGCCCGAGCGCGAGACGCCCGGGATGAGCGCGAACGACTGCGCCAGCCCGTAGATGATGCCGTGGCCGACGGTGAGCCGCTCCAGCGGCCGGGTCTGCTTGGCGTTCATGTCCGCGATGCCCAGGATCACGCCGAACACGATGAGGCTGCCGGCGACGATCCACAGCGACCGCAGAGTCGTCTCGATCGTGTTCTGGAACAGCAGCCCGAGCACCACGATCGGGATCGTTCCGATGATGATCAGCCAGCCCATCTTCGCGTCGGGGTCGTTGCGCGGGATGCGGCCGGACAGCGCCCGGAACCAGTGCCGGATGATGCGCACGATGTCGCGCCAGAAGAAGACGACCACGGCCGCCTCAGTGCCGATCTGGGTGATGGCGGTGAACGCGGCGCCGGGGTCGCCGGCATCCGGCAGGAACGCGCCGACGATGCGCAGGTGCGCGCTGGACGAGATCGGCAGGAACTCGGTAAGGCCCTGGACGAGCCCGAGGAGGACAGCCTCGAGGAAGTGCATGGAGGTCTTTCGGTGAGATCGATGGATGCCGCGACCGGACCGGCCGGTTCAGTAGTTCAGGAAGAGGTCGGACAGGACGGCGCGCCCGAAGTCGAGCGCCTCCAGCGGCACCCGTTCGTCGACGCCGTGGAACATGCCCGTGAAGTCGAAGTCGATCGGCAGCCGCAGCGGGGCGAAGCCGTAGCCGGGTATCCCCAGGCGCGACAGCGCCTTGTTGTCGGTGCCGCCGCCCATCAGGTACGGGACCACCGGCACGCCCGGATCGTGACGGCCGAGCGCGGCCACCATCGCGTCGACGAGCTCGCCTTCGAACGGCTCCTCGAGGCCCACGTCGCCGGTGACCACCTCGATCTCGACGTCGTCGCCGACGATGCGGTGGATCTCGGCGAGCACGTGCTGCTCGGTCCCGGGCAGCACCCGCACGTCGATCAGGGCCTCGGCGGCATCGGGGATCACGTTGTGCTTGTAGCCGGCCGACAGCCCCGTCGGATTGCTGGTGGTGCGCAGTGTCGAGCGGATGAACCCGGCCGCAGGGCCGGCCAGATCGGCCAGGTCGTCCGGATCGGCCCCCTCTCGGCCCGACAGCTGCGCAAACCGCTCGAGCAGCTGGGAGGTCGCGGCCGTCAGCTGCACGGGCCAGCGGGTGCGGCCGAGGGCGGCGACGGCCTCGGCGACCCGCGTCACCGCGTTGTCGGGGTGGTGGCCACTGCCGTGCCCTGCGCGCCCGCGGGCGCGCATGCGCAGCCAGAGCAGGCCCTTCTCCCCCACCTGCAGCAGGTAGGCACGCCGGCCGGCCACTCCCACGGAATACCCGCCGACCTCGCTGATGGCCGCCCCCGCGCCCTCGAACCACTCCGGCCGGTCGCGGACCACCAGCGCCGAGCCCTCGGTGCCGCCCGCCTCCTCGTCGGCGAAGAACGTCAGGATCAGGTCGCGCTCGGGCTGCTCGCCGCGCGCGAGGATATCGTCGACGGCCGTGAGGATCATGGCGTCCATGTTCTTCATGTCGACCGCGCCCCGGCCCCACAGCATCCCGTCCCGCACCTCGCCGGCGAAGGGGTCGACGCTCCAGTCCTCGGCGATGGCGGGGACGACGTCCAGATGGCCGTGCACGACCAGCGCCGGCTTGGAGCCGTCGCGCCCGGGCACCCGCGCCCACACGTTCGTGCGCCGCTCGACCGGCTCGTAGTAGTCGGTCGCGAGACCCATGCCCTCGAGCATCGCCCCGACGTACTCCGCCGCCTCGCGTTCACCCCGGGCACGGCCGCCGCCGTAGTTCGTCGTGTCGATGCGGATGAGGTCACGGGCGATGCGGGCGACCTCGGTGAGCTCGGCTCCGGATGCGGCGGATGGCATGCCGTCAAGGCTACCGGTTGGGCGCCGGCGTCCCGGCGCCCAAGAGCCGCCCGCCGGATTCTGAACAGTCCCGCGAACGTGATAGTGTCATTCCTCGGTTGCGAAACCATCACCACCTGCGCGGGTGGCGGAATAGGTAGACGCGCTAGCTTGAGGTGCTAGTGCCCGTATAGGGCGTGGGGGTTCAAGTCCCCCCTCGCGCACAATCGAAGAAGGGCCCCGTCGGGGGCCCTTTTTCTCGTCCAGGCGGGGATGGCGAGAGCGCATGTCGATGACACCGCGCATCCGCCCCGTAGCATGCGCTGGCACTGCGCGATAGGTTCGTGGCGTGGCATCCCGAACCCGTGGCAGAAGGTCGCCGCTCTGGCGCAGCTCGAGTGCGATCCCGCCCCGCGCGGCCGAGCTGTGGTCGTCGGGCGCCGACACGACGATGGGTCGCATTCCGCTCGTCGAGCCGCGTCCTGCCCTGCCCGACGGTCTGCCGAAGGCGTTCGCCGGCGAGATCGTGCCGTTCCGGGTGACCGCGTTCCGCGAGGGGCACGACGTCATCGGCGTGCACCTGCGTCTGTTCTCCCCGTCGGGCGATGAATCGCTGCACCGGGTGGCGCCCCGCAACGACGGATTCGACCGCTGGTTCACGCAGGTCGCCCTCCTCGAGCAGGGCGACTGGTCGTTCCGGTTCGAGGCGTTCACCGACGACTACGCCACATGGCGCCACGCGGCGCAGCTCAAGCTCGTCGCCGGCGTCGACGTCGCGGTGACGGCGGCCGCCGGCCGCCTGCTGCTCGAGCGCGCCGAGGCCGAGGCCGATCGTCCCGCGGCCGAGCGCACGCTGCTGCGCCGGGCCGCCAAGCGGCTGGCCGCAGCGAACAAGGCTGCTGCGGCATCCCTCGCCGTCGCCGCCGACGAACGACTCGCCGACGTCTTCGCGCAGCGCCCGTTGATCTCGCTCGCCACCGCGACCGCCGACCTGCCGCTGCGCGTCGAGCGCGAGCGGGCGGGGGTGGGCGCCTGGTACGAGTTCTTCCCGCGCTCGGAGGGCGCCGTGCGGCAGGAGGACGGCTCGGTGAGAAGCGGCACGTTCCGCACGGCCGCCGAACGTCTGCCGGGCGTGGCCGGCATGGGGTTCGAGGTCGTCTACCTGCCGCCGATCCACCCGATCGGGCGGACCCACCGGAAGGGTCCCGACAACACGCTCGAGGCGGGCCCGGCCGATCCCGGTTCGCCATGGGCGATCGGGGGGCCCGCCGGCGGGCACGACGCCGTGCACCCGGACCTCGGCGGGCTGACCGACTTCCGCGCCTTTGTGCGGGCCGCCCGTGCGAACGGGCTCGAGATCGCCCTCGACCTCGCCTTGCAGGCCTCGCCCGATCACCCCTGGGTCAGGGCGCACCCGGAATGGTTCACGACCCTGCCCGACGGCACGATCGCCTATGCCGAGAACCCGCCGAAGAAGTACCAGGACATCTATCCCGTCAACTTCGACAACGACCCCGAGGGCATCCGCGCCGAGGTGCTGCGAGTCGTGCGGCACTGGATCGCGCAGGGCGTGCGCATCTTCCGCGTCGACAACCCGCACACCAAGCCCCTGCAGTTCTGGGAGTGGCTGATCCGCACCGTCACCGACGAGGACCCCGACGTCGTGTTCCTGGCCGAGGCGTTCACGCGTCCCGCTCCTCTGCAGGCGCTCGCGCGCGCCGGCTTCCAGCAGAGCTACTCGTACTTCACATGGCGCAACACGAAGGCGGAGCTCGAGGAGTTCCTCTCGTCGGTCGCGAACGACACCGCCGACTACCTGCGCCCGAACCTGTTCGTGAACACTCCCGACATCCTCACCGAGTTCCTGCAGTTCGGCGGCCGGCCGGCGTACAAGATCCGCGCCGCGCTCGCAGCGACGGCGGCGCCCTCGTACGGCGTGTACGCCGGGTTCGAGCTGTTCGAGAACGTCGCGCGACCCGGGTCCGAAGAGAACATCGACAACGAGAAGTACGAGTACAAGCTGCGTGACTGGGCCGCAGCCGAGGCATCCGGCGACTCCCTCGCCCCGTACCTGCGGCGGCTGAACGAGATCCGCGCCGCGCACCCGGCGCTGCGACAGCTGCGGAACCTGACGATCCAGGCCAGCGACGACGACGGCATCCTCGTGTTCGCCAAGCACGTGGACGCGGTGCTGTCGCCCACCGGCGAAGCCGACACGATCATCGTCGTCGCCAACGTCGACCCGCACTCGGTGCGCCAGACCATGATCCACCTCGACACCGCGGCGTTCGGCATCCGCCCCGGCGACGCGTTCGAGGTCGAGGATCTGATCACGGGGGCGCAGTGGACGTGGACCGACCACGACTATGTGCGCCTGGATGCGTTCACCGAGCCCGTGCACATCGTCTGGGTGAAGGAGCCGCGATGACCATCTCCGACACCGTGCTGGACGCGGTCGCGCACGGTGAGCACCACGCCCCGCACGACGTGCTGGGCCTGCATCAGGACACGGATGCCGCGGGACGGGCTGTCTGGACGATTCGCGCGCGACGCCCCCTGGCCCACGCCGTGACCGCCGTCTTCGCGGACGGCGAGCGGGTCCGGCTCGACCATCTGCGCGAGGGGATCTGGGCGGGCGCGCGGGCGGGACGGCCGCGCGCGTACGTCCTGGAGACCTCCTACCCCGACGGCTCGGACCACACCGCCGACGACCCGTACCGTCATCTGCCCACGCTCGGCGAGCTCGACCTGCATCTGATCCGCGAAGGGCGCCACGAGAAGCTCTGGCAGGTGCTGGGCGCGCACGTGCGCGAGGACGCGGGAACGACCGGGACGGCGTTCGCGGTGTGGGCTCCGGACGCGCGCGCGGTGCGCGTGGTGGGCTCGTTCAACGACTGGGACGGCCGCGGGCACGCGATGCGGTCGCTGGGTGCGAGCGGCGTGTGGGAGCTGTTCGTGCCCGGCGTCGGCGCAGGCGCGGTGTACAAGTTCGAGATCCGCACCCCCTCGGGCGGGTGGATCCTGAAGGCGGATCCGATGGCGCGGGCCGCCGAGACTCCCCCGGCCACCGCGTCGGTGGTCACCGCGTCGCAGTACCAGTGGGCCGACGACGACTGGATCGAGGCGCGGGCGGCACGGCAGCCGGTGAGCCGGCCGATGTCGGTGTACGAAGTGCACCTCGGGTCGTGGCGCGAAGGGCTCGACTACCGCTCGGTCGCCGACCCGCTCATCGCGCACGTGCGCGCGCTGGGCTTCACGCACGTGGAGTTCCTGCCCCTGGCCGAGCACCCGTTCGGGGGGTCGTGGGGCTATCAGGTCAGCGGCTACTACGCCCCGACCAGCCGCTATGGAACGCCGGACGACCTGCGCGCGCTGATCGACCGGCTGCACGGGGCCGGCATCGGCGTGATCATGGACTGGGTGCCGGGGCACTTCCCCAAGGACGCGTTCGCGCTCGGACGATTCGACGGCACGGCGCTGTACGAGCATCCCGATCCCCGGCGCGGCGAGCACCGGGACTGGGGCACGTACATCTTCGACTACGGGCGCAACGAGGTGCGCAATTTCCTCGTCGCGAACGCTCTGTACTGGCTCGACGAGTTCCACGTCGACGGGCTGAGAGTGGATGCCGTGGCCTCGATGCTGTATCTCGACTACTCGCGCGCCGACGGCGAGTGGGAGCCGAACGTCCACGGCGGCCGCGAGAACCTCGAGGCGATCCGGTTCCTGCAGGAGGTGAACGCGACCGCCTACCGGCTGCACCCGGGTGTCGCGATGATCGCCGAGGAGTCCACGAGCTTCGCGGGCGTGACGGCCTCCACCGACCACGGTGGACTCGGCTTCGGGTTCAAGTGGAACATGGGCTGGATGAACGACTCGCTGGTCTACATCCAGCGCGACCCGATGTACCGCTCGCATCACGCGGGCGAGCTGTCGTTCTCGTTCGTGTACGCGTTCAGCGAGAACTTCATCCTGCCGATCAGTCACGACGAGGTCGTGCACGGCAAGGGGAGCCTTCTGGCCAAGATGCCCGGTGACCACTGGCAGAAGCTCGCCAACATGCGCGCGTTCCTGGCCTACATGTGGGCGCACCCCGGCAAGCAGCTGCTGTTCATGGGTCAGGAGTTCGGCCAGCTCTCGGAGTGGTCCGAGCAGAGGTCACTGGACTGGTGGCTGCTGGATCAGCCCACGCACCGTCAGCTGCAGGAGTTCGTCGGGGCGCTCAACGCCGCCTACGCGGATCTTCCCGCGCTGTGGGAGCGCGACGGGGACGGCGCCGCGTTCGAGCGTCTGGGCGGGCCGTCCTGGAACCCCGACGTCCTGGCGTTCCGCCGTGACGGCCATGCGGCGACGGCCGTGATCGTGTGCAACTTCTCGGGCGGGCCGGTGCGCGACTACGACCTGCAGCTGCCCGCGGGCGGCCGGTGGGACGAGGTGCTGAACACCGACGCGCCGCAGTTCGGCGGATCGGGCGTCGGCAACCTCGGCGTGGTCGAAGCGGATGCCTCGGGCCGCGCGACGCTGCAGCTCCCGCCGCTCGGCGTGCTCTGGCTCGTGCAGCGGCGCTGAGCCGCGGGGTTCGCGTCAGAACAGCAGCGACGCCAGCCGGCGACGGGCGGCGGCCACGCGCGGATCGGCGTCGCCGACGAGTCCGAACAGCTCCAGCAGGCGGTCGCGCACCGGGGTGCGCTCATCCTGCGGCAGCGCGGCGAACAGTTCGAGCAGCCGGTCGAACGAGTCCTCGACGTGACCGCCGACGATGTCCAGATCGGCCACGGCGAGCTGCGCGGCGACGTCCGTGGGCGCCGCAGCCGCGGCATCCCGTGCCGTCTGCAGGTCCGCGTCCTGCACGCGCTGCAGCAGGCGCACCTGCGCGAGCCCGGCCCGCGCGTCCTCGTCACGCGGATTCTCGGCCAGCGCCTGCTCGTAGGCGATGACCGCTCGGCCGTAGTCGCCCGCCTCGATCGCCGCGAACGCCTCGGCGTGCAACGGTGGCAGCGCCGGCTCGGCGGGCTCTTCGGGGGCCTCTCCCCCGGCGTCGACCGTTCCGGTCACGCCGTTCTGGGCGGCCACCTGCAGCAGCTGGTCGAACACCTCGCGCACCTGCTGCTCGGGCACGGCGCCGGTGAACAGCGGCACGGGCTGGCCTGCCACCAGCGCCACGACCATCGGGATCGACTGCGCACGGAAGCCCTGCGCGAGCTGGGGGTTGGCGTCGACGTCGACCTTGGCCAGCACGACGCGGCCGGCGAGCTCGGTGACGACCTTCTCGAGGATGGGGCTCAGCTGCTTGCACGGACCGCACCACTCGGCCCACAGGTCCACGACCACCGGCACGGTGCGCGAGAGCTCGAGCACCTGCGGGAACGTCGCGTCCGTGACGTCGACGACGAGGCCTCCGACCGCCGGGGCCGCCCCCGGCTCGGCAGGGGCGGGACGATTGCGCAGCGACGACAGGTCGACCGCGCCGCGCAGCACGGCACCGGGGTTCTGCTGGGGATTGGCATCGCTCACTTGCTGACCACCTTGGCTCCGAGGATGTTGGAAGAGTACCCGAGCAGCCGGATCTTCGAATCGCCGGCGCCCACCCCGGGCACGTAGAAGAACAGCTGGTCGCTGTACGTCGTGGCGAATCCCGACTGCGACTCCTTGACGCCGGTGAGTGCCTTGACCTGCGGCGTCTTGTCGAGCTTGATCACGGCGTCCTTGTTCGTCGGCTTGACGGTCTCGATCTCGTGGACGTTCAACGCCACGATCGCGCCGCTCTCCAGGGTCGCCAGCGCGAGCGGCGGGAAGTTTCCGGCGTCGGCCGAGAATGTCATGCTTCCGGTCTTCTTCGCCGTCTGCTGGAACTTCGCGAGCTGGTTCTTGCGCGTGTCGGCGACGCCCTTCAGGAACGGATCGCCGTCGATCGCGAAGGCGCCGGCCGATGCGCTCTTCGCACCGTGATCGATGACGTCGGCATAGGCGGCGGCGATCTTGTCGGGCGCCATCACCAGGAACGACGAGTCCGGCTGCACGGCCGCCGCGCCCACGTACGTCGGGGCCACGTCCGGCAGCGTGGTCGCATCCAGCTGCGCGACGTAGTCGACCTTGTACTCCGACCAGGCGTCCTGCTGCGTCATCATCATGACCGTCGAGGTCGTGGCCTCAGTATCCTTCTGCTCGGCGACCAGCATGACGGTGCGCGGCCACCCGTCGTACGCCTGGGGCAGGACCACCTTCAGCCCGACCGCCGGCAGCGGCGGCAGCGCGCCCTCCTTCGGGAGCTTGCCGCGCAGCGCGTAGTTGGTCTTGCGCTCGGCGAGGGCGGCGCCGTCCAGCCGCGTCGCGGCCAGCTTCGCGTCGCGCTTCTCGTCCGCCGTCGCGACGGTGGCCGCGATGTGACCGACGATCCGGTCGGCCTGCGACGCGGTGACGGCGGGCGCCTGCGCACCGCCGGGGTCGACGACGGTCGCGCTCGGGGTCGGCGACGGCGACGCGCCGCCCCACTGCGGCCATGCATCGGCCGAGCACCCGGCGAGCAGCAGGGCCGACAGCCCGAGGACCGGCACGACAGCGAAGCTGCGACGGCGCACCGAGCGGTCGCGTTTGGCGGGCCCCGCGGTGATGACGCCCTTGTCTGCCTGCTCGATCGACAGGTCGATCGGCGCCGTCTCGGGCAGCGGCGGCAGCGCCTTGCGGCGCGGTCCGCGCGAGCGACGCAGTCGCCGGATGCCGAGGATGTACAGGAACACCCCGATGGCCATGAGCACCGCGCCGCCGACGATGAGAGGCCCCGCCCACGGCGTCGCGGAGTTGATCGGCCACGTGACCGAGACGTCTGCGGGAGCGGGCTTGGTGCCGTCGGTCGCGATCAGCACGCTCATGGTGGGCGGCAGCTGCAGGTGCTCGATCAGGATGTCCTCCTGATGGAATTCGTCGAGCCAGAGGTCGGATCCGGCGGGGTTGCGGTGGGCGGGTCCGCTCGTCCCGGCATCGGGGGTCTGCGGCTCGACGGTCGTGGTCACGACCTTGCCCTTGCCCTTGCCCTTGAGCGCCACCGATGTGTAGGCGGTGTCGGCGAGCCAGGCCTTCACGTCGTCGGTGCGGCCATAGGCCGCGAAGATCTGGCCGCTCTGCGCCGCGCGCAGGGTCTGCGAGCCGGGCAACCGGTTCAGCACGGCACCGTCGATCAGGGTGTACGCGGTCTGGGACGGCGCGCTGATCGCGGTCGTCTCGGTCTTCGGCCCTTGGAACAGCGTCCGCTGCGCGATTCCCGTGGCGATCATCACGGCGGCCAGCACGAAGGCGGCAACTGCCCACACGAAACGCACGAATGTATCCTCTCGAGCCCGGCATCGGGGTGCACCGGACTGCTGACTCGACGTTCCAGATTAGCGAAACACGTCTGTGTGCGTCCCGAGAAGCCCGCACCGGGTGTTCGCCGAGTGCGGACGGGACGGGTGTGACGCGTGACGAGGGTCGCTCGCGGCAACCACGCATCGGGAAAGTATCCTGTCGTGACAGCGCCCCCACGGAGGAAGGAGCACCATGAAGGTGCAGAACCCGTTCCGCACTGCCCTGGTGGCGACTCTGGGCGTGGGGGTCGGGCTGCTGCTGATCGGCAGCGTACAGACGCTGTCGACGATCCTCCTGTATATCGGGACGGCGCTGTTCCTCGCGCTCGGCCTCGAGCCGATCGTCTCGTTCCTCGAGCGGCGCCGGCTGCCGCGCTGGACGGCGGTGCTCCTCACGATCCTCCTCGTGCTCGCCGCGTTCGCCGGCATCGTCCTGCTCGTGGTGCCGGTGATCGTCCAGCAGATCAGCCAGCTGGTCGACACGATCACGCGGCTGGTGCAGGATCCGAACACCCTGGTGGAGATCCGGGCGTGGGCGGAGCACACGTTCCCCGGGCTCAAGCTCGACACGGTCTACAACACCGTCCAGGACTGGGTGCTCAAGAACCTCGGCGAGATCAGCGGCTCGATCGGCCAGGGGGTGCTGAAGGTCGGGATCGCGTTCCTCGGGGGCCTGACCGGCGCGGTCATCGTGCTGATCCTGACGATCTACTTCACGGCATCCATCCCCTCACTCAAGCGCGCGGTGTACCAGCTGGTGCCCGCCTCACGCCGCGACCGCTTCGTCGACCTGTCCGAGCAGATCACCGACTCGGTCGGCTACTACGTGATGGGCCAGGTGACCCTCGCGGTCACCAACGGCGTCCTGAGCTCGATCTTCCTGTCGATCATCAACGCGCCGTTTCCCGCGGTGCTGGCGGTCATCGCGTTCTTCTTCTCGCTGATCCCGCTGGTCGGCACGCTCACCGGATCGACGATCATCGTGCTGATCTGCCTGGTACCGGGCCTGGGCTCGCCGACCATCGCACTGATCGCCGCGATCTACTACCTGATCTACATGCAGCTGGAGGCATACCTCATCTCGCCGCGGATCATGAACCGCGCGGTGTCGGTCCCCGGCGGCGTGGTCGTCGTCGCGGCCCTCGCGGGCGGCAACCTGCTGGGGCTGCTCGGCGCGCTGATCGCGATCCCGGTGGCCGCCAGCATCCTGATCATCTACCGCCAGGTGGTCATCCCCCGTCAGAACGAGCGGTGACCGACCCCGAGCACTGGTCGAGACGGCTCAGCCGGCCGCGTCGTCCCATTCGGTCGGCAGCGGCAGCGCGGCGGGGTTCACCACCGACACGATCTCGTCGAGCACACGCCGCGTCTGGGTTTCACCCACCCACAGGTGTCGGCCGCCGTCCACGGCGATGACCTCGGCGTCGGGCACGGCCGCGAACCGCTCGCGCGCCTCGGCCGGGCGCAGGTAGTCGTCGAACTCGGGGACCAGCACGATCAGGCGCCGAGTGTCGCCCGACCACGCCGCGAGCTCGGCGGGAGTGGTCCGATGAAGCGGCGGCGAGAGCAGGATCGCGCCCTCGATGTCGTGGCCGCGCGCATGCTTGAGCGCCACCTCCGTGCCGAACGACCAGCCCACCAGCCACGGACGGGGCAGGGCGCGGGAGTGCACGAACGCCATCGCGGCGGCGAGATCCAGTCCCTCGGCCTCTCCGCCGTCGAATTCGCCGTCGCTGGTCCCGCGCGGCGACGAGGTGCCGCGGGTGTTGAAGCGGAGGACGGCGACGTCTGCGAGGGCCGGCAGGCGTGCGGCCGCCTTGCGCAGGATGTGCGAGTCCATGAATCCGCCGGCGGTGGGCAGCGGATGCAGCGTCACGAGCGTCGCGACGGGCTCGCGGTCGACGGGCGTGGCGAGCTCGCCGACGAGGGTCAGGCCGTCCTCGGTGCGCAACTCGACGTCCTCGCGGTGGGCGGGCAGCAGCACGGGTCCACGGATCTCCATGTCAGAACACCTTCCAGCAGTGCGCGTGCCAATGACGGCGCGCGGCGAGGTCCGCCGCATCGCCGAGGATCCCGTCCGAGCGCCAGGCGACCAGATGGGCCGTGCCGACCTCGATCACGCGGCCGCAGCCCGGACAGACGTACTCCTTCTGCGCCTGCCGTGCCGAGACCGGCTGCACCGTCCACTCCGCTGCGCGCTTGAGCTCGGTGCGCTTGAACCCGCTCAGAAAGCGCTCGAAGGAGTCGTCGCGCTCGGGATCAGGGCGCCGACGGTGCGACCGCGGCACGGGGTCAGTACCAGCCGGTCGAGTTCGAGTGTCCCCAGGCGCCGCACGGCGTGCTGTAGCGGCTCGTGATGTAGCCGAGGCCCCATGTGATCTGCGTCGCGGGGTTCGTGGCCCAGTCGGCGCCCGCGGAAGCCATCTTGCTGCCCGGCAGGGCCTGCGGGATGCCGTACGCGCCGCTCGGGTTCGAGGCGTTGACCCGCCACCCCGACTCGCGCTTCCACAGCGCGACCAGGCACGAGAACTCGCTCTCGCCCCAGCCGCGCGCCTTCACCATGTCGTAGGCGATCGCCTGTGCCGTGCCGGGACTCGGAGCCACGAACGGCGCACTGAACGACGCCGCCCGTCCCTGGACCGGGTTCGCGGGAGCCGCGGGCTTCGGCACGACGTACACGACGTAGCTGTCGCGATTGAGGTCTGCGCCCTTGCTGTCGGTGGTGGATGCCACTTCCACGGTCTGCGCGTCGCCCATCGCACTGGCGTACAGCGTGACGGCCGGCTCGTCCTGCGCGTTGGCGCGCGAGGAGATCGCGGTGCCCAGCGGGCTGAGATACGCCGCTGCGAGACCGGCGACCGCGAACGTCGCGAGGCCCGCCAGCACCCGCCGCCGGCGCGATGCGCGGACCCGAGCCGGCTTGTGCACCCGGGTCGCCGAGGCCACGGTCGCCGCCTTCAGATCGCGCCGCAGAACGGCGCGCGGTGGCTCGGGTATCGTCGGGTTGCCGGAAGTCACAGTTCCCCGAGTCTAGCGGGCAGGGCGACGGGCCGCCATGTACGGCGTCGGCGGGTCGTCATGCCACCGCCAGCATCACGTCCACGACGGCGTCGAGCACGGCGTCGACCTGTGCTTCGCGATAGCCCCGGCGCTGCATCCGGAATGCCACCGTGCGCACCTGCTGGATCGTCACCGGGCGTCCGTCGGAGAGGTATTCGGCGATCTTGTCGGCGACGATGTCGACCTCGTCGATCCGGTAGCCGTAGCCGAACCCGCGGACCCGGTCGAAGCGGCGCCGCGGCGGGCGACTGAGCCGGTCCAAGATCTCCTGGGCGCGGGCGCGGGTGCGATCGACCCACACGCCGGTCCCGCCGGAGGTCACGGCGCGCTTGCGCTCCCGCGCGGCGAAGGCGTCCTCGACGCGTGCCAGCGCCGCATCGACGGCTTCGGGCTGGTAGCCGTGTCGCACCAGGGGGAACGCGATCGAGCGCACGTCGGCGGCCGAGATCGTGGTCCCCCCGCCCTCGAACACGCTGCGCGCGTTCTGCAGGAAGTCGTCGACCGATTTGGGCGCGTAGCCCTTTCGACGTCCGGAGACGAGGGGGAACATGCTCGGTGCGGGCCGGCGGTCCGCGGAGGTGTGGGTGGTCATGAAGCCGCCAGGGGGGTCAGGAGGTAATACAGTGCGAGCGCGGCGCCGGCCGACAGCAGGATCGAGTCCAGCCGGTCGAGCACGCCGCCGTGCCCGGGCAGCCAGGAGCTCATGTCCTTGATGCCGAGGTCGCGCTTGATCATCGACTCGCCCAGGTCGCCGATGGTCGCGGTGGCCAGAATGACGGCGCCGATGATCAGGCCCGTCCACCATACGAGACCCAGCATGAAGATCGCCAGGAGAACGCCGGCGACCAGGGCCGCGAGCACTGCGCCCGCGAAGCCCTCCCAGGTCTTCTTCGGGCTGATCCGCGGTGCCATCGGGTGCCGGCCGAAGGTGAGCCCGGTCGCATAGGCGCCGGTGTCGGCGGCCACGGCGATGATGATGAACGACAGCACCCACCACTGTCCGCCGTCCTGACGCAGCAGGATGACGGCGAGGCCGGCGGTGAACGGCACGTACAGCTGCACGAGCGTTCCCACGAGGATGTCGCCCCACACGGCCCGCGGACCCCGCCGTCCCCGCTCGATCGGCACCGCGATCAGACGCCACACCACGACCAGCACGACGGCGGCGCAGACGACGAGCGCGTGCAGCCACAGCGGGAGGAACCACGCCGAGAGGACCATGACGACCGCCCCGGCCAGCTGCGGCCCGAGATCGACCCGGCGTCCCCCGGTCTGCAGCGCACGGGACAGCTCGAACACCCCGAGCACGGCGGCGGCGAACCCGACCACCAGGAAGGCGGGCTTCCAGATCACGAGCGAAAGCACGAGCAGCGCCCCGATCGCCAAGCCGATCAGGATTGCGACGATGAGGTCGCGACCGGTGCGCTGTTTGATGCGCTCGTTCGCCTCTTCGAAGTCGGCACGCGTGCGTGCGACCTGGTTCTCGAACTCGGTGCGCGCCGCCCGCAGGTGCGCCGCCAGCGGCGCGTCCGGCGACGGCCGATCGCCGGTGCCGGTGTCGCCGGCGACCTCGGGATCGGTACGGTCGTCACCCCCCTCGGGCGGCGGTCCGGACGCGTCTGTCATCGGTCGGACTCCTCAGACCTCGAGCAGTTCCGCCTCTTTGCGCTTGAGCGCATCGTCGATGTCGTCGACGTGCGACCGGGTCAAGGCATCCAGTTCCTTCTCGGCGCGCGCCAATTCGTCCTCGCCGACGTCGTTCTTCAGCGCGTCGAGGTCGTCCTTCATCTTGCGGCGGATGCCGCGCACGTGCACCTTCGCGTCCTCGCCCTTGGAGCGGACGAGCTTCACGTACTCCTTACGGCGCTCCTGGGTGAGCTCGGGCATCGTGATGCGCACGATGTTGCCGTCGTTGGTCGGGTTCGCGCCGAGGTTCGGCATGTCGCGGATCGCCTGCTCGATCGCCTTCAGCGCCGACTTGTCGTAGGGCGTGACGATGAGACTGCGCGCCTCGGGGGCGTTCAGCGACGCGAGCTGGGCCAACGGCGTGGGCGTGCCGTAGTAGTCCACCAGCACCTTCTGGAACAGCTGGGGGTTGGCGCGCCCGGTGCGCACCGTGGCGAAATCGTCCTTCGCCGCCTCCACGGCCTTGTCCATACGGCTGGCAGCATCGGCCAAGACGTCCGCGATCACGGTCTCTCCCATCAGTCAGGCGTTCCCGCCTCAGTCTAGTCAGCGCTCGGCCGTCGGCCGCGCCGTCTCACGCGGTGACGAGCGTGCCGATCTGGTCGCCGAGCAGGGCACGCGTCACGTTGCCGCGCGGCTCCATCCCGAACACGCGCATGTCCATCCGGTTGTCCATGCACAGGCTGAACGCGGTCGAGTCGACGACCTTCAGGCCCTTCTGCAGGGCCTCGAGGTAGGTGATGCGATCGATGCGGGTGGCCGAGGCATCCTTCTTCGGATCGGCCGTGTAGACGCCGTCCACGCCGTTCTTGGCGACGAGCACCTCGTCGGCGCGGATCTCCAGCGCACGCTGGGCGGCGACCGTGTCGGTCGAGAAGTACGGCAGGCCGGCGCCGGCGCCGAAGATGACGACGCGCCCCTTCTCCATGTGACGCTCGGCGCGCAGCGGGATGTACGGCTCGGCGACCTGGGTCATCTGGATCGCCGACTGCACGCGGGTGGCCGCGCCCGCCTGCTCGAGGAAGTCCTGCAGCGCGAGCGCGTTCATCACCGTGCCGAGCATGCCCATGTAGTCGGCGCGCCCGCGGTCCATGCCGCGCTGGCTGAGCTCGGCGCCGCGGAAGAAGTTGCCGCCGCCGACGACGACCGAGATCTCCACCCGGTCCACGGCCGCGGCGATCTCGCGGGCCATCTGGCTGACGACGTCAGGGTTGACACCCAGCGCGCCGCCGCCGAACGCCTCTCCGGAGAGCTTCAAGAGGACGCGGCGGCGTCCGGTGGCCTCATTGATCACGTGTCTTCCTCTCGTCGCGATCACACTGTAGCGAACGGGCATGGCAAGGGCCCGCATCGATTGTCCGATGCGGGCCCTCGGGCGCTGTTACGCGCCGACCTTGAACCGGGCGAAGTCGGTGACGGTGATGCCGGCGTCCTTCGCGACCTGCGCGACCGACAGCTTGTTGTCCTTCGCGTAGTCCTGCTCGAGCAGGGCGACCTGCTTGAAGAACGCGTTCACGCGACCCTCGACGATCTTCGGCAGGGCAGCCTCGGGCTTGCCCTCGTTGCGCGAGATCTCGGTGACGATCTCACGCTCCTTCTCGACGTCGGCCTCGGGCACGTCCTCGCGCGAGAGGTACGACGGGTTCGCGAACGAGATGTGCTGGGCGATGCTGCGTGCGGTGGCGGCGTCGTCGCCCGAGTAGGCGACGACCACGCCGATCTGCGGCGGCAGGTCCTTGCTGGTCTTGTGCAGGTACACCTCGAACTTGTCGCCCGACAGCGTGCGCACCCGGCGAAGCTCGACCTTCTCGCCGATGATCGCGGCCTCGTCCGAGATGAGCTGCGCAACGGTCTGGTCGCCGGCGGGAGCTGCCAGAGCGGCCTCGGCGGAATCGGCTGCGGCGGCCGCGGCGGCGTCGGCGACCTTGTCGGCCAGCGCGATGAAGCGGTCGTTCTTGGCGACGAAGTCGGTCTCGCAGGCCAGCTCCACCAGGGTGACCTTGCCGGCGCCCTCGCGGGCGGCGACCAGGCCCTCGCTCGTGGAACGGTCGGCGCGCTTGGCGTTGCCCTTCGCGCCCTTCAGACGCAGGATCTCGACGGCCTTCTCGATGTTGCCGTCGGCCTCCTCGAGCGCCTTCTTCGTGTCGACCATGCCCGTGCCGAGCTGCTCGCGCAGCGCCTTGATGTCGGCGATGGTGAAGTTTGCCATGGGTGGCGGCTCCTTGTGTGTGGGGTTCTCATGGATGCTGCGGCGGAGTCATCGGCCGATGACCCCGCCGCAGCTCGAAGATGTGCGGTGCGGTGTTCACTCGGCCGAGGCGACGGGCGCCTCGTCCTCGGTGACCTGCTCCTGGACCTCGACGACCTCGGCCTCGGCCTCGGCCGCGTCGGCGACCTTGTCGGTGGGGGCGGAGGACTGCTCCGGCGCGCCCTGCTCGAGAAGCTCGCGCTCCCACTCGGCCAGGGGCTCGGCCTCTTCGGCGGCGTCGGCCGGCTGGTGGCGCTGGATCAGGCCCTCGGCGGCGGCGTCGGCGATGATGCGGGTGAGTAGGCTGACGGAGCGGATCGCGTCGTCGTTGCCCGGGATCGGGTACTGGATCTCGTCGGGGTCGGCGTTCGTGTCGAGGATGCCGATGACCGGGATGCCGAGCTTCTTGGCCTCGTCGATGGCGAGGTGCTCGCGCTTGGCGTCGACGACCCACAGCGCCGACGGCGTCTTCTGCAGGTTGCGGATGCCGCCGAGCGACTTGTGCAGCTTGTCGAGCTCGCGCTTCTTCAGCAGCAGCTCCTTCTTGGTGAAGCCGCTCTCGGAGGGGTTCTCGTAGTCGAGCTCCTCGAGCTCCTTCATGCGCTGCAGTCGCTTGCTGACGGTGCTGAAGTTGGTCAGCAGACCACCGAGCCAGCGCTGGTTGACGTAGGGCTGGCCGACGCGGGTGGCCTGCTCGGCGAGCACCTCCTGCGCCTGCTTCTTGGTGCCGACGAAGAGGATCGTGCCGCCGTGGGCGACCGTCTCCTTGACGAACTCGTACGCGCGGTCGATGTAGGCCAGCGACTGCTGCAGGTCGATGATGTGGATGCCGCTGCGCTCGGTGAGGATGAAGCGCTTCACCTTCGGGTTCCACCGACGGGTCTGGTGTCCGAAGTGGACGCCGGCATCCAGCAGCTGGCGAATCGTGACGACGGCCATGGCCGTTCTCCTGTTCTCGGCGCGGATGCGCCGTTTTCGGTTCTCTTCGACGGAGATGTCCCGCCGAACCTGGTGCCCGGCACACGACCCGCCCCAGTTTCTGAGGACCGTCGGGAGGTGTTGCCACGCCTGGCGAAGCCGGCGCTGTGGGCACGCGTAGTCACCTCGGCATGCGAGGTGCGCGTCCAGTGTATCAGGCGCCGGCTCCTCCCCCGAAGCACCGGAATCGGCTGTCCGGCGCTTCTGTCCACAGATCGCGGGGGTGCGCCCATGACGCGTCTGCGACGGTGCAGGCTCGAGCCGTGACCGTGCATCGTCCCCTTCGCCGCAGCGCCGGCACGGACCGGACAGTGCACGCCCTCGTGCTCGTTCCGGCCCTCTTCCTGTCCCTGCTTGTGGCCTCCAGTCCGGCCGCCGCACCCGCTGTCGCGGCCGGCGCCGCTTCCGTCACCGCTTCCGCTGGGATCGCCGACCGGACGGACTGGATCTGGCCTCTGGCCACGTTCCGCATCGTGCGCGCATATGCCGCTCCGGCGCACGAGTACGGCCCTGGTCATCGGGGCATCGATCTTGCACCGCCCTCGCCGGCGCCGGTGCGCGCTCCCGAGGCGGGCGTGGTGGCCTTCCGGGGGTCGGTGGCCGGCCGCCCGCTGATCACGATCGATCACGGCGACGGCCTGGTCACGACGCTGGAGCCCGTGGCCTCCGATCTCGCAGTCGGAGCCGCCGTGGCGCGCGGGCAGGAGGTCGGGGTCGTCGATGCGGGCGGGCACGCCGTCGTCGGAGCGGTGCACTTCGGCGTACGCCTCGACGGCGAGTACATCAACCCGATGCTGCTGCTGGGCGGCATCCCTCGGGCGGTGCTCCTCCCCTGCTGCTCCTGACCGCCGCGGGAACAGCGTCAGCGCTGCGCGCGGGGGTGGGCGATGCGATAGCTTGCCAGCAGCCGCTCGCTGGAGACGTGCGTGTAGATCTGGGTCGTGCCCAGGCTCGCGTGGCCGAGCAGCTCCTGGACGCTGCGCAGATCGGCTCCCCCATCGAGCAGATGGGTGGCCGCCGAGTGCCGCAGCGCGTGCGGGCCGATGGTCTGCTCGCCGACGACCGGCCCGATCACGCGGGAGACCAGCGCGTATACGGCGCGTGGGCCGAGCCGACCGCCGCGGGACCCGAAGAACAGGGCCGGCACCGGCGCGGCGCCCCGGGCCGCGAGCACCGGCCGGCCGCGCGTGAGGTACACGTCCACCGCCTGGGCCGCCGGCAGCCCGAACGGCACGACCCGCTCTTTCGAGCCCTTGCCCAAGACGCGCGCGGTGCGGCGGTCGAGGTCCAGATCGTCCACGTCCAGACCGCACAGCTCCGACACGCGCACGGCCGCGCCGTACAGCAGCTCCAGCACGGCGTGATCGCGCAGCGCCACCGGGTCGCCCTCAGCCGCGGCGGCCGCCGCCGTGTCGAGCACGTCTGCCATGCCCTGCACGGTGGCGACTTTCGGCAGCGACCTGCCGCGCTTGGGCGAGACCAGCCGCACGCTCGGATCGGCCTCGAGCGCCCCGGTCTCGACGGCCCAGCCGAAGAAGCCGCGAACCGACGCCGTGCGCCGCGCCAGGGTCGAGCGGGCGGCGCCGTGCTGCGAGGCGCCCCATAGCCAGTCGCGCAGAGACTCGATGTCGACCTCGGCGATGTCGACGTCGCCGGTGTGCGCCGACAGATCGGCGAGGTCGGCCCGGTACGCCCGGAGCGTCGCCGGCGCAAGCCGGCGCACGTCCGACAGGTACCGCGAATACGCCTCGGCGCCGGCGCTGATCCTCACCCCTCCAGCATGGCCGTCACCGCGGCGCGCGGCTCGCGGCACGCCGCCAGCGCCCCGCGTCCGCCTCGACCGCGCCCTCCAGGACCAGCAGCCCCAGATGACTGCGGATCTCGTCCGGCGCCAGGCCGCTGCGCCGGGCGAGATCGTCCACGTCCCGCCAGGCCCGGCTGCTGAGCGCATCGGCGAGCCGGGTCGCCTCGCCCGTCCATCCGATGTCGAGCACGCCCTGTTCGGTGCCGCCGATGCCCAGCAGCTCGGCCACCTCATCGGCGGTCGTGACGCACCGGGCGTCGTACTCGCGCAGCAGCCGGTGGCACCCCGCCGACGACCCCGAGGTCACCGGTCCGGGCACCGCCCCGATGGGCCGGCCGAGGTCGGCGGCATGCCCGGCCGTGTTCAGCGAGCCGCTGCGCCGACCGGCCTCGACGATGACCGTCGCGGTCCCCAGCGCGGCGATGAGGCGATTGCGCTGCAGGAACCGCCACTTGGTCGGGGCGGTGCCGCACGGCACTTCGCCCACGACCGCGCCCGTCCGGGCGATCCGGTCGATCAGATCGCTGTGCCCGACCGGGTACGGACGGTCCACCCCGCCTGCCAGCAGCGCGACGGTCGTGCCACCGGCCGCGAGCGCGCCGCGGTGGGCGGCGCCGTCGATCCCGTACGCAGCCCCCGAGACGACCGTGATGCCGCGACCGGCGAGCTCTTCGGCGAACTCGGCCGCGATGTCCTCGCCATACCCGGTCGCCGCACGCGCGCCGACGATCGCCGCCGTCGGGCCGGGCCGGGCGAGCACCGCCGCGTCACCCCGCACCCAGAGGCAGACCGGCGCGTGGGCGCCCAGGTCGTCCAGCGCGCGGGGCCACTCGGCATCCTCGGGCGTGATCAGATGAATGCCGGCGCCGCGCGCGACGTCCAGGGCGAACGAGATCGCCTCGGCGACCAGCCGCGGGCGCCACCGCTTGCGGCCCTCGTCGAGCTCGCGCGACGACAGCGTGTCGGCGGGGCCGGCCGATGCGAACGCGAGACGCAGCGCCTCGAATGGGCCGAGCGCGCCGATCAGCGCGCCCGCGACGCCGTCACCCGGCTCGACCAGGCAGCTCCACACCGCCCGGGCGTAGGCATCCCGCCGTCGCAGCGGATCGCTGCCGCCGTCGACGAGAAGCGGCGCCACCGCCGCCGAGTCGTCGTCGCTCCAACGGAAGACGCTCATGGCCGCACACCCTTCTTCAGGAACAGGGCGCGACCGATGTCGTCGACGCCCAACCGGTCGCGACCCGCGAGGTCGGCGACGCTCCACGCCACGCGGAGCACTCGGTCGTAGCCGCGCAGGGTCAACGAGCCGCGGTGCAGCGCCGCGTCCAGCGGCCGGCGCACGAGCGGCCCTGGCGCGAGCGGTCCCTGTCGCAGCCAGGGTCCCGACACCGCCGAGTTCACCGCCCACGGCGTGTCGCGCAGGCGGTGTGCGGCGCGGTCGCGGGCGTCGGCGACCCGGTCCCGCGCCTGCGCGGTCGTCACCGCCGCGGCGGCGTCCTCGTGATGGGCGACGAGGACCCGAGCCATCATGATCTCGATGTCGATCCGGTCCAGCAGCGGGCCCGACAGCCGTCCGAGGTAGCGCCGGATCGCGATCGGCGGACACGTGCACACCGCTCCGCGCACGCCGTAGTTTCCGCACGGACACGGGTTGGTGGCGAGCACCAGTTGGAACCTCGCAGGGAAGGATGCCGTGAACCCCGCGCGATGGATGACGATGGATCCCGTCTCCAGCGGCTGGCGCAACGCGTCGAGCGTGCCGGTGTGGTGCTCGCCGGCCTCGTCGAGGAAGAGCACGCCTTCGCTGGCCCGGGCGATGGCGCCGGGCCGCACGACCCGCGAACCCCCGCCCACGAGCGCCGCGATGCTCGCGCTGTGGTGCGGCGCTTCGAATGGAGCCGTCCGCTCCAGGCGCACCACGGGCTGGCCCGACAGGGATCGGATGGATGCCGCCACCAGCGCCGACTCGTCGTCGAGCGCCGGCAGGATGCCCGGCAGCCGCTGCGCGAGCATCGTCTTGCCCGCGCCCGGCGGCCCGGTCATCAGCAGATGATGCCCACCGGCGGCGGCCACGACCAGTGCCTCGACCGCTTCGGGCTGCCCGATCACGTCCGCGAGCTCGTACCCCTGCGCCTCGACGGCCGCCGCGCCGGGCGCCGGCACCGGCTCGAGCTCGGGGCCGTCGACGAGCTCGGCTCCGTGCAGGCGTGCGACATCCGTCAGCGCGACCGCTCCGGTCACCCGGACCCCTGCGACCAGCTCGGCCTCGGCGCGGTTCGCCCAGGGGACGACGACGTGCTCGATCCCGGCCCGGGCGGCAGCACGCACGGCCGGCAGCACGCCCGGCACCGGCCGCAGTCGCCCGTCCAGCCCGAGCTCGCCGATGTGCGCGGTCGCCGCGATCGACGCCGGGTCCATCAGTCCGTCCGTCGCCAGCGCCGCCACCGCGATCGCCACGTCGAAGCCCGACCCCTGCTTGGGCAGACTCGCCGGCGACAGGTTGACGGTGAGGCGGCGCTTGGGCAGCGCCAGGCCGCTGTTCTCACTCGCGTTGCGCACCCGTTGCACGGCCTCGCCGAGTGCCTTGTCGGGCAGTCCGATGATGTGGAAGTCGGGGATCTGCCGGCTCTGGTCGGCCTCGACCTCGATCAACGTGCCCTCCAGGCCTGACAGGGCCACCGCCCACGTGCGTGTCACGACCATGACACGTCCTCGATGTGCTCCAGCCGCCCGCGGGCGGGGTCGCCGCCGGTGATGCCGATCACGTCCAGCCGGCCCCGACAACCGCGGGCCTGATCGGGGTGCGCGGTCGCCCACGCGTGCGCCAGCCGCCACAGCCGCGCCCGCTTGCGCGCGTCCACCGCCTCGAGCGGGTCACCGAAGTCGTCGCTGCGTCGCGTCTTCACCTCGACGAACACGAGCGCGCGTGCTTTGCGTGCGACGATGTCGATCTCGCCGTCAGGCGAGCGCCAGTTGCGCTCGATCACGCCGAAGCCGCGCGCGATGAGGTGCGCGACCGCGCGATCCTCGCCCGCCCTGCCCAGGTCGTCTTTCGCTGCCATACAGGCATCGTGTCGCGCAGGGTCAACCGCCCGAGGGCCCTGGGGCGCATCTGTGGATGGATGACCCGAATCGGCCCGCCCGCCCGTTCTGGGGAGGAGGCGCCGACGGTGTCAGGAGTCGAGCGACAGCTCCTCGGGCAGGTGCAGGTCGCGGCGCTGCAGCTCCTCGACGTTCACGTCCTTGAACGTCAGCACCCGCACGGACTTCACGAACCGGTCGGCCCGGTAGATGTCCCAGACCCAGACGTCGTTCATCGAGATCTCGAAGTAGAAGTCGTGCTCCGTGTCGCGGCGCACGACGTTCACCTCGTTGGCGAGGTAGAACCGCCGTTCGGTCTCGATGACGTACTGGAACTGCGAGACGACGTCGCGGTACTCCTTGTACAGCGCCAGCTCGAGCTCGCGGTCATAGTCGTCGAAGTCGTCATCCATGATGAGTCCATCCTAGGTGGGGCCTCCGAGGATGCCGCCACCGCGGCATCCGGTCAGAACAGCGTGGGCGCGTCCGCGATGTCCCACGACGCCCGGTGGTACGGGCTCAGGCCCAGCTCCCGGATCGCGGCCCGGTGCGCGGGACTGGCGTAGCCCTTGTTGTGCGACCACTCGTACGCGGGGTGCTCGGCATGCAGGCCCACCATCAGCGTGTCGCGGGCGACCTTGGCGACCACCGACGCGGCCGCGGCGCTCGCGCAGTCGCGGTCGGCCTTGATCTGGGTGCGCACCGGCAGGGTCCCGCCGGCGGCGGTGATGTAGTCGTAGTTGCCGTCCAGCAGCAGGAGGGCCCCGTCGAACGCGACGCCCGCCGCGCGCAGCAGCTCGACCGCGCGCAGCGCCGCTTGTCCGAGCGCCCGCATGATCCCGATCTGGTCGATCTCGGCGGCCGTGGCCCAGCCGACGGCCGTGGCATCCACCCATTCCGCCGCGCGCTGCGCGACCTCGGGACGTCTGGCCTCGGGCACCAGCTTCGAATCGCGCAGCCCCTGCGGCACGCGCCGGCGCGACGTGCGTGCACCGATCGCCGCCGCGCCCACCGCGACCGGTCCCGCCAGCGCCCCGCGGCCGACCTCGTCGCACGCGATGATCACGGTGTGATCGCGCAGCAGCCGCCGCTCCAGCGTCAGCCGCGGCTCGACGATGGTCATGGCGACGAGCCGGACGACGTCGGCGCGGGCACGCCCGCGAACACCTCGTGATGGAAGTCGATCGGCCCGAACCGAGAGAAGGGCCACGTGATCAGGAACGCACGGCCCACGACGTTGGCCATCGGCACGAAGCCCTTGCCCGGCTGGTCCTGGTTGTAGCGCGAGTCGCGGGAGTGGTCCCGGTTGTCACCGAGCACCCACAGCGAATCCTGGGGCACGGTCACGTCGAACGGCACGACCTCGGGGACCGTCTCGCCGCCCTGCAGATCGACGTACGACGACTCGTCGATCGGCACGCCGTTCACCGTGATGTGCCCGATGGCGTCGCAGCACGCCACATGGTCGCCGGGCAGTCCGATCACGCGCTTGATGAGATGGTCGTCGCTGTCGGGGGCGGCCAGACCCACGAGCGAGAGCACCCAGTCGGTGGCCTCGACGATCCATGGCCGCTGCGTGTCGGGGTTCGCGGGCGGCAGCCAGCCGCCCGGGTCGCGGAACACGACGACGTCGCCCCGGTGATACCCCGTGAACCGCGGCGTGATCTCGTCGACCAGGATGCGGTCGTTGATCTGCAGCGTGTTCTCCATCGAGCCCGACGGGATATAGAACGACCGGACGAGGAAGGTCTTGACGAGGAACGAGACCAGCAGCGCGATGACGACGATCACGAGGATGTCGCGGATGAAGACCCACGCGCCGCGACGCTTGGGCGCGTCCCTCATCGGATTCGCCGTCGCGGCTTCTTCGGTCATGCGTGCCCCTCGTCGTTGCTCATACAGGGTCGCACATTCCGGCCCCCGCGAACGACGACGCCCCGGGCCGAAAGCTCCGGGGCGTCGCGGTGTGGATCAGCGCTCGCGCTTCTCCTTGATCTTGGCCTTCTTGCCGCGGAGGTTGCGCAGGTAGTACAGCTTGGCGCGGCGGACGTCGCCGCGGGTGACGACCTCGATGCGGTCGATCACCGGGCTGTGCACCGGGAAGGTGCGCTCGACGCCCACCTGGAAGCTGATCTTGCGCACCGTGAAGGTCTCGCGCACGCCGTCACCCGAGCGGCCGAGCACGACGCCCTGGAAGACCTGGATGCGGGAGCGGCTGCCCTCGGTGATGTTGACGTGCACCTTGACGGTGTCACCGGGGAAGAAGTCGGGGATGTCGGAGCGGAGCGAGGCCGCATCGACGGCGTCGAGGATCTGCATGATCGTGTCTCTCTGCGGCCGCCACAGGTCGACCGCGAAATGAAGGGGTTACGTGAATCGGTGCCCGCTGCGCCATCACGAGGATGCGCGGGTTCCCCTGAGGCAGAACCGGTGCGCGAGCACAATCAACCATTCTGCCATGGACGGCAGATCCGGCCAAAACGTCAATGCTCGCTGCGTCCGTCGCCGGGGCGGCCCACCTCGTTGACCACGATCACCTCGGCGTGCTGCCGGGCCCGATCGGCGATCGTCTCGTCGTACGGCACGTCGGCGGGGCCGGTGCCGGGCGACAGCCGGCGGAACGAGCCGCGCGCCTCGGTCCACAACTGGGCCAGCGACGACCAGAACAGCGCG
Source organism: Microbacterium sp. W1-4-2 (assembly GCF_058349885.2). Classification (NCBI taxonomy): domain Bacteria; kingdom Bacillati; phylum Actinomycetota; class Actinomycetes; order Micrococcales; family Microbacteriaceae; genus Microbacterium; species Microbacterium sp. W1-4-2. The sequence goes on along the minus strand of NZ_JBYRJC020000001.1, from coordinate 1,093,356 downwards.
AGGAACGCGAGGATCGCGCACACCAGCACCGCCGCGAAGGCTGACTCGAAAAAGCATCCGAACGCGATCACCAGGCCGTGCCAGACCGTGATCCACAGGGCGTCCCACCACGACACCGCTCGCGCCGAGCGCACGGTCGGCCGCGCCCGGATCAGCAGCGCGACGATGAGATCGCCCACGAGGACCGCCGGGGCGGCCAGGAAGATCACCCCGAGGAAGGCCCACCCGCTCGCATTGAAGATCGCCCAGCCGACGACCAGCCACACGGGCAGCACGATGGCCGCCGGGAGCAGCCAGGCGAACAAGCCGCGTCGCAACCACATGCTGCGATCGTACGCTTGCCCGCGGCATGCCGGCCCGCTCCGTCCTGCTCCGTGCGGCGCATTCACAGCGCGACCCGGAGCGATCCGCGAGAATGGACGCGACGAGAGGAACACGATGATCGAGTTGCGCACCCCTGCCGAGATCGAGGCGATGCGTCCGGCAGGACGGTTCGTGGCCGAGGCGCTGGCAGCGCTTCGCGACGAGACGAAGGTCGGCACGAATCTGCTGACGATCGACAAGCGCGCGCACGAGATGATCCGCAAGGCCGGCGCCGAGTCGTGCTACATCGACTACGCGCCCTCGTTCGGGTCCGGCCCGTTCGGCAAGGTGATCTGCACCTCGGTCAACGACGCCGTGCTGCACGGGCTCCCCCACGACTACGCGCTCCGCGACGGCGACCTCGTCTCGCTGGACTTCGCCGTGTCGATCGACGGCTGGGTGGCCGACTCGGCCGTCTCGTTCGTCGTGGGAGCCCCCCGAGACGAGGATCTGGTGCTGATCGAGACCACCGAGAAGGCGTTGGATGCCGCGATCGCGGCGGCGACCGTCGGCAACCGCATCGGCGACCTGTCTGCGGCGATCGCCGCGGTCGCCCGCGGGAACGGCTACGAGATCAACACCGACTTCGGCGGCCACGGGGTCGGCCACATCATGCACGGCGACCCGCACGTGCCCAACGACGGGCGCGCCGGGCGCGGCTACCCCCTGCGCGAGGGCCTGGTGATCGCGATCGAGCCCTGGTTCCTTGCCACCACCGACGAATTGGTCACCGACCCGGACGGGTGGACGCTGCGCAGCGCCGACGGGTCGCGCGGCGCGCACTCCGAGCACACCATCGCCATCACAGCGGACGGCCCGATCGTGCTCACCGACCGATCGCAACTCGCCGTCGCCTGAGGCCCCTCAGTCCTCGTCCGGCAGCAGATCCGGCCGGCGCGCGCGCGTGCGCGCCACCCGCTGGTCGTGCCTCCACTGCGCGATCGCGCCGTGGTTGCCGCTGAGCAGGACGGGCGGCACCTCGCGCCCGCGCCACAGCGACGGCTTGGTGTAGCTCGGATACTCGAGCAGCCCGTCCTCGTGCGACTCCTCGACGAGGCTGGCGGGATTGCCCACCACACCGGGGATCAGCCGGCCGACCGCCTCGATCATGGCCATGGCGGCGACCTCGCCGCCGTTGAGCACGTAGTCGCCCAGGCTCACCAGGCGCACCTCGCCGAGCGTCTGGGCGTAGTCGAAGACCCGCTCGTCGATGCCCTCGTAGCGTCCGCACCCGAACACCAGATGCTCTCGGGCGCTGAGCTCGCGGGCCATCGCCTGTGTGAAGACCACGCCGGCCGGCGAGGGGAAGACGATCGTGGGGCGATCCGGCCCGTCCGCGGCCACGGCGTCCAGCGCCTCGCCCCACGGCTCGGGCTTCATCACCATGCCGGCGCCGCCGCCGTACGGCGTGTCGTCGACGGTGCGGTGCCGGTCGCGGGTCCACTCACGCAGATCGTGCACACGCACGTCGAGCAGTCCGCCGGCTCGAGCCTTGCCGAGCAGCGAGACCTCCAGCACGTCGAAGAACGCCGGGAAGATCGTGACGACGTCGATGCGCATCAGGCGTCCTGCGGGTCGGCTCCGCCGTCGGTGTGCGATCCGGGCGCGCCGGGCGCGGCACCCTCGTCCTCGTCCGCCGGCAGGTCCTCGAACAGTCCGGCGGGCGGGGTGACGACGACCCGGCCGGCCGCGACATCCACCTCGGGGACGATGGCCTTCACGAACGGCACGAGGACCTCGCCGCCGGCGTGCGCCACGATCAGCAGGTCCTGGGCGGGGAGGTGGTCGACCCGCACGACGCGTCCGACGATCTGACCCTCACGTACGACGTCCAGACCCACGAGCTGGTGGTCGTACCAGGCGTCATCCTCGGCGGACTGCGACGGATCGGCGTCGACCCAGAGGATGGCCTTGACGAGTTCTTCGGCCGCGGTGCGATCGTTCACGCCCTCCAGGAACAGGACGGGGTGCGAGTTCATCCAGCGGAACTCGCGGACGGTCACTGACCTGCCATGCCACGGCGAGGACTCCGGCACCTGCAGCGTGAAGGTCGCACCCGGCACGAACCGGCCGTCCGGATCGTCGGTGTACAGCTCGAGCTTGAGCGCGCCCTTCAGCCCGTGCGCCTTCAGCAGTCGCCCGACCCGCAGCTGCGTGCCGGCGGGCTTGGGGGTGCGCTTCTTGGCCGGCTTGGCGGATGCGCCCTGGTCCGGCCGGTCCTGCGTGCCCATCTCAGTCGTCCGCGACGTCGACGCGCACGCGCCGACCGTCGGCGAGGGCCGACACGACGGTGCGCAGCGCTTTGGCGGTGCGGCCGCCGCGCCCGATCACACGGCCCCGGTCGTCCGGGTGCACGTGGACTTCGAGCACGTCGCCGCGGGGCGACGTGGACTCGTCGACGCGCACGTCATCGGGGTGATCGACGATCCCCTTGACGACGTGCTCGAGCGCGGCGGCCAGCACGGGGATTACTCGGCGTCGGCCGCGGCGGCGGCCTCGTCGTCGGCGGCGGGGGCTTCCGCCTTCTTCTCCGCCTTCGGCTTGATGACCGACTTCTTCGAGGAGTCGGCCTCGAACGCGGCCTTGGTCTCCTTGACCTTGACGGTCGACACCGCGTTCGGGTCGCCCTTGAACTTGCCCCAGTCGCCCGTGAGCTTGAGGATGGCCAGCACCTGCTCGGTCGGCTGCGCCCCGACGCCCAGCCAGTACTGCGCGCGCTCGGAGTCGACCTCGATGAACGAAGGCTCCTCGGTGGGGTGGTACTTGCCGATCTCCTCGATCACGCGACCGTCGCGCTTGGTGCGCGAGTCGGCGACGACGATGCGGTAGTACGGGGCACGGATCTTGCCGAGCCGCTTGAGACGGATCTTGACAGCCACGATTCTCCTGAATGTGTATGGAAGCGATGAACCGGTCGCCTGGAGCGTGGGGTGCACACCCGGCGGGAAGCTCTGAGTCGGAAGCGCACGCCGGATAGAGGGTCGGGCAGCGCTCCAACCGTCAATTCTGCCAGATAGTGCGGGATGCCGCGAACCGCGCCACGCCCGTCGCCGTATGGGTGAGCTGAATGTCGAGCGACTCTGTGCGCACGCGCAGACGGACGGCGTAGCGTGTCGGGGTGCATCTGCGTCTTCGCCCGGTCGCGGCAGCCCTTCTGCTCGCCGTCCTCGCCCTCGCCGGCTGTGCAGCAGCCGACGGCGGTGCCGCTCCCTCGTCGACGCGCGGCGCGGCCGCGTCCGAGGCGCCGGCGACACCACCGCCGGCCGACCCCGGCTCCGGGCCCGACTCCCCCGTGCTGGTGACCATCGGCGATTCGATCATGGCGGGGTACGGGCTCCACGCCGATGCCGCGTGGCCGTCTCTGCTCCAGTTGCGCAAGGGCGTCACGGTCACGAACCTCGGATGCAGCGGAGCGGGCTTCACCCGTCCCGGCGACTGCGGTCAGGACTTCGCGGGTCTCATTCCGCAGGCGGTGTCCCAGCGCCCGAGCATCATCATCATCCAGTCGTCCGACAACGACGCCGCCGCGGACGCCTCCGACATCGACGATGCGACCAACCGGACGGTCGATGCACTGCACTCGGCTCTCCCGTCCGCCCAGATCGTGGGCCTGAGCACGCTGTGGGATCAGCCGTCCTCGCCGCCGGCCACGATCGCGTCGAGTTCGGCATCGCTCGAGCAGGCCGTTCAAGCGGTCGGCGGCGTCTTCGTCGACATCGGCCAGCCCCTCGCCTCGCAGAACGGACTGCTCCAGGCCGACGACGAGCATCCGACCCCGGCCGGGCAGCAGGTGCTGCTGCAGAGGATCCTGGACGGCCTGAACCGGTCGGGCATCACGCTGTGATTTGTAGCGCGTGACGTATTACTCATCCTAGGATGGGGGCATGACCGGCCCCGTATCCTCGCTCAGACTGGTCGACGGCGATCAGCTCGTCCGACTCGTGTCCATGCGCGATGCCGTCGATGCCCTCCAGAGCGTGCTGCGCAGCGGGTTCGACCCGGCTGCCGAGCCGGCACGCTCGATCATCGACGTCCCGACCGGCCAGCTGCTGATGATGCCCTCGGCACTGGACCGCCTTGTCGGCCAGAAGCTCGCCACGGTGGCCCCCGACGAACCGGGCCGGACGGTCCCTCGCATCCAGGCCCTCTACGTCGTCATCGACGCTTCGACGCTGACGCCGATCGCGATCCTCGACGGCACGGCGCTCACGACCCTGCGCACGCCCGCGGTGAGCGCGGCGGCGGTGGACGTGCTGGCGGCGCCGGATGCCTCGACCGCCGTCATCTTCGGCACGGGCCCGCAGGGCGTGTCCCACGTCGAGGCCCTCACGGCGATCCGCCCCATCCGGCGCGTGCGGTTCCTCGGGCGCGATCGGGCTCGCATCGACGCGGCCTGCGCGGCCGCCCGGCGATTCGCTCCCGACGCCGACATCGCGGCCGGCGCTGTCGCCGACGTCGCCGACAGCGACATCGTGGTGTGCGCCACGACGGCCGCCGCTCCCCTGTTCGACGCCGACCTCGTGCCCGATCGCGCGACCGTGGTCGCCCTGGGCTCGCACGACCCCGCGCGTCGCGAGCTGCCCGGTGCGCTGCTCGGCCGCGCCCAGGTCGTCGTCGAGACGGCGAAGGTCGCCCGCACCGAGGCCGGGGACGTGATCATGGCCGTCGCCGAGGGCGCGCTGGCACACGATGCCGTGATCCCGATGCGCGACGTGTTCGCCGACGGCTTCGCCGTCGCGCGCGACCGCCCGCGCGTGGTCAAGACGTGCGGCATGGGCTGGCAGGACCTCGCGGTCGCCCAGCTGGTGATGGACCGGATCTGACCGCGCACGACGCGCTCGACGAAGGGAGACCGCGATGCGATGGAGCACCGAGGACTGGCACACGGCGGGTGAGCCGTTCCGCATCGTGGAGGGCGTGCCGACGCCGGGCGCAGACGTGGCCACGCGACGCGTGAACGCGATGCACGGTCCGGCCGACGAGGTCCGCCGGTTCCTGTGCCTGGAGCCGCGCGGCCACGACGACATGTACGGCGGGTTCGTCACACCGCCCGACGACGACGGGGCCGACTTCGGCGTGCTGTTCTGGCACAAGGACGGCTTCTCGACCGCCTGCGGGCACGGCACCATCGCGCTGGGCGCGTGGGCAGTGCGCACCGGACGGGTGCCGGCGCCCGACGACGGCGAGGCGGTCGTGACGATCGACGTCCCCAGCGGTCGCGTGCAGGCTCGCGTGCAGCGGCAGGGCGGGCGCACCACGGCCGTCGTGTTCCGCAACGTCGCCTCGCGCGTGCTCGCCCGCGGCATCGAGCTGAGCACGAGCCGCGGCACCGTGCCGGTAGACCTCGTCTTCGGCGGCGCGGTCTACGCGACGCTGCCGGCCGCCTCCGTCGGCCTCGGCGTCGTGCCCGAAGACACCACCGAGCTCATCCGCATCGGCCGCGAGATCAAGTGGGCGCTCAACGAGCACCCGAGCGCGCAGCTGGACGACGAGCGGCTGTCGGGCGTGTACGGGACGATCCTGGTCGACGATCTCGGTCGCACCGATGCGGGGCCGTGGCAGCGCAATGTCACGGTCTTCGCGGACGGCGAGGTCGATCGCAGCCCGTGCGGCTCGGGCACTGCGGCTCGCGTGGCCCTGCTCGCCTGCACCGGCGACCTGGCCGACGGCGAGCAGCTCACGCATGATTCGATCATCGGCACCCGCTTCACCGCGCGGGTCGCCGCCCGCACCGCCGACGGGGTGATCCCCGAGGTCACGGGCACCGCGCACCGCGTGGGCGCGAGCGTGTTCGAGCTCGACGAGGGCGACCCGCTCCCGGAGGGTTTCAGCCTGCGCTGATCCCCTCCGGCGTCAGGTGTCAGATCGCGCCGGTCAGGCTGCCCCAGCGCTGCGACGCGCCGGCGGTGCGCCGGTGCTGCGGGATCCCCCAGGGGTTGGAGTCGCGCAGGGACGGCGGCAGCAGCGACTGCGGCGCGTTCTGGTATGACACGCCCCGCAGGAACCGGGTGATGGCCGCGGTGCCGACGCTGGTCGCGTCGGTCGTGGTGGCCGGGAACGGACCGCCGTGCTGCATCGCGGCAGTCACCGAGACGCCGGTCGGCCAGCCGCCGAAGAGCACGCGCCCGCTCGTGGCGGCCAGCGCGTCGACGAGCTCACGCACGGCCGCGGCATCGGCGTCGGTGGCGTGCAGTGTCGCGGTGAGGTTGCCCGGGAACAGGTCTCGGTGCACGTCCGGCAGGGCCGTGGCATCCGGGTAACGCACGATGATCGACAGCGGTCCGAAGCTCTCGTCCAGCAGCTGCTCACGGTGATCGCGCAGCGTGGCGAGGTCGACCTCGACGACCGTGGGCGTGGCCGAGCGCTGCCCCGCGTCGTCGACGCTCACGGCTCCTTCGGCGAGCACCCGCACGCCCGGAGCGCCCAGCACGGCGTCGCGGCGCTGCTCGTATCCGCGTCCGATGCCGGGGTTCAGCAGCCGGTGCGCGCCGATGCCGGCGACCGCGGCCGTCACGTCGCCGAGGTCCGCCGCCTCCGGCACGAACAGGAACCCCGGCTTGGTGCACAGCTGGCCCGCCGAGCCCGCGACCGAGGCCACGAAGCCGCTGACGAGGTCGTCTTCGGATGCCGCCGCCGCCGCGGTCACGTACACCGGGTTGACGCTGCCGAGCTCGCCGAAGAACGGGATCGGGCGGGGGCGCGCGGCGGCGATGTCGGCGAGCATGCGGCCCACATGGGTCGAGCCCGTGAACGCGCCCGCGCGGATGCGGTCGTCCTTGAGCAGCTCGACTCCGGCCTGCTGCCCCTCGACGAGCTGGAACACGCCGTCGGGCATGCCGGCGGCGGCGAGAGCGGATGCCACGACCTCGGCCGTCCGGCGCGACAGCTCGAGATGCCCGGAGTGCGCCTTGACGATGAGCGGGCAGCCGGCGGCGAGGGCCGCCGCCGAGTCGCCGCCGGCGACCGAGAACGCGAACGGGAAGTTCGAGGCGGCGAAGTTCAGCACCGGCCCGACCGGCTCGAGCACGCGCCGCACGTCGGGGCGCGGGCCGATCGCATAGTCGGGATCGGCCTCGTCGATCCGGGCGTCCAGGTACGAGCCGTCGACGACCACCTCGGCGAACAGCCGCAGCTGACCCGAGGTGCGGCGCACCTCGCCGGTGAGCCGGGCCTCGGCGAGGCCGGTCTCGGCCATCGCGACCGCGATCAGCTCGGTGGCTGCGGCATCCAGCCCGTCGGCGACCGCGACCAGCGCGGCGGCGCGATCGGCCGGCGCGATCCCGGCGTAGGGGGCCGCCGCGGCGGCGGCGCGCTGGGCGATCGTGTCGGTGTCGGTCATGATGCTCCTTGCGTCGATGCCTGTCAGAACACGAAGCCTTCGGGGAAGGGATCGGTGTCGTCGAGGAAGTACTGGCCGAGTCCGGTGACCCAGGCGCGGCCGGTGATGGTGGGGATGACGGCCGGGATGCCGGCGACGTCGGTCCGGCCGACCAGCCGTCCGGTGAACTCGGTGCCGATGAACGACTCGTTGACGAAGTCCGTGTCGAGCGCCAGTTCGCCGCGGGCGTGCAGTTCGGCCATCCGGGCGCTCGTGCCGGTGCCGCACGGGGACCGGTCGAACCAGCCCGGGTGGATGGCCATGGCATGCCGCGAGCGCGTCGCGTCCGACCCCGGTGCGATGAACTCGACGTGGTGGACGTGGTCGGTGCCACCCACCAGCGGGTGGTGCGGCGGGGCCTGCGTATTGATCGCGTCCATGATCGCCAGTCCGGCCCGCAGGATGTCTCCCTGGCGGCCCCGGTCGAACGGCAGTCCGACGTCGTCGAGGTCGACGAGGGCGTAGAAGTTGCCGCCGAACGCGATCGAGTACGGTACGTCGCCGTAGCCGGGCACCTCGATGCGCTCGTCGAGGCGCTCGACGAAGCTCGGCACGTTCTCGATCGTGACCCGCAGCGCGCGCCCGTCCTGCACCTCGACCCGCGCGATCACCAGGCCCGCGGGTACGTCGAGCCGGATCTCGGTGACCGGCTCGGTGACCTCGACCATGCCGGTCTCGACGAGCACCGTCGCGACGCCGATCGTGCCGTGACCGCACATGGGCAGGAACCCGCTGGCCTCGATGAAGACCACGCCCCAGTCGGCGTCGTCCCGCGCCGGCGGCTGCAGCAGCGCGCCCGACATCGACGCGTGGCCGCGGGGCTCGTTCATGAGCAGGCCCCGCAGCCCGTCCAGGTGCTCCATGGCGTAGAGCCGGCGCTCGTTCATGGTCGCGCCGGGGATCCGGCCGACGCCACCCGTGACGACACGGGTCGGCATGCCCTCGGTGTGGGAGTCGACGGCCGAGATCACCCGGCGCGCGCGCATCAGGCGACCGCCGCGGAACGGGCCGCGAGCGCGGCGAGCGCCCGCTCGGTGTCGGCGGTGACCTGGGCGCGCTGCTCGGCGGTCAGCGGGCCGCGCGGCGGGCGCGTCACGCCGCCGTACGAGTTGCCGCAGATGTCCATCGACAGCTTGATCGCCTGCACGAACTCAGTGCGCGAGTCCCACCGGAACACGGTCACCAGCTGCTCGTACAGCGCCTTCGCCTCGTGCCAGTCGCCGTCGCGGCACAGGTTGTACAGCTCGACCGCCTCACGCGGGAACGCGTTCGGGTAGCCCGCGAACCACCCCACCGCGCCGTTGACCATCAGCTCGAACAGCACGTCGTCGGCGCCGGCGATGATGTCGATGTCGCACAGCTCCTTTATCTCGTACACCCGGCGCACGTCGCCCGAGAACTCTTTGATCGCCACGACCTCGGGGATCTGCGCGATCTCGGCCACCAGCGACGGCACGAGGTCGACCTTCGTGTCGAACGGGTTGTTGTAGGCCATGATGGGCAGTCCGACCTTCGCGACCTCCTCGTAGTGCGCGATCACTTCACGGTCGTTCGCACGGTAGACGATCGGGGGAAGAAGCAGCACGCCGTCCGCGCCGTCCTCCGCCGCGTACTCCGCCCACCGGCGCGCCTGGTGGCTACCCACGCCGTGCGCGCCGGCGATCACGATGCCGCGGCCGTCGACCGCATCGACGGCGACCTGGATGACCTTGCGGCGCTCTTCGTCGGTCAGGGACGAGTACTCCCCGAGCGATCCGTTCGGGCCGACGCCGCGGCATCCGTTCGACATCAGGAAGTCGACGTGCTCGCCGAACCTGTCATAGTCGACGGCAAGGCCGGCGGGCGCCGACCGGTCCTCTTTGAAGGCCAGGGTGGTCGCGACGACGACGCCGCCGAGGTCCATGCTGTGTGCGGTCATGATGGTCTCCATTCTGATGGTTCTCGCCCAGGCGATGCGCTGGCCTCGTCGGAGTGAGAGGACGGGGCGTCAGTCGGCGCGGCGTCTTCGCCGCCTGGGTGCAACGGTAGTAATATGTCACGTATTACACTACCGGGCGGTCGCCGGCCGCGCAAGATCCTCGACCCTGCGAGCGCGCGTTCATGGCGCGTGGCCGGGCTCCCCACGGGCGGCGGCGAGCTCGCCGATGCGGACAGAGCCGAGCACGGGGCGCGCGTCGAACCCGATCCGAGAGCCGGTCAGCTCCTCCACCGTGCGCCCGCACGTGCGGCCCTGGCAGGCGCCCAGCCCTGCACGCGTGGCCAGCCGCAGGCCACGGCTCGAGGCATCCGCGTACTCGGCGATCCGGGCGCGGGTGACCGACTCACACCGGCACACGATCGTGTCGTCGTCGAGCCATGCGCTCCACCCGGGCTGGATGTCGTGGGTCTTCAGCCGCTCGGCGAAGGCGTGCATGCGCCGGCGTGCGACGCGGGCACCGGCGATACGGGGATCGGCCGGGTCGGCGCCGGCCGCGGCGAACCCGGCGACCGCTCCTTCGGCCAGAGCCGCGTCGGCACCCGCGATCCCAGTGATCTCACCGGCGGCGTAGACGCCTGCGACGCTCGTGGCCTGGTGGTCGTCGACGCCGACGAAGCGGTCGGGACGGATGTCGCAACCTGCCTGGATCGCCGCTTCCAGGCGCGGCGTGAACCCGTGCCCGAGCGCGACCGCATCACACTCGACGGTGCGCTCGGTGCCGGCGATCGGGCGCCACGTGCCGTCCACCCGCTGGATGGTGACCGCCTCGACCCGATCGCGCCCGTGGATGCGGGTGACGGCGCTTCCGATCCGGTAGGGCGTGCGGTGCCGGATGAGGCTGGCCGCATAGTCCACCAGCTCGGGCGCCTTCGCGGGGGCGCTGCCGGCAAGCTGCCACGGCGCCCGGCTCCAGCCGGAGACGAGGGCGCCGAGGCGGGTGGCTTCGACGACCTCGACGACGGTGGCACCGGCGAGGGCCAGGCTCGACGCGACCGGCAGCAGGAACGGTCCCGCCCCCGCGACCACCGTGCGACGCCCGATCGCGACGCCGTCGCGCTTCGCGATCGCCTGCGCCGCACCCGCGGTGACGACGCCGGGCAGAGTCCAGCCCGGCACCGGCAGCGCCCGGTCGTGCGCGCCCGTCGCGATCACCAGGGCGTCCGCCTCGATCGTGAGCCCCGTCCGTGCCGCCGCGTCGGCGGGGCCGACCAGCACGTGCAGGCGGATGCCGCGTTCGGTCTCGATGCGCCACACGCTCGCCGAGGAGTGCACGACGGCGCGGCCCTCCGCTCCGCCCTCCAGCAGTTCCCGCAGCCGCTCGAACCGCGCCCACTGATGCTGCATGTGCCGGTTCGTGAGCGTCTCGTGATGGCGCCAGAACTGCCCGCCGATCCGTTCGCCCTCGTCGAGCACGACCACGTCTGCTCCGGCGGCCAGCGCGCTCTGCGCCGCCGCGAGACCTGCCGGACCCGCGCCCAGGATCGCCACCGTCGTCACCGCGACTCCCCTTCCACCACATCGCCGTCGACCGCCGTGCGCTGACAAGCGCGCACACCCGCCACTCCGTTGACCGTGACCAGGCAGTCCTGGCACACCCCGATGCCGCAGAACACTCCGCGGGGTGCTCCGTCGGCGGTGCGCCAGCTGCGACGATCGGCTGCGAGCAGCACACCGGCGATGGTCTGCCCGTCGCGCCCGGCCACCTCCTCGCCGTCGACCTGGATCACGACGCTCATGCCGCCACCTCCAGGGTCGGGCGGCTCGGCAGGAACGGTCGGGGGTCGACCGGCGCGGGCGCGCCCAGCACCGCGTGGGCGATCAGCAGCCCGGTGGCCGGCGCCAGTCCGATGCCCGCGCCCTCGTGCCCGGCGGCGTGGAACAGGCCCTGGATCGCGGCATCCTCTCCGATCACCGGAAGATGATCGGGCGCATATGGACGGAAGCCGGCATAGGTGCGCAGCACCATGGTGTCGGCCAGGAACGGGAACAGGCGCGTCGCCTTGGCCGCGATCTCGGCCAGCGCCGGCAGGGTGTCCGCGGTCGAGAAGCCGACACGCTCGCGGCTCGAGCCGATCAGGACGGTGCCTGCGGGTGTCGACTCCACCACCGTGGACGTCTGCAGGTCGGCGTCGCCCGAAGCGACCGCTCCGACATAATCGGCGTCGTACACCTTGTGGAAGACGCGCTGCGACATCGGCGTCGTCACGATGATCGTCCCGCGCCGCGGCAGGATCGGCAGCGACGACCCGAGACGCTCGGCCGCCTCGCCGGCCCACGGTCCCGCACAGTTGACGACCGCATCGGCCTCGATCTCGCCGCGATCGGTGCGCACGGCACGGATCCGGCCACCGGCGAGCCGCACGCCGACGACCTCTTCTCGTCGCATTCGGGCGCCGAGGGCGACGGCGCGCGCCATCATCGCCTGAGTGGCCAGGCTCGGCTGCACCTGCGCGTCGTCGGGGTACCAGACCCCGCACGCGACATCCGCCGCGAGCTCCGGCTCGAGTTCGCGCAGTCGCACGGCATCCACGACCTCGGCACGCACGCCCATGCCGCGCTGCCCCTCGGCGAACGACAGCAGCCCGTCCTCACCGCCCGGGAAGGTGACCACGACACCGCCCTTGGCGTCGAACTCGGTGGCCGGCTGCCCCGGGCGACGCTCGCCGTCCAGACGCTCGGCCCACTCCCGCCACACCCGGTTGGCCACGACCGCCAGCTCGGCCTCGGGCCCCGGACCCTTGTCGGAGACCAGGATGTTGCCCTCGCAGCGGCTCGAGGTCTCGCCGGCGACGCCGACGCGGTCCACGACCACGACGTCGGCTCCGGCTTCGACCAGAGCCAGCGCGCAGGCGGCGCCGACGGCGCCCGCTCCGACCACCACGATCCGCATGTTCACCTCCATGTACTACGTGACATATTACGCGTGGCGACGGGTGTGTGGGGATGCCGTCACCCGGCGCACCGGTCGCGGCATCCCTCCCCGTCTCGGGGCTCAGCCGCCGAGGTACGCCTCGATGATGCGCGGGTCGCGCGCGAGGTCCTGCGCCGGGCCTTCCACGGTGGTGCGGCCGGTGTCCACGACGTACGCCCGGTCGGCGATCTTCAGCGCCGCCCGCGCGTTCTGCTCCACCAGCAGCACGGTCGTGCCGCGGGAGTTCACCGTCGAGATGATGTCCATGACCTGTTTGACCACGAGGGGTGCCAGACCCATCGACGGCTCGTCCAGCAGCAGCAGCCTCGGACCGGTGACCAGGGCCCGGCCGATCGCGAGCATCTGCTGCTCGCCGCCCGAGAGCGTGCCGCCCTGCTGCTTGCGCCGCTCGGCCAGGCGCGGAATCAGCTGGTAGACGTCGTCGATGCGCCCCGCGATGGCCTTCTGATCCCGCACCGTGTGACTTCCGAGCAGCAGGTTCTCGTGCACCGTCATGGTCGAGAAGATGCGCCTGCCCTCGGGCACCTGCACGAGGCCGGCCGACACGATCGTCCAGGGCTTCGCCGAGGCGAGATCCAGCCCGTCCCACGTGACCGTTCCGGACTTCGGCCGCACCAGCCCCGACAGCATGTTCATGGTCGTGGACTTGCCGGCGCCGTTGTTGCCGAGCAGGCACACGATCTCGCCCTGCTCGACGACGAAGCTCAGCTCGCGCAGCGCGTGCACACGACCGTAGTAGACATCGACGTCCGTGACTTCCAACCGGCTCATCGCCCCACCTCGCCATCGCGCTCGCGCGCATCGTCGTCGTCATCGACGCCCAGGTACGCTTCGATCACCACCGGATCGTTCTTGATCTCGTCCGGCGACCCGTCGGCGATCTCCTTGCCGTAGTTGAGCACGACGATGCGCTCGGCCAGTTCCATGATCAGGCCCATGTCGTGCTCGATGAGCACGACCGCCACGCCCATCTGCCGGATGCGCCGGATCAGCCCCATCAGCGCCTGCTTCTCGCTGTAGTTCAGGCCCGCGGCCGGCTCGTCCAGCAGCAGCAGACGGGGGCTGGTCGCCAGCGCCCGGGCGATCTCGACGCGACGCTGCTCGCCGTACGGCAGCTGCGTGACGTAGAGGTTCTCGTCGTTCTCGTACCCGACGAAGTCGAGCCACCCCTGCGCCTCGCGGGTGCATGCGGCCTCTGCGCGCCGATAGCGGGGCAGGTGCAGCAGCGTCGACCAGAACCCCTCGCGCAGGTTCGCGTGCATCGCGGTCTTCACGTTCTCGAGCACGGTGAGCTCGCGGAACAGCCGCAGGTTCTGGAACGTCCGCGCCATCCCCCACTTCGTCACGCGCGAGGGCAGCACGCGATAGAACCCGAAGCTCTGCAGCAGGGGCGCGAGCTTCATCGCGCGCAGCAGGTCGGGCACGCGGCGCACGATGCGCTTGCCGCCGAACACCACTGTCCCCGACGTCGGCAGATAGAAGCCCGAGATGCAGTTGAATGCGCTCGTCTTGCCGGCGCCGTTCGGGCCGATCACGGCGAGGATCTCGCCCTCGTGCACTTCGAAGCTCAGTCCGTCGACGGCCTTCACGCCGCCGAACTGCAGCCGCAGGTCCTTGACTTCCAGCAGGGCGCTCACGGGCGTTCTCCGTCCTCGGCGAAGCGGTCGGGTGCGTCGTCGTCGAGCGAGTCCAGCTCGTCGTCGTCGAAGCGGTCGGGTGCGAGGCCGTCCCTCTCGACGACCCGGACGGTGTCGGTCGGCGGCGGGGCCGTGGGCCTGCGGTGCCTGAGCCATGGCAGGACCGCCGTGGCCGGCCACAGCCCCGTGGGCCGGAACAGCATCGTGATCACCAGCAGGATGCCGAAGATCAGATAGCGCCACTCCGAGAAGTCGCGCAGCACCTCGGGTGCCAGCGACACGAACAGCGCGCCGATGATGACGCCGGGCGTCGAGCCCATCCCGCCGAGCACCACGGCCATGAGGATCAGCACCGAGTAGAGGAACTGGAAGCTGTTGGGGCTGATGGCCGACAGGTGCGTGGCCATGAGCTGACCGGCGATGCCCGCCCACACGGCGCCGATGATGTACGCCGAGATCTTGGCGATGTAGGTGTTGATGCCCATCGCCTCGGCCGCATCCTCGTCGTCGCGCACGGCCTTCCAGGCGCGGCCGAGCTTGCCCTTGCCGAGCCGGCCGGCGCCGATGACCCCCACGACGATGACGACCAGCGCCACGAAGTAGTAGAAGACGACGTACGGCGGGAAGAAGATGCCGCCCAGCGTGAAGCCGTCCGCGAAGCTCCATCCGCCGAAGCTCCACGTCGGGATGCCGTGGATGCCGCTCGGTCCGCCGGTGACGTCGAGATTGTTGGCGGTGATGCGGATGATCTCGCCGAAGCCCAGCGTGACGATGGCCAGATAGTCGCTGCGAAGTCGCAGGGTCGGCGCCCCGATGATGACGCCCGCCACGACGCACGCCAGCACCGTCGCCGGCAGCGCCGCCCACATCGGCCAGCCGAAGGTCGTCGTGAAGATGCCCGAGACATAGGCCCCGACCGCGAAGAACGCGATGTAGCCGAGGTCGAGCAGCCCCGCGAAGCCCACGACGACGTTCAGGCCCATCGCGAGCATGACGTAGATGAGCGCGCTCGTGGCGATCGAGATGAGGTACCGCGACGAGTCGATGAACGGGAGGACGGCGACCAGCAGGATCGACAGGCCCCCGAGGGCGCGCAGGAACCCGGAGTGCGAGGTGAGGATGCCGCGTGGTGCACGGGGCCGTTCGAACCCGGGTGCCGGAGCGCGCAGCGTCACATGCTTGAGCGCGGCGTCGAGTGTTGCCGACATGGTCACATCCTCTCCACGACACGAGCGCCGAGCAGCCCGGTGGGCTTGAACGTCAGGAACAGGATGAGGAACGCGAACGAGAATACGTCGCGCCACTCACCGCCGAACCACGCAGAGCCGAACGATTCGAGCATGCCGAGCACGAGTCCGCCGAGCATCGCGCCGTACAGGTTGCCGATGCCGCCGATGACGGCGGCCGTGAACGCCTTCAGACCGATGATGAACCCCATCAGGAAGTCGATCGAGCCGTAGTAGGCCCCGGCCATGACGCCGGCGGCGCCGGCCAGCGCCGAGCCGATGAAGAAGACCACGGCGATCGTCCTGTTCACGTTGATGCCCATGAGCTGGGAGCCCTGGGGATCGAGGGCGATCGCGCGCATCGCGCGACCGGACCGGGTGCGCTCCACGACGTGGGCGAGCACGAGCATGAGCGCGGCGGCGATGATCACGAGCGTGATCTGCGCGGCCGTGATGCGCATTCCGGCCACCTCGAAGCCGTGCGAGGCGAAACGGATCGGGAACGCCTCGGGGTTCGGCCCGAAGAGGGCGCGCACGCCGTACTCGAGGGTGAACGAGACGCCGATGGCCGTGATGAGCACGGCCAGCCGCGGGCTCCTGCGCAGCGGGCGATACGCGACGCGCTCGATGCCCACGCCGATCAGGCCTGTGGTCACCATGGCCAGCAGCAGCATCACGAGCAGCATCGGGATCGAACTGGATCCGTTCACGCCGAAGGAGTTCAGCGTGAAGAACGCCACGAAGGCGCCGAGCATGTAGATGTCGCCGTGGGCGAAGTTCAGCAGCTTGATGATGCCGTACACCATGCTGTAGCCGAGGGCGACGAGGGCATAGAACGAGCCGACGATCAGGCCGTTCCAGAGAAGTTGCATCATGGGCGGGTCTCCGTTCCACCGCACTCCG